>NZ_JBHSBW010000023.1:0-669 GCF_042650845.1 Pedobacter lithocola | reverse complement strand
CCTCCGGGTAGGGGCGTTCTGCGAAAATGGAAAAATGGGTGCAGAAACCCCGTTCATTTTTTGGCCAAAATTGCCATTTTTGGGCTCCGGGGCGGAAAACTGGGGGTTGGTGTAAAATAGGGCCGGGTGGGCCGGGAAATTCGGGGAAATTGCCCTTCCTGAGCTGGGTTGGGTTGAAACTGGCCTCCTAGCCCGTTGTTTTGGTGGTTTCTAAATTTAGATATTGAATTCTGACTTAAATTTGCTGAATATTGGTGGTTTTGGGATGTGTTTGGTCCTCGCGGCTGGTCTTGAGGCGGGCGGTGGCTGGTTTTAGATGTGGGCTGCGTTTGGTGGTATGGGTATTCTTTATGGATTGGTTTCCGACACTGGCTTGGCTTCATTGGATTTGATGGTGGTGGTTGGGATTGGATGATAGTGAGCATAGGTTTGATATACAGAATAAGTTATATATTAAATATGGCATTAGGGGTATTCAATAGGGGATACGATAGCGTAGGTAGACTAGTTATTTGTAGTTATTATATTATTTATGATAACTCAACCTATAGACATAACGTGCATAATATTTCTACTCTCTAATTTACGATCTTTTTTATTGTATTGTATGGTAGCCTATTTGTGAGTATGTAGATGGTGTAGCTAGTATAATATCTTTACAGACATGAT
>NZ_JBHSBW010000022.1:0-2190 GCF_042650845.1 Pedobacter lithocola | reverse complement strand
GATTTAAAGTAATCGTAAGTAATTTTTAAACCTTCTGACCTACCAACTTTAGGCTCCCAGTTTAAAAGCGCCCTTGCCTTTGTAATATCCGGGCGGCGTTGTTTTGGGTCATCTTGTGGAAGTTCTCTGTAAACTATCTTTTGTGATGTACCTGTTAATTTAATAATCTCTTCACAGAATTGTTTGATGGTGATTTCATCAGGGTTGCCGATGTTTACCGGCTGAGCATAATCGCTCATCAATAAACGGTAAATGCCTTCAATTAAATCATCAACATAACAAAACGAGCGAGTTTGGCTACCATCACCGAAAACAGTCAAATCTTCACCTCTTAACGCCTGACCAATAAATGCAGGTAAAACCCTTCCATCATTCAAACGCATTCTTGGTCCGTAAGTATTAAAAATACGGATGATACGCGTTTCTACACCATGAAAAGTATGGTAAGCCATTGTTATTGCTTCCTGAAAACGTTTTGCTTCATCATAAACACCTCTCGGCCCTACCGGATTTACGTTACCCCAATATTCTTCTGGTTGAGGATTAACACTTGGGTCGCCATAAACTTCAGAAGTAGATGCAATTAACATTCTTGCTCCCTTTGCCCTGGCTAAACCTAATAAATTATGTGTTCCTAAAGAGCCAACCTTTAAAGTTTGAATCGGGATTTTTAAATAATCTATCGGGCTTGCAGGTGATGCAAAATGTAAAATATAATCTAAAGTTCCGGGTATGTGAACGAATTTGGAAACATCGTGATTGTAAAATTCGAAATTCTCCAAATGAAACAAATGTTCGATATTGGTTAAATCTCCGGTAATCAAATTATCCATACCGATAACATGATAACCCTCTTTTATAAAACGGTCGCAAAGATGCGAGCCTAAAAATCCGGCTGCACCGGTAATTAAAATTCTTTTAGTGCTCATGCTTAATCTATTAATTTACGACCAATACTGTTATAATAATATCCCAAATCTATCATTTTCTGAAGGTCATAAAGGTTTCTTCCATCAAAAATCACTTTATTTTTAAGGATTGATTCTATTTTCTCGAAATCAGGGTTACGGAATACCGACCATTCTGTTGCAATTAAAAGTGCATCTGCATCTTTTAAAGCATCGTATTGATTATCGGCAAACACAACTTTATCACCGATGATGTTTTTTACGTTAGTCATTCCTTCAGGGTCAAAAACGGTTACCGTTGCACCATGTTTAACCAATGCATCGATAATATATAAAGCTGGTGCTTCGCGTATGTCATCCGTTTCCGGTTTGAAAGCCAATCCCCAAAGCGCAAAATGTTTACCGGCAATATCGTTTTTATAGTACTTTAAAACTTTATCAACCAAAATTGTTTTTTGGCGTTCGTTAACTTCCATAACCGATTTTAAAATCTGGAAATCATACGTGTTTTCGTCTGCAGCCATTACCAATGCCTGAACATCTTTAGGAAAGCAAGAACCGCCGTAACCAATTCCAGGGAAAAGAAAACGTTTACCGATACGCTCATCAGAGCCAATACCTCTTCTTACAGCATCTACATCAGCACCAACCAGTTCGCAAAGGTTAGCAACCTCGTTCATAAAAGTGATTTTGGTAGCCAGGAATGAGTTAGCTGCATATTTTGTCAATTCAGATGAACGCTCATCCATAAACAAAATCGGGTTTCCCTGGCGAACATAAGGGCCGTAAAGTTCGGTCATTAATTTCTTAGCTCTCTCACTTGTTGTACCCAACACCACACGGTCTGGTTTCATAAAATCTTCTACAGCAACACCTTCGCGTAAAAATTCAGGGTTTGAAACCACATCAACTTCGATATCGGTATTTTCTTTAAAAACCGCCCTTACCTTATCAGCAGTACCAACCGGCACAGTAGATTTGTTTACGATAATTTTATAGCCTTTGATGATCTTCGAAATATCTTTGGCAGCACCTAAAATATAAGAAAGATCAGCAGCACCATCTCCACCCGGAGGCGTAGGCAAAGCCATAAAGATAATTTGAGCTTCTTCAATAGCCTCTGCAAGATTAGTAGTGAAGTGTAACCTGCCTTGTTCTATATTTCTATGGAAAAGCAAATCCAACCCCGGTTCGTAAATCGGAACCTGACCATCCTGCATCTTTTTTACTTTGGCTTCATTTATATCAACACAAATGACGTTATTACCTGTTTCTGCTAAAC
>NZ_JBHSBW010000021.1:0-831 GCF_042650845.1 Pedobacter lithocola | reverse complement strand
TTAAAAGTTTATCAATATTTGAATTTCAGTCTAAATTTCCAGATGAGCTGAGTTGTATTAACTACTTATCGGATCTGAAATGGGAAAATGGTTATATCTGCAAAAAGTGTTCCCATGCGCACTATTGCAAAGGGAACAGGTTTTTTGATGGTCAATGCACACATTGCAGGTATATTGAATCAGCTACATCAGGCACATTATTTCATGATTGCAAGTTCTCCTTATTAAAAGCTTTCTACATCATCTACTATGTTTCAACCAACAGGAACGGTATTAGCAGTACCGAACTGAGCAGGAAACTTGAATTGCGACAAAAAACCTGCTGGTTATTTAAGCAAAAAGTAATGAAGGCGATGGAAAGTAGTGGAAAAATCCCAATGGAGGGCAAAGTGGATGTGGATGAAACCTACGTTGGTGGCCAGGATGATGGGATTAAGGGCCGTAAAGGCGGTCGCAAGAAAATCGTGGTTCTTGGCATAGAAAAACAGGGAAAGGGCGTCTCCAGGATGTACGCGAAAGTAATTGATTCAGCTAGCAAAGAGAACCTCAAAGGCTTTATGCAGCATCACATCAAAAACGAGGCCTTCGTACGTACCGATAAATGGGCGGGATACAAGGGGATGGAAAAAGAATTCCCGAATATAATCCGGGAAAAATCAGAAAAGAAAGGTAAGAATTTTGTTGAATTACATCGTTGTATTATGATGTTTAAGGCATGGTTAAGGGGCGCTCATCATTCGGTAAAGCATCTACAATCCTATATTAATGAGTATACCTATAGATTTAACAGACACAAGATGAAAGAGGGCATTTTCGAAAATCTAATCACTA
>NZ_JBHSBW010000020.1:0-4773 GCF_042650845.1 Pedobacter lithocola | reverse complement strand
AAGCAAGCTTATGCTATTGCACTCCTCATACGGTTACCAAGCGTATTGAGCTTACCTTTGAAAGCCTCCGTTACCTTTTTGGAGGCGACCACCCCAGTCAAACTACCCATCAAACAATGTCTCCCGCTTGGCGGGATTAGACACCGAATACAGAAAGGGTGGTATTTCAACGTTGGCTCCACGACGCCTAGCGACGCCGCTTCAAAGCCTCCCACCTATCCTACACATCCTGTATCCAATGTCAATGTTAAATTGTAGTGAAGGTGCATGGGGTCTTTCCGTCCCGTTGCGGGTACCCGGCGTCTTCACCGGGACCACAATTTCACCGAGCTCATGGCTGAGACAGCGCCCAGATCGTTACACCATTCGTGCAGGTCGGAACTTACCCGACAAGGAATTTCGCTACCTTAGGACCGTTATAGTTACGGCCGCCGTTTACCGGGGCTTCGATTCAATGCTTCTCCTTGCGGATGACATCCCCTCTTAACCTTCCGGCACCGGGCAGGTGTCAGGCCTTATACTTCATCTTTCGATTTTGCAAAGCCATGTGTTTTTGTTAAACAGTCGCCTGGGCCTTTTCACTGCGGCTTACATTGCTGCAAGCGCCCCTTCTCCCGAAGTTACAGGGCCATTTTGCCGAGTTCCTTAGCCATGATTCACTCGAGCACCTTAGAATTCTCTTCCCGGATACCTGTGTCGGTTTGCGGTACGGGTTTTTATAACCTGAAGCTTAGCGGTTTTTCTTGGAAGTCTGTTTACCTGCTCTATCCACTCAGCCGAAGCCTCGCGGTACTATTAGTTTTCAGCTAGATTGGCGGATTTGCCTACCATTCTAATACCTACAACCTTTAACGAACTATTCCGTCAGTTCGCGGCAGTGTCACTACTCCGTCCCCACATCGCAGTTATAAAAAGTACTGGAATATTAACCAGTTGTCCATCGAATGTCCCTTTCGGGTTCTCCTTAGGACCCGACTAACCCTGATCCGATTAGCGTTGATCAGGAAACCTTATCCTTTCGGTGGGCGGGTTTCTCTCCCGCCTTATCGTTACTTATGCCTACATTTGCTTTTCTATACGCTCCAGCACCCATTACCAGATACCTTCGCTGCATATAGAATGCTCCCCTACCGATATATTTCAATCCCATAGCTTCGGTGATACACTTAATGCCCGTTTATTATCCATGCCCGATCGCTCGACTAGTGAGCTGTTACGCACTCTTTAAATGAATGGCTGCTTCCAAGCCAACATCCTAGCTGTCTGTGCAATCGGACCTCGTTAGTTCAACTTAGCGTACACTTAGGGACCTTAGCTGATGGTCTGGGTTCTTTCCCTCTCGGCCCGTGACCTTAGCACCCCGGGCCTCACTGCAGACCATATTTCATAGCATTCGGAGTTTGTCTGGATTTGGTAGGATTTGACTCCCCCGCACCCAATCAGTAGCTCTACCTCTATGAAACTTAATATCCACGCTGTTCCTAAAAACATTTCGGGGAGTACGAGCTATTTCCCAGTTTGATTAGCCTTTCACCCCTACCCACAGATCATCCGGAAACTTTTCAACGTTTATCGGTTCGGTCCTCCAGTACGTGTTACCGCACCTTCAACCTGTCCATGGGTAGATCACAAGGTTTCGCGTCTACCTCCTCTGACTATACGCCCTATTCAGACTCGCTTTCGCTTCGGATCCGTGTCTTAAACACTTAACCTTGCCAGAGAAGAGTAACTCGTAGGCTCATTATGCAAAAGGCACGCCGTCACGCCACCTGGACGCTCCGACCGCTTGTAAGTACACGGTTTCAGGTTCTATTTCACTCCCCTGTTCGGGGTTCTTTTCACCTTTCCCTCACGGTACTGGTT
Source organism: Pedobacter lithocola (assembly GCF_042650845.1). Taxonomy (NCBI): domain Bacteria; kingdom Pseudomonadati; phylum Bacteroidota; class Sphingobacteriia; order Sphingobacteriales; family Sphingobacteriaceae; genus Pedobacter; species Pedobacter lithocola. The sequence goes on along the minus strand of NZ_JBHSBW010000020.1, from coordinate 2,910 downwards.
CACTATCGGTCTCTCAGGAGTATTTAGCCTTACCGGATGGTGCCGGCAGATTCCCACAAGGCGTCTCCGACCTCGCGGTACTCAGGATACTACTAGGCTAACATTCTATACGTGTACCGGGCTATCACCGTGTATCGCTGGGCTTCCCATCCCATTCCACTTCTGTTTGTTAATACCACATCGTAGTCCTACAACCCCCACTTTGCCGTAACAAAGTAGGTTTGGGCTCTTTCCCGTTCGCTCGCCACTACTTAGGAAATCATTATTATTTTCTCTTCCTCTGCTTACTTAGATGTTTCAGTTCGGCAGGTTTGCTCATTATATGTGACTGGTCTTCAACCAGCCGGGTTGCCCCATTCGGAAATCTTCGGATTAATTTCTATTTGCAAATACCCGAAGCTTATCGCAGCTTATCACGTCCTTCATCGCCTCTGAGAGCCAAGGCATCCCCCGTGTACTCTTTATTACTTTCTTCTACGTATACGCCTTTTGCGCCGTATAGTATGCTTTTTTGCTCTTGTTATGATGTCTCATACCTCACTTTGTATTGCTACGCCGCTCGGTGAGCACAAACACAACAGTCGCCTATTGTTGTTTGCTCTTCTTTTTTAACTTCTTCCAATATGTCAAAGAACTTTATTAAGGTATAAGGCTGAGGGTATAAAGGTGTAGGGTTTAATGTGCCCCAACCTAAGCCTATAGCTTATTCCTTATTAGTAAAAATCATGGAGTCGAACCATTCAGTATCTTTAAATACTTTGCCCCTTCGGCAATTTCTTCTTTTTCTTAATCTTTATGTCAATGTAGTTTACCAATCCTGGTAAGGTTTTCTTAGTTTTTTAAAAGCTTTCTGCTTTGTTGTGCGGTTTGTATAGGCTATAGGTTTACCCTTTGCCTTCTACCTTTTAACCCTCAACCTTAAATAGTGGAGAATAACGGAGTCGAACCGTTGACCTCCTGCGTGCAAGGCAGGCGCTCTAGCCAGCTGAGCTAATCCCCCAGGATTATTAAAGTAGTCCCGTCCAGATTTGAACTGGAGACCCCTACATTATCAGTGTAGTGCTCTAACCAGGCTGAGCTACGGGACTGTATCTGTTAGGTTGCTTATAGTTGCGGGTTAGTATATTACCGCTACCGCTTCCTTTGCTTACCTAGCGGTCAGTGCCGATGGCCTTTTTGGTTATTAGGACAACCGTCATTTCTTCTGGGTGTTTCTTTTGTGTTTTCTTTTTTAAGAGTATCATGTTGCGCAGCGAGTAGTCAACTCTGCTCCAGAAAGGAGGTATTCCAGCCGCACCTTCCGGTACGGCTACCTTGTTACGACTTAGCCCCAGTTATCGGTTTTACCCTAGGACGCTCCTTACGGTTACATACTTTAGGTACCCCCAACTTCCATGGCTTGACGGGCGGTGTGTACAAGGCCCGGGAACGTATTCACCGCGTCATTGCTGATACGCGATTACTAGCGAATCCAACTTCATGGGGTCGAGTTGCAGACCCCAATCCGAACTGTGAATGGCTTTGTGAGATTCGCATCATATTGCTATGTAGCTGCCCTCTGTACCATCCATTGTAGCACGTGTGTAGCCCCGGACGTAAGGGCCATGATGACTTGACGTCGTCCCCTCCTTCCTCTCTGTTTGCACAGGCAGTCTGTTTAGAGTCCCCATCATTACATGCTGGCAACTAAACATAGGGGTTGCGCTCGTTGCGGGACTTAACCCAACACCTCACGGCACGAGCTGACGACAGCCATGCAGCACCTAGTTTCGTGTCCTTGCGGACGAATTCATCTCTGAAATCTTCACTAACTTTCAAGCCCGGGTAAGGTTCCTCGCGTATCATCGAATTAAACCACATGCTCCTCCGCTTGTGCGGGCCCCCGTCAATTCCTTTGAGTTTCACTCTTGCGAGCGTACTCCCCAGGTGGAATACTTAACGCTTTCGCTTAGCCGCTAACTGTATATCGCTAACAGCGAGTATTCATCGTTTAGGGCGTGGACTACCAGGGTATCTAATCCTGTTTGATCCCCACGCTTTCGTGCCTCAGCGTCAATAAAACCATAGTAAGCTGCCTTCGCAATCGGTGTTCTGAGACATATCTATGCATTTCACCGCTACTTGTCTCATTCCGCCTACCTCTAGTTCATTCAAGCCCGTCAGTATCAAAGGCACTGCGATAGTTGAGCTACCGTCTTTCACCTCTGACTTAACAGGCCGCCTACGCACCCTTTAAACCCAATAAATCCGGATAACGCTTGGATCCTCCGTATTACCGCGGCTGCTGGCACGGAGTTAGCCGATCCTTATTCTTCCGGTACATTCAGCTCTCTACACGTAGAAAGGTTTATTCCCGGATAAAAGCAGTTTACGACCCATAGGGCTGTCTTCCTGCACGCGGCATGGCTGGTTCAGAGTTGCCTCCATTGACCAATATTCCTTACTGCTGCCTCCCGTAGGAGTCTGGTCCGTGTCTCAGTACCAGTGTGGGGGGTCATCCTCTCAGATCCCCTAGTCATCGTCGCCTTGGTGGGCCGTTACCCCGCCAACTAGCTAATGACACGCATGCCCATCTTAATCCTATAAATATTTGAACATTGAGTAATGCTACTCTGTGTTTTTATGCGGTGTTAATCCGAATTTCTTCGGGCTATCCCCCTGATTAAGGTAGGTTGCATACGCGTTACGCACCCGTGCGCCACTTTCTTAAGGAGCAAGCCCCTTAATATCGTTCGACTTGCATGTATTAGGCCTGCCGCTAGCGTTCATCCTGAGCCAGGATCAAACTCTCCATTGTAAAATGTTTTGTAAGATTCTGACCAGTTTTAACTATTGTTAAAAATAGTCTTCTTTTTTAATTATGTCTGTCAGACATTTGACTTTAAAATCAAGCTCCGGTACTCTGTACTT
>NZ_JBHSBW010000019.1:0-688 GCF_042650845.1 Pedobacter lithocola | reverse complement strand
TATTTAAGAGCCTTTTGGGGGCTTTTAAGATTTGGCACCGACCTACTCTCCCACGTGTTACCGCAGTACCATCGGCTCTGGTGGGCTTAACTTCTCTGTTCGGAATGGGAAGAGGTGGACACCACCGATATAGGCACCTAAATATTTTATAAAGGTAGAAGGTAGAGGGTTTTAAGGTGGGGGGTAAACCCTAAACCTTAAGCCTTTCGCCTTAAACCTTAAACATTATTGAAAGAAGTTAAGTTTTGAAGAACAAACAACAGTCTGTTTGCTTTGAAAGCTTCGGATGATTAGTATTACTCGACTGTGATGTCACCACCTTTACATCTGTAACCTATCAACGTAGTAGTCTTCTACGGTCCTATATGGAATTCTCATCTCGTGGCTAGTTTCGCACTTAGATGCTTTCAGCGCTTATCTATTCCCAGCGTAGCTACTCTGCAATGCCCCTGGCGGAACAACAGATTCACTAGAGGCTAGTCCAACCCGGTCCTCTCGTACTAAGGTCAGCCCCACTCAAAATTCCTACGCCCACAACAGATAGGGACCGAACTGTCTCGCGACGTTCTGAACCCAGCTCGCGTGCCACTTTAATCGGCGAACAGCCGAACCCTTGGGACCTTCTCCAGCCCCAGGATGTGACGAGCCGACATCGAGGTGCCAAACCTCCCCGTCGATATGAGCTCTT
>NZ_JBHSBW010000018.1:0-513 GCF_042650845.1 Pedobacter lithocola | reverse complement strand
TAGTTGCATGAATATATTGTATATATTTGACACATGTGTCTTTAGATAGTTTATAATAGTGATAGACATTGATTTTCAAGAAATTAGCATGAAAAGACTTGAAACTAGTTTTTTTTATGTAGCTGCATGAATTTATTTGATAGATGAGTCTCACTAGTAGTGATAGACATTGGTTTTCAAGAAATTAGCATGAAAAGACTTGAAACTAGTTTTTTATTGGTAGTTGCATGAATTTATTGATATATTTCATAGATGACTCTCTACAGTAGTGATAGACATTGGTTTTCAAGAAATTAGCATGAAAAGACTTGAAACTAGTTTTTTTGTGGTAGTTGCATGCATTTATTGTATATATTTGATAGACGAGTCTCTACAGTGGTGATAGATATTGGTTTTCAAGAAATTAGCATGAAGAAAAGACTTGAAACTAGTTTTTTTGTGGTAGTTGCATGAATTTATTGTATGAGTCTCTATAGTAGTGATAGACATTGGTTTTCAAGAAATTAGCATGAA
>NZ_JBHSBW010000017.1:0-859 GCF_042650845.1 Pedobacter lithocola | reverse complement strand
CAACCCCAATCGAACCCCACCTCCCCGACAAAATGCAAAAATCGGCAAAATAATGTACGGGTGAGATGCATGAATTTGGGCCCTGAAATTTGAACGCCCCTCCCAAAACCAGAATTTCCGTATTTTTAGGATCACAAACGTAACCGTAACAACCCATCCGTACCATACCAAGCACATAAATTAATAAACATTATAACAGTATCAACAAAACAAACAGTAAACAAAACAATCTATACTCACTCACTAACTCATACTCACTTTCATCGTCATAGTATATCACACCATTATCATAACCAATAAAACAAATCAAAATAACATCTATATCATCTACGTTACCCACTGTATATTACACCAACCCCAATCGAACCCCACCTCCCCGACAAAATGCGAAAATCGGCAAAATAATGTACGGGTGAGATGCATGAATTTGGGCCCTGAAATTTGAACGCCCCTCCCAAAACCGAATTTTCCGAATTTTCCGTACCCAATTTATCAACCAATCCATTAAACCACACCACCATATCCCCTAAACAGATTAATAACTAAGTATACAACATTATAAACTATCAATACATAACAAAATAACGTCAACTATTCTACCTACTAGATATTACATGTTCATAATCTATACATCACAATCTAAGACATAAATCAACATTCAAACATAACAACTTTATAATCATCTCACCCACCCTCTATATTACACCAACCCCAATCGAACCCCACCTCCCCGAAAATTCCGCAAAATCGGCAAAATAATGTACGGGTGAGATGCATGAATTTGGGCCCTGAAATTTGAACGCCCCTCCCAAAACAAGATTTCTCGGAAATTTTAGACCAATAACATCGCACTAACCGC
>NZ_JBHSBW010000016.1:0-577393 GCF_042650845.1 Pedobacter lithocola | reverse complement strand
AGAATGATCAAAAAACCACCTCACACATATAAAATGATTATCACTTAAACGCCTATTTCAATTATTTTTATCTGCAACTGGCCTAAGTACTTTATCAAGGGTTTCTTTTTCGTAAAGTGATTTGCCATTTAAAAATACTTCACCGGTATGGTGCACCCTTCCTTTGTTTAAAAACCAATCACCATCTATAAAATCTTTGTATGGATTGTAATCGCCAAAAAACGAATTAGGAATGGTTACTTTCCATATATTCTTCTCTTTTTTCCAACCTGATATTGCTTCGGAACCCTTAATCTGCACTTTTTCGCCCATTGCAGCACGATAAATAATTCTTTTTGTATTGCTTTCGCCTCCTCGCAATGGATTAACCCATTCCCGGTAGGTACCAGCATGAACTGTAATAGTATCTCCAGGGTAAGCTTTTCTTACTGCCGCAGCTATCGTTTTAAAAGGACTTGCAGCTGTACCGCTATTGGCATCGTTTCCTTTTTTTGTAACATGATATTCAGTGCAAAAGCCCTTTGTAGCAAAAATTAGTACTAAAATTGAAAAACATACGGTCAGTTTGTTCATAATTAATTAATTTTAAGATGATTACCTTTATAAACTGGTTTTAATTTTTAATACTTCAGGCCTCAAATAGGGTTTATTTAAGTCGACAATAGGCCGGTAAGCATAAGGATCTGCACCGGCCACCATCATGATATCTCTTAAATCTTCTGTTAAAGGAAATTTTCCGTCTTGATCCCATGGCAACATACTTTCGGCACTCATGTAATGATTAACAAGAGCTGTCCTAAAATTATCATCCGTTTTGTTACGGAGAGAGCTGTGCAAAAGATACCCGTTAAAAAATACCACATCACCTCTTTTTGCTGCTAAAGGGATGATATCTTCTGAGGGATAACTGGATACATCAATGGTATCTACATCTGCGTATTCATTACTAGAATTTTCGGCCCTTGGCATAATGTAGCCGGGTTTTTGACTTTGCGGAATAACCCACAAACATCCATTTTGCACACTTGCATCGTCAATAGCTATCCAAACTCCTATCAGAGATTTATCTCGGGTGGGAATATAAAATTCGTCTTGATGCCAAGACTGCCCAGCTTTGCCTGGACCTTTTACAAACAACATAGACTGCATGCACTTTACATTTGGGCTCACTATTTTAGTTAAAACATCTATAACAGCCTTGTGCGAGAGATAATTTTTTATCACCGGGGAAATTTTATGGGGAAAATGGATGGCCACATATTTCTTTAAAATGTCTGCGTCACTTTCATTTTCGCCCACGGGAAGCATGCCGTCTACCTGTCCGTAATCGCCCTTAAAAATTTTTGCGGTGTCGTTCTTAAGTTCTTCTACTTCTATAGGCGAAAATAAACCTTTTGCAACGAGGAAGCCGTAATTCTGATAAAAGCGAATATTCTCTTCGGTAATATTTCTGTGCTGTATAAACTGATCTTGATTGGTCATAATATTATTGTTCTTTGCGTACAGTGGGTTATGTTAACGTCCCGATAGCTACGGGGAGAAACGGTATCCTTTTTGGCTTTTGGGGTCAAAAAGATACCGTGGAAAGCGTGTTAAACCGAAGTTTTGCCGAGCTCATTGATACCAATAACAATGGAAATTTATCAATAAACGCCCAAATCTCATCAATCATCTGACTTGCCTATTAATTGGGTTTCGAGTTCTTCGAGTGTTTTTCCTTTAGTTTCTGGGATACTAGTTTTTATATAAAAGAAGTAGATTATGCAAAATAGAGCGAACAGTGAAAGTGTTACCGAGGTTCCTAAGTGTTTATTTAAAATGGGAAAGGAAAAACTTGCCGCAAAATCTGCTAGCCATAAAACCAATGTAGCAAAAGAAAGTGCCAGCCCGCGAATACGGTTAGGAAAAATTTCTGAAAGAATAACCCAGGTAACGGCGCCTAAACTGGCAGAAAAACCAGCTATATCGACCAATAAAAATATAAGCACTAAGTAGTACTGATAAAAATTGAGGAAGAAACAAGCGGCTACTGCCAAGAGTGAAAGCGCCATAACGGCACAGCCGGTAAGCAGTAATTTTTTACGACCAGCTTTATCTACCAGCCATATAGCTACCAAAGTAAATACCAGCATGGTAACACCGATAGCGATGGTTTGCATAGAAGCGATGGATGCACTTACACCTGTGTTTTTGAAAATCTCAGGGGCGTAATATAAGATAGCATTAATGCCTGTTATTTGTTGAAATATGGCAATCAATACGCCCATAATAAGCACTTTGCTGTACTTTGCGTGAAACAGATCTTTTAAATCACCTGCAATCTCACGGCTAAAACTGCTGCTAATGGTTAGTATTTCTGCTTCGGCATAAGCTTTGCCCCCAGTTTTTGAAAGTATGGTATATGCTTTGTCCTTTTTGTTATTTTGAACAAGCCAACGGGGAGTTTCGGGTACTAAGAACAGGGCAACAAAAAATAGTGCAGCCGGAATGGCTTGTGATGCAAACATCCATCGCCAACTATTTTCGCCTAAATCTGCTAAGGTATAATTTACCACATAAGCAAGTAAAATACCCAAAACTATTGCCAATTGATATAGGGAAACCATTCTACCCCGAAACAAAGCAGGCACTGTTTCGGCAATATACATGGGTACAGCCATGGCAGCTGCGCCTACTGCTATGCCGCCCGCAATTCTGAAGATGATAAACTCTATTAACGAATTGGCAAATGCAACGCCGATACCTGTAGCTGCAAATAAAAAGGCACAGAAAAACAGGGCTGTTCTCCTCCCAAGCGCATCGGCCAGTTTCCCAGCCATCAATGCCCCTAAGCCACAACCAATTAATATAGAACTTACTGCCCAGCCTAGCATCAATTCATCTAACTGAAAAAAGCCTTTTATAAATGGGATGGTGCCGGATATAATGGCGGTATCAAAACCAAACAAAACACCACCTAAAGCTGATATGGAACTTATCATTACCACGTAAAGCTGATTGAATGGATAGGAGGCGTTAGTGTTGCTTTGAGAAAAGGTACTCGCTGTGTTGGCCATGTTATCTTGTTATATTAATTTTTTAGCTTGATAGTAATTGTTTTTCCGTCGCTTGTTATAGTTGCTTGTTCTTCTATTTGTCTCGATCCGCTTTTTACGGTAATGCTGTAATTGCCGTTAAATGCTTTTACATTATAAATCCCTTTGCTGTTTGTACGTCCATCTGTATTTGTTGCCCATGTTTTACTAACCAGGTTTGTGAATACTTGTCCGTTAGGTTTTAACCGCCAATCTTTATCCCATAATGCTGCTGCAGGAATCCAATGTTGTTTTTCCCAAAAGCCCCATTGCGTTACTCCTGTTACAGAGGGGTTACTAAATACAGCGGTTAAAAAATCGCGGGTATAATTCATTTTAAAATCATCATCATCGCTGGTTATATCAAATTCGCTAATTTGTATGGGAAGCCCCAATTCGGCAAAACGATTTAAACGGGCTATTACATAATCAATTGAAGGTGGAGTTCCCCCAATATGGCCTTGTTCGCCAATGGCATCTACGGGTGCTTTCTTTTCCTTTAAAAACCGTACAGTGTTGTAAAAAGACTCACTAGCTTCTTCATCATGAAACATGGTATAGTCGTTTACCAATAACGTTACACCCGGAGCACCTTTTCTTGCGGCTTTAAACCAATCGATCATTACATCACGCCTCAATAAATCAATGATATCATGATGTGCATACGGCTCGTTAAGTACATGCCATTCGGAGAATTGGCCCTTCATTTCGCTGGTTTGCACATTAATATTATCGATAGCAGCTTTACGAAGTGCAGCAGTATCATTTTTAATGTCGGCTAGCCACGTTGGTGAGTGTTGCCACGATGGCCATATCATTACTGTACCCTGGGTGGTTATATTGTTTGCCCGCAGGTAGCGCACAGCGTCTTTAGTTTTATTATGGTCATATCGCGGCCAGTATTTCCACTTCAATTCATTTTCGAACACTACCTGATTGAAGTATCGGAACAACGTGTCGTGATAATTTTTTAAACTGGGGTTAAGTGTATCTAAAAGGGTTTTTGAATTTGCTGCTGTTCCCCAAACAAAATTCAGTCTTTTCATTTTTACAGCTACGGTTGCACCGGGCACAGGCTTACCATTTTTATCAATTACCTTTACCGCCAAACTTCCTTTTCTGTATTTTTCTATGCGCTCTGCAGCAGCTTTTCGCCAAGGAGCATCGGGTTTATCTCCATCATAATGAACTACACTACGCGGAAGCTCGGTAATTTGAACCGTTTGTTTGTAATTTCTTAAATCTAGATCTGCAATTTCAAAAACCTGAGCCATATTGCCACAATATATTGTCAGCGATAAATCTCCCTTATTAACGTCTCTTGAGGCAAGGATTGGCACTTTTATAGTTGTCCATTGCTGACCGCATGATATACCGCGTTCAAATAAGGGCGGCCATTCTATTTTGCCATTTATTGTGCGATCGAGTTTTACTTCTATAAAAGCTTCGCCTGTTTCCCTTTTGCTTTTTAGGGTACGCATTTTAAACCCTAACCAAAGTACATCTCCATTTTTAATTTCAGCATTAATAACCGATTTGAGCATAATCACTGTAGGTTTTTGCTCAATAGCACCCACCCTTAAAGCAGATTTAAAAGACTGCCCATCAACAGTGGTTATCTCTACATTTTGAGATGTATTAAACGACTTAATACCATCAGGCAATAACACTTCTCCAGTATTGGATTGAGCCCATAAAGAGTGTGTTAAGGTAAGTAGTGCAATTATGCTAATTAGCGTTTTTGTATTATTTAAGGTAATTCTCCCTGTTATCATGTTAATTTTTTTTGATACCCTATTTTAATTGTTTGGATAGCGTTGCTTAAGTAAATTCATCATATATACATTAATATCCCATTGATTAGCTATCGGCATTGCTGTATAAGGAATTGCAGGCATATAAGGAAAAGGGCCAAATTCGGGTGTAATGGTGAGCAAATCTGCACCCTCACTCCTTCTGTATTTTACAATTGCATCCCACCAATTTAAGTGTGTTTGCAACTCGGTTGTCCATTGTGGTGATCGGGGATCTGAAACTTGTGCCGACTGGCTGTATCCAACCCTGGCATGAATATGTACGGTACGGCTTATGGCCAATTCTATAGCGTCGTGATGATCTTCCAACAAACTTTCTGATACGTTGCACCAATGCGAAAAATCGGCGGTAATTACTATTTCGGGATTGGCTATAAGCAATTCTTTTGCAATATGGACTGCAAATAAAGCCTTGTTACGGTGGGTTTCGTGAGCAATGGTAATTCCGGTTTCGTTTGATATTACCTCAGCCATTTCAAAAAGCTTTCGGTTTTGTTCTGCAGTATAATAGTCTTTACCTGTTTGTGAATCTATTAATACTGGATTTAAACTGGCAAGCTTGTATAGGTACTTTTTAAAGCTTTCGGAATGTTGTGTAAAATCTTTTTCAAATGATTGATAATACTGACCCACCAAAAGCAAATCGTGCTGCTTTAGGGCATCGCCCATCTGTATTTTTTCTATTTCATTAATTGGCATCCCTGCTTCTACACCATCGTATCCAGCGTTTTTTACCATCGAGCAGAATTCATTCCAAGAGATTTGTTCAGCTCCCCAGCGGGGACAGCAGTATTTAATTTTCATTTTCTACTAATTATATTTTTAGTGATGAATCTATCGTCATCTAGTCATCTCATCTGCCGCCACCATAATAATTCCAGGTACAAAACCCATAAAACGTTCGTCCATTTTATTAACCTGCTTTTGTTCGGCTGGCACGGCCCAGCCTGTATAGGCATTGTGAATATTACCATTTTCGTCTACGCTTTTTTGTATAAATAACCATGCTTTGGCGAACATATCATCGTATTCATTAGGAATCCATCCCTTACGCACACCTTCTTTTAATGCAGATAAAACCATTGAAATACTGGTTACTTCTTCAGGTGTTGAAGGGTCATCAACAAGAACGTGTAACCCTCCATTTTTGCTCTGATACTGTTTTATACCATCTGCAATAATTTTCATGCTAGCAGCAATCGTTTTAAATTTGGGATGGCTCTTGGGAAGATAACGCAGTAAACCAGCAATAGCCCACAATAACCAGCCTTGCGAACGGCACCAATAAGTTGTTGCATTTTCGCCGTTAAACAATCCTGTCCTTACTAATTTTTTATCTTTATCTAAAAAATGTTTTATCCCTGCTTCTAGCTGAAAAAGAGATTGTTTCCAATAAATATCGGCCACTTTAGGGTCGGTAGATAGTGTAGCCGCAATGGCCGTTGTACGTGTAGCCCAATAAGCCGAATCAGGTATGGTAAACTTCATATAGTCAAAGTCATCATGCGCAAGCATACCAAACCTGTCTCTACCCACATAATGCAAAACCGCATCTGCAACATCAAAACACACTCTTTTTGCGGTAGGATCTTTAGTTATTTTATATAGCTCATGCACTGGAAACGAAACACCTAGGTTAGCCGAATAGATAACAAATGTTAGAGGTCCATCACGCAAAATCCTTGCTTTTGGCCCTTCGTATTGTTTAAAATACTCAGCATCAGTTAATTTTCCGTCATTTTCTACGTGATATTTAAACCATTTATCCGCAAAAACAAATCCTTCTTTAAATCCCCGATTTGCAAAACGAAGCAGACCCTCTACTTGTATAGAGCCAAACCAATCCGTATTTACCACACTAAATTCCTGCTTTAAAACATTTTGTATCAACTCCTTAATATTTGCAGGTAAGTTTTTAGGTAAACCCGTATCTACCAAGGGAGTTACCTCTAAACTTTTTAGATCAGGAGTGCTTTTAGCAAGTAAAGGCGCTAAAACACCACCTGTTGTGGCTGTCAATAATAGACCAGCGAAGTTCCTTCTTTTCATGAGATGATAAATTATTATTTATTGGTCTAATTTGGTTCCAGGGGCGTAAACATATGGCCTGATAAACTATAAAAATAAACCATCTTAAGGTGAAATGTTATTCTTATTTTATTTAATTTAGAAACTATTTTAATCAAATGGTAAATAAAAATAGCACTTTTTTAAAGCTTTCGAAATCTCAGTAGCACTCGGGGCAATGATACTTTTATTGATAAAAAGTATCCAAAAATCAACACCAATACGCTAAATTAAAAATATCGTTTTAAAGCATCTGGATATTGGGCTAAGGCAATTTCGGGCTCCTCCAATTCAGGGTGCCACAGCTTTTCCCATTCCAAACTGTAAAAACCTTTATATTTCACCTGCTTCAGGCTATCAAAAGCCTCCTTTAACGGAACGTCACCCTGCCCTAGCAATACATAATGTTCTTTACCATCAATTACTTTAGCATCTTTAACATGCACATGCCTAATGTATTTTGCTAATTTTTTACAGACTTCTGCAGGCGACTGTTTAGATGCCGCCCACATATTATGAATATCCCATATCATACCCACGTTGTGGTTTTCTGCTTGTTGCATCACGTACTGCAACTCATTCATTTCCACTAGTTCACCATGAGATTCCAGCAATACCATCACCTGACTAGCATAATTTCCAAGCAGTTTAAGGTTTGTGGCTATGGTATCCAACGAAGCTTTTCGTGCTTCGCCGCTCAACAGCTTTTCTGGAAATACCCGCACATATTTGCTACCTAAACGCTGCGCTAGGTCGATATATTTTTTGGCCTCGTCAAGGTTCTTGTCCCTATCAGGGTTGGCATTATAATGCATGTGCGCCGACGAGCCTAAATCTGTTATGATTAAACCCTTATCGCTAATCATACGTTTTGTAGAGGCCATATTCGCCTCGCTGAACCAGAGAGATTTGTTAAGGTCGAGTTCCCCGGCAATTATCCTTATTTCTACTCCCTGATAATCGTATTTTGAGGCAAAATCAAGTATCTGCGGAAGATCCCATTTGGGGCAACCAAGTGTAGAAAAGGATAGTTTGGGACCCTTTATTACAGCATCGGGTAATTTATAAGCCAAAGACAACGCACCCAACACTATTCCCGAATACTTGATAAATTTCTTTCTGTTGATCTGTTCCATCGTCGCCGTTACTAGTTATAGATTATTGTTTTTAAGTTCTGATACCGCATAGTTTGCAGCTCGAGCGGTAAGTGCCATATAGGTAAGCGATGGGTTTTGTGATGATGTAGAGGTCATGCAGGCACCATCGGTAACAAAAACATTTTTACAATGATGAAGCTGGTTCCATTGATTTAGTAATGATGTTTCGGGATCTTTTCCCATCCTTACTCCGCCCATCACATGGTTTTCATTACCAGGATTACGTTTAGTATCTATCGACTCAATATTGGTGAAACCGGCCTTGGTAAACATGTCTGTAAACTGACCAAAAAAATCTAATATCATTTTTTCATCATTCTCATCATAGCTAACATTTACCCTCAGCTGCGGCAGGCCATATTTGTCCTTTTTTACTGGATCAAGCGATACCTTATTTGTTATTTTCGGAATAGTTTCTCCCATCATTTGGGCAAAAATTTTCCATTTACCTGGCATTTTATTATCAATATTGGCTTTTAGGTTTTCACCATAATCATTTCCATAATCAGTATGGCCTCTTTGCGACCCTATCACCGTATTATAACCTCTTAAAAAATTGGTTTCTTGCGTGTAAATATTCCTGAAACGGGGCATAAAACTCATGGTCGGTCGGCGTCCGTCTGTACCGAATTCTTTTAGTCCATCGAATTCGGCGGTAACTTTTCCTCTGTAATTATGTGAACCTACGTATTTACCCAACAACCCACTATCATTCCCTAGACCGTTTGGAAACCTTGCAGAAGTTGAGTTAAGCAGAATGAGGTTACTGTTGAGTGCTGATGCGTTTACAAAAACTACCTTGGCATAGTATGCCGTAGTTTTCTTGGTTTTGATGTCGATCACGTTCACACCCGTAGCTTTTTTAGTCTGCTCGTCATAAATTATAGAATGTACCAGCGATTCTGAAAGCAATGTGAGGTTACCCGTTTTTTGAGCCCAGGGAATGGTGGATGAATTGCTAGAAAAATACCCACCGAAAGGACATCCTCTGGCACAAAGATCCCGATTTTGGCACTTCCCCCTTCCCTGTTGTAAATGTACTGGCTGAGGTTTGGTCAAATGCGCCACCCTCGCTATAATAACATTCCTGTCTTTATAATTACGCCCTACCACATCACGCAAGTGTTCTTCTAAACATGTCATTTCAAATGGCGGCAAAAATTCACCGTCAGGTAAGGTCGCCAATCCATCGCGGTTTCCGGCTATGCCGATAAATTTTTCGACATGGCTGTACCAGGGTGCTATATCTGCATAGCGTATAGGCCAGTCTACTGCGAAACCGTCACGTAGCGGACCGGTAAAATCGAAGTCGCTCCATCTTTGCGTATGCCTGGCCCATAAAAGCGACCGGCCGCCTACCTGATTGCCCCTTATCCAGTCGTAAGGTTTTTCTTGTATGTATTCTTGTTCAGCATCCTTCTTCAAAAAATGCATAGTGCTTTCATCAAACACATAATTTCTACTAGGTATTTTATATTCCTTACTTATACTATAAGGCACTGTACCTCGGTGGGCAAATTCCCAAGGAAACATATTTGTTGTAGGGTAATCTTTAATGTGCTCAACATTGCGGCCACTCTCAATCATCAGCGTTTTTAAGCCCTTTTCTGTAAGCTCTTTGGCGACCCAACCGCCAGACATACCTGAACCAATCACTATCGCATCATACATTTTTACATATCTATTTAAGAAACCGAAAATATTTTTACACAACCATGAAAACGACTCGGAACCAACTCATACGGGATAATTTTAGTCATAAAATACTCCGAGGTGTTATAGCCTTTTATAACCCACTTTCGTGTTTCTGCTAAAAAATATTTTAAATCTTCGATGGATTTTCCCTTCTCTATGCTCCTTAATATTGTTAATTTATCGGAATGAGTTAATTTATTAAAAGAGTTGCCCGCCTGTTCTCTTGAATAGTTGTTCAGTTGCCTTAAGCCTTTAACATATATTTCTTGTTGTTTATCATCATAGCAATCATCCATCATTTTTAACAAAAAATGATACAGGTTTAGCTTTTTTGCCCCATAGGTACCCGTTTCGGGAATTATTGTTTCTACTACCCCAGAAAGTAAAATTTCTTCCTTGTCGCTAATCCTGATGAATTTTAGCTTAAGGGAAATGGCACCCCTATCATCCTGACAGGCAGGTATCAATAATATGGCACCACCAACAATGGTTATTTGCTTAATCCATACCCTTCTATTCATGTTACCAGTTTTTTAAAGGTTTAATAATAGTATCTGAGTGATCTCCTTCGTCTTTATACACAACCGCAATGGTTGTTTTACTTACGTCTTTTAAGTGGATGGTTAACCTTTTGATTCCCTTATTTGTGTCTTCACGTTGTGGTTGTATGGATTGCGACAACGGCCTGGCTTCTAGTATTTCAAAGCTCGCGTTCTCAGGGCTTTCAATCTGGACTTTAAGTTTTTCATTATCCAAAGTCAATATCGCTATTCTTTTATTTGCAGAAAGTTGAATAGTTGCTGCTGTTTGCATAAACCAATACAAATCCTTCACTGGCGTTGCGGCAAGCACCTCATCCTGAACTAGCACCTGTTTTTTATCCTGCAAGGCTATACCGCGTATGGCCGATTCAACTTTAGGTGAATACGCATTCGTCATATCCATTATACCAAAAGTTGACGATTTGCCAGATACGAAGCGGTCAATTTTCGTCGAGGCTTTAGGATTTTGGTCGGGCTGTTTACTTGGGTTCATCACCAGTGTGTTATGGCCTTCCGCCTTCATCCGGTAATAAGTCCATCGCTGGCCAGTAGCTACATCAAAGTAACCGGGCAAATCATATGTATCATGTTGCAGGTCCATCGCCCAGCGTTTGCCGTTCCGCTCTAAAACAAAATTGCCAATGTCCAAATGCCCATGACTTGCGGTATTGGAACCGGCCTTAAAACCCACAAACCAAGCCTTAGGGTCACTCCAAGATGAACGCATTGTTGCTACTTCGGCTCCCCGGAAGTAATTATCTAGCGGCAGTTCTTTACCACCAACATAGCTCGCATCATACCATAGTAACTCGCGGACATTATATTCCGGATGTTTTTTTTGATAGCTTGCTAATAGCGGTTGATTATATTTTTTAGCAAACCAAAACAGTTCGGGCGATTGAATTAAGTCCGTCCAGCAATCGGCATAATCAAATGGCTTACCGCTGTTACTGCCCATAGCTAAAAAGTAATCGGCAGTTTTTGAAAATCCCTCTATCTTGCTCAAACCAAAGTCTGTACCTAAAGCCGTTTCTAATGACGCTATCAAGGCCACGTTATACTGTGTTCCGAACTTCCAATAACCTGGCCCTTCGTCGGTTGCCCCGTCAGGTGCTAACTTTAACATGGTATGGGGTATATGCTGTATTACCTGCCCAATTAGGTAATTGCAAAGCTTGGGCTCTTCATCGGCAATAGCTAAAGCTGCCAAACCTACGCCGCCGCTGCAAACCTGGTTCCAGTTACTGGTTGCTTTTGGCCAGTTAACCAAGTGCTTATTCTCCAAACCGCTGTACCCCATGTAAGCCCTTAATAAGCCTTTATCAATTATGGCCTGTTTGATGATTTTACGTTGTTCGGGCGTCCAAACTTCATACAGCCAGTCATACCCTATGGCAAATCCGTGAAGCATTTCCGATGTATCCAAAAAATGCCATGGGTTCCAGTCGGGGAAACGAGATGCAGAATAAAGATCGCCCCAGACCTTTGCAGCATATTTTTTATTTCCAGTTAATCGGTAAGCCATAGCAAGAACGTATACCCGCCTGTAAACAGTACGGCTCACTTCCAATAACTGTCCGCCCAACTGGTTAGCCAGAACATACTTAACAGTATCCGCAGAAAGCAAAGAGTCTGCTTGGTGTATCAATACCTTGCTAACCTTTCTAAGAAATTCATCTTTTGTAATATTTACTTTTAAATCTTCAAAGTCTTTAATCGATTTTAACATTAACCTAGGATGGCCGGTATTTAAAGTAGATAAAATACTATCCGGAAGTTTAACCTGTCCAAAGCATAAACCCGCATAGAAAATAAAGAAAAGTGAAACAAAAAATTTCATCCTATAAATCATATTAAATTTCTCCCTAATAATAAGGTGATATGGTTTTAGTGCTGATTTTATTAAATCCGTGAAGTTCCTTCTTTTCATGAGGTGATAAATATTATTTATTGGTATGATTTGGTTCCAGGGGCGTAAACATATTGCCCGATAAACTATAAAAATAAACCATCTTAAGGTGAAATGTTATTCTTATTTTATTTAATTTAGAAACTATATTAATCAAATGCTAAATAAAAATAGCACTTAGAATTAAAATACATTGTAATTATGCTATGAAGCCGATTGTTCAAAAATTACCCTTAACAGAAAATAGTTCGTTTGTGAGCAGATCTTACCGCACGCCTAATTTTGAAGTACCGTGGCACCATCATGTAGAATACGAGTTGATATTATTTACGGAAGGCTCTGGGATGAGTTTTATCGGTAATTATATTGGAGGGTTTGAAACAGGTGATATATTTTTCTTGGGAAAAAATCTTCCACATACATTTCAAAAGCGGGAGAAAGATTTAATAACAAGTGCCATCGTGATCCAATTTCGAGAGGACTGTTGGGGGGAAGACTTCTTTTTAGCCGACGAATGCTCCCCTATCAGAGAATTATTTGCTATTTCAGCGAAGGGATTAAAAGTTTCGAACTCAAGCAAGATTGCACTAACTGCCTTAATTAAAGAATTGGAGCATATAGTTGGCTTTCAACGTGTAATTGGTTTATGTAATTGTCTAAATATTATAGCTTCAGTAACTGATTACCTCCTACTGTCGACTGGTATGGTTAGACAATCTGACCCCAAAAGCAATGATAAGATTGATAAGATTTTTGACTTTACTATCTGCTCGTTTAAAAGACCAATTGAACTGCAGGAAGTAGCAAGCATTGGCAATATGAGCGTTCCTGCATTTTGCAGTTATTTTAAAAAATGCACAAAAAAAACTTACATCAGCTTTTTAAATGAAGTACGAATCGGTTACGCCTGTAGAAGTTTGGCAAATGTAGATAAAAGCATTAATCAGGTTTGTTTCGAAAGTGGCTTTCAAACACTACAGAATTTTAATAAACAGTTTTATAAACTAAAACAAGTTACGCCATCTGCCTATCGGAAAAAAATAATTAGAAATTTGTAGCAGCATTCCCCTTGAAACAACTATCTCTTGTGTAATTTAGTGCTTGTTACTTTTCCGACAACCCAGAGGTTATGATTTGCAGCAACCTTTTAATAACTTTTAGTTATCCAATATGACAGTAACAACTTCACCTTTAGCTGTTAATTTAGTCTGTTTTTTGATTACTTTATTACCTTTCTTTATCAAAATCTCGTATGCTCCATTAAATCCACGAACTTGTAGTTTACCGTCCTTATCGGTAATCCCTTTTTCATGGGTTGACCAAACATTGCTCACAAGGTTTGTGAAAACCTGACCCTGGGGCTTAATGTTCCAATTTTTATCCCAAAGTGCAGAGGCTGAAATCCAATGCTGTTTTTCCCAAAATCCCCATTGTACAAAACCAATTGTATTGGGATTACTGAATACTGCCGTCATAAAATCTCTCATATAACGTGCCTTAAAATCATTATCATCACTTGTAATGTCGAATTCAGAAATCTGAATCGGTAATCCTAACTCTGAAAAATGAGCTAGCTTAGCTATAACATATTCGATTGCCGGAGGAGTGCTACCAATGTGACCTTGCTCTCCAATGGCGTCTATAGCTCCATGCGCTTGCAAAAACTTAGCATTTTCAAAAAATGTTTCACTGGGAGAACCTTTTCCATCTTGTCGAAACATGGTATAATCGTTTAGAAATAATTTTACGCCAGGCGCTCCTGCTCTCGCTGCTTTGAACCAGTTAAGCATGGCATTATTACCTAATAAATCAACCAATTCATGGTGATTATATGTTTCGTTAACTACATCCCATTCTGTAAACTGCCCCTTCATTACTGTTGTTTGATCCTTTATTGTTGCCAATATAGATTTTTGAAGTGCACTGGTATCATTTTTTAAGGGTAACAAATGAGGTGAATGTTGCCAAGATGGCCAAACCATAACATGACCTCTTATTTTAATATCTTGCTGTTTTAACCATTTTGTTGCTGATAGCGTTTTGTTGTGGTCATATTTTTGCCAATACTTGGCTTTCATTTCATTTTCTAAAACTACTTCATTAAAGTACTTAACTAAGGTGTCGCGGTATATTTTTGCGTCTGCACTAACTGTATCTAATAAGATAGATGAATTTGAAGCAGTTCCCCAAGCAAAACTGTGCTTTTTTAAGTGTACCTCCACACTTGCACCTTGTACAGGTTTGCCGTTTTTGTTTAACACGAGAACTTGCAAATTGCCTTTTCGATATTTTTCTATGCGCTCTGCAGCTGCCTTTCGCCATGGGGCATCAGGACTATCTCCATCATAATGCACCACGCTGCGAGGTAAGTCGCTATATTTGGTAGTTTTTTCATAGTTGATAAGCGTTAAATCGCCAAATTCAAAAATCTGGGCTGCAGCTCCACATTTTAAAACAAATGATAGTTCACCAGAAGCTATGTTTCTAGAAGCAATAAATGGTATTTGAAAACTTATCCACTTAGCACCTATTGATATGCCTCGCTCTAGGATAGGCGGCCATTCATATTTGCCATTAACAGTACGGTCTAATGAGATTTCTATAACTGCCTCTCCAGATTCTCTTTTACTTTGAATACATTTTGCCTTAAATGATAGCCACATAACATCGCCAACATTAACCTTATTATTTACTGGTGCTCTTAATATGTATTCTTTAGTACCAACAGGTATATTGTAGGTATTTACCTTAAGGGCAGATGTGAATAATTGATCTTTTACAGTTACAGTTTCTATACCCGAAAATTCTTTAGTATTTGTTAGCGAGTTTATGCCACGGAGTAATGTGTCCCCTATTTTTACTTGCCCAAAAACCAGATTTGAACTAAAGAGAAAAAAAGCGGTTATTAGCTTTAAAAGATGGTTGTATTTCATTTTCTGCATGGAATGTAAGCGCGTAATTTTCCTTTTCATGGTTATATACCTGACAATTTTTAGTATTAACCAAATAGTCACATAGACCCACATAGTTCGGTGTCTATGTGCCCTCATGTTAGCTTGATGCAAATTGCATCCTGTCTCAATACTCATATCTCAATACTCACATCTATGTAGTTTAATTTATGTCGTAACAAGTCAGTATATTTAATAAAAGCCGGCGAAATCACCGGCTTTTATTTTGTTATTGATACCCGTTATTTTGAGGTAACAAATTAGTATTAAGGTTAATCTGCGGTTGAGGTACAGGGTAATAGCGATGAAAATCTTTAATATTAGTAAATCCTGCGGCGGTTAATACAGTCACTAACTTGCCCATACGTATTAAATCATCTCTGCGTTTCCCTTCAAAACAAAACTCCCAATGGCGTTCGTCTAAAACGGCATTTTCAAATGCATTTTGATCTAAGCCAGAAAGAAGCCCAAGGTTTACGCGAAATCTTACTTTGTTTATGCCAATGTATTTATTGGGGTCTGCTGGATTAATACGGTTTAAGGCTTCTGAATGCATTAACAAAACATCGGCATAGCGGATGATAAGAAAGTTGCAACGATCGTTAAAGGTCGTTAAAGCCAATGCATCATCCCTGTATTTAGCACAAAAAGGATTAGTTGTTGGAGTGGTTAAATAATTGTAGGGAGTACCAGTTATACCTACACCCTGATCGTAAAAATTGAATTTCTTCCTAATAACATCTGTACTTGGAAAAGAATCGTAAAATTTACGTTCTGCAGGGAAAGAGCCAAATGAGTTAGGATAAACAAGACCATCAACCAGAAATCCGGTCATGCCACCTGCACGATTCGGTGCCTGATCAAATTGGATAGAGAAAATATGCTCTATCCCATTTTCTTTAGTTACATTAAATACATCTGAATAGTTAGGAAATAAATTATACTCCTTAGAATTAATAACTTTTTCGCAAGCTGCAGCTGCATTTTGAAAATCATCTGCTTCTTTAAAAGGCATGTAAGCACGTGTAAGATATACTTTTGCGAGTAAAGAAGTAGCCGCACCAGAACTTGCTGTACCCTTGTAACCTGACGAGATTTGAGCTTCCTTTTTTAAATTTAGCTCTGCGTACTTAAAGTCTTCAATTATCTGTTTATAAACTAAGCTTTGTTCCGTTCTGCTAGGCTTTTGTGCTTTCAGATCTTCCAGTTCGGTAAATGATTCTAAAACAAGAGGTACATTTCCAAACATTTTTACGAGTTCAAAATAGCAGTGCGCCCGTATAAACCGTGCTTCGGCAAGGTAAGGGTTAATAACAGCATCAGACAACCCTGATAAAGGAGCTTGTTTAATAATCACGTTAGCACGAGAAATAATAATATAATTACGCACCCAAAATTGATCAATTTCACTATTCACAGGAGTGATTAAATGATTCTGCATTTCATATCTAGGCCCACTTGTTGCTATTGTTGTCAATTCGTCGCTAAATATATCAGTAAGTATCAAATTACTTCTTCCATAGCCTTCATTGGCCTCAAACATAATATAAAGCCCATTTGCCAATACTCGTAAATCTTCTTCAGATTTAGGAAATGTGGCTAAGTCTAGGCTGGAGAATTGTTTTTCGTCCAAAAATTTCTTGCATCCGGTTTGTATCGATACAAAAAATATTAATATTAAAATTTTAAATATATTTTTCATTTCATTTTCTTTTTAAGCGTTTATACTAAAATCCAAATTTTGCTCCAAATATAAATGACCGTGCAACTGCATAAGCTCCCTGGTCTACTCCTTGTACAAATTGTCTGGTAGAAGCATATGAATTAACCTCTGGATCAAAACCAGTATATTTGGTAATAACGCCTAGGTTAGTACCAGTAACATATAGGCGTAAAGAATTTATTTTAGCTCCCTTTAACCATTTATTATCATTTATTTGGTAAGATAAGGAAAGCGATTTTAGCCTTATGTAGCTTCCGTCTTCAAGGAAATCGTCTGCAAGCAATCTGCTAGTTTCGGAACCTGCAGCGGTAAGCGTGTTGCTTGTTCCTTCGCCTTTCCACCTGTTAAGCACACTTTTTCCTTTATTATTTGCTGCCTCATATTCTAAATAGTATTTATTCAGGTTCAAAATTTTATTGCCTTGCTGCCCTTGTAAAAAAGCATTCAGTTCAAATCCTTTATAAGAGAAGGTGTTAGTAAAGCCAAAAACGAATTTTGGATATGCTGATCCATCCATTATTTTCTTATCACCCTGGTCTATTTTCTGATCATTGTTAATATCTATATATTTGGCAAAACCAGGTTTAAGTGTGGCTTTGTAGGCGTTACTAAAGTTACTATTGTTGATTTCTGTTTGTGATTGCCAGATGCCATCAAATGTGTAGAGAAAAAATTTCCCTAATTCTTGGCCAGGTTGAAGAATTATAAAATCTTCTCTGGAGATAAGTGCTTCAAACTCACCTGACCCTATTTTCCGAAACGGTTCAAGTCCTAGGGATAAAATTTTATTTCTGTTGGTTGCAAGGTTAAATGACGAATTCCATTTAAAGTTTGTAGTGCTTATAGGTTTTCCTGAAAGGGAAAGTTCTAACCCTTTATTACTAATGGAGCCTAGATTTTCCTGAGCGTTTGTAAAGCCAGTTGTTGCAGGTAATGCTACTTGCCATAATAGATTAGTGGTTTTCTTATTATAATAATCAATAGTAAAGAGCAATCGCTCAGACCATAAACTTACATCCACTCCGGCATTAAAAGCTGCCGTTTGCTCCCATTGAAGATTTTGATTTGAGACTTGAGAGGCAGCAGCGGCAACTTGCTTGGTAGTTCCGAAAACTACATTGCCATCTTTTGCACTTGGATTATTGCTTGATGAAGCTAAATCATACCCATACCTTGATAGATAAGGATTAATTTCCTGATTTCCAGTTACCCCATAGCCTGCTCGTATTTTTAAATCAGATATCATATCTAATTTTTTAAGCATAGGCAACTCTTTAAGCTTATAAGCTATGGCTGCCGATGGGAAGTACCCATATCTGTGATTAGCACCGAACTTACTTGATCCGTCAGCCCTTAAAGTTGCTGTTAGTAATAAGTTAGACCATAGTTTCCCATTGATACGTGTATAGTATGATTGTAGCTGATTTTGATCTGCGAAAGAAAATGCTTTTTGTGCTGGCCCCGCACCTAAACTATTCTCCTCAAAAGCATTTGAAAATATTCCGGCACTACTAGCGGTACTAGTTTCGTTATTAAATTTTTGAAAAGATACACCAGCTAATGCTGTAATTGAATATTTAGATCCAAAATCTTTGGTATAAGTTAGGTAGTTTTCATTTAACCAGTTTCTGGTAATCCGGTTAAATTTACTACCAGAGCCTTTGTTACCAGCTTCTTCATAAAGATCGCTCGGCGCAAAAAAGTTTTGCCTTCCGCTTGCAGATTCGCCTCCAACAAGCACTTTAAGCTTCAATCCTTTTAAAATATCATACTCTCCAAACATGCTTACTTGTGCCCTATTTAGATAGGCGTCATTAGTTACCCTTTCAGAATAAGCTACAGGATTACCCAATCTGTCTACATTGCCAGAATAACTTACAGAGAAATCATCCCTTATGATGCCATTACCGTAAGAATAGCCATTAATTGGTCCACTTACAGGTATGGAAGGATTAATACGTAGAGCATTCAATATTACGCCACCCTGAGTTCCTCCAGCTGTATTAACAAGCGTGTTATGACCAAGTGTATGGGCTAAAACGGAAGTTAAACCGAATTTTAATTTATCAGATATCTGACGATCCAAGTTGAAACGTAAATTCCCTCTTTCAAAGCCAGTTTTTCGTACTATACCGTCCTGTTGAAATACCTCTCCACTTAGTAGGAATTTGGTTTTTTCTTCACCTCCACTTATGCTTAATTGTGCGCTAGATACTGGTGCTGACTGAAAAAGTTCGTCCTGCCAGTTAGTGGTGTGGGTAGAAAAATAATCTAATAAAGCCTGTGATGCAAAAGGCGCAGCCGTCGGCGTGAGGTTTTTAATCACCTCATTTTTATATTCCGCATATTCCCTGGCATTCATTAAATCAAGTTTTTTAGTAACTGAACTAACTCCATGGTAACCTTCCAAATTAATGTTCAACTGCCCAGCTTTTCCGCGTTTGGTGGTAATTAATATTACTCCGTTTGCGCCACGAGAACCATAGATAGCTGTAGCAGAAGCATCTTTTAATATCTCCATAGATTCAATATCGTTTGGATTTAAAGAACTTAAATCTTCATTACTCGGATATCCATCAACCACAAATAAAGGCTCACTACTTGTTCCTAATGAATTATTTCCTCGTATCCTGATGTTTGGCCGAGCACCAGGAGTGGCATCACTATTGGTTACCTGCACACCCGCAGCCCTACCTTGTAAAGCCTGACTAACTGAGGTTAGCTGTGTGTTTTTAAAATCAGCTGCTTTTATCGAAGATACTGAACCTGTTACATCGCCTTTTTTAACAGAGCCATAGCCGATAACCACTACATCGTTAAGTAATTTACTTTCTGATTTTAAAACAACATTTAACTTGGTATTCTTTCCAACAGATATCTCTTGTGTTTCAAAACCGATATAAGAAAAAACCAATACCGAATTTTCTGAAGATACATTGATACTAAAATCGCCATTATTTGTTGATACAACCCCATTTTGAGTGCCTTTTTCTTTAATACTAACCCCTGGAAGTGTCTCATTATTACTATCAGTTATTTTACCAGAAACAGTTATAACAGCTTTGCTTGAGGTTATTTTTAGTTTGGGATTTACTGCTGCTTTTACGTGTATGCTTAACAGCGATGCAGTAAGAGAAACTACTAGTAAACACAAAAAGGATTTAAACAATACACTTTTTGGAATACGTGGATCACGAAAGGCAAATTTTTTCATACTTTAAATTATTTGGTTAATTATTTGGTTATTTCAGATGCTTGTTATAGCACTATTGGATTGGTTTTTAAACTAAAATGAGGCATTCACTGTAATTTCCTCACTTATTCATTTAAGCAAATGGAAGAATAGTAAGCTAATCAGGGTTGCTGTAATGAGTATTTTTTTTACTCATTCCTGTATTTTTAAATAAAAAAGATGCTTCTAGCTTAAACAACAGATTCTTCTGGACGCGGTTCAATAGGTTTACTTCCCCAATAGGTTGCTAGCAGAGAAAATGTGGTGTTCATAATAGGCCCGTTAACTGCAGGGGCTAAACCCACCGTTGCAATTTTACCCATCTGTACTGCAATTCCAGATGCTAAGCCACCATTTTGCATCCCCACTTCAATAGCTATTGTTCTGCTGTTTAATTTTGACAGGCCAAATAAGCGACCACCCCAATAACCCAAAAACACTCCAGCGGTCATGTGTAAAAACATGGCAACCACCAACGTAATGCCAATATGCAACATATTGTTTCTACCTGCAGCCGTAATTATTATAATGATACAAGCGATGCCGGCCATAGAAATTTTGGGCATTACATGATCTATCCACACTGCTTTTTTATGAAAAAAGTGGTTTACAAAAACGCCGAGGAAAATAGGTATGATTACCAGTTTCAATATATCCAGAAACATAGCAGAAAAGCTAACTGGCACAAATTGACCTCCTAAAAATTTCATTAATAGTGGGGTCATTAGTGGAGCTAGCAGCGTAGAAACTGCAGTAATGGTGACCGATAAAGCTAAATTGGCCTTTGCAATAAAAGCGATGACATTACTGGCCAATCCGCTTGGCATACAGCCCACCAAAACAACCCCCGCCGCAATCTCTGGCGGAAAGCCGAATGCTTTGGCTATGGTAAAACCAACAAAAGGCATAATGGTATAATGGCATAGCACGCCAACCAATACTGCTTTAGGCATTTTAAACACGCCAGACAAATCGCGCCAGCCCATGGTACAACCTACTCCAAAAGTAATAATTTGCAGCAAAGGCACAATGAGGTTTTTTAGTTGAAAGCTGCCTAAGGTGATAAAATATTCAGGAAAAGTCATAGCAACAGTTACCGAAGCAAGGATGAAAACTGTATAAGCGAATTTTTTAAATTTGGCCGACTGCATCATGGTAAATGCCAGAAGCAGCCAAAATACGGTTAAAAACAAGCCTCCTTCCACAAGTTTATGACTTAAAAATAAGTAAGTAGCAATTATTAATATGGCTACCGTTGCCAGTAGGGATATTTTTTTTAGGGTGATGCCCATTTTTTAAAGTATTAAATCTATTTGAAGCAAAGCATTATTAATGTTATTGATTTCTTCGTCTGTTAATATGAAAGAAGCTGCTTTTACATTTTCTAACATCTGCGAAGCATTACGTGCCCCAACCAACACTGAAGTAACCGCGGGTTGCCTCATAGTCCAATTAAGTGCTAATTGTGCAAGGCTGATGTCTCTTTCATCTGCTATGTGTTTTACGGCATCCAGCATTTTCATCACTTCCTTATGGTTGTGCTCTTTAAAATAAGGTGTGTTAGGGCGGTGGTCGCCATGGTTAAAAACATGCCCAGGTTTTATTTTACCTGTTAAAAGTCCTTTTTGTAAGGATGTATGTGGTAAAATACCAATACCATTCTTTAGGCAAAAAGGTACCAGGTCTTTTTCAATACCCCGATTAACCATACTATACGCTACCTGATTTGTAGCTATTGGCAAAACAGCATTGGCTCTTTCCAGTAAATCTACTGGGCAGTTACATACTCCAGCCGCCAGAATTTTACCTTGCGTTTTCAATATTTCCAATGCTTCCATGGTCTCTTCTATAGGCGTGGTGCTTTCTGGCCAATGCATCTGGAAAAGGTCGATATAATCGGTTTGTAAACGCTTAAGGCTTCGTTCACATTCGTCGATAACACTTTGCTTACCATTAAACTTATATATTTTAACAGGTTTGTCCTGATTGTCTTTGCTCTCAAAAGCAAAATCACCTTTCTCGGCGTCCCATATCATCCCAAATTTTGTAAGCAGCTGCACTTTGTCACGCTTGCCCTTAATGGTATTTCCAACCACAATTTCGCTATGCCCCATGCCATAAACGGGAGCGGTATCAATGGTGGTTACTCCGTTTTCTATAGCAGCTTCAATTGCCTTAATTGCATCGCCTTCATCGGCTCCGCCCCAAAACCAGCCTCCTATTGCGAACGCGCCATAAGTAATAGGCGAAAGCATAATGTTTGTGCCCGGTAATTGCTTCTTATCCATTTTATTATTTTTTTATATTGATGTTTTAATATTTAGTTGAGATAAATAGAGCTGGCGTTTTTAGGTTAGCCTCACCTACTCAATTTTTATTTTCTTTTGATTATGTACTCACCCTGCCCTGCATTAAAATACAGCAAGCCATCTTTATTGTACAGGTCATTTATAGAATTTTTACTATTGCTTAGGCACTTGATACTCCAATTGCCTTTTGCCAAATCGGCAATTAACACCTTGGTTGTTCCCTTAGCAGTTATTTTTAAATTGATGGCAGTTGCAGCCAGGTCTCCGTTTTTATTGAACAGTACCATCCTATCACCGATTGTAGTGCCTACAAATCGATCTGTTTCTACCCTTTCGGCCAACAGTGGCTTGGCATTTCCATAATCCATCACCTGCATCACATTCAAAAAATTATCCACCTTGTTGCCATCCTTAGGCGAAATCTCTATTCGCCATGCGGCATTATCTCCAGAGTTATTTGCCGCAACAATTTGCTGAGGGAAATTTTTTCCGTTCACGTTGTATTCATTTCCCTTGCCACCAACTTTCTGTATACTAAGGTTTTGAATCAATGGCAATAAAGTAGTGTTGATCATTTGACCATTGTACCCTTTGTCGCTCCGTTTTACCATGGTAATATTCCCTTGGATTACAGGCTCTTCCACGCAGTGCAATAACCAAGATTTTTTATAGCTTTTATCGGAAGCATCTACGCGATCAAAAACAATCAAAGCTGCAGGTACACCTATATTTTTAAGGTTCAAAAACACAAAAGAGCGCTTAAAGCTTTTTACTTTATTACTATAAGCTTCTGCAAGTTCTCCTTTTAGGTAAGTATATTCGGGGGCTATGGTATCAGGGCCAAAAGCATGTGCCAGTACTTCACCTGTTTTATAATCTTTTGCAAGAAAATCTGAGAGGTTTTTGGGTTCTGCCGCACCATTGGGAAACTGCTGCCCACCATCGTTCACTACCTCATTATCATGCCAGGTGAACTTTTCATCAGACTTGTAGATAAGCATTGAATTATGAGCAATTGTACGTTGATAATAGTTTTTAAAATGCGCTGAGCCATAGGCTCCTGTGGTGCCTTGGTAAATGCCCGAGTTAACTGCAAGAGGCCCTTTATAATAAAGTTGAAAACTGCCCGCATCCAAATGTTGATGGTTGGTAAAATTATAGGCACCTATCTTCATCTCAGCCACTACTGCATTTGAGTTTATGCCAGCTTCCCAACCTGTTCTTGCCACCATGGTGCCCAAGGGCTCTTTAAAGTATTTTGTTAGGGGCGTAGAACGCATGTCTTCTTTTGGCAATACATTGGGGTCTATGAGTAAGAGATCGTATAGGGGGTCTTTGCCAATCAGTTTTCCTTTAATAGCCGCACTCATAAGAACGGGGTCTTTGAAATAACTTGCCGTAAGCGCATCGGATGCCATGCTCCAATAGTCGCCGAATTTGATGAACAACTCGTTAAAATCGTCGCCATCTCTAAATACCTGTCCATCGGGTCTGCGGGTATAAAACCATTTATACGGCACGTTAGCTTGAGACTTGCTTACCACGTTTGGATACCCCATCCTATCAAAAAGGAGGGTAAAAAGCAAATCGTACTTAAACCGGTAAGG
Organism: Pedobacter lithocola; assembly: GCF_042650845.1. Lineage (NCBI taxonomy): Bacteria > Pseudomonadati > Bacteroidota > Sphingobacteriia > Sphingobacteriales > Sphingobacteriaceae > Pedobacter > Pedobacter lithocola. Next base: position 553,313 of record NZ_JBHSBW010000016.1, on the reverse strand, counting down.
TCCATAAGCACTTCCCTGGTGGTGGTAAGAAGCTGGGTAAAACAAATTTCTAATCGGGATAAATTCAGCAAATATCCTACCCGCTACCAAGTTGTATATCTCGGGTTTTTCATCATAAGTAGCAATGCCGCAAGAAAGCATATCTCTTGATAACTGTGCCTCTACCCCATGTCCCACAATGGATCCTTGCACTAATTTTGGCCAAACTACTTCTAGTTTTGTTGCCAAAGATTCCATTTGTGTGATGAGGACTTTTTTTTCTTTATCGCCTATTAAATCATAGCACCAATCATATACTACAGCCATGGTATGTATGGCATTACCGATGTCTCTGCAAACGTCGGCTTTATTATAATCAATGATGATGGTCTTATTCAGGTTTTGTATGGCAACCACGGCTGCTTCTCCCGATGGAACATGATGGTCAAACGCATACAAAAAAGCTTTTGATTCAATTGCACTTAACACTTTAAAATCTATGTTGTGCCTTACACCTTGTTTTAGCTTACCATCGGTAGGCCTAAGAGCCTGTTTCCTGATGCTATCTAAACAACCCGACAACAAAGGGTTTGCCGCATTTTCTTTTAGCTTCGCAATGTCTGATTTTCTAAAATACAAACGAGGGTGTTCGTGGGGTGGCTTGGGGATATCCAAGCCCAAGCCATCCCTTTTGGTTAAGGGTGGATATTTAACTTGAACAATTTTATTTGTATCAATAGCATGAATATAGGGATCCACATATCCTGGATGTGCGTCTAATACTTTCTGTGCATGCGCAGCTAATCCGATGGCAAAAGCAACTGCAGTTAGTAGTATTTTAATATTATGCATTAGCAGGTTTCATTTTGATTTTTTTATTGATGTTTTTATGGTACGGCGGTTATAGTGAGGATATTAATTATTGTTTTCTATTACAAAAAGAAACTGTCTCTTCCATATTCCGCTAATTCGTTGTCTTGCATCATCAAATCACCATCGCCCTTCTTACCTTTTCTGCCGCTTACGCCTATGCCGCCAATTACCTGCCCGTTATGCATAATGACCACACCACCTGTAAATCCAGTAAAATTTTCATCCGTCCAATTGCGCATATCAAAATCAACTGTTTTTTCATTTTTGGGAAAGGATGCCCAGTTGATGGTATCTTTTTGGCCTACTACCGCAGAATACGCTTTGCTTTGGGCTAGCTTGATACTTGCGGGCACCACATGATCCATCGCCTGAAATGCTATTAAATGCCCAGAGGCGTTAACTACCGCAACCGCTACGGGGTTACCTCCATCCTTGCTGGCGTTGGTTATGATTTGATTGACGCCTTGCATGGCTTCTTCTAGTGTTACAGATAAAATATTGAATGGCATGTTTTATTTCTAAATATTGAGGTTTTGCTTATCGGGTCATTTCGTCTGCGGCAAGCATGATAATGCCAGGCACAAAGCCACGGAATTTTTCATCCATCAAATTCACCTTTTTCTCTTCGGCGGTTACGGCCCAACCTGTATAGGTATTATGCACCACTCCTTTTTCATCCACACTCTTTTTAATAAACTCCCAACCCTTATTACACATATCATTATATATAGGCGGCAACCAACCATTTCTCATTCCTTCTTTTACAGATGCCACAACCATTGCGATACCGGTAACTTCTTCAGGAGAAGAAGGATCATCAACCAATACATGCAAGCCACCGTTTTTACTTTGATATTTTACAGTCCCATCTGCAATAACCTTCATTGCTGCTGCAGCTCTTTTAAACTCTGGATGTGTTTTTGGCAGATAGCGCAATAACCCACTTATAGCCCATATTAACCAACCCTGAGAGCGGCACCAATAGGTTTTAGCAGGCTCTCCCTTAAATAAACCGGTACGTACAATTCCTTTTTTAACGTCTAAAAAATACTCGATACCTTGGTTTAACTGATAGATAGATTGTTTCCAATACATATTGGCCACAGCTATATCAGTACATAGCGATGCAGCAATTGCGTTAGCCCTTGTTGCCCAGTAAGCAGTATCAGGTATGGCGAAATCCATATAATTATAGTCGTCATGAGCAAGCATTCCAAACCTATCTCTGGCAGCATAATGTAAAATGGCATCGGCTACATCGAAGCAAACTTGCTTGGCTTTTAAATCGCGGGTTTGTTTATACAGTTCATGTACTGGAAATGCTACGCCGAGGTTAGCCGAATAAATAACAAATGTTAAGGGGCCGTCTCGCAGTATCCTTGCCTTTGGTCCTTCATATTGTTTGTAATATTGCTCGTCGGTTAATTTAGAATCATGCTCTACATGAAAATTAAACCACTTTTTGGAGTAGTCTAACCCTTCCTTATAACCTCGATTAGCAAACCGGAGCAAGCCTTCTATCTGTATGGTGCCATCCCAGTCGGTATTAACCGTTTTAAACTCTGCCTTTAGGGTATTTTTCACCATTTGTTTCAGGTTAGCTGGAAGCATATTCGGTAAACCATCCGCACTCAATACAGACTTATCATAAAAATTTTCGGTTTGCTTGCCTACACTTAAAAGCGGCGATAGGAGGCCGCCTAGAGTTAAACCCAAGGCTAATTCTGTAAACTCTTTTCTTTTCATTTATATAAAATTTTTGTTTTTATTGGGTTATTCAACTTGTCTGCAACTTCTTGGATATAGCTTTCAAATCCTGCTTTGGTAGAGAAACGAGGGTCCGTTTTTTCCCAACAGGCGATAAAATAGATGTTATAAGTTTTATTTTTTTGAGGTTTAAGTGCTACATAGGAAGTATTTGGGATACTATCTGATGAGCTGGTGGTGGCATGACTTGCATATTGACTTGCCGGAAATAAAATGGCCAGTCCCAATTTGGTTTTAGTGCCATCGGCCTGATCCCCATAAGTAAACACAGAACTGTATTCGGAATTATGGTTTTTTAATACCGCCTCGCCACCTTCAAAATTAGCTATTCCGGTAACCAGATATTCATTGTCAGCAAGGCTCAACTTAATTTCATTCTTATAAAAATAATCTCTTTTTATGATGGAGACTTTTTCAAAGCCATTTTTTAATCTGCCAGCAGCGTCCCATTTCTTAAAATTTAGTTTAAATGCTGCGTATAAAGATCCTTCAGCAATCGCTCGAAAAGTGGTTTTATCAGCATCAGCCAGACGATAAAGGTTTCCGTTTTTTTGTACCGCTAAACCACCTGCCCCTAATGAATTGCCAGTACGTAAAATATCCATACCCCAATCTTGAAGCTTATGCCAACTACCAACCAAACCTACGCGGTTTAAAATAGGTTCTGATAAGACTTTACCATAGATATCTTTACCATTTCGTTTATCAAAAAAACTTCTGAAAGCCACTTTATCATTTTCAATTCCCGGACCTTCTAGCTGATAAACCGGATCAGCGATGTTCTGTGTAAACCCCCGACTTCTTTCTAAATACTCAATTTCCTTTTCAGGAAGTGCATTTTTACTTTTTTTGCTAAAGCGGATATTCGTTACTTGCGGAAAAGAGATTTCATCAATCGTTTTTACCCATTCCATCTTCAATGTATCTTTTGAGTTAGCATTGAGATTCACTTCTATTAATAAGCAATCCCATCTTCCGTCCTCATCTTTATCTATCAATTGGCTTGTTAAAGTTTTATTTGCTTTCTTTATTAGCGGATAAAAGCCCGAAGGCATATTTTTTAGTTTACTTTTTTCGATACAGATAATTTCACCTTCTCTTTTAAAGCTTTGGTCATTTTCAATAATGATTAAGTGTTGAGGTATTTTGGCTTGTGACCAAGCCTGAGTGGCTACCAAAATGATCAAAATTGGTAAACAAACACGTTTTATAAAAAAATCCTGAAATATCAGCTTATAAAATATCAGCAAACGAAACTTGTAACCTTTCATGTTTTTCGGTTTTTGATTCCATTGGTTTTACCTAATCACTTATTAAGCAAATACATTTGCGTCTCTTATTTGGAGTACAAAAGTATTTTGCTTAAAAAATTGGGTTGGCAAAAAATGAAGTCTATTATATTTGGTTAACCAATTTTTTGTTAACCAAATATAAAAACAATTTTAAACAATTCAAGAAAATTATTTTCTTTTTTAACATAGCTATAATGCTTCTTTTTTCTAAAGAGACATCATAAGACTTATAGAAGGCATGTTTTTGAAGTTTAGCCCAAAAGTAGTTAAGGCCATATCATAGGTAAGTGGAATAGCAGAGTGCTTGTTAACGATGGGTAAGTTATAAGCCGCGCCCGTTCTTCTGCCAAGAAACGTTTATTCGAAAACCAGATTATGGTTTAAAATGGCCAAAATTATCAGTTCTGTTATTTGCTTGAGCAGCTAAGAATTGATTTATTGGAGACTATTAAATCGATTTATAAAAATATTGTTGAACCCGCTAGCTTAAAAAATCAACACTTGTGTTTTGCCTGAGTTAAATTAAACCTTGCAAAATATATTTCTCGGTATTTGCATATAATGAAGTATAAATGCTAAAATCGGTTCTATTGGTATCAATTCTTCTTTCCAGGCGTAATACAGGGCTACCGGCATCAATTTCTAGGTAATGGCTCACCAAATCATCTGCTAAAATTGCCCAAATTTTTTGCTCTCCACCTTTTATCTCAATTTTATAATGCGTTCGTAATAGCTCGTATAAAGATTTGTTTGCTAAGGATCTGGAAGCAAAGCGTGGCAAATTATGATTTGGGATATGGAGAAACTCATAAAAGACAACGGTATCCGCTACCCTTCTCTGCCTTTCAATGTAGAAACAAGAGTCTTCCAATTCTTGCTGAGTTGGAGTAAAAGGCATAACATCTGGCCATGATGTAATTCTAGGGCCGTCGATAATTTTTGTCAATAAGTTTTCTACATTACTGTTTGAATTAGCTAAGCGGCCTTCTATGGATAGAATACCCAGCCCGGTTGGCAATTCTTGTACAATGCTTCCCTTGCCATGATGTTTTTTTATATAGCCATCATTAACCAATAAGGCCAAAGCCTGTCTAATAGTTGGTTGTGTTACCGAGTGAGCGATATTGAGTTCACTTTCTGACGGAAGCAAGTCGCCAGCTTTATAAACCCCATTACTGATTTGTTTACGCAGGGTTTCATAAAGCTGGCGATATTGTGGAATCCTAATATTTTTATCAGCCATTTACAATATTAACAAAAATTAAAGAGCTATTGGTTAGCGTTCATCATACATCTAAAACCAAGTGTACCAGCTCGATCTAAACCTGGGTACATCAAAAAATATTTGCAATGAAAATCAATGGGCTGTTTACCCCCTGGAGCAGCTTTAAAATAACTTGTTCCACCGCCAAAGTACCACCTAGATGTGCTCAACTGCCAAGTTTCACAGCCGCCGCGGAGGGTTACAAAGCGATTATTACCGTCAAACCTTTCGCTCTCATTCCATTCCCATACTTTATTAAATACAAAGCTTGTCCCGTGGGTTTCAGCTGCAGCTTGCCATTCCCATTCTGTGGGTAAGCGCATACCAGCCCATGCGGCGTATGCCCTTGCATCTTCCAAAGAAACATACACAACGGGTTCGTTTTTAATGGCATCTGGGCATTTAGTGCCTTTCCAATGTTTCAAATAGTTATCAGTATTTGTTGGCGTATAGCCTGATTTGTTTATGAAATTTTCAAACTCTCCATTAGTAACCACCTTAGGCATGATTTGGTAATTGGGCAATACCTGATTTTGGTGATGAATAATAAAGCTGAAACCATTCTCTTTCACAAATTTATATTCGGTTTCATTCACTGCGTCCTCATCTGGGTAACAATCACCTTCACGCTGTGCATGTTTAACGGTAAAGTGGTAATTAGCACCCTTAACCTTCAATAAATTGGCGATATAATTTTTATTTGCAACTACAGCACTAGGCGTTTTTGCTTTCTTTAAGGACAAGACTTTAGCATAATTATCATTTACAGGAAGCGGTTTTGCATCTTCCGCCTTTTGCTTAGCTAGCAAAGCAAAAATTTCTTTAGAAGGCATTTTACCTTTAAGACCTAACACGCAACCTAATCGATTTATACTTACACTGATTTTACCATTAACCAAGGCTAATTTTTTTCCTGTCCATAAATCATAATACTGCATGTGATGCTCATCTGCATCAAATTCTACCTTAACACCTTTTAATGGAGCATCGGCAACGACATTCCAAATTCGAGTTTCGCTGTTTTCCCAGGATGATATATTTACCGATTTATTGTTTGTAGGCAAATATGGTTTCCATGAATCAGAGGTGTATAAAGGATAGTATTGTTGCCAAATGGCGTTCATTTTACGGATGGTCTGACGATCTGTGGCGTTCCATTTATTCATTATTCCAAATAGGTTTTCCCAAACTATCGCCCCTTGGCCGTTTAACCATGTAAAAGCAAGGTCGTTCTGGCGGTCGGTTTTACCACGATTGATCCTTAACTGCAAATGATCTGGAATGATCCATTTCAAGGCAAGCACCCCTTGATTATTGATTGGCTTTACGGTTTGTGCCCATGAAGAGGTAACGGCGTTAGGCCCTTGTGCGCATTGCAACAGCGGACTCAATTCAGGGCCAACCGTAACACCTCTTTTATACTTATCCAGCTCTTGCTGAAACTCCATCCCATAGGTGCCAACATCCATAAACAACCCATCGGCATCGGTTTTACCAATTATTTCCGGAAAAATTTTGAAATCAGTTTTGTCAGCTTGCCTGGTATCTACGTCCCAAGGATTATAGATAAGAATTGCTTTTACTCCGTTATCATGAAATTCCTTTACAATATTGGCTAAAGCAGGTATACCGCCGGGCATATTGTAAAAATAATCAAACTGGTTTTTTTCGTCGATACCGATATTAGGATAGCTATGCCATATCATTACCGATTGGAAACCTCCAAATTCCTTTTTCATCTTATCGCAGTACTCTTTTACCTTATACTTGCCGGTTTCGTTATCATAAAAATCCTTGTCCCACATAAATGCAAACCCCATAATAAAATTCTTTTTGAGCCATTGCATTTCAGGCCGGTCATACAATTGCCTGTCTAATGCAATTGATTTAGGATTAAACATTATAGCCAGTTCATTATATCTTTTTACACGGTCTGGATTAGATGGCAGCGACAAATTCAATGAACGTATATTTACCTTTGCAATCATATCATCAAGCGCTTCTACACGTACAAAGGGCACTATAGAAAAACTATCAGTGTTAAATTTGGGCACTGAAAGTGTTTGGCTAAACCTTGCCATTTTCTTATCCGCCATAAAATATTCGGTCCCATGGAATACCCGCCTAACTGGATTTGAAATTTCTTCCCCTTTGTTCTTTAATGCGAAATCGATAAATATCTTGGCCTTACCTGCCTTAGCATCTATCATTCCATCTATCACTATTTTTTCTGAAGGCACTAGCTTCATATCGAAAGCTACCTTATTAAAGTTTATGGTGGTCTGTCTGGTTTTATCAAGAATCAACTCGATAAAATAAGCCGTTGTATCATTGGTATGTGCCCTTACAAATGATTGATAATCTTTCATTTTTTTGTACCAATCGTTCCAATTTTCGCCTGGTTTAGGAGGTAAGATAACAGATTCGCTATGTTCTAAGGTTTCTGAGTACTTCCAGTTAGCTGTACCATCCCACATATCGGCATTTATTACATATTGAGAGAAAGGGAAACGGAGGTAATCTGATTGCTTATTTTGTGCATGGAGTTCAGTGGCTGCAATAAGCAAAATAAAGCATATAAGCAGTTTAAATGTTAGATTTTTATGTTCCATCGTAAAGATTATTAAAAAGGGAATGAGATGATATATTATTAGACTATTTTAGAAACGATTATAGCGATAAGTCCAAACACATAAAAAGCAATGGTAAGGCTTAATAAGGTTAAAGTTCCTTTCGGAGGATTTTTAAATTCTTTCCATACAAAAATACCCCATAAAATGGCGACCACTGTTGCACCCTGTCCCAAACCGTAAGAGATAGCGAAACCTGCCTTTCCTGCTGCTAAAATACTAGCAGACATGCCTATACACCATATCGAACCTCCAAGCACACCTATTAAATGAGTTTTTAAAGTGCCTTCAAAATATTGGCTATAACTTACAGGTTGGCCCACAAAGGGCTTTTTCATAATCACTGTGTTTAAAATAAAATTACTGACGAAGATTCCTAGTGAAAAAAAGAATATAGCAGTATAAGGGCTAAGAAGTCCCGCTTCTGGAGTAATTAGATTTACTGCCATTGATTTGGCTACAAACCGATAAAAAAAACTCATTAAAACACCACTAATTACCGCTAATACAATGCCTTTGGCAGAAGTTTGCTGCGAGCCATTATTCATTTTACGGTAAGCGAAAGCGCTGGTTATAATAGCCAGTGCAACTAAAAATACGCCAACTGCGAGATAAACCGGATCGCCGACGGGGGATGCCATGTAATTGATAAACACACCTAATACTAAAGCGATACCCACGCAAATAGTTATAGCAATGGACATGCCTGCAATAGCAATAGCGGCCACTAATAAAATATTTGCAATATTAAAAATCAGTCCTCCCAACATGGCAGACCCAATACTGCCTGAGCCTGCCTGAGCGAAATCATCGGCGAAAGACCGCCCATGGCTGCCTGAACTACCCAGCGTTAGGGCCAAGACCAAGGAAAACAATAAAATACCGATGGTGTAATCCCAATAGAAAAGCTCAAAACGCCAAGTTTTTGAAGCGAGTTTTTGAGTGTTTGCCCAGGATCCCCAGGCAAACATGGCAACAAAACATAAAATAACAGAGATGGTATAACTTTCTGGAGTATACATTTGGTTTAGGTTTAAATTTGGTTAATTATTGAGGTGAGCTTGATGTAAATTGCATCCTGTCTCAATACTCATATCTGCTTGGTTTAATTCTATAATGTAATTAGGCATTTGTTTAAAATTCCATAATCGCTTTGCGGGATACCTTTAGCAAAGGTTCAAAATTCCCATAATCCCTCACTTTTTTATAGGGTTTGTTTGCAACTGTGTTGTATGAGGCGATAAGGCTCCATCGGTCATGATCAGAATTATTACTATCGGAGCGATGAAGAATATTTCCGTCAAAAAACAAGGCATCGCCAGGTTCCATCTCCATATATTCCAATTCATATTTACTAATTGCTTCTTGTAATCTTTCTTCGTCTACCACAGTTTGTTCGTTGATGCGATCGTGATTTATACGGCCAATTTTTTGCGAACCTCTTAACACCTGAAGGCATCCATTCTCCCTAGTTGCTTTATCTACTGCAATGGTACAGCTTAACATATCTGGCAATAAGCAACCGTAGTTGTACCAATATCCATAATCCTGATGCCACTCCCAAGCCCCACCTTCTTTGGCATTTTTGAGTATCATTTTCGCACTATACACGTAAATTGATTCGCCAAGCAAAATTTCTGCGTTTTCAACAACCCTTTCGTTTCTTGAAAACATGCTGTAAATATCTTCTCCAGGCTTATCCCACATTTTAAGTTTGGTAAGGTTTCCGGTTTGGTCACCTTTAACCAGTACTTCTTCTGGATTAATATCTGCTTGCGCAATGGTTTTTAATTTAGCCACTTCTACTGCACTAAACAAAGATTTAACCAGTATAAATCCACTTTCTTTAAATATCTTTTTATCGGCTGGACTGAATAATTTAAAATTAGGATCTGCGATTACTTCTGGTGATTGTAACATGATGATAAATTTTAGCTATTGAAATTGTTTACTTCGGTTAAAGTAGGTAGACCAGCTACCGTGCCTATTTTTGTTACAGCTAGCGCAGCCACTTTTGAAGCGAAATCAATCGCATCTTCAATAGGCTGATTAGTTGACAATGCATAAACTAGTCCACCGTTAAAGGCATCGCCAGCACCCGTAGAATCGATTGATTTTACTTTTTTAGCTGGGAAATGTTGCTTTTTATCTTGCGAAAGCAGAATACTGCCACATTCCGCCAGTGTAATAATTACATTTTTAGACCCTTTACTGATTAGCGCATCTGCTGCGGCATAGGCCGATTCTAGATCGGTAACTGCTATTCCAGAAATGATACTAGCTTCGGTTTCGTTGGGCGTAATATAATCCACTAAAGCGAGTATTTCAGGCTTAATGGCCTGAGCTGGAGCTGGGTTAAACACTACAGTTGTATTTGTTGAATGGCCAATCCTGATCGCTTCTTCCACAACGTCTAAATTGTTTTCCAACTGGATCAGTAAAAAATCAGCTTCTTCAAACAGTTGTTTATTGGCGTGCAAATCTGCAATGGTTAAATGAGAATTTGCACCCGCAACCACACCTATGGCATTATGGCCTTTATTATCAATGAGTATAAGTCCTACACCAGTATGGCAATCGTCAATCACTTTTACAGCATCTGTCGCTAAGTTTTCTTTTTTAAACAGCGCTAAGGCGTCCTTGCCAAATGTATCGTCGCCAATACAACACATAAATTTTAAGTCGGCTCCAAGTCTGGCCAGCGCTAAAGCCTGGTTAGATCCCTTTCCACCTGGTCCCATATCAAACCTACTGCCCATAATTGTTTCTCCAAGCGATGGAATTTTATCTCCGATTACGCTTAAACCCACGTTGTAACTACCTATCACTAATATTTTCTTCATTTAATTAATTAGATATAAGATTTGAGAAATGAGATATTAGATCTTGCTAAGATTTATACCTTTCTACCTTTAAAATATATTTGTTACTTTTTTAAATCGTTCTTTTTGCCTTTCGTTCATCCATTCGCAAATTTCCCATAAATTAGATACTGGAGTATTAGAAAAGGGCAATGTATGATGATAACCTGGAGGGCCGAATTCGGGAGCAATGGTACTTTGCCTCATCCCTTTAGCTAATTGTTTTTGCCAGATCATATCCCACCATTTTTCATGCGCTTCAACATGCTGCTGGTATTCTGGTGCTCGTGGATCGGGTACTTGTGGCCCTTGTTCATATCCTACACGTGCATGGATGTGTATGCATCGCTCTGCACAAAGCTGTATAATTTCTATTTCTGATTCAATTAAACGCTCACAAACACAAACCCAATGACTAAAATCGCAGCAAATGTTTAGCTCAGCAAATGACAGCAATAGCTCTCTGGTATCCCATGGATTATAAGTTATCCTGCCCCTATGCGTTTCATGTGCAACAGGTATTCCTATTTCTTTTTCGTATGCTAAAGCTTGTGCTAAAAACTCGTGTTTTTGGCTCATTGTCCAACTGTCTTTTCCACTTTGGCTATTGATAAGAACAGGGTTTAAAGGTAATGACTGTTGTATCAATTCTTTAAAAGAGGCTACGTGCTCTGTTACGGTTTCGCCATACGTGTGAATCTGGGCAATAAATTCAAAGTCATACTTGGAAAGTAGTTTTTTAAAGCCTACATGCTCCAATGCTCGAACGCTTTTAAACTCTACCCCGTTGTAGCCATTTTCTTTGATTTTCGAAAATGCCGATTCAAATGGTTCTGTAACTCCCCATAAATGGCGAAAGGTCTTTAACTGCATTTGGTTAGCTTATTATAATAAGTCAAAGCTATATATATTTAATGAAACATACAACACTTATTATAATAAGAATAATTAAATTATTGATTTACAAGATTATAAATAACAAATTTAACCTTTTCCTTTCTTAATGCTATGGTCTATATCAAGCAAAAATTGACTAGGACTAACCCCATATTCCTTTTTAAAAACAGTAGAAAAATATGATTTCGATAAAATACCCACCCGATACATTACTTCTCCTACCGAAACTGCTTCACAGGTCATAATCTCAACTGCTTTTTTTAGGCGTACATTTTTTACAAACTCAATAATGGCAAGTCCTGTTATTTCTTTAATTTTTGTACCAAGTTTAGTTTTGCTCATTCCTATCTCCTTGCAAATCATATCCACACTCAAATCTGGGTTTTCCATGTGTAGTTCTATAATAGCCAAAAGTTTGTCCATCAATTCCTTATCTTTAGCAGAGTGTACAAGTTCCCTTACCTCCACCTTATAGTCTTTCAAGTAACGCTGCTTTATTTTTTGTCGCTGATCAAAAAGATTTTTAATAGTGAGCGATAAAAGATCTATATCAATCGGCTTACTAAAATAATGGTCGGCGCCAAACCCTACACCGCTAATCTTTGTATCAGGAGTATCGTTGGCTGTTAATAAAATAATAGGGATATGACTCGTTTCCAAATCTTCTTTTAGCAAACGGCAAAGTTCAATCCCATCCATTTTGGGCATCATCACATCGCTAAGAATAAGATCCGGACTTTGCTCTTTTGCTTTAATAAGTCCTTCCAGACCATCAACAGCTTCATAAATATGATAATGCAATGCTAAGCACTCCCTTAAAAAAGCCCTTATTTCATCATTATCTTCTACAATAAGTAAGGTTTTTGCTTCCCTTGGCAGCGCTAAATCTAGGTTTCCTTTTATTAGGATATCTTTTTTAAAATACAATTCGTTTTTATACTCCAGGCTTTCTAGTTTAACGGTACTTTCTTCATTATTTTCGTCCCACAGTTCTGATAATTTATACTCTTTTTTACCAATTGGGATTGCTATGCTAATTTCCGTACCCTTAAGCTTTTCACTGTATACATAAATTTCCCCTTTGTGCAAAAACGTAAGGGTTTTAACAAAAGCTAGGCCAAGGCCAGAGCCTAAGTGCGATTGAGTAATCCGGAAATATCGCTCAAACAAATGGTTCATAGATTGTTTGGAAATGCCTATCCCGTTATCGGCCACACGGATGTAAACATATTCGGCTGCTTTATAATTGCTTTTTAAAATCAGTTCATTTTCAAACGATGGCTTTAAGTCTGCAATAGCAAAAAAGATTTCAATTGTTACTGTTTCTCCAGCCGGAGTGTATTTAAAAGAATTATGCAACAGGTTGATGATGATTTTTTCTATGATCCGTTTATCAAACCATAAATCTTCGTTTATTACAGGAATATTTACTTTAAAATTGATCCCTAACTCAATTGCTTTTTCAGAAAAGTCTGCAGCTAAATCATTAATCAATTGAGCTAAATTTCCCTTTGTAACCTTTAGGTTTAAAACACCTGTTTCTGCTTTACGGAAATCGATAATTTCGTTGATCAAACCCATCAGGCGCATGCCGTTTCTGTACATAATTTGAGTTGAGTTCTTCAACGTTTCAGAACCTCCCTCTTTCATTATTCGTTGAAGTGGCCCTAGTATTAAGGTAAGCGGGGTGCGTAATTCGTGAGATATATTGGTAAAAAATTGAAGCTGAGATTGATGAATCTCTTCCTTTTTTACTTCATCTATTTTTTTAAGCTCTACTTTCCTTCTTTGTTGAAGCAAGAAAATCAGTGTTGCCATCAAAACCAATACTCGCGACAACTTAAACCACCAGGTCATCCAGAATGGTGGAACAATAATAACATTTATAGATGCCTCGTTTGTACCCCAAACACCATCGGCATTTCTTGCTTTTACCTTGAAAACATATTTTCCTGGATCTAAATTCGTATACGTTGCTTTTCGCTGATTTCCCACAAAGTTCCATGCCCTGTCAAAGCCTTCAAGATAATAAGCATATTGCGTTTTTTCTGGGTCGATATAATTGAGAGATGCATAGTCGAAAGAAAATAATGATTGATCGTAGGCTAGTTTGACTTCCTTCGCTTCACTAATTGGACTTTTTAAAACCGAATTATCGCCAAATGCTATTACACTTTTGTTAAATATTTGGAAATCGGTAAAATATACAGGTGCTACATTACTGCTGTTAGAAATACTATCGGGATGGAAAATATTAAAGCCCTGAGTTCCTCCGAAAAGCATTTTGCCATCTCGGGTTTTTAAGCTAGAATTTCTAGAAAACTCAAGACCTTGCAATCCATCTGCTTCAGAATATCGTTTAAAGAAAAGCTGATCAGGGTTGTATTTGATAAGGCCGTTATTTGTACTGATCCAAAAATTTCCCTTCAAATCTTCCATAATTTCTAAAATTATGATTTTACCGAATTTAGCGCTTAATGCAGGTTGCTTAAATGTTCTGGTTTTAAAATCAAACAGCATTAAACTGTTTTGCCCTATCCATAATCGTCCTTTAGAATCGTTAAAAACCACATCAACAGGTTCATAGAACGAAATTTTGGTATTAGAGTTCGGATTAAAATAACTAGTTAACGATTTATTTTTTTCAGAATAGCAATATAAACCTGCATCGTCTGTTCCTATCCATAAATCCCCATTTTTATCTTCCTGTATCCGGCTGATACTTTTGCCTTCAAATTTTGTTTTTTGATTAATTGGCCCCTTAAAAAGCCTAAATATGCCTTTTTTTCTATCTAAAACCGATAAGCCGCCGTACGCAGTACCCACCCATAATTGCCCCCTGCTATCTTCAAATAGCTGGCATACGTCATCAGAACCGGTGGAGTTTGTATCTGCGGGCTGGTGAACAAAACGAGAAAAGTTGTTTGTTTTAGGGTTAAACCGATTAAGCCCCCCTCCCCATGTTGCAACCCAAATAGTTCCTTGTTTATCCTTATAGACATGAAGTACCGCATCGGACCCTAGAGTACTTGAATTACCCAATTTATTACGATATACCCTATACGTGTTATCCTTTCGATTCCAAATGTTGATGCCTCCACCGTCTGTCCCTATCCAAATTAAACCGTCTTTATCTTCATAAAAAGTTTTTACGTTTTTATGAGATAAACTGTTCGATTGCGGAAGGGCCGTAACCAGATTGAATTTATACCGTTCGGGACTGTAAACGCATAGCCCCCCACCTGTAGCCACCCAAAAATTATGCTGCTTGTCTTCCAATACAGCGGATACACTGTTTTGAGGAAGACTTGTTTTAGAAGACGGATCACTTTTGTAATGGGTAAAGCTATTGGTCGTAAAACTATATACACTGAGCCCACCATTTACTGTTCCAACCCAAAAATCACCTTTACTATCTTTAAATAGACATAGAACTTCATTTTCTGGCAAACCGATTAGCTTGTTTTCATTTTTTTTAAACTGCCTGACAGATCCTTTTGTACTATTAATAACTGATATTCCTTCCTCTTTTGTCCCTACCCATAGATCGCGGTTTTTATCTTCACAAATTGCAGTAATGAAATTACTGGAAATGCCATTACTTCTATTAAACAACTTCCAAGTACGGCCAAATAATTGATACAGCCCATTTCCATCCGTGCCTACCCAAAGCGTTTTATTGCTAGCTTGATAAATACAATTTATGCCATTAAGGTTCTTTGCCTCTTTAGTGTAAGCGCTATAATTGTCTATTCGCTTTTTTCCAAATTGTATAAGGTTCAAACCACCCGCAGTACCTATCCATAAATTTCCTTTATCATCTACAAAGACAGTTCGGATGTTATTATTGCTTAATCGGCCTGCATTCTTGGTATTGTACAAAAAACGAGTAAATGTATTTGAGTTTCTGTTAAACCTATTTAGTCCAAAACCTGTTGCAACCCAAATATTATGGTCTTTATCTTCGCAAATGCCATTAATAAAGCTATTGCTTATGGAGCCTTTATTGTTTACATCCGGTAGGTAATTTATAACCTGATAGCCATCATATCGGCTCAAGCCATAACTCGTTCCTATCCATATATAACCTTTACTGTCTTGAAAAACACATCTTATTTTACTATTTGACAGCCCTTTTTCAATCACTCTAAATTTAAGTTCAGGATAGGAAGCTGAAGCAATACCTGCATTGGCAAAAAAGAACAGTATAATATATATATGGAAAACGAGCCTACTATATACCAGTGAAATTGTTTTGCAAAGGACCTTTTTGCTCATTAA
Organism: Pedobacter lithocola; assembly: GCF_042650845.1. Lineage (NCBI taxonomy): Bacteria > Pseudomonadati > Bacteroidota > Sphingobacteriia > Sphingobacteriales > Sphingobacteriaceae > Pedobacter > Pedobacter lithocola. The sequence continues at coordinate 537,469 of NZ_JBHSBW010000016.1, read as the reverse complement.
CATTTTAAACAGATTTTAAGGCTAAAATACTGAAAATAACTTGGTGCGATGCCCATATACAAACCACTCGTCGTGTTTTTTGAACGTTATAAGCTAATACAGTTACAAAAATGACCAATCAAGCAACAAGGTATAATTTTAAATTTGGTCATTTGTAGTATAACCATTTATAAAAATTATAAACCTAAACATGATACAAAAACCGGAGGCATTAACCTCAGCTCAATCGATTGCTGGGACAACTAACCTCAAGTATTTAGATTGCTGTCTTTCAGGGCTTTTTGCCAAAAGCAGCGAACATACATCCCAGAAAAAAACCCTTTTCTTAACGAGTTGCAGCTTAACTATTGGTATGATGATCTCAATCACATCATGGGCGCAGGAGGTAAAAAATAAACAGCTGAAACCCCAGTTAATCATTCAATCAAATTTTGAAGGGACAACCCGAGTTGTGCCAATACCTGGTACTAAAGATTATGGCGCTTCAATAGAACGGTTAGCTGGCAAGGGAGCAAAACTAAGGAATAGCGACTGGGATAAAGATCTTATACCAGTAATTAAAAGTGGCATACTGGAGGTTCAATACACTGGTGGCGATTCTTCTAAACGCTACGCTAAAGTTGTACCAGAGCCAGGCAACCCTAACAACCATGTACTTAAGTTTTGGCTGGATGGTTCATGGACAGCAGATTTGGGACTTCAAAAAGCAAGGGTACAAACAAATCTATATGGCATCAAGGGAGGTTTCAAAGAATTTTATCAGTCGGTAAGAGTATTTCTTTCTAACGATTTTGCAGTGCTTCGAGATTACCCTAAAAGAATAACATGGCTTACACTTTCAGAATTTTGGAATAACGAATGGTGGGTAAAAGAAGAGAAATATGGTTTCAGGAATGGCTTGTGTATTGGCAAACTAGATCCTAATGAAACAGATTTAAACTTTTTATTAAATGCCGAAGACCCAGGCCAAAAAGAAGTTTGGCGGTATAACAATACAAACGTAAAAGTACCCATAGGAAAATGGTTTACCATGGAATACTACTTTAAAGAAGGCAATAAAGAAACCGGCCGTTTTTATCTAGCCATAACCCCAGATGGTGAGCCGAAAAAAGTGGTTTATGATGTGCATAATTTTACGCACATGACCACTGATCCAGCTCCAAACGGATTAACAGGATATAACCCGATGAAATTATATACTTCACCAGAAATTGTTGCCTATGTGAAATCTAAGGGGAAAACACTCCAGATTTATTGGGACGATTTTAAACTCTGGAAGAATAAACGCCCACAATAAATACACTTTAAAATTTACAAATAAACTTTATGAAAAACAGGTTTTTGTTTTTACTTCTATTTTTTATGGGTAGCCAGGTTACTGCCCAAAGCACTAATCCCATCGTTATCGGTAAAACTAGATTCACGGTTATTACCCCCGAACTTATCCGAATGGAATATGCCTTGGATGACAAATTTGTAGACAATACTCTTTTTTTGCACATAATCGCTCAGCCTTGAGCAATGAGTTTCAGATTAAACAAGACGGAAACAAGTATACCATTACTACCAAAAGAATGGTAGTAAAATTTATAGATGATGGCTACCCGCTCAGCAACCTTAACATCCGTATTACCGTTTTTAATAAGCCAAAAAATTATGAATGGGCGATGCATAAAAAGGATAATAAAAACCTTGGTGGAACCCTGATTACGCTTGATCAGATTACGGGCGAAGTCCCTACTAGCAATGGTTTATTATCCAGAAACGGTTGTCAGTTAATTGATGATAGCCGAAAAGAAATTTTTGTAGATGGATGGATTGCCGAACGTTCTGTAAATCACCTGTCCGATTTTTACTTTTTCGCCTATGGCAATGATTATAAAACGGCACTCAAGGCCTTGTCTACCATAAGTGGTGAAGTGCCTATGAATCGTAAATATATTCATGGAAGCTGGTATTGCCGCTGGTGGGATTACTCGGCAGATGAGTTTTTAGAAATAGCTAAGGGATATAAGGAACATGATTTCCCGCTTGATGTAATGGTATTGGATATGGGCTGGCATACTCAAAAAGATGCCACAACTGGATTGGGCAATACAGATTCTTACGGATGGACGGGCTACAGCTGGAACAAAAAACTATTTCCCAATCCTCAAGGTCTGCTGAATAAGTTAAAAGACGACGGTCTGGCTATTGCCCTGAATGATCACCCTCATGATGGGATCCGCCATCACGAAGATCAATACCCTAATTTTATGAAAGCTATGGGCGAAGACACTACGGGTAAAAAAGACTTGTTGTTTAATGCCGGAAATAAAAAGTACATGGAAAACTTTTTTAAGTATGCTCAGCAGCCTTTAGAGAATATGGGGGTAGATTTTTGGTGGCTAGACTGGCAACAAGATATGGAAATGCCTTATGTGTTGGGCTACCGCACCTTACGACACTTACCTTGGCTTAACAACCTTTACTTTAAAAATTCAGAACGTGATAACAAACGAGGACTTCTGTTTAGCCGTTGGGCGGGATGGGGAAGCCACCGTACACCTATACAATTTTCTGGTGATGCAAAATCAACCTGGGAATTGCTGAAATTTGAAGTGCCTTTTACCACCAATAGCGGTAACGTTGGATGCTTTTTTTGGGCGCATGATATTGGTGGCTTTTTTGGCGACCGTAATCCGGAACAATACGTGAGGTGGACACAATTCGGACTTACCAATTCATCATTAAGAATACATTCTACTTATGATTCAAAATTAGACAGGCGTCCTTGGCTTTGGGGCGAACAGGCTGAGATAGCAATGAGAAAGGTCTATCATCTTCGCTCGCAATTAATGCCGTACATCTATTCAAGCGTTTGGCAATGCCATAGTCAAACAATCCCCTTAAACCGAGGAATGTATATCGAGTATCCCGACAAGGAAGAGGCGTACAATAATCCGCAACAATACCTATTTGGCGACTTGTTACTCTCTGCCCCGATAGTATCTCCCGGAACAGGAAAAGATTTAATTGCTAACCAAAAAGTTTGGTTTCCAGAAGGTGATACTTGGTTTAATATCTTTAACCATAAAAAATACGAAGGAGGTACAACACAAGATGTAAGTGCAGATATTAATGAGTCTCCCTTATTTGTTAAAGGCGGTTACCCTTTGCCAATGCAACCTTATCGCCAACGAATGGCAACCGCAAAGCTTGATACCCTGGTTATACGATGCTATCCAGGAACAGAGGGTAAAAAGAACATGTTTACGCTTTATGAAGATGATGGTGTTTCTACCGATTATTTAAAGGGCAAAAATGCATTTAATAACCTGTATTATTTGCAAGCGAAGAACGGAGCGGATATAACCATTGATGCTGTTGCCGGCCAAGGTTATAAAGACCAACCGCTAAAAAGGGCCTATCAAATAGAGCTACTTGGTGTAGTGATGAAAGGTGCCAAAGTAAATGGGAAAAGTAGGAAAGTAGTATGGCGAAAAGATTTAAATGCAAGCGTTGTTACTATTCCAAGTACAACGATAAAGCAAGTGATTACCGTTAATTTATTTCAATAAAAGTATTACACTGAGTTCGATAAAAAAATTTATAAAAAGAAAGTTACGAGTACAAGCAATTTAAAAATATTTTTTTAACCAAATAATTATTAATTAAACCAAAGTATGAAAAATTCTTTTTTAATAGTGCTAACTATTCCTGCATTAATATTATGTATGGGCAGTTGCAAGAAAAACCAAGAGGTAGCAAATACCACTGCCTCTTCATCCAGCACTTCAGAAAACCAGCTTCAGTTGCTAAGCACCACAGGCACACTGGTTGCGTCATCAGATTTTAACAATTCAGCTATTTCTTATGTAGATCCACAACGTGATGACCTTACCGGCATTAATGTTAGTCCCTACGACTGGACAACTTCAAATTTTGGAAAAAGCTTTCGCTTTTATTACGAAGGGGGAACATCTACAGACCGCAAAGCTGTAATAACAACAGATGATAACAGTACCAATAACATTCTAAAATACATTATTACTAACGGCACCATTGCGGCAAACCCGCCAAAAGCCAGAGTACAGGTAGAAATTGATGGCTTTAAGGACCCAGTTACTGGCGGATATTTCAAAGAGTTTTACCAAAGCGTAAGAATGAAACTTCATTACAGCTCATTCAAGAAAATTTTAGATGACCCAAACCGACTAGTCCCACCTACCCCAACATACGATCCACATGATTGGCTTACCTTATTTGAACTTTGGAACAATAATACCTGGGGAGATGATTTTCCTTTTAGAATAGGGATAACTTTAAAGAAATCTGCAAACTTGCAAAATTTTAACTTTGAAGCAGGTGCTCAAAAAGATGTTAGCGGTTCGTTTCAAGACGTTTGGAAAAATTCTTCCTCTACATTTGTTGTACCACTAGGCACCTGGATGACTGTTGACATCTATTTTAAAGAAGGTACAGCAGGCAGTAATAATGGTAAGTTTTATATGGCTGTTACGCCAGATGGCGGTACTAAAACAGTAATATTTGATTATGCAACCGGCACTAATCACAATTGGACACAGCACCCAGGTGATCCTAATCCAGACGGTGTGCAAAGTTGGAACGCCATGAAACTATATACTTCTAAAACTATTATCGACGCTGTAAAAGCAGGTACTAATCCTCAATCGTTACAAGTATCTTGGGATAATTTTAGAATTTGGAGAGATAAGCAACCTTAATAATTTAAAAATTGCTTGTACTTTTTTAATAAAGCTTAGTAAACAATAAATATGATCAGCTATAAAAAACCAAATATATCATGAAAAAATATTCTTTTTTGTTAGTATCCATGTGCTTCTTCTTTGCATGCAGCAAAAAAAACAGTCCACTAGTGTCCTCACCACCTATTAATCCAATTGACATCAGTCCTGTACCAACTTCAGAGTTGATATTTAACTCTGGTTTTGAAAACACTACCATCATACAAACTAATGCGCAGATGGATGAATTTAGAGGTAAAGATCTTACGTTCTCTACAAAGAATGATTGGGTAACTGATTTCGCAAACCATCCGAACGTTGGTTATGTAAGAAATTACTATGAAGAAGGTGATAGTACCCAGCGTAGGGCCAGAATTGTAGCAGAACCATTAAACCCGAGCAACAAAGTGCTTAATTATAAATTACTTACACCTCATATTGCCATTCCGGCAAGCTCTCAGTATACGGTAAATGGAATTGTTTTCGATAAAAAAGCCAGAATACAAATGGATATTTACGGCAATACCGATTTGAAGGAAGTATACCAATCTGTACGCCTATTTATACCTACAGACTTTAACAAGCTTGTTAATTCTGCATACCCAGCAAGTGGAGATTGGATTACCCTATTTGAGTTTTGGAATAATGCGCAATGGAATCCTGGGGCTACCTATCCTTTCCGTTTTGGTGTTACGCTTAGCAAAATTGCTCCTGGCACCGTTGGCTCTCCATTCTTTTTCAAAGTTGAAGCCCAGAAATTAGTAAGCGGATTTGTAACCGTATGGGAAAAATCTAACACCGGTTTTCAAGCTCCTATTGGTAAATGGATGACCATAGAGTATTATATCAAAGATGGTAACAAAGGAAACGGACGCTTTTATTTTGCAGTTACACCAGATGGCGGCACTAAAACGGTAGTTTATGACCTTAAAGAAGATACCTGCCATCCAGATGACCCCAATCCGGACGGGCTTGGAGACATCAATCCAATTAAACTTTATACCTCTAATAACATGGTAAATCAGATGAACGCTAGAAATGGCATCTTCCAAGTGTATTGGGATGATTTTAAGTTTTGGAAAAATAAAAGGCCATAATTTTCTTCAATCGAAGAATCCGCTTCATAATAGAACAGCGATTAAACAATAAAATTCCCGGCAACTTGCGCAACCGGGAATTTATACCTTTCAGCCGATTTACCTACTGCTATGGCGTTATAGCGCCCACGCTAGGAAGTTTGTTTTCGTACATTTCCAAGTCATCCCAATATACCTGTAGAGATTTACCTGCAACTTGAAAAGGTTTAACCACAGCCTCGCTGCAGTATAATTTCATCGGGTTAAAGCCATTATAACCCGTAGGACTGGTATTATTGCGATGGATATTAGTTGCATATTTATCACACAACTTATTCCAAACACCTGTATTGGTAGCATTTACCTCACGAACTGCGAAATAAGTTCTGCCTGTACCAGCATCACCTTCTTTAATATAAATTTCTGCTTCCAACCATTTGCCAGTTGGTATTTTATAATTGGTGTTCTGCACACTCCATATATTTAGTGGTTGTGCACCATTTACACCCATTTCATCACAGCTAACTACAAAATTAAATTTTGTTGTGCTTAAATTGTTTGGCCTAGTAATATCAATCGTTATTCTTGAGTCTTTCCCTGTGGTGGTGGGTACATGATCTCTAAATTCCCACAATAGCAACCAATCACCTGCGTTTGGCACTGGAAAAGTAGAGGCTTGAAGAAGATTGAAATCGTTTGGTAAATAAAACTTAACTTTTTGATAGTATTCCCTGATGTTTGATGATACGGCCAAATCTGCCGTTGTGGCACCAGGAGCAAGCGATTGTGAGAATAGTTCTGCAGCCACACGACCTTTATTTGTGTACCCTGCCGGTATTACAGCATTAGTAAGCCTAAAACTTAATATGTTGTCGCTATTGTTGCTACCCACATCCTTAACAGAATTTGGAATTATTTCGGCTCTTCGATCGGTATAAGTTCCCATTTCATAATTCATACGGAAAAGCTTGTATTTTACTGGCGTTTTTGTTTCTAAATCATAGATCCAATCACTATTCATCAAGCCTGTGGTATTACCTTTAATATCCTCTCCTTGAGCAGTTGGGTTAGCCACTATTTGTGGATAGTTAGTATTGGCAGTGCTTCCTGGCTCAAATCCAGACTGAAATATAAATTCCTCTGCTTTAGATACTGCAGGAGGTTGCGTAACAATTGGTGGTGTAACAACAATAGCCGTTTTTGTTCCTTTCTTACATGAATATACCATTGTAAGTAAAAGAATAGCGAAAAGTAAAGGTTTTTTTGTCATAATATTAGATCGTAATCTATTTTTTAAGTTTACTATACCATTAATAAAAGAAAGTTTCTTTAAGCAAGTCACCTTCTTATTATTTAACACCATACATTTTAAGGTGCTATAGCGCCAGGGGTAGGAAGTTTGTTTTCTTGAATTTCAAGATCATCCCAATACATTACAAATGATTTGCCAGCACTTTGAAAAGGTTGAAGAACAGGCGCACTGCAATATACCTTCATTGGATTCCATCCATTCCAGCCCTGTGGGTTTGTATTATTGTGATGAATATTGGTAGCATATTTATCGGTGAGTTTGTACCAAGTACCAGTATTATTCGCATTTACATTGCGCATTGCAAAGTAGTTTCTACCTGCACTACCTACACCCTGTTTCAGGTAAATTTCCGCTTCTAGCCATCTGCCAGAATTTATTGTATAATTGAAATTCTCATCTTTCCAAATATTTACAGGTGGCCCGCCCACACCCATTTCATCACAAGTCATAATAAAGTGAAACTTTGTTGTACTGGTATTATTGGCTCGTGTGACATATATTGCTACTCGAGAATCTTTGCCAGTAGTTGTTGGTATATGGTTTCTGAATTCCCATAATAATAACCAATCGCCTGTATAAGGTAAAGGAAACGTGGAAGACTGTAAGAGATCAAAATCAGTTGGTAAGTAAAACTTAACCTTTTGATAATATTCCGTGACATTAGAAGCTACTGCTTTATCTGCAGTTGTAGCACCAGGTGCAAGTGATTGAGAAAATAATTCGGCTGCCACACGTCCTTTCATATAATTACCTTCGGGTATTGTAGCATTAGTAAGCCGATATCTCAATACCGTGTTGCTGTTGTTGCTGTTTACATTTTTTACAGGGTTGGTTATTATTTGCGCTTGGCGATCGGTATACGTTCCCCCTTCATAATTAATTCGGAAGAGCTTATATTTCACCGGCGTTTTGAGTTCTAAATGATAAGTCCAATCGCTTGATGTTAAGCCTAGGGTATTACCTAAAATATCCTCACCTTGGCCAGTCGGGTTTGCAGCTATTTGGGGGTAATTGGTATTACCACTGCCAGGCTCAAAACCCGACTGAAACACGAGAGAAGGGGTAGCAGCTATTTCTGTAGCATTACTACCCAAGGCAACTATTTTTGCAGATTTACTACCTTCAGAAGCTAAACTTGCCTCAGGATCTGCATTTTTTGAACAAGCACTCAATAATGCCATTGGCAATATTACAGCGTAAATTCTGCTAAAAAAGAATTTCTTTTTCATAATTTTTGGTTTATAATTGGTTAGGTTGTTATTAGTAAATTGTTATCATATTCATTCTATCCTAACTTAAATCAGAATATTGAATGAAATGTTATCAATAAAAAGCAAATGACTATTAACTTAAAATTCATAGATTAAAAAAGACCGAAATTCTTTAATTATCAATGTTTATCTGCTTATTGATGTGTTCAAGACAATCTATTTGCATCTTTCTCTTTGCATAGTTATATCCTGTTAATTATTAAATTTTATACTATTTGCCCCAATTACCCGCCTGTGCTGCCAATTCAAATTCTATAGTAGCGCCATTTGCAATATCTTTATGCCTAATAACAGAACTGTTCCATGGCTTTCCATTTACCTTACATGATTTGATGTAGATATTTTTAGCCGATAAATTATTTGCACTTATACTTAACTTTTTTCCATTGCTTAACGTTATCACCGATTTTTTGTAAAGTGGTGCGTTCAGGTAGTAAATATCCTGACCAGCATTAGGGAATAAACCCACGGCAGACAAAATATACCACGAAGTCATCGCCCCGGTGTCATCATTGCCGGTATAGCCGGTAGTGTCGTAATTTTTATTTAATATCCAGTGTACCCATTTAGAGGTTAGATCTGGTCGCCCAGCGTGGTTAAACGAACGCAAAGCCCAAAATGAAGGTTCATTTCCATAGTCAATAAGCTTGTTATTCATTCCATATTCAAGTCGTTTAGCATACATTTCCTTTCCACCAACCAATTTTATCAAACGGTTTATATCATGCGGAACGAAATAGCTATAGGTCCATGATGTACCCTCATAAAATGGGTTTACCCATGATTTTCCCCACATTTTAGCATCTTGATTGATGAATGATCCATCGGCTTTTTTAGCATCAATGAAACCTTTAAAGCCATCACTTTCTAGGTTAGGGTTCCACAGATTTGTCCATCCCTTACTTCTTTTAATGAATTTTTCATAATCGGCGGTTTCCCCTAAACCTTTGGCTAATTGTGCTACGCAAAAATCGTTATACGCATATTCAAGCGTGTTAGAGTTACTGTTAAAGCATTCAGGAATCCAGCCCAATTCTTTATAGCGGCCATTGTTGGCCTTATATTCCGGATTTTGTTGATTGCGGGCAACTAAACCCTTACGTTCTTTTTCTGCATTATATTTTACCAACCCATAAACTTCTTGCCAGTTTACACCTTTAAGGCCTTTAACATAGGCATCGGCAATTACATTGTCTACATCATTCCCACCTTGCTCTTCCTCCATTTCAATGCCAGCTACAAAGCCATCACGTACAGCACCATTATGTTTATAGCGATCTACAAAGCATTGAATGTTACCACGAACCATATCTTGATCAATTAACATGAACAAGGGGAAGGCCGAACGCCAGGTATCCCATAAGGCGTAATTATCATCCCAATAAGGAGCGTTACTTTTCCAATTTGGATTGTCGCCGGTACGATCACGGGGTTGAATCATGGTATGATACATTGCGGTATAAAAAATCTTTTTTTGTGCTTCAGAGTTGGTTTCAATTTTAATATGCTGCAGCTTGTTCTCCCAAGCAAGCATACCCGCTTTTTCCACATCTTCTAGATTCCATCCTTTAATTTCATTATTGAGGTACTTTTCAGCATTTTCAAATCCCGAAAAGGAAATAGAAGCTTTCATCAAAATTTTATCATCCTGTTGAGTTTTGAAGCGGCAGAATGTTCCAACACGTTGCCCTGCATCCTTATCTAAAGACATGGCATATTCACCTTTTTTCAATGTATTGTCTTTCCATACGCCACTTTCAGAAAATGACTTGTTAAACTGTGCAATAAAATAAAGTTTATAATAGCCATAAGCCCAACCTCCTGAACATTCTATGGATGCACGAATTTGATTTTTTTCAGGCAGTATTTCTACGTCGCATTTTCTAAACTTATAACCTAGCTTGGGTATAAAATCTGCAATGCTTTGGGTAGCATCCAAAACTATGTAAGCACTATCTGTTTTAGGGTATGTAAACTGGTATAATGCAGCATGATGTGTGGGCGCAACGCCAGCAACAATGTTATAACGGTCTAAATTAGTTTGGTAGTAGTATGCCGTGGTAATTTCTTTTGATTTAGGAGAATCGTGCTTATCTGGAGCTACAGCAAGTCCTACTTGAGGAGAAATCAGGAAATGGCCGTACTTTCCCCAGCCTGTACCGCTTACATGCAATTGACCAAACCCTCTGATAGGTCGATTTGGATGGTAACCATCATGATCTCCGTCTATAGTTTGCGGAGATGGGCTGATACTTGCATAAGGTAGTTGCGGACCAATGATACAATTGCTTCCTCGAGTATCAATCACTCCTATTTTGGTGTCAATATAGTTTACCAGTTTAGTTTGTGAAAAGCTTTGAATGGATATTAACAACCCAATACCCATAGTGCTTAACTTTTTAATCATCATAATTTGTAGTCAATTAATTGTTGCTTGTTATTATCTTTATATTTTTTTGAGATGGTAAAATGCTGACTGTAGCTACGTTTAGAAATGATGGCGTTGTACGCTCAAATTCATTCTTGTAAATAAGTACATAGGGAATATTTCTATTAGCTTAGCACTTGGATAATTATGCATGATTGATATTTGGTTACAATTACGGCTATAGTTATAGGCTATACCGATTTAATTTTTTAAGTCTATACTATTAAATAGAGACTTATTAATCTCAAATTACGGCACTTGCTTTGAGGTAAATTTGCTGATATGGATATTTTTTTTGCTGTAATTAGTCAAAAGCCAAATTTCTTTTCACTACGGTTCTATGACATTGATGTCCTCTCTGTAATAAAGGCGCAAAATTTTAGGTAAGAAAAATCACAATAAGATTAAGAAGAATAGAATACCTGTAAACATAATACTGCCGCCAATATGACAGTAGTATTATGTTTACAGGTCATATAACTGAAATACTATTTCATTTTACTTCTATCAGAAAGCCATGTAGTTATAGTTCCACCCGTTTGGCCTGCATCTGCAAATGGCACTAGTATTAATTTTTGTTCTTTACCGTTCGCTGCTCCTAAGACCTCATAAGCCTGATTGCCTGCCCAATCTGCTGGCAAAACTGAACTCACCGCATTTAACTTAATTTGTTTTCCATTTAGTAGAATATCTGCTGAAGCCTTCTGATTAAGCATGTTATCTACTACCAAAACTTGCGGGCCTCGCTGAATGGCAATTTTTCCGGGATAACTAATGCTTCCGCTTAACACCTTGGTTGCAATGTTAAAAGTGATGTCAATCTTGTCGCCCTTCTTCCACACTCGGTCAAGCGTTGCAAAATCGGTTGAGGTAGTTTTATGTTTCTTATTATTTACCCAAACAGTAAAATCATCTGCCCAATATGGCTTACGCAATTGAACAGCAAACTGTCTGGCTATGGCAGGATTTACAACAATGCTTACCTTTCCGTTTGTAGGAAACTGGGTTTGGGTAGTAAACTCAACCGAGGTTTTTTCTTTATTATCCAAGTTAGTTTTAAAAACACCTGGCTGATATAAAAAGAAAGAAGGTGCACCTTTAATCTTTCCGTTTGCGAAAAGCGGGATCATGGCTATGCCGCGAGGCACACTAGAAGCGCAGCAGGACTGATAATCAATACAAGCTTTTTTACCCATAAGAGGTGTGTAATAGCTTACAAAACCAGTATGTGGATCTTGAGCCCCAATTAAGTGGTTATAAACAGAACGTTCCAATTCGTTTAGGTACTCTATTTTACCTGTTAGGCAGAAGAGCTGGTAGTTTAGTTGCACCCAAGTAGTAGTAACACAGCCTTCTCCCATATTGTCTTCAGTTTCGGCAGGCAGCAAATGGTTATCCATAAAGTGTTCTTTAGAGCTAGATGTACCTGTAATGTACAAGCGATTAGCCACAATGTCTTTCCAAGCATTTAATATTGGTGTTAAATAATAGGTGTCGCCTGTAATTTTATACAGTTTTATAACACCAACTAAATTTGAAAGCATTTCGTAAGCTTTACCATTAGCTGTTTTATCTACCCGACCCAAGGTTCCGAGCGTCGAAATTATTCGTGGCCCTTTTGGTTCATCGAAACTTTTGATAATATAATAGCAGAAATCCAGGTATTTTTTATTCCCGGTAAAACGGTAAAGGTCTGTCATTGGATCTAAAATGCAGGTAGCTGCCATGCCAACGTGCCCACCTGCATTTAAGATATTTTTCTGTCCCTTTGCAGTGCCGAATTTTTGGCATAGTAAATCGCCTATTTTGTCGGCAGCCTTTAATGCTGGTTTAAAACCTGAAATTTCATAATACTTCAAAAGCCCGATAAGATCGTACTTGTGTGACCAAACATCCCATCCTGTCCAATGATTATCCATGGCATAAGTACCCAGGTAGCCGTCGCTTAACTGCGCTGCGATCAATTTTTGTGCACTACGGTCTATCTGTATTTTCAAAGCAGGATCCATGGTATTTTCATAGGAGTTACAGGCAGCTTCCAAAAATTTGCCAATATGCTCTCCTATCCATGGATGGTTGCCTGGCCGGTTAATAAATGATCCTAGTATTTTATCTTCGTCAATCCGATATAATCGCTTTTCTATATTGACCTTCATTTTGTCGCCTAACCAGCCTGTTAGTTTCTGGTTATTTAACGCGGCCGGTTTAAACTCTTCGCCTACTTTATTTGCAATTACAGGAAACGCGACATGGTATGGGATATTTTTATAGCCATATTCATCGTTCCATAGTCCGGTATATTGATATTCTGGCACCACTACAGCGTATTCTATTTTAAGAAATGGAGATGTAGATTTAAAAACAAAATCAACGGTATTACTGCCACTGTTCAGTTTTACCTTTTTTTCTAAAGAACTGAGTTTTACATGATCCAGATCAAAAAAATCTGCTTTTATTATCCCATCAACAGCCTTTTCTGATTTATTTTGAACAGTACAGGTGAAGGTGATCTCCTTATTACTCACCTGTTGCTTGTTGGTTATACCTTTTGCACCAACCGTAAAAACAAACATTTGAGCAGGCGGCGCAGCCCCAAACTCCGGCATTCCTTCTAAGGTATTATAGCTCCACCAGTGCTTCATCCGTATGGCGAATGTATTTTCTTCATCCCATTTAATTTGTGCAGGATTAACCAAATACCCTTTTCTGGTATCGCCAGATTTGGTGGTTCCTATAAGCTTGCCGTTAAAGAAAGCATCATAGGTTTGGTCGGTCTGTCCAATAAAAAAGGCCAATGCACCTGTTTTATTGAGTTCCTTTTTAAGGCTTGATGGTATTACTACCGTTTTTCTTAGCCACACTATCGGACTTTCTTTTGGTAGTTCAGCCATTGTCCAAGACAGTTTTCCGCTAATTTCCTTCCAGGCTTTGTCATCAAAATCAGCATCCGAGTAATTCTTTTTATCGGCAAAATTGTACTTCCATTTACCATTCAGTAACAGCCCCTGACCGTGTGCTTGTAGGATGAAAATAGAAATTACAAAAAGCAGTAGCGTATATTTTTTCATTTGTGAATTAAGGTTATTAGACGTAATATCTTTAACGTCTAGCTATTTATTAAATTTTGCGTTTATCTATTGGTACTAATTTTGTTCAGCCACCTTTTTTTACTTTAAAAACAGCTTGTATGTTTGTATTCGGTTATGCCCAATTACAGTTTTCAAGTCATTTTCACCTGTTTTAATCGGCTCGTCATCTGTTTCAATATGGGTAATCTTACTCGCTTTTAAAATTGAAGTATTACCTTTTATCGCGTAATTTATTTCTTCATTTGCCAGGTTCCATACCCGCATTACAATGCCTTTATCAATCCCTTCTTCCGCGGGTTTTAATGCCCATACCAGTACATTTGGGTCTGATATAGAAAAAAGAGAGAATTGTTTTTCAGGATAAGCAGAGCCACCAGTAATTTGATGTGACACTAAAGGATTTTGATGTTGAAGAGAAAAACGCATCGCATCAGCAGCCTTAAAACTTCCTGTATGAGGCTTTAAAGCGAGAAAGTTTTCAAAATACGAATCTCCATCCTGATTTATGATGCCTAGGCCCTCATCTATTTGTCCAGCGGCCAATACCTTGATTAATGCGGTACTATCATCAAAATTACTTACGCTACTCTCTCCCGTTTTCATAAAATAGGCATCGCGGTTTGATAACACCATTCCATAATTTTTATCAGACATATCCGCAAAATGGTTCATCGCCAACCAGTCTAACCGACAAATACTATCGGCATAATGCCCGCCTTTAGCTACTGTTTGCGCTTTTAAAATAGCACCAGCTTCTTCATGCCAGGTTTCTGGTTTATCAATATTTAATGCGAATGAATAGGTAACTGGTTTGGCATCTAGGTTTTGGGTGATGTAGTTTTCTATTTCAACCCGCTCGTTGCCTGCAAATAACGTTATTTTAGAGGTATGCTTAATGGGTTTGTAAGATGATGCCACTAGCGTAACAGAAACTGGGCCTCTGTTTTCAATCCTTATCGGCTCGCCTTCGTCCGCTAAACCTGACCCCAGATCGTTAAAATACATTTTCTTAAAAGGCTTAATGCATTCCTTTTTGTTCTGCTTATCCCATAATCTGGTTACAACCCCCTGGGCAGTCAGGGTAATTTTATAATATTCGTTTTCAATGGTATTACCAGCTGCACTTAAGCCATTTTTCCAGGTTGTGGTTGTATTTTTTCTAATTTCAAAAACTTTATAGCCGAGCGAAGGCACATCTGAAGCCAGGATCCGTAAATAAGATTGATTCTTTTTCATAATGATTTGCGAAGGCACCGCTTTCATGCTCGTTTTGTCAATTACGGTTACATTGGCATTACCTCGATATAAATAGTCACTATAATCTGTTCTTTTCCAGCTTAGCGGATTAAATACATAAAACGCTTCATTTCCGTTGGCTTGCTTAGTAACTAACTCCCCTAGTCTTTTACTAGATTGGCTATACAGCGTATCTACATAACTGTTTAACTGTGTCGCAACTTTGCGCTGCCAGTCTGCACGTTGTTTGCGGGTAATGTATGGGCCGTCGGCTGTCCAGTCGTGTTCAAAATACATTCCACAGGCAAACCATGCTTTCTCCTTCATGTCCTCCAGATTTGAGGCAAACTTTTTGTCTTTTAAAGCAACAAGGGTGTACAAAGCTTCCGCGGCCCTTAACTTTTCAACTGACCGTTTTACTGAAGCCGAAACTTCGGCCAGAGAAGCAAAACTGTTTCCCCACTCGGTAGTGCCATAAGAAAAAGTTTCAGACGGTAGTTTGTTACCATATTGTTTTTCAAAATCCTTAAAAAAATCTATCTCGTTAGATACAATAACCTGATAATCGGCATCAGTTTTTGCTCTGGCTATTTTAGGGAAGGTATTAGTAAGGGTTTTAAGACTGTCGCCTCCTTTGCCAAAAGCTCCTGAAATTGAATACGGGTAATTTTTGGTATCGCGCATTAAATCTTTACAATCTTCTACTGCGTGTTCTGGATTAAAGGCTTCAAGATAAGTACCCATAAAGTAGCGATGATCCTTTCTTTTTGTAATTATAGCTGGGTTAACGGCATACCATTTCATCAAAACCTGCTGATCATCGAGCCCTTTATACCAATACATCTGATTTTTTCTGGTCTCGAGCCCAGTTACTTTTGATGCACATGCACAAACTCCCCTCCAGGAATATTTGGCCCCTGATCCTGCCCATAAAGACGACAAGCCCAAGGGCAGCACTTGATCTTCCATATTTAATACCAAAGGCATATCAAGGCCGTATTTGCGCTTTAATGATCCTGCATAGTACATGTCTCTTAACGTCGCTTCTGCTGGTGCAGCACCCATTAAAACAATCATCGAATTTAACGGCACGGTAATCTGGCCTGCCTTTATTTGGGTAATTAGCTTGTTAAACTGCTCGGGGCTTTTGTTTTTCTGATACGTATACACCCAGTAAGAGCCATCGCAATTCCATTTATTTTGATAAGCGTAGGGCTGTTTAGCAGTAGAATCATTAAGCTTGATATAATAATCGAGTGTTTCTAAAAAAGTGTTTTTATATTTTTCTTCATCACCTGTCCACACATAGTCGGTATGATCATCTAAGGCGATATAAATCTTTTTTTGCTGACCAAAAGCAATGGTTGACAAAAAACAAAGTAGAAGGGTATATTTCATTTCAAATAAAGATGTGGATGTAAATTATAACGATAGCTGAACTTATTTAATAAAACCGCTTGCCAACAACCAGTTGTGGCATCTGTCTATCCAAAGGTCTTTTGTACTATTATTGTTAAGTCCAAAACCGTGGCCACCTTTAGTGTATAAGTGCATTTCTACTGGCACCTTGTTTTTGAGCAGTGCCTGATAAAAAATTAGGCTATTGTCTACCTTCACCCAACCGTCATTACTCGCATGCACGATAAAAGTAGGCGGGGTTTGTGGAGTAACCTGCGTTTCGTTTGAGTAAGTATTAATCATAGCTGCCGTAGGCGAATTTCCTATTAATTTAGTGCGAGAACCTAAATGGGCGATAGTTTGATCAAAGCTGATAACGGGATAAAGTAGCATCATGAAATTTGGCCTTAAACTAACACTTGATAAATTTGGAACTACCGGACGGTCAAAGTGTGTACCCAAAGTAGATGCCAGATGTCCGCCTGCAGAAAAACCGATTACTCCTACCTTTGCGGTATCAATATTCCATTTTTTAGCCTGGCTGCGAATAAGTTTTATTGCTTGTTGGGCATCTTGCAAAGGACCAGTTTCTTTATTTTCCATGATGTTATCATTCGGCAAACGGTACTTTAACACAAAAGCGGCTATACCCATTTTTTGAAATTCTTGCGCCGAGCTATATCCTTCTAAAGACATGGCCAAAAAACCGTAACCACCACCCGGACAAATAATTATAGCAGCACCATTAGCTTTTTCTTTCTCTGGAAGATACATCGTTAACGTGGGAACGGTAACTCCCGTAACTTGCACTTTACCATCAGCTGTAGTTTCGATTTTTTCTATTACTGATGAACTTTTAGCACCGGGTATACTGCTTGTATACAAGGGAATAATTGCTTGGCTATTTGCTGCAAACGATGTTAAAAGTAAGAGGAAAAACGTACAGTGCTTTAGCATGATTGGTTATATTTTAGAGACTTATCAATTGATTACTGGATAGATGGGGATTAATCTTTACCGTTAGCCATTTGACTCTCTGGTGTTTTATTTTTCCATAATTTAAAATCATCCCAATAAATGCGTAGTGGGGTGTTGTGTGCCTTACCAAAAGCAACCAACTCTTTAGACGTGTATAATTTCATTGGATTATAACCAGTAAGTCCATCAGAATTCATATCAGTAGTGTTATGTGTAAAGTTGTGAACATCAAATACTACTTGTTTTTTACCATTTTGAGGCGTTATGGCCATATAAAATCTTCCATTTTGAGCATCTCCGTCTTTAAAATAATATTCCATGGTAAACCATTTTCCCACAGGTACTTTAATGGCTGTGTTATCAGCCTTCCAAACTTCTTTCTGACCAGCATTTTCGCCATTGAGAATAAAGTTAAAATCACTTTCTTCAGCTTTAGGCTTACCTATGCCCAATGTTACCCTGAAACCGTATTTTTCTGTGCTTACCCACCATTCGTTATTCCAGAATTCTGAAATGGTTAACCATTTTATTGGCTCAGGAAAGCTTCTAAGCACATTAAAATCGGCCGGAATAAACATCCTAACAGATTGGTAAAATTCTTTATATCCTTTTTTAATACCGTAAATATTGGCTTGTACCCTTGCTTTTTGCTGCCCTTCAGAAGCTAACCAACTATCATTAATACTAAACATCAACACCTTGTTTTTAATGTTTCCAGGTTCGGGGATAATCTGGGCAATCCTTTTGGTAGAATCGCCACCAGTGTATTGTAAGTTAAATTGTCCTCCACCAATCTTCTCCAAGTCTGCTACCCAATCATTTTTTCCATTTAGCTTGGTATCTTTTCCAATAATGTCATTATCAGACCCTTTAAAAGGTATAACTTTCGAGGTGCCCTCAAATCCTGATTGAAAAATAAGTTCGGGTTTGGCGGGCTTCCCTTTTGAACTTCCTTTAGCTCCCTGCCCATAAGAATTATTAAAGGTGAACATAACTGATATTATTACCGCTATGTATACTATTTTTTGCTTAAAAACGGGTTTATTTATTGAAATCATTTTTTATTTTTTATACTTTTTAAATTAATAATACGCTTAGTTTCTATACCTTAAACTTTAGGCTCCCAGCCTTTTTCATATTTTCTAGACCACAGGTTTTCCGCGGCCTTATTATTAATAATATGGCCATTTGCAGCATTACAGTGCAAGGTATCACCTGTTCTTTGCGATATATTTGCCAAGTGACACAAGAGCACACTTTTATAAGCTTCCGAAACCGGTGAATTAAGCTGAGCATTACCCCTGATTGAATCAACAAAATTTTGAAAATGATAAAGGTCTAAACTCGCAGTTGAGCTTAAAAGATTGTTAGCGTCAGCCTTACTATCAGATTTAATTTCTTTAATCAGTTTATTATCAGCATCGTAAAATTTGCTTCCCGCCGCCCCATCATAAACTAATGTTCCGTTTTCGGCATAAATTGTTGCACCCCGACTATTTTTTTCTACTGGGTATTGATTACAACTTCTGCTTTCCCAAGTTATTGCCTTTTCTTTGCCGAATTCAAAAGTGGCAATTTGCGTATCTGGTGTTTCCCAGTCATCTTTAAATGCATAGCGTCCGCCAGCAGAAGTAACTTTTGTTGGAAAATCTACGCCCAAAAACCATCTGCAAACATCAATTTCATGGGTACCATTGTTGCAAGCTTCGCCCGTTCCCCAGTTCCAGAACCAATGCCAGTTATAATGAACTAAATTACTTTTATAGGCAGATCGTGGTGCAGGTCCTTGCCATAAGTTGAAATCCAAAGTAGCTGGCACAGGAATAATATCACCATGACCAATAGATTTACGATTATTTACATACCATGCTTTCCCAAGATAAGGTTTCCCGATAATTCCGGATTTCAATAGATTAGCCGCTTCCATCACTGTAGGGAACGAACGGCGCTGGTTGCCCATTTGAATTAATTTTTTGTGTTTTGACATTGCCTGTACGAGCAATTCGCCCTCATGCGCATTATGGCCACATGGTTTTTCTACATAAACATGTTTATTGTTCGCAACACCAAGAAGTGCAGCTGGCGCATGCCAATGATCTGGAGCCGCTACAATTAAAGCATCGAAATCTGTCTTTTTAACCAAGTCATGAATATCCCTTACCAAAGTTGGCTTTCTTTTCTCATTAACAAGCGCGTTGAAGCCTTTTTGTATCGCTTTTTCTTCGACATCACAAATGTAGGCGATCTCCACATTTTCAAGCTTAGCATAACTGCTTGCCAAGAAAGAGCCCCTTCCGTTTAAACCCATTACTGCTAACTGTACTTTGTTACTGGGTGCGTTTTTCCCAAAAACAGGGAAATTAAGAATAGTTATTCCAGCTGTTGCTATAGCTGTATCTTTTACAAATTTTCTCCTGTTCATCGTAGTTTGATTCTAATTTGGTTATTAAAGTTTATAATTGGCGCCCCAAATAATTGGTAAACCAAAAATAATCCTTTTATTGTAATTCCATCTTTCTGAAATTCAATTTCTTTTGTATTAGATAAGGTACGTGAACTACATATTGTTACACAGCTTATACATGAACTAATACAAATTAAAAATTGCATGGGAGTATATGGTTGCAATTTTTAATTTGTATTAGCTTATTCGAAGCTCAAACAGTCTAAAAAAAATGAACAAAAGCTAGAATATAGGGTATAACAAAAACTTGATTTGTTAAAACATTTTTCTAACATTGATAGATGAAGAATATACATGGGAATTTTAAAAAGGATGGTTTTGAAGGTCAAATGGCCATCGTTCTTCCAAAATCCATAATCAACCAATTCTGCATTAAGAACAAGATCATAGATAAGGCTTTCATTACAGATATTGGATATTATCCGAAAGCCAAATTTCATTATAGAAAGAGAGCTGGAGTTGAACAAAATATTTTAATTTATTGTGTGGAAGGCAAGGGCCAGGTAACACTTGATAAAAACAAGTACACCATTAACCCAGGAGATTTTTTTGTAATCCCTTTTGGAAAACCTCACGCCTATCAGACAGACATTGAAAACCCATGGACCATATATTGGTGCCATTTTAAAGGTGAACAAACAGATGAAATTATAAAGCAGATCTATAATAAATTTGGGTCTTTTAAAGCGAGTGTTCCTTTCACGGATAGTAGAATTGAGTTGTTTAACAAGTTATACCAAAACTTGGAGAAAGGTTATAGTTTCGAAAATATTAGCTATGTGAATCTATTATTCCCTCAATTTTTAGGCTCTTTTTTATTCAACCAAAAATTTACACCTAATCTAGCGCTTGACACGCCCGACATTATTGACTTATCAATTCAACTGATGCAAGAAAATATTTTCAAGTCACTGTCCCTAAAGGAACTAGCAGAACACGTAAACAGTTCACCAAGCAATTATTCTGCAGTTTTTAGAAAGAAAACTGGTTTTCCGCCTGTAGCATATTTTAATCACCTTAAAATACAGAAAGCTTGTCAGTTTTTACAATTTACGGATCTCAGGATCAAAGAAATAGCATTAAGGTTAGGCATTGAAGATCAATATTATTTTTCTCGCTTATTTACAAAAATAATGAGCTGTTCTCCATCAACATATCGAGAACAAAAAACAGCTGTTAGATGACCTGAAATACTTAATTGATGTTAATTGATCGCTTAAAAGATATATCGAACATTTTTGTTAATGGCAATTTTTAGTATTAGCCTCCTATGTTAGCTTGATGTAAATTGCATCTTGTCTCAATACTCATATATCAATACTCATATCTACGTGGTTTAATTTTTGTCGTGTACTTACATTGATATTATATGGGTTTTGAAATAACCTGAATGATAATTTTGTCTATTATTTTAAGATTTAAGTCCATTGATTAAGCACCTTTATATCTTTACTATTGTATCAAGAACCATCTATTAATTTATTGTTATGAACAAAAGCAACCCCATGTTTAACACTCGTTATATCATTTTCATTTCCTTTATTTCGGCACTTGGAGGTTATCTCTTTGGATTTGATTTTGCAGTTATTGCCGGTGCGCTTCCCTTTTTAAAAGAACAATTTTCCTTTAACGCCTATTGGGAAGGTTTTGCAACTGCTTCATTGGCATTAGGTTGTGTAATTGGCTGCCTAGTTGCTGGATCATTTTCAGATAAATATGGCCGTAGGCCAGGCTTAATGCTAGCTGCATCAATTTTTTTTATTTCTTCCTTGGCAATGGCGTTTTCACATAATAGGGACCTGTTTGTCTTTGCACGTTTTGTTGCGGGCATAGGTGTAGGAATGGCTTCCATGTTATCGCCAATATACATAGCAGAAGTAGCTCCTGCAAGTACAAGAGGGCGTATGGTGGCCATCAATCAGCTTACTATAGTTATTGGCATCTTAATTACTAATTTAGTTAATTACGCTCTAAGAAATAACGGACCAGACGCTTGGAGATGGATGGTTGGGCTTGGAGCAGTACCATCAGGTATATTTTTATTGGGAATCATTAGGCTGCCAGAAAGCCCACGATGGTTGCTTAAAGAAGGTAAAAATGAAAAAGCAGCAGCTATTTTAGCTAAAATAGGCAATAGCGATTTTGTAAAGGAAACAGAAACCAACATTAAAAATTCTTTAAAAGGCGTCTCCGTAAAATTCAGCTATGCTGCCGTTTTTAAGAAAGCGGTTTTGCCAGCGGTATTTGTAGGAATTGGATTGGCAGTATTTCAACAGTTTTGTGGTATAAACGTAGTATTTAATTTTACGACCACTATTTTTGAAAGTGTAGGTTTTACTACTGACGACCAATTAAAACAAACCGTTTTTATAGGCATAGTTAACTTGGTTTTTACGCTTTTAGCCATGTGGCAAGTAGATAAGTTGGGTCGTAAGCCATTAATGATATTAGGTTGCTTAGGATTGGCAATTTTATATATCATAAGTGGCTTTTTGCTACAAACAAAATCTCCACTAGCAGCTTGGCCACTATTGGCTGCAATTGGAGTTTACGCTATGACAATAGGCCCAGTTACATGGGTGCTAATTTCCGAAATATTTCCGACACAAATTCGGGGTGCGGCTACATCAGTGGCAGTAATCTCATTATGGTTGTCTTATGCTTTACTTGTTTTTACATTTCCAATTTTGGCCAGTAAGTTAGGTGCCTATACTCCTTTTTACATCTATGCTGGCATTTGTGTAATCGGGTTTTTGTTTGTGCGTAGTAAAGTAAAAGAAACCAAAGGGCAGACATTGGAAGAACTGGAGAATAATTTCATCGGACATTAATTAAGATTTAATATGAACGTAAAGGCTTGGACTGAAAAAGTTAACATTCCGACATACGAGGTTGGCGAACCTGATAAGAACCCTATGTTTTTTGAAAAACGTGTATATCAGGGAAGTAGTGGGGTGGTTTATCCAAACCCAGTGATAGAAAAAATTTTCGATGAAAAAGCTGATAAAGAATACAATGCTGTTTACCTAGAGAACAAATATTTGAAAATAATGATTTTGCCTGAACTTGGAGGTAGGGTTCAAATGGCATTTGATAAAATCAAGAATAGACATTTTGTTTATTATAATCAAGTAATTAAACCTGCGTTGGTGGGATTGTGTGGCCCTTGGATTTCTGGTGGTATAGAATTTAACTGGCCACAACATCATAGGCCGAGCACTTATGAGGCTGTAGGATATGCTATTGAAGAAAATGAAGATGGAAGCAAAACAATTTGGGTAAATGAAATAGAAAAAATGTTCCACACAAAAGGTATGGCAGGATTTACACTACATCCTGATAAGGCATATTTAGAAATTAATGCCAAATTGAGCAATTTAACAAGTACACCTCAAACCTTTTTGTGGTGGGCAAATCCTGCAGTTAAAGTTCATGATGACTACCAGTCGGTATTTCCTCCTGATGTGAACGCAGTTTTCGATCATGGAAAAAGAGATGTTTCTAGCTTTCCAATCGCAACAGGTACTTATTACAAAGTAGATTATTCTCCAGGAACTGATATTTCTAACTATAAGAATATTCCAGTGCCAACATCTTACATGGCGGTAAATTCCAAGTATAATTTTTTAGGAGGCTATGAGCATGATATTGAGGCAGGCATGCTCCATATCGCAGATCACCATGTATCCCCAGGCAAAAAGCAATGGACATGGGGAAATGGAGATTTTGGGCTTGCTTGGGATAGAAATTTAACTGATGAAGATGGGCCCTATATCGAACTCATGGCGGGAGTTTTTACCGATAACCAACCAGATTTTACTTGGTTAAAACCTTTTGAAGAGAAAATATTTACCCAGTATTTTCTGCCATACCGCGAGCTGGGCGTAGTTAAAAATGCCTCTAAAGATATTTTGCTAAGTATTGATGCCGTAGGAAATATAGTAACAGTAAAAATATTCGTTACCTCAACACAGGAATTAAAAATTAACCTGATTAAGGGTGAGGAAATATGTTTAAGCAAAAAACTGGAATTATCTCCTGAAAACGTATTTATAGAGGAAATTGAATTTTTAAACCAAGTAGATATTAAAGAGTTTAAGGTTTATATCTTTAAAAAAGATGGTAAAGAAATATTAAAACACAACCCTAGCGATGATGAAAGCTCAGAGAAATTGCCTGAAGCTGCAAAGCCGGCATTGCAACCAGACGAAATAGAAAGTGCAGAAGAACTATTTTTAACGGGTCAACATTTAGAGCAATATCGCCACGCTACTTTTAGGCCAATGCCATATTATTTGGAAGCTTTGAAAAGAAATCCAAGTGACATTAGAAACAATAATGCAGTTGGCCTTTGGTATTTTAAAAAAGGATTATTTGCAGAAAGTGTTCCTTATTTTAAAAATGCTGTTGCAACAATTACCAGTCGAAACCCAAATCCTTACAATTGCGAACCCTATTATAATTTAGGCCTAGCACAATTGTTCCTTAATGAAACGGATGCAGCTTACGCTAATTTCTTTAAGGCTAGTTGGGATAAGGCTTATCAAGATTCAGCCTATTACTATATTGCCCAAATTGATTTCGTAAAAGGCAATTTTGAGGATTGTTTACCACATATTAATTGGGCTATTGATAGAAATGCCCGAAACGGTAAAGCTTATGTGATAAAAACTGCTGCTTTAAATAAACTAGGATTTAAAAAACAAGCGCTCGAATTAATTGAACAAGCTTTAAAAAAAGATTTATTTAACTTGACTGCCCGCTATGAGCGTTACTTATTGGCAAAAGAAGCTGGGGAAGATCAAAATGCCAGTGAAACAAAAGCAGAGCTTATCAAATTAAGTGGACAAACATCGCATAATGCCATTGAGTATGCCATTGATTATTTTGGTATGGGTGAATATCAAAAAGCCATTGATTTTATGGAATTAGTTGCATTTAAAAACTGGGATGAACCTCTGATTAATTATTATATTGCTTTTGCTTATTTGCAGTTAAATGATAAAGAATTAGTGGTTAAGCACCTTCAGAAGGCCGCTAATGCAGCTAGTGCTTATTGCTTCCCTAATCGCCTACAGGATATTTTAGTTTTAAATGCAGCAATTGAAAACAACCCAAAAGATGGTAAAGCTTTATACTATTTAGGAAATTTATATTACGATAAGCAACAATATGATTTAGCAATTTCTTTATGGGAAAGAG
Organism: Pedobacter lithocola; assembly: GCF_042650845.1. NCBI lineage: Bacteria > Pseudomonadati > Bacteroidota > Sphingobacteriia > Sphingobacteriales > Sphingobacteriaceae > Pedobacter > Pedobacter lithocola. The sequence goes on along the minus strand of NZ_JBHSBW010000016.1, from coordinate 512,267 downwards.
CAGCAGAATTAGATCCTGAATTTGCTACTGTAAACCGGAATTTAGGTCTGGCTTATTATAACAAAATGCATAATGAAATTGATGCCCTTAGTTATTATGAAAAAGCCTTTGCATTAAATGTTAAAGATCCGAGGGTGTTGATGGAATTAGATTCGCTTTATAAAAGACTGAATAGAACTCCAAAATCAAGATTAGAATTTTTAATGAAAAATCAAGTAGTTGCTGAGCAGAGAGATGATCTTTATTTAGAAATAGTAAGTATCCAAAACATTTTGGGCAACTATGAAAAAGCTTATGATTTACTCAAGGGTCGTAAATTTCATCCTTGGGAAGGCGGCGAAGGAAAAGTTGCTGAACAATATATTTTTGCTTTGGTAGAAATAGCCAAGCAAAATATTACTGAAAAAAATTATAGCAAAGCCATTGGTCTTTTAGAAAAGGCACAGTTTTATCCAGAAAACTTGGGAGAAGGGAAACTTCCTGGAGCACAAGAAAACGATATTTTTTATTGGCTAGGCTGTGCTTACCTAGGTTTGGAGGAGAAAGAAAAAGCTAAGCAATTTTGGGGAAAAGCCACTATCGGTCAAGACGAACCAGGGATTGCCTTGTTTTATAATGATCAGCGGCCAGATAAAATATTTTATCAAGGTTGTGCATGGGTTAAACTAGGGCAATTAGCTAAAGCTGAGAATATATTTAACAAATTAGTTAATTATGGAGAGCGAAATATGGCACAGGAAGTAACTTTAGATTATTTCGCGGTTTCGCTACCTGATTTATTGATTTTTGAAACCGATTTGAATATCAATAACAAAATTCACTGTCTATATATTGCTGGTTTAGGGTATTATGGAATAGGCGAAAACAAAAAGGCTGAAGAATTTTTTGAAAACATATTAGCCATTGACGAAATGAACAGTGGTGCAAAATCACATTATAATTTACTCACAAATTTATCTGTCACAAAAAATGAGCTGTAAGGTCAGGAAAACCTAATCACCATCAAAATAGAAAACGACTGTTACTAACTATTCACATGGTCAAGCTACTGTCTCCGTGCGGACCATATTCTTAAAGATAATTAAGAAAGGAAAAGCTGTAAGTAGTAATTTTTAAACATTTAATATTTACTTTTTTAATGGAACTTGCTATTCTGTCTAGCATATTGGCCAAGCAGAATGTTATTCAATATGAATTTACGACTATGCTCTGACAACATTCCTATTATCGGAAGACTTCCGAACTATCATCTTAGTAGATATAATTTTGTGTATTTTAGCTTCTTGAGTGGACTCACCCAGTCGGGTCAACAGAATGTCCATTATCCCTACGGCAATCTCTTCGAGAGGTTGCACGATAGCGGTAATTGGTACTGGCAAAAATTGGAGGATCTCGATATCATCAAAGGATATCATAGCAAATTGCTCTAAAAGTTTTGGGTCTATTGATATGAGGAGACGCAGAGCTTGCATGGTAATATAATTGGCTGCAAAAAGAAATGCATCTGGTTTGTCATTTCCTTTAATTATATCCCAAAACCCTCCTCCGTGTTCTATTGGACTGGAAAGGTATATAACCCTTTCAACCATGCCATAATCTTTTATTGCACGTTGATAGCCCGTGCAACGATCGATCATTTGCTGCTGAGTAGTTTGAGGCCCGACAAACGCTATTCGTGAATAACCATTTTTAATAAGATGGATTGTTGCGGCATACGTGCTATCTATATTATTTACAATAACATAATCGGTATTAAGGTCCAATAAATATCGGTCAAAGAGTACCATGGGGATGTTTTTTTCGAGTAGTTTACTTATTTCCTGCTCTACCCCTTCCGCAAGAGCAATTATATAGCCATCTACACTCCTATCGTTAAGCATGGAAATAAGCTCAGAGGCCTTTTTAGGGTCATTTCCTGTGCAACAGAAAAGTATTTTATAGCCGCTAGCCGTTGCCTTTTCATCTAAATATTTAGCGATTCCACTAAAAAATGGCTCGGAGATATCGTCAACCAGAAATCCTATAGTTTTACTTTTCCCCGTCCTAAGTCCCTGCGCCATGGAATGTGGCTGATAGCCCAATTCCGTGATTACCTTCTTTACTTTGGCAGTCATCGTTTCGCTAATTTTTTTCTCGTTTGCTCTTCCATTGATGACAAAAGATACAGTCGTTATTGATGTCCCACATTTTATCGCAATATCTTTCATCGAAATTTTATTAACCATGTTGCGCTAAATTTTTATATATCATTTTTTTTAAAAGAACGGCAGACCTGAAAGCGCTCATTGGTTGGCTCAAATTTAAGAATGCCAGTTAGTTTTTTTAGATACTAATATCATTATTAATCGACTTAGTTCGTGTTTCTGCGAAGGTTTATATATAGACAATAGATGGGATAGCTACTTTAGAAGGTTTTACTTACAAAGCCTTTTAATTGGTGAGAGCAATATACCATCTAATCATTGAGCAGCGTATATTAACCTGTTCCAAGTCAGTCTCGCTAATTAACAACAAACTGTTTATAAGAACGAAGTTCGATCAGTTTACTGAAGCTCAGATCATATCTAATTGATTAACTTTAAACATATTCTATATTGAACTGGTATGTTTAGAGATATGTAATTACACCAAAACATTTTTTTCTCAATGCTAATACCCATATTAGTTTCAATAAACCCTCAAGCATTCTGCATGATGAAGCCAAAAATGCTCAGGATAAACTGCACTGTAATTACTTTAATAAAATTTAAATCCTCATCTCTCTTTCTGTGCTTTCATTTTAGCATACCGTTTAAATACATATTAGAAACATATACGGAGTACATGACATCGATTTATTTTCATGAACCATCTAATGCAATTTTGTACTCCAATTGTAGAAAAATTTATTGAGCAACGTGTTACGTAAGACTAGTGACTAATTCAGCGGGCAGCCCATGCAATTTTTTGCATATTATTTTCTTAGGATCTGCTCAAAACCACTTGCTGTAATTCTTTTGGTATCCCCAGTGTATTCATTGGCTGTCCCATCGGAAAGTTATAGGTATCTTTTTGATCATTGTAATATAGGTTGCTTGCTGAAAACGGGCGTTTGCTATTGTAATTTTTATTCTGCTCCTTATCGACCATGTTATATTTCACATAACCGTTTATTTCTTTTGTTTCAAGTAGTGAGTCCCCTGTAAATGGATAAACCGCTGTCAATTGACCCTATCTTGCCGAAAATATTCTTGTCGTAAAAGGTTATTTCTTAATGAGCTTACAAATAATTAAAATTGGTGCAAAGGGGGTAAATTAATCGGTTTGTCCAATTTCTCCTCTATAACCGCCATCGGCAATTATGATCTTGATACTACAAAGAAAATCCCTAAGCACCCGCATCAATAACATAACCACCTTACTATCATGTACATGCGCTACCGTAACCATTATGGCTATAAAAAACCTTTCTTATCAACCACCACATGTCTTTTTATCCCTTTTACTTTTTTGTTGCCGTCAAAACTATTTAGCGCCTTGTTGTTCCCCCAACGAACACTTTGGCTGTCAAGAATGCCCAAACTTGGCTCTGCATTCTGGCCCAGCCCGAACCTTACCTTTTCACGTAGTTTTTCTAAGAGAATGTCCAATTGGCACAGGTCAGACCATTTTTTATAATAATAATAAACCAGTTGCCAATTTGGAAAATCGCTGGGCAGCATCCGCCATTGACAACCTGTTTTCACAAGGTAGTGGATGGCATTCCATATTATCCTAAGGCTGTACTTCCGCTTGCGACTACACAAATTCAAGGTCTTTTTTATAAATTGCCATTGGCTATCGCTCATGTTGGTCGGATAAGTCATATCTAATTGAGTTTGTAGTGATTCACAATTAATATGTTTCCCCCAACGTAGCGGTAGCTTTTTTATCAACTTATGCACATAAACAAAAAAATCAAACTATTTTTAAACAGGCTCTTAGTTACTTGCTTTTAATAACAATCCTAGATAATCGAATCACTAACAAAATTCTATTTGATCCTCATGAGGGATTAAAGACGCTATTTATCCTGCTCAAATTTTTGGGTAAATACATAGCTTAGGTTAAGCAATTCCGCCAATTGATTATAGAAAAATAGCATATCTGTTAGCTCCTCTCCATCGGGCCATTCAGCGGAAAATGCACCCATCCCTTCTACAGCTCCCAAAGTTTGGTTCTGGATTCTTGGACCCTAGCCATCGTCGTTACTGGACCCATTCAGACATCATGCAGTGCTTTAACTTTGCTGCCACATTCAAATAATTGAGTTTACATTAAATCATTAACTATGAAAAAGATCGCACTAATCATTTTAGCAATGTGTGCAGAATTTGTAACAGCACATGCACAACATGATTCAAAAACACTGAACGTAACTAAAACACCTGCCAAGGTGATTTTCAAACAATTGATGAATACCACGGATTTGAAAAACCAGGAAATTACGGTAATAGTGGTAACCATCGCACCAGGTGAAGTTTCTGGAGCGCACATACACCCGATCCCTACGGTTGGTTATGTATTGGAAGGCGAAGTGGAAATGAACTTTAATGGTAAGACCCATCGTTTCAAGCAGGGAGATGCCTTCTACGAAGTTCCCAATCAAATCCATAAAGGGACAAAGAACCTAAGTTCAACAAAAGATGCCAAGCTATTGGTATATTTTATTGGACCTAAAGGGAAGCCATTTATAGCTCCCGGCCATTAATAAGGTGAAGGGTTAACTATGGCTTATTTGGTGATCTTCGACAAGATATTAACAGCACATTCCATGTCTTCTTCGCTCAGAGATGCAAACCCAAAACGTAAGCCGTTATCGTTGACATCACCCTTTTTTTGAAAAGTTGTTCCGATCAACAATAGGCCATTGCGCGCTGCATCAGCAAGCACCTTGTTGATTGGATATTTATCTCTGAATCGTAGCCATACGGACATACCGCCTTGTGGTTTGGTAAATTCGACAGCATGACTCAGTTTCCGGGTTAAAAGATCACAAATAAGATCACATCGTTGTGCATACAATTTATTGGATTTGTTGATATGGCGACTGAGGTCTCCCTTAATGATCATCTGAGCAAGCATATATTCCATAAAGGTATCGCCCCGCAGGTCAATAAGCCGCTTAAGGTGGATAGCTTTTTTTACTATTTCGGGTGCAGCGATTAAGTACCCCACTCTTACCGAGGGGGCAATTAGTTTAGTAAATGACCCTATATAAATAATTTTGCCATTATGACTGGCACTGGCCAAAGGAAGGATGGGACTGTTCTTATAATGAAAATCATAATCGTAGTCATCCTCCATTAAAAAGAGATTATGTTGATCAATCAATTGGAGCAATCTCAGTCTCCGGTTAGCGGACATGGTTACTGTGGTCGGATGATGATGGTGCGGCACAACATATAACAGCTTAACCGCCTGTTTTTCTAAGACCTTTTCTATCTGATCTACATCAATTCCTTCTTGGTCTACAGGAATGGTAATAATGTTTGCGCGGGCATTTACCATGATCTCTGTAGCGAATGAGTAATTAGGGTCACTGACAATAACATTGTCTCCGGGCTTTACGAGCACCATTGTGGCAATATAAATGGCCATTTGCGCCCCGCGGGTTATTATAATATCTGACTTGCTTATATTAAGTCCTCTTGTTTCGTTGAGAAAAATACTGGTTGATTCCCGGAGTAGCTCTAAGCCACCTTCGTCACGCAGGGCCATCAGCTGTTTTATTTTTTTGCTGCTCACCGGATCGTGATATACCTCGCTGATTTCTTTAAAGGGAGCCAGTCTGACATCCGGGAAACCGTCATTAACCACAATATCTTCACTAGTTATTTTTATTGCCTCAACCGGAGAGACTAAGCTGGTATACTTTAAATCTCCAGATACAGCTGGAATAAAATGATTTTTAGGTTGAAACGATCTTGGTTTAATCACGGGTAACTCGGGAATTACCCGATAGCCTTTTCTGGGCACGGTCTCAACCCATTCCTGAGATAAAAGTTCCTCATATGCATTGATCACTGTTTTACGGTTTACATTCAGTAGATGTGCCATTTGCCGGGTCCCTGGGAAATAGGTTCCTGGCTGAATAGTTCCCTCTTGTATCAGGCTGATCAATCTGTTAGTGATCTGCTTATAAATAGGAAAAATCTTGTCTCTGTCAGGAAGGATCAGATTTTGGAAAGGCAGCATATTAACTTTCAGATAACTGGTTGGCAGGTATGCAATAAAAATACAATTTATATCAATACTGTCCTAAACGTTTATTGATTTCTTAAATATCCTTTGCAAAGACTGAATCAATTGTGTTTTAATTGTTCTTTAGAAAAGAGTCCAATGTATACTAAAGTTTGGTTCGGCTTTTGGTGGTCCCCTTCTGAGCCAGTTACCGTATTCATTCTAAAAGCAGGCGTTTAAAATTCAATTAACGAGCAATCCCGATGTTCCAGTTATCGGATTTACTAACTGGACCACCTGATTCCTATCGACTGGTACCCCAAACATGAATTTACGTCCTTTAACTTTGCTATTTCTAAAAATAGAACAAATGAAAAATTCTTCAGGGATCGCCCAGTTATTTTTACGCATTGCGCTTAGCCTTGGCTTTTTACTGCCTGTGATGGACAGATTAGGCTGGATGGGTGCTCATGGTTCGAGTGGAGTTGCCTGGGGCGACTGGAAACATTTTATTGATTATTCCAATATTTTAATGCCCTTTCTAAACAGACCATCTGCTAATATAATGGGATTGACCGCTACAGTTTCTGAAGTAGTGTTTGGCATATGTCTGATTGTCGGCTTAAAGATCAAGCAGATCGCTTTAGGGGCAGCTATCCTGACTCTTGGTTTTGGCCTATGCATGGCCATATTTTTAAACATTGGCGCGCCTTTCACTTACCCTGTATTTGTTTTCACGGGAGCCGCCCTTGTCCTTTCGGGAATCGGCCATTATAAATGGAGCATAGATGATTATATCGCAGTTAAAAACGCATAAATTAAAACAATTATATGAACAGGTTAAAAATGAACGAAGCATTTCCTGAAAGCTACAAGTTGTTGCGGGAAATAGATACCTTAATCAAAAAGACAGGGATACCACCGCTGTATTTGGAATTGATCAAACTCCGAGCATCCCAATTGAACGGCTGCGCCTATTGCTTAAATATTCATAGCAATGATGCCATAAAATATGGAGAAGATCCCAAGCGTATTTATGTGCTAAGCGCTTGGCGCGAGGCAAAGGAGTGGTTTACCGAAGAAGAACAAGTCATTTTGCAGCTCACTGAAGAAATTACGCAAATCAGAAACCATGGTATCAGCGACGAGGTTTACAATAAGTCCATCGAACTATTCGGTGAGCAAAAAACAGCCTATCTGATCACGGCAGCGATCAATATTAATTCATGGAACAGGCTTGGCGTCGGTCTGAATATGCACCCGGTAAATAATAAATCTTAAGCACATGACCTTAACATGCCTCAAAGCGCAAACTAAAGCGGATATTGAATTTTGTAAGGAAGCAATCCTGGAATTCCGTAAAAGCTTAGATCCAGAAAAAGTGGTTGATCATGTTTATCAAATGATTACTCAGGAAGGTTTTGAATTAGTTTTTATTCCTAATGCAGACAATACTAAAGCCGGGGCATTTATCGGTTACCGTATTATGAATTTATTACGTACTGGACCGGTAATCTATGTTGACAATCTATTTACCTTTTCCGAATGCCGGGGTAAAGGCTATGCAGGAACTTTATTGGATCATGTTGCCAGCCGTGCAGCAAGTCAAGGAATAAAAACTATTCATCTTGACAGTGGCTATGATCTCCATACTGCACACCGATTATATTTGAATAAAGGATATTTCCTGGCTTGCAATCACTTTGCTAAATTGATCAGCTGATTGCAAACAAAAAGCACATTGGTTTATCCATTAAGAATTGAACTGCGATGAAGTCTCTGAAATTAAGAGTTACGATTTAAAATACCTTTCTTAACACTTTCTTCAATTAGGCTTTCCGCATAATTCCATATTGTATCTGAACCTTCCTTTATAACTTTCTTCTTTTCGTAAACTTTGTCATAGTTCACCCCAAATTCAGTCCAGGTTCCTCCATGATTAGAAATGTTTTGAAGTAATGGTTCAAGTCTATCCATCGATTTCGCAAACTTTGCTTCATCAGTATTTCCGGCTTCAAACTCTTCCCATATGGCAATCAATTCCTCGGATTGTTCCTTTGGCAGCAATCCAAAAATCCGATTTGCTGCTATTCGTTCTTCGTCTGTATTGGAATGTTTTTTTTGAGTATCATAGATGAAAATATCTCCTGCATCAATTTCGACGATATCATGTATTAGAACCATTTTAATGACTTTCAAGATATCAATAGTTCTATTTGAATGCTCTGCTAAAATAATTGCCATGACAGCCAAATGCCAGCTATGCTCAGCATCATTTTCGTTTCTATCGCTGTTAAATAATTTGGTCTTCCGTTGTATATATTTGATTTTATCAATTTCTTTGATAAAATCGATCTGTTTTATTAAATTATTTGAATCCATTGTTATATAAACTATCACTGTTCTCCGGTAAAAAGAAAAAGAGGTTGGCGTTAGTGCCAACCAGTTAAATACCTTTGAAGGTACGACACTATCAAAGTAATATGGGTAAAAATACAAATTTTAGCGGAAAGCAGATATTTTCCCGATGTTGCGGAATTTATAACAGTTGAAACCACGCCAGTAAAAAATCACATTTGATAAAAAATATTTGTAATTTCAATGATGATGACAGACCTTCTTCAACAGAATGTAGCCAAACATATCTGCCTGACAGCTGAAGAGATGGAACAGTTTTGCAAACCATTTAGAGTAAAGGAGGTGAACAAAAAACAATTGCTGCTCAAAGCAGGAGAAATTTGCAGGTTTGAAGCTTTTGTAACCAAGGGATGCTTCAAAATCTATCATACTGATGATAAAGGACTAGCGCATATCCTTTATTTCGCTGTGGAAGACTGGTGGATAGGTGATATAGATAGCTTTACCAACCAAACCCCGGCGCAACTTTGCATTGAAGCATTGGAGGACAGTGAAATACTGTTAATCAACAAAAAAGACAAGGAAATGCTTTATGAACAGTTGCCTAAAGTGGAGCGGCTTTTCCGGATCATGGGGCAGAAAACCTTTGTTGCCTTACAGCGCAGAATGCTTGGAAATTTAAGCAAGACCGCTGATGAGCGCTATATCGAATTTATTGACAAATACCCAAAGATCGCTCAACGGCTAACTAATATTCAAATTGCCGCCTACCTGGGTATCTCTCATGAGTTTTTAAGTAAGATCAGGAAAAAGATCGTTCAAAAAAAATAAGACCTTTTTTCATTTATTGAACTTGTTCAATCTTTACTACTTCAGTACTATGGATATTTGCATAGTCAAATAAATAATTGAACCATGAAATTTTTAAGCGTATTATCTCCAATAATGTTAACCTTAACAAGTATATTTACTATGGAAACTCAAGCACAAAGCATCAAAACAATTGATGCGCAACCTTTGCAATTGAAAGTTTATCACGCCAATGAAGCAGGCATAGGTGTTGCTTCTGTTATTGTATACGGTAAGACAGATGCAATACTCATCGATGCCCAGTTTACGTTGGCCGATGCCGAAAATGTTGCAAAAGAGATTAAATCAACAGGTAAAAAGCTAACCGCGATTTATGTATCTCATGGCGACCCTGACTATTATTTTGGATTGGAAGTTTTTAAAAGATATTTCCCTGGTGTGACTGTTTATGCGACGACCGAAACAGTTGAACATATTAAAGCCACGGCACAAAAGAAATTAGGTGTATGGGGAGGCCAGGTGGGTGATGCGATCACCAAAAATATAATACTGCCACAGATCATAAAAGGCACCAGCCTTGACCTGGAAGGACAAAAATTAGAGATCATTGGTTTAAACGAGTTTCCACAAAGAACGTTTATCTGGATCCCATCTATAAAAGCTGTGGTTGGCGGGATCAACGTTTTCGGTGATAATTTCCATTTGTGGATGGCCGACGACAAGGAGTCGACCGAAGTGAACCCGCGTGGTAAATGGTTGCTTGCCCTGCAAAAAACAGCAGCTTTAAAACCAGAGATCGTTATCCCTGCACATGGAACAGGTGCATCGTCATTTAATCTTAAATCGATAAAGTTTACTGAAGATTATCTGCAATTTTACCAGGAAGCACTAAGAACAAATAAAACTTCGGCCGAATTAATTAAAACGATCAAAGCGAAATATCCCAACCTCGCCTTTGAAACTGCTTTGCAGATTGGCGCTAAAGTAAATACCGGGGAAATGAAATGGTAAAATAAATCACTGCCGGCCCGACACAGGAAAAATGCCTGGCCGGCTTTTAAATTTAATACAATGACAAATTTAGAGATCGTAAAAAGTACTTATGAAGGTACAGCTGAGGAGAATGCTGCGAACCTTGCTAGGTTTTTACATGAGAACGCCGCGTGGACCGAGGCCAGGGGGTTGGTTTCGAAGCTATTGTAGCTAACGTGTTTCAACGCCTGGCTACAGAATGGATAGCTTATAAAGTAACCATTGAAGATTATGTTGCCGATGGTGACAAAATTTTTGCCTATGGCACCTATTCAGGGACTTACTGGACAAACCGATCCATTTGACCCCTTCCCGCCAATTCCCTAACAGACAGGTAAGCAGAACTTTATGACAATTTTATTTTCGGCGAGAGGGGGTCAATCTACTCTGATTTATCCACATATCCGTCAAGTTTCACCTCAAAGTTATCCCTGACATTGATGATATCCAGGTTTCCAATATTTACGTAATTGGGGTCTTGATTTTTATGCCCCCTGACATAGATGCCATTTTTTAAGATATATTCTAAATTATCGCAATGTATTATTCTGTAAAGCCACAACGGATTAGGAATGCTTCCCGCCATAAAGAGTTAGTTTGAGATTGATGGATTAAGTTGCAAGATAGCGATACTGGATCAGAATAGAAATAGTTCCACTAATTAACATTATCTATAGATGACGGCTGGCCCAACCATTTTCCAGGCAAGAGACTGGAAGAATTATTGTCACTATGACCATCTCCTTAGCATGAATTTCAGACAGATCTTAGCATTGTTTTCCAAAGCGCTAAATTGCCAGACGCTTTTGTTGATTAAAGAGTTCAATCCCCGTCACATCGGCATATCTTTCATTAAGTCTTTCCCTGAGATTGAATAGCCTGCGTTCGGATGAATCGACGATCTGTGAAAAAAGGCAAATTTGAACCTTACCAATCTCAACCTTATTTTCATTCTCGATGGATTGAATTGGCTGCACTTTTTCACTAAAGCTTTCTCCTACCACGTATGCGTTTATATACGGAGTTCCGATTAAAGTGCCGCAATTTCCGAAATCTTCCACATAGCCAACAGCTTGATTTCTTTCTTCCCTACCCAGTTTGAACCCGCCGCGCTTGAGTTCGATAATGAGTATTTTCTTAATAGCACTTAAACCATTCTCATGATCGAAATCTGTGGTTGCTGTAATGGAAAATGTAGAATTTCCCATTACAGCAATGTCCGGGCGTTTCCTGTTATTATTAAACAGGTTTTTCTTGAGCTTTTTACCAAAAACCTTTTCCACGGTCGTTTGAAGCTGATTATTTGAAGAAAATTCCGGAGAATCATATTCGGGGCCAAAAATCCAGCGGGCGCTCGCCACCAAAGGGTGCAAAACGTGGAGTTCATCTACTGCCGGATCGCTGGCAAGTTTTCTGATTGCTTCTATCACGGTGATTCTGTTGTCAATCTCATCGAGCACGGTCAACGCATCTTTAATGCTCCAGTTTTCAAGCAGCGTATTCAGACCATCAACATCTTCGCCTGATAGATTGGAAAGTTTAACAAGCAACTCATGTCCGCTACGTGTTTTTTCCAGGTTCAGAACAGTCTCCAAGGCGAGCGCAATAGATTCCTGCTTAGCCGTTGGATTGGAAACGGAGATGTGCTCAATAGCCTCATTGAATTCATTTTTGGCTAAAGGACTTAGATCATTGTATTGATTTTCATATTGCTTTCTGATCTGCAGGGTCCGCTCGTTGATACTATCCTTGGCGATTTTCAAGAACAGGTCTTGAACAACATTGTTTATCGCCTCATAAACCTCATCAAGCTTGGTATCTCTTTTGAACCCAGTCCAGTCTTCGCGAATGTAATCCGCTAAATCCTCAGTCTCAACGACTACGGAATATCTTTTGGCTTCCTGGGACCTGCCATCCAAAACCATGATGTTGCCTAATATCCAGGAAGGTTCTCCTACAAGCCTCCCGCTTTGCCAAATGGCGATACCTTGATATATGGTAGATTTACGGGCTTTCTTGGCATCAATCAAATTTATATTGAGCTTGATCTCACCAACCTGGATTGCGACAGGCTCTATCAGGCCTTTATGATCTTCCAACTGATGGTTTCCCGGTTGATGGAAACTTTAAATTTCGGGTCATGGAGAAACCTGGCGGAAATTACCTCAAGAATCATCTTTGGGTCAGGTAGGTTTTTAGCAACAACTACTTCTAGCCTTGTGCCATTCTTTACGGATTTCTTGAACGTTTCCGATTTAATTACAAAGGGTTGGTCTTCACTCTTTGTGCTCAAAATAAAAGTACTTTGCAGTCCGTTCTTATTGGTAATTACCTTATACTCATTATTGAAACAAAGCAGGCCGTGTCGTCCAACGCCATTTCTACCATAGGCATGTCGCTTAAGGTCAACGCCCTTTGGAAATTCCACCATCTTACCCTGATGTTTAAGGCGGTTGTAGCTCAGCTTCATCCATCTTGAATAGAAATCTTCCTTTGATAATCCAGTTCCATTATCCTCGATGGTAATCTTTTGACCTTTTTCCTGAGGTATAAAGATATCGACTTGCGTCGCGCCAGCATCCCAGGCATTAGCTACCAGTTCGATTAATGCAACTTCGGGAAGTGTGCCCAAATTACCTAAAGTCCGAATAAGATAATCATCTTCGAACAGCGTTCCCTGAACTATTTTAGTAGTATCTTTCATAATTGTCTATCAAAGTGAACTTTGAAAATATTTATTAGCAGAAAATCCTCAGCTGACCCGGTATATGAAATAAGCTTGAAGGGCATACAACTATCCCGCCTGCGGTTTATCAAGTAAAGAATCAGTTTAGCTTAAGCCAATATTTATAGAAGTAAAGGCTAAGAGCATGAATAAATTGCGATGAGCATTAAAAATGCAATAAAGCGTGTTCTAAGAAGAGGATTATATTTTATCAATAAGTGAACAGATCGTGCAACTACATTCTGTGCTGTTCAGCAAAAAAGGAAATTAGCTTTTTTTCTTCGGTCCCGTAGACTGATGTAAGACATCTGAAAACTAGATTCAGGATCGTATTGAAGTACAGTATTTGTTAAAGGGCTTACAAATGAAAGTAGTCCAATTCATATATAAGTTGCACCTATCATAACACTTCAGTGGATATCATAGGAATAGAATGATGTATCTAAGCTAGCGTGCAGAATTTGTGATGGAGAAATTACTTATCGGAAAGATCTATGGTTTTCTTGGACATGTCCGCTATTGAAATTCAACAACAGCCTAGCACCTATCCAAGTGTGTGGACATTAGAAGCACATCAAATTTTATTCAAGTGTTCTTCTTCAGAAATGCCTGGAAATCATTAGAAAGTGAAATCAATTCGCGCGGATATCATTTTCATTCTTCTAAAAAAACATTGCACGCAACAACGATGAATGAATCAGCATCAATGACAGTTTAGGAGTATTATTCCATTTACCAATATACCGGGCTAGCCATAATACCTGAAGACAAAACGTTGGCGCTGTGATAAAAATTCTACATTATCCATTTCCGTTTCCCATATTTTCCATACCTCTAACATCTCTGGAACCAAACCTTCAGCGGGATAAAGTTTTAGTCCCGGATGATTGGTGGAAGAATAAATATCTTTTTTATACAAGGCTGAAAGTGCCTTAAGTATGCCTTTAAGTAATTCCCTTGCTGGTTAGATCCGGCATTCCATTATTATCTGAATATTTTACAAAATACTCATCCTGAAAATTCATCAGTTCAAAAGTAAAATGGAAAAACCAATTCAATTGACCCTTCTTCGCCAAAATACTAAAACAAAGACAAGCAATAATTTACAGTAAATATATTTCTGGTGGGATGGGGTCAATCTATTCTGGTTTATTCACCAACCACTCCATTGTATGCATGTGATATTTCCATTGCGGTTTCCAATAGTCCCTTCAATCAGGCGTTAAGGTTTCCTCCAAAATTTAATCCAGACGTAATGTTGCAGACTGCCAGCCGGGTAGATCGGAATAGGAAATTGTCGTTTGCCGTTACCCCTGAGCTTCATGAGAAAAGAAAACTTGCGCTAAAGGTCTGGAATTTCTATGATGTGGCGAGCGTTTCTGTGACATCGCCAAAAATAACCGGGAGCAGGGATATCAAAAATGTTTTCAGAAGTGTAGCCTATTCGGATTCGAGCATTAAATTGGATAGGTTTCTCAGCCTGTTTAACAATGATTTTTCATTTTTGCAGGATTACATCCATGATAAGTTTTGGAACGATCTTTTTTTGGAGCTAACCACGAGTGGCAAGGCCGAAGGGGATACTATTGTTTTTAAGGATCTTTTTGAACAGTGTCATAAGGTTATGCTCGAACAAGGCCAGGTGTTCACCCCTCGTGAGGATGGAAGGTATAATTTGGAAAATCTCAGCCTTAGCCTTAAGTACATGGTACAGACCCTTTGCGAACATAAGGTTTTTCTGCCTGGATTCGTGATCAAATGTCGCCATTGCTCATCGCGTATCCGGTATTCGATAGAAGAATCAAAGGAGAAGTTCACGTGCAAGGGATGTTCTGGAACCAACCACTTAAGGGCTGAAAATCCGATTGCCTATAAGCTCAATAGCCTTGTGAAAAATAACTACGGGTCAAAAAGTGCAAAGGGGATCTATGTGCCTGATGGAAACATGACGGCGGTGAGAACACTTATCCATTTGTGAAACAAGGCAGTAAATAGTTTTCAATACATCCCTCAGATAGACATTTATGATTGTTCGCAAAGTCGTAAGCCCTTTACCGATCTTGACATTGTTGCTATGTCCTCTGGCAGGTTTTATATCGGAGAGTGTAAACATAGCAGCGACCTGTTTTTTGATAGCGGGAATAAAGCCCTGCTTAACATGGTCGAGCTCGCTGCTATATTGAAGCCCGATTACGTAATCCTTTCTTGCACTACCGATGTCAATGGCAAGTTGGATAAAGCAGCGAAATTTCTCAGACACCATATGGTAAGCTGGAAGTGCCAGCCAGAAGTGGTTCCATATATTGCTTGGGAGCCAGACTATTTTGGCACACATAAATCCGAATACTTTTATTATTAATTAAACGTAAAGTATGGTCTTAAGAATTGGAGAATATAAGATAATCCAGTAGCCAAAAGCGATTTGAAACTGATGTTGGGCGCTAATGATCGCCAATCCTTCTGAATATTTATCCACTAAAGCGATACTTGCCAATCGTTTATTATCATCTCCCTGTTTCATTATCTCGTAGTAGACAATATCACTTATCGGAAAAATGCATTTACCGGAACTGTAAAGTTTTCGTATCCTATCAATGACTTGAAGAGTTACAGGGTCAGAACTTTTCTCGCCATCTCGTAAAAGAATCCAATATTTTAAATCTAAATAGATACTTTTTTACCTGCATAATGGTCGTCAATTTTTGGGTTTTCCTCTCTCATGTAGTCTAATAGATAAGGCATTGGCAAGTTCAATCGGTATTGAATGCTAAATTACCCAATTTTAATATTCATTAGACTTATTTATTGAAGAAGTACGGGCGATGAGAATAATTATTGAGCACAACGATTATCAAATAGCTATTCCTATATTAGGCTACCCTTATAGATAGATTATGCTAAATAGAATAGTAATTATAAATTCAGAATTATATGCTAAGGCAAGCATTCAAATCGGAGATAATGCCAGTATTCAAATAACTGCTGAAAACAATGTTGGCAAAAGTTCTTTTTTAAACAGTCTGAATTTTCTTTATATCACCGAAAAGGATCAGATGCGATTTGAAGATAATCGCAAGCTCTCTGATTCCATGAAGCATTATTTTGATGGCACCAGCATTCATAGTTTTATTTTATTCGAGATTTTTAAAAATGGCTATTACTGCATTTTAGTTAAAGCTACCCCTGAAAACACAATTGAATACTACAAAATAAGTGGCATATATCGAGAGCAGTTTTTTATCGAAACCTCGACTGATGGCTTTAAGGCAAAAAAATGGGAAAAGATATTACAAGAGTTAACTAACGATAATCCTACAGACCCACCTTATTTGCTAAAAAGTGAAGAGCTATACAACCTGGTATATAATTCAGATAAAAATAAAAATCCGGTAGTTTGGATAAAAAAGGAGGTGAAAAGGAAGGGCAGATCCCTCTCAAATAGCTTTACTGATATTTATAAGCACTTGATCAAAACAAGTGAAATTAACGAAAAGTCTTTCAAGAATGCTTTATTGATTGCTGATAACAAGCAAGATGTTTCGTTAAGCGTATTTACTAGTTCCAGTTTCGATAAAATCAATGAATTTGAAAAAAAGAAAAGCCATTTAGACAACTTATCGTCTGCAAAACTTGATTTTGAGAAGTTAAAATTGCTGAACGATAAATTTATAAGCGAGGAAAGCATCTTAGGTAAATTAAAAAATACATTTATTAAGTCATTTGGTAAGGTAGAAAATGAATTGTCAGATAAGGTAGCTCCTGATAGTCTTTTGTCTATTTCAATCCGTAACCACGAAGTAAAAGTTAATACGGTACTAAAAAATGAAAGAGATGATTTAATTGCAGAGAGGGCTACATTTAATTCTCAGATCACCAACGCAATAAATGCCAACAAGGAAATTGAGATGCAATTAAAAGAATTGATTGACTATGAACCTATCGAGGATCACTTAATGTATCAAGGCCTGGTAATGAAACTTGATGAATGCGAAAAGCAAAAAACCGGACTGGAATCTCAATTGACGCAATTAGAGCGAAGTAAATTTTCCCTAAATGAGGTAAAAAAAGGTATCGTCGAGTTGGAAAATGAGATTCAGAAAAAGGAGCAATCCATAGTTCAATATGACAATTTGCTTTACCAAAATATATCGTCCGACCCGGAGATTGTAAAAAAGGTTTTCAATTATCTGAGCAATGATGTCGCACATCTTGATAAATCGAAAATTCAAAAAGCTATTACTATAGCTGATTTACCCATGGTTCTTTTCGATGGTCAGATCGATACATCATCAGTCACATTTGCCAACCCTCCGTCAATTTATCAATTGCAGGAAGAAGTCGCAACAAAGCAAAAAGAATTATCAGAAAAAAAAATCCAATTAGATGCTATTATTAACCGCCATACGCTTCAAGATAAAATTGATGTACTCAAAAGGAGCATAATCGAACAGGGAACCTTATTGGCAAAAATCAGGAGCAAACCGGAATTGTTGAAAAAGAAGACGGAAAATGAGATGTTGATTCAGGTTGTTTTAAAAAAGGCAGTTTTTGAAACCACAATCAAAATCGATGAAAAAGATGTCCAAATAGAAAAGGAAAAAGTAGCATGGGATTTGAGGAAGAAAGAAAAAGAGAAATATGAAAGTGATCTAAAAAAATATAAAACACAGTATCAGTATATAAGTGAGCGATCAGATATTTACGAAATCGAAGAGATACTTGAAGATCCGTTTGACAAAATATATGATAAGTTCACTCGCCTTTATGATGCATTTCGCACAACAAGGGAAAATAGGAAAGAGTTAAAGGATGAGATTAGTACCAAGTTAAAAAAAGATATACAAGATATTAAACAGTTTATTAGAGAGGTTGAAGAAGAAATCAATAATATCCCCCAGATGGATCGGGTCATAAATAATTTATTGGATACGCTTTCCTTTGAAATTGGTAGCCCCACGTTTACTTTTCTTTCGCAATTCAATGATTTTAAGTCATTTGTTTACAAAAGCTATAACAATAAACTTGCGGAATACCCGGTTTCAAATATTCAAAATGTAAAAGTTAAGATTCATGAGAATGAAGCCCTAATGAAGGATTTGGATAAAGTTTCCAAACTGAAATTTTCTAACGGTCTGGATTTCGATAATTCATACTCGGATAGCAAAAGGGCATTGGAAAGACAGATTGCTGAAAGTAAAGGTCGTCCTATTGGAATATCTGATCTATTTACAATCAAGGTTGAAATAACAAAGGCTACAGGCGAAACGGAGGAAATCGATTTGTCAAAGCAGGTTCAGTCAAGGGGAACGAATATTGTACTGAAACTTTATCTATTTCTAAATATCTTAAAAGATCTCGTCCACTCTGCTCCCGAAAATAAGATCGTGATCTATGTTGACGAACTGGATGCAATAGGGCAAAAAAATGTTAAATACCTAAACCGTTTTTGTTCTGAAAATAATTTTGTACCCATTTTCGCTGCTCCAAGGAAAGTAGAAGGTATCCAAAAATATTATATGATTAAAGAGCCAATGAGCAATAACAGAAATCAAAAACCTAAAATCACATTTGGGGAATTACAGTCTTTCCCTGTAACTTATAGAAATGCAGAATCAGGTCTTTAGGAATTTCATTAGGAAAATACTTAATGAGGAAAAAATTAGTTTTTCATCAATCGCGGCTTCAATTAAGGGTTCAAGTGATTTTAATACCTTGATTAATGGAGGATTTATTGCACACATGCCAGCAATAACTGGCGGTGGAAGTATTTATTTAAAAAACAGAATAGCTCTTGAAAAATATTATGCCGCTAAATTTCCTGGCGTTGAGGCTGGAAACACTGCAATTGGTAACATCCATGCATTTCGCAACACGAAAGCCGGGAAAAGGCAAAGTCAAAATATTGTTTTGATACGTGGTAAGAAACCGGTTTTGTTAAATGAGTTAACTGTTGATCTGAGTTTTTATACTGGTGCATTTGGTGCATTTTCAAGTATCTTATTACATCTTGAAACTGATAAAATATGTTTTGTC
Organism: Pedobacter lithocola; assembly: GCF_042650845.1. Lineage (NCBI taxonomy): Bacteria > Pseudomonadati > Bacteroidota > Sphingobacteriia > Sphingobacteriales > Sphingobacteriaceae > Pedobacter > Pedobacter lithocola. The sequence continues at coordinate 493,108 of NZ_JBHSBW010000016.1, read as the reverse complement.
GAGAATCTGGATTCATTTTTATTAGCCGAACAGGTGATAGGCGATGATTTTACATTTATTCACACCTATGGTGGTATTGGCGCTTCTGTAGTCCAAAAAATAAAAGCCGAAGAAATACTGGTTTTTCCAGATTATGATTTTATTGGGCTACATACTTTTTTAATGGTTAAAAACATTTTTCATTACACCAAACTGTTTGTCCCAGATAATTATAAGGCACTTTATGATACCAAGTCAAGAACGATCAAAACTAAACAGGGCCGAGAACAGCAACCAAGTAAACAGGTTTTAGAATGTAACGAGGAAATTGTGGTCAAAATCAGAACTGATATTTTTGAGCAAAAGAAATTTTTAGAACAGCAGGCACTATTCAAATGAGTAACTTAAACCTATCAGGAAAAGACATTTTAAAGTTCTTGCTGGCACATTATGAATTTGTGCAATTAGCTTTCAACGCAAGTAAGCCTGATTTTATCATTGATGCAGATAAGTTCCTAAACCTCATCAATGAATATAATACCAGTAGTGAGAGCAAAATTTCTGTTTCAAAGATAACTGTCGATCTAAAGTTTTGCCGGCAAATACCAACAGGGGAATATAAGTTGAATGGGAATTACACATCATTCTTAGAGTTTATATTTGATGATTTTATTTTGGACCTGCCAGAAACCTTGAAGAATAGATATCAAGCGATTTTTAGCCATTTTACCAGTCTACAGGTAGAAGCGAATGTGGGAAAGATCATCTTATTGATCCAGGAGATTATTAAAGTCGTTGAAAAGTTTTTGAATGATATTGAAGGACAAACTTATCGGTTGCTAAGAGATACGGAATCGTTAAAAATCAATGCTGAAAATCATTCGGACTTTACTATGCGTATCCAAAAAGCGAATTATTGGATAGACGAATATATCATACCGCTAAATTCAATACTGAATATTGACCACCCGCATTCGGTAGTGAATGCAATAGTCCAAATTCAAAGATATACGAGTGAAAAAAGAATTTTAACTGAAAACTATGAATTGAAGAGGGAGTTTGAAAAACTATATGGTTGTACAGTAAGTGCAAAAGTAGAATTGGATCAGACTTTGAGTAGACTGACGAGAGAATTGTTGCCGCTTTTGGAGAGGATTAAAAGTGATTCCATTATTCTTAGCGGATTTTACCACTATGTTGAAAATGTTGACCAGCCTGAAAATTATATTATTTCATTACCAGCGTTATTAAGAAAGACCAAAACCAATGTAATTTCAAAGACTTTTGGAAGTGAGGCTGCTTTTTTTATTGATCAATTTAGTTACTATGCGCCAGAAGTCCTTTATAAGGAACAATATGAAGAACTAGAATGGCTTCCGGATGCAAGTTATTTTAAAGATCAAATTTTAAAGGCCAAGGGAGTTGATGATTTTTACCAATGGTGTTTTGATGCTTTGAAAGAGCATACTAACAACATTACCCTGTCCAAGTATTTTACTGTTTCAAATCTGATACTGGAGGAAGACCTGCTTGCTGAATATGCTGAAGGTCCGCGATTCGAGATCCAGCTTTCTGATGCTATATTACAAATGCCCAAAGTTAAATTGTATGAAAAGTTACCCCAGTGATCACAAAGAAATAGTAACACAACTATTGGATGGTAGGTTTATTATTTATCCCAATTCATTGTTTGCGACAATACAGCAACAGGAAGAGGATTATATAGAATTTTTCAGAGAATCTCATGGTTTCGAGTTAAGCATGGATGCTGAATTTGCCTACCTTTCGTCAAATGAAATTACAAAAAAGCGTACAAGAGACCTTACACTCTTTCTTGCAATCCTATGCCGGGAGCTGGATTACAGTGGCAAGAATTTTAGAGATGCGATAGAACTGTCGAGTTTTGATATTGCAGAAACAGAACAATTGTTAAAACAGTCCTCTAAATGGGAAATTTTGGAGAAGACTTCCGTAAAAGATTTTGAGATTTTTATTAATGTGTGGCACAAGAAAAATGTTTTAAAAAGGACAGGAAACCAATTTAAATTTACAAAAGCGGTAAAATTGTTTTTTGAATTTGCAGTAAATGTCGCCAATGCAAAGTTAAAGGAACAGCAATCTCAATAAGTCAACGCTATACTAAATAAATATAACTACCGGTCACCGTTAATTTCTTTTTTCAATAAGTCGATATTTATCTATTAACCTGAGTTCGATCAATTAGAATGCAAAAATTTGGTTTGATGATGATTTCTGATAATTGATTGATGGTTTTTTAGGGAAGAATGAATATGCTATCAATCCTGCAATCATATTTGAAATGAAATTGGTAAAAGACCTATGCCTAGAATGTTCCACCTGACATATGTTTTTCAGCTCGTCGTTAACAGTTTCAATTACTGATCTTTTACGAAGCATTATCTTGTCGTTCATAGTCATCAGACTATTTTTCATATTGTTTCTAATACTAGTTATTAGGTGTATATCACTGATAAAGAGTATTTTGGTAAGTTGTTCTGATATGTAGCCTTTGTCTGCGAAAAGCTTACCAAATACGGCTTTCAAGAAATTTTCGTTTTTCAGGGCTGTCTATCATCAACATTTGCTTGGGTAATGGCAAAGTTTAAGATTTCCCCTTTATCATTGATCACAATGTGCAGCTTGAAGCCATAAAACCAGCCCATCGTCGATTTTCCAACCTCTGCAATTCCCTTGAATACCTTGTTTCGTTTTACACGCTTGTTATTGCATACCCTGATTGGGGTAGAATCTACAAAGGAAATACCCGTACACTGACCCAGGCAACAGGTTTTCAAAAAGATGGTCATTGGCATCAGTACGCTTTGACTGAGCTCAACAAAACGGTTATAGGATACTGTATTTGGGAATTCTGATCGCATATGTTTCTGGAGATAGAATAAATAGAAATGCTTAAAGCATCTGAAACCACTCAAATGAAAGAGTAGGCAAACAGAAATTATTTCGCTCTTAGACATCACCGCAGGTCGTTTTGAGCGCTTGCCCAGAAGAAAAGGGCTAGTAGTTTTATCGAAATCTTTGCAGAACTCATCTACAAGACAAAAAATATCACTAATTTTAGAGTAGTCAATCATAAAGAATTATATCTAAGTATTTGGTTTTAAGACACTTAAATATAAGATTTTTTCTTTTGATTGACTAATTTTTTTACCTCATTTATTAATCGAACTCAGGTTATTATATCTTCACCATTATAATAATTCAATAAATCTGTTTTGGTTAGCGTTCCGTCATTGAGGAATTTTTTTTTAAAATAGTGTTGATTAAATTCCATTAAGAGCATACTCTTTTCCAATTGCTTGAATATGGATTTATTATTTTCAATATTACTTTCTACTAAACTTCTTATTGTTAAAAAATTTCATTTAGACCTTTAATAATTCTGTTTATCAGTGTCGCCAAAAGCTCATTATCAAGCTCAACTGATGTGGCACTTAACGCAACGTCTCGTGCCAGCCAGTATATAAGCAATTACTAAGTTGCTACATCCCCCTTCTGAGAATTCACAATGGCGACCATACCAATACCGGGAATATAACTTGTATTTTGTAATTGACACCTAAAAAACCAACACTATGCCAATCAAACCAGGACCAAAAAAAATCGCTGAATTACAGGAGAAATGGATAAGCGCCAGAGGGAGATACCCCTGGAAATACGCCTTCATTGAAACCCCACAAGCACACCAAGGGTAAGTAAAACAAAAGCCACTGGAAGATGCACTGCCCCCAAAAAGTTAGACACTATTTGGGGGCATTTTTTCACGCTGGAGATAAAAATCTGTAATGAGCGCCCCTCACCTGAACAAAACTGAGCGAGAAGCTTGGCAGATAGCACATAAATATCCTTAACGCTGCAGTAACCAGAGCGAAAGAGGCCATATACGAATAGGAAAAAGTACAATTGGAAAAGCGCCGGCTATTCAGTCAATTGGCAGAAAAAATACCTAAATAAAAAACAAACCTGCAAAAACATAGAAATTGCAGGTTCCCGTAAAAGAATCTTAAAAACATTCAATATATTGCCTACATCTAATGATCGGTTTTTATCTCTTATGCATCGGCCTGACTATCGTTTTTTTAACCACGCCAAAGGCTAGAAAAAAAATAGTAGAAATATATACAAATGTTTCGGCTTTTTTTGCCGGTTTGTCTAATTACGCGCAGGTCATTTCTCAAATGCTATTTAAAAATTCTGTCAAAAAATCTTCCCCTAAGATAACAAACAGGAAGATAAACAATGTCATGATTGATAAAAATGTGGCAATCATTCCTTCCCCGGATAAAGCACCCACTCTTTCATACAGCTCTTTGAAGATAGCGCAATCAGGTAAAACAATAGCAAGCACAGAAACCCTGCTCCCGATAATTAATTATCCGTGCTCAAACTCACAGGCACTAGATATCACGTCAGCGGCTATTGATAGATCAAATCCAGGAATAGCAACCGAAATAGAAAATTCGAACGAAAAAGAGAACAAAGCGGACAACCGTTACGTAATAGCTCAACTAATTTCCGGTCTCATTGAAAAAATAAATACACAATCTGCGCAGATACTAGAAATAAACCAAGAAAAAACCATTCCTGTTAACTGGAACCCTCCCCTAGCCCAAGAAAAAGTTGACACTCAAAGTTTAGTCGATCAAGTAGATACGACTACGAATAAACAAGACCCGGAAAACCCAAGGGAAATAGAGATTGTGGGAGAAGAAATTAACCAAGCACAAAACTTGGAGGCAAAGCGGGAAAACGCGAAGCAGCCAGAACAAAGTTTTATTTATTCTAAAAATGAAATACATTCAGAAAAAACAGAGGAAACAGACAGTTTCAGTTTAGAGCAAAACGAAATGGAGGATATTTGGGAAAGGCGCGATAGCCTTATTGACGAGGTAATTGAAATTGATGAAGACAATGAACCAATCGATCAAGAAAAGCTTTCTTTTCGACTGGATCTGGTGATTCCAAGCTGGCCACATCGGTATATCTATTCATTTTCAGACCTCAATCAGGCTAGTAGTGAGCAAAAGGAATTTTACGGTACCTTCAAACAGGAATTTCTTCAAGGTAATTGCATTGATACCCTGGGAAACAGCAACTACTACTTTATTCTTCTGTTCGACTTATTACAGGAATATGAATCCCATAGGGACATTGTAAAACTGGAAAAGCTGATAGACCGGCTATCCGCTGCATATCCCAGAACGAGAAGTTATGCAATGAGATTTTTACTGGAGAAAATGCATCAGGCTTCCTATACTCAGGGGATAACCAGACTAGAAAACAGAATAACAACAGAAATCTCCTATATGTCTTGGGACTGGCGCAGCCGTTACCGTGATAAACTTAAGCTTAGCAAAGCGGATATGGATATTCTTGAAAAAATCAGCCTTCCATCCAACGCATTTGTGAGTATTCCCTTCTGCGGGGCAGAACTTGTTAAACTCTATATCCGTTCGGTAAAGGTTTTGCAAGAAGCATACAAGAGAAAAAATCTAAGTCAGAAGGTAGAATTTGATCTCATCCTCGACCTAATTGCCAGAAAAGAACGCCGTTACCATTTGAATAGTTCAAATTATAACTATGAAATGAAATACGGTTCAAATGGTCTCTATGGATACATCCTAAAATACTGCGAGCAACTTCTGCGGGCGCATTATCATTTTAAAAAGCTTTCTGGATTTGAGCGTCAATACACGCATGCAGCGGTACAAGAAGCAGTAAAGGAGCACATTACCATCCATATTGAAGAAGCGCTCAACGAGCTTTCCTCAAATATTACTCCATTAGATGAACAGACCGAGAAAGCGCTGTACACCATCCATCCAACCCGTTGGAAATCTACCCTTATCCTGGACCAAGACCAAGACCATTACCAGAAAACAGGCAAACAAAGGTTCATTGCCCACGCCGAAGATATAATTAAACTCAACAACAGCAACCCATCTCTAGAGCAGATATACCTCGAGCTTTCCAGGTTTCTCTGCGAGCTGGATAAACAGCTTAGCATAGAATATTTTCTAAAGTATGCGGCGCAAAATGTATCTGCACTAAAACTGGGATTCAAGGAGATGCCTAAATCCATGTCGAAGAAACTCTTCAAGGAACCTGCGAGCGAAACGCGCTTCCTTGGCGTATTGCTGAAAGTTATCAAAAGGGAGATATCAATTAGCGAGGTCCTGATGGAAGTCAAAGATTTTTATGAGCCCATTAGAAAAAAAATCAAACTCGATGAAAATGCAATCCAAAAAGTCCAAAGTGAATTTTCAGGAACGGTCGGACTGCTTGGGGAATTCTTGAGCGATGAGGATCCGGAGGAACAAAAACCAGCCGGTATCCACACACCGGAAGCGAAGTCAGCAGAAGCCTTAAACAATACGGCAAAAAATAACACCGGTTATAAAATAGATTTCAAGGGAATAGAGGCCGGTTTACTGGAACTGTTTGAAAAAAACGATTTTACTTTGGAAAGTCAGCTGATAAATGATTACTGTATCTCAACGGGCACAATGAGCAGCGTGTTGATTAATAACCTCAACGAAAACTGCTACGAACTAATTGACGACCTGCTCATTGAGCAAGAAGGAAGTCATTACTACATCAATAAAGATTATTACGCTCAAATAAAAGACATATGATTACTGGATTAAAACCAAGGGAGGCTACAGCCATCATAAATTCCCTTACAGGCGGAGTAGTTCCCAAGATTGGCCTTCAACACATTACCGTAGGGCGCTCTGCTGAGGTAGATGCATTCTTGCAGGCGCTTAGTGACGTTAAAAATGGACACAGCATGTTCAAGTTCTGGATTGGCGATTTTGGTTCCGGCAAATCCTTTATGCTACACCTTTTAAATACTGTTGCATTAAAACAAAAATTCGTGGTAGCGAACGCCGACTTTACCCCGGATAACCGCCTGTATTCCAATGACGGCAAAGGCGTCGCGCTTTATTCCGCTATCATGGACAATATATCCATACAAACCATGCCTGAAGGCGGGGCCCTGCCTACCCTGCTTGAAAAATGGATTGAGCAAATGCTCGGTGAAACAGCAACAGAGCAAAACATTAGCCTGATGGATATCAGGAAAGAAGAGCATTTGCCACTTGTGGAGCAAAAGATCATGAAAACCATTAACACCATTACAGAAGTCGGCGGATTTGACTTTGGCCTGGTGATATTAAAATATTATAAGGGCTACATTACAGGTAAAGACGGGTTAAAGAGAAATGCACTAAAATGGCTCAAAGGAGAATACCGCACCAAGACTGAGGCCAGAGCAGACCTGGATGTAAGAGAGGTTATTAATGACCTGAATTACTATGATATGCTCAAGAACTTCTGTAAACTTTTTGTGAGCATGGGATATAGTGGCTTTATGATCAACCTGGATGAGGCTATAAACCTCTATAAGATCTCGACTTCCACGATGAGGGAAAAGAACTACGAAAAAATCCTTACGATATACAACGACTGTTTTCAAGGAAAAGTAAACAACTTATTTTTTAATCTGGCCGGAACCAAAGAGGTACTGGAAAACGAACGCCGGGGCCTCTTCAGCTACCGGGCCCTCAGGTCAAGACTAGAAACCAACAAATTTGAAACAGCCGAAATCAGAGATTTTGCGCAACCAGTGATCAGATTATTGCCACTGGACCATAATGAGATCTTTGTGCTGCTGAAAAACCTCAAGGAAATCTTTGATTTTAACTTCAGTACCAATATTGCAATAGATGAGAGGGATATCCACCAGTTCATGGAGGAGCTTTTCAATAAACCAGGCGCTGAAGAATTCCTGACCCCGAGAGAAGTTATCCGGGACTTTCTGAATATCCTGAGCCTTTTAAGGCAGAATCCTGAAATAGATAAACAGCAATTATTTGGCGATTTGCAGGTAAAGGATGAACGTCCGGTTGAAATGAGTTTGGATGATATCGAAGAACTATGATTGAGCTGCTATCAGAGCCAATTCGAAGATACATACGCGATAAACGGTGGGAAGAGCTACGCGCCATCCAGAAGCATGCCATCAAGCATATCATGGAAAGCGAGAAAAACGTGATCCTCTCTTCACGCACCGCCTCGGGAAAAACAGAGGCTGCTTTCCTGCCGATGCTCTCTAAAATCGACTTTAACAAACCGGGCGTCAAAATTCTTTACATCTCCCCGCTGATAGCACTTATCAACGATCAGTTCAATAGAGTCGAAGAGCTTTGCGAATACCTGGATCTACCGGTAACCAAATGGCACGGGGAAGCCAAAAAATCAGCAAAAGAAAACCTGCTTAAAAACCCCGATGGCGTAGTGCTTATCACGCCGGAATCGATCGAGGCGATGCTGGTTAATAAGGAGCAGAACGCAATAAAATTGTTCAGCAGCTTACAGTTTGTGGTTATCGACGAGATCCATTCCTTTATCGGAACTGACCGGGGCATGCAGCTGGCCTCACTCCTTTCCCGACTATCCAGCTTTCACACTTCCAAGTTTCGGGTAATCGGACTATCTGCTACGATCGGAGCGATAGCAGAGACAAAGAAATTGACCGGAGATGCAGAAGGGACAACATTGCTTAGAGACAAAGCCCCCAAAGAGATGGAGGTTTCATTTCGATATTTCAAAATGGAAGGTGCTGAGCTTCCAATTGAGCTCATGAAAGACCTTTATTTAGAGGTAAAAGACAATAAGGTACTCATTTTCCCAAACAGCCGTGGCAGAGCAGAAGAGGTATCAGTCAAACTTAAAAAAATATCAGACCGGCTCAAAGGCCATAGCTATTACTTTTCCCACCACTCCTCCATCGATAGAGAACTACGAGAATATATCGAACAGTTTGCAAAAAACAACAAACGTTATCCATTCAGCATTTCATGCACCTCGACCCTGGAACTGGGCATCGATATCGGCTCAGTTGAAAAAGTAGTACAGATCGATGCAGCACATTCCATATCTTCCCTTATCCAAAGAGTAGGCCGGAGCGGACGGCGTGAAGGCGAAAAAAGCAGCCTGATATTCTACGCTACAGACCAATGGAACCTGTTACAGTCACTTGCCTGTTTATTACTTTTCAGGGACGAATTTATAGAACCTGTTCTCGCCTCAGAAAAACCCTACGATATTTTGCTTCACCAGATGCTCTCGATAATTAAACAAACCAACGGCAGAACACCTCAGCAGCTAAAAAAACATATCAAAGAAAACTATGCTTTTGAGCACATCCAGGAAGCCGAAATGGATGATGTCATCCAAACACTAGTTGAAAAAGAACAACTAGAGCTGATCGGAGGTGAATTGATTGTTGGCGTAGAAGGCGAATGGACAGTTAATAATAAAGACTTCTATAGCGTCTTCCGCTCAGATCCCAGCTTCAAAATCATCCACCACGACAAAACAATAGGCGAGCTCCCGTTAATGTCCGCTTTCCAGATAGACGAAAACATACTTCTGGCAGCAAGAATCTGGAAGATATTAGAGATCGACTACAAGGCAAAGAAGATATTTGTTATTCCGGCAAAAGACGGCAAAAAACCCATGTTTTTCGGTACAGGCGGAGAAGTGCATCCAAAGATCAGAGAAAAGATGCTTGATGTCCTTTCCTGCCAACAAGAATACCAGGAGCTCAACGAGGAGGCAGCGGAAGCATTAAGACTCTTAAGACTAGACTTTAAATGTTATCCCATAACAGAAATAGCAACGCAGCGCCCACTTGTAGCCAAACATGCTGAAACCATATTTTATTCCTTTCAAGGCACTAAAATCAACAAAAGCATAGATTTCCTGCTCAGACTTCAGGGGATTACGGCAGATTATAACGATCATGAGAGTAGTTTTAACTTCAAAGCAAACCCTGCCGAAGTCAAAGCGATGCTAAAAAAACTCAAAGCATCAACAGAACATATAGACTCCGCATTAATAAGTATGCTGGAAAGCAATCCCGCAGTAATGGAGTTTTCAAAATGGGGAACCCTGCTTCCCCTTCAATACCAGCTCATCATCTTAAAACTTAAAATCTACGATTTCACCCACACCGAAATTTTTCTAAGCACCTGTGAATTTGTAGAAGCCCAAGACGGAAGTAAAGATTAAAGCAAACCCAAGAAAATAAATCCAGAAAAATTTATTTCAATACAATAATTTCTTTTTCCTGTACTGCCCTTCAATCTTATTCGTCAATACTTTATCAAAATTAACTATCGCTTCACAATGCTCAAAAAAGGTCGAACTTCCGCGGATTGACCCTACCATAGTGGGCAAATCAAATTTTTGTTTGGTTTGCCCCTTTTTTTTACCCTCAAAAACGGCCTTTAAAGTACCTAGAACGCGCACAGCCTCATTCATTCGAACAGTTCGATGTTGTGTTCCGTCAAAAGTGAGTTTTTTGGGGGTAGATCGAACTAATTAACCGCCTTTTTCCTTCAGAATCCTCCTCTATATATGTTTCATTAAGGTTTTTCAGCAATCCAGTCGCTTTTCCGATTAATTCACCAATACTCTCTTTTCCCCTAGATAAATCGATGAGTCTATTTTCAAGAATGAGGATATTTCTTTCACAGTCTGATTTTATTTTCCTGTACTCAAAATCTAGAATTACATCATTGAGTATCTTTGTCTCGTCCTGCTATAGCTTGTCATTAAAAACAGCAAAATGGCAACAAAAAGTAAAGACAAGACAAAAATTGCAACCAGGAAACCTTGGAGGCGATTAGGTGAGGATGTTAAAGAGAAAATCGTATGCGAAGTTAATTCTGGTATGCTTAGTAAGCGGACTGCTGGCCGTAAATATGGTTTGCCCCCAAGTACTATAGGAAATTGGCTCGATAAGCATAATTTAGCTATCTTGGTACATTCAAAAGCATCTAATGTACTTTCAGCGATGGACGAAAACCAGGAGACAAAACTTCTTAAGAAAAAGATCGATGAGCTAACAAATGCTTTGGCTGATGCCCAGCTAAGAAATGTTGGATTAGAGACTATGATTGAGGTTGCGGAAAGCGAACTTAAGATCAATATTAGAAAAAAGCGTGGTACCAAACGGTCTTAGGAATGCAGCAAAAACTACCGGATAAGCGTCTGATTGAACTTTGTGCACTGTTTGGTGTAAGCCGCCAAGGCTTATTATTTGGCGCAGAAAACAGCGATAAAAACTGATATTTCCCACATGGTGGTATTAGCCTTGGTGGCTGAATTCCGTACAGCAGTTCCGTTTTTGGGAACAAGGAAACTGCTATACATGCTTCTCTGGAAATGGAAAAGCATAATATAAAGATGGGGAGAGACCAGCTTTATGATCTTTTGAGATTTCATGGACTACTTATACGGCGGAGGAAACGCTCCGTTAGGACTAATGACTCCAACCACTCCCTAAAAAGATACCCGAATCTCATTAAACATATGATGCTCTCTGCCCCGGAACAATTATGGATAAGTGTGTATAGTCCTACTATAGCTTGTCGGATAAAACCACATAACCTAAATTCCTACCTACGATTTTATTGACTCTATTTGATATCAGTAATGAAGTGATTGAGGTATGACGTATAAATTAGAAGCCGGGTAATAACAAATAATCTCAACACCTGCGGAGATTAGCCCGCTTAATCTCCGCATTTTTTCGTTAGATTACATTTGCTTATGCGGAGAAAACAAGCTATATTTACCGCATATCTTGCGGAGAATATAATGTACATACACCAATATAAGGCTTGGCCAAAGTTTACTTGGGATGATAAGGCACTCTCAAAATTGCTTACGTCGGTAAGGCATAAGCAAGGTAGGTTATTGGGCAAAATGGAGGGGCTAGGCTTTAGCCTAAAAGAAGAAGCTACCCTACAAACACTTACTCAAGATGTTTTGAAGTCGAGTGAAATTGAAGGGGAAATTCTTAACGCTGACCAGGTACGTTCATCCATCGCCAGGCGGTTAGGAATGGAAGTCGCCGGACTTGTTCCCTCAGACAGAAACGTTGATGGCGTAGTTGAAATGATGCTGGATGCTACTCAGCGTTATAACTCAGCCCTTGGCGACGAGCGATTGTTTGGATGGCATGCAGCACTCTTCCCCACAGGCAGAAGCGGTATGTATAAAATTGTAGTAGGTAATTGGCGGAATAATTCAAAAGATGATCCTATGCAGGTAATTTCCGGCGCAATGGGGAGGGAAACAGTGCACTACCAAGCACCGGACGCCGAACTCCTCGAGCAAGCAATGAAGCACTTTCTAACTTGGTTCAATTCTACCGTTGATATTGATCCAGTTTTAAAAGCAGGTATAGCTCATCTATGGTTTGTTACGGTCCACCCATTTGATGATGGTAATGGCCGTATTGCACGGGCTATTACAGATATGCAACTGGCACGAGCAGATGAGAGTGCACAACGGTTTTACAGTATGTCCTCTCAAATAAGAGTAGAGCGAAATACGTATTATGACATGCTTGAGAAAACACAAAAAGGAGATTTGGATATAACTGAATGGTTAGAATGGTTTCTTTCCTGTTATGATAGAGCTTTGTCTAATACAGGCCAAACATTGGCGAATGTAATTCAAAAAGCTAAGTTCTGGGAAAATCCTGCTACTACGAATATCAATGATAGACAAAGACATATGTTGAATAAACTGTTAGATGGCTTTGATGGAAAGCTTAATTCCTCAAAATGGGCGAAAATAACAAAATGCTCTCAAGATACAGCAGGACGGGATATAGCAGATTTGATTGAACGGAGAATTTTAATTAAGGAAGCTGGTGGGGGTAGAAGTACTACCTACGCTTTAAGTGAAAACTCACGGGTCATCAACTTCTAATTTTAATACATTTAAACAAAAAATTTATAAAAATTCTCTTGATTTAATTTTTCATTTAGATTAGGTGTCTCTCCTAGTATAGCTAGTCATCAACCCGATACTGAAAACACTTATAATAATTTCTTTTTCCTATACTGCCCCTCAATTTTGTTCATTACCACTTTTTCAAAATTTACTACCGCTTCACAATGTTCATAAAAGTTCGATTTTTCGCGGATTGACTCTAGGTGAAAAGGCGATAAACACTTGTGCAAATAAGGTTGGGCTGTCATGTTATAATTTGCAAATCTGAAAGCGAAGAGTACAATGAGTTTAGCTATGAGAATCAAAAAAAATATAATTTTTATTGTAAATAAAAAGCCCCACTCGGACGGAATGGGGACTAAATAATTGATTATCAGACCTAGTTGCTTGACTCGAACAAGCGACCCTCCGATTAACAATCAGTTTAAAAGAATTGTTCTAACATTACTTAAAAGCTACGCTATTTTGACTATTGGATAATAAAAAATTTTTCCTTCAATAACGCCATGTCTGCGCTCACCTTGATATCTAAGACCTTGGCATAAATTTGAGTTGTTTTAATATTAGTATGTCCTAGCATTTTCGAAACGCTTTCGATCGGAACTCCATTTAGTAAAGTTACCGTTGTTGCAAAAGTGTGCCTTGCGATATGGGAACTCAAGTGTTTTTCAATTCCACAGAGAATTGCAATCTCTTTCAGATACTCATTCATCTTCTGGTTACTTGATACTGGTAGTACCCTACCTTTACTTGCACAATAGGGATTATCTTTATATCTGTCCAATATTACAACAGCCGAAGCTAGTAAAGGAACGGCAGAGCGTACACCTGTTTTTGTCCTGTTGGTATAAATCCAGCTGCTACCGTCGATTCCTATCTGGATATTTGATAAACTTAGTTTTTCTACGTCTGAGTATGCGAGTCCGGTAAGACAACAAAAAAGAAAAACATCCCTGACTTGAGAAAGCCTTTCAGTAGAAAATTCTTTTCTGGCCAAGCTATTAAGTTCTTCTTGTGACAAAAAAGGGCGTTCGACGGGTTTCATCTTTATCTTAAAACCAAACATTGGATCTCTATCAATCCATCCTGATGCCAAAGTGATTCGGAGAATCTTCCCAAAATTCTTTAGGTATTTTGCAGCAGTATTACCAGAACATTTATTTTCCGTTCTCAGAAAGAATTCAAAGTCATTTACAAAAGGACGATTGATTTTCTTAATGTTCATGTCTTTGGTACGATATTTCTTTTCAAGAAATGCTAAAACGTGACGCTCCAATACCTGAAATCTTTTGAGGGTTCCTAAGGCATAACCATTCCCAATTAAAGCCTCCATCTTCTGATTATGAAGCTGAATAGCCTCCGCTATGGTGTGAATTTCCGTTTCAATCCCCAACCACTTACACCTAATACTTTCTGCTGTAATTTCCCCAGATGACTCCGAAAGATTCTTATGAGCCTTATAAATATCTGACTGAAGATTGTCAAGGTATGCATTGAAGATTTTCACTTCTTCTTTGTTCCCGGTCTGGCGACCTGTTTTAGAATTCCAGCGGTCGAGATCACAATTAACACCGGTAGTTGTTTCGGAACGTTGTCCCGAAACCGTTATGCGCACATAAACCGGAACAATTCTCTTTTGTTGATTCTTTGGTCTCTTCACATAAAAGAGCAAACTGAAATTAGTTTTCATATAACTGAAATAAGGTTAACAAAGTTAGCCTTACAGTCTAAAAACGACAAGATGTTCACTCTATGAACTACTTGATTAACAATTGGTTACAAGGGATTCGGTGAGTCATTTAAGAATTTTAAATGACTCACCGAATGACGCACCTTTTATATGCGATTTAATGCACATATTAGGTCTTTTATGTCTTTCAAAAAAAAACAGTAATCATTTGATTTACATCGATTTAGTGTTTTTTAACCTTGTTTTCAGTGACCCCTCAGGGGTTCGAACCCTGGACCCACAGATTAAGAGTCTGTTGCTCTACCAGCTGAGCTAAGAAGTCGGTGATTATTAATCAAATATAAAGTAAAAGGGTGATATAGCAATTTATTGTCTAGTGAGTAGAAATGCCCTACGTATTGATGCTAAATTTTTCACAGTATTTTTTTTATCCTATATCATACTTAGGATGTTGAAGTATTTTATCATAGGTCTTCGACAAGCTCAAACTGACAACTAGATAATACCCAATTCAAAGCCTAACTTCATACTCTACCGTCTTACTCCACAGTTTTATTTACCATGGTATCCTAAATGTTATCGGTATCTCAAATGTAACCCATAGTATGAGTGCCTTTGTTCTAACATATTTTTGCATCTAATTAACAACACAGAATTTATTAATTAACAGCAAAATTATGAACACATACAATAACAATAATAAGGTTTCGCATGCCGAAAGTTTATTTCGTAAGCACTTATCTTATTTTACAAACCCGGAAATGAACAAGGAAGAATACGCTAAAATATTTACTGAAGATGCGGTTCAGGAATTTCCTTTTGCACCAGCGCCATATGCAAAAACAGTAAGTGGAAACGAAGCAATTACCGAATACATTACAAACGTAATTAAAGGGGCAACTGATTGGGCTTTCACAAATTTCAATTTCTTCCATACATCCGACCGAAACACGGTATTTGTAGAATTTGAAGGCAGTGCCAAAGTAATTGCTACTGGCAAGTTATACCAACAAATCTATGTGGGTCGTATTTCGATAAGAGGAGAGCAAATTGAAAACTATCGCGAGTATTGGAACCCAACTTCGATTTTTGAGGCATTTGTATAAATTTAATAGTTACTGTTTTATTGCCGTATTGTTTTACGACACGTCTTGCTGAATTTATTTCAGCATCTTCACTGCGAAAAAGATTGGGAAATAATTCAGGGTGACGTAAACTAAAAAATGTAGCTTATTAATAAGTTGAAGGAAAATTAATAATCGTATTCAGGTTAGTAATTAGGAAAACTATTGGTCAAAGACCGCTCTATTCCGCTGCGCTCCAATCGAGATGACGGGAATATATGACGTCATTTCGAGCGTAGCCGAGAAATCTTTTTAATTGGCCGTATGAAGATTGTAGTTCCGCTACGTTCCAATGGATCTGACGGCAATGCCCGAAAAGCGACTTACCTTTGTTAAATAAACGTGATTGAAATGGAAAGCCCCAATTCTTCATTGGGCTTGAAATGGAAAGCAGGGCTGAAACACCAAAAGAATTACTGAACTAACGTTTTCAGGAAAAAATAAAATTGCCACAGAAACACAGAAAGCACAGAAGAAGTATGAATGTAATTCCGAAAATGATTGAGAAATCTTTGTAACCTGGGTTCGATGTTTAAACTTAATATATGCTGTTTTATCGCCGTAATGCTTGTACGACACGTCTTGTTGAATTTATTTCAGGGTGACGCAAACTAAAAAGTAGGATTAAAAATTATTGTTCTTTGATTCTTTGACGATGCTGTTTCCCCCATTCGTGCATGGAGACTATCATTTCTGAGAGCGTTTGGCTATAAGGCGTTAATTCGTATTCGACGGAGATTGGTCGAGTGTTTAACACAGTTCTGGTAACCAAACCGTTGATTTCAAGATCCTTTAATTCCCTTGATAAAATTCTTGGAGATATATCAGCTTCTCTGGATAATTCGCGAAACTTCAGTTTACCACCCCTTAAAATGGCTATCAAAACTAATTTCCATTTGCCTCCAACAACGTCGAGAGTATCTTGCAAAGCGAGCCATGCTTTTTTGCATTCTTCATCAGTCGCGGGCTTTAAACAACGGTCTTTATTCATCATAATACCATAAATATTATCAAGGCAAAAGTATGCCATTCGGCTATATTTTTATGTCTAATTAACAACATAAAACATTTTAAATCATAAAACCTATTATGTATATATACACTAAAAATCCCAAAGCCTTACTTACAGAAAGTTATTTTGTTTACACTTATCTTATTCCACCAAATAAGATATGACGTTTAATAATTATCTATGAGCAATACATAATTTTAACCTCACCCTATCAAAATTTTGGTTTAACTCATGCTGTGCTACCCCTCTCCTAAGAGAGGGATTTAATGGATATACGAGTTACACAGATTGGTTCAAACCACAATTTCTGTTTCCCTCTCTTCAAGGAGAGGGGATGCAATGTCAATACAATAAATACCTTCTTTCATAGGGTGAGGTTAAAATAGAAAGCAAAATTTAGAGCTCTTGTCATTCTGAGCTTGTCGAAGTACTATATCTTGTCTTTGATAAACTCAGACTGACAACTAAGACTATACCCTAACCTCCAGCCCTGCCTTTTATATCATCGGTTGCAGTATTTCTAGATCTTGCTGATTTCACATTTTGGTTACCAAAACCATAACTCACGCTAAAATTTGCCCGTCTGCTGGTGTAACGGTTTGTAACCCTTAAATTTACGTTTTGGTAATCAAGTGCCCCTTTCCAGTAATTGGTAAGCAGAATATCATCCATATTTAGCCTTAACTTAAGCTTTTTGTTTAACATACTTTTTTGTATTCCGGCATTTAAAGCATATTGCGGAATGGTTGTTTGCTCTACACCGGAAACCTTTGGCGATTCGTACCAAAAACTTATTTCTACAGTGATGCTTTTAGGTAAAATAAATGTTTGGGAGGTATTGAAATTATACGCCAGTTTACTTGCACTGTAGGCTGCACCTTCTATGTTTGCATCGGTAAATTTGTTATAGTACAAACTCGCATTGTTTTGCATATTCCACCATTTAGTAATTTTTACAGGAAAATATAGGTTTGCAGAATAGTTTTGCGCTCTGCCTAAATTCTGCCTGATTACGCTAACTATTCGGGTTACTTCATCTTGCTGAGAAATTTGAGTGATTAAATCCTTCGTATTAGCATAATTTACCGAAAGCGAAACTTCTTTATGGCTATAACCAATTTCATAATTATCAGTAAATTGAGGTTTTAAGTATGGATTTCCTTGGTCGATAGCATATGGGTCCATATAAAATGCAAACGGATTTAATTGCTGGTAATTTGGTCGGTCAACCCGGCGACTATACGAATACTTAATGTTGTTATTCTCATTCAGTTTCTGATTTAAAAATGCAGTAGGAAACAAGGAAAGGTAATTCCTATCTACTTCTTTATTTGCAGTAACAGAGTTTCCGTTTGAGTGTGTATGCTCTGCCCTTAAACCGAATTGAATTTGCCAAACCTTCCATTCTTTACCAAAATTAAAATAGGCCGCATTTATGTTCTCTTTGTAAACGAAATTGTTCGATTTGTTTAAATCATTTTGCCACATATCGGCTATAAATTGTTCTGACAAAAAATCATTATGTGTTACCACGTAACTGCTTTTTAATCCGGCTTCAAACTTCATTGTTTTATTGATGAGTAGAACTAAATCAGTTTTTGCGGCAAATATATCTATGTTAGCATCTGTAGTATTTCTTAATAAAGTAGCGTTGGTTTGCTGCCCTGCATGGTTTAAATATCTGGCATTAAATTCTTCATTTTTTTTATTGTTGAAATTTGAATAATCAACATCAAATGAGATGTTTTTACCAGCTTTATCGAAATCGTGCTTAACATTAAAATTAGCCGTTAAGTTATTTGCAGGTGATTTAGAAAAAGCATCTTGCAATACCGAATTGTTGCTCGATACGTTCGATTGTACTTCTTTTATCGATGTATTGCTGAAATTTACAAGATCGGTATTTACGGTATTCGCATCAACCATTACACCAAAAACAGTCGTTTCCGATGCATAATAATCTGCACCCAACTTTCCCTGGAAGCCAACTCCTTTATTTTTTCTGTCAAAATTTTGAGTAAAATCGCTTGCTAAACCATTAGCAAAAGTAGTTCTTGTGAGAAAGGTATTGTTAAAACTTGCTTTTCTGGCCAAAGCTCCATTTCCAAAAATATTCCACTTACCATCTCTATGATTTAGGTTTAGATTAATGCCTGCTCTTGCCAAATCTTTCGGTGAATCTGGCATAATACCTTGTCCGCCGTTCAATGAAACAGTTCCGTTTGTACCAAAAGCTTTGTTTCTTTTTAACTTGATGTTGATAATTCCGGCATTACCTGATGCATCGTATTTTGATGAAGGATTGGTTATAAGTTCGATGGTTGCAATTTGATCGCTACTCATGTTGCTTAATAAAGTAGTAACATCAGCACCCGAAAGAAAATTGGTTTTCCCATCAATCATAATGGTTACGCCTGATTTATTGTTGAGTTTTATCTGTTCGCTTTGCCTGTCTATTTGAACACCCGGTGCCTTTTCCAATACTTCTAAAGCAGTACTTCCCGATGAAACAATACTATTTTCTACATTTACAACCGTTTTATCCATTTGATGCTCTATGTAAGGTTTGCGACCCTGAATACTAACATCCTTAAGTTGTTTGGCATCCGTTTCCATCAAAATATCAGGAATTTTAACATCCGCATTGAGATTAAACACAGCAGTCTTTTTGATTTTGTATCCAATCATAGAAACTTGCATTTGGTAATTACCTGGTTTTAGGTCTTCGAAAATAAATTCTCCGTTTACATTGGCAGCACCGCTTTTTACTACCGTTGTATCAGGAGAATTTAAAATTTTTACTACTGCAAACGGCAAGCCCAAACCTTTTTCATCTACAACTTTACCCGAAAGTTTATTAAATTTTTGGGCAAAGGAAACCCCACACACCAAAAGGCATGCAATTAGCATAAATAATGTTTTCATGGTTTTTTAAATTTGACCTTTGAAGTTTAATGCGATGCGCAGATTAAACTTCAAAGGTATAAAAGTTAGTTTTCTTCAATATTAATACCCAACTCTTGCTCAACTTCTCTAATTCTGGTAGATACTGAATCCTGATAAACGGAATCAGTTGACCTGTTTTTCTTCAAAAATTCCAAATCAAGCAGTTCTTGTTGTAGCTTCTTCTTCTTTATAGCATCTTCTTTTAATTGTGCAATGCATTTCAAACCCTCTTCTGTCATTATCCAGGCAGTGGAATCGTTAGAATCATTTTCTTTATCAGCACAATCCCAGGTTCCATAATTGTTAATATATCTGTAAGCATCTTGTTTAATAATCAGCTTTGTTCCAACAGGAACTTCGAGGTAAATGTAAACCTCCTGATTGCGCCAAATGCTACCTTTTTTTAGTTGAAAGCGAGGATTGAAAACTAATGATTCATCTTTTGTAATATAGCTGTAGCTTATATTTTGAGCATTCTGCAACGCACTCGGGAAAGTTTTTCCCTGCGATTCATATTTCTGAACAATACGAGATGAAGTTGTTTCGCTTTTATTAATGATGATGCGAACATTGTTAGGCGAAACGAACGGTCCATCTTCAAAATCATCAACCACAATTTTATTTTTTTCGTTTCCGTTGATGTGGTAGGCAATGCTATCTTCCTTACTAAAAAATTTACTTTTATCGATATCAATAATGTAAGTGGGTAGCGTTTTTAAATCATCTGTTTGAGTAAGTTCTGCATGCTGCTTAAACTCTGATGAAATTTTCGCCGCTTGATAACCCACGGTGGCAACGCCAGCCAACCAGATAATTAATAAGGCGAACGAAAGTGTTTTATTTATAGCTTGTTTACTAAAAGCAACACGAATAGAAAAGAGAACAAGCGCTAAAATGGGGATGAAACATACAATAAATGCACTTAAAACAATCACACCACGGTTTCCTTCATTAACTATAGAAAACGGGAAATATTCATAAATACTTTCATCCCAAAAACCTTGAAATGCAGCCGCTCCGATAATTAATGAAAGTAAAAATAATGCTCCAAATACAATAATAACAATGGCAATAACCTTAAATATTACTTTTCCGGTACCTGAAACAAAACGACCCAGCCATTCGAAAAACTCACCAATAAAAGTACCCACCTGTGCGAAAATTGGCTGTGCATGTTTGTTGGCTTCAGATAAACGTTCTTTTACTGCCTGCAATTCTTCATCAAGGTTTTTTTGAAATCCCTGTAGATTGGCGGGTTCGCCTTTCATCTCCATTTTTTCTAATCTCGATTTAGCTTTTGGCATAATTATCCAAAGCAACGCATAAACCAAAAGACCAGTTCCACCAAGTAAAATTGTCAAAAGAGTAGCTAAACGAATCCATTTCACATCGAAATCTAAATAATGAGCAACACCGGCACATACACCAGCAATTACACGCTCATCCATATCGCGGTACAATTTTTTATCTACCGGTTGAGCTTGATAGTTTGTGTTTACAACAGGCTCGCTTTCCTCATCTTCAATCGTGTCAAAATCCTGCACACGCCCCATTTGGCCGATAACAAAATTAACATTGGCAGCATCCACAACCTGTTTTTTCTGTTCTTCTAATTGCTCGGTTAATAATTCTGCAATTCGATTTTCGATATCGGTAACAATTTCCAAATCATCAGCATGATTTACAAAATAGTGTTTCACTTCGTTTAAATAAGCCTTTAAAAGCTCGTAGGCACTTTCTTCAATATGAATAATTGTGTTGCCAATATTTATGATGATGGTCTTTTCCATTTCTTTGCGGTTATAAATTGTTACGAATTAGCTCCTGTTTGTGATATACCTACAGCATAAGCCAACTCTTGCCAGGTTTGATCTAATTGAGATAAAATGCTTTTACCATCTTCTGTTAAAGTATAATATTTCCGTGGCGGACCCGAGGTAGATTCTACCCAGTTGTAGCTTAATAAACCATTGTTTTTAAGCCTGGTTAATAATGGATACAATGTTCCCTCAACAACAAGCAGTTTTGCCGATTTTAATTCAGCAATAATATCCGAGGCATAAATTTCTCCTCTTGCTATAATTGATAAAACACAGTATTCCAGAATTCCTTTCCGCATTTGTGTTTGCGTATTTTCTGCTATCATAAAACAAAGATATATTATTTTTATAATACTATGCATTACATAGTACTAAAATAATTTAAAGTTTACAAACAACTAACTGTAAATCAGATTACTAATTTTTTGAATAATTTACATAAATAATTTTAATGAAGATAAATTGATATATTTTACCGTTTTTTGAAAAGCAAAACCGGCGGTTCTTCGGCCAAGATAGTCCTCCTTTTCGCCTATAGTCCCGATGAAAAATCGGGAGCTATTTGGCTCAATCAGGTTTAAATTACTCAGGACTTTACAAGTAATTCACAGTAAAAAATCGATAATGTGATTATTATAATAGTTGGATTTTAACCTTTTTTGAAAAGCAAAACCTGCGGTTCTTTGGCCAAGATAGTCCTGCTTTTCGCCTATAGTCCCGATGAAAAATCGGGAGCTATTTGGCTCAATCAGGTTTAAATTACTTAGGACTTTACAAGTAATTCACAGTAAAAAATCGATAAAAACATCTTAATTTCTGCGAAAATCCTTTTAGACTTACGAGACAAAAATCCAGCACAAAAAACCTTAACTGCCGCGTCATTGCGAGGCATGAAGCAATCCAAATTATTTGAGAAACCTAACGGCCGTTCAAGTATTGCTTCGTGCCTCGCAAAGACGAATGTGTTGATAATATCATTCAGGTTACTATTATTTCAATCTAAAATGGTGTAACAACGATATTTAAAGCACTTCAGCGAGAACAAAAAAACTATACAAACACCATAGATTTAATATATTTTGATAATTTTGCAGCGTTTAATTTTATCAGATGAAAAAATCTATAGCCAGTATTGTTGCAGAAGCCAATCAACAAGGCGAAGGTTCGTTAAAAAGAACCCTTGGTCCTGTTAATTTGATATTAATAGGCGTTGGTTTAACTCTGGGTGCAGGGCTATTCTCTATTACCGGACTAGCGGCCGCAAACCATTCCGGACCAGCAGTTACTTTATCATTTGTTATTGCAGCGCTAGGCTGCGGTTTTGCCGCATTATGTTATGCAGAATTTGCTTCAATGATTCCAGTAGCTGGAAGCGCTTACACCTATTCTTATGCAACAATGGGCGAACTTTTCGCATGGATTATTGGCTGGGATTTGGTTTTAGAATACTCTGTGGGCTGCGCTACAGTTGCTATAAGTTGGTCGCAATATTTAACCCGATTTTTAGCCAGTCTGGGCCTTTATTTACCTCCACAACTTACGCTTTCGCCTTTCGAAACTGCAAAACTTGCTGATGGAAGTACGGTTAGTGGAATAGTGAATATCCCTGCGGCATTGGTTGTAGTTTTAATGACCGCAATTTTAATTCGTGGTACCAAAGGCTCGGCAATTGTAAATGGCATTATCGTTTTTCTAAAAGTTGGTGTTGTTTTGGTTTTCATCGCCCTTGGCTGGCAATACATCGACCCGGCAAATTACCATCCATATATACCCGAAAACACAGGAACCTTTGGACATTACGGCTGGAGTGGTGTATTACGCGGTGCAGGTTTAGTGTTCTTTGTATTTATTGGTTTCGATGCTGTTGCAGCATCCGCACAGGAAACTAAAAATCCTTCCAGAGATTTACCCATTGGAATAATTGGCTCTTTACTCGTTTGTACGGTATTATTCGGTTTGTTTGGTCACGTTATGACGGGATTGGCGAACTATAAGGAATTTGCAAATAGCGGCGCTCCGGTTGCTATCGCAATAGAAAAAACACCTTATGCATGGTTAAGTCAGGGAATAATTTTGGCAATTTTAATCGGTTATACCTCAGTAATTTTGATTGATTTAATGGCGCAATCGAGAATGTTTTATTCGATTAGTAAAGATGGTTTGCTACCGAAGATTTTTTCTGATGTGCATCCAAAATTTAAAACCCCATGGAAATCGAACATGATGTTGTGTGCCTTCATCGGAATTTTCGCCGCATTTGTACCCATGAATGTAGTTGGAGAAATGACAAGCATCGGTACGCTTTTAGCCTTTTTAATGGTTTGCGTAGGAATTCTCATTCTGAGAAAAACAGATCCAGATGCGAAACGTCCATTTAGAGTTCCATTTGTGCCACTAATCCCAATTTTAGGGATTTTAGTTTGTCTTATAATGATGGCATTTTTACCATGGGAAACTTGGTTAAGACTTGGCGTTTGGTTATTTATTGGTTTAGCCATCTATTATTGGTACGGCAAAAAACACAGTAAGCTTAATGGAGTAAATTCGACACAAGAACCAATAAAATAGTGTAGAATTCTGAGGAAAAAATTATCCGATATGATATTATTGAGGAATTATCTAACCGCTCGCTTTTCAAGCAAATGGTTTTATAGCGTTCTTCAAGTAGATAAAAATCAATCCGTTAACAATAATTTGTAAGTTATTAACATTTAAACAAATTTTTATTCTTTGGCTTAACATTTGTCTTATGGAAAATACCTATAAAAAACATTTTCCTATGATTATTAAATTAGACACATCAGTTTTTCGATTTGCAAAGTCGAAAGTACAAACCGAAGAAAAAATCATTAGCAACCTTACAAAAGCGCAATGGATTAATGCAGATAGAATTGTTATGGCAGCTATGTTTGCAGCAACTATCGCTGGTGCAATTTTGTTCAATTAAAAGAGATTTTATTTTTTAAATACGGTAGCTTTTATAAATTTATTATAATAGAATTGTTCTTGCACAATTTCAAATTTTCTATTTAAAAAGTATGGAGTCATCTCGATAAGATTTGATGCTTCTACAATACCTAATGTTTTAAAGAAAATATACATCGAATTTAATAAAACTCGTTGCCACAATTTACCTTTTGATTTGGATAGATTAAAATCTACGAAAAGCCAAAACCCTCCTATTTTTAACATCGAATTTAGCTTATTAAAAATCAATTCGGCTTTTTCTAACTTAAAATTATCAAATAAAAAAGGCGTTAGAATAACATCAAATTCTATAGAAGTATAAAAATCGTCAATAGCAATATTAACAAAATCGACTGTATTCTCTTCAAAGTTTCGAGCTTTAGAAAGTGTTATCATTTCCTTAGAAATCTCCACATAACTTATCTCTAATCCCGTAGAATGTATCTTTGAGATTTCTTCCAAAATCCAGCCTGTACCGCCGCCAACAATCAATACAATACTTTTATCGCCAATGGATTTTAATTGATTGATTTGCGCATTAACCTGCGATTTACCAAATACCAAGCGACTCAGTACATCGTAATTTTTAGCAATTTTATCGTAGTTATTATTCAATTTTTCAGGAGTTGAGAATACATATCAATTATTTAACAAATTGCATTCCTATAATACCACAAATCGCTTTGAATAATATTAAACCGTCTATAACCATTAAGTAGTATAAAATCTTCTTTCGTTTATGCATGGAGTAAGCTAAATAAATTGTTAAGATGAATGGTAGCACGTTAAACAAAACCTGAGGCCAGCCAAATCCTTTGTAAACAGCAAAAATGCCGAGCGAGAGCAACCCTATAATTAATAAAGGAATAAGGATGTTAAAAATCGTTCTGCGCAAACCATAACGTACCACAAAAGTTCTTAAATGTTTATTTGCATCCGTTGGATAATCTTTAATATCAAAAATTATAGCGTTAACTGTACAAAACATCCAGTTTTTTATAAAGAGCCAGGTCCACAAAACAGAATCATGGTAACCGATTCCCGTTTCTATTTTTAACATAATTAGCGGCAACACATTGGCGCAACAAGCCCAAACGAAACCAATTACAAAGGCTTTTAACCAACCTGTATTTCGAAGGTTAAAATTTAACAAAGATTTTGGCAATAACTCGTAATATAAGGCACCAGCAACTATAATAATCAATATTGCTATCCAATAAGAAGTTGGAAGATTTAAAATGTTATAAAAGTTTTGAAAGAGCAAATTAAAGGCTAAAACCAAACATAGGCACATTAGTAAAACCTGACTCCTATTTAGGAATTGCTTATGTTTAAAATACCATTGATTTCGTGGGTTAATTGCTGTAGGACTTGTTGAAACCTTGTTGTAAGCGTAAGTATAATAAATTGTGGGCGCTAAGAATAACAGTAAGTAGTAGTTAATGGAATTGAAAGGCAATCGCAATTGCAATGTTGCTTCTAAAGTTAAAGCAACAGCCAAAACACCCACAAAGTAATTACCGAAAAATATAAAGCGGATGATTTTACCCATACTTATTTGGCTCATCAAAATGAATTGCCAATTTCGGATATAAAAATGATATTGGATGGATATTAATTGTAGAATTTAAATCAGATGATAATAAACAGAAAAAGCCTTTCAGTTCCCTGAAAGGCTTTGGTGGGAAATGAGGGGTTCGAACCCCCGACCCCCTCGGTGTAAACGAGGTGCTCTGAACCAGCTGAGCTAATTTCCCAATAATTTGAGATTGTAAAATTTAAAACCCTTTCAAATCCTTGAAAAGTTTAGTGGGAAATGAGGGGTTCGAACCCCCGACCCCCTCGGTGTAAACGAGGTGCTCTGAACCAGCTGAGCTAATTTCCCTTTCCTTTTGGGATTGCAAATATAGCGGTATAATCTTGTTTCGCAAATCTTTTTTGTTTTTTTTCAGCTAAGCAATATTTCCAGGATTTTGTGCGATTGAACTTCTCCAAATGATGCCGTATGTAAGGTATAGAAAACCAATATCTTATCTAATAAAAAACGTCTTTGCTTATTCGTCATTTTGATATCCGAGATGTTTTCTAAAGGCGTATTAAATAATGAGAGAAAAATTAAAGCATCTTCAAGTTGTAAATATTGAGCATGAATGGGAACCTTTGATACGTATTCCCCTTCTTGCAGGTCAAAATAAATCTGATCAGTCCTTCTAGTTTCATTCGGTGAAAAACCTAAAAATCGTGTAAGTTTAAGTAAGAATGATAAATGAAAATTTGGATTCAAATCTTCACTTTCATCAAACCAGGCAACAGAATTAAATATATAGTCGAATAAACTTTCATCAGCCGATTGCTGCCTAATGCTTTTATACAACACCTCATTTAAGAAAATTATAATACTTGTTTTAATTACATCATATGGAATACTTTTGAAAACAGGAGTTTGACGAACTTCAGATACGCGTTGAATATTGGTGTTAACTTTATGATAAACCACCATATCAAGCAAATGCAGTGATTGCAACATGTTCATCTTTACCTTTGCTTTGGGCTTTTTAACACCATTAATAAGATAAGATTGCATGCCAAATTTATCGGTGAGCACCTGTACAATCACACTACTTTCGCTGTAATTTGTAGTCTTTAAAACTATACCCCTAACCTTGTGCAGCATGCTGTTAAAACATTTTTATCAAAAGTATGTTATTTGTGCAAATTTAGTTGTGCAAAAACCAATCGCATTTTACAAATTAGATTAGTTTTGCCATAAATAATATCATTAAACTAAGCTGCAAATGTGGATTAAGCTATCGCGATTTATTCTTCAAAACCGTATCGCAATCATCGTATTTTTCTTATTGGGCACAGTATTTATGGCTTACCAGGCCAAAAATGTAAAGCTATCTTATACGGGCAGTAAAATTTTGCCAGTTACAGATAGTGCTTTCGTAAAATACAACAATTTCAAAAAAACCTTTGGCGAAGATGGTAGCGTAATGGTTATCGGCATTCGGTCTCCAGCAATTTTTAAGAAAGAAATTTACAACCAATGGGTTCAGTTAAGTAATGACATTCAAAAGCTAAAAGGTATTAAGCAGGTTTTATCATCCGGAAGAATTTTTCAACTGGAAAAAGATACCGTTAATCAGAAATTTCAACTTAAAGCAATTCCTGCAGGATTAGTGAAAACCGATGCTGAAATGGATTCGATTAAAAATACACTTTACAACACGCAGTTTTTTGAAGGTTTGGTTTACAATAGGCAGAATGCAACTTTAATGGCAATTACTTTTGATACCAAAATATTAAATACAGCCGATCGAAACCCTATTTTAAAGCAAATTGAAGAGAAAGCAAAAGCTTTTCAAGAAAAATCAAAAATACAAGTACACATTTCGGGTTTACCTTACATCCGCACAGCGGTAAGCAAATTGGTAAGCAATGAATTTGTACTATTCTTAGGCTTATCAATTTTGGTTTCGGCCATCATCCTTTTAATTTTCTTCAGGAAATTCTATGCCGTTTTCTTCCCTATATTGGTGGTAATTATGGGTGTGATTTGGAGCATTGGAACTTTAGTTTTATTTGGTTTTGAACTCACTATTTTAACAGGACTTATTCCACCATTAATTGTGATTATTGGTATTCCAAACAGTATTTTGTTGCTGAATAAATATCAAAATGAGCTTAGAAAAGATGGCGATAAACAACGGGCTTTAAGCGTAACAATAGAAAGAATTGCGGTTACTACACTTATTGCAAATATAACAGCGGCTATAGGTTTTGGCGTATTGTATTTTACCGGAAGTGAATTATTAATGCAATTTGGTAGCGTAGCATCAATAAATGTTATGATAACCTGGTTAATGTGCCTATGCTTAATCCCGATAATTTTTAGCTATTTGCCTGCACCAAAATTAAATGCGCAAACCCATGTTGAGGAAGGGTTTTTACATAAATTATTAGTAAAAACTGATGTTCTTGTTCAAAACAAAAGTTCTTTAATATATATAGCAACAATTGTAATTTCTATAATAGCATTTATAGGCGTTATGAGAATAAATGTTAATGGTTATGTGGTTGATGATTTACCTAAAAACTCAGAAATACTAACTGATTTAAAGTTTTTCGAAAAGAATTTTGAGGGTATTTTACCGCTTGAGGTTAGTGTTGATACAAAGAAAAAGAATGGTGTATTCAACCTAACAAACCTTAAACGAATGGAAAAAATGGAGAAAATGATTTCTTCATATCCTGAGTTTTCTCGGTCTATCTCGGTAAATATGGGCTTGAAATATGCCACTCAGGCATTTTACAATAACGATTCTACGTTTTTCCGCTTGCCAGATAATATGGAAAAGAACTTCATTTTATCTTATATCGCTAACGGCGGAAAAGGAAATGCTAGTTTGCTGACAAATTTTGTGAGTAAGGATAATCAAAGTACAAGAATTAGTTTTCAAATGGCCGATGTTGGTTCTAAACGCCTTGATGCCATCATGGCCGAACTAAAACCCCGCATTGATAGCATTTTACCTCCAGATAAATTTGATGTAGAATTAACAGGCTCAAGTGTAATCTTTTCTAAAGGAACAGATTATATGTTGAAGCACTTGTTCGAAAGTATCGGTTTAGCCATTGTGTTAATTTCGCTTCTTCGCCTTGCCCAATTTAAAAGTTTAGGCATTATGTTTATTTCCTTACTGCCTAATATAGTACCATTAATTATTACAGCTGGTATTATGGGTTATTTTGGAATTTCATTAAAACCATCAACAATCTTAATTTTTACTATTGCTTTTGGTTTGGCTTCCGATCAAACAATATATTTCTTAACCAGATATCAACAAGAATTAAACCTTACGAATTTTAGCGTTCCGAGGGTAGTAACAGATACCATAACTGAAACAGGTGTGAGCATGACACATATCGCCTTAATTTTATTCTTTGGTTTTGGAATTTTTACAGCCTCGACTTTCGGAGGAACAGTTGTTCTAGGTTTATTACTATCTATAACCTTGTTCGTTGCTTTAATATTTAACTTAACCTTATTACCAGCATTGGTTTTATGGTTAGATAAAAAGAAAGTTAGGAAAGTTGTTTCTGATGAAGATTCGTTAAAAAATGCAGGTGGGTTTGATCATTAATAAATCAAATCCACTAATCAAATCTTCATGAGATAACTTTACTCTATTCCGTGTCAGGCTTTTTCTCTTCTTCATCTACCGGAACTTCAACTGTTGGGTCGGTTTTAATTTCTGCATTCCCCTCGCCATCTTTTTTAGCAAAAAGAATTGGGTAAAGCAGCCAAAGTGCACCTACCATAACCAAAATACCCGATAGAATTTGTAAGTAACGAGCTGAATCTACTTCGTTTGCGTCTAAAATTAAATATGCGATGTAAGAAAGTATGCCTAAAATTAAAACCAAAACGGCTTTTTGTAACTTAAGTAGCTTAATCATGAATTTCTCTTTTTTAAGGTAATTATATGAAATAAAATAAGGATTAGCCCAATAAGTTCTAAAACACCACAAAAATAAAATGCATAAAGCACAAAATCTCGATTCTTAACACTTAAAATGGCTACGATTGGCAAAGCGATTACGGCAATAATCATACAAAAAAGCCCAATATTAAATAATTTCACATTAAAAGTATTTACATCAAAACTACCAAAATTGAGCGAAAAACTTTAACTTTGCATCCTTAATTTTTTGAGGTACTTGATTGATGTATAGCGAATTTAAACAATTAGATCTTGCCAAAATAGGGCAGGAAATACTGGATTTTTGGAAAAAAGAAAACATCTTTGAAAAAAGCATTTCTTCCCGTCCTAAATCCAATCCATTTACTTTCTACGAAGGTCCACCGTCTGCCAATGGCATGCCCGGAATTCACCACGTAATGGCTCGTGCTATTAAAGATATTTTTTGCCGTTACAAAACTCTAAAAGGTTTTCAAGTTAAACGCAAAGGCGGTTGGGATACTCATGGTTTACCAATTGAGCTTGCTGTTGAAAAAAAATTAGGCATTACAAAAGAAGATATAGGTAAAAAAATAAGCGTTGATGATTACAATGCAGCTTGCCGTACCGAGGTAATGAAATATACGGATGTGTGGAACGACCTGACCGAAAAAATGGGTTATTGGGTTGACCTTGAAAAACCATACATCACTTACGAAAACGAATATATTGAAACCCTTTGGTGGATATTAAAACAACTTTACGATAAGAACTTTTTGTACAAAGGTTATACGGTTCAACCGTATTCACCAGCTGCAGGAACTGGTTTAAGCTCGCATGAATTGAACCAACCTGGAACGTACAAAATGCTGAAAGATACTTCTATAACAGCGCAATTCAGACTTAAGAAAGATCAAAATCATCCTTTAATTAATCAATTATTTGAAGAAGAAGCAGAAGATACGGTTATCATTGCCTGGACAACTACACCTTGGACTTTGCCAAGTAATGGTGCTTTAGCAGTTGGCGAAAAAATCGCTTATGTAAAAGTTAAAACTTTCAATCAATATACTTTTGAGCCGGTTAGCGTTGTTTTAGCAAAAGATTTAGTGGCTAAACACTTTAAAAAAGAAGCTGAAAACCTTTCCTTCACAGATTATGAAGGCGGTGATAAATTAATTCCATGGACCATCGTTTCTGAGTTTGCGGGTAAAGATTTGGTTGGATTAAAATACCACCAATTATTAAATTATGTTTCCTCGCCAGAGTTAGAGGAAAACGCTTTTCGCGTTATACCTGCCGATTATGTTACTACAGAAGATGGTACAGGAATCGTTCACATCGCATCGGTTTTTGGTGGGGATGACTTTCGTGTAGCAAAAGAAAATGGCATTCCGGCGGTTATGATTTTTGATGACAAAGGAAATGAACTGCCTTTGGTTGATAAGCAAGGAAAATTTGTTGCAGAGGTTACTGATTTTGCTGGCCGCTACGTAAAGGAAGAATATTATAGTGATGAAGAACGCAATAATCCTGAATTCAGGGCAACTGATGTTTTAATTGCAATTAAACTAAAAGAAGACAATAAAGCTTTTGACGTTAAAAAATACGAACACAGTTACCCACATTGCTGGAGAACTGATAAACCTGTTTTATACTATCCTCTAGATAGCTGGTTTATCAAAACAACAGCTGTTAAAGATAAAATGGTAGAGCTGAATAAAACCATTAACTGGAAACCTGAATCTACCGGTACAGGTCGTTTTGGTAATTGGCTTGAAAACCTGGTTGACTGGAATTTATCACGTTCTCGTTATTGGGGAACTCCCCTTCCAATTTGGAGAACTGCAGATGGTTTAGAGGAAAAATGTATCGGTTCTATTGCTGAGTTGAATTCAGAAATATCTAAATCTATCGAAGCTGGCTTTATGCCTGCAGGCTTTGAGCTGAAAGATATGCACCGCCCTTATGTTGATGATGTGATTTTAACTTCATCAAAAGGCGAAAAAATGAGTCGCGAAACTGACCTGATTGATGTTTGGTTTGATAGCGGCGCCATGCCTTATGCGCAATGGCATTTTCCGTTCGAAAACAAAGAGGAATTTGATAATGCCTACCCTGCAGATTTTATTGCAGAAGGTGTAGATCAAACTCGTGGTTGGTTTTTTACTTTACATGCAATTGCAGTAATGTTAAGCGAGACCAGTGATGAAATTAAAGCCGTAAATGAGAAGGTTGGAAATCCAGGTGTAGCATTTAAAAATGTAGTTTCAAATGGCTTGGTGCTGGATAAGAATGGCAATAAAATGTCTAAACGTTTAGGCAACGCAGTTGATCCATTTAGCACCATCGAAACCTACAGTGCCGATGCAACACGTTGGTATATGATTAGCAATGCATCGCCATGGGATAACCTCAAATTTAGTATAGAAGGACTGGATGAAGTTCGCCGGAAATTTTTCGGAACACTTTACAACACTTATGCGTTTTTCGCTTTGTACGCCAATATCGATAAGTTCGAAATCGACAAAAATAATTTAAGTAAAGTTGAAGAAAGAACTGAACTAGATCGTTGGATTTTATCGTTATTGCAAAACTTAATTAGCGAAGTTGATGAAGCTTACAACACCTATGAGCCAACAAAAGCATCTAGAGCAATACAAACCTTTGTAGATGAACATTTAAGCAATTGGTACATCCGGTTAAGTCGCCGCCGTTTTTGGAAAGGCGAAATGACAGATGATAAACGTGCTGCTTACGAAACGCTTTATACTTGTTTAGAAACTTTAGCACAGCTGATGAGCCCTGTTGCACCTTTCTTTGCCGATTGGTTGTACAGAAACCTAACTGTTACCGATGCACATGCAGAAGAATCGGTACATTTAACACTATGGAAAGAGGCTGATAAAAGCTTAATTGATGCAGCATTAAACGAAAGAATGGTTTATGCGCAAGATATTTCCTCAATGGTTTTATCCCTACGTAAAAAATCAAGCATCAACGTTCGTCAGCCTTTAGCCAAAATCCTTATACCATCATTAAATGGCGATTTTGAACAAAAGATTTCAAAAGTTGCTGATTATATCCTTTCAGAAACAAATGTTAAGCATATCGAATTTATAACAGATACACATGGCATCGTTAAGAAAAAACTTAAACCTAACTTTAAATCATTAGGAAAAAAAGTTGGTAAAGATATGAGTTTAGTTAAAGAAGCTCTAGAAAATGCCAATCAGGATGATATTCAGCGTTTAGAAAACGAAGGCTTTTTAACGGTTGTTGGTAGCAATGATGTAGAGTTTACCATCGATTTAAATGGAGATGTTGAAGTTTTTGCAGAAGATATTCCTGGATGGCAGGTTACAAATCTGGGCAATTTAACAGTTGCTTTAGATGTTACCATATCAGATGACTTGAAACAAGAAGGTATATCAAGAGAATTGGTAAACCGGATTCAGAATTTGCGTAAAGAATTAAACTTCGAAGTAACCGATAGAATAAAAGTTGCTTTACAAAATGATAACCTTGTGGCTGATGCAATTGCTAAAAACAAGGCATACATTTGCGCAGAAATTTTGGCCGATGAACTAGAATTAACAGATACGGTTGCAAATGCAAACAAAATCACTATCGATGATGTTGACTTAAGCATTTCAGTAACTAAAATATAAATCCATATATTAGAAAACTAAATTAAAAGCATGGAAAACAGCAATAAAACCCGCTACTCAGACAGTGAACTACAAGAATTTAAAGAATTAATTCAAGATAAATTACGCAGTTCTAAAGAAGAACTTAATGCGCTAACAACATCTCTAAGTAACCCAAATGCGAATGGTACAGAAGATACTTCTGGTGCTTATAAAACATTAGAAGATGGTTCTGCTACGATGGAAAAAGAGCAAATCAATCAATTAGCTGCTCGTCAGAAAAAGTTCATTGATAACTTAGAAAATGCATTGGTTCGTATTGAAAACAAAACTTACGGTGTTTGCCGTGAGACTGGTAAATTAATTCCAAAAGAACGTTTACGTGCTGTACCGCATGCAACATTAAGCATGGAAGCTAAATTAAAGCAGAATTAATGAAAGGCTACACAAAACCTTTAATATTGATTTTCTTAGTTTTATTAGCCGATCAGCTGATAAAAACCTGGGTTAAAACAAACATGTATTTAGGCCAGGAGTTTAACATTATTGGTAAATGGTTTATCATCCACTTTACCGAAAATAATGGGATGGCTTTCGGGATGGAATTTGGTGGAGAGTTTGGAAAACTAGCTTTATCCTTATTTAGAATTGTAGCTGTAGCCGGGATTGGTTATGGTTTACACTATTTAATCAAACACAAATACCACCGCGGTTTAATTTTAAACGTAGCGCTAATATTTTCTGGTGCTTTAGGTAACATTATCGACTCGGTATTTTATGGTAAAATTTATGGCTACGAAAGTTTATTTCATGGCCGTGTAGTAGATATGTTTTACTTTCCAATTGCCGAAGGGCATTTCCCAACCTGGATTCCGATTTGGGGTGGCGATGAATTTGTATTCTTCAGACCAGTTTTTAACCTAGCCGATGCAGCAATTTCTGTTGGGGTAATCTTAATTTTAATCTTCCAAAAAAACTATTTTAAGGATGATGTTAAGGATGAGGTGAGTATCAACAGTGAAATTGTAGAGGATTAAATAGATTTACGAATTTAGATTTAAGACTTACGATTAAATATCTAAAAAGCAATTAAAAGCCCATTTCTTAACTGAATTGGGCTTTTTTTAATGCAAGAAATCTTAAACTACATTTCCGTTATAGTTAGGTAATGAGCAATCTTTAAGTTTATTGCATATTAAATCAACAAGTTTCATAATTGCAATACCGCACATTCTTAATCTTTAAATAGCAAGCAGATTAAATATCCTACAAAATATGCCAGCAAATCATAAATGCTAAAGTACGTTCCAAGCACGGTGCTCCAAAGTTTGTTGTTTTGCAAACCCAACCAATTAACATAATTAACATCCTGTAGAAACTCAATTATAAAAGAAAAAATCAATAATCCTAAAGCTAACTTTCTATTATTAGTTAAAAGAAATATCCTGAAAAAAGCATACATCAGCACAACTACCAACACATCACCACCAAACGGCCTTATAAAAGCATCATGCAAATAAATCGCGATTAATACCTCAATAATTAGAATTGCAATGAAGATGAATAAGAACTTTAAGTTAAATGTCAATTTCATAGGTGATTAAACGAAAAAAGGTCTCGATAAATATCGAGACCTTTCAATTTCTTTAAACAGAGCAATTATTTTTTAGCTACTAATTTAACTGATAATTCGAAGTTATCATCAATTGCTTTGTCGCCAATGCTATCGAAGAAAGATTTCGAACCGTAACGAATATCATATTTAGTTCTATCAACAGTAATTTTACCTGCTAATGCAGAAACAGTACCATCACCATTTACAGCAACAGTTGCAGGGAAACTTAATGGTTTTGTAATGCCTTTGATAGTTAAATTACCCGATACTACTAAACTTGTTCCAGAACCAGCAACCTTAGTAATTACAAAAGTTGAAGTTGGAAATTTAGCAACACCAAAAAAATCATCTGCTTTTAAATGTCCTTCTAATTTTGCGCTACCATCTGCATCTTTAATAGAGTTCATATCGATGGTGAAAGTACCACCAATTACTTTTTTACCATCAACGTTTAATGATCCTGATTTTAAATCAATTGTTCCGTTATGAGAACCTGTAACTTTTTTACCTACCCATGTAATGGTCGATTTTGATGCATCTGCAGTATATGTTACAGGTTTTTTAGGGTTTGTAAAAGCTGATAAAGCTACTACTGCCACTAATAAAAAGATTGAGCTGAATTTTAATTTCATTTTTTAGTTTTTTAATTTATAATACAAAGATATACTAACAACCGACATTCTCTTATTGACCTATGATAACTTTTTCAAAAATAGTCGGTTTGCTTTTAAAGCTAATTGACTATGATTATAGCTGTAAGGTTTAATTTGTGTGAATATAAATTTGCTAAAGAATTTTTGGAAAGCAAATACAGCATTACTATTTACGTTATTCGGGCTTATCCGCTCTATATAATTTTTTCTTCTACACGTATTTTAGTTTGCATTACACCTATCAGCATTTTCTTCGAAGATATTTCTTTGTCTATATCTTCACAAAACGAAACACCGTGAAAGATTTAAAAAAAAGATATCTTAAAATCCATAAATTTTAGAAGAGCAATACTTGAAGCATCTATTAATGTTCCTCCCGCTATCGCTTCAAGTCCTCATCCTCGTTCCTCGTCTTCCGGGCTTTACGCTCTATCGGGTCTAAAATAACTTTGCCTATGTAAGCATTTAAGGCTGCATAAAACACCGTCATTTCGATCGTAGCCGAGAAATTCTTACTCTACGGCTTGTGTTCCCAAAGACCAAAACAAATGCTAAGCCTTTTAACTTCCGCAACAAGAAATGATACCATTTCAATCCCGTGTAAATAATTAATGTTGTGCTGCTATTTCGAATTGTAGATGCCAAAAAAACCGACTATCTTAGTTATACAATTCCAACAGGCATGAACCACAACGCAAAATCAATACGACCTTTTATTGGCGCCAAAGACTTTGAAACATCAAGAAATTTCTATCGCGACTTAGGTTTTGAAGAAGTTACCCTTGGCAAGCACATGTCGGTTTTTAAAACTGGAAATATGGCTTTTTATTTGCAAGATGCTTATGTAAAAGACTGGATCGAAAACACCATGATATTTATGGAGGTTGATGATGTTAACCGTTTTTACAACGAACTTTCAGCTTTGAACTTAACAACTAAATATAAGGTTAAACTATCACCAATTAAATATGAAGATTGGGGCGAAGAATGTTTCTTACATGACCCAGCTGGTAATTTATGGCATTTTGGGGCATTCAAATAAGTTTCCAATTTTCTTATCGGTAATTAATTGTTATAGTTTGGGCTATTAACCAACCTTTGTTTTTAAACCTGACAGAAGCGGCAGCCCCGAGTTTTTTCTACGAGGGCTACAGCGTATGGCAGGACTGCTTTACCCGATGAAATTCTAAACGTTCATTTCCAAAACAAATCTGTAAGCTTTGTAAAAGATAATTTACGAAATTTCCCCACCATTGCCCCATCCAGCGGGGGATATATATTGCAGATAGCGATGTGCAAGTAAAGTTGAGTACTGAAATATCCAGATATTTACTGCCGACTACCGTTGTTTTTAAACCTGACAGGAGTGGCAGCCCCGAGTTTTTTCTACGAGGGCTACAGCGAATGGCAGGACTGCAGTTCCCGATGAAATTCTAAACGTTCATTTCCAAAAAAAAATCTGCAAGCTTTATAAAAATGAATTTACAGAACTTGCAGATGATTTTATATGGATAAGATTGCCACGTCGGCTGAAAAAGCCTTCTAACAATAACGATCGGGCTTAATTAAGGAGATGGAAAGAAAACCATTTCCCATCTTACATCCCTAAGGTACTATTTCTTCCAAATAACTTTCAACTGGCGGACAAGCACAAATTAATGAACGGTCTCCGTGGCTATCGTTAACGCGACCAACTGATGGCCAGAACTTACGCTCTAACACATAAGGCAATGGAAACGCTGCTGTTTGACGGCTGTAAGCATGCTCCCATTCGTTTGCTGTAATTACCGAAACCGTGTGCGGCGCATTTTTTAGCGGGTTATCAATTTTATCGAATGTACCGTTTTCTACTTCATCTACTTCTTTTTTAATGGCGATTAATGCATCACAGAAACGGTCTAATTCATGTTTAGGCTCAGATTCTGTAGGCTCAACCATTAACGTTCCAGCAACTGGGAATGAAACCGTAGGTGCGTGGAAACCATAATCCATTAAACGCTTAGCGATGTCGGTCACTTCGATTCCAAAAGCTTTAAATGAGCGGCAATCTAAAATCATTTCGTGTGCACAACGACCTTGAGCACCAGAGTATAACACCGGATAGTGTTGCTCCAAACGAGCTTTCATGTAGTTTGCATTTAAAATGGCGTATTTGGTTGCATTGGTTAATCCCTCAGCACCCATCATAGCAATGTAGGCGTGAGAAATAATCAAAATTGATGCTGAACCCCAAGGTGCAGAAGAAACCGCAGAGATCGATTTTCCTTTATCAATATCAACCACTGCATGACCAGGCAGATATGGCACTAAATGTTTTGCCACACCGATTGGACCCATACCAGGACCACCACCGCCGTGAGGAATGCAGAAAGTTTTGTGAAGATTTAAATGGCAAACATCAGCTCCAATATTAGCCGGACTTGTTAAACCAACCTGTGCGTTCATATTTGCACCATCCATGTAAACCTGACCGCCATTGGCGTGAATGGTTGCGCAAATTTCGATAATACTTTCTTCGAATACACCATGAGTTGATGGATAAGTTACCATCAAACAAGAAAGATTTTCTTTATGTAATTCTGCTTTAGCTTTTAAATCTTCAACATCAATGTTGCCGTTTTCTAAAGATTTTACAACAACAATTTTCATATCGGCCATTGCTGCAGAGGCAGGATTTGTACCGTGAGCGGATGCAGGAATTAAAGCTACATTACGATGGAAATCGCCTCTATCGTGGTGATAAGCACGGATAACCATTAAGCCAGCGTATTCTCCCTGAGCACCAGCATTTGGCTGTAAACTCATGGCTGCAAAACCCGTGATTTCGCTTAACCATTTATCTAATTCATTAAAAACAGAATAATAACCTAAAACTTGGTCGGCCGGAGCAAATGGATGGATGCGACCAAAATGTGACCAGGTAACCGGAATCATTTCTGCAGTTGCGTTTAATTTCATGGTGCAACTACCCAAAGCAATCATAGAGTGGCAAAGCGATAAATCTTTTGCCTCTAACGATTTTATGTAGCGCAGCATTTCATGTTCTGAATGATGTGAATTGAAAACCGGATGTGTTAAAAATGCCGATGTACGTTGCAATTCAGCAGGAATAACAGTTTCTACA
This sequence comes from Pedobacter lithocola, assembly GCF_042650845.1. Lineage (NCBI taxonomy): Bacteria > Pseudomonadati > Bacteroidota > Sphingobacteriia > Sphingobacteriales > Sphingobacteriaceae > Pedobacter > Pedobacter lithocola. The sequence goes on along the minus strand of NZ_JBHSBW010000016.1, from coordinate 454,205 downwards.
TTCTCTACAACTTCCACTTCATCAGCTGCAATCGCCTTAACTTTAGCAAAGATTTTTGCAATTAAAGCAACGTCTTCAAACGTGGTGGTTTCATCAACAGAAATACTAACTACACTACCCGAATAATTTAAATTGATTTCGTTATCAATACAACCCGATTGAATACCACCTCTTAAATCGCCCAATTCGAAACGAATGGTATCGAAATACACAGAACTTAATTGCTCGTAACCTAAATTTTTAATGGTTGATGCTAAGCTGATTGCCAAACCATGCGTACGTTCTGCAATGGCTTTTAATCCTTTCGGACCGTGGTAAGCAGCATAAAAACCTGCCATAATAGCCAACAAGGCTTGTGCAGTACAAATGTTTGACGTTGCTTTATCTCTACGGATGTGTTGCTCGCGGGTTTGCAAAGCCATACGTAAAGCGTAATCGCCATGGCTATCGATGGTTACACCGATTATACGACCAGGGATAGAACGTTTATATTCATCTTTAGTTGCAAAAAATGCGGCATGTGGTCCACCAAAACCCATCGGAATACCGAAACGTTGTGTTGTACCAACCACAATATCTGCACCCCACTCGCCTGGAGGCGTTAATAAGGTTAAGCTTAAAATATCAGCCGCTACCGTTAATTTAATATTTTGATTGTGCAGCTCTGCAGCAAAGTTTTTATAATCGAAAACTTCACCATTTCCTGCCGGATATTGAACAATTGCACCAAAGAAATCTTCCGTTGTAACGAAATCCAAATGGCTACCAATCACCAATTCAATTCCGTAAGGATTAGCACGGGTTTTTAAAATATCGATGGTTTGAGCGAAAACCAATTCGGATACGAAATATTTTTTAGCTGCCTGGTTTTTGCGTGTGCTGTATTGCATAAACATCGCTTCAGCCGCAGCAGTACCTTCATCTAAAAGTGAAGCATTGGCAATTTCCATTCCGGTTAAATCGATAACCATGGTTTGAAAATTTAACAAAGCCTGCAATCTACCTTGAGCAATTTCTGCCTGATATGGTGTATATTGAGTGTACCATCCCGGGTTTTCAAAAACGTTACGCAAAATAACACCTGGCGTAATGGTATCGTAATAACCCTGTCCGATAAAGCTCTTAAAAACTTTATTTAACAATGAAGTTTGCTTTAAAGCACCAAGATATTCAGTTTCTGATTTCGCAGCTGGCAAATTTAAAGGTTGTTTTAACCTAATTGTTGCCGGTACAGTTTGTTCAATTAAATCATCAATCGAATTAACGCCAACGGTTTGCAACATTGCCTCAGTATCTTCCTGGTTTGGCGCAATATGTCGGTTTTGAAACTCTTCTTTGTAGTGGATGTTTAAGCTCATGCTATATGAATAATAAGATGCCGCAAAGGTAGGAATTTCGCTTATGTTTTAAGCCATAAACCTGTGTAAAAATCATATATCGAGATGGATATTTCGCCATGATTTTACTTCAGAATTATAATTGTTCCTATCAAACGATTGTGTTGAACATGTTACTAAAGGTTGGTTGTAGATGCATTCAATAGATTTTGATACTATTTTGTAAACGATATGATAAAATCATTGACTTTCACTCTTTTTATGTTTTAAATTGTTAAAGCGAAGAAGTAATGTTGTAATATTCAAAGACGTTATAAAGGCAGTTTTATTACCTTTGATAAAACATCACAGCCATATAAATTTTATGAGTTCCAAAAAAAATAATGTTGCTATTTTAGTTCATGCCTGCGATAGGTATGAATTTCTATTTCAAGGCTTTGATCACTTTTTTTCAGCACATTGGGATTTTAAAATTCCTGGCAATTATTATTTCGCAACTGAAGAATTAGATGCAAAAATTAATGGCTTTGAAAATATTAAATCAGGTAATGGAGCATGGGCCGACCGACTAGCTTTCTTATTAAAAAATAAAATTGAAGAAGATTACATTCTTTATTTTCAGGAAGATATGTGGTTGAGCAAGCCTGTGAATAGAAAATTTTTTACAGAACTATTTGATGAAGCTATTAAAAACGATTGGAAACATGTAAAACTTCACAGTTCGGATGTTTATAAAACTAAACCGACGGATAATTTCATTGAGGGGTTTAATGTATCGGAGATAGATAATCGGAAATCGGATTATTTAATGTCGCACCAAGTTACCCTTTGGAAAAAGGATTATTTATTGGCTCAACTTTTTAAAAACGAACATCCGTGGAGAAACGAAAGAAGAGCAACAAAAAGATTGAAAAAACTTAATCCACAAATTTTTCATATTGATTACTTTTCTGAAAATGGTTCTGCAGAAATTAACGTAAACAATCTACCCAAAGATAGAAGTGAATATCATGCAGTATCTTTTAATAGCACACTAAATTTTAATGTTGTAGAATACATTAAGCTGCTAAATAAAGGAAAAGTGGCCCAGAAAAAATATGCTGCTGAATTGCAAGACCATTACGATAATAATTTAACGCATGATGGTAAACCAAAAGCTAAAAAAGAAGATGTTTTTAAAAAGTTTAAAAATTGGTTTACCAAAAAGAAAGGGTAAATAAATCACTTTTTTTACCCTTTCTTTCATTTTAATACTTATTTCTGAACTTTCCAGCCTTCATCTTTACTTAGCTTTAGCTTGTAAGTTTTAGTGATGAAGTTGCTGTTTTCGCTACCATCTTTATCAAATGGAGCAAAATCTGTATTTACCTTTTTAAGCGAAACGGTTACTTTAGCAGTACTTGAATTTACCTGAGAAAAATCGACTGGTTTTTCATCTGATAATACATATTCTACAACTTTTACGGTAGCCTTATCTTCATCCTGTTTTAAAACCAACGGACTAGCTTTTTCGGTTAAAGTTATTTGGTAAACAAAGCTACTATCCTTCGATAGAAATTTCTTGCTAGCTTCTTTTAATGCTAATGAAACCATCCCTTTACTTTCCAAAATTTTATATTTGGCTAAATCCAATTTATCATTTTTGCTGCTAAATTTTATCTCGCCAAAATCGAAACGAGTAGTTTTATATTCTGGGTTTGCTACCAAATATTCTGTTATAACAGAACCTGCTTCTTCTTGGTTAATAGTAGTTTTGGGTGTACAAGCGGCAAAACCGATAATGATTAGTGATAAAATATAATTAATAAGTTTTTTCATTTGACTATTTTTTGTGTTTTAAAGGTATCTAATTTTATTTCAACTGCAAAAAACGCTAAGTTTTTCGCAAAGGAAAAGAAGATATTTTACCACAGAGTATAAGTAGATTCACAGATAGGACAGAGAATTGCAACAGGACTTTGTTTGCTCTGTGCTTTTACTGAGTGTTCTCTGTGGTTTCTAAGCACCAGCTTTGCGAACTTTTCTGTTAAATACTTTTTTGTTTTAAGTACTTCAAATTTGGCAAAACCATTGCTGATAAAATCACGACTACACCAATCCATCGTAAAACCGAAACCTGTTCTTGCAAAACAAAACCAGCCATCATAACTGCTACGGGCAATTCAGCAGCACTTAAAATAGAACTTAATGCTGTGCCAATACGAGGAACGCCTTCTGCGTAAAATAATGGCGGTATTACTGTTCCAAAAACCGAAATAATTAATCCCCATTTTAATAACGAACCACTTAATGCTCCATTAAATAAAAAGACTGGAGGGAAAATTATGAAGATTAAAATGCAGGCTCCCGTTATCATTAAAGCACCCTTCTGCAATGGTGGATATTCGTTTCCTATTTTACCACTTAACATTAAAAAGCCCGCATAAGCTATCGCAGCAAGCAAACCGAAGCCTATTCCTGTTAAATTTAATGCTGAAATTTTAGCTTCAATCATACCACTTGCTAAAACTGTTCCAAATAAAACCAAGAGAATTGCCAGAAATTGTAATGCGCTAGGCTTTTTTTTGTAGATGATAAATTCTAGCAAAATGCTCATCCAAATAAATTGCATCAATAAAACTATCGCAACAGAATTTGGAACCAACTTTACACATTGATAATAAAAGATGCTAACCATTCCGGTGCAGGTTCCTGCTAAAATCATTTTCCACCAGGGTGTTTTAATTTTAATTTCTTTTGATTTATATGTTGATGTTTTGGTTTGAAAGAAAAATAAAATCCACAAAATTACTGCACCAAAAAATGCCTGTGCACCAGTTACATCACCCAAAGTATAGCCATCATGATAAGCAAGTTTAACAAAAGTAGAAAGGATACCGAAACTGCAGGCACCAAAAAAAACAAGGAGAATTCCTTTTAGCATTATATGATTTTATAAGTAGACTTGTCATTCTGAGCTTGTCGAAGAACAACTAAAAGTTTCGACAGGCTCAACATGACAATATGAACGGGAGTAAGCTGTTTAATTTAGTCTTTCAGCTTTTTAAGTAAGTTGCTGTAAATATTTTTTAATGGTAGTTTCTAGTCCCAGATAAAGCGCATCGCTAATTAATGCATGACCAATAGAAACTTCTAACAAACCTGGGATGCTTTGAGCAAAGTAATGAAGATTATGTAAGTCCAAATCATGCCCGGCATTAATACCCAATTTTAAATGATTTGCATGGTGAGCTGCAGCAACGTAATTTACAATAGCTTTTTCTCTATCAGCAAAATAATTGTGTGCGTAAGCCTCGGTATATAACTCGATTCTATCCGTTCCTGTCTCTGCTGCACCTTCAACCATTTCTACAACCGGATCAACAAAAATAGAAACTCGAATGCCTTCCTTCTGGAAAACAGTAACCATTTCTTTCAAATAATCTTTATGTTTAATGGTATCCCAACCATGGTTAGAAGTAATTTGACCCTCAGCATCGGGAACCAATGTAACTTGAGCCGGTTTATTTGCAAGAACTAAATCAACAAATTTATCTTCTTTGCAATTTCCTTCGATATTAAATTCAGTAGAAATGGCAGCTTTTAAATCATAAACATCCTGATAGCGGATATGACGCTCATCTGGACGAGGATGTACTGTTATTCCTAGCGCACCAAATGCCTCACAATCTAAGGCAACTTTTACCAAATCAGGATTATTGCCTCCACGACTGTTACGTAAGGTGGCAATTTTATTGATGTTAACCGATAACTTTGTCATTCAGCAAAGATATAGCTTTGCCTTTATTAATAGGGAATGTTAACTAAATTTGAATTTTTTGCTCATATTTGTTCGAAGCAAAATGAAGATAAAGGATACAAAATTATATAAACTCCTAATCGTTTTACTCACCTTAGCGAGTATTCCTGCACTTTTTAGTAGCATATTAGAACCAGATGGAACGCTTTATGCATCCATGTCTAAAAACATTATACTTTACAATGATTGGTTTAATCTTTACGGTCGCGGGGCAGATTGGTTGGACAAACCACATTTAATGTTTTGGATAACCGCTGCATCTTTTAAAATTTTTGGTATTTCATCTTTTGCATATAAGTTTCCATCATTTCTAGTTGGCTTGCTCGGCGCATGGTACTTATACAAACTTGCCTGCGATATTTATGAGGAGAAAACTGCATTAATCAGTTCCTTAATCTTTCTTAGTGCACTTCACATTATAACCTCAACATTCGATGTTAGAGCAGAAATTTACATCACAACTTTTACTTTAGCTTCCATTTATCATTACTATAAAGCTCAGCATAATTCATTTTGGCATATAGTTGCAGGTTCGTTTTTTGCAGCTTGCGCTATACTTATAAAGGGAATTTTTGTATTGATACCGGTTTTTGCGGGCTTTATTATTTATTGGCTATTTACAAAACAATATAAGCAGTTGATAAACCCAAAATGGTACGTTGCCATATTGCTAATTTTAGTTTTCATCACACCAGAATTATATGCGCTCTATACGCAGTTTGATATGCACCCAGAGAAAGTTGTATTTAACAGAACTGGAGTATCTGGATTAAAATTTTTCTTTTGGGATAGTCAGTTTGGGCGATTTTTTAATAACGGACCAATTAAGGGTAAGGGAGATATTTCATTCTTTTTTCATACAACACTTTGGGCATTTTTGCCTTGGTCGGTTTTGCTGTATGCTGCGGTTGTAAATTTATTTAAAAAGAAAAATAGAGAAAATCTGGCTCCAGAAAGCATCATCATTTGGGCAAGTACAACAGTTACATTTCTTATCTTTTCTCTTTCCAAATTTCAACTTCCCCACTACGTATTAATTATTTTTCCTCAGTTTGCTATAATTACTGCACTGTTTCTTCAGAAACTGGAAGGCAAGGCATTACAAATATTTTTAACAGTACAAAATGTAGTTTTAGTTATAGTATTTGTTCTATTGAGCGTTATCTGGTTTTTGTTTGGCTTTGAAAATTCATATTTGGTATTATTTTTTATTTTAGCAGGTGATTTCGTAACGTTTTTCTTTTTTAAAGGCAATGATATTAAAACCTTAATTGGCCGAAGTGCAGCTACTTCCTTATCGCTTGCGCTTTTTCTTTTCATATTCTTCTACCCTGCTCTTTTGAAATATGAATCTGGTATGCATGCCGGAAATTGGCTTAAAAGAAATTACCCAAAGGCAAAACCAGCGGTTTTAAATTATATTGATGCTTTCTCTTTTGATTTTTATGCTCCCGGCGAAGTGAAATATTTTTATAACTACGCCGATTTAGATAAGACCAAAGCGACAATAGATTTGGTTATTTATGTGCCAGAAGCAGAATTACCAAGATTAAAAAAGGAATATCATGCAGAAGTTTTAAAATCGTTCGAATACTTCCACATCTCTAAATTAACAGCTAAATTTTTTAATGCAAAAACCCGCAGCCAGGTTTTAGAGCGTTTTTATTTGGTTAAATTACATTAAAGATGGATTTATTTCTACGCATTATAAAGTTTGGTTTAACAGGCTTATTGGGGATGGCAATTGATTTTGGAGCAACCTGGTTATGCAAAGAGAAGATCAAGATTAATAAATATATTTCAAACGCCATTGGTTTTGTATTGGCTGTAACCAATAATTACTTAATTAATAGGGTGTGGACTTTCCAAAGCACGAACGCACACTGGGGGACAGAGTTTAGTAAGTTTTTAGCAGTTAGTTTAATTGGATTGGCCCTAAATACGATAATAATATATCTTTTCCATCAGCGCAAAAATGGAACAAACTTTTATGTGGCGAAATTTTTTGCTATAGTTATTGTATTTGTATGGAATTTTATTGCAAATATGTTGTTTACATTTAAGTAACGTTTTTGCCAATAAAATAAAACACAACAAGCCAAATTAATCCTTTAATCAGGAAGAATAAAAACCCTACTAATCCAACCCGCTTAAACCAAAATGTTAGTTTTTCTTTGTTCATTGCGTTATGGTAAAGATAACGGATTTGAATTAAATTAGAAAGATTTTAAATAAGTGTTTGATTCCTTGATGAATAATAACATGTACAACATTACAAATGTATTTACCATCTGACACATTTAAGAAAACTTGAGCTAGTCTGCTAATTTAAGGAAAGGTGGATTTACCTATTTATAATAAGATGCTAAGCTTTTTGACAAGTTATATCTTAATAGTAGGCAATAACTTTATTTCTTTTGCTTTAAAACGATTGTTAACAATTTCTCCTGTTACTTCTGCCGTACTAATTGCATTACAGAATCCGTGTTCGCCATGCGCATCACCGAAATCATCGATGTTTTTCCCATCAACAAAATATGGTTTACCATCAATTTTAACAGCTAGTTCGCAATCCTTTCCTTTCATTTTGAACTGACACTCGCCACAGGCAATTTCTACAATTTGCTTGGAAATTAATTTCGCAGAAGCTTTTTTACTTGGAACTGTTTGCGCATATCCAGCTATTGCACACATGCAGATAAAGAAAGAAAATATTAAATTTTTCATTGATGTTTTTTTTCAAATTTAAGTTTTACCAGCAAAAGAATTACTGTATTTAGTTAATTAAACCTGATAGCAACAAAATCCTTTTTGGTCGCACAAACATCAAACTCCCTCTCGATACTTAAACCAAAAAGATTGTAGTGAATAGCAGGACTGCTTTACCCGAAGCAATACTGAATTCAGGTTTCATAAAATGGCTAATCATAAAACAGAATGTTCCAATATATCTCAAATGATACGCAAAAAAAAAGGGATACACAAATGCGTATCCCTTTTCCAAATCTATTAACTTATTTGGTCTTAATATCTGTAAGTATCTGATTTAAAAGGACCTTCTACCGGAACGCCGATGTAATCAGCTTGGTATTGATCTAAAACATCTAACTCTACACCAATTTTTTCTAAGTGTAAACGAGCAACTTTTTCATCTAAATGCTTAGGTAAAACGTAAACTTTGTTTTCGTAAGCAGCAGTGTTTGTCCAAAGTTCTAATTGAGCTAAAGTTTGGTTTGTAAACGATGCACTCATTACAAAACTTGGGTGACCCGTTGCACAACCTAGATTAACTAAACGACCTTCGGCTAAAACGATAACATCTTTACCTTCTATTGTGTATTTATCAACCTGTGGTTTAATTTCGATTTTGGTATCACCATAATTTCCATTTAACCAGGCCATATCAATTTCGTTATCGAAGTGACCGATATTACAAACAATCGCTTTATCTTTTAATGCTCTGAAGTGCTCTTCGCGAACGATGTTACAGTTACCAGTTGTGGTTACTACAATATCTGCTTCTTTAATAGCATTAGCTAATTTTTTAACTTCGTAACCTTCCATTGCAGCTTGCAAAGCACAAATTGGGTCGATTTCTGTTACAATAACACGTACGCCTTGTGAGCTTAATGATTCTGCAGAACCTTTACCAACATCACCATAACCACATACAACAGCTACTTTACCTGCCATCATAATATCAGTAGCACGACGGATTGCATCTACTAAAGATTCACGACAACCATATTTATTATCGAATTTTGATTTAGTTACCGAATCGTTAACATTAATTGCAGGTGTGTGCAATGTTCCGTTTTTCATTCTTTCGTACAAACGGTGAACACCAGTTGTAGTTTCTTCTGATAAACCTTTAATAGCTGCAATTAGCTCAGGATATTTATCAAAAACCATATTGGTTAAATCGCCACCATCATCTAAAATCATGTTTAATGGTTGTTGCTCCGGACCAAAATGAAGTGTTTGTTCGATACACCAATCAAATTCTTCCTCGTTTAAACCTTTCCAGGCGTAAACCTGAATACCAGCAGCAGCAATTGCAGCCGCAGCATGATCTTGTGTTGAGAAAATATTGCAAGATGACCAGGTAACTTCGGCACCTAATGCAGTTAATGTTTCAATTAATACCGCTGTTTGGATGGTCATGTGCAGACAGCCTGCAATACGAGCACCTTTTAACGGTTGCGTTGGACCGAATTCTTTACGTAAACTCATTAAACCTGGCATTTCTGCTTCGGCTAATTCGATTTCTTTACGGCCCCATTCTGCCAGTGAAATGTCCTTAACTTTGTAAGGGATGTAAGTTGTCTCTACTGATGACATATTGTTTTTATTTAATTGTTTAAAAATCAATCGATTACAAATAGCTTAAATTTCGATTGCCCACTATTTGCCCACTTTTTGTGAAAGTGCTTTGTTTTCGAGCCTCAAAATTACGCAATAGTTTACCCATTATCAAAAGCTTAGTAATTAATCTGTTTTACATTATGCTTTATAACTTTTCAATGGCAAACATTAAACGGAAAACGAACTCATGTACGGTTTTAACAGATTTATGGATTTCCGCATGAATTATAAGTTTTGATAAGTTCTGACTTCCTTGAGTGTGCCGGCTTGAATGTCAACAACCTAGCGCATGGGTTAATACCGCAGCTATTTAAAATCATGTCAGCAATTGTGAGCATTACGCGCGCGCGTAGCGATGTTGGATAATTGCACCAGCTAGCATGTTGCCTTCACCATTTAATTATAGTATTCTGGATTTTATGTTAGCACTTCTACAAACATCCATTAATGATTATTCCATCTATCTCATCTCTGGTCATTAAACTAATTCGTCTTTTCCATATCATCAACTTTTTATACCGCTTTGTAGGAAGTCCGTTATACCACCGTTTAAGGTTTTTCTTTGCAAGCTGCTCATCAATATTGTTAGGACCAAACATGTAACCAACAAGCCTGTCGAAATCCCTTGCTTTCCTTGATAGGGTTTGGCATTCGTAGTATCCATCTATTTGAGATTGATGAACGAACACTCTCCCATTAAAAAACAACTTCCTACATAGCTTTTTAGTGACTGAGCATTCAAAGAAATAAATAAGTGATTGCTGCGGTAGATTTGATTTGCGCGAAACTATTGGGATTTTATACTCAATATCTTCTCCATTGCACTTATATTCCAGTTGAAGACAACCAGTACCGGCAAGCCGGTGGTTTAACGAATAGATACCAAGCTTAGCACCAACCTTAAAGTTTTCACTCCATTCCAATGGACATATCACTTTTTTACCTGGATCAACCATTCCCATCTTCATCAACAAAGCCATGTTAATTCGCTTAGTTTCATCAATAATCGTTCTGCCTTGAGCGGGATAAGCCATAAATAAACTATTTTCCAGCAAATTAAGCCTAAATTACTAGGGAAGATGAAACCTTAGCACTCATTAGATATCATTGGTAATGGTTTAGTATTGGTATTTATTATTGGAATGAGGGTAAAACAATATCCTTTCTGCAAAATATCTCAGGTTTTTGATTGTATCCACTGGAGTATTATATCTTGAGTATTATATCTTGAATGATGTGCGAAAAATCTTTACAAGACAGCAAATCAATCTTTCCTCTAAACACGATATGACCATGTCAAAAACCTTTAACAGTTTACATTGGGAGAACGGTAAAGTTATATTTTCATATTTGGAAATATGAAAGAGATATTATAGATTAGAAAAAAATTAACCTCTCATAATGACTTTCATAGCAAGTGTTATCGCAAAAGAAGGTGTAGCTATAATTGCTGACTCTTTAGTTACAACCTCACAGCCGGTGCTAGACTTTGGCACCTTTCAAAAATATTTATCGGACCAAAAGAAAAACAATGGTAAAGGTGTATCGATTGAAGCAAAAGATATAGCAAAATTGTTTAAAGTCAAGCCGTCTTATACTAAGGATTACGAAGATAAGTTATACAAGTATGATAAGTTTACCGCTATAACGACAGCAGGTTCTGCAAGCATTAATAATAAACGGATTAAAAAGCTAATTCAGGAAGCTATAAAAAAATTTAAACCTACGGGAAGAAATACTGTAAAGAATATTGGAGATAAAATCTCTCAGCTAATTGATTTTATTACACAGGAAGTAAAAAAATTTTTAAACGCGAACTTACGAATTAGTGAAACAATTTTTATTGTTACATTTTATGCTCCGAATACCAATAAAACTACCATATACAAATTAACGGTAAAACAATCACGTCAAGAGGATTTGGAGGACGAAGAATTCGAGTTTGTTGATGTTGATGAAATGCCTGAGAATATCAAGGTTGTCTGCGATGGACAAAACCGAATGGCGGAAAGGATTTTATTCGGTGATTTTAATGCTGCTTTTGACCTGATACCAAAAATTGTTCAACGTGTAGCTAAGGATTTCAAACTACCTGCTAATAAGGTTGGGCAAGATTATTGGAGTTCAATTTTGGAGGATGAGAGCATAATTAATGAACAGATGTGGTCTGAAGCCAAAATAAACAAATTAACTGGGCTTAGTTTACAGCAGGCTGTTGACTTAGCAAATCTTTTAATGAAAATGGAAATTGATATTCAGAAATATACTGAAAACATTCCAACTGTTGGAGGTGTTATAAAATTAGCCGTTATAGATGATGAAGGTTTTAAATTTGTATCAGGAAATACAATAGTAAAGCATCATGATAATATTTAAAAAAATATATCTAAATTTGAAAACTATGAAGCCGACATTAAAAAGACAACAAAAAATCTCTAACTATAAGGAGTTTTATGCTAAAGCGGTTGAAAGGATACGAGCAGCTGAAAGTAAAAATGAAGAGCAAAAGAGATCAGAAATAGAAAAAGATATCGAAAGAATACTGGATGGTAAACACATTATTATTCACGGAAATTTAATTGCGTACTAATCGGGAAAAGAATATAATAGTTAAAGCCCCCGCTTAACACGAGGGCTTTTATTTTTTTAAAAATATCTGTAACGAATACATTGGAAATCCCCTCAAGTGTTAACAGAAAAATTTATTCTTTTCAAACATATGTACTCCCGATTGAGAAGTATCTTCAATCCATCATATTTTAACATTCATACTGGTATTTTTTTCTTGGTTGTTTAAATAAGAAAACGCAAAAATGCTCTGCATAATTATTCACTTTAAGGTATGGTTCTTAAATCTCTTAGGATTTAGTTTCTCGAATTTATTCAGCTGAAATGATTGCTGTTAAAGGATAGATAGATTTTAATTTCGTGTAAGAAACAACGTGTTTTGTGTAAAAAAATGTTAAATAGCTTTTTTAAAACTAAATGTTTTATTAACTTCGATTGGCAAATTCAACGGAATGATATTGGAAAATATAAATTTATCGAATGTCGAACTATAACTGATTTAATTTCCAAATCAATTACTTAGATTAATTTTGATCATGAGCAAAGATTCTTTTATCGATAACCTATATCGTGCTGCATCTAATATGATTAACCAGTTCAATACTGATGAGCCATTAATAAGTGAGGAAGCAACTGATATGTTAAATAATGCTCAAACTAAAGAGCAGATTGTTGATAAGATTTTAAACAACCCTATGACAGGTAAAGTTACGCTAAATCATAAAGGAGAAGACATTACCTTTTTTGTTGAAGCCTAAAGGTGGAAATTAATGTCGCGGTTAATGCTCTCGCCGCAATAATGCTCGCAATATTTCCAGGGTTTCTATTTAGAAAATGTTACTACAAAGGTGAATTCTCAAAACAGTTTAATCAATCAAAAGATATTGACAAATTGTTATGGAATATATTTTTTAGTGGATTATCAATTTTAAATACCTCTTTCCTAATTTATGTATTTAAAGCGATTACTGGTCTAGAAGTTCTATCTTCTTTGAATTATGAAAATTTCAATGGAATCATAGATCCTATCAGCAAAAACAATCTTCCTGCTAAAAAAATCATAGAAAATACCTATAGAGATTTATTTACTTTGATTGCTTTAATATATTATTTCTCCGCCACATCTGGTTTTCTTTGCAACTGGATAGTAATTACATTTAGACTCCATGTAAGAACATCCTTTTTCCGTTTTAAAAATTATTGGCATTACTACATACATGGAGGTTCATTAATATACAGAGCTAAAAGCAACAGGATAAACGAATTTACAATTGCAGATATACTTTGCAACTGCGGTGGGCAGAACATACTCTATAAAGGCATAATATCACAATACACTATTAATGATTCGAATGGCTTAGAAAATATATTTTTAACTGAAGCGAGGACCCTTTTACAAAAGAAAAATGAATTTGGATTTGTGGTTAACACAATTGAAAGGGATATTGCTGGCGCTGCGTTTTGTATACCATACAATACTGTATTAAACATGAATTTTGTTTATGTATATCGGAGTGAACGCCCCAAGCCTTTCAACCAATTCTATTCATATTCACTCAACATTCTATTTATATTAGCATTTATGTCATCTATTCTGCTTATATTTTTTGATTTAAGTAAATATGGTGTAGATGGGTTTTGGGAGAAAACATGGTGTATTTTATTAGCCATAATCTTAATTACTAATGTTAGACTTTTTCTAATGCAGCTGATTAAGGAAAAACCTTTGAGGCTAGATATTTTAAGTTCAACCGTGTTATCAGTTTCTGCATTATTATGGCTTATGAATTTAACTGAAAGAATTACATGGTGGCCAGCTGTCATCACAACTATAATTTATGTTATGGTAGTCGGTTTTTTAGGCAATAAAAATAAAGTGGATGACGATAATGCCTATATCCAATAGCTATGTTTTAAAAGCCTTCTTAATTATCTTTTGGTTTTTGGTATTTTGAAATAGTCTTGTTCAATGTATTCTTCAACATCCTTGCGAAGGAACTTTAATTTGCCAGCTACTTTACTGCCTATTTGATGTTTGTTTATTTTTAACCAGGCATAACTAACATCCATCATATCCATTACCTCGTTAGTCGATAAGTAAGGCTTTTTTCTATTGTACGACTCAGTCAAAAGAATGCTTACCATACCTTCTATATTTTCAATTTTCGTAATCAGTTCTTTAAGGTCTACTGTATCAACTCTATTAAACTTTTCCATATTTTTTTAATTTGTGATGAATATATTATAAAGCTTGCATTTATATTGCCAAGGGTAGTTTACTACTTAAACCACTTGTTGGCAAAGCCATTGAGCATTAATATTAGATTTGCTTGATTATTCGTCTTTGTAAAACGGTTTATCTACGAAGGCGTCAACGATGCTTTTTCTAAACCTCCATTCCCCTCCAACCCTGCTGCATCCTATTTTATGTTTGTTATGGTCAACCCAAGTGCCTCCCTTTTTTAAGTACTCCTGAACTTCTAAGGAAGTCATTAAAGGGTCTTCAATTTTATTCGCCTTGGCAATTTGTTTAACAAGGTTTTCTAAATTCAGTATGCTCTGCTCAAGTTTTTCTAACCTGGTCGTATCCATAAAAGTTACTGGTTCCATATAATATATTAATTAAAAACTACCTTATAATTTATGCTACAAGGTAGTTATGTGATAAGCCAATCAGAAATGTGCTAACTCTAATATTTAATTTTTAAGAATGAATGTTTGTTTGATGATTTGGCTAATGCTTCAAGTTTGGAAATGTCTATCTCCAAGTATGGTTTGGACTATCTCTTTGAGTGGTTATTAAACCCTCTTTTATCCACCTGTCAATCAAAGCCTCTCCGTATATTTTATAAGCCTAAGATTTGCTGATTGTTGGTTTTGATAGTCCCAACTTATCAATTGCTTTTCTTGCTCCCAACTCTGCTGCATCAGCCAAAAGGGCTTGGCATTGTGATAATGACATTGATACTTCCATATGATTTTAATTTTGATCTATAATATACTTAGATTTTGGCGTTCGGGAATGTTGTATTTGATTATCCCATATTGATTGTGTTGCTTCATGTGAATTTTAAGCATGTTATTTATCTTTATGGTAAGATTGATTAATATAATTTTCGATGGAGCTTTGTCTGATTACCCATCCTTTCCCCACTCGGCTGCAACCTATTTTATGTTTGTTTGAAAAAATCCATGTATAACTTAGGTTCATGATTTCAGCAGCTTGTTTAAGAGAGTGCACGATATCTTTCTTTTCTGCCCCTTGTAATAATGTTTGAATCATTTGCTTCATTTCGGCAAGCTCCTGTTGAAGGGCTAACCAATCTTCGGTTGCAATAATTGTTATCGGCTGCATTTTATTAATTTCGTTTTTCATGGGCTAGTTTTTTAAATAATTAAATATCTGGTTCGCATAACCATTCATTATGATATCGTTTTTAAATTCTGTTATGTACGCTCGTGAATGGCAAGCGTAGCACATCCTCCAAAATAATAAAAACCCTGTAAATTAAATAGTTACAAGGTTTTTTTTGGTTGCATCCCGTACATAGGGATTTCAATAATGTATTAGTTTTTTGTTGATTCTTCTTTTTTGCGCTTTACAAATTTTTTAAGTTTGCTTTGTGTTCTTCCAAATAACAAAGCTTGAGTTTTTAAATTAATTGTTTCTTCAGTAATAGGTATGCCCTTTCGCTTAAGAAGCCTCACAACGTAATTTCTGCTAATATCGCCACCCACGCTGGAATGAAGTATTTTAATATCTTCATCTGTGGCTAACACTGATTCTTCATTTTTCATATTTCAATTCACTAATTTACATTATTAATTTATCTTTCGGTACTGGCAAAAGCTGCGGAGCAGGCTTGCACGGTATAATCTCTTCTTTTTTGCATGAAGAGAATGAAATGCTAATCAGCAATATAGCTGTTAATATGTATGTTGTTTTCATCTTAATTATGTTCATTATTAAAAATTGCAGTTGTTATTTCACTCTGTTCCTTGAGAGCAGCCTTAAGTTCTCGCTGGTGCTGGCGCCACTTGATTTGGGTTATGCCTTTCTCGTCACGGTTGGCAATAGCACATTTTACCCGGCAAGAAATCCTTGCCAAATCATAAGCTAAATCCTTGTATGAAGAAATGCTTTCATCCAGCGGGTTTTGTTTTAGAACCTCAAGACTATTTGCGAGCCCTTCAAGTTCTCCTTTAACATAATTAAGTATCTCGCTAGTTTTCATCGTTGCCTCCTTTTTGATTTTTTGACCTGTGGTATTTCCCCATAGCTGGCCGGTTCAATAAAATTATTGAGCGAGAACTATTTAAGTTGAAACTAGACAGCAACTCTCTGATAATGAACGAAAGTCCAAAATTGGATTTTCGAAATGAATGATCATGTGCGTCGAAATCACACACATGATTTGCTAGTAACTTGTGCTTACTAGCAGGTGATATCGAGGTAATTTTTATTACCTCTGGTGATGGGAGAATTAGTACTTCATTCACAAACTTGTAATGTGTGAGTGACCAGTGTGTTTTTATGATTGGATTATTGGCCATTCTTAGCCCCCTTTCCCACGAAAATTGCCACTTCTCTGGTATCCATCACCACATCATTTAAAAGTAGGTGGAAGTTTTTAATGTTCACCTCTGAGTTTGCAATTAAGGATCTTATT
This sequence comes from Pedobacter lithocola, assembly GCF_042650845.1. Classification (NCBI taxonomy): domain Bacteria; kingdom Pseudomonadati; phylum Bacteroidota; class Sphingobacteriia; order Sphingobacteriales; family Sphingobacteriaceae; genus Pedobacter; species Pedobacter lithocola. Next base: position 437,466 of record NZ_JBHSBW010000016.1, on the reverse strand, counting down.
TCCTCCTCTGGTTTGCTCCTAATCGTTTGATATTCAACATTGATAAATTCAACCTCATTAGCATCATAAATGCTGCGGTCTGGCCAGAATCCAACCGCTTCAACTATCCAGCCAGTGTTTAGGTTTGGAGTATTACATGAACCAGCTGGTATTGGAGTTAACCAGGCTTTTTCTTCTTTGGCCTCTTTAGGCATCGAAGCAAGTTGCTTTTTCGTATATCCGGACAAATCTCTATGATGGATATGAAAGCGTTCCGTTCCACGATCGTTGAAGAATTTTTTCCAACCTGGATAATACTGTGGACTTTTGGCTGTCACTTTGCAGCCCCAGTGGTCGCATTTAATGTGTGATTTGCCAGGCAATAAACAAGTGTGGTCGACACCAATAAAACGTGGATCTGCGGTTACTATATTTTGAGTTTTCATTATTTTGGTTTAAAGTGGTTAGTTGATTGATTAAGAGATCATACCCCCGGTTGATAAGGTGGCGATGATTAAATATTTTTTTTCTTCAATAATTGTGGTTAATAGTTCACCATCGGTCATGCAGGTATAATGATCCTTACTCTCAAATGGTACGCAGCAAATTGATTTGCTATCGTTTAATGCTTTTAATTTTAGTTCCTCTCTCTCAAGCGCAATACCGTATAGGCATTGCACTGGTCTTGCTAATGAGGTTGGTTGAGTTTTCATAATATTTTTGGTTTAGTAGATTAGGTTTTCAATTTTAAAGCACCTGAATGCTCCCTGTTCTAAATCATAGTAAGCCAGAGTTTTGTTAGTGCTTGGTTTACCTTTATACTCATAGTTTACATGCGGCATTTGCAATGTTCCTACTGCAGTTCTGATTGAGCCATCAACCTTTCGGTATGAGAATTCTACTACACCTTTCATCATAGCGAATTTTAATTTTATCAATTCCCATGCGTGTTTTAAAGCTTCAGCAAATGTTCCGAAGTTTGAGGCAATCTGCCATGCTGTTTTAAATACTAATGATTTCATAATGTTTTTTTTGTACACAACAAATGTAGTTTATGATAACATGATTAATGTCAAGGTAGTGTCATAATCTACAATTGTAGTTTACATAAAAAAAAGCTGATTATCTTTGCCCCCATGAAAGAACAAGACTTAAAAGATTTGCTTGGAAGAGAAGAACTTAATAATTCAGGTATAGCAGATAAAATGTACCCAGATAATAAGTTTGCCAGAACATACTTAAGCGCAAAATTAGCAGGAAGGAAATCTGGTAATGGTTTTGCTCGCCTGACAGACGACGACTTATCTAAAGCATGGGAAGTATTGAAGGACCTAGCGGATGATATTTACAGTAAGGGGCCGGAGCAAGAGTAATCCACAATATTTACAAGAAAAAATAACAATGGCAAATAAATACGATTTAGGACAGGCGCAAAGATTTAGAATTTTCAGAAAGAAGTTCATCAATAATAATAGCGCTACCGCAGCGAAAGATTTGAGTATTGCTCAAAGTAGAATCAGCGGTATAGAGAGTGGTAAGTTTCCCATAGGCCCGCCATTAATTAAACTGCTCGAGCAGAAATACCAGTTGAATAAATACTGGTTGCTTGATAATATTGGCGTTCCGCAAAAAGGAGAACAAAAAACAAGGCCTACACCGCTACTTATATCCGAACTTGGCGATAAAATTGACAAGTTGACTACTGAGGTTTTGGTTCTTTCTAAAAACCTCGACCGAGCTTGGCAAATTATAGAGAGGCTTAACAAAGAGTTAGAACACCAGCAAAAGGACATTGAGAAATTGAAAGGGAAGTTTTGAAACCATTAGCTGATGATATCTATAGTAAAGGGCCGGAGTCGAAATAGCTAATTATAAATAAGATACCAATGAGTAAACCAGAACAGAAACGAGCGATGCCGAAAGGACTTAAAGCAAAAAGTTTAACTTATACCGCTCTAATAGGAATAAGTAGGGTCGTTAAAACAGCATTTATAATAGCTTCATGTTCAATTTTATTGATAGAACTCGTCCTAGTCAGATTTGCAGCACCTACTTTTTTTATTTATAGTCTAGGCACCATATATCTCAAAGGTTGTTACGCAGTTTTCGGCTCGGTTATATTCTATTTCATAAATATTCAGATACCAAAGGAGAAAAAGAAGTTTAAGTCATCTCTATATGTGACTAACAGAATTACCAAACTAATTATAAATCTGGATTTCATCCAAGATAGATTAGAATTAGACAGGCACCCAAAAGCTAAACTAAACTTAGAATCTTTTACAAATGCTGTTGCTAAGACAGATCCAGATCAATCAGTACAAACATTTGTAGATACCAATTTTAAAAATTGGGCTGAATTCTTAGAATTTTTGAAACAGGAATCAAACTCTACATTAAAAGATCTTCTGTTAATACAGGACGTGGTAGATAGCGATATATTAGAATATTTAATCAAGATAGAAAACATTTTTAACTTGATGACATTTTATGAAATTGGCGTTTCTTTCCATCCTGCAAGATGGAAAATGATGAACATTGATTTTCATGGGATCTGGTATAACAAAATAAAGGTCCAAAAAGCATTAGCAAAAAGCTATACAAATACTTTAAAGCAGCACCACGAAAAGCACTATAAGGAACAAGTATTACCAAATTTAAAATAACTCTCTCACCTTATGCAAACACAAAAAGCCCTCACAATCTGCAAGGGCTTTAATATGATAATTAAATAATAGGAATTCTTTTAAGCGGTGGTAAGATTCAATGAAGATAGTTCTTCACCAATTTCCCTAATACCGGCAAGTATTCTATCAACTTGTTTTGGCCCTGGCACTTTGTGACCATTCGCATATTGAGAAATTAATGTTTTGTCCATACCAATGCGCGCACCTAGCGCGCTGGCATTAATGATTTTGTAATAGTCGAAGAACTGCTTCACATCTAACTTGATGGCCACATCTTCAATGGTGATTTCTTTTAAATCTTTGATTTCTGCATACGAGTTATACGCATCAACGATGTTATTTTTTAATTCGGTGACATTATCACCTGATGTACCTATTGGTAAATCTTCGTTTGAAGCAAATGCAGAAAAACCATCCTTGGTTTTTTCTACAATAAATTCGATTTTTGACATCTGCAACTGTCTGCCATTCCGGCCATTTAACTTTTATTACGCAATCCGTTGCGTACGCTCTATTTTCTAGGTTATAGGGAACCTTAATTCTATAATGTAAGCAGGGCTATTTTAACCCTGCTTGTTTTAGTAACTTGTGTGCTAGACCTGTGCCGACTTCTTTCGAATCATGGCTAGTGAGAATCATTTCACTGTTTAGTCTATCTGGGTGGTGCCATACCTCGTGGCTCCCTTTTGCTTCTCTTAAGAAGACAAACCCCTCTTTCTTTAATTTGCGTTTAAGTTCGCTCCATTTCATTTCTCCTATTTTTAAATATCATGATGTAAAGGTAAACAATAGTTTACTTATCTGCAAATAAAAAGTAAACTATTTTATACTTTTATATTGGGAATGGTGTTGAGTTTTTTGTTTACAAAAAACAAATACATACTATTGCAGTAACCAAAATCTAGGAAATGGAATTCAATGAACAAGCCTCGCTCTACTTTTATGCTATCATTAGCCTGAAGGAACAAGAAATAAGACTACAAAATGCGAAACTAATGCTTGAGGAATTTAAGTCTTCGAATACCCAGACATCAACTGATAGGCACTTAAGAGGTATACAATTTGCTGAATCCTTGTACCAAGAACAAAATGCTTTTGATGAAAGGCAAGCCGAGGTCGATGATTATGCTGTCGATGTCATTGAGGATTTGAAAGCTGCGGCAGTACCCCCTAATCAGAATGAAAGGTATGATTTTGAGGAAGGCAGGTATTTCGAAGTTAATTATGACCAAAATGACAAACTAAAATTTTTAGGTCCTTATAGTGAAAATTAATTTATTAGAAAATTTCCCCTTACTTTTATTGCACCAATTTTCAACCCATGAAACGCTTACTACTATCGCTCGCATTTGCATTGATTACCGCAGCGACTTTTGCTCAGACTACACCTAAAATGGAGTTAAAACCATTTGGATTTGCCAGCGCTGCGGATTCCACAAAAAACTTTGTTGTTTTGGAAGTGCCGAAGTTGAAGCAATCTGATTTGTATAACAAAACGCTCACCTACCTGAACGGCCTTTATAAAAACCCTTCTCAAGTCATTAGCTCTGTTGATGGCGAAAGCATTACAGTTAATGGGTATACAAATGACGTCCAAGGAACCTTTAAGTTTCATCAGTACCCTTTCACTTACAATATAGTATTTCAATTTAAAGATGGTAAAATAAAATATCAGCCACGTTTTATTAAATTAATGGAAGTGCCGGAAACTATGCCAGCTAAAGAGATTTACTTGAAAAACACAGATTCAAGCAAACCGCATGAAATAAACGCGATATTTTTTAAATCAAATCGTGATGGATTTTATTATCCGCTAAAAGATTCAATTCAAGAAAACTTGTCATCTTGGGCGAACAGTTATTTAAACGAAATCAAGAAATCCCTTTCAGATAACTGGTAATTAAATGTTATACTGTATCTTAGAAATAAAAAACCTCACTCAAATTAATGAATGAGGTTTTTTTGTACACTAGATGCGAGTAATTACTACGGTTTTACTCCATTGTTTATTAAGTTTTGATAACCTGAATTTGGAGAAGGTTTTGTGTTCTTATCTATATTTATTAAAAGGGCCTCAACATTATCCGTGTTTTTAGCTGTTCTAAACGTATTGGCGTTTATAGCTTGAAGTTCTTGAAAAGAATTAAGAGCGCTCAAATAAATCTTACCCAGATCCGTAGCAATTTTTAGCGAATTAACTGCAGTTATTTTGGTATTATCAAATGTTCCTCTTGCTATCCCTAATAATTGATTCGCAGAATTTTCAGTAAGCCCGGCACTAGTTATAGTACCTATCACACCAGATGGCGGAGTAACATTTGAATTTAACCCAGCTGCATCTATCATTTCTTGGTACTGCTGACCTAAGTTAGAACCAATTTGTTTGTACTTTTCGCGCAAGGCATCAATCTGTGAGTTTGTTGGTGTCCCAGACACAAATAAGGCGGCGTATTCATCATAAAAAGGCTTAAGTGCATCTTTCATAACTTTCTCACTGAAACTGGTGGAAAGTGATTTCCTCATGATATCCTCAAAACTTGTCGCGAAGTCTTGAGCAGCAAATTTACCGTTCTCAAAAAGCTGTTTTAATCCATCGGCCAAACCATTAACGTTTGTACCGGTAAGCAAATCGTTAAGTTGTTCCTGAAGTTGCTGAACACTTATGCCTGCAAGTTCCAACTCATCCCTCAAGGCCTTCAATGATTCAAAGTCTGCTTTAGCCTGGTCTTTTAATTTGCCTTGAGTGTAGAGCTTTTCTAAATCGGCAAATTGTGATCCTGCAAGGCTGGCCATGATGTCCCACGTCTTTGCTTTCCGAAGCCATGTACCATTCTGATAGCCAACACCGCTGGTATAACTTTCACCTTGTAAAGCAGAAAATATTTTATTGTATGCTTTTTCAATTTCTGGCGATTGTTTCTTTAATGCTTCAAGCTGACTTATGATTGCATTATATGAAGTTTTCCCTCTCTGAGCATCATCCAGTTGACGTTTTCGCAATAGAGCCTGATAATCTCGTTCTCCTTTAATCGCTGCGTCCTGATATTCATCCATTGCTTTTTTTGCCGCTTCTTTAGCAGCCTTCAATCCTTTGAAATATCCAAACACACTATTCGCTACACTTATAGCTGCACCGACAATCCCAAGTCCTGCACCAATTTTTTCAGTAGTTGATTTTTCTGGATCTTTTATGTCCTTAATCCCTTTTTGAATGTCGACATAAGCCTGAGCAGCATTTATAAGTACTTCAGAAATATTTCCAATGTTGCCGTTGATATTATCGAATATCGTGGCAACCTGAGATAATTGAGAAACAACCTCTTGAAGTTCCTGTATATTATTGGTTTTGATTGCCTGTTTTAAATTATCAAGTTCTTTTTGTGCCTTGGCTTTTTCCTGAGCGTTACCTTTAAAGTTTTTTAAATCCTCTTCATAAGCTTTTATTGCTTCATATAGCTGCTTTTTAGTACGTTTCCCAACCCAATCGAAAAGCACCTTGTAAGAAGCCATTTTCTTAATATTTTCAGAATCAAGCTGTTTTACCTGCTCAATACCCTCGTTAATAGCATTTTGTGCAGCTGCCTCATCTCCAAGCTTTCTAAGCCGTGCTGCTTCTGCTAATGCTGCCTCCTGATAACCCTTCCTTTTATCTGCATAACTTTGATAAGCCTTTAATAATTCCAGGTTTTTTTTATTTTCTTCGTCTACAGCAACCCTTGTGGCATCTTCCAAAACTTTAGCTTGTTTGGCAATTTGCTGTCCACCACCATCACCACCTTTGGCTTTATCATCGCCGGTAAGTTTAGATTGGAGGTCGTTAAGTTTTTCGAGGTAGGTACGGTCCAAGTCAATTAAGTTACCATAACGGTCTTTAGCGTTTTTAAACCTCTCTTTTGCTTTTTCCTCACCAAACGTAATTCTAAACTGCTCAAAATCTTCATAAATCTTTTTCTGGTCATCAAGGGAGTTTTTAAGTTCATTAGCTGCGATCTTGTCTGTTATTCCGCCTATTGCATCAGATTCTCCAGGCAAGAGAACTCCAGCATCAACCTTAATTCTTCTTTTCTTTCCTGAGTTTTTAGGACTAGCATTATACTTCTCGACATCTTCATTATGCTCCCTGGCCAATCTTCTTAAATTTTCATAAAATGCTTTTTTATCAGCGAGTTCTTTTTCATCTGCATCTAAAGATTCTCGTTTACCTTTTGCGCCTGCTTCATCAAGTTTTGCCTGTAATGCGCGTTGTGCTTTAAATGCAGAATCATCTTCAGCAATAACTTTTTTATTTGATGGCTTTTTAAGCTTATCTTGAAGGGCTTTTATTCTGTCAGATACATCACTGCCTTCAATAGCTGAGCCAGACATTTTTTGTAATTCTGTGATTCTTTTCCTGATATCTGCAACCGCTGTCAATGATTCGTCTCTGACTTCCTTGATTGCGCTTTTTTGTTGTTGCTTCAATATTGCGTATGCTTCGCCAATCCGTCTGCGTTGTGCTATAATTCCATTGGCGATAGCCGTATATTCAATGACTGTAGCATCCTTAGTTTCTTCTTTTGCACCACTTTTTACATCCGCTTTAAATTTAGCTTGAGCCTCTACAGCATTTTTAACGCTCTCGCCTAATTGCTGATATTTAGTGCGTAAATCAGCCAACGATTTACCCTCAGTTGAATACTGCTCGGCCGCTTTTTGAGCGCTTAAATTATTGTTCTTTGCATCTCGTAAATCATATACTGAACGCTGATTTGCCAAACTTTTATTAGAAAATGTAAAAAAATAACGAAGGTTTTCGGCAAAAGAACCGCGGAACATTTGACCAATTTCCTTGACTGCCTCCCTGGCACCAATAATTATAGGCTCAAATAATTTTTTGCTTAAAGCGCTGCTATCTCCTGCAGCCGATGAAAGTTCTGTTGTTAATCTACCCAGTTCAGCATTTAAGCCGGCAACACCTGCGGCTGCCTTATCTCCATAGGACTTGTCAAGCTCTAGTGCTAATTTTGGCAATAAATCGCTGGCAACGACATCACCAGTTTTAAGTAGTTTATTAAGTTCTTGTTCAGTAACTCCCATTGCTTTCGCCGAAAGGGCAAACGCTCCTGGTAGACGTTCTGATAACTGGCCACGTAATTCCTCTGCCTGAACGTTTCCTTTCGATATCATTTGCTGAATAGCCAACAATGAGCCTTCAAGTTGTTCATTTGATAAACCAAGGACTGCAGATGCTTTTGTCACTGATTTGAATATCTTTTCAGATTGCGCTAAATCAAAATTGGAAGCCCGGGCAGCTGCGGTAAACTGTTTGTAAGAGTTTGCTATTGTAAAAAATTCAAGTCCTAAATCTGCGGCAAGTTGCTTTAATTCTGCTAGCTTATTATTCGCTTCACCTTCAGAACCTAATATGTAAGTAAGGGGTGTTTTAATTCGCTGAAAAGCTAAGGTTTTATCGAAAACGTACGTTAAGGCATTACCAAGTGAAAGGTAAGTAGTAGCAAATGATAATAAGTCTTCACTTGCGCCTCTGATTGCGCCACGATAGTTACCAACGTTGCGTTGGTGGTTACCCATTTTCTCATCGAACTTCTTAAGGGCCTCGTTTAATTCGTTGTACTCCTTAACTTTCGCCCTGAGCTCTGGAGTAAGTTTTTTAAACCCATTTTCAGCACCCTTAATTTCAGTTCCTAATTCTTTTAATCGCTTTTGCGCCTCATTGTAAGAACCGGCAACTTCTTGAGCGGCTTTTCTTGCTGCCCTAGCTGCTTCAACTTCTTGCTTACGTTCTAGGTTTATTTTCGCTATTTCAGTTCGATAAGATTGTGCTGAAATCTTTCCTTGTTCATACTCGTTACGAAGGCGAATATTTTCTTGCCTTAACCTTTCTGTGTTTTCCTGGCTAGTTGCTAAAGCCGATTTGAGGTTTAACAATCCTTGCTGGTAACCGGTCATTGGTTTGGCATCAAAACCACTTGTTAAAGCCTTCGATGCCAGCTGTGCTTTTTTTATCATTTCGTCAAATTCCTGACGAATAGTTTTAATGTTTTTTCTAGCCTCATCAACACTAACTTTAACACTCCAGTTTAAGGAACTGCTTCCACTTGCTCGCTTTGCCATTAATTAAATGTTTTTAAAATTATTTTGTATGTGTTGGTAGTTGACTTTGATATTAAGAAACCAACCACCGTCGGTATTTCTCATTGGAATGGGCGGAGAATCAACCCATGTGTGAAAGTCATATTTAAATTGAGAATCTAAAAAAGGTATGATAAGATTTGCAAGAAAATCAAATCTCAATAGATTTGGCTGAGTATTATCGATTCCAGTATTGTTAACTAGATTGATTTTTAAGTTGGGAGCGTAGATGTTAACATTTACGAAACTGCTTTGTATCTTTTCATTGTCAATTGCCAAAACACTAATAGCTACGTTTTCTCCTGTAGCATTTTGAGGTAACCAAAAGTCATAAATTTTCCCTGAAATGTTATTGGTGATTTCGGGGATATTCATTAAGCTTCTGATATCACGAACCACTTCTAATCCTGTTTTCATAGTAATAATGATTTTAATAGTTTTTCAAAAGCCATCGATGAACCGCTGATAACGTCATGTTCTGTAGCTTCTACAAACGCAGCATATTCTAGGCCCGCGACTACGATTAAAATAAGCTCGCCATCATCTACTAAGGTGGCTATCTCTCTTGCATATGCTTCTCCTTTGGCTGCTCCTCCTGAAGCATTAGATATTGGAGGAAAGTAAACGTCTATTATTTGATGGTCGGCAACAAGAACATACCCTATTGATTCTCTGAGGTTATATGTCAGGTTGGAAAAGCCTCCATCGCTTTTAGTTTGGGCTCTTGCCCGGTCAACATAAAACTTTCCAGATTCTTTAAGCGAATCGATTATGCCGTCAATTTCTTGATTGATCAATGCGTTAATGTCATCATCAATATCTTTAATCGTAAAATCTGGATTAATTGATAGCATAACTTAAACCTCCAACCTTGAACTTAATTGACCGGCATAGACGCCTCGAACTGGTCCAGAGAAATATCCAGGTATTTCAATTGCTTGACCAACTAGCGGTAATTCAATGTTAGCGTCAAGACGAACAGAACCAACTTGCCTTGATACCGTTCCATCTTCATTTTTAAATTCTTTTGTAGAATCTAAATGGAATCTGCAAGGGGTTTCTTTATCCTCACCTGGTGCGCCTTCAATTGGGTATCCGGTTACTGCATCTTCGGTGGTTGTACCTCCAGGGGTTTTCCATTTCATTATATGTGGTCTTAAATTCATATTACTGTGTTAATTATTTAATTGTCTCGGTGATTAGTATTTGTTATGCTTTAAAAAAATCCAATACACTAATTTTAGAATTTTTTACATCAATTTGGATAACCCTAAAACCATATTAATTCGTTCGACTGGTGTAGCGGTTTCCATTGCAGATTCTATAATATCCAGATTAGTAGATATCAATTTCTCGATTCTGGATTTAATGTTCTTCCTTCGTCCAAGAGGGTTTGGCGATGGCTCACCCTTTTTAAATGGTATTGAGCCCAGTGGTTGTTCTCCTTTAATAAATGGCATATTACTGTTGTATTTCTGTTAATGATTAAATCAAAAATACCGCTATAGCATGGGATGATGTTGGTGAGGGGGTTACTTGAGGGGGTTGGTAAAATGCTGAAAACAATTTGGAATTGTATCTTAACATAGCCAGCGAAAACATTAAATAGGTGTAATGTGTGCCAAATGATAAAATCAAAATGTCATTAAATTGTAATGTATTAAAATTTATTTAAATTATTTTCTGAAAACTTTTTCGAAATATTTTTAAAATATTTTCCATATAAGGAAATAAAAAAGTTCGTTGAGCACATGACTTTACCGATTAGTAAATAATTTAACTAAGAGCTTTATTTGATGTTCATTTTACATTCTGTTTCGCTTTACAATTACAATAACGCTGACAATAATAGTTTTATCATTATAAAGAGCGGCACTAACATCACTATTATCATCCCTAAGTTAAACACTACTAAAATTAGCATAAATGGTATAACTTTGGTAACTACGTTACCCAAGATAAACAAAAATTAACCATGCTTGAACCAAAAGAATACCTAAATATTCAACACTCTAAACAACATAAAAGTATTAGAGGAGAAGTTAAAAGTATTGACTTTCAAAACGATGGTTTTTTCATAGTTTATATTCCATCATTAAAACTTAGCGCTTATGGAAAAAGTCTTAATGAGGCAAAGGAAATGATGGCTAAAATTACGATCCCAGATTTTTGTGAGAGTTTAATGGATCTTCCAATTGAGAAAGTTTTGATAGAACTTAAATCATTAGGATGGAATTCTAATTCGTTTTTTAAGAAGGAATTAAGTAAATCTGCTCATGTTGATGTGGAAGGCATTTTGAGAGAATTTGATTTACCTAAAGAAACTAAAATTAACGAAAGCACTTTATCAGTAGCGGCTTAAATATGGGTGGTTACCGACCTGTAAAAACTAAGTGTTGGATTGCGTTTCTGAAATTTAAAAATTGTAAACATAAAAGAACTACGGCCTCTCACGATCAATGGAAATGCCCAGGGTGTTTTCGAAACATAGTAATAAGAGAAAAAGATAAGGAAATACCAAGCTTCCATATAAACACCAACTTAGAAACGATGAAAATCGATAAAAAATAATTTTGGGATTGGTTAGAGAATAATTGTTAAAGCAAGCCCCCGCCAAAAACGAGGGCTTTTATATTTTAAAACAAGCCCCTCTCATTTAAAATAATACTATCCTTCCCTAGTATGAGCATAATACTCAGGAAAGTTTTTAATCAGAACCTCATTCAAATCCTTGCTTCGGCCATTCAAAAGAATTGCATAAACATTCCTTAATATGCTGCGGTGTCTTTCAGTTGCTGGCAACATATCCATTTGCTTCACAAGTTCTTGAATAGGAGTTGACAATCGTTCTTCCATTCGCTTAGGATAGTAGAACCTTGCTATCTCCCTTTCTGTTAAATCAATACCTAGGAATACCTTTGTAATCTCCTCATTCTGTACCACTGACCTATCAAAATGGTTAAAGTGATCATTAGGATTTAAAAGGATATTTCTGATCTTACAGAGCATATCTGTTTTCTGAAAATCGCTCATGAAATCTGGATGAGGAATTTCATTGTACACTTGGACGCGAATTTCTACCGTTCCCAAATCTTCTAGGCTGTTTATTATTCCGTTCCCCATTCGGTGCTGTTTTTTTCCATGTAACCGGAATCCTGTAATTCTTTCATTATTCGCTCACCCACTTCATGTACCTTCGTTTTAAAGCGCGGGTTTTTATAGTAAACGTCCAAGTTGTTTGAGAACATACTCACACTCTCGGGGCTATTGAATCCCATGGCCTTCTGAATGACTGGTCTAAATCCAATTTTTAGCTTGAGTTCTTTGTAGAGTATTTTAAAGGGCGCGATGAACCAATATGCTGTTGCTAGAATTATTGGATAGTTTTCTGGTTTTAATTCATAAACCTCAAGTATATCAAGCATAATGATCCCCAGTAAATCCGGATCATCTATCTTTCGCTTACTGTAATCGATACACTCTTGATATACATCGTAATTCAAATCTTTCAACCTAAGCGCCGCCATTTGTGAGAATCTAAGCCGTTCGTTAGTTGTCATACCTTCAAATATTTTTATACCTGACATTATTTATACTCGTTTTTAGCTTCCAAAAGTTTACAGATTTGTTTACTTTTTTCCTGCTCACTTAAAAACCTGTTTCGTTTAACCATTTTAATTTCCTGATCAATTATCTGAACTTCTGATTTCACTGGTAAATCTTCAAACCTGCCAAATTCTTGCTTGTTACCCTCTTCCATCACCTCTAATTATGTTTAATTTTTCATTTGTTAGTTTAATAATTTTAATAAAATGAAGTGTCATTTCAGAATAAAGCGTGATAACATGATTGGCGGCAGTCAAATCTTCTGTAGTCGATTCTAAAGCCTCAACAAGAACATTATTAGTATTAGTCACCTGTTTATGCAGCGCCTCGATTTCCATGTCAATAGCTGCTAATTTTCTTCTTCTTACGTTCATAACTCTTAGCTTAATAGTGCTTGAAATACATGCTCCGGCATATTAGGCGCCAGTATATTTTTCAGCTTTTTTATTTTTACTTGTTTCTCTTCAATTGTCAACCACTTGTTCCCCCGAATACAGGCAATTTCAAGCTTAAGTACATCCATTGTTGTGGTTTTGAAATCCTGATCTGGCACCGAGGCAATACTGGCTGCGGAATACCTAGTTTTTGTTATTGACATAATTATGCTGTTTCGATAGGGAATAATTCTTTGAGGGCATTAGTTTTCGCTTCACTTGTTTTGTTGTCGTGGTAGCTAATATCGAATCTCTGTAAGGCACGAACTGACTTCACAAGGTCATTATCTTTGATAAGTGGCCATATATCCTCACGCTTAAGGAAAGCCAATAAAGCAGGCACATTGGCTTTCTCAAAGAAGTACCTACCATTATCGAAAAAGTTTAGATGATTATCATCGATGCGTTCCTGTATGAAATCTGGATTTTCTTCCACCAATTCAACCAGACTTTTAAGCCTCATTTTTGGTCCGTAAATCACTGGTATCTCAAATATTGCTACAGGCTTCTTCTGATCGCCCGCAGCGGCTTTAAAATTCAGATGCTGCATCAAACTCGGGTCTTTTACTAAAATGCTCATAGCAAAACCGTACATCTTATAGATAATCTCGCCAGAAAAATCCCATTCTTCCAATACGCTTAATTCTTCTTCTATTACCGGCTTTAAATCTTTAAGCCGATCAATATTTCTTGCTTCCCCGATTTTAGCAAGCAATTGCTCAATCGTCATTGTTTTTAAGTTTGTCATCCGTATTTTCAATTATTTAATTATTAAACATTTTCTGGTTTTCCTTCCGTACCAAACCAGAAGTGTTTTGTTCCGGGTATAATCAATCCTTGGTTGGTAATACCATTCTATGGCCAAGGTTATTATGATTGTGAGTATGATTGTGGTGCTCATTTGTTAAAAATGTTGGCCTTCGAGATGTTTGCTGCGGTGGATTATAAGTAATTTCAATTGTCTTAGTTCCTGAGCTTGATAGATCGCACCATATTGATTGATATTGCTTTGAATCTGATCTAGTAGCTCATTGGTTGTGCAAATACTGATAACCTTGGATAAGTCAACAAACTCATAAAATATTGCCAGATCTATACCTTCATCAAAAAACTCAAGTCCAATTGCCTCAACCTGCAGAGCTGCGGGCTCATGTCCCTGGTCATTCTTGTAGTCTCTATCTAGTATTTCGTTGATGTTAGTCAGCATTTCAAGCATTTCAGCTCGTGATAGTTTTTTTAAGTCTTTCATAATTTAATTTTGAGTTATAAGTGAATGTATTTTTTCAAGTCGGGTTAAGTATGGCCGGCAGGCTCGCTTGCCATTGTTGGCTGTTACGATTTCGATGTGGCTACTTATGCAGGCATCTACATCATTAATAGCGCTACCTGCATCAAGCCGCAGCGTTTGTGGTATTATCAATCCTTCAAATGATGGTATATCCCAAAGCTTTTGTTTAGGCTGATCTATGTCTGCTGCAGGAGACGGATTATTAAAATCAGCATATCCAGGGCTAACATAAATGGGATTTTCATTAGTAACTTTTGTAGGTTGAGCATTTGCCAAGTCAAATAATGATTCATTTTGAAAGGTATTCTCAATTGGTTCCTCAATAATTACTGGCAATTCAATTGGTTTCTCTGGTACTGGCAGCGGTATTGGTGATGCCGGTGCAGGCGCGGGTATTGGTGTAATAAAATCACTTACTTTAAACCTGATAAGATAATCTGCTAAGTCAAGACCGTTTTCTCTTTCTTGTGGTGTGGCTTTCTTTTCCAGTAAATCCGACATTTTGAAATTATAGAGTTTGGCTTTTTCGTTCCATTCCTTAAATGCATTTAAGTCAGGGTATAGAATTACCGCCCTGCCATTACAGTTTGCTTTTAGTGCATTGCACTTATCAATACTTAATCCGTTTTTGTTGCCGGATGCAACCCATGTAAATTGTGGAAGATATCCGGTTGCAATAATTGCTGTTTTCTCGCTCTCAACTACTGCAATAGGCAGGTTATTATTAGCTAATTGATGTTCGCCGAATAAGCATTGTTTTAAATTAAAATCAACGGCATTTGTTACCTTATGCACCCATTGTATCCTATCAAATGGAACTTTATTTCGCTTTCCAGTAATGAGATCATATTGCATAATCTTGCCTGTGCGCACTTTGCCAGATATGTCTACTTGCCAAAATACCGTAGAACCTGGCCAATGTTTAGATGTGCCAATTTTGAATTTCTCAATGAGATTGCTTACTGTTTGGCTATCAAATAAGGTGTTAAGGAAGATGATGAAATTGTTATGCTCATAATTTGCCATTGTCTGGCTAAGTAATTTAGTATCAATGTAAGAGGTCGGTATTACAGGTTGAGGAACACTCACTGAAGCAACATCAGTATTATGATCTGGTACTATTCCGTTATCTGCAAAGAAATTTTTAGGTCTGTAGTGAAATCCGCAGCGGTCCGAGCGCTCACATTTACCAACACTTGTGCCGAGCTCGATATTCTTTTCAGTATCAATGTATCTAGCAAACTTTCCTTTTTGCCGACACTCAGGGCAAACGTGTCTAGAGGACATTCCCTTGTATGGTTGAAGTATGTATCTGTGAGTGGTCATTATTTAATTAATTTATACTTGCTGGTCAAGTGATGGTCGATGGTTGACGGTTGTTGGCCCCTTATAAATAAGGGGACGACTCAACCAACCACCAACACACCTCATATCTACACGATGGTTGATGGTTGAAATAGATGGTTGAGCTTTTCAACTAGGTCAACCAACAGTTTTTTATCTTCATGATCACTATGAATTTTTATTACTTTCGAGGTTCCTTTTCCAGACGGAAATTCTTTTGTATAGACATCTTCATAAAAAGTTTTCAGACTTCGGGCAAAATATTCGCTTATGGTACTACGGGTGTAATAGTCTTCGATTTCATCGAAATGATCTTGATAGAGAACCGGCCACGCCTTTATCATCTTCTTTTTGAAATCGCCAGCACTCAGTCCATCTGGATAGTGAGCAAAGATTGAATGCAGAAAAATGAGATGGAAGTACACGGGATAGTCATTAGGCTCCCAATCTTTTTGTTTTTTGACCATTTGCCTAAGTGATCCAGTATTGTTAGAGTTTGATGCAGACCAATCTTGAACGATACGAGGCAATGCACCCTCTTCCCAAATTATTGCAAAATCTTCGAATGGTAATCCCCTAGTTTCTTTTGCTGATACAACACTCAAATTTTTATTTTCTGTATCGCGCTCTACCATTATCTCCATCTCACATTTCTGCCCTGCGATACTTCCTACGTGTGCACGAGCCTCTTTGCTAGCACCTTTGTTTTGGTGTAAAACACCAGTGACATGAATATCGTGTTGTGAACTCAGCTTAAGTAAATCGGTTATCACCAAATGCCCTTCCTCAGCAGACATGAAATCATCCATCACATCAACTATACCGTCCACAATAACCCATTTCACATTTGGCGTTGATTTTACGCCAGCTGCAATCACTTTTTTCCTTTCCTTAGGTCGAAATTCACGTAAATCACAATAGATAAGTCTATCACTCTCTTTGAGATTAGCTAAAGCTAAAATTAACTTCATAGTCCTCGCGGCGTAACTTTCGCCTTGCTCATTATCAAAAAACAACACCACACCCGGCTCAACACATTCAAAATATATCGTCTCGCCTTCGTTAACAGGATAATTATTGATATAGGCGGCTACCTCCATTGCCAACTCTGTTGTTTTTTTGCTTTTTTGTTTTCCTTGTTGGAGGCTGAAGCTTTTCTTGGTTCTATGTGGAAATATCTTCCCATTTTGAACGAAATGCATAAGTGGCTGGGGCAGTGGATAGTCTCTTTTTTGATCTAAAATTGACTTTCCAAATGCGGCAAGCGCATCAAACTCTTGCTCAGGTGCTTCAGCAGCTTCTCCCGCAGCAACATCACTAAGTATCTCTCTAACCTCTATCATCCCCTTCTCCTTTCTTCAGTTCCGGATTGCAGCTTAAATAGCAAACTATTCTACCAGTCTCTTTACATGGTGCTTTGTGGGTTACGAATAATACACCATCATCCTCAAGCATATGTTTGTATCTTGTTAAATTGGGCCTGTAGATATTAAGTGCAGTAGCAACCATTGTTGCAGAGGCGTTAAACTCAGTTAAGTATGCTCTTACCTGCACAAGCTCTGCTTGTTGGTTGTTGTAATTATACTTACCTTTACCGAACTGATCCCCATCAGAATTACCGTTTACGTCTTTCATAGGATTTAAGCGGTTTTTTTGCGTTTAACAATTAATATATCTTCTGGTGTCGCATTAGCATGGTTAACCCTACCACTTTCAAGCCAATCGATAAGATCAGATTGAAGAAAATAAAGCTTGCCCAATCTTTTTATATGCGGCACTTGTCCCCTTGTCACCATCACCCGCAGCGCGCCAGAGGTAATACTTAAAAACTCTGCAGCTTTCTCAACTTTCCAATACGTAGGAGCAGCATCTTTTATGATTAAAGACTTTAACTCTTTTACCTCAGTAACCAATTCTTGTATCTGTGCGTCCATTATAGTTTGTTTGGTTTTTTTGTGAATACAGCATCTATATCGCTTTTAAGGAAGTACACCCTTCCATTGCTACCAGTGTAACAAGGCAAAGTATTTCGCAATCTGTAGTTGCGAATCATCATACGGTTACAACCTAAATAATCCGCAGCTTGCTGCGTTCCCATTCTTTGCTGGTGGTTATCATAAGCATTGATCTCATCAATAGAGAAATTGAATTTCTCAACGAGATATTTTTCAATTCTTTTTAGTCGATCAACATAAACACCAATGGCGCTATGCGGATTAATCCTGGTTGTATCCATTTCGATAATAGATTTAATTTCAATTAATAATAATCCATCAATACCCTGACAGGGATAGTTGACAACTAAAGCACGTTTGTGCATTTATCTGCCAGGGCATTATGTGTGATATGTCTTTGTAGCCATTCTATGGCGCTTACAGGATTTGAAAGCATCTTTATAATCAACGCTAACTTTATATTAATCCTATCAATCAGTTAATGGGATAGCTTTTTTCGTTAATATCATTTGTAGCATTAAAATGATATTATTTACTGAAAAAAAACCCGATTGTTCGGGATAGCTTCACTAGTAACTTTAGCAAATATAAAAATAAATTTAACAAGTGGTAAATAATTTAGCTTTATTTTTTTCTTATAGACTTACAGAATGCTTTTAGGAAATTAAATGCTAGCCAGTTTGATCTTTGACCAGTAAGTTGCTTTGATATTCCGCAGCTTTATCAGTCGTGAAGCTATCAAGGTAATTTTGTGTTGTTTTCAAATCTTTATGGCCAAGCTGCTTAG
Source organism: Pedobacter lithocola (assembly GCF_042650845.1). NCBI lineage: Bacteria > Pseudomonadati > Bacteroidota > Sphingobacteriia > Sphingobacteriales > Sphingobacteriaceae > Pedobacter > Pedobacter lithocola. The sequence continues at coordinate 419,254 of NZ_JBHSBW010000016.1, read as the reverse complement.
AAATAAAAGCCAGTGGAGCCTCATTATTCATCAAGTTTGTGCTATAACTGTGGCGCGCATAGTAAGTACTAATTTCCTCAGTAATACCAATCTTGACTGCAATTTTTTTAAGCCCTTGATTGATGGCTGATATTGCCGCAGCCGTTTTGCTTTTGATTTCTTTCTCTGTAGCATTTAAAGGTATGACGTTAAAGATATACCCGTTATTCAATTTGCGCGTTCCATGTCGTTCAATAATTGACAATAGATCTTCTGTTAGACTGATAGTTATTTTGTTTGTTCCACCAGTTTTATTCTCGGTTTTCTTACGAATAAAAGTAAAATGGTCTTTCTTCAAGTCCAACCATCTCAGCCTAAACATGTCAATACAGTTGATCCCACTTGCTAAATAGCTGAAAATAAACATATCCTTAGCAAAAAACTCAGTTTGGTTCTGCGGTTCGTAATTGTAAATGCTCATTATCTCTGGCATTGATAGCGCCCTTTTATTGTTAACGCCTTGAGGAATTTTATACCCAGCTTTATTATCAGCTTTATGGAAAGGATATGCTGCAGCGCTCAATTCTTTACGACTGATCACTTCATTAAAAATAGCTCTTACCCTGATTAAGTACATGCCCAAAGTTGTGCGAGAATACTTAAGTTCTGTTGTCGTCTCTTTAGAGCCTTTAGACTTTTTTTGATAAGTAACCTTCAATGCCCATTTTTCAAAATCAGTAAGCCACTTGGGAGTAACGGTAGATATAATTAAGCTGGTGATTTTACCAGACTTTTCTGTCCTGTTTCTGTTGATATACTCGGTAAGCATTGCAGCTGCCTGATTGTATAGGTTCCTGCTACCATACTTTTCATCTTTTTCAAAATCACTAGCTTTATCATTAAGGAGGAAAATCAAATCGCTTCGGTCCCCCTTTTGCGAGAACCTGGTATTGAAGGTATGAAAATCAAAAGGTTCTAAACTATCAATGATGCCGTTAGCTTTTAGAAGCAATGCATCAAGTTTTCTTTTATCTTCTTTTTGCTCGTCCTTGAGATTTTTACCAGCCATAAGCTTGATAAATTCAGCCTCGGTAAGAGACAAAGAAGTTCCTAATCGTTGAAAGGCCTTAACGTGGGCAACTCGTATTTTAACCGGGAATGTTCCGTCCTGCTTTTTGCTTCGCTTATCTAAGATTATTCTTGCTGTAGCCATACACAAAGATAAGCGTTAGATCGGCATTTGCCCACTACTTGCCCACCTTTTTGTTTTACTCTGTAATATTGTGTAATTAATTTCAATGATAAAACCCATTAAATGAGATTTTTAAGGGATTTTGTTTCTATCAGTATTAGCTTGTAATAAGAGTGTTTATCACTACTGATGACATAATTTATTGTTTTTAAATGTGATACAAAGTTACGCCATAGCTTTGTGAAACCCAAATAAATGACAGCGCAAGCTGGTTTGTGAATTGTAAAATAGCTGATAAATTAACAACATTTGGGTGTAATATCTTCCTTTATATTTTTAGAAAAGCAATACCGTGCTGCTTATGTTATTCCAGTCCTGCTGTCCCAACAAGCACCAATAGGAAAGATTGGTGGCTTTTCGTACCATCAGGTTTAAATAATGCAGAATTGTATTTTTATGCCAATCCTTACACTAAAATAAAAAGTTGATTTCCAGTTATTTATTTCCTAAATTGTTATAACCAAATAAACAAAATATGAAATCAGTTAAACACCTGCTGGATACCAAACAAGTCCGCATAATTTCCGTAAATAAAAATATCTCTGTTTTAGATGCATTAAAAGTTATGACTGATAAGAACATTAGTGCTGTTCTTGTTATGGATGATGAAAAACTTTCGGGCATTTTTACAGAACGGGATTATGCTCGAAAAATCATTCTTCAAGGTAAATCATCTAAAGATACACTGATAGAAGAAGTAATGACACCAAATCTCATTTCAATTACGCTAAGCGATACCATAGATAAATGCATGGAAATAATGACTGAAAAGCACATCCGCCATTTACCAATTGTTGAAAATGAAGAAGTAAAAGGAATGATTTCGATTGGCGATTTAGTAAAATATATTATTGCAGACCAGAAACAAACGATTTCTCAATTGGAAAGCTATATTAGTGGGTAATTTTGGGTTTAGGGTTTAGGGTTTAGGGTTTAGGGAAAACACATCACATGCAATAATGCTTCGAAAAATTGCAAAATATCTGTCTAATCCCTTAATCTGTGGAGTCAAGCCGAAGGAAAAGTCAATAAATCTTTCAGTTCTATTTCCAACGCCACTCCCCAGCAATCATTAATGGTTCTTTTAAATTTTGAGCTTCAAGAAAGGTTTTTAATTCCTCCTCACTTTGAACGCCAACCGGTATTTTGGGTGTATTAGCCAAGGCATAAGTTAACATTGCGCTATATCGAACTGTATTTTTTAAACCTTGCTCATCAACTAATTTAAAACTGTCGCCATCTGAGTGGTAAAACGGACCAGAATTGTTTGGCAATTTACCACCTGCTCCACCACCTGTAGGTATTCCGGCTAGCATAAAGGGTTGATGATCGCTATGTAAACCTGCACCTGCATTAAATATATTTTTAAATCCGGTATCAATTTTAACAATATCTGCGCCCCATGCCGTAAATAGCTCTTTCATTTCGGCTCTGGAAGTTGAAAATCCCTTTGGGTCGTTAGTCATGTCGTAGTTCAACATAAATTTAACCTGACCAATATTTCCGGCTTTCTTTGCTTGTTCTACATATGCTTTAGAACCTAACAAACCTTGCTCCTCACCCATAAACAAAACAAACTCGACTGTTCGCTTAGTTTTTAAATTTAGTTTTTTGAATGTACGGGCCATATCCATAATTGCAAAAGAACCAATGCCGTTATCTATTGCGCCAGTAGCTAAATCCCAGCTATCTAAATGCCCACCAACAACAATTTTATCGTTTGGTAATTCTGCTCCTTTGAAAGTAGCAATTACGTTTCTAGCTTTAATTAAACCCGAAAAATTAGTCATGTTGATGTGCGCTAATTGGTTTTGTGTCTTTAGCTTTTCTTTTAATGCCATCCCATCTTCTAAACCAATGCAAACTGCGGGAATAGGTATTAACTTACCAGTAACCGAAGCCGTACCAGTTAACAAAACACCATCTCTTACTGTATTGATTATAATTACACCAGTAGCACCATATTTTGTTGCAATAGCTGTTTTTTCTGAACGATGTAGCGATTTTGTTCCGGCAGGCGAGCCTGGTAAAACACCTAAATAAATTAATGCGATTTTTCCCTTGAACTTATCAGGATTTGATTGGTAATCTGCCTCTAAACCATTCCCAGCATCTACAATATCACCAGTTATATCTGATTGCACAGGTGAGTGTGCCAAAGTAACAGCTTTGACTTTAGCGAGTGTACTTTTATCTGCACCGATTTCTACATTAATGGTTTTTCTAGCCCAACTTTCCACTTCAAAAGGCTGAAATTTAACATCGCAACCATACGATTTTAATAAATCATAAGCATACTGTTCTGCCTTTGCCCCATTTGCCGAACCTGTTAAACGGTGGCCGATGGTTTCAGTTTCATATTTAAGTGTTTCGTAAGCTTTAGAATTTTGTTGTACATCGGTATTGATTTTATTAAAAACATCGCCGAAGTTATCTTGAGCTTGAACAAAAAAAGATGTGCAAAGTAATGCAGATGCGAAAAAGTATTTCATGAATAGAAGTTTGGTTGCTGATTTATGCGATGAAAATACAAAATATTACACGAGAGTAAGTGCTGTAACGTATATTTTGCTTTGGCATTTTGCAACCGTTAAAAAAATTGAAGGAAAGATTGGTCTAAACCTGACTGAAGTGAACACGAAATGAAATGGAGTACAACGTAAAGCAGGACGAACGATAAAATGAAACACAGGTTTTGCTTTTCAGAAAAACAACTTAGAAAAATCAGTGGCCTGACACAAATTATATTGCCTTATGAACTTTCTTCTTTGGAAAAATTAATGATGCAACCACACTAATTACCAAAATGCTTAAAATAACGATTAAAGAATGCTCTGTTGTAAAACCCCATTTCTCTAGGTAGGTATGGGCAAGCATTTTAATACCGATAAAGGTTAATAGAAAGGCCAAACCGGTTTTTAGGTAATGAAATTTATGGATGATATTTACCAGTAAGAAAAACATAGAGCGCAAGCCCATTATTGCAAATATGTTCGAGAAAAATACGATATATGGGTCTTTAGTTACTGCAAAAATAGCCGGGATAGAATCTACAGCAAATAACAAATCTGTAAATTCTACAATTAATAAAACAATGAATAGCGGCGTAACCATTCGCTTCGCATTAATTTTTACGAAAAAGTTTTTACCCTCGTATTTTGGATGAATAGCGAAAATTTTAGATGCCCATTTAACCACGGGATGGTTTTCCGGGTCGATTTTATCATCCTCATCTTTACTTAAAAACATTTTTACACCAGTAAAAACAAGGAATGCACCGAATACATACAAAATCCAGGCAAATTTGGTTATTAGCGCTGCTCCAACAAAAATGAAGATGAAACGCATAATAATTGCACCTAAAATACCCCAAAACAATACTCTATGATAGTATTTCTCTTCTACAGCAAAGGCAGAAAATATCAATACAATAACGAAAATATTATCAACCGATAAAGCATATTCTATAACATAACCGGTTAAAAATTCTAAACCTAGGTTTTGCTTGTAAATGGATAAACTTTGTTCAAAGCTGCTGGGAATTAGGCTTATGTGATGCTGGTGTTTTACAACAATTTCTTTGAGGTGTGCGAAATCTTTAATACCATGCAATAAATGACCTTCGGTAATTAAAATAAAATAGAAGCCGATAGCAAAGCCAACCATTATCAAGCTCATTACACCAGCTTGTTTTAAACTAACAACATGCTCTTTTTTGCTAAAAAGACCTAAATCTAAGGCCAGAATTAGCACAATAAATAAAAGAAAACCTATGCTGAAAAGTAACTCGTTGCTCATTATTTTTTACGTTCGGTGGTGTATAAAACAAGTTGTTCTAAACCTGTTCTTGCTTCGCCTGCTTCAAATTGGTGTAAAATATCAAATGCTTCCTTCTGGTATTCCTGCATTTTTTGATTTGCATAAAAAACACCTTCCTTTGCGTTAACAAAATCTATAATTTGCTGAATTTTTGCAGGTTCATCCTGATGGTTTTTAACCAAGTTGATGATCCTTTTTCGTTCAGATTTTTCTGCCTTATTCAGCGCATAAATTAATGGTAGCGTTACCTTTTTTTCTTTAATATCGATACCCAAGGGTTTCCCAACATCATCTGTTCCAAAATCAAACGTATCATCTTTTATCTGAAAAGCAATACCAACCTTTTCGCCAAAAAGGCGCATTTTTTCAATTGTTGCATCATCAGCACCTGCTGATGCAGCACCCGCAGCACAACAAGAAGCAATTAAGGAAGCCGTTTTCTGGCGGATAACATCGAAGTACAAATCTTCAGAAATATCCATCTTTCGAACCTTTTCTATTTGCAATAATTCGCCTTCGCTCATTTGCTTTACTGCTTCAGACACAATCTGTAACAAACGATGTTCATTATTGTTTACCGATAACAATAAACCTTTTGCAAGTAAATAATCGCCTACCAAAACGGCTATTTTATTTTTCCATAAAGCATTGATAGAAAAAAAACCGCGGCGTTCGTAAGCATTATCCACTACATCATCATGCACTAGAGTTGCCGTGTGTAAAAGTTCTACCAAGGCAGCACCACGATGTGTAGATTCGGTAATTCCACCGCAAAGTTTAGCAGCAAAAAACACGAACATAGGTCGCATTTGCTTTCCTTTTTGCTTTACAATATAATGCGTAATCCTATCTAGCAATGGTGCATCGCTGTGCATAGAATCTTTAAAGGTTTTTTCAAACGCTTTAATGTCTGCTGCTATAGGTTTTTTTATCTGTTCGATTCCCGGCATTAAGTCGAAAAATTTTGATTGCAAACTTAGGTTAATTTCCTATAAAAGTTTACATTTAATAAAAACATTGCATTGAAAAAACGCTATAAAATTCTGCTTGGCTTATCTGTTATAATAATCGGAACCTATTTTGCTGGTCCGAAGCCAAAAAAGCCTGTTTATAATGAAGAGCCTATCAAAGTGCCGGATATTAAAGAACTTGATGGTTATGTTAAAACAATAGAAAGTAAATTTGATTTAAAACTAGGTAACGCATCAGAAATTGTATGGGCAGATTCAGGTCATAGCCAAACCGAATACGCCGTGGTTTATTTACATGGTTTTTCTGCTTCAAAAATGGAAGGAAACCCGGTTCATATTAATTTAGCCAGAAAGTTAAAGGCAAATTTATATCTGCCACGCCTTGCCGACCATGGTATTGATACCATTGCACCAATGCATTATTTTACAGCCGAACGGCTTTGGGAAACCAGTAAAGAAGCACTTGCTATTGGAAAGAAACTAGGTAAAAAAGTGATATTAGTTGGCACATCTACAGGTGGAACGGTTGCTTTGAAACTTGCTTCTGTTTATCCGGAAATCAATAGCCTGATTCTGTTATCACCTAATGTTGCCATAAATGATAAAAATGCTTGGCTATTAAATGACCCATGGGGATTGCAAATTGCCAGAAAAGTTGTTGGTGGCGACGAACGAAGGGTTTTGGATGCCAGAAGTGACGAATACAAGAAATATTGGTACACCAATTACAGGCTAGAATCTTTAGTGCAATTGCAAGAATTTATTGAAAGCACCATGACAAAAACTGTATTTGAAAAAGTAAAGCAACCTGTTTTAATGCTCTATTATTATAAAAATGAATTAGAACAAGACCCCGTGGTGCGTGTAGGTGCTATGCTGAAAATGTTTAGTGAACTCGGAACCGACCCAGAGTTGAAGAAAAAAATTGCGCTACCAAATGCGGGAAACCATGTTTTAGGTTCTTACATTACATCTAAAGATTTACCAAGCGTAGAAAAAGCAATTGAAAGTTTTATGGGAAATACACTTAAAATACCGATGAAATAACTTTATCATGCTTTCATCTAAATTAAAATTATTATTAATTGAAATCTCATGGCTATTATTGGCTGCTGTTATTACACTTCTATTATGCACTTTAATATTTGGGCTACAAATTTTTCAGAACAGTATTGATATCAACCTACACGATACCTATTTTGTGACCCAATCTTCGCCCATAATATTCATTTTTTTTATAGTAATCAGTTTCACCATTTATCTGATTAAAGAAGGTAAACATTCATATCGACGAAAATTTCAAAATCTCATTACGTTATTTTTAGGATTTATTTTGTTGATGTGCCTTTCACACTTGATTAATATAGTTGCCACATTTGCATCATTTGAAAAATTTTCCCAAGCTTCATCTGGCGAATCTTTAGATAATGGATGGACCGTTCACCCACCTTTAGAAGCAAAAAATAGCAAGTCGGTCGGAAAATTTGAACCTTTTAAAATACTTTCAATTCTAATAATTTTGACTCAATTAATTGCTGCTTCATTAATGATTAGATTGGGATATAAATGGGGGCAGGCAAAATTATTTTAATTTAATCCCTTTCATGAAATATTTCCTTCTGCTTAATATTTCCGCTTTTTACAGCAAACTTTAGCAAAAGAAACACAGGTTTATCTCACTGTTGGCACAGAGGGATAACGAATGAAAATGATGCTAAAAAACTTGCTGAGATTCTACAAAATCGCCTAAATCTTAACATTAATTTCAACCCAATGCCCAGAGAAAATCATTTAAGAATTTTACACAACGGACTGTATAAAGGTTTTGTTCTTTTTATCCTTAGAAAAAATAATGCTTGGTTTTATTTCTAGCCAACTATATTTTTCACAATTATTTCTGCATGAACACGCGAATTTTCGATGAAAAGTTTATGTGTATCTAAGCCGCCACAAACAACACCAGCTAAATACAAACCTTTCACATTGGTCTCCATAGTTTCTTCGTTATAAACCGGACACAAACTTTCGGGCAATTCGATACCAAATTTTCGCAACATAGAAAAATCTGGCTGATAACCAGTCATTGCGATTACAAAATCGTTAGGAATAGTGATTAAACCTTCAGGCGTTTTTACATCAACTTCGTTTGCTCTGATTTCAACCAATTCTGAATCAAAAAATGCTTTAACATCTCCTTCTTTGATTCGATTCTGGATGTCAGGACGAACCCAATATTTAACATGTGGACCAAGTTCTCCACTTCTGATAATCATGGTAACATTTGCACCTTTTCGGTAAGTTTCTAAGGCAGCATCAACTCCAGAATTGTTTGCTCCAACCACCACAACATTTTGAAAAGCATATAAATGAGGGTCTTTATAATAATGGGTAACTTTTGGCAAATCCTCACCAGGAACGTTCATTAATAATGGCACATCATAAAAACCTGTGGCTACAATGACATTTTTGGCTGTATAATTTGTTTTAGATGTACTAATTTCGAAAGCATTTTGCTTGTTTTTTATTACTTGTTTAACGCTTTCAAAAAGATGTATGTTTAAAGCAAATGTCTCTGCAACACGGCGATAATATTCTACTGCTTCATTTCTGTTAGGCTTAGGATTAATGGTTACGAAAGGCACTCCACCTATTTCTAGCTTTTGTGAAGTAGAAAAGAATTTCATAAACACCGGGTAATTAAAAAGGCTGTTTACCAAAACACCCTTCTCTATAATTACGTAGCTCAGGTTCGCTTTTTTGGCTTCGATGGCGCAAGCCATACCGATTGGACCAGCACCAATAATTAATACATCGTAATGATTTTGATTTTCTGACATTTATAAATATTTACCAACTTGGACATGTAAAATCATCTAAGTTTTTGTATAAAAATCTTTATTCTAATTATAATTAACAGCCTCGTTATGGAGTGGCAAGAGCAATCCTTCTATGTAGGTTGATAAGATTTTGCAACTACATTAAGATTGCATAATGCCATGAAATAACGAGAACCTATACTTTCATTGCTTTAGTAGGACAGGCAAAATCGGTGGTTTTTAAACCAGTATTTTTAATTGCCGCATAACCACCTGCAACATCAATTACATGCTCTACTCCTCTTGCTTTCAAAATTGAAGCGGCAATCATCGAGCGATAACCACCTGCGCAATGGATATAATATGTTTTCTCAGGATGAATTTCACTCGTCCAGTCATTAATAAAATCCAACGGGCGACTTAAGGTAAAATCCAAATGTTCAGATTCATACTCTCCAGGTTTGCGAACATCCAATGCAATAATATCACTTTCATTTGCAGCCTTCTCAAAAGCATCGGCAGAAACGGATTCTATAGTATCTACTTCCTTTTCTGCTTTAATCCAGTTTTCAAAACCGCCATCGAGGTATCCAATTGTACTGTCGTAACCCACGCGGGTTAATCTGGTAATCGTTTCTTGTTCCTTACCTTCGTCGGTTATTAGCAGAATTGGTTGTTTTAAATCGGTTATTAAAGCGCCAACCCAAGGTGCAAATTGTCCGTTTAAGCCAATGTTTATAGCGTTTGGAATAAAGCCTTTTGCAAAAACCTGAGGATCTCTCGTATCCAGCATAACGGCACCAGTTTGATTTGCCATATCTTCAAATTCTTGAGCAGATAAGGCAATCATACCCTTTTCAAAAACATCATCAATACTTTCTACACCACCTTTATTAATGGCCGCATTTTTAGCAAAATATTGTGGTGGAGGCAAAATCCCATCCGTAACTTCAGCTATAAACTGTTCTTTAGATTGCGCCTTTAAGGCATAATTTACTTGTTTTTGATGCCCTAAAGTATCAAAAGTTTCCTTGCTCATACTTTTTCCGCATGCAGAGCCTGCACCATGAGCAGGATAAACAATCACATCATCAGCCAAAGGTTTAATCTTTTCGTTTAACGAATCGTAAAGCATTCCTGCTAAATCCTCCATGGTAAGTTGCCCTTTTTGTGCTAAATCCGGGCGACCAACATCTCCAATAAAAAGGGTATCACCACTAAAAATACAGTGATCTTTACCGTTCTCATCAGTTAACAAATAGGTAGTTGATTCTAAGGTATGGCCGGGAGTATGTAATGCGGTTATGGTTAACGCACCAATTTCAAATTGTTCGCCATCTTTGGCAATGTGCGATTTGAATTCTGTTTTAGCTGTAGGACCATAAATGATTTCAGCACCAGATTTTTCGGCTAAATCTACATGACCTGATACAAAATCTGCATGAAAATGTGTTTCGAAAATATACTTAATGGTAGCACCTGCCTTTTCAGCCTTTTTTAAATACGTTGAAACCTCTCTTAGCGGATCTATAATTGCAGCCTCGCCATTACTTTCAATGTAATATGCGGCTTCAGCCAAGCAACCGGTGTATATCTGTTCTATTTTCATTATATAAGATTTAAGTATTGAGATATGAGATTAGAGATTAAAACCTTACGCCCTAAAACTATATTCCATTAACCTTTATTAGCAAAAATAAGGCTAATTACTTAGAACACGAATCGCATACATCATAATTGCACAAGTTTTACTTTTACAGATGTGCGGGAAATTCCAGATTAAGCTGTTTCGTTTGTCAATTCACCACGGATAGATTCTTCCATCAAAACCCGACTTTCGGTTATCGGTAAACCTAAACCCATAACAAACATTAATTTAGTTACGGTGGCTTCGAAAGTAAGGTCGAAACCACTTAAAATACCCATTTTTTGTAATTCGCGACTTGTTTCATAACGACCTAACTGAACGGAACCCTTTTTGCATTGAGAAATATCGATAATGATTTTACCATTTAAAATTGCTTGCCGTAAACTATCTAAAAACCATTGAGCCGTTGTGGTATTGCCCGAGCCAAATGTTTCTAAAATTATGGCATCAACTTTCGAATCTGTTATGGCTTGAACGGCTTGAATTGTAATGCCGGGATAAAGTTTTAAAACCCCGATGTTGGAGTTAAAATTTGTTCTTAAAATCAAGGCTTCATCGGGAGCCGGTAAAATGTAATTTTTATAAAATTGAAGATGTACGCCAGCCTCAGCCAATATTGGATAATTTGGTGAACGGAAAGCTTCAAACTTTTCGCTGTTATATTTTATAGATCGATTTCCACGAAACAATTGTGAATCGAAATATATACAAACCTCTGGCACTAAAGCTTTACCATCTTCTTTTGTAGCAGCAATTTCTAAAGCTGTAATCAGATTTTCCTTTGCATCTGTTCTGATTTCGCCAATTGGCAATTGCGAACCCGTTAAAACAACAGGTTTACTCAAATTCTCTAACATAAAACTTAATGCCGATGCAGTAAATGCCATCGTATCAGAACCATGGAGAATTACAAAACCATCATACAAATCATAATTTTTATAAACCAGTTCTGCCAATGTTTTCCAAATCTCAGGATCCATGTTCGAAGAATCTAAAACCGGATTAAAAGAATGAACATCTAAATGATAATTTAAACGATTTAATTCAGGTACATTTTCTTTAATCTGCTCAAAATTAAAAGGAACCAGCATCCCGTTTTCGGGGTCGTTTATCATCCCGATGGTGCCACCGGTGTAAATTATTAAAATATTATTCATTTGGTTTGGTAAAGTTGCTCATCGCAAAAGAACGTAAAAAGATTCTATTTTGAAGCTTGTTTTATCACGAAATAAAAAGGGTTAATAATTGGAAAAACTTAAACACCAAAAATTTTCTTCGAGTTTTCGGTAGTTACCTTCGCAACATCTTCAACAGAAACATCGTAAATATCTGCTAACTTTTGGACAATATAAATCAAATAACTGCTTTCATTGGGTTTGCCTCTAAATGGAACTGGGGCTAAGTATGGTGAATCCGTTTCCAAAACCAGATTAGATAAAGGGATTTGTGCTAAAACTGCATCTAATCCTGCTTTTTTGTAGGTAACCACACCACCAATTCCTAAGTAGAAATTTAAAGCAATAGCCTGTTTGGCTTGCGCTTCATTTCCGGTAAAACAATGAAAAATGCCTCTCAATTTATCATCCTTTTCACTTTCCAAAATTTCAAAAACTTCGTCGAATGCTTCACGGCAATGAATTACAATCGGCAGATTTAAAGCTTTAGCCCAATTAATTTGTTTACGAAAGGCATCCTGCTGAAAAGCTAAAGTGGTTTTATCCCAATATAAATCAATGCCAATCTCTCCTATCGCATAAACTTTTCTATCAGCAATACTTTTGTGAATGATATCCAGTTGATGCTGATAATCCTCTTTAACATCACAGGGATGCAAACCAGCCATAGCAAAACAATTTTCAGGATATTTTGCTACTAAATTATCTATCATAGCGATAGAAGCCACATCTACATTTGGTAAAAACAATCGATTAACATCATTTTCGAAGCAACGCTGAATCAATTGTTCTTGTTTTTCAGCATCCTGTTCGTAATATATGTGGGTGTGGGTATCGGTAAGAATCATTTGGTAAAGATAGATAAGAAAGGCTAAAGCAAAAAGCATGAAAACACAAAGCCCCGAAACTTAGCGTTTCAGGGCTTTACATCTATTAAATATTTTAACTTATTGAGCCGGAGTTGGCATCATTGGTTGAGCTGCAACAGGTGCTGCACTTCCTTTTTTAATTGATTTGATTTCGATATCGAAAACCAATGGAGTGAAAGGGTTTATTGGACCACCACCGTTTTCGCCGTAACCTAATTTAGATGGGATAATGATTTTAACTTTACCACCAACACCAATTAATTGAACACCTTCGATAAAACCTGGGGCCAATTGATTTAACACTAAAGGACGAGCTGTATATTGAGCCATTGGAGAATGAATACCTGCTTCTTTAGCAATTTTTTCGTTTGATGTATCGAAAACATTGATTTTGCCATCACCTTTTTTATTGGTAAACTGACCAGTGTAATCAACCATAACGGTATCAGTTAAAGCCGCTCTTTCTGCATTACCCGGTTTTTCAATAATGTATTGCAAACCTGATGCTGTAGATTTAACCTCTAATTTATTATCATCGATATATTTTTTAATTTTAGAAGCTTCGTTTGCTTTGTTTTTAGCAATTAAACCTTTGTATTCCGATTCAAAAAATTCTCTTTTCTTTTTCTCGAAAGTAGAATCCGCTTCGTTAGCAGTTTTATGTAAAACTTTTTCAATTTTAACCGTAAAAGTTGCATAATTAGTTTTTAAACCTGCAGGTTTTGGTTGGCCTGAGTATTTAGCCATCGAATCTAAATTCAACTTGAATGAAGCGCTATCGCCTTCACCTAACATTTTCAAAGCAGAAACTAAATCGCCTTTAAACATCGATTTGCTAATTGGGAAAAAAGCAGGACGTTCGTTATCGTAAGTATTCACCAATGTAGAATCGGCGTTGGTGTTGCTTTCAACGGTTTGAATACCGTTTAATTTAACAAAATCACCTTCTTTGATTTTTTCTTTACCTTCATCTTTAAGGATTTTGTATTGCAAATCTCCTTCACCTTTTTTGTAATTGTTACAAGCAGCTAAACCTAACGTTGCTGCGAATAGAATAATTATTCCTTTTTTCATTATTTATTTATTGATTTTTATCGGTTATGAAGCTTGCTTTGCAGGTTTCATTATTTATTTATGCAATTAATTGATTTTTATATTCTGGTAATATTGATTTAAACTCACCTATAACTTCTGTTAATGATTTATCTGATGCGCCACCAGCTGCGTTTCGATGTCCACCACCACTAAAATATTTCTTACAAATTTCATTTGCAGGGAAATCACCTGTAGAACGTAAAGAAAGTTTAACCTTATCTGTTCTTTCGATAATTAAAGCCGCTAAACGAATACCATTTATGGATAAGGCATAATTTACAACACCTTCTGTATCGCCAGTCGTACTGTTGTATTTTGCAAGTTCATCCTTAGTAACTGTAATAACTGCGGTATTAAACTCGTGCAAAACTTCAAGTTTATTTGATAAACAATAGCCTAGAAAGCGTAAACGGTCTTCACTTGCATTATCGTAAACCAACTGATGGATTTTCCAATGTTCTGCACCCAAATCGATTAAATTTGCTGCAATACGATAAACATTTGATGTGGCTAAAGGAAAACGGAAAGATGCAGAATCTGTCATAATCCCTGTGTATAAACAGGTTGCAACATCTTTATTTATGCCCTTTTCATCTTCTAACTGGTTTACAATAAAATCGTAAACTAATTGAGCTGCAGCACATGCATTAATATCCCAATGGCGGTAATCATTAAAATCTTCTGGCTCCAAATGGTGGTCTATCATTACCTTTTTTGCACTTGCCGCTCTAACCAATTCGCCCAACTCATTAATGCGACTTAACGTATTAAAATCGCAACAGAAAATCAGAGCTGCTTCTTCAACCAACTTAGCTGCTTTTTCTTTTTCATCGGTAAAGATTACAACATCACTATTGTTAGGCATCCAATGTAAAAAAATAGGATAATCGGTAGGTGTAACCACAGTTACGTGATGACCTTTTTGAATTAAGTATCCATATAAGCCCAATGATGAGCCCATTGCATCTCCATCAGGTTTATGATGTGTAGTAATTACAATTTTTTGTGGCGTAGCCAATAAGGACTTTAATTCTGTTAATGTAAGCATAATTTTTGCGATGCAAAGCTAAGTAATTTTACCTTTAGTTGTTCTTATTTAATGCTTTAATCGTTGATCTCGATATCACATCTATTTTAAAATAAAAAAGGTTAGCCTGTTTACAGACTAACCTAATTCCTTGTTGCATTACGAGTTATTAGAATTTATAAGATAAAGTAGTAACAAACTGGCGTGGTGGAATTGGATTTACGCTATAATTCTCATGAACAAAATAATTTAATTCGTTTGTTATGTTTGATAATTTAGCCAATAAAGACAATTTCTTCCAAGTATAACCTGCTGAAAAATCAACAGTAGTAAATGCGGTTAATGGAATAATACCTGTTGATGAATTGTTTTTAGTTGTGTTTCTTCCACCGTTTCTATCACCTGTGTAAAATACAGAAGTACCTAATTTTAATCCTTTAATGCTACCATCCTGGAAAGTGTAAAATAAAGTTCCATTTGCTGTATTTTTGGTAGTTCCTACAACACGCTCACCTTCTACAATACCAGTTACAGCCAAAGTAGATGTGTAACGCATATAATTATAGCTATAACCTGCAAGAAAATTTAAGCCACGCACAATCACACCAGATAAATCGATTTCTAAACCATCACTAGCGGTTGCACCCGAAAATTCACGCTTTGTTGGGTCGGCAAGTGCGGTTTGCGCAAATTTGTCGTTCTTAATTTTATACACAGTTAGGTTTGCAGTAAGTTTCCCTTTTAGGAAATCATTTTTAATTCCTGCTTCATATTGGTCGATAATTGAAGGACCCATCGGACCATTTGTTGCAATGTCTATCCCTGTATTTGAGGTAAAGTTATTTGAATAACTAGCATAAATTGAGGTTGTTGTAAGCGGTTGATAGATTAAGCCAAATTTTGGTGAGAATGCTTTATCTATTTTGTCGGCAGCCGTACCTTTGGCATCCAAACCACTGGCAACATTATTTATAGTTGTTGTCGGCGTTTTCTGGAACGACCAACGCACACCAGCCAAAACCTTAAATTGTTCGGTTAAAGAAATTAAATCTTGCACAAAACCGCCCATTCTAAACACCGTGGCATTTGTATTGGTAAGCAAAGTAGTATTTGGCATATTAAAATTACTAGGCTTATTGAATGAAGATGGGTCTAACAAGTTTACACTATCATAATATGTAGGTGCTGTGGTTGGTAAAACATTTGTTGATGCAAATCCACCAGTTTTAGTTTTAGCTTGATCAGCATCTGCACCAATCAATAATGTATGTTTAATGCCTACCGTATTAAAATTACCTGTTAAATTAATTTGCTGATTAAAAGTAAACTCTTCGATATCAGAACGTGTTAAGGCTCTATTCCATATACCGGCTGCATTGGCTGCAGGTCGCTCGGCTGAAAAATAATCTCTGTTGTAAGACTGTACCGCAGCAATTACATTTAATTTCCAATCTTCATTAAACTTGTGGTTTAAAACGGCTTGTGCTGTTGCTGTATTGGTTTTATTATATGCCCAATCGGTATCTACAAAAACATTTCTACCAAGTGGAGACAGTTTATTACCGACAGTGCCGATACCAAAATCAGGGGTAAAATCGCTTTTTAAATAATCTCCCTGAACAATGATTTCTGTATTATCATTCATTTTATAAAGTAAAGATGGATTTACGTAAAATCTTTTCGATTCAACATTATCTCTGTAACTTCCAGCTGATTCGTAAGTGCCAATCACTCTAAAAGCAATTTTCTTAGAAATTGGACCATAAAAATCTACAATAGGCTTATACAAATCGTAACTGCCAACACGCATAGAAACTTCGCCACCATACTCAAATTTTGGTTTTTTGGTAACCATATTCACAACTGCACCGCCACTAACACCACCATATAATAATGCAGCGCTACCTTTTAAAACTTCAACCGATTCTAAAGTACTGGCTTCAGGACTTCCACCAATAGTTGTTCTTGCACCGTTTTTGAACACGTTGTTGGCACCAAGACTGTAACCTCTTGCAAAGAAATTTTCTCCAACCGAACCTCTATTGGCTCCTAATGCAACACCATTAATGTTTTTCATTACATCCCCCAAAGTATTTGCTTGTTGATCTCTGATAACTTGGGCACCTACGATTTGAACGGATTGAGGCAAATCTTTAGGTGCAATTGCAATCTTGCCTAAATTAATCGGCTTTTTATTTGGTGTTTTGTAACCATTAATTGCAACTTCATCCAATTGTGACGCCGATTCGGCAATGGAAAATTCTGTAGTTGTTGTTTCGCCTGCTTTAACTGATATTTCTTTTTGTTGAGCTTTAACACCCACCGCTGAGATTTTAATCACATAATCTCCAGCCAAAACATTTTTTATCACAAAAGTTCCTGATTCATCTGTTTGAGTCGTTTTGGTGGTATTCTTTAATCCAACACTAACAAATGCTGCAGGTTTACCATCGCTGGTTTTAACCTGACCACTAATTACACCAGTTTTATTCTGGGCGACTGCATTTATGCCGAAGAGCATAAAAATTGCTATGAAATTTAAAACGAAAGTAAAGTTTTTATACATGATTATTTGGATTGATTCTAAACAGCCGCAAAGATAGTGTGAGAAGTTAAAAACGCAAATTTATTTAGAATTAATTTAAATAAAAATTGCAAACGCAGCCTAATTAGCCGAAAGCCACTTTTTAAAATGGTTCAGAGGTTTCATAATACATTTTAAGTAGGTGCTTTATCTACCCCGATGACAAGGAATTAAAAGGAATGGTTTCCAGTTATACTTCTTAAGAGAAATTAAACATTCCACTGCAACCTGGAGATGGGGATAGCATGGGCGATAACTACCTATTTATAATATGAAAAGCAAAGGCATGCTTTAATCAAAAGGTTTATAGAGTGGGATAATCTAAGATTTAATAAACATTTCGCTTTAGCCAATTAAAACGTACTTTTGCAAAAATTAATTGATATTAAAGCACAATGAGCACTAACAGAACTTTTACCATGATTAAGCCAGATGCAGTAGCTAACGGCCACATCGGATCTATCTTAAACGACATTACAAATGCAGGTTTTAAAATCGTAGCATTAAAATATACTAAGCTAACGGATGAAACTGCTGGTGAATTTTACGCAGTTCATGCAGAACGCCCTTTTTATAAAGATTTAGTTAGCTTCATGTCGTCAGGACCAATTGTAGCAGCTATCTTAGAAAAAGATAATGCAATTGAAGATTTCAGAAAATTAATTGGCGCAACTAACCCTGCTGAAGCGGCAGAAGGAACAATCCGCCAGAAATATGCTAAATCTATCGATGCGAATGCAGTTCATGGTTCAGATTCTGATGAAAATGCAGAAATCGAAGGAAACTTTTTCTTCAAAGCTGACGAACGTTTCTAAGTTCGCTTAAAAAATTTCTAATAAAACCCCGAAAATTCGGGGTTTTATTGTTTAAAAGAGTTTGTATCTTTCGCTCCATTTATTCAATTATAAAACCTTAAAAGGTTAAGAACATCAAAATTACACCAATGAAAAAAATTTTCTTCGCGATATTAATTTCCAGTATCGCCATTTCATCTTCTGCACAAACCAAAAAGCCAATTGCTAAAAAACCAATAGCTACGGCTAAACCAGCAATTGCCCCGCTGGCTTTAAAAACTGCGCTAGATTCAGCCAGTTACGCGTTTGGCACATCCATAGGTTCGAGTTTAAAAACAACTGGTTTATCAACTATGAATTATGATGTTTTGCTTAAAGGCTTAAAAGATGCTTTTACCGGCAATAAATTACTGTTAAGCCAAGCGCAGGCTCAAGAATGTATTAGTGCAATTATGGCTAGTGCCAATAAAGGAAAATTTGCAGCACAAATTAATGAAAGCAAAACTTTTTTAGAGCAAAATAAAACACGAGCAGGTGTTAAAACTACCGCAAGCGGATTACAATATGAAGTTTTAACCGCGGGAACAGGTGCAAAACCGACTTCGGCTACTGATTCTGTATTGGTGCATTACAAAGGTAGCTTATTAAACGGAAAGCAATTTGATAGCTCTTACGACCGCGGCGAACCGATTACGTTTATGCTAAACCAAGTAATTAAAGGCTGGACAGAAGGGGTTCAATTAATGACGGCAGGTTCGAAGTATAAATTCTTTGTTCCTTACAATTTAGGTTATGGAGAACGTGGTTACGGACCAGACATTCCTCCTTACAGCACATTAATATTTGAAATTGAATTGTTAAAAGTTAACGGGAAATAGCAATCTGTTAAAACATTATTTCGGTTTCTGATGTTAGGTAAAACAAAAATTAACATCATGAAAAGAACATTCCCTTTAGTACTAATTGCATTTTTATGCAGCACCCTTAGCAGTTGCGAACTTATAGGTGGTATATTTAAAGCTGGCGTTTGGTCGGGCGTAATTGTAGTTGTTATTGTTGTAGCCCTGCTAATTTGGATACTTGCGAAAGTATTTGGTGGCGGTAGTAAAGGATAACTGATATAGATATTTAAAAAAAGGTTGAGGACAAAATCTTCAACCTTTACCTAAAGAAAAACCAATTCGGTAATTACCTGACTGCCTGCATGAGCATTTAGTTTTTGTATTATCCCGTCTCTTACCATTACCAATTCATTTTTTATTACTGATGATTCTATCCGGATGAACAACTTTTTATCGTGGATATAAATCTGTTTAGTTCTGTTGGCAATAGCAGTTCCCATTATTTCTGGCCAAATAGCTAGTATCGATGTTTCGTCAAATTTGCGGCGCAAACGATACACATCAAGCATTTTGGTTATGGCATCTTTTAAAGTTACATCGTTGGGTTTACGCATTTCGAATTTGTCCGTTAGTTACTTCAAATAAAGTTACATCAACTTCTATCTTTTTAAAAATAGATTTTACCCTTTCTATTCCAGTGTCGGTAATAAAGATTTGTCCGAAATCGTGATGAGAAACCATTTGCATCAATTTTTGCACCCGATTATCATCCAATTTATCAAAAATATCATCTAATAAAAGTAATGGCTTAAAACCTTTTATTTTAGCTAGATAGGCGTATTGAGCAAGCTTAAGTGCAATTAAAAAAGATTTCTGCTGACCTTGAGAACCAAATTTCTTGAGCGGCATTTCTGTTATTACAAAAGCAAGTTCATCTTTATGAATGCCAGTTGTAGTGCGCTCTAAAACTCTATCCTTCTCTACGGATTTTACAAGCAAATCTTCGAAAGAAGTTTCGCTTAATTGCGATTGATAATTTAGTGCTACAGTTTCATTATTATCAGTGATGTAACTGTAATAATGATTAAAGAGCGGAATAAATTCATCCATAAATGCTTTACGAATGGCAAATATTTTGTTGCCAGCATGAATTAGTTGTTCATCCAATATTTGAAGCAAAGTTGCATCGTAGCGTTTCGTTATTGCAATTTGTTTAAGGAAAGCGTTTCTATTGGCAAGAATACGGTTATAGGTAATTAGTTGGTCGAGATAATGAGCATCGGTTTGAGAAATCACATTATCAATAAATTTACGGCGCTCCTCACTACCTTCCATAATTAGATTTACATCATAAGGTGAAACCATAACTACAGGAAATAAACCAATATGATCAGCAAGTTTGTCGTACTCTTTTTTATTTCTTTTAAACTGCTTTTTCTGATTTCGTTTTACACCACAGCTAATTTTTTCATTCTTTAAATTCCGGTCAAAATCACCTTGAATCATAAAAACATCTTCACCAGTTTTTATTTGCTGGCCATCAATCGGATTAAAATAACTTTTACACAAGCACAAATAGTGAATGGCATCGAGCATATTGGTTTTTCCCGAACCATTATTACCAGTAAAAACGTTTACGGTTTCAGAAAAGCTGATGCCGGCATCGCTGTAGTTTTTAAAATTAAGAAGGGTAATGTTTTTTAACCACATAAATATGGTGCAATTTACCGATTTTTTAGCCTTCAAATGTTCAATGTTAAAAATAAAGCTTACATTCATCGCAAGGAACAATATTATTATGGTTGCACAAAAAATGTTAGAAGGAAATGTTCTTTGGTCTTACGACTATGAACTTACTGAAGGAAGAAATTCTGGCTGGGTAGAAAAATTCGCAGGTATGTTTTCATTTTTAAAACCGCTGCACAACCACGAAGGGAATATTTTATTAGCTTCTAATGGCATATACATTACTGGCGATGAGCAATTAGAACTTCCTTTATCGCATATAGAAGAAGTGTATATGGGTTTTGATGATTTATTTCCGGCCTCATCCGTTAAAAATTTCGGTACATTTTGGCAACCTATTCGAATAAAATCAATCATCAGCAATTCTGAAAGTCAAACCATTTATTTGGTAATTAATTACACAGGTATTTTTAGTGATAACAAAACCTGGTTTAATACCTTAATAAGCTTACTTCGATAAGTTTGGTACTACATACTTATTATCGATTCCTAAATAACTATAGTTTAATTAAATACTAAAAATAAAGGTTGATAGTTTGATTGAAAAACGTATTTTTGCAATCTTAAATTTTTTAAACAAACATGTCTACAACAGATACTCAGACAACACAACCTATTAGAAAAGGTTCTTTTTTACAGGAAAATAGCAAAAGCTTGTTATTTATTGCAGGTGCAGTAATTGTTTTAATTGGTGTGTACTTCTGGTACCAGAACGTTTACTTAAAGGATCGTGCTCAGGAAGCTGCAAGCAAAATGTTTAAAGCAGAGCAACTAATTGGTGTAGATTCTTTATCTAATAGAGCGATTAAAGGCGAAGGTGGCTACCCAGGTTTAGAACAAATTGCTAAAGATTACGATAATACAAAATCGGCTAACTTGGCTAATTTATATTTAGGTGGTATTTATTTACGCAAAGGCGAATACAAACAAGCAATTGATGCGTTAAGCAAATATAGCGCTACTGGTAGTCCGGTTGCTGATCCTTTAGCTTTAGGTTTGTTAGGTGATGCCTACAGTGAATTGAAAGATTACAAACAAGCTTCTACTTATTACAAAAAAGCCGCAGATAAATCAAGCAAATTTACATCGCCTATGTTTTTAAAGAAATTAGGTTTAGTAAACGAAAATTTGAAAGATTTTAAAGGTGCTGTTGATGCTTATACTAAAATTAAAACGCAATATCCAGAAAGCCAGGAGGCACAATTGGTTGATGCTTATATTGCAAGAGCACAAGAACAAGTTAAGTAATTTTGAAATACATAATATTAAAAAAGACTATCGAAAGATGGTCTTTTTTTGTTTCTATCCAAACGTATTTATCTGTTTTAAAGAAATGGAGATAACGCAATTGTGAATAGCTGAATATTATCGTCTATTTATTAAAGGCAGTCATCGTATGAGCAGGCCCAACAGTTACATAACTTTTGATAAGTTCTACACTTTTATCGATTAATGCAGGAAGTTCTAATTGTTCCGTTTTATCAAATAATCCGAGCACAAAATCAACCTGCCGACCTTTAGGATAATCGCTGCCTATACCAAATCGCAATCGGGCGTAATTTTGTCCGCCACAAACTTCTTCAATACTTTTTAAACCATTGTGCCCGGCGCTGCTTCCTTGTAACTTTAATCGCAGCTTTCCTAAGGGAAGCGCCAAATCATCTACAATTACCACAACATTTTCTGGAGCAATTTTAAGTTCTTTCATCCAGTAATTAACTGCCTTACCGCTTAAATTCATAAAAGTTGTAGGTTTAATCACATGAAGCTTTCTGCCTTTAAAAGTCACTTCAGAATAATAAGCCAAACGAATGTTTTCAAAACTTCCATCTAAACTTTTCACCAATTCATCGGCAATATCAAAACCAATGTTATGACGGGTGTGTGCATATTCTGGTCCAATATTTCCTAAGCCAACGATAAGATATTTCATGCGGCAAAGGTAAAAGCTTAAAGCTGAAAGACAAAAGATAAATGAGGAAAGATCGAGGGTGAGGCTAAGTTTGAGGATGAGATTGATGATAAGACTGAGGGTGGAAGATTAGGCCTGAGATTCTTATATGCCGCATATACGAGCTCATCTTGAAAATCCTTAAATCCTAAAAATCCTGGTATAAAAAAAAGCGGTGCAAATATTTGCACCACTTAATCCTATAATTAGTTGTAAATCCTAATTATTTTTTACCTTTTGCAGCTTCAGTTTCTGCTTGTTTTAATGCTCTAGACATACCTACTGATACGATTGTATCCTCAGGAGTGTTAGTAATTGCATATTGGTCTGCTTTAATATCACGAACGCGAACTAAACCACCAACTTCTAATTTGTCGATGCTTACTTCAACCGATTGAGGCATATCAGCAGGCAATGATTTAACACGAAGCTTACGTAATTTTTGAACCATTTTACCACCCATTTTAACACCTGGAGAAGTTCCTGTTAATTTAACAGGGATTTCCATAACGATTTCTTTATCATCAAATAATTGAAGAAAATCGATGTGCATTAAAATATCAGTTAATGGATGGAATTGTGTGTCTTTAACGATTGCTTTAGTTTTTGTACCGTTAACATCTATCTCTACGAAGTTTGCTTCAGCAGTATAAATTACATCTTTTAAATCGGCAATAACTACAGCTAAATGATGTTGTTCTTTGCCACCGTACAATACCGCTGGAACTTTACCTTCGTAACGAAGTTCCTTGGCATCGCGTTTCCCTACGTTCTCTCTTGGAGAACCGCTAATTGCGATTGTTTTCATTTTTATATTTATTTATTAGTATTTAGTATTTAGTATCGAGTATAAAGACCTTAAGCCTTAAACCATCTACCTTACACCTCAAATTTACTTATTAATAACCAGTGTTGAGTATAAAGACCTTAAGCCTTTAAACATAAACCTTTCATCCTAAACTTTAAACAGGTCGCTGATTGAACCATGTTCATTTACGTTTGCTATCGCTCTTGCAAATAAACTTGCTGTACTCAGCTGCCTAATTTTCGGACTTTCCATTTTTAAAGGAATAGTATCCGTAACAATCAATTCTGATAAAACAGAATTTTCTACCGTTTCTATTGCTTTACCCGATAAAACTGCATGCGTACAAACCGCTCTAACACTTGCTGCACCATTCTCCATAATCAAAGCCGCAGCTTTAGATAAGGTTCCTGCTGTATCACATATATCATCAATCAATACAACATCTTGACCGGTAACATCACCAATAATCGACATTGATTCGATTTCATTAGCACGTTTACGACGCTTATCGCATATAATAACTTCTGCATTAAAAAATTTAGCAAAGGTTCGAGCCCTGTAAGAACCACCCATATCTGGTGATGCTATTGTTAAATTTTGTAAGCCTAAGCTTTTAATGTAAGGAACAAATATAACCGAGCCATCTAAGTGATCTACCGGGATATCAAAAAATCCTTGTATTTGTGCTGCATGCAAATCCATCGTCATAATGCGGTGGATGCCTGCAGATTTTAATAAATTAGCAACCAATTTAGCACCTATTGCAACACGAGGTTTATCCTTTCTATCTTGACGGGCTAAACCATAATAAGGAACTACTGCGGTAATATAATGTGCCGATGCTCTTTTAGCGGCATCAACCATTAGCAAAAGTTCCATTAAATTATCGCTGGGCTGATAAGTAGATTGGATTAAGAAAACATCGCAACCACGAATAGATTCATCAAATGAGGGCTGAAACTCACCATCACTAAATTTGTGAATGGTTACATCACCTAAAGCCTTGCCGTAACTTTCGGCAATTTTAAGTGATAATCCTCTGGAACCTGTTCCAGAAAATAGCTTTACTTGATTAAACTGCAATGGCATGATCCGTGTGTAGTTTACTGTAAAAAAAAATCGGATCATGCATTTTGAAATACACGATCCGATGCTAAATTTTGTTGTCCGACCTGGATTCGAACCAAGACAAACAGTACCAAAAACTGTCGTACTACCCTTATACTATCGGACAAACTACTTATCGAGGATATATCCCCGAAAGGGAATGCAAATGTAGGCAGCATATTTTAAATATGCAAGAGCGATTTTAAAAAAAATTAAAATTTCTTTCTCTTTAAAAAGATTCAAGATTTTTCTATTTCGATGCAACGTTTAGCATTCAAATACGACTTTATAGGTTAAAACCTATAACCCTTTTAATATCAATTACTAAACTAACTATGACCTATTCAAAAATCAACAACTTAACCGGTTGGCTGTGTTTTTTAATTGCCGCTGTAACTTACATTTTAACATTAGATCAATCTGCAAGTTTTTGGGATTGTGGCGAATTTATAGCTTCTGCTTTCCGTTTGGAAGTTGTTCATCAACCTGGAGCACCATTGGTTTCAATGATTCAACGGGTATTTTCTTCTTTTGCATTTAGCGATAAAACCAAAGTCGCTTATTGTATGAATATCGCTTCTGCCCTAGCAAGTGCGGCTACAATTTTGTTTTTATTCTGGACAATAACTGCCCTAGCAAAAAGAACTATGATAAAAGTAAAAGAAGAAATTACAAAAGCTAAAACCATAACTATAATCGGCGCAGGCCTTGTTGGTGCTTTGGCTTATGCATTTTCTGATAGTTTCTGGTTTTCGGCAGTAGAGGCCGAGGTTTACGCCATGTCATCTTTATGCACAGCAATTGCCTTGTGGGGAATTTTAAAATGGGAAGCCCAGGCTGATAAGCCAAGGGCTGACCGATGGCTTGCGTTTGTGGCGTATATCATCGGCTTATCAATTGGGGTACATTTACTAAACCTCCTGGTTATTCCTGCCGTTGTTTTTGTTTATTACTTCTGCAAAACGCCACAACCTTCCAATAAAGGGATTATAAAAACATTTTTTGTTTCTATTTTGATTTTGGCATTTGTCCAATTTTGCGTTATTCAATATATGGTATCAACCGCAGCATGGTTCGATTATTTCTTTGTAAATACATTTGGATTGAATTTTGGAACAGGTGTTTTATGCTTTGCTATTCTACTAATTAGTGGCTTAACCTTGGCAATAAGATATTCTATCCTTCAAAAGAAGCAAACCTTAAATCTTGCTTTAGTTTCTACCATGCTAATTATGTTCGGCTACAGTTCCTTTTCCATGCTGATAATCAGAGCAAAGGCAAAACCCAATTTAAATAATACAAACCCCGAAAATGCCTTTACATTTTTAAATTATGTTAACAGGGCGCAATATGGTGAAAGGCCATTGCTTTATGGGCAAAACTATAATGCTGATAAAATAGATATTAAACAAACGGGAAACCTTTACAGAAAGGGCGAAGTTAAATACGAATCAGCTGGTACTAAATCGGATTATGTTTATGACAAGAAAACGCTTTTACCGAGAATGTACAGCGATAAGCCCGAGCATATTAAGTTTTATAAAGATTGGATGGGTTTTGATGACATCCACAAGCCAACTTTGCTCGATAATATAAAATACATGTTTTCCTTCCAGGCAGGGCATATGTACATGAGGTATTTTATGTGGAATTTTGTGGGTAGGCAAAATAATCAGGATGGACAGTTAGGCGAAAACGGCGGCGGCTGGCTAAGCGGCATAAAACCTGTAGATGCCATCCGCCTCGGTGATCAGAAAAATCTACCTCCTTCAATAGTAGATAATAAAGCTTACAATCGCTTTTTCTTCTTACCTCTAATTTTGGGTTTAATTGGTGCAGTTTGGCATTTCAAAAGAAATAAAAACCATGCCGCCGTAATCGCTCTACTTTTCTTTTTTACAGGCGTTGCGATTGTACTTTACTTAAATTCAGTACCTATAGAGCCACGTGAAAGAGATTATGCATACGTTGGTTCCTTTTATGCTTTTGCCATCTGGATTGGATTAAGTGTAATTGGCTTAAAAGAATGGGTATTTAAAACATTTACGCCGGCTAAGTCAGCAATTTTAGCATCCTCAATTGCCTTATTTGCAGCTCCAATATTAATGGCAAGCCAAGGATGGGATGATCATAACCGTTCAGAAAGTCATTTGGCGAGAGATATTTCCGTTAATTACTTAAAATCTTGTGCGCCTAATGCAATACTATTTACCTATGGAGATAATGATACTTTTCCGGTTTGGTATGCTCAGGAAGTGGAAAATATTCGTCCCGATGTAAGGGTTGTAAATTTGAGTCTGTTTACGGCCGACTGGTATATAGATGGTATGAAAAGGAAACAAAATCAATCGGCTCCGCTTCCAATTTCCATGAAACCAGCCCAATATGCCGAAGGCACAAGAGATGTAATGTATTACCAAGATTTTAAGATTGCCCGAAGCATTGAGCTAAAACAAATTATGGAGGTATTGCTATCTGATAATGATGAAGATAAAATTACACTGCAAGATGGTTCAAAATCCAATATCCTGCCAACAAAAAACTTTAAACTAAGCATTAACTCCAAGGATGTAATAGATACAGGAACAGTTCCGCTTGAAGATGCCGGAAAAATTGCGAGTAGCATGGAATGGACGTATAATTCAGATTATGTTAGTAAAGGCACTTTGGCACTGCTCGATATTTTAACCCATAACAATTGGAAGAGACCGATATATTTTTCAGGTGCGATGCCTGATGAACAATATGTGGGCCTAGATAAATATCTATATACTGAAGGCTTAACATTAAGGCTACTTCCATTAAAACCCGATACCGTCAAAACTGAAATGTATGAAAGAGTTAATGTAAAACCTTTTTATAATAATATGATGAATACGTTTAAATGGGGTAACATTAAATATGCTAATCATTTAGACAGGCAATCGGCAGATGATGTAACTATGTTTTCGAACATGTTTAACGGTTTAATTGGCGAATTGATTAATGAAGGCAAAATCACTGAGGGCAAGGCAGCAGTTAACAAATATTATGAAGTGATGCCGCTTAAATTTTACAGTATGCGCCATGTGATGAGCTCATTTTATTTTACTGAAAACCTTTATCGTTTAAATGATTTAAACAGGGCAAATGCTTTTATAAATAAATCGGCTGATTACATGAACAAAGAGTTAACGCACCTGGCTGATGTTTGTGAAAGTAAAAACCAGCTTTCATCAGAAAGAGAAATCCAGGTTTATATGACATACCTTGACCAAATGGTGAAGCTAACGCAAGCTTATAAGCAAAATGATTTAAGCAGTACACTTGAAAAACAATACAGTTTGTTTGCTAATAGGTTTAGCCCATATTTTGGTAGCTAAGCTCCTAATTTATTCTAAATCGAAACCCGTAAAGTATGCCAATCTAAGCTCTTTACGGGTTTTGTATCGTTTTAAGAATTTTATTCAAACGAAGTTAAGTTAGATAGCGAGACATTAAACCATTAAAAATTGTAAAAACAATGGGATATTTTCCTTACTTATCGACTATATTAATTAATTTCGGCAGCATTTTTATGCTCAACATCATTTAATATCATTATCAAAAACCAATGAATTATTCAAAAGTTAATAATATAACAGGCTGGGTTTGCTTTCTAATAGCCACAATAACTTACGTTTTAACCTTAGAACCATCAGTTAGTTTTTGGGATTGTGGCGAGTTTATCGCTTCGGCACTCAAAATGCAAGTAGTTCACCAACCAGGTGCACCATTGTTCTTAATGCTACAACGGTTTTTCTCCATTTTTGCCTTTGGCGATGTTACTAAAGTTGCATACTGGATGAACATTGGCTCTGCATTATCAAGTGCAGCAACAATTTTATTCTTGTTCTGGACAATTACAGCTTTAGCGAAAAAAACATTGGTAAAAGTTGGTGAGGTTATAACAAATGCTCAATTAATAAGCATAATGGGTGCAGGTGCAGTTGGCGCATTGGCGTATGCATTTTCTGATAGTTTCTGGTTTTCTGCTGTAGAATCTGAAGTTTATGCACAATCATCATTGTTTACCGCAATTGTTTTTTGGGGAATTTTGAAATGGGAAGCACATGCTGACGAGCCTAGAGCAGATAGGTGGTTATTGTTTATCGCTTATATTATGGGGCTATCTATCGGTATCCACTTATTAAATTTGTTAACCATTCCTGCTATTGCATTTATTTATTATTTCAGAAAAACCAACAAAGCAACAACATCTGGTATTTTTAAAACACTTTCAGTTGGTATATTAATATTAGGAATTATTCAATATGGAATTATCCAATATTTGGTTTCATTTGGTGCTTATTTCGATTTATTCTTCGTTAATACATTAGGCTTAGGCTTTGGAACTGGAGTTTTATTCTTTGCAATTTTAGTTATTGGTGCTTTCGTTTGGGCAATCCGCTACTCTATAAGACACCAAAAGAAGTTATTAAACTTAGGTTTAATATCTACCGTATTAATCATTTTTGGCTATGCCTCATTTGCTATGATAATTATCAGAGCCAAAGCAGATCCAAACTTAAATAATAGTGCACCAAAAGATGCCTTCTCATTCTTAAGTTATTTAAATAGAGAGCAATATGGCGACAGACCTTTGTTATTTGGCCCTAATTACAACTCAGAGAGAACTGGCGTTTCAGAAGGAAAAACCATCTGGAGAAAAGGAAATGATAAATATGAAGTTGCTGGTAAAAAGAACGATTACGAATATGCAGATAATACCTTTTTGCCTCGTATGTACAGCGACGACCAGAAACATGCCGATTTCTACAAAGAATGGATGAATTTGGATGAAAGTAAAAAACCTAACACAGTAGATAATATTGGTTTCTTATTTAGCTATCAAATTGGATACATGTACATGCGATATTTCGGCTGGAATTTCGTTGGTCGCCAGAACGATGAGCAAGGACAAGGA
Organism: Pedobacter lithocola; assembly: GCF_042650845.1. NCBI lineage: Bacteria > Pseudomonadati > Bacteroidota > Sphingobacteriia > Sphingobacteriales > Sphingobacteriaceae > Pedobacter > Pedobacter lithocola. The sequence continues at coordinate 389,826 of NZ_JBHSBW010000016.1, read as the reverse complement.
AGTGGCTTTGAAGGAACATCGCTAAGCGGTATTAAACCAATCGATGCAGTTTGGCATGGAGACCAAAGCCATTTGTCTCCATCAACAGTTGATAACAAAGCGTACAACAGATTCTTCTTTCTACCTTTAATAATTGGTTTGCTAGGTGCAATTTGGCATTTCGGCCGTAATCAAAAAGATGCTGGAGTTGTTGGTTTGCTGTTTTTCTTTACCGGTATAGCAATTGTGCTGTATTTAAATCAAAAACCTTTAGAACCTCGTGAGCGTGATTACGCTTATGTTGGCTCATTTTATGCTTTCTCCATTTGGATTGGGCTCGGTGTTTTAGCCATTAAAGAGTGGTTATTTAAAAAACTTACACCAGCAACTGGTGCAATAGCGGCAACCGTTATCGGTTTGTTCGCAGCACCAGTTATTATGGCTCAACAAGGATGGGATGACCACGACCGTTCAACTAAAATGGTTGCTCATGACATTGCTTATGACTATTTGCAGTCATGCGCACCAAATGCTATTCTATTCACGTACGGCGATAATGATACCTATCCACTATGGTACATTCAAGAGGTTGAAAAAGTTCGCCCGGATGTTAGAATTGTTAATTTAAGTTTGTTTGATACGGATTGGTATATCAATGGAATGAAGCAGAAACAAAATGATTCAGAACCATTGCCAATTTCAATGAAAGAATCGCAGTTTGTGCAAGGCGAACGCGATGTTATGCCTTACGATGATTACAAAATTGCGGGCAGCGTAGAAATCAAAAATATTGTCGATTTGCTATTATCTGATAATGCAGATGATAAAGTTGCCATGCAGGACGGAACAAAATCAAATTTCCTACCAACAAAAAACTTTAAATTAACCATAAATCCTCAAGAGGTTATTAGCACAGGTACCGTCTCAGCGGCTGATGCAGGTAAAATTGCGCAAACAATGGAATGGAAATTTAATAAGGGTTATGTTACCAAAGGTACTTTAGCCATGTTAGATATTTTAGCACACAACAACTGGAAACGCCCAATTTATTTTGCATCTACAGTTCCTTCTGAGCAATATAATGGCTTAGATAAATATTTATACAATGAAGGATTAGCGCTTCGCTTATTGCCGTTAAAAACAGATACAACAGCTACTGATGAGCGTGAAGAATTATTAAATACCCCTGTTTTGTATAAAAACATAATGGATAAATTTAAATGGGGAAACATCAAAACGGCAAAATATTTAGATCCGCAATCATCTGATGATACTTTTATTTTCACCAACATATTAAGCAGCTTAACGGGTAGTTTAATTAAAGAAGGTAAAATAGAAGAAGCAAAAAAAGTTGCTGATAAATATTATGAAGTTATGCCAGACAAGTTTTTTGGCATTCGTACTGTTGTTGTTAAGTATTATATGGCCGAAAACCTTTATAAACTTGGCGAAACCGCTAGAGCAAATGATATATTAATTAAATCTGGAGATTACATACAAAAAGAACTTACTTACCTAGCCGATATTTCTGCTTCGAAAGGAAGTTTATCGGGAACTCAAAACGTTCAAACTGGATTGTATTATTTAGATAGAATGATTAAGACTTCTAAAGCTATGGGACAAACAAAAGTAAGTACACAGCTTGAAAGGCAATTTGCGGGTTTAGAATCAAGATTTTCTGGTTATTTTGGACAACATCAAACTCCGTAACTGAAATTCTTTTAAAAAAAAGCAGCTGCATTAATTTGTAGCTGCTTTCTTTTTGCGCCAAAATTCGAGATGGTTTCTGCGCCTAAAAACTTGCGAAGTCTAAAAAGCTAAGAGCGAAGGAAGACTTCGAAAGTTAATTTATAAGCTCAAAGCGAAGTTTCCTGTAATAGACTTACGAAGTTCTGCCAACACATATCCCCATCCAAACTTCGTAAGGCTTATGCGCCCCTATCTAAACTTCGTTAGTCGAGGCAAAAAAAAACCTGTTTGAGTTAACAAACAGGTTTTTATTATTTAAAAAAATAATTATTCATTCACAACACCCATTGCGCAGAATTTTTCAATTCGTTGTTCTATGAGTTTATCTGTTTTTAATTTACCTAGTGAAGCCAAATCTTTAATAATATAATCTTTCAGGGTTTGCGCCATTAATTCAGGGTTTTGGTGTGCACCACCTAATGGTTCAGGAATAATGCCATCAATAAGCTTGTTTCCAAACATATCATCAGAAGTTAACTTTAAACACTCTGCAGCTTTCTCCTTAAAATCCCAGCTTCTCCATAAAATGGATGAACACGATTCTGGTGAGATTACAGAATACCAGGTATGCTCTAACATATAAACTTTATCGCCTATACCAATACCTAAAGCACCTCCAGATGCACCTTCTCCAACAATAACACAGATAATTGGAACACGAAGGATAGACATTTCGAGTAAGTTTCTGGCAATTGCCTCGCCTTGTCCGCGTTCTTCAGCTTCCAAACCTGGGTAAGCACCCATAGTATCAATCAAAGAAATTACGGGTTTGTTAAACTTTTCAGCTAAGCGCATTAAGCGCAGTGCTTTACGGTAACCTTCTGGGTTAGCCATACCGAAATTATGAAACTGGCGTTCCTTGGTATTTTTACCTTTTTGATGACCGATAACCATTACCGTTTGGCCATTTATTGTGGCAAAACCACCAACAATTGCCTTATCATCTTTTACTGTTCTATCGCCATGTAGTTCAATAAAATCATCGCAAATCATGCTGATGTAATCAAGTGTTTGAGGTCTGTCGGGGTGACGACTCATTTGCACTTTATTCCAACCGGTTAAATTATTATATAAACTTTGAGTGGTTTCATTTAATTTACCATCAAGTTCTTCTAAAGTAGCAGACATATCTACTTTAGTTTTATCGGCAACTTGTTTAACCTTTTCTATCTGCTGAACTAAATCTGCAATAGGTTTTTCGAAATCGAATGATGTTTTAATTTGCTGCATAATTGGGTTACAAAACTAAGTATTTATTTTTAGTTTGCAGTTAACAGTTTAGAAGTTAAAATACGAATTGTTAATTCGCAAATGTATTTGATGGATGTTACTAACATTTAAAATCGGTTTAAAACTTTGCGGCTTCACCTGATTTTGGTAATGCCTTCAGAATAAAATCTCTAACATGATTGTTCGATGTTTTCAAATCTTCCTTGCGTAGATACATCATGTGTCCGCTTCTGTAACCTTCCCAAGTTAATCTATCTTGTAATTTCCCAGCAGCGTCTAATTGCCACATGCTGTATTTTGCATTAAAATAATCACAAGCACCATCATAATAACCTGATTGAACCAATACATGCAAAAATGGATTTTGTGCCATTGCTTGCCGTAAATTATCACCGGTTTTATCGCCCGAATTATCCCATGGATAAACCGAACCAAACATGTTATATTTTAAATCAGTTTTGTAGTTCAGCTCATTTCTAATGTACATATTAATGGCTGGCGTAAAAGAATGCAGCCATGAAGTTAACTCAGCATTATAATCTGGCGATTCACCGGCACCCATTATATCTATTCCTTTGTACCGAGAATCTAATCGACCAACAGTAAAGCCTTTATCCCGGAGCAATTCTTTCCAGAAGAAATCAGTAGGAACGTTCAAGTTATAATCTAAAAATACCTTTTCAGATATTCCGGAATACCGAGCCATTTTAACTGCAATAGCCCGTTTTTTATCAGGACTGAGCATGCTACCTTGGGCAATTGCCGGGATAACCTCATTTATCGTAAAGCTTTCTACCTCTGGCAACATCGCTGTCAAATCTTTCGATTGCAAATCGGCAGGCAAAACCTTATGATACCATGCAGTAGCTGCAAAATATGGTAAACGCAAGGCAGCATCAACTGGTCCACCACGCTCAATACCAAGCTCAGTTGGAGAAACCAAAACAACGCCATTTAAATACATCCATTGATTATTTTGTAGTTCTAATGCCAAACCAGAAACACGAGTGGTTCCATAACTTTCGCCAATTAAAAATTTTGGAGATGCCCAACGGTTATTTCGGGTAACAAAAGTGTTTATCCACTCTGCTAGATACTTGATATCGGCCTTTACTCCGAAGAATTTATTTGTTGGAATATCTTTACTAATCGCTCTGGAATATCCTGTATTTACGGGGTCGATGTAAACAACATCAGCAACATCCAAAATCGAGTATGGGTTTTCTTTATATCCGTAAGGTTGAACAGGATAACCTTCATCATCAATATTTAAAATTACAGGACCTGTGTAAGCAATATGCATCCAGACAGAGGCAGAACCCGGACCACCATTAAATGAGATAACCAATGGTCTTTTATCACGATTTTGTACATCACTCCTTTCGTAATACGTGTAAAACAAACCTGCAATTGGTTTCCCTTCCTCATCCCAAACGGGTAAAGTACCAGTTGTTGCCTTATATGGAACGGCTTTACCGTTAATGGTAACATTGTGGTTGGTAACAACCGAACTTTCTACCTTAATTGTGCGCTCATTGCCTGCTGGCTTTGGCTCTTCTTTTATAGTTACCTGCGATGTTGTGGTGGTTTCTTTGGCAGGTGTTTTTCTTTGAGTTTGCTGCGCTGATGAGTAAATACCAGCAAACAGACAGATGGATAGTATAAATTTAAATTTCATAGCGTTTTGGTTTGGTGCCTAAATATCTTACTAAACATGCGCTTATCAAAAAAACATTGAAAATGTTACTATAAAAAAACGGCATTGCGAAGTTGCAATGCCGTTTCAAAATTTCGAGCGTATTTTTTATTTATCCCACCAAACTCTACCCACCAATTTATCGCCACCTGGAACTGCAGCAGATGCAACTTTATAATTTGCTGCATTTGATACGCCTTCGGCCAATGGATATGGAAAACGACGTGGTATTGAACCGCCCGTATTTGTATTTGGATATACAATTGGAACTAAAGCAGGCAATCCTGTCCTTCTCCAGTTCGACCATGTTTCGTAAAAATCTAACATCGTAATTGTATGTACCCAATATTGCATCGAAATCATTTCTAAACCATTAGCCGCCACATAAGGATGAGCGGCTAGATAAGCTGCTGCATCACTTGCATTTACTGCCATGTTTGCATCGTATTGAGATAAAAATGTCATTGCCGAGGTTACGCCTGCATTATAATGTGCTGCTGCAGAACCACCAATATTAAAACGTTGTGCTGCTTCAGCCCACATTAATTCGGTTTCGGCATAGGTTAAAATAAAGGTATTACCATCTCTCTTAAGCATCCCTGGGTTTGGCGATGAGTAATCTGTAAAATCAGTATATGAAGCATCCTGACGAACATCTCTGCCAGCAATACCGCTCAAATCTTTACCGTTCGGCATTCCTTTCTGAACGCTAGCTGTAGTTATATAAGCAGGATTTTGGGCTTTCGTTACATCTGTTAAGTATAATTTTGTAACGGCAACTTTGCTTAATCTTGGGTCATTATTTGTTTTTAGGTAATTAATAAATGTATTGCTCCAACGGGTATAAAAGTTTTCCTGTCCGCCATCGCCCAACAAAACCTGTGCATTTCTATTTTGCGTAACGCGACCGCCATTTGCATCATGTTTAAAAAATGCATTATCACCATCACCTATCATCGTTTTACCCACAGCCTTTGCAATATAAGTTTGTGCAAGCGTCGCATCAGCCTTGGTTAAACGCATTGCCATACGTAACATCAAACTATTTCCAAAACGTTTCCATTTTGCAACATCACCAGCGAAGATTAAATCACCATTCACAACATCGCCCGAGGCATTTAAAGCTGTCGATGCTTCATCAACCTCTTTTAATAAATCAGTATAAATGGCTTGTTGCGCATCGTATTTAGGATACAAAATGGAAGAATAATAGCCCTTACCAGCATCAAAATATGGGATATCGCCATATAAATCAGTTAGCCTTTCAAAAATTAACGCTTTCCAAATTCTGCCCATTTGATAAACGTTATTGTATTGTGCCTTTCCTCTGGTAAACTCTACTAAATCAACAGCATATTTTACTTGGTCGGGATAAGCTTTTTCCCAATAAGCAGCCGTGTAGCCTTCATTAAGCATGTATTTATCGCCTGCCCAATAGCTAATAACCGATGACATACCTTGCATCATTGTTGCCGAGTAAATCAAATTTCCACGCCAGGTTTCGTATGCAAAATCGGTGCTACCTGTATAGGTTAACTGTGCCGTAGATAGTAGGTAATTTGGATTGTATTGTTCCTGACTTACAGATACGGGATCTGTATTGATTTTTTCGAAGTCTTTTGTACACCCCGATATTAGGATTAACCCTGATAATAAAAGTGGTACGTATAATTTTATGATCGTTTTCATTTTCAATTCGTTTAAAGGATTATAACTTAACACTTAAATTTAAACCATAAGTGCGTACTGGAGGTACACCGCCTAGTTCCATACCCGGAATGGTTGCATTGTAACTAGATTCCGGGTCGATGTTATCTGTTTTCTTCATTAAAATGAATAGATTACGACCAACGAAACTTACATTTAAGCCCTTTATTTTATTGTTAAACATTTTGGCCGGAAAATTATATCCTAAAATTAATTGCCTGAATTTGATAAAGCTTGCATCTTGTACAAACTGCTTAGAAACATTATTGGCGTACGTGCTGTAATAGTTAGCTGCGTTTACACCCAAAGCATCTCGGTTTTCGAGTGTTGCCTGGTGTAATCCAAAAATATAACCATAATAATCAGTTGCAGAAAATATCTTCCCTCCCCACTTACCATCAATTAAGAACGATAGATTTACACCCTTATAACTAAATTCGTTATTCCAGCCAGCTGCCCATTTATTATAAGCAGAACCATAAGCTTTTAATTCGCCTCTTTGTGGTGCGCCATTTGCATCTTTTACAATATTACCAGTGCCATCATACAGAAAATCATAAGCCATTACCTGACCAATAGCCATTCCTTCTAAATTTTGTAAAAACCCAACATTACTACGAGAAGTTGCAAGCAATTGCGAGGCAGTACCAGGAGCTAAGGTGATAACCTTATTATCGTTGTAAGACCCGTTAACACTTGAAGTCCAGTTAAAATCTTTGCTTTTGATAACGTTACCAGAAATTAAAGCTTCAACACCTTTATTTCTTAATTCGCCAATATTTAAAACAGCGCCGCTATAACCTGTAGTTGTAGAAGCTGGAACGGCAAGAATCTCATCACTTGATTTTTTATTGTACCAAGTAACATCTAAGTTTACCCTATCACCAAACAATCGCATTTCGGTACCAATTTCTAGCTCAGTTGCTTTCGAAGCTCTAAGGGATGCATTTGGAATAGATGAGTTAACGATATTCCCAAGCGGAGAGCCATTTACAGATTCGCTACGTAAATTGTAATAAAGTTGCGTTTGGAATGGTGAAGTTGCCTGCCCTACCATTGCATAACCAGCTCTTAATTTACCGAAGCTTAAAAATGATGGTTTCCAAAGTTCAGAAAACACAAATGAACCACTTATTGATGGATAAACTACATTGAGTTTATTATCCTTCCCCGGTGTAGCGAGGGTAGAAAACCAATCGCTTCGGGCACTTCCGGTTAAGTATAAAATATCTTTATAAGTTACTTCTAAAGTTCCATAAATAGATTGCGTTTCTTGGTCTGATTGATATACAGAGACTGATTTACCACCTGTATTACTAAGCGTATAAATACCAAAAAGCTGAAAAGATGCACCGCTATTGTTTGTACCCGAACTTTTGGTTCGGCGATAACTTGCACCCACATTCGGTGTGATGGAGAAATCGTTTATTTTAAACGACTTTCCCATTAAACCATCAACATTTATATCAGAGAACTTGCTAATTTGTTCAGTATATCCACCATCAGCATCGTAAGCTGTACCAGATGGCGTTACTGAAACGTAATTATCATTGTAAGAATCTCTTCCCGCTCTTGCCTGCAAAAATAAACCATTATCAAAAGTATATTTAGCATTAAAAGAACTTAATAAGCGTTCTCTTTTAGTATTATGAATAAAATCATTAGCTGCAAACCATGGATTTGTAGCATAAGGATTTCCTGTATTGTAAGATAGTTCGTTACCCGTAGGCGTTTTGCCAGGTTGTAAAGTTGCAATGTTAACACTTGTTGGTAAAAACGCGGCATTGTAATTTGCATTACCAGCACCATCAGATAGCATTGGTCTGTTTTTAGCTTGCTCTAAAATGTAGTTGAAACGGGCATCTACAACCAGATTTTTAATCGGGTCGAATGTACCAGCTAAGGTAAAGTTTTGTCTATCTAAACCAGAGTTAGGCACTACCGATTTGTTTGTCAAATCGCTTCCAGATAAGCGGATTACGCCGCCCGTAAAAGTTTTGTTTAAAGCCAAGGTATTTGTCCAACTTCCACCAGTTCTGTAGAAGTCTTCGATATTATCTTCTTGTGCGGTGTATGGTCTGCTTACTCCATCAAATTGCACAACATTTGTTCCATCCAATCTTGCTCCCCAACTCGAACTACCAGTAGATGCAGCAGCCAATTGTGTAGCAGGCTTTTGTCCGTTTACACCTTGCCCATAAACATATTGCCAATTGGTTCTATCCATTACCTGTTCGGCAACATAATTACTGCTAAATTCTATGCTATTTCCCTTTCCACTTTTTGTAGTGATGAGAATTACGCCTGCTTTTGCTCTATTCCCGTAAAGCGCAGAAGCCGCAGCTCCCTTTAATACAGAAATACTTTCAATATCATCAGGATTAATGTTGCTAATTGCATCTCCTAAATCTGGAGCATTATCATACTGACCGCCGTTGTTACCAATACCAATTGTGCTACCAAAACCAACCGGAGCACTTTCCATAGGGATTCCGTTTACTACATAAAGTGGCTGACTTGACGGACCTAAGCTAGATACACCACGTATGGTAACATTGGTTGCTGCACCTGCACCACCCGATGTACCTGCAATATCCAAACCTGCAACTTTACCTACTAACGAATTTGTAATGTTGTTTTCGCGAGCCTGAGTTAACGTTTCGCCACCAATTTGCGTTACAGAATAACCTAAAGCTCTTCTTTCTTTTTTGATACCCAAAGCAGTAACCACAACCTCAGATAACTGTTTACTATCTTCTGCCAATACTATATCGATAGATGTTTGAGAACCTATGGATACCTCTTTCGTTTGAAAACCTGCATAAGAAACCACCAAAATGGCATTTTCTGGAGCGTTTAAAGCAAACTTACCGTTAACATCAGTTGAAGTTCCTATAGCTGTTCCTTTTACTCTCACGGTTGCACCAGGCAATGTTACTCCCTGGGCATCTTTTACTGTTCCGCTAATTGGTAAGTCTTTATTTCTGCTGATAACAATTAAGCCACCATCAGAAACTGAGTACTTTAAATTTGTTCTGTTTAATATGGCCGATAAAACATCAGTAACTGGTGTATTGGTTACAGTGATGCTCACATCTTTATTAACAGGAACATAAGACGAGCTATAGACAAAATGATAACTGCTTTGCTGCTCTATAATTTGTAAAACCCTTGCCAATTTTGTTTTCTTCACATCGATAGAAATTTTTTCCTGAGAAAAAACCGATGCGGAAACATTAAGGCAGGTAATGAAAACCATAATACAGGTTAGTTTCATTAGCATAATGAATTTTAAAAGCGCTCTGTATTTTGGGCGCTCTTGCAGTAAGTAATAATAAATCATATTTTTGTTTTTTTGGTTGCATAGTTATTTGGCAGCAAGTTGTTTGCGCATAAACTGCCATTAATTAATCAAAGAAGAATTTTTGAGGGCGGTGCGCCAACACCGTCCTTTTTTGCTCTACTTCGAGATGATTACCTGATTTCCTTTTATCTCATATTTAAAATTTTCTACTTTTTGTAATGCAGACAATACCTGATCGATACTTTCGTGGCTAAAAGTTGCCGTAAAGCGATATTTTTCAATTTCAGGATCTGTAAATTTGATTTCAACACTATACCATTTTTCTAAAACACTCTTTATATCATCAAAATTCTGGTCGTATATTTCTATGCGGTTTTGTGTCCAGGCGGTTTCTACAATTGTACTATCTTTAATTAAAGTATAGTGGTTTATAGTAATTTCCGGGCGAGCAGCTTCGGGTTTTAAAACCTTTTGTTTGGAAGCAAGAGCAACAGTTTTATAAAAAGTAACTTTCTGGCTTGGCTTTAAAGTGATTATACTTCCATTTCCGTTAACAGCTTCCATGGTAATTAAGCCTCTAATTAATGTTGCTTCCGATGAAACTTCATCTGGGTAGGCCTTTACATTAAAAGCAGTACCTAGCACATTAATGTCAAAATCACTTGTATGCACTTTAAAGATTTTGCTTTTATTGTGTGCAACATCAAAATATGCCTCGCCCTTTAAAATAACCTCTCTAGTGGTTTCATTAAAACCCTTTAAAATTGATAAAGAACTTTTCGCATTTAACAATACAATAGAACCATCAGGCAATGTTATTTTCTTCCGCTCACCGCTTTTGGTTGTAAACATTTGGGCTTGAGACATTCCATTCGCCTTATTTTGTCCAACATAACCCCGATAAAAAATGCCAACTGAAATTACAACTAAAATGGCAGCAGCAATTTTTAACCATAGATAGCTTTTGCGCAGTTTTAATGACCTTGTCTCGTTATTAAAATTCAACTTCAATTGCGCTATTTGATCACTCACAGAGTGCTTGTTTCCACTAAGGATAAAATGTATTTTTTTTGCTTCGGCAATTACATTTGCCTGTTCAGGGTGAGCCTTAATATACTTTTCCCAATATTCAATACAAAGCTTGTCGGTTCCTGCACAATATTGCTGGAAAGTACTATCGACAAGGAAATCTTCTGTATTGAATTGACTTCTCTCAATCATTATTATCTGGCTTTTACTAATCAGTGCCTAAAAAGTTTACTTTTTCCTAAAGAAATCTTAACTTTTTTTTAATAAAGCAAATTTATTAGCTGAATGACGTATAGATAAAGAAATTTAATTTGTGATAAAGGGAAAAATTAGGCGAAATGGTTGGTTTGAAGATGAAGAGTTAAGAAATTTTGTCAGATTGTTCATAATTTACCTCACCCTATCAAAGTTTTTGCTTGCTCTTCTATTGTGAGTTCCCTTTCCTTAAAAAGAGGGGTTTATGGACAGTGAATAAATACTCTAGGCTCAAAGTATTGTGTTTCGTTTCCCTCTCTTCAGGGAGAGGGATGCACTAACTTAGTAATAGTTTAGCTTTCATAGGGTGAGGTTACAAAAAAGGATACTTAATTCCCCTACTAAATTTTAAGCTTTCAGTTCCTTGCGCAAAACCTTCAGAGCATCATAAATGGTATTGTATGAAGTTTTTATGGATTGGTTGGTTTGTTCGGCAATTTGCTCATAACTTAATCCATCAAAAAATTTCAAATGAATTAATTGCTTTTGCCTAAAGGTGAGTTTTTCGAGGGCATTTTTAAGTTGATGCTTAACCAATTCGTCGCTTTGAACTTTCACGATAAATTCTTCATAGCTCATTTCCATCCATTCGCCATCGGCTCCGGCATTAAACAGTGCATCATTAATTTTCTTTTTACGCTCTAAAATCCGCAGTAGTTTCCTTTTTAAAAAGGTACGAAGATAAGCTTCAACGTTATCAACACGATTTAGTGTTTCGTGTTTTTCCCAAATGGTTGTAAAAACAAGATCAGTTGCTTCGCTAGAAATATCGGCACTTGCACATACCCTTATTCCGAAATTAACCAAAGGGTAGTAAAGTTCCTTATAGAGATCAAAAAAAGCATCCTTATCTCCGGTACGTAGTCGTTCCCAAAGCAAGTGATGCGATAATTTGTTCTCCATATTTTAGTTAGTTGCTATCGCAATATTAACTAAAATAGCCAAGATTATTTTAGAAAAAACTGCCTCCCTTCTTGGTTATATAAAAACAGGAGACAGCATTATCAAGTAATTTATTTTAAAGCAACTTTACTAAAAATATGGTATTCACCAGGCGCCATTGTTGCCGAGTAAATATTTGAAGTAAGGTTAATTACATTACCAACGGCATCAACCCAATTTCCAGATGCACCAAAATCTACATTAGCATTTTGATTATTCACATCGAAATTTCCAACTACAACAACAGTGTTAGAGGCATCACTAAGTTTAATATATTTTACTCCGCCTGTTAAGTTGTAAGTTGCATTGGTGGTATTAAAAATCGCATTGTTATTTTTTAATTTTATAAACTTAGAATACGCATCATACAAACCCTTTCTATTCGTGTCAGAAAAATAATCCCATTTAATTGGTTTTTCTCCTGTTCTACCGTTAAAGTCGATGCTGATATCATAACCTAACTCTCCAAATTGCCAAACCATTTTCGGTCCGGGTATGCTGAGCAGAAACGCTGCAGCCATCTCATTTCGCTTTAAGGATGTGGGTAAATTTCCCTTTATTAAATAGCTTCCGGCCATATTGCCAAAGGAAATGTTTTTATAATTTAAACGTTCTTCATCATGACTTTCGCTATAAGTTATTAATCCATCCGATTTATTAAAGCCATGTTTGACGTAAAAACCATAAGAAAAATCTGAGCTGCCTAACCAACCCATAGTAGCCTCATTCATATTATAATTTATGTTATTCCAAAGCATCATACCATCTTCTGCTAACACTTTCTCTTCTGATTCTTCTGCGAAATGTTCTAAAATTACATAGAAATTATTGGCATCGATACTTTTAATAAAGCTATTGTATTCTTTCCAAATGGCTACTCTTGTTGCATCATACAGTCTAAACCCAGCATCATCTGTAGATGCTTTTTGTGTAAATCCCTTTGATAAATCAAATCGGAAACCATCGACTTTATATTGCTGCATCCAAAATTTAATCACATTTTTTGCAAAATATTTGGTTGCTGCGCTTTCGTGATTAAAATCATAACCAACATTAAATGGGTGTTTAGGATCTATATTAAACCAAGGACTATTTCCGGCTGGCTTTGAACCATTAAAATACAATTGAACCATTGGCGATTGCCCGAAAGAATGATTTAAAACCATATCCATAATTACAGCAATGCCTTTCCCGTGGCATTCATCAATAAAATTTTGCAATGCTGTTTTCGTTCCATAATATTTATCTGCAGCGAAATAAAAAGAAGGGTTATAACCCCAGCTTAAATTCCCTTCAAACTCATTAACTGGCATCAACTCGATTGCATTAATGCCCATGTTTACCAAATAATCTAGCTTTGCTAAGGTAGATGCATAGTTATGTTCAGCAGTAAAATCACGAATTAGCAATTCGTAAATCACAAGGTTGCTTTTTTCAGGACGAACGAAGCCATTATTTTTCCAAGTATAAGTTGGCTGATTCGCCATCATTGTACTTACAATTCCAGTAGTTTTTCCTGTGGGATAAGCCTTTAAATTTGGATAAGTAGCAGCAGAAATGAAACTATCATTAGCAGGATCCAGAATTTTTTCACAATACGGGTCTGCAACTTTTAATGTACCATCAACCAAAAATTGATAAGCATATTCTGTATTAGGATCGAGATTATCAATCTGAATCCACCAGGTATTTCCATCTGTTGTCCTTTTCATAACCGAAGTAGATGATGACCAATTATTGAATTCGCCAATTAGCGAAACTGATGTTTTATTTGGTGCGTAAAGGGTTACAATTGCCGATTTACCACCGTTGATAAAAGCAACACCATCTTTTGCACCCGCAGGCAAATCAGTTGTAGGCAATACTGGAGGATCAATCCCAGGTCCTTCTGAAGAAGCTTTTTTGCAAGACGTACTAAAAGCTGTTAACAGCAGAAATAGGTAAATAATATTTTTCATTTGGTTAGATTTATTTGGGATTTGTTCACTGCGAACCACCAATACTGCCGGCCGACAAGATTAGTGCTTCGCAGCAGAGATTTGATTAAACCGATCTGTTTTCTTCAATACTTAGCTCAGCAGCTAATACTTCATCAGTTTTCTTTGGATCTTTGATAAATACAAAGCAGATTATTGCTGCTAAAATCATTAATCCGCCACCAATTTGAACGGCTAATAATCTATCATTATTTAACACATTACGCATTAACCAACCGAAACCTAGAGAAGCCATAATTTCTGGCAATACAATGAAGAAATTAAAAATCCCCATGTAAATACCAATTTTATCTTTTGGTAATGAGCCACTTAACATGGCATAAGGCATTGATAAAATACTTGCCCATGCAATACCAACGCCTGTCATACACAGGTACAACATATTTTTATCGTGTACCCATGCGACACTTATTAAGCCAATTGCACCGCAAATTAAACACAAAGCATGCGTGGTTTTTCTACCCAAAGCATCGGCAATTTTTGGCAAAACCAAAGCAAAAAGAAATGTGATAACGCTGTAATAAGCTAATGTTAAACTTCCAAAATCCGCACCTTGCGCATAAACCGGATCTGAAGCATCTTTACCACCGAAAACATTTACCGCAACTGCAGTTGTATAATAGAACCACATTAAAAATAAACCTGGCCACGTAAAAAATTGTACCAAAGAAACAATTTGCATTCGTTTCGGCATGTTTCTTAACGCATGGAGAATTTCGCGAGCTCCACCGCCAAAACCCCTATTGCTTTCGAGAACTTTTTCCTTAAAATCAACATCCTGTGGTGGATATTCTTTCGTGGTAAAAACTGTCCATAATACAGCTGCTAGAAAGAAAAACGCCCCTATATAAAATGAAAATTTTACGTTTTCTGGGATGCTTCCTTGTGCCGCGGTGTTGGTTAAATGAAATACATTATTCATCACCCATGGCAATGAAGACGCAATGCTTCCTCCTAAACCAATCATCATACTTTGCATGATAAAACCTCTGTTTACCTGGCTATCAGGTAATTTATCGGTAACAAAAGCACGGAAAGGTTCCATTGCTATGTTGCCAAAAACATCTAAAATATAGAGCAAGCCTGCCGCCATCCAAAGTACGCTACTGTGCGGCATAAAAATTAAAGCAATACTGCTTACAATTGCTCCAATTAAAAAATAAGGTCTTCTTCTACCCCATTTCGGGTGCCAGGTTCTATCACTTAGATAACCTATAATGGGTTGAACCAAAAGTCCTGTTAATGGAGCTGCCAAAAACAACAATGGTATTTGATCTGGATTAGCGCCAAGGTTTTCGTAAATGCGACCCATGTTGGCACGTTGTAAATCCCAACCAAACTGGATTCCGAAAAAACCAACACTCATATTGATAATTTGTGCGAGTGTTAATTTTGGGTTTTCAAATGCTGTTTTTAAGCTCATTATATTTGGTTTAATTTTTTTACCACAGAGCGCACCGAGCTTTACACAGAGAACACTGAGCTTTTGAAAAACTTCTTTGTTTTCTCTGTGATTTTGTCTTTGTGTACTCTGTGGTAAATTCTTTCTTATTCTTCTAAAATTCTATTACTTGTGCCGAAACCGGATCAAGTTTTACAGGAATACTTGTACCTGCAGGGATGTTTAATTTTCTATCCGTCAGCAAATCGGTAACTGGCGATGAAGATTTAACTTTTAAAATTTGGTCAGGAATTTCGATGTTAGCTTCCAAACTTTGAGAGCGGTCGAAATTTACCACAACCAATAAACGCTGTTTGCCCGAATAGCGGATAAAAGCATACATGCGATTATTCATGTTGCCTGTTTGGGGAACATCATAAATATCACCATGAATAATGGCATCACTTTTCGTGGTTACCTTTAATAATTGCTGATAATAAGCCCTCAATTTCAGCTGGTTTTCATTTAAACCTCTTCCATCAAAAGCGCCATTGTTCATCCATTTCTGATGACTTGGAACACCCCAATAATCAAATATTGTAGTTCGGTTATCATCTCCCCCGTAACCTTCAGCACCTTTGCCTGGCTCACCAACTTCTTGTCCGAAATAAAGCATAACCGGACCAGAGCCCAAAGTTGCTGAAACAACCATTGCCGGTAAAGCCAGTTCAGCATGGCCAGCAAAGCCTTCAGATGCAATGCGTTCTTCATCATGATTTTCTAAAAAACGTAGCATTTTATTTCCAAAACCAGCGCTTTCAGTTTGCCACACATAACGAATGTCTTTTACATCGGCATGTGGTTCATTTCTGATCAATCGTTTCAATCCATCATATAAACCCACTTTATCGTACAGATAATCAAATTTACCTTCATCAAGATATTGCTTATAAACATGTGGATTATAAGCTTCTCCCAGGAAAATAATATCAGGATTTACTTTTTTTACCTGCGGAATAACCCAATTCCAAAAAGCAATTGGAACCATTTCAGCCATATCGCAACGAAAACCATCAACACCTTTTTTAGCCCAGAAAATTAAAATGTCTTGCATTTTAGTCCACACGGGTGGTATTGGGTCAAAATATTTTTTTTCTCCGTTTAGATAATCTACACCATAATTTAGTTTGATGGTTTCATACCAATCATCATATTTTGGTTGCGCTACAAATGAATTATTTCCCGTCGCCTTGGCCGGATTTTCATCAAATTTTCCATCCTGCAAGGCGGAAAGCGGCGTTTGCTTGGGCTCATGCTGTGGCACTAAAAACTTCTGACCAGGAATATAATAGAAATCATTTGCCGGACTAAAGCCTTTAGTAACATCATCATTCGCACCAAAATCTACAACACTTTTTGGTTTCGCATAAGAATGATAACCTCTGGCTACGTGGTTAGGTACAAAATCAATTAAAACTTTAAGGTTTTTAGCATGGGTTCGTTTCACCAAGTCCTCAAACTCCTTCATCCTGTTTTTAACATCTACGGCTAAATCAGGATTTACATCATAATAATCGCGAATGGCGTAAGGAGAACCGGCCCTGCCTTTAACTACATCGGCATCATCAACCTTTATTCCATGCTTGGAATAATCGGTTAAACTTGCATGCGCAATTACGCCCGTGTACCAAACGTAGTTTGCATGGAGTTCTTTAATTCCATCCAAAGCCTTATCGTTAATATCATTAAACTTACCCGAACCATTTTGCTCAATGGTACCGTAAGGAATATTTGCGGTATTTTTATTGCCAAATAAACGAGGCAATAATTGGTAAATAACGATTTGTTTATCGTTCATGCTGTTACTGTTTTTTTGTGCGAATGATGGTGTTGAAAATAATAAAATAAAAAATATACCTAATGAAACTATCGCATTAAGGTTGCTTCGTTCCTCAAAATGACGGGAAGCCGAGGCATAATTTAATACATCTTCCATTTTACATTCTACCCTTCCAATCATACCAACTCCGCGTTATTTACTTCAATTTCTGAGTGACCAGCCAATTTATAAATTTGATTTTTGATGCCGATTTCTAAATCTACAGCAGCATTATTTTTTATGCTGATGCCATTTTCTGTAATGTTAACTTTCAATGTTGCTCCTCTAAAACCAATTGTAAACGAAAAAGATTTCCATTTTTCGGGAATAAAAGGGCTAAAGTGCAGCTTACCATCACGAACACGCATACCAGCGAAACCCTCAACAACACTCATCCAGGTTCCTGCCATCGAAGTGATGTGTAAACCATCTTCTGTATCGTTATTGTAATCGTCCAAATCTAAACGGGCAGTGCGTAAATAAAATTCGTAAGCACGAGCTTCATCGTTTAATTTTGCGGCTAAAATGCTATGTACGCAAGGCGATAAAGAACTTTCATGAACGGTGCGTGGTTCATAAAAATCAAAATTTCGTTTCAAAGTATCTAAATCATAATCTTCCTCGAAGAAGTATAACCCTTGTAAAACATCGGCCTGTTTGATAAAGCATGAACGTAAAATTCTATCCCAACTCCATTTCTGGTTTATTGGTCGCTCGCTTGCAGGTAAATCTTTAACCAGAATTTGTTCCTTATCTAAATATCCATCTTGCTGTAAGAATATCCCCAATTTTTCATCCTGAGGAAAATACATTTTCTCGATAATATCTGCCCAATCTGCAAACTCCTTATCATCGAAATTTAAGCTTTTTAGTAAGCTCGAATATTTTTCTGGTTGTTGGTTTTTAACGATTTCAGCAGCTTCGGTGGTATATTTCATACACCATGTTGCTAATAAATTGGTGTACCAGTTGTTGTTTATATTGTTTTCGTACTCATTCGGACCAGTAACGCCAAGCATTACATATTGCTGCTTATCGCTACTCCAGTTTACACGTTGTTTCCAGAAACGGGCAATGGCAATTAATACCTCTAAACCATAATCTGATAAATAACTTTCATCTGCAGTGTAACGCACATAATTGTAAATTGCAAAAGCAATTGCGCCATTACGGTGTATCTCCTCGAAAGTAATTTCCCATTCGTTGTGGCATTCTTCGCCATTCATGGTAACCATTGGGTACAATGCAGCACCATCCTTAAAACCTAGTTTCGCTGCATTTTCAATCGCTTTGCCCAATTGTTTGTGGCGATAAATCAATAAGTTTTTGCTAACCTCTTGTGGTGCAGTCGCCAGGTAAAAAGGGACACAATAAGCTTCAGTATCCCAATAGGTTGATCCGCCATATTTCTCGCCTGTAAAGCCTTTCGGACCAATATTTAACCTATCATCTTTACCCGTGTAGGTTTGGAAAAGTTGAAAAATATTAAAACGAATAGCTTGCTGAGCAGAAACATCGCCTTCGATAACGATATCACTTTCTTCCCATTTAGTTGCCCAGGTTTCCGCTTGTTCTTTTAATAAAGTATCAAAACCCTTTGCTGTTGCTTTCGCGATAACAGATTTGGTTTGCTTTAAAAGTTCTTCTTTCGGATAATTTTCTGAAGATAAATTAGCAGCAATTTTAATTAGCGTAATTTCTTCATTAGCTTTTATATCAAGCGAAAATGTTTGCCCAACGAATTTTTCCTTTCGAACTTCTTCTGAATTAATTTCTAGTTTTTCTGCGTTTTTATAAAGCTCGATGTTGCTTCCTGTACAAACTTCAAATTCGGTTTTCTTGGTCCTGAGTTTAATGTGAGCTTCTGTTCCAGAAATTTCGTCAGCAACCATTGTCCAAAATTTTTCGTCGTAATTGCTATCCTGATTTTTAACATCACCATCAATAAATGGCATTAAAGTTAATTTTCCATCGAAATCTAATGGCGTGATGCTATAACGAATTGCACCGACCTCATCATCGGCAATACTGCAAAAGCGGGTTGATTTTACCTTTACCGTTTTGCCATTTTTAAGCTTTGCCGTAAAAGTACGTTCCAAAATACCGGCATGCATATTTAATACCCTTTTGAAATCACTTACTTCAGCCGTTGCTAAATCTAGAACCTCATCATCAATTTTTACTTCAATACCCACCCAATTTGCAGCATTTAAAACCTTTGCAAAATATTCTGGATAGCCATTTTTCCACCATCCAACACGGGTTTTATCTGGATAATATACGCCAGCGACATAATTTCCTGGTAAAGTTTCGCCAGTGTAAGTTTCTTCAAAATTGGCTCGTTGCCCCATTCGGCCATTCCCCAAACTGAAAATACTTTCTGAAATTTTATTTAAATGTGGATCAAAGCCTTCTTCGATAATATTCCACTCATCTGCCTTAATGTAATTCTTCATAATTAGTATTGAGTAGTGAGATTTGAGATTTGAGACATGACCCTAAACCTTAAACCCTACACCTTAAACCTCTCTTATAACTTTTCTAAATCTTCTACTGTTAATTTATCTAAACCACTTACCACCACATCGGCTTGGGTAAGTACACTTTTTTCGCCAACGCCGATGGCCTTCATGCCACCACGTTTTGCAGCTTCTACACCAGCAACTGCATCTTCAAAAACTACGCATTCATCTGGCTGAAATCCTAAAAGTTCGGCACCTTTAAGAAATACTTCAGGATCTGGTTTGGATTTAGTTACCATATTTCCATCAACTATTTCATCAAAAAAATGAGCAAGATTGGTGCGTTCTAAAATAATTCCTGAGTTTTTACTTGCAGAACCTAATGCCGATTTATAACCTGCCTTTTGGATGGCTGTTAAAAAATCAACTGTACCTGGCAAAACTTCATCAGGTGTCATTTTGGTAATCATTTCTACATACCAGCTATTTTTTAAGGTAGCCAATTCATCCTTTTCGCTCTCTGTTTTCTCTACACCGCCCCATGCTAAAATTTTGTTCAAACTTTCTACCCGGCTTACACCTTTTAGCTGCTCATTTTGTTCTTCAGTAAAATCGAAACCCATGGTATTTGCTAAACGTTTCCAGGCTTGATAGTGGTAAACTGCCGTATCTACAAGCACACCATCTAAATCGAAAAGGCAAGCTTTAATTGAGGATGATGGAGGTAATATCTGTGATGTATCTTGCATTGTTTTTTTTATAATGTCATCAAATTAATTTTTCTAAAAATAAACCAAACTGATGCCAACTAAATAAATATCTTTAAACAGCTTATAATAAACTTATTACGATTCAATAAATTTTAATGGTTGTTCAATATTGAACATAACCACCAATAATGGACACTTAGTTGCTAATTAATTTAACTCTAAAACTAAAGTTGTTTTAGCAGGCACTTTAATTTCTTTAAACGATAAATTCTCACCTGAAATTACATTTTTTGCTGTAGTTATTCCACTTGTGCGTTCAGAAAACCGCTCGGTATTTAAATTTTTATCCTTATCGGTATTGTTTACAATTACCATAACCGAACCTTTGGCTGAGTTATTATAACGGAAATAAACATAAAGATCATCTTGCGGAACAAACTGCATCAATTTGCCGGTTTGTAAAGCAGGACTATTTTTTCGGTAATTGGCCAAGGTTTTAACAAAAGTAAAAGCCTCATTTTCTTTGTTGGTTCTTCCATCAGCGATAAATTTATCTTTCTTATCGCCATCCCATCCGCCAGGAAAATCTGAACGAATTAAACCATCCGGATTAGAAAAGTTTTTCATTAAAATTTCGGTTCCATAATACATCTCCGGAATGCCACGCATGGTTAATAGTATGGATAAACCCATTTTATACTTATCAAAATCTTCGCCCACTACTGAATAGAAGCGACTCATATCATGATTATCTAAAAAGATACAGTTGGTGTTTGGGTTTTTATAAAGAAAATCGTGAGCCAAAGTAGCATACAAGCGATTTATTCCATCTACCCATCCGTTTTTCCCGTTGATACCTTCGTAAATTGCATCTTTTAATGTAGCATCGGTTATGCCTTGTAAGTGTGTATCAAAACCGCGATTAACTGTATTTCCACCTGTAAAAAATGCCTGGTTAGGAACTGCGGTTACTAAGGTTTCGCCAAAAACTGAAAGACGAGGAAACTCTGCCTGTACTTTCAGCGCCCAATCCGCCATGTAAATGGGGTCATTGTAGCCGTAAGTATCTAAACGCAAACCGTCAATCCCAGCATATTCAATCCACCAAATGTGGTTTTGCGTTAAATAGTTTTGAACAAACGGATTACGCTGATTTAAATCGGGCATTGATGAAACAAACCAACCATCTAGCATTTGTTTACGATCTGCTTCTGAAGCATGAATATCCATCACCGTTTGATCGCGGTAGCTGGTTTGTGTAAATTTTGGCCATTGATTTAGCCAGCTTTTCATTGGTAAATCTTTGTAAAACCAATGGTTGGTACCAACATGATTGTGTACAATATCTTTAATAACCTTCATGCCTTTTGCATGAGCAGTTTCTACATATTTTTTATATAGTTCATTGGTACCATATCGAGGATCTATTTTGTAATGGTCGGTAACAGCATAACCGTGATATGAGGCTTTTGCCATATCGTTTTCCACTTCTGGAGTCATCCAAACAGTAGTTACGCCCAAATCTCTCAGGTAATTTAAATGATTGATTACGCCCTGAATATCACCACCATGACGATAATACATACTATCCCGATTTAATGCAGTTTCAGTTAATCCTTGCACTACATCATTACTTTTATCGCCGTTAGAAAACCTATCGGGCATCAATAAATAAATGAAATCTTTTTGAGTAACGCCTTGAATTCTTTCGGGACTTTTATTGCGGTTTTTTAATTCGTAGGTATAAGAAAATAGCTTTTTGCCATTGGCAGAAAAATTTATTGGGAATTTGCCTGGCTTAGCTGATTTAGATAGTTCTAAATCTATAAACAGGTAATTAGGATTTTCAACTTTATTTACCTTAACTAACTTTACGCCAGGATAAGATAGTGTAATTGTACAAGTAGCAATATTCTCGCCATGCACAAGCAATTGCAGCTTTGGGTTGTGCATTTCAGTAAACCAAAACATAGGTTCTACACGTTCTAACTTTTGGGCAAATAAATTAAAACCTGTTAGAAGAATTATTAAAATAAAATATAATTTTTTCATGTTGAGGTACCGGATGTAAAATGAAAATGGTATTGGTGGATGGTTACATAAAATCAGCATCCTAATTTTATGTAAGATAATTTGAATAATTTATTTGGATAATAGTGAAGAAACTAAAGTTCTTTGAGCAAAAGAATATGCTCTATTTAAAAATACCCTACAAAAGCAATTGCCTTTGTAGGGTATAAATTATTATTGTTTTACAGCTGTAAAACTGCCGGTTTTACCGTCGGCATTTAATTTTAAAGTAAGTTTATAAGTACCAGCACTTGCAATAACAACGTTATTTGCACCATCGCCAATACTGGTTCCCCAATCATGGTTTAACCTGAATTTAAGTTCACCTGCAGTAAGCGGCGTTGTGATTGTCCAGGTATTGTTTCCATCATTGATAAATTTCATGTCAGTATCAACAGACCAGTTACTACCTGGAACAGCGTTACCAATAATAGACCAAACAAGTGGTGTTAAAGTAAAAGTATTTGCATTTAAATCAACTGTCAACTGCTTTGCTCCTTTAGTTACAGAATTGATATCAGCACCAGATGTGCTAATCTTACCACCTCCGGCATCGCCATAAGCAATATCCCATTTCTTGGCAGGAGTGATTTTAAATTTATCACCATCAAAAGCAATTACACCTGTGTAGACACCATTACCAGTTGCAGAAATTAAACTATCTGCTGTGGCAGGATTCCATCCTTGATAATTACCTGGAACATAAATCCAAGCAGTTAACGGGAAAGGTTTCGCACTAACGGTTACAACATTACTATAAACAGGAGCAGTGTTGTTAGAAATTGAGGCTTTAACTCTAATCTCAATATCTGTATTAGAAGTTGTTGGGATACCCAATGATAGCAATAGATTGTTAAAATCTAACCCATTGTAAGCTTTAGTTACTGCTTTAGCATCTAAAATCGCTTCTTTAGGCGTTGCAAAATTAGTCCCTTTAACAGCTAATTGTAACACATTAGAAACAGCTGCTTGGTAGCCGAAACTTGCATCATTAAGCGTGAAGGTAATAACGTTTGTAGTTAGTTTTGATTTATCTAAAACAACTGACGTTGCAGAAGTTTGCAAAGCACCTCCTGTGCCAGAAGTTGCAATAGCTTTAGTTTCATCTTTTTTGCACGACCATAACGACACAGCTATTAAGCTTAACGCCATGGATTTTAAAATTAATGATTTCATATATATTAAAATATTAAGATTAATAACCTGTGTTTTGAACCAAATTCGGATTTGCAATTAAATCTGCAGTTGGCAATGGGAATAAGTTACGGAATGTAGGCAGACCTGTACCAGCTTTAACACCACCTTTAAATGGCCATAAATAACTTGCATCTGTGTATTTACCGTAACGCACTAAATCTGTACGGCGGTGACCTTCCCAATATAACTCACGACCACGCTCATCTAAGAAAAAGTCTGTTGTAAGTACAGAAACGTTACCAGAAGCATTTCCATAAGCACGTGCACGCAAAGCATTTACATACGTTAAAGCTTGAGCCGTTGTACCACCAGTACCACCACGCAATACTGCTTCACCATAAATTAAATACTGCTCAGCCAAACGGAAAATTGGAAAATCTAATGAGCTGAAAACTCCGTTAAGACTTGGCAGTGTTGAACCTGTTGAGGTAACATTTTTAAATTTAGTAACACGCAAACCATCTGTAAATACACCAATTTCATCAACAGCAGCTTTAGTACCGAAGAAAACACCGCGTTTATCTAAAGTACCATTTGGATCAGGAAATAATGCCGGTAAATTAGCACGGGTTCTGTTACCACCCCAGCCACCGTTTGGCACACCATAAGTTGATGGATTCATATCTCCATTAAGGGCTGCATTAACCAAGAAAGTTGTACCACCATAGTTTGTACCATTTACAGCATCATAGTTAATACTTAAGATAGTTTCAGGATTGTTTATGTTATTATCAGATTTAAATAAATCCATATAATTTGCCTTTAATGCATAACCTGCACTGATAACCTTACTAGAATAGGTAATTGCTTCAGTGTATTTGGCAGTGCCTGAGTAAACTTGTGCATTTAAATATAACCTGGCTAATAATGCCCAAGCAGCACCTTTATCAGCACGACCGTATTCGTTTGTACGAGGTTCTGCTAAATCAGTTTCAATTGCTTTCAATTCTGATTCGATGTAAGCGAATAATGCTGCTCTTTTAATTTGCTGAGGAGCAACTTTACCTATAGCATCGTTTTCTGTTACAAAAGGTGGATTACCAAAGGCATCAATCAGTACCCAATACTGGTAAGCACGTAAGAAACGAGCTTCAGCACGGTAACGCTGAATGTTGGTAGCATCAGCACCTGTAATGTTACGTTCTGCTAACTTTTCTGGTGTACTTTCGCGAAGAAATTCATTAACGAAAGTAATTTGAAGTAAACTTCTAGAGTAAAGTCCTCTTAAAAATTGATTATCAACATTAGGGGTAGAATAATCTAATTCTGGAATTCCGGTATCACCCCAAGCACAAATCGCTTCATCAGTAGTTAACTCTTGCGATGTCCAGAATAATCTTAAGAAATCTGCAAAGCCCGCATTTAAACCACCAACATCACTATTATCTGAGCCAGTTGGACTAGTTAATGCATAAGTTGCGTATAATTTAACTAAACTATTTTTGTAACCTGCAGGTGTAGCATAAACTGTCGGTGCAGTAACATCATTCGTTGGTGTTAAATTTAAATCTTCTTTTTTACATGAATTTAATGACAGCAGTAAAACAGCTGATGCCAGTATTGTTTTAAATGAATTTTTCATTTTTATTTATTATTAAAAACCAACATTTAAACCTAAAGTGAATGTTCTTGGTCTCGGGTAAAGATTGTAATCTATACCAGAGATTAATTCAGGATCAACGCCTTTGAAATTAGATACGACAAATACATTCTGACAGTTTGCAGAAATACGCAATGTTGTATTACCATTTTGAGAAAGCTTACCAACGTTATAAGCTAAACCAACATTATCCATTTTTAAGAAAGATGCGTTTTTGATGTAGTAATCGCTTAAAAACTGATTGTTTTGGAAACCTGTATTGTAAATATCTCTACTAGAGTTATTTAAAATTCCTTGCGTACTTAATACGTTATTTTTGATACCGAAGTTAGATGATACGTTATCATAAACATAATTTCCAAGGTTAGCTCTTAAAACAGTACTTGCCGTCCATTTTTTATACGTGAATGAAGTATTGAAACCAAAAGTAAAGTTCGGGTCTGGAGATTTATAGAAATACTGATCGTTTGTATTGATAACACCATCACTATTCAAATCTGCATAAACACCTTCAATTGGTGCACCGCTAGCATTGTAAACTTGTTTGTAAACAAAATATGCTCCTGGTATTTGATTTACAGCGTTGTATTTTAGTGTTACACCAGTTCCACCTGTAATATCACCAGCACTAACTTTAGATCCTGGATCAGGATTTAAAGTCAAATTGGTAATTTTTCTTTTGTTGTAAGCCATATTGAAACCAAAATCCCAGGTAATGTTTTCCTTTTGTATCGCTACAAAATTTAAGCTTGCCTCAATACCTTTAACTTCCATATTACCAACGTTTGTTGTTAAAAGGTTGCTAAAGTTGGTACCTACCGGGATGTTAATTGTACTTAATAAATCTTTAGTTTTCTTAAAGTAAGCATCTACACTACCGTATAATCTGCCTTTCATAAAACCGTAATCTAAACCGGCGTTATAAGTTGTAGTTGTTTCCCATTTCAAATCAGGGTCGTACCCCGCCGGACTGTAGTAGTTATAAAAAGTATTTCCTACCTGGTACTGACCATTATTGCTGTTTGCGTAATATTTTGATAAATAATCATAGTTTCCTATACCATCTTTATTACCAGTTTCACCATAACTTAATCTTAATTTTAAGTCAGATACTACTTTACTGTCTTTCAAGAAATCTTCACCAATAATTCTCCAGGTAAAACCTCCAGATGGGAAATAACCCCAACGGTTTTCTTCAGCAAACTTAGATGATGCATCAGCACGCATGGTACCTTGCAAAATGTATTTATCATTAAAAGTATAAGTAAACCTTCCGTAGTATGAAAGCAATTTATTTTGCTCAATCGAGAATGGGAATACAGGAGTAGTTAATAATTCGCCAGTTCCTCTATACGTATTATAGTTGAAATTTGTTTGAGCGATATCGTAATAACCGTAACCAGCTGTTACATCAAACCTACTCTTAATACTTTCAACGTTTTTTGCGTAATTTAAATAAAACTCAGAAAATGTATTTTTCTCTATATTCTGTCTGTTTCCGTAAAAACCACTAGTAGAAGCGCTTTGTGCTGCAAAAATCGGAACACGTGTTGCACCATAACCTTTAGATACATCATAACCTAAGTTTAAGTTAGCATGTAATTCTGGTAAAAAGTGGAAGGAGTAATCAAATCTTGCGTTACCAAAACTTCTAGCTGCATTACCTTGGTTATCTTGTAACTCAATTAAACCTACAGGATTACGAGGTGCATTTGGATTTGGAACAGTACCATTTATCCATTCGTAATAACCACCAAATTGATTGGCAGCATAAACCGGTTTGGTTGGATCAAATTGAACTGCCGCACCAATCGCATCATTAGGATATTGCGATTCTGTTAATGAACCCTTTAGGTTTAAATCGATTTTTAAATGGTCGGTAAATAATTTTGGTGAGATGGTAATTGCACCAGTTGCTCTTTTTAAATCACTTCTGATAACTACACCTTGTTGATCTAAATAACCACCCGAAACACGGTATGGAACACCTTTAAATGAACCTGAAATGCTTAAGTTATTATCAGTTGTAAATGCAGTACGATAAATTTCATCTTGCCAATCTGTACTTGCAGTACCTAATAAAGCCTTTTGAGCAGCAGTACCATTTGCATTAACATAAGCACGAACTTCATCTGCAGATAATACATCTACTTTTTTCGCAACTGTACCTATAGAGTTATTGGTACTGAAATTAATTACAGGAGCACCGGAACCACCTTTTTTAGTTGTAATTAAAATTACACCATTTGATGCTCTTGAACCATAAATTGCAGTTGCATTCGCATCTTTTAATACTGTAAAGGTTTCAATATCGTTCGGATTTATTAATGATAAAGGACTTGGTGCATTACCAATACTATTACCACTAAAAGGAACACCATCTACAACGATTAAAGGATCGTTACTTGCATTTAGTGAAGCACCACCACGAATACGGATTGTACTACCACCCCCTGGAGCACCGCCACCAGAAATAATGTTTACACCCGCTACTTTACCTTGAATCAATTGTTCTGGAGTGGTAATGGTACCTTTTTGGAAATCTTTCGATCCAACTGTTGTAATAGAACCTGTTAGGTTTTTCTTTTCGGCAGTACCGTAACCGATAACTACAACTTCATTTAATTTTTGTGCATCGGGAGCTAATTGGAAATTAGCTGTTGCATTTGCAGTTACATTTACTGCTTTTTCTAAAGTTTGGTAACCGATAAAACTGGCAGATAAGGTTAAAGAACCATTTGTTAATCCTGTCAATTTGAAGTTACCGTTTCCATCCGTAGATGTACTTCTGGTTGTTCCTTTAACTAAAATGGAAGCACCAGGTAATGGTTGGCCGGTTTCATCAAGCACGGTACCGGATACAGACCCGGTTTGTGCTTTTACGATTAATGCTGTAAAAACTAATAGCACTAAAAGCCCCTGTTTTAGCAGGTAAAATACTTTCATATTCGAAGCTCGTTTAAGTATAAAAATTTGGTTAAATATTATAGTGAATTACACATAGGCCTAATTTACAGCACTTAATGGGAATTCAAAATTTATTTAAAAAATATATTTTTAGCAGTTTTGCATCATATAATTTGTATCAAAAAATCATATACTTTAAAGATTTTTTGATTAACATACATCAATAGATTAAATTTTAACTAACTGATAATCATATTTTTATAAACATAAAATTTGATTTTAAAGTGTAATTATTACACTAAGCCATTTTTTGATGTTTTTTCGGGAACGTTCCCGATGATTCTTAGAGAATTTAGGAATAAATTTCGGGAACGTTCCCGATAGACGCAAGAAATTCTGCCTAAAATACACTAAGTCACGAATTTTTTTGATGAAAAATAGCTTAAAAAATGACTAGAAAATTTATGGTTTTTGAGGTGATTTTGACGTAGAATTACGCATGATAATTTTAGACTCTAAAACCACTTCCGAAGGGAGATTTACGTCTGGTCCTGCATCTAAAATTTTAAATAAAAGGTTAGCAGATTCGGTTCCAATTTCTATTGCAGGTTGGGTGATTGTAGTTAATGATGGGTTTAATAATGGCGCTATTTCTAAACTCGAAAAACTAATGATTTTTAAATCTTCCGGTATAGAAATATTTAAATCATAGCAGGCATAATAAGTTGCAAACGCCAAACGCTCAACCGATGCAAAAAAGCCATCGGGCTTTAATTGGGTTAAAGCATTTTTAATAATCACGCTGTTTTCTTCATAACTGTTGCTACAATCTACAATCAATTGCTCATCAAAAACAAGATTATGTTTTGCTAAGGCGTCAATATAACCCTGCATACGGGTTTTACCAATTGATAAACTTTTGTTTACTACTAAATAACCTACGCGTTTACATCCCTGTTCAATTAAATGTTCTGTAGCCAAAAAGCTGCTTTTATAATCGTTGGTTATTACTCTAGGGGTTTCAATGTCT
The DNA here is from genome assembly GCF_042650845.1 of Pedobacter lithocola. Classification (NCBI taxonomy): domain Bacteria; kingdom Pseudomonadati; phylum Bacteroidota; class Sphingobacteriia; order Sphingobacteriales; family Sphingobacteriaceae; genus Pedobacter; species Pedobacter lithocola. The sequence continues at coordinate 360,702 of NZ_JBHSBW010000016.1, read as the reverse complement.
TCGTAAATTCTATCAAAAAATACCAAAGGCAAACGTTTAGTGCCAAATTTGTTAAGGTAATTATGATCGTTAGCCTCGCCAGATACCGACATGATAATCCCATCAGCACGACCATTATGTAAATGCCGTATGAAGTTTACTTCTTTCTTGTAATCATCATCTGTTACATAAATCAAAATATGGTATCCATTTTCTCGGGCAACACGCTCTATTCCATGAATTGCTTGCGAAAAATAGTTATTTGCCAATTCAGGAACAATTACAGCAATGGTTTTACTTTTTTGTTCACGCAGGTTACTTGCGTAGTGATTGGGCTGATAGTTTAATTCTTTTGCCTTTTCTAAAATAAGTGTTTTAGTAGCAGCATTAATATCGCTGTTATCTCTAAATGCTCTCGAAATTGTAGATGTAGATAAATTTAGGGCTTCAGCTAATTTCTTAATATTAATACTGTCCATTAATTGTAAAACCTTATTGTTAGATAAAGAAGCTGTAAATATAAAATAATAAAATTCTAAATGAATATTGACTTATGAAAATCAATAATACAGATTAATATTACATCTTAAATAAATGGGAAACTAATCATTACGAATTGAAAAGTATAGCTTTAGGCTATAAGCAAAAAAATAATCTATATTTATAAAACAAAATAGGATTTTATTCTATTATTAAGGTATCACAAAAAAATCAAAGCTCAAAACTGCAATCCCGTAGTAAGATTTGGTATTGGGAATAAACGGATGGAAAATAAACGAATACTTATAGCAGATGATGATGAAGGAATAGTTGATGCCGTTACAATGATTCTACAAGTGATGGTCTATGAGGTTGACTTCACCTATGATGGTGCTGCAGTTTTTGAAGCCGTAAAAAAAAGACCTGATTTAATTTTATTGGATATCTGGATGAGTGGCCATGATGGTAGAGACATTTGCCGACAGTTGAAAAGCGACCCAGATTTTAAAGAAATACCAATTTTGATGATATCTGCCAGTCGTGATATTAAGCAATCTGCGCTTGATGCCGGAGCCAACGATTTTATGGAAAAACCCTTCGAAATGGATTCCCTACTAAATAAGGTTACGCATCTATTAAACTAATTTCTTTTTTCATCTGAAGATTTTATTCTGCTATTAAATTTCTCCTTAAGTATATCTTTATACTCAACATCTCCAGATTAGAGCCCCTTATTTTGTAAAGAAATAAATCTTTTTAAATTTTGAAGATAAAAATTCGGAATTTTAGATGATTAAATGTCTGAAGAAACAGCAAACGTATTAAGAAAAATTATTCATATTGATATGGATGCATTTTATGCATCTGTAGAGCAAAGAGATTTTCCTGAATACCGTGGTAAACCAGTAGTAGTAGGTGGAAAACCTGATAGCAGAGGCGTTGTAGCTACAGCAAGCTATGAGGCCAGGCAATATGGTATTCGTTCAGCCATGTCATGCAGCAAAGCTTATCAACTATGCCCAACAGCAATATTTGTTTACCCACGGTTTGATGCCTATTCTGAGGCTTCTAAGAGCATTAGAGAAATTTTCCATCGCTATACAGATATCATCGAGCCACTTTCTTTAGACGAAGCCTATCTCGATGTAACAGAAGATAAATTAGGTATCGGTTCTGCAATAGATATTGCTCAATCCATAAAAGATGCTATTAAAACCGAACTAAATTTAACCGCTTCTGCAGGCGTATCGGTAAATAAATTTGTAGCAAAAATTGCATCTGATATGAATAAGCCTGATGGGCTGACTTTTATTGGTCCATCGAGGATTAAAGCTTTTATGGAAAAACTTCCGGTTGAGAAATTTTTCGGCGTTGGTAAAGTAACTGCCGCAAGAATGAAAGCGATGCAAATTAATACCGGGGCCGACTTAAAAAAGTTAACAGAAGCACAACTATTAGCACAATTTGGCAAATCAGGAAAGTTTTACTACAAAGTTGTTAGAGGAATTGATGAACGACCAGTACAAGCACACCGCGAAACCAAATCGGTAGGTGCAGAAGATACGCTATCTGAAGATACAAGTGATGATGCCGTACTGCATGCATTGTTACAACAAATAAGCGTAACAGTTGCCACTCGGTTAGATAAGCACAAGCTAAAAGGAAAAACCATTACACTTAAAATTAAGTTTGAAGATTTTAGGCAGATAACAAGAAGCCGTTCTTTTGTAAACCCAATAAATGAAGCATCAAACATTTACAATGAAGCTATTAAATTACTAACCGAAGCAGGTTTAGGTTTATTAAAAGTTAGGTTGTTAGGCATTACGCTTTCCAGATTTTATGATGATTTGCCAATTGAAAAGGCAGACAATAATCAGTTGGAGTTTGAATTTTAAGTACAATAGATATTTGCGCAGATTAATCTGCTGATTTATCATTCATCCAAATCCATACTAAAATTTAAGTATAGTTTAAATGATTAAAAGTTCTTAACTTAATTGAGGAATTAAAACAAGCTTTCATGAAAGGCATCATTAAAAAAAACGCTCATGCTTTAACTCGTGAGTTAAACTGGCTATCTGAAGTTATTGATACCAGCATGAAATTGTATTTTGAGCAGGAAACTCCTTACCAAAGCATTTACGATATTCCACCTCCGGATATTACTACCGATGAATCTTTTTACGCAGAAGTATTAAAGCGAGACCAAACCAGTATAGCCGAAAGGATTGTTTTATTACTGAGTTTAGCACCACACATTCGTCCACAAATGCTTGATGTTTTTTTAATAAAAAATAAAAATCTAGATAAGAACTTTACCGAATTTGGAGGTGTTTGCGATACCAAATGCAATTGTTTTATTCCAACCGGAGAAACCGCAGCATTCATTTTAGCCACAAACAATCTCGAAAGTAGATTCGATCTCTTCAATCTCTTTTGCGAAGACCATTATTTTAGTAAAAGAAATATCCTTCAAATTGTAAAGCCAAAAAGTTTCGAACCATATCTTTCTGGCGCCTTAATTCTTTCTTTAGAGTATTTAAGTTATTTGAGCGTAGGGCTTTCAAAATTTACAGCCATCTATGCAGATGATTGACCTAGAAAATTTGAAAGCCTAAAGCAATGTATTAAAAAAGCTCAGCTTATCATTTACGCACCGATATACTTGATATAGCAATTTCAGTTATTGGCTTTTTACCACCTTTAATAATTTCCAATTTACTCAATGGTGATTTAGGGAAAAATGTATCTGTCATGCTGGTAAGACCTTCATCAGCAAAAAGTTCCAAAGATGCAGCATCTAATACTATTGTTATCTTTCCCACTTTAGATTTAGAAATTCTTGGTGCAATGTGCTTCCTGGCAAATCCCTTTTCAAAATTAGAAATGCCTGCTTTAGTTCTATCGATAAAGTAATTGCCAAGCTTATCATAACCAACTATTAATTTTTCGCCTTTGTTGTTACTTAAATTAATTGAGAAACTTTCAGATGCATCGAAAGTTAAACTAAGTTTAAAACATCCTTTTAATGATTTTACAGTTTCTGATAGGTTAAGGTTTTTTTCTGTTGATAAAATCTTTGTCTTTCCTACAGGCTTTATCAGGGCTAACATTTCCTTTACTGGAGTTGATGTTAGATAAAATTCATCCTTAACTTTAGTTAATCCCAATTCGCGGGGCAATGTTGTAGCGCCTCTCCATTCTTTTGTAGGAACCAGATCTGCATATTGCCAGTTATTCATCCAGCCAATAAAAATTTTTCGTTTACCGGTGTTAGACCATGTTATACCAGCATAATTGTCGGTTCCATAATCTACCCATTTTTGTCTATCAGAATCAGGAATAAAAGTTTCTCCGTTAAAACTACCAGTAAAATATTGAGTTGCCGAACCTCCATTTGGCCCACCAGGATTAATGCTTACCAACAGCACCCATTTTGTTTCGCCATTTACTTCTAAAGGGAAAAGATCAGGGCATTCCCAAACGCCACCGTGGGCACCAATATTGTTGCCAAATTCACTTTCCTTTTTCCATTCCTTTAAATTGGTAGATGAATAAAATGTAACACGATCTTTAGTAGCAAGGGTCATTATCCATTTTTTATCTTTTTCAAACCACATTACTTTAGGGTCTCTAAAATCGGTAATTCCTGGGTTTGGTAATACAGGGTTGCCTTTGTATTTCGTCCACGTATCTCCATTATCTGTACTATAAGCAATGCTTTGATATTCGTAAAAGCCTGTTTTTGCTTTTTCAATTTCTGCGTTATGGTGCGTAAAAATTGCCACCATTGCGTTTTTACCAAATCCGGCAGTATTATTTTCATCCACAACTGCACTACCCGAAAAAATCATCCCTAAACTATCTGGGTATAGCGCAATCGGTTTTTCCTTCCAGTTAAATAAATCCTTACTGGTAGCATGCCCCCAATGCATAGGTCCCCATTTTGTATCGTTTGGATAATATTGATAAAACAAATGATAAATGCCATTGTGATAAATCATCCCATTGGGATCGTTCATCCAATGGGCTTTTGGCGAAAAATGAAACTTTGGTCTAAAATCTTGAGCGGAAAGTTTATTGGTATTCAGCCCCAGTAACATTATAAAAATCATCAATTTAACAGTGTTCATATTATAGTTTAATCAGGTTTAACTTAGTATTCGTATAGTATCAATAGGTATGAAAAAAAATTCACAAAATATGATTGCAAAAAATAAGACATTTATTTTTCTCCTAAGAAAAATTATTCTCGCAGCAAATTTATCGTGTAATTAAATCATCTTAAGGTATTAAAAAATCTCCTTTAATTCAAGATGATGTTATTTTCGCCGTAGGGATGGCTTAGAATGAACTAATATAAGTTGCTTTTATAAAAATCAGCTAAAAAACAAAAACCCTTTACAAAATGTAAAGGGTTTTGCTCCCTCTGCTGGGCTCGAACCAGCGACCCTCTGATTAACAGTCAAAAACTGGTGTTTTGCGATGTCTATATATATCTATAATTACTCTGTTTATCAAACACTTACGATTTTTTTGGTTATCTTTGTTTTGAAGGATTTTGCACTATTTCGAGGCTTTTTGTGCAAATCGTGTGCAAATGAAAAGTCCAAAATTTACCTTTTATCAAAATGAAGAAAGCAATAATATCACTGTACCACGATACGAGAAGAGAGCTGGAAGACGGGAAATTTCCTGTCAAATTACGAGCCTATTTTGGCACTGCCAAATTATATGAAACTGGCATTTTCCTAACTATTGAAGAATTTGATCATAGTTATCATGAAAAATCACCAAGAGGAAGGTTTAAAGAAATCCAGATCAGTTTAAAGGCAATTGAAGCAAAGGGGATTGAAGCCGCAAATGCTAATAAGTTTTTTTCCTTCCAAAAATTTGAACGGGCATTGTTCAGGAACAAAGACAGTATTACTAATGTAATAGACCATTACTGCGAGCGAATTAATGATTTAGAAGGAAATGAGCAGATTGGGTATGCTTCCAATTTTCGTTGTAGTATGAATTCTATCTTATCTTTCGCAAATACAGGTAAGGGTAATCCAATATCGGTTTTAAAATTTGAACAAATAACACCTGAATTTCTTGAAAAGTACGAGCGATGGATGGTGGATAGAGAGCTAAGCAGAACAAGCGTAGGAATCTATTTGAGACCTTTGAGAAAGCTTTACAATGATGCTATAGCAAATGGCGATATTAATCCAGATTTATATCCATTTAAAAAGTATAAAATCCCAACTGGAAAAAACATCAAAAAAAATATTGAAAAAGATGTGATGAAATCTCTATTTACAATTGAGGTGGATGATCTCAATGTGGAAAAGGCGAGAGCTTTTTGGTTCTTCAGCTATCAATGTAATGGAATGAATTTTAGAGATATTGCTGAGCTTAAATTCAAGAATTTGGCAGGCAGTTATTTTTCATTTATCAGGTATAAAACCCGAAATACTACTAAAGAAGATCCTACGCCCATTGTGGTTCCTATCACTCCAAGCATAAAGAGTTTTATTAAAAAATATGGTAGGAAAAATGGTAATAACAATGATTATATCTTCCCAATTTTTGAGGTTGGTATGTCGGCCAAGGAAAGGCACCGCATCAACCAAAACTTTATCAGGTTTGTGAACCAACACATGAAAAAGCTTGCCATATCGGTAGGAATTGAATTTAATCTTGGAACAATGTATGCTCGGCATTCATTTACAACAAGAGTAACACGAGAGTTAGGATTGGAGTTTGCACAGGAAGCATTAGGGCATACTACTATTGTGACCACCCAAAATTATTGGGCAGGATTTGAGACCACAGTAAAAAAACAAATGGCAGAAAAGTTATTAGATTTTGGTTAGATAGGGTTATAACCAAGGTTATATTACAAGTATAATAAAGCTAGGTGCAATCTTTGTTTTATAATATGAATTTATGAAACATCTTACTTTTGATCAATTGCCTGATGCTGTAGTAACGCTTTACGAGAAGCTTTTGTCGATAGAGAAAATGCTTACAGACTTAAAAATAAGCAATAATCCTTCTGAAAAAGATTTGCTGAATATTCAGCAAGCATCAGAACTTATTACGCTAGCAGTTCCAACATTATATAGCAAAGTGAGCTTGAAGGAAATTCCCTATATCAAGAAAGGGAAAAGACTTTATTTTTCTAGGTTGGAATTATTGGAGTGGATTAATTCTGGTAAAAAAGAAACAAACTCTGAGATTGTCAATGGAGTAGAAACAGCGTTTTTAAAACTTCATCCCAAAAAATAATATGTTATCCATCCTATTGCTAAATGAATTTATTAAACATATTAGATGCTTAGTGTTTTGAAATAGCCGTACACCTCACTTCTATTTATAAAATTGTACTTTGTTGCATTACTTATATCATCTATGATAAAAAGATAATGGATTTTTACTCATTTTAATTGATGATTTCCTTAGACCAAATAAAAAATATCAAAAAAAAATTGGAATGTAAGATTTTCTTACTACATTTGTGGTATTATAATACACTATTATGGAAACATTAACAATTGAAGCGGTTGAAAAAACTATGGTGGACACTATCCAAGAAATAGCTGATGATCTTGGAATTGACATGAATGTGGAAATCAATTCTCGACCTGGAAGCGCAGGCATAAGTAGTCATATACTAGTAAGTGTTATGGCCAAACTGGAATCAATATTAGATGTTAAAATTCCTGATAATTGTTACATCTTCCATGATAAAATAACCCTACAACAACTTTCCGTAAGAGAAGCAACTCAAAAACTATTAAAGGTAATTAAAAGAAAAAAATAAATGTCAGATAGAGAAAAAATTGCGGCGCGTTTAAAAGATGCTAGAACGTTAGCTGGGCTTTCTCAGGCCCAGGCTGCTGAGAAATTAAGTCTTCAAAGACCTGCGATTTCCGAAATTGAGGCGGGAAACCGTAAAGTAAGCGCCGAGGAAATTGTAATCTTTGCAAATCTTTATAAGGTAGGCACATCATGGCTTCTTGGCGAGGAAGATGATGAAGATCAAACAGAGGAAAGACGAAGATTTGCGGCAAGAGAGTTAAGTAAACTTAGTTCTGACGACGTTCAAAAGGTATTTGATTTATTAAAAATCCTACCAAAATAAATTATGAATCCAACCTACATTGCCGCAACAAAACAAGCAGAGCATTTAAGGCTCAGATTCTCATTGAAAAGTTTCCAGTCTGTCGACATTTATGATCTATGTGATAAATTGGAGGTCACAGTAAGATTTGTTGACGTTAACATGGAAGGAATGTATTTTATAGATGAAAATAAAAAACATCCAACTATTTTCATTTCGAATTTAAGGCCCCTTCCTCGACGTAATTTCACTTGTGGACATGAATTAGGGCATCATTTATTTGGGCATGGAAGTAAAATGGATGCCCTCAGCTCTACAGGTGTGGAACAGGCAAGTTATAATACCGAAGAACGTTTAGTTGATACATTTTCGGGAGCGCTATTAATGCCTATAGGTGGAATTTCTGCTGAATTTAATCGTCGAAATATTCACCCTGATACGGCAAACGTATTGGATTTTTACAAAATCTCTTCGCTTTTCGGCGTTGGATATAGAACATTAATTTCACATTGTAAGGTAAATGGATTGATCAAAGATTTGCAAATGATAAACTTATTAAAGTTTACACCTTCAAAAATTTTAAAAAAGCTTTATCCAAACGGAGAACAGAATACTCATTTCAAAATATTTGATGGCAAATCGAAAGTGGGTCCCGTAGATCTTGAAGTTGGAAATTATCTGTTTTTACCTCCCGACTGTAATGTAGATGGCGACCATCTTAGTTTGATTGATCAGACTAATTATGGTAATATATTCTGCGCAAATAAACCAGGGATAGTACGCGTATTTTCCCATGAACGAGATTTCGGTTTTTTTACCAGAATTCAAAAGTTAGGCTATGTCGGTCTAGCTGAGTATAGACATTTAGAAAATGATTAAAGAAAAAAACATGTCACCAACAATAATCGAAAACACAAATCTGTCAGGCGCTTACATGAAAGTCCTAGGACTTCTAGCCAATGAAAAAGGTAATGAAATAACTCCACTGATATTGTCATTAACAGATTTTAGTGAATCTGAACATATACGTGATTTCCTAGATGATCATTTGATTAAAAGTAAATTAGATACCGTTCAAACCGTATCTGAAACTATCTTCCCTCATTCGCTTTACAAAATGTGTAAGTATGATAGAAAGCGATTATATCAAGAATATCAAACAAACTTTCGATGGATAAGAAGAATTAAAACTGCCAATAGGAATGGAACATATTTTTACCGACTAATAGCTTATAATAAGGGTGGGCAGCCGCTTAATCAACTAGAGAATATTATACACTCCATAGTAAATGACACCCCGTTACGTCGTTCGAAACTTCAAGCTTCAATATTTGATGCAACGGTAGATCATACAAATCAACCATTCCAAGGGTTCCCATGCCTGCAACATGTAACTTTTTATAAATCCGAAAAGGGAGGATTGATTATGAATAGTTTCTATGCTGTACAGTACTTTTATCGTCGGGCATATGGTAACTGGCATGGATTGATTAAACTTGGAGAGTTTGTTGCGAGAGAAACTGGGCTTGAGTTTGAAAGATTGAATTGCTTCATTGGAGTTGAGAAGTTAGACGGCATAACTAAAACAGAAGCAAAAAAACTGTTTGAAAGTATGGAGATCATAAGTTAATGAACGCTTATCTTTGTGATCATGAGTAAAATAATTTCAAATAGCGACCCAGTTCTACCAATAAAGCAACCGCCCAAAAAAAATAGGATGCAAATACATGTTTCTTTAGCGCCAGCAAAAACAACTGAAGTTTTTGACACATATTGGAAATTTGCAGTACTTAGACAAGAAGCATTCTTTAAGAGGTTTCAACAACTGGCTGGACCTTGGTCAGAAGATGAGATTATCAATAAATTTAAATTTACCAATGCTTACCGTGCTGCAGACCGCACAAGTCAATATTTGATTAAGGAAGTTATCTATAAAGAGGGGTATTCAAATGCTCCAAATGAAATTTTGTTTCGTATTTTATTATTTAAATTATTCAACAAAATAGAAACATGGGAGCTCCTAATGTCTGAATTTGGTTTACTAACCTACAAGGATTACGACTTTCGAAAATATGATAAGATTTTATCCGAAGCTATGTCAATTGGCGAACGCATCTATTCGGCAGCTTACATTATGCCTTCAGGTGGGGCATTTTTCGGTTTGAAAAGTAAGCACTCAAATCATCTCAAGTTAATCGAACATATCTTAGAAAATAAAACAGCAGACAAATTGATTGAGGCAAAATCTATGCAGCAGGCATTTGAGATTATCAAGACTTTTCATGGGTTAGGTGACTTTTTGGCTTATCAGTTCACGGTAGATATTAATTATTCCACTCTTACCAATTTTTCAGAATCTTCTTTTGTAGTACCTGGACCGGGAGCAAAAGGTGGTATTAGTAAATGTTTTACGAATACTGGAGGATTGAATAATGTTGAAATCATAAAGTTAATGACCGATAGGCAAGAAAAAGAATTTGAACGCTTAGGCTTAACCTTTAATGATTTATGGGGTCGAAAGCTACAGTTGATAGACTGTCAAAATCTTTTCTGCGAAGTTGATAAGTACTCGAGAGTTCGCCATCCCGATATCAAAGGCTCAAGCGATCGAGTCAAAATTAAACAGATTTTTAAAAGCAACCATTCCCCAATAGAGTATTGGTTTCCTCCCAAATGGGATATTAATAAAAATATCCCTAAAAATAATAAGACAGATCAGTAAATTTAAAATGAAATATCATGAGCTTTCTAGGTGTTAAACAGCTTAATGCACTTCAACAAAAGAAAAATATTATAACCCCTTTTAATTCAAAAAGGGTCAAAAACGGTGCATATGAATTGTCACTAGGTGGTGAAGTTTATTTAACGGATTCTAAGGATGGAAAAGTTGAATATCTTTCTCCTGAAAATAGACAAGTTGATATAAATCCAGGACAGTTTGCGTTATTGCTTACAAAGGAAACTGTAAACATTCCAAATGATAAAATTGCATTCATCTCTATAAAGGCAAGTGAAAAACTTAAAGGACTTGTAAATGTATCTGGTTTCCATGTTGACCCAGGTTATCACGATAATTTACTATTCTCCGTTTACAATGCCGGACCATCTTGTATAGTTTTAAATTTAGATGAACCATACTTCCCAATTTGGTTCGCAGATTTAAATGAGGAATTGACCGAAGAGGAGGCTTACAATAATAATAATGTCCATTTCAAAAAAATGGATCACATTAACCCCAAATATATCGAATCACTTAAAAGAGGAGAGTTGACTTCACCGAAAGCCATTGTAGACAAAATCAAAGAAGGTGAGAATCAAGTTAATGAGAAATTTATTCGATTGGAGGAAAAAACAGATAGAAATGACTGGCTACTTAAAATATTAATTGGTATTGTTTTTGCCATCTGCTTGAAATTGATATGGGACTGGTCTGCGTTTGATCGGGGATTTGAACAAGGGAAAAAATCAGAAAAATTTATTAATGAAATACAATCTGAAGTACTTAAAACATTGCCAGACAGTGTTGTAGTTTACAAAATAGATAGTATCTTAGCAGAACGAAATGGAACAAAGAAAGCAAAATAAGTATTTTGATGAGAATTACAGTCCGAGTGAACAAATTCCTCGAGCTTTCTCTGTTGCATTTGAGGAAGTCAAAACTGGCAAAAAGGGTGAAGTCCGTGTGACAATTAACGAAACTAATCAACTTGGTGATATCATAAATGATAATTCTTCTGTAAGTGATTATTATCGTTATCATGATATATTCCATTATTCTTTTGCAACAATACTTGGCTGGTCTCCTTGTACTCGTGCTATGATGAAAAGGAAGAGGAAAAGCGATCCTGTTACAGATGAAAATGAAGATGGCGCTAGAGCGACAATTACTGAAGAAGCACTATCAATGATCATTTTTAATGAAGCCAAACGTAAAAACTACTTTCTTGATTCTGCAAAAGTTTCGAAAACGACTTTAAGAATAATTAAAGAAATGACAGAAAATTTTGAAGTGAAGGTTCGTACTTCCCAAGATTGGGAAAAGGCTATTTTAACAGCCTACAGAATTTTTAGACATTTAATATCTAATAACGGCGGAGTTGTACATTTCGATTTATCAATGCAGAAGGTTATATATCAAATCCAAGCTAATTAGGAAATAATTTCATGATTGTAAGCATAGGAACAGATATAGTACAGCACACACTAAATTCAAAGCTGTTAAATTGGAATTCAAATGGCAATCTTCAAAATCGAATTTTGTCAGATATTGAGCTCGAAATTTATAATTCTAACCCTTCTGATGATTTTGTAGCAGGCAGGTTCAGTGCAAAAGAGGCCATATTAAAATGTCTGGGAACAGGAATGCAAGATGGAATCTCTCTCAAAGATATATCTGTGTTAAAACATAAGTCGGGAAAAATTGAAGTTGAATTAATTGGTCAACCGAAAGAAATAGCTGATCAACTAGGTATTAATCACTGGCATATAAGTATAACCCATTCACAGGATTATTCTTTGGCATTTGTAATTGGAGAAAAGGTCTAATGTTATATTATATTTAGCATACATTAACACTTATCAGGCACTTAAAGCGCCAAAAAAAAAACGCCCATATTACTACAGACGCTTTAAAATATTGCTCTAGCCTTTAATTAAACACATTTACGCCACTAATAGCGAAGCTTTGGCACAAATCGAATGCGGTTTGGTTTCGCTGTAATGCCGTGCCGTACATGATACTTTTAAATTTGCTTTCATCATCCTTATAATTTCGCACGTTTTGAAAATATCCGTTAACCGCATTATATGCTCCGTACAAAGTGCCTTTTGTGGTGGCTTCCTGTTGCGAGTGGTGCGAAAATGCATAATCCAAAACCGCACTTACCGTATTTGTGTAGATACTGGATAGTTCATCTAGTCGGTTACTTTGTAGGCTTTGCAAAGTTTCCTTGTTTGGAGCCATTGCCATCTGCACCAATTTTTTAACCTCTGCATCTGTAATCCGCACTTTCGCCCATTGGTTAAAAAGTTGCTCCATTTCTTGCGCCAATAAGTTGGTAATTCCTAGTAGTTGATGCGCTTGTTTTAACCTATCGGTTGCGCTGGAGGTATGACGAATTTTAATGCAGTTGCTTTTGTGGCTCATTGCAGCATTTAAAGTATTTTGGCAAACAATGCGAACGGGCGTAAATGCTGCCGTTATGCTTCCGTAACCATTATGCGAAGTAGTCAAAAATAAATACTGCTCTATCAAATCGTTTTTTCCAACACGGATATACTCGGGCAACTTTGCCGTTATGAATATCTTTTCGCCCTTACCCAAAGCCCCTGCGGTTTCGTATAAAATCCCTTCCTTTCCGCCAACAATGGAATCAAAAAAAGAAAATGCATCTATGTTCTGTACAATGTGGTAATCTTTACCAACTACCCCCAAAACTTGGTTATTATCAGTTCTAACATTGGCATAAAAATTTTCTACATCTACATCGGGGATACTATTTGGCAATCCATCTGAGTCGATATATTCGGAAAATGTAATTAAACCTCTTTTTTCTACGGTATAATCTAGCCCAGCATGTTTTATTGCTTCCGCACTTGTCGGATAATCCTGTATGACCTGTCCTAAGGTGTGCCATGCTTTTTCCTTCACGCTAAAAAAACTATGTTTCTGTGTGGCTTCATTGTAATTAAGATTGTGTGCCATGATTGATATTGCTAATGTTTCTTATTCGGGTTAATAGAATTTCAGTCTCAAGTATTTTTACTTTGGGGGTATTGGGCAAAATAAATCTTGAATGCGTTTCCACCTCGTGGACTGTATCGGATATCGTGGTTAGTTCGGTTTCCGCAACTACCCTAACCATTAAATAAAGGGTGTGATACTTTTTCATTTTCTTAGATATAAGTTTAAAAAATGCCCCTTGCCATTTGGCAAAGGGCTAAAGAATTTTATGCAGGGATAACTAAATTTGCTTCGATTTCAGCTAATTTGGTTGAACATAAATTGTTCACAAAATCCGCTACTGCTTTAATGATTGCAGGATTTTTGGTACTGAAAGTATTTCGGTTATCATCTTCGATAGTTAACTTACAATTCGGAAATTGTGTAACTTCAATATCCTCGTTTTCATCCTGTACCAAAACCTTAAATTCGTCCAATGTGCCGATAATGTTTAAAAGGTTATCACGGTGAACTTTACGTTTGTGCAAAATTTCCAACACCTTTAATGTTTCCTCTAAATTTAATGCTGGTTTTGCAGATTGAACTGGCGTTTGATGTTCCGCTTTAGGTTCTTGTTTTACCTCTTCTGTTTTAACTTCGGTTTTAATCGGCTCGGCTTGTTGGCTAGATGCTTCCGCAACTTTACCTTTTACGATGGGTAGAATATCTACTTTTTTTGCATCGTCTTTTTTATCTTCAAATGCTGTGCTATTTGGCATAGCTCCATTTTTAGCCTGTGGCGTTTGAACTGCTGTTGTGCCGTTAGCACCGTTGTTGTCTGCTTTTCTTTTTAAATCTAACGTTTTCATAATTTCTTTTTTTTAAACTGTGGAATAATAATTTTGATAATCTGCCCTATCGGCATTGCTTTTTTTAGTCGTGCAGTCGATTTGTTCGAACTGCTTCTTTTTCTTGGCGGGCTTCTGTCTTTTAATCGTATCATGGCTTAAATATTTAGGTCAGTCGGCTAACGCCTCCTGGCTTTTTGTTAAGCCCCCTCACCTTGATACAATTGATTTGAAAGACAAGACTTTGCGAAAAAAAACCTCGTGAGCGCAGCGAGCAGGGAAGATTTTTTCAGCAAACCCGTAGGGCCTGGTCTTTTCGAAAAATCAATTGTTCAGAAATTTGCTACTCAAAAAGGTTGGATGTGTTAGAAATCAGTTTGAAAATTTTGATCCAAAACCTTTATTGGAATTATTGATAGGTAATATTTTATAATTAATGGTTTGGTGTAGTTGAGAGGTATTCAAAAAGCCCTAACAATTAGTTTACAGAAATTTTTAATCACTCATCAGGCACTTACCCCGCTCTTGAGCGAAAAAAAATAACAGACTATACCCATATTCAAGAGGATTAAGAGCTCAATTGCTTTGTTTTAAGACTTATCTAATGTTACATCAAACCTTCCTTTGCCATCGACAAATAACCATCTACGCTAATGATTAGGTGATCATGAATATCAATCTGCAACAACTTGCCACATTCGCAAATCCTTTTAGTCAAATTCAAATCATGTTTGGAAGGGGTCAGATTTCCACTTGGGTGATTATGCACAAGGACAATAGAGCAGGCTCCAGCTTTTAACGCAATCGCAAAAATCAGCCTTGCATCAACAACCGCCCCATCAATCCCACCTTTTGAGATTTCGGAAATACCGATAACCCGATTGGCACGATTTAGCAACATGATTTTAAATTGCTCCTGTATTTCGATCAATCCCAAATCCCAGTTGTCCATAAAGATTTTATAGCACTGTTTAGGTTCTGAAATTTTTGGTCGCTCATTGGCTTTAAAATGTGGGTGGTAACTTAACTTGATTTCTGCAACCGCTGATAATGGAAATTCGTTCTGTTTCATGGCTTAAATATTTAGGTCAGTCGGCTAACGCCTCCTGGCTTTTTGTTAAGCCCCCTCACCTTGATACAATTGATTTGAAAGACAAGACTTTGCGAAAAAAAACCTCGTGAGCGCAGCGAGCAGGGAAGATTTTTTCAGCCAACCCGTAGGGCTTGGTCTTTTCGGAAAATCAATTGTTCAGAAATTTGCTACTCAAAAAGGTTGGATGCATTTGATTGTAGATAAAAAGAGATCTCATCACTCTTTTGGTCATAGGCCCTGAAAAGCTTTGCCAGAAATTTTTATCAACATTAAGAAAGGTGTAATATTAAAACAGCAAAATCTTTATCGGCAATTTGATTACCTTTTACCTTATTGTTTGATGTGACCGTCTATTGGTAGGTATATCTTTTTTGATTTAAAAACTTTCCTCAATTATTTCTCTATTTGTCATTCCACCTGCAATTCCACCCATTGCAACTGCATAGGATACAGCACGCATCATACTGCTATTGTCTCCACAGGCAAATATTCCCGGTAAGGTTGTTTTCTGAAAAGCATCAATTTTTAAATAATTTTGTTCTGTAAATTCGCAGCCCAATTGTTTGGGTATTTCGCAGGAATGTTCAAATTTTGGCCTTGCGTATAAAGCCATTATTTCTATTGAGGTGTCATCATTAAAAACTACACGTTCAATAAGTCCATTTTTTTGCTCAAAATGATCGATTTCTGTGGTTATAATTTTGATGTTCCGCTTTTTAAGTTTGATCGTTTGTTCTTCTGTTAGTGTAGAGATTCCATTGGTAAAAACCGTTAAATACTTGGTCCAGTTATGGATCAATTTTGCAATTTCAAATGCCATGTCACCATCTGCAAGAATTCCTGTTTTGTCATTTTTGTATTCATAACCGTGGCAATATGGGCAATGAATAACTGAAATCCCCCAACATTCTGAAAAGCCTTTTATATTAGGCATAATATCCTTTACGCCTGTTGCAAATATCAATTTTCTTGCGGTGAATTTGTCTTTCATTTGCGTTGCTACCTCAAAACCGCTTTCGGTTTTTATTCCAACCATTGCCAAGCCGTCGTAAAACTTTACAGTTCCATATTTTTCAACTTGCTTTTTGGCAAGTGTTAATATTTCTTTTGGAGCCTTTCCGTCTTGGGTAATGAAATTATGCGATTGTGGTGTTTGAATATTGCAGGGTTTACCATTGTCAATAATCAATACATTTCTTAAAGCTCTTGCCAAAGCCATTGCAGCCGAAAGCCCTGCGTAACTTCCACCTATGATGATTACATCGAAATCTTTACTGTCCGTCATTGTATGATATTTTGAAAATCCTGTTAATGGAAATGGCAAAGCCAATGCTGTAAGCGCCAAGCTACTTTTTTGAATAAATTGTCTCCTTGAATTCATTTCTTCCTATTTCCTCTGCAAATATACATATATTTTTTATTAATGCGATATTGTCGCAATAAATTATTGCAGCTTTGTCGCATTAATATTTTTGATTAATTTTGCCAGATGATAAAGCGAAGGAATACGGCAACACAGGAGGCTGTTTTGTCAGTGCTGTTAACCAAAAAAAGAGCAATGAGTCAAGATGCTATCGTGAAGCAAATTGATGTTAATGCTGACAGGGCAACTGTTTACAGGATATTAAATCGTTTCTGTGAAGATGAGATTGTCCATAGAATTGTGGCCGACGATGGGAAACAATATTTTGCTATCTGTGTAAAATGCAATGAAACAGATATACCTAGCAATCATTTTCATTTTCGCTGTACAAATTGTGAAACTATTGAATGCCTTCCAACACTTGTTGAATTCTCAGTTCCAGACAAATATTTTGTTCACCAAATGAACTGTTTGCTGGTTGGTATCTGTAAGGATTGTTCTTGATTATCTATTGTCACAATTTAGTATGAAATGATAACTACTTTAAATGGATTAGGATTGTAATAAAATTTAATGCAACTTTGATGCAGTTGTGAATAAGAACCGCTCCATATTCAATAAGCTGATCAGGCAATCATTTGCGCTTTGCATATTATTGCTGTTTATTGGATTCCAGTTTTTCCAATACCATCATCACCATAGCAGTTCCTATACGCTAAGCAATGCTGAGAAAGCTTCTTCAATTACTCAAAAATGCGATATTTGTGAATTTGTACTTAGTAAGCAAAACAATTTCACGGAGTACAAAGCACTAACTATTCCTGAAGCTTCTTCCCAAGAAATCACTACAAATAGCTTTATCTATAAAGCATTCTGGAACAATACCTATCAAGTATTGACCGACAATAAAGGCCCACCTTCCTTCATTTAATCATTCAATTGGCATCTATTGCCAAAAAATTCGATTATTTCTTAATAACCTCCCAAAGGCAAAGCTCCTATGGGAACAAACACGATTAAATGAAATTTATATTTACCATTTTATGCCTTTTTGTAGGTATCTATTGTTATGGACAAGGCAATCTTAAAGGCAAGATTACCCAAAACGGAGGTATGCCAGTATCCAATATCAACATTACCCTAGAAAAAATCAATAAGACTACCATTACGGATGAAAAGGGTGATTTTAGCTTTAATTCAATAGAAGCGGGAACATATAGCCTAAAAGCAAGTGGCGTAAATTTTGTAACCAGTAAGGCAACCGTTAAAATTACAACTAGCAAAACAACAAGCGTCAATCTGGAGATTACCACATTGGATACCCAGCTTGAACTGGTAGAAATCAGTAAAAAGAAAGATCAAACACCATCTCTAACACGCACCAATACGCCCCTCAAAGATTTACCCCAAAGCGTGCAGATTGTAGGGACGCAACAGATAAATGATCAGCAACTCTTATTCATTGAAGATGCCCTGAAAAATGTTGCTGGTGTAAATAATTCTTCCCCATACGGTAATTTCAATTACCGAGGCTTTGAGACTGGTTTGCAGGAAATAATGTTCAATGGAATGAAGGGAAGTCCATTTGCAGAAGGTGTATCTCCCATGTTATCCAATGTAGAATCTATCGAAGTGATCCATGGTCCAACGGCAATACTTTACGGACAGGGCGCATTGGGCGGAAACATTAACCTGATCACCAAGCAGCCAAAAAAATTCGCTTCAGTTAACACCAGCCTATCTGCCGGGAACTTAAATCTATACCGTGGCATGGCCGATATTTCGGGCAGCTTTAATAATAGCAAGACACTGTATGCGGTAGCTAGTGTCGGGTATCAGGACGGTGGGGCTTATTTGGATCGTTTCAAAAAAAGAAACCTTCAGCTTTACGGAGCTGTCAGATATGATCTATCCCTAAAAACATATATCCAGTTAAACGGGACTTATCTAAATGATGTCCAGACCCGAAATTACACGCCATCCATACCAATCGTAAAAACAGATTTATTTGCCCTGCCGATAGACTTTAATTATTCTGGTGATGATGCCTATTACAAAGGAAGTTCATATCAAGCACAATTAGAGGTTCACCATACATTTAACCCAAATTGGAGCTCGCACCTATTGACAAATTTGGCAGAAAGTAATTCTAAAAGAAATGAATACGGGGCATTGGGGTTCTATAATCCGACCACTAAAGAACTGCCTCGTTATTTCACAAAACAGTACATCAGTTCCCCATCATTATCAATTAATCCTTATTTAAATGGAAAAATAAGTGTTGCGGGCATAAAAAATATTTTTTCTTTTGGTGTAAATACAGACTTCAAAAGGAACAATTATCCAGATGGATTTATGCAGTATTCTGCCAACTCCATTTTCCTGAACAATCCAGACTATGGCAATTTCAGTACCGCTGGCCAAACGCTATTCTACCTATCCGATAAAGAAACATTTACCTATAATATTTTTGGGGCATACCTCCAAAACCAATTTGAAATTACCAGTAAATTAAAGGGATTGGTTGGAGTAAGGTACAATAACTATTATTCGAGATACGAAGTACCCAGCATTACGTATGATGGAGTAAGCTTTGATACCTATAACGAATATCCGCAGGTAACTTCTGCATTTATCCCAAGGTTTGGCCTGGTTTACCAGCCATTTAAGCATAGCACATTTTATGTTGACTATAATGAAGGTTTTTCTCCGCAATATAACAATGCGAAAATATATGGTGGACCATTTCCTCCAGAAACCAGCAATAATTATGAGTTGGGCTACAAGGGCAATTTCTTTGAAAATAAATTAACGGCTGGAATTGCTGCATATAGATTAAACAAATCGAATGTATTGACCAATGCCTTGGATCCAATTAACACTTTGTTGCAAAGAGCAATTGGACAGGTTCGAAGTCAGGGAATAGAACTGAGCCTCGGTGGAAATGTAACCAAAGCTTTCTTTATCACCGCAAATTATGCCAACAATAGCACAAAGGTCAGAAAGAGCAACAGGCCAGCAGAAATTGGGCAGGTTTTCAGTAATTCTCCAAAACACATTGCCAATCTCTGGTCAAGCTATCAAATACATGATGGAGCCATGAAAGGGCTACAAATTGGCGCTGGGCCGAGATATATCAGCACAAGATACCTTAACGTAAGAAAAGTTGATGCAGATGTGCTTAAACTACCTAGTTATAAAGTTGTTGATGCCATGGCAAGCTATCAGGTTAGTAATTACAAACTACAGTTTAACATCAACAATATGTTCGATAAAAGTTATGCTCAGAGTGGAAGTTACAATGTTTATGTGCCTGGTATACCTAGAAACTTTCTTTTTACACTGGCATACAGCTTTAAAAAACAATAAGCCATGATCAGAACGATTGCAAAAAACGAAATTAAATCAGCTTTACGTAACACAACTGCAATACTTTTAGCTACAATATTCTATTTACTGGCAGGTGTTGCGGTTTTCTGCGGATGGAAAAACTATACAACTGGAAACGAGCAGCGAAAGCAGGCCAAGGAAATGTTCAGGCACGAGTGGGTAGAACAAAAAGCAAATCCGCATTCAGCCGCCCATTTTGGCACATACCTGTTCAAGCCATTTACCTTCATCAGTCTTTTTGATACAGGGCTGAATAATTATACGGGAAACTCCTACCGTGTAGAGGCACATAACCAGGCTGAAATGAATTATGCGGCAGCACAGGATTCAGACACTGAAATGCGTTTCGGGGAATTGACCATTGCAAACCTTTTTCAGCTTTTTCTTCCTATGTTGATCATATTCTTATGTTTTAGGTCTATATCTGCAGAAAGAGAAAACCAAACCATCAAATTATTATTTGCGCAGGGACTGAAATCCTCTACATTGTTATGGGGCAAAATTATGGGCAATTACATTCTTGTGGTTGGCATCATACTCCCGGTAATTATTACGATGTTGGTGGCAACAGTTCTAAGGGAGCCAGGTATGATTTTTAGAATGTTGTTCTTCAACTTAGGTTACCTTATCTATTTCCTCATCCTTACCTGTGTTTTCGTTGCCGTATCTGCACTTAGCAAAAATTCAAAGAACGCATTGATTTCGAGTTTGGGGATATGGGTGGTGTGTTTCATTATGGCACCCAAACTTGTTGCAGGAATTTCTTCGCGGCTTTATCCGCTCCCATCTCGGGGTGAATTCAATAAAATGATAGAATTTGCAAATTCGAAGGGACTAAAAGGCGACAAAGACAGGATGGAACGCTATAAAGAATACCTCAAAAAAACCTTGTTGAAATATAAGGTAGATAGCGTAAACCAATTACCGGTGAATTTCGACGGATTAAGTATGCAGAACGGTGAAGATTACCTATCGAAAGTATATCAGACCATTAATGATCAGGTAGAAGAGAATATCAATAAACAACAGAACATAGCACAGTTTTTTAGTTTTTTAGATCCTTTTCTATCTATGCAACAACTTTCTATGGCTCTGGCCGGAACGGATTATGAACACCATATTCATTTTCATAAAAAAGCACAAATTTATAGAGATGAGTTTATTCGCAAGCTGAACATTAAAATGGCATACGGGGATAAAAACTACCTCCAATATGATTACGAAGTTGGTCCAGAATTTTTTAAAACCATGAAAGATTTCAACTATAGCCAACCGAATGTAACATGGGCGATTTCAAACTATCAGTATTCACTTTACGCATTAGTATTCTGGCTTGGAATTGCTATCCTATCCATCAATCCGATTTCAAAAAAAATAGCCCTTAACTGATATGAACTTATTTAAAACCATATTCCATTTCGAATGGATACAGCTAAAAAGGCAATACACGCAACTATTGGCACTCGCTCTTTTTCTGGTAATTGGATTCTACGCCATTCATTCTGGCAGTAATGTGATCCGACACCAAAAAACAGTTATAGACACCTTAAACCAACAGTACAATAAGGATTATGCACTGGCAATTAAAAAATTTACCGATACCTTAACACCAGAAACGAAGGCACAGGCAGCAAATGCTGGAATGCCACAAATGATCAATTTCAGGATTGCTCCAATTGCCATTAATGAGCCTAGTGGACTGGCTGTACTGGCCATCGGTCAGCGTGATGTAAACCCGTATTACCAGAAGGTAAAATCGAGCGTAAATTTTTTGGATAATGAGAACGTAGAGCTCAGTAACCCAACGATATTGTTTGCTGGAAATTTCGATCTTTCCTTTGTGCTGATCTATCTTTTACCGCTACTCATCATTACGCTATGCTATAACAGTTATGCGGAGGAAAAGGAACAGGGAACCTATGCCCTGCTTAGTATTCAATCGGCGAGCATCTTAAAAATAATGGTCTATAAGCTTCTTTTTAGAGGAGTTATTGTAATAATTATTGTTATGGCACTAAGTACGATAGGCTTTATCGTTTCTGGAAGCATTGGTGGCGTAACACTATCAGATGCAGCGCTTTGGAGCTATGTCACTGTGCTTTATATCGCTTTTTGGTTTGCAATCTGCTATTTTTTTGTACAGCTAAGGAACAATTCCATAATTACAGCACTAAAATTAGTTGGTGCCTGGCTCTTTTTCTTAATCTTGCTGCCCTCTGTAAGCAATTCCTACCTATCGCTTACCAAACCAATTCCTTTAAGGGCAAATCTTGCGTCATTTGCAAGACACGCAAGTGAGGAAGTTTGGAGTACCAAGCCTGTAATACTTGCAGATTCATTCAATAAAAGTAATCCACAATATAACTCATCTATCAATTTGGAAAAAGATAGTACCAGAAGTGGCGAAAGATTTATCGTAGGATATTACGATCTATTGGAAAGGAAGGTTTCGAGGTACGCCCACGGTATAAATAGCGAGCTAGAAAAAAGAAACTTGTCTGCACAATTTCTAGCAAAATTTAATCCCAGCATTACCATGCAATACTTATATAATGGTATAGCACAAAGTGGAAGAAATGATTACAAAGAATTTGAAAATCAGATCAGCAATTTCCAGAAAAAATGGAAACATCATCTGTATAGCAAACAACTAATAGGAGCCAATTTCACTAAAGAAGAATTAACAAGTCTTCCAAAATTTGCTAAAAGCAAGCTGTCAACTATTTCCGAAATTCTAAAGGGAAGCATAAGCCTTTGGATCGGATTCATTCTATTCCTATTACTGGCAGCTTGGGCTGGTAAAAGAAAGTCTATCAATAACTACAATTAAATTTCAACATAAATCAAAAATCATGTTACAGGCAATAAATCTTACAAAAAACTACAACAATCAAACTGCATTAAACAACCTAAACCTAACCATACAAAAAGGTGAAGTATTTTGCCTTCTAGGGCAAAATGGGGCTGGTAAAACCACTACAATCAACCTTTTTCTTGGGTTTACCACACCAACAACCGGGCAGGCTTTGGTAAATGGGATTGCCGTTGAGAACGATAGCGAAGCTGCAAGAAAACATTTAGCTTACATTCCAGAAGTAGTGATGCTTTACCCAAACCTATCTAGTATAGAAAATCTCGATTTTTTTAGTCGCCTAGCGGGATTTAAATACACAACTCAACAACTAGAAGGATTTTTAGAAAAAGTTGGACTTCAAAAAGATGCTTTTGAAAAACGAATGGGCGGGCACTCTAAGGGCATGCGACAAAAAGTAGGTATTGCGATTGCCTTGGCTAAAAATGCAGATGTATTGTTAATGGATGAACCCACTTCTGGCCTTGATCCAAAAGCAACGGCCGAGTTTACAGAACTGGTTAAAAATTTAGGCAAGGAAGGCAAAGCTATCCTAATGGCTACCCACGATATTTTTAATGCGGTTGAGGTTGGAACAACCATCGGCATTATGAGACGTGGTGAACTGGTACACCAAATGCCAACATCAAATTTGATGGCTACAGATCTTCAAAAACTGTATTTGGAAACCATATAAGCAAACTTTAAAATTCTAAAAATTATCATGAAAAATTTATTACTTATTTATTTATTATTGTGCAGTACACTATCATTTGCACAGAAAACTACTCAACTTACTGGTAAAATAACAGATGAAAATAATTTACCAATTGCAGGTATTACAGTCCAGATAAAAGAAAGGAGCTTTCAAACTTCTACTGATAATCTGGGCAACTTCAAATTCGTTAATCTTGCACCAGGTGTTGTCTCGATAGAAGTTTCTGGTGTAGGATTTACTGCAGAAAAACAAAACATAACTATTCCATCTTCGGGCGTCATCTCATTGGAATTACAGCTTAATAGGCCGAAAAATCTGTTGCAGGAAGTTGTTATCAGTGCAAATAAAACCAGCCCTAATAACACTAGTGCGACCACAAGAATAGAAAGCAGGTTACTAGATCTTCCACAGTCGGTACAATTTGTGAGTAGAGAACTGATAGAGAAACAAAAAATATATCGTTTTGATGAAGCTTTAAAAAATGTGGCAGGCGTAAATTATTCATCAGGCTATGGACTGTTTAATTTTAGGGGCTTTGTAACGCCATCTCAAAATTTCAAGACCAATGGAGCCAATGGAACGGTTTACCCTCAGGGAATTCTTCCCTCACTCTCAAATATTGAGCGTGTGGAGGTTTTAAGAGGCCCTACTGCTATTCTGTTTGGAGAAGGTCAGTTGGGTGGAAATGTAAATTTTGTAACCAAACAACCAAAAAAAGATTTAACAGCTGGTGCAGGCTTGAGCACTGGGAGTTTTGATCTTTTTAGGGCTCAGGCTGATTTAACTGGCTCACTAAACAAAAAACAGACAGTTTATGGTGTGTTTAGTTTTGGTATGGAAGATGGTGGCAGGTTCATTGAACGATTTAAAAATGAAAATCAACTCCTTTACGGAAGCTTAAAGTGGGAGATTGATCCAAAAACCAACATTCAGTTTTATGGGACATATAATCGTGACAGGGCTGGTAATGTTATACCAATGGATGTGCCCTTCTATCGTGACAACTTATTCTCTTTACCAATTAACACCAATATTTCTGGGAATGACTCAAAATTTGATGGCAACTCTTACCAACTGCAATCACATATCAAAAGGCAGTTAACAAACCGAATCTCTGCAAATGTAATTGCTGCATATTCAAATACGCAATCAGAAATTATCAGTTATAGCGCAAGTGGTTTTGTAAATGCAACCACATTTAATGTAGCGAGAGTTAAAACACAAAATAATGTAGAAGAAATTACCCGTTCTCTAAACCTTTTTTTTAATGGGGAATTTGGGCAGGGTTGGTTTAAAAACAAGATTACCTTAGGTTTTGATTTGAAAGGAGAAAATAGTAACTATCCAGATGGACTACTTTCTTTTGTAGCGAAGCCGCTGAATGTGATAAATCCAGATTATAGTCCTTCCGAAAGACTTCCCTCGTCCATACTAACTTACTCATCTATTGCTGAAAAAGTGACGGTAAGAACTACTGGACTTTACTTTCAAGACCAAATATCTCTTACTGAGAAGGTAAAGGCAGTTGCTGGTTTAAGGTTTAATAATTACTATTTTCAGAATAGGATTAATGGAATAAGTTACGATGCAGTAAAGTTTGAAGACATGCTGGATAAACCTAAAAATGTGACTGCCGTAATCCCAAGATTTGGACTTATTTTTCAACCTATCAGCAATATTTCATTTTATGGAGATTATAACACTGGTTTCATTCCACAATCTACCACTTCTCCAGCCCTTGGTGGACCTTTTGATCCAGAAACAAGTAGACAATTTGAAGTTGGTGCAAAGGCAGAGTTTTTTGGGAGCAGGCTGATACCTACTGTTGCTTTCTATGATATTCATAAAAATAACGTGCTTACAAGAGACCTTGACGACCCAGCAGGAAGAAGGAGAAGAGCAATTGGCCAGGTTTCAGGCAAAGGCATGGAATTTACACTTTCTGGATGGGCTGTAAAGGGCTGGGAAATTACTGGAAACTTTAGTTACAACAGAACCAGGATTACAAAAAGCAATGTGCCTTTAGAAATAGGTCAAATATTCGACAATTCTCCGAATCGTATATGGAGCATATGGTCAGCTTATTCATTTAGTGATCCTATATTTAAAGGGCTGGAAATTGGAGGAGCGGCAAGGTATACCAGTTCACGCTATATAGGTGCCAAGCAGATAAGTGCTATTGTCCTAGAACTCCCAGATTACTATGTGTTCGATGCAATGGTAGGCTACAAATTTCAGAATTTGAGACTTAGTTT
The DNA here is from genome assembly GCF_042650845.1 of Pedobacter lithocola. Taxonomy (NCBI): domain Bacteria; kingdom Pseudomonadati; phylum Bacteroidota; class Sphingobacteriia; order Sphingobacteriales; family Sphingobacteriaceae; genus Pedobacter; species Pedobacter lithocola. The sequence continues at coordinate 334,946 of NZ_JBHSBW010000016.1, read as the reverse complement.
AAATGGCAATAACCTAGCTAAGCGTAGGTATGCTCAGAGCAGCTATTTTCCAAGAACTTATTTTCCAGGTACTCCCCGTAACTTTTTGGTGTCGCTATCTTACAATATAAGTGTACCTAAAAAAAATAAGTAATGAGTACTACCCTAAAAATAGCTTTCGCTGAAATTAAAAGAAACCGCAGAGAGCGTTCTTTTTTGATTTCAATTATACTCATTGCCGGACTAAGTCTGTTTGCTGTATATGGGGCTGCCAAAGCTTACCAGTCCCAACTAAGTGAAAGAACGAAAGCCAATCAGTTAATGAGAAATAAATTTCTGGGACAAGGTGAAGTAAATCCTCATAACGCGGCTCATTACGGACACTATGTTTACAAGCCCCTTTCTTTTTTTTCTGTTTTTGATGCTGGTATTGAGCGCTATACAGGAAGTTCAATACGCCTTGAGGCCCATAAACAGAATGATGGGCGGTTTTTAGAAAGTCAGCAGTTTTCTGCTCTTGGACGCTATGGTTCATTGTCATTCGCCCTTATGCTGCAGCTAATTTTGCCTCTATTATTAATTTTTATAACTCATGAAACTATTGCTGGTGAAAAAAACAGGGGTACATTAAAAATGATGTTGGCACAGGGGATTAAAACATCAAGTCTAATAAGAGGGAAAGTTTTAGGACTACTTATGATAGCCCTAACGTTCTTATTAGGCTCCTTTTTTGTTTTTTTTCTCTTCGGGCAGTTAAGTGGATTCTCTAATGAAATTCCAAATTTTTCATTCAGGGTACTATTGCTGTTTACAAGTTATGGTGCATATTATTTTTTCCTGATCTCAATAACCACGCTATTATCCGCCAGAAGCTCTAATTTAAATATTACTTTAATTTGTTCTATCTCCATTTGGTTTGTGTTTAGCATTCTAATTCCCCGGCTTGCTGCAGATATTGGTGAGCAACTTTACCCGCTTCCTTCAAGATCCGAATTTCAGGCGGCAATAATTGAAGACACTAAAAATGGGTTAAATGGCCACGATCCAAGAAATAAAAGAACGGAAGAAGTAATGGCAAATATCTTAAAAAAATATAAAGTGCATAGTGCTTCTCAACTTACGGTAAATGCCGATGGAATATTAATGCAAGAAGATGAAAATTATCACAATTTGGTTTTTGACAAGCATTTTGCTGCACTCAAGCAAAAAATGGATGCACAGAATAGTGTGAGCTCTAAATTGTCGCTGATCAATCCATTTCTTGCCCTAAGAAATCTATCTATGTCAATCTCCATAACGGACCCTGCATCATATTTTCAGTTTAAGCAAAGCGCAGAAATGTACCGCAGGTTCCTAATCAAAAAACTAAATGATGAATTTGCGTATGGTGGAGCAAAAAATGGAGATTTCGAGTGGAAGGTGAAATCAGATTACTGGAAAGGAATTTCAGATTATCAATTTAAGTATCCATCAATTAACAGCCTGTTAAAAAATAGTGCTTATGAAATCTATGCAATGTTGATCTGGCTGGTTCTTAGTCTATACCTCTTATCACTTTCTTCTAAAACAATTAATTTAAGTTAGCCATGATACCAACAATATTCAAATACGAGTGGATTGCTATCAAAAGAGGTTACCTACTCAAAATAGGTTTTTCAGTTTATTGCCTCTTGGCATTTTATGCGGTTTTCAAAGGTAATAACATGATTCACAACCGAGAAAGCATCCTTTATAATATTGATACCGCTCAAGTTGCACGCTACAAGACCTTACTTGTAAAGTATGATAAAATAGATACTTTAACCAAACCCGGTAAAAGTACGTTTCGCTTAGTTTCAAATGCTATGCGAATAGATCAGGAATTAAAAAATACGGTAAGTATGCCGACGCATCCATATGCAGCACTTTCCATCGGGCAACTTGATAACCAAAGTTTTTATCACCAGGTTTCACTTTGGAACAATGTGTATAATACAACTGCGGAAGAAATTTTTAATCCTCAAAAACTAATGGTTGGTAACCTTGATCTGGCTTACCTTTTGATTTTTTTATTGCCATTATTGGTTATTGGATGGAATTACAATATACAATCTGATGAAAAAGAGTCAGGAACACTACTGCTTTTAAAAACTTACGCTCGGAAACCTATCCATTTTACAGGCATTAAACTTGCATTTAGATTTGGAGTGCTCTTCACATTAGTGGCGGTATTAAACCTTATTTTTTTTACTGCACTATCAAATCCATTTAATTACCCCACAGAAATCGCTTTTTGGTTGCTTACTACCTTTGTTTATCTGCTATTTTGGTTTGCTCTGATATTCCTTGTAGTATCTCTCAATCAATCAGGCAAATCAAATGCTATTTTTCTTGCTGGTTGCTGGATCACTATCCTGTACATTATACCTACAGCATTGAACAGACATGTAGAATCTAGTAGTTCATCTATTGAAAAAACAGCCTTTGAAGAAGCTCGTGACAACGATATGAAAGTTTGGGAGATACCGTCTTCCATATTAATTGACTCCTTAAAGAAAACCAAATTTAATGCTGATTTTAATAAATATCCTATAACAGATACTCCTTCTTTTAAGTATGCTGCTTTTGTAGAATTTGGGCAGCAGTTTAATGATCATATCGGAATTGCGAACGACAACATAAAATTGTCAAACTATAAAAAGATGCTTTCATTTAACATCATTAATCCAGTATTTTCAACCTTAAGTAGCTTAAATGAATTAACTAGGTCTGATCTCAATGCTTATATCCATTATACAGATGCAGTAAAGCAATATCAGCAGCTCCGTAGATATTATATTTATCAGTTTATGCTTGGTAAAAAGCCGTTTTGGGTAAATGAATTTAAGCACTTTCCAAAGTTTGAATATCAACTAAAATATATTGATAGAACTCTTGTGATTAAGAATCTTATTCATCTACTCACTGCCATAATTACTTTCACTACTATGGGTTTAAGGGTCGGAAACAGGCAATTAAACTCAAGGTGATTATAAGGTACATTGAGAAAAAATTAATAAAATAGAATTTCCCTAATTTAAAATGATAGCTAATAATTTTAAAACCAGTTTAAGCAAATCCACAATAAAGGGACTGGTTTACCTGTTGCTTTTAATTTTCGGCTCTATTCCTTGTATAGAAGGTAGGCATGGTCATATTGCATCATCTGAAAATGAAATACAATTAGCTATTAAGAAAAATCCCAGTGCAAAAGTATTACATCAACATTTAGGTGGTTGTGCTATTTGTAAATTTCTTTCTATCCAACAAGATTCTTTTATGCTAAATTTTAGGATAATTGAGATCATTGCCTTCAATAAGTTAATAAGCATAAGTCGTAGCACATATTTAAGCAATGTGTTTAAGATACTGGCAAATCGGTTTACCAACAAGGGCCCTCCATCGCTAGTTCGTCATTTAATAAATTAATTACCCCATTCTAGGGTTTCCCATTTCCTGTCATTTTAACGAGTGGGATATAACATGCTGTCTTATTCAATTTCTCATTTTTAAAAATTGTCTTTCCATATGAAATGCACAGTTACCTTACTATTATGTCTATTTTCTCTGCTTTGCTGTGCCCAGAACATCAGCAAAAGCAAGCTTGATACTTTACAAAACTTGAAAGAGGTTAATGTTAAAAGTAATTTTCTGCAACTGATTAAAGAGCAGCCTGTGAATATTTCCATTATAGATGTGAAACCATTTTACAATAGCAATACTACGCCAATACAGCTTCTAAAACAGTCTTCTGGCATAAAGATTAAACAAGACGGCGGATACGGCTCTAGGGTAGATTTTTTTATAAATGGAAGTACGGGTAAGCAATTAAAGTTCTTTTTAGATGGACTTCCGTTAGATAATATGGGAGAAACGCAAAGCTTAAATAACCTACCAGTTGAACAGATTGATAGAATTGAAATTTTTAAAGGTGTTTTACCAATTGAATTGGGAGCTGATGCCTTGGGCGGTGCAATCAACATTGTGACCAGGAAGGAGAAGCGAGACTATTTAGATTTATCTTATGCTGTAAGCTCTTTTAATACCCATAAATTAAATTTATTAGGGAAAAAATATTGGAAAGGCAATTTTTACGCAGGCATGCAAGCGGTTGCGGGCACTACAAAAAACAACTATACCGTCACGGCCCAGGTACCCAATAGTTTTGGCAATCTAATTACCAAAGATGTAGAAAGGTTTCATGATGGCTATGAAAATTTTGTAGTGAAGGGAGAGGCAGGATTTGTTGATAAAAAATGGGCGGACGAATTATCTCTTACCATTTCTGCAAGTGGCTTAAATAAAGAATTACAGCACAATTTAACCATGGCGCAACCCTTTGGGAAAGCAACTTATCGAGAAAATTTAATCAATGGCATTTTAAAATATCAAAAGTTAAACCTTATTAAAAACATTAATCTAAGTAGCTACTTTTCTTACAATAGGGTTAAGGGGTTATTTACAGATACTACAAAAAACATCTACACCTGGGATGGGGAAATAGTAGACCGAAAGTTTAGCGGAGGTGAGCTTTCGGGTTCAAGAAACCAACTTAATATTTACACCGATATCTTAAACCATAAACTGATAAGCACTTACTGGATTGCAAAAGATCAGAAGTTAACTTTTAGCAATACGTTACAATATTATTATAGAACTGGTAAGGATACGGTAGCGCAAAATTATTACAACGGTGTTGATTATTTTGCTACCCCATCTGCAATGGCAAAAAATATTGCTGGAATAGGGTATGAGCGTTCGTTCTTTAATCAGAAATTAAAATTTAGCACGTCAGTTAAACACTTCTATGCAGCTATGGAAGGCTATACGCAAGATGGAGATAAACAATTTAAGTCTGTAAATCATATCAATAAAGGTGCTTATAATGTAGCTTTTGCCTATTCGCTTAATCCACAACTGTTGATTAAAACCTCATTTGAGCATGCCTCCCGTTTGCCAGATGTAGAAGAAGCATTTGGAAACTTGATGCAGATTAAGCCTTATCCGAATATTAAGCCAGAAGTTAGCGATAATCTAAATTTGAACTTACTTTATCAGCATAAAATTGCGAGCATAGAACTTACTGGGTTTTATAAAAATGCCGATGACCTGATTTACCTTCAAACCTCGCCAAATTCTGCGGTCTACCGCAATATCTTAGAAGCTCGAATAATTGGTATAGAAACTGCCTTTAATTATCACCCATTTAGTTTTTTAGACTTCAATGCCAATGCTACCTACCAAGATCTAAGAAACAGATCTGAATTAACCGACCTGGGCTTTAACAGCGATCGTTATCTGAATGCCCGTTTACCTAACATTCCCTATTTAATGGTTAATGGCGGGATTTCTTTTAAGCGAAATAACTTTCTACGCAAGGCTGATCAATTACAGGTCTGGTTAAACAGTAATTACACGCATCAATATTTTTTATCATGGGAAATAGATGGAGCAAAGGAGCTTAAGAACCGAATCCCTACACAATTGCTTCATAACACAGGATTATCCTACACTATTAATAATAAACTCACATTCACTTTAGAATCCTACAATTTAACAAACGAGAAAACCTACGACAACTTCAAGGTTCAACTACCAGGAAGGTCGCTGAGTTTTAAAACGAGATTTTACATTTTTAAATCATGAAAAAACAAATATGAAAACTAAAAATTACCTTTTAATCGCCATTTCGGCAACACTTTTATTCATACAGGCATGTAAAAAAGAAAAGGAGCCAGAAAATACGTCAATAGCAAACTATGCATTAAGTGTTACGGGAGGTGTTTACCCAAGCCAGAAAACATACCTTTTTGGTGCTAATCAATTTCCTACGGGAAACATAGGAACCTCAACTGCGCTTGAGTCTGAAAGTAGCGGAATGATGTTTAAATATGGGAAATTCGTCTACCAAACAACTTTTTTAGCGCCTGCAACACTGAGAAAATTTGAGTTTGGCGCAGATGGCAAGCCTGTAGAAAAAGGTTCTTTTGCCGTTGCAGGATTTAGAACCTTTGGCGGAGTTGATTTTATCAGCGAAACCGAAGCATATGCCAGTGCCAATAGCTATGGTGCTGTACCAAAACTGATCAAGTTCAATCCCACCACCATGCAGATTTTGCAAACCATAGATTTAAGTAGCATACAAAAGCCTGGCACCACAGAAGTTTATTACCAAGGTTTTATTCATCGTGGTAACTACTTATATTTTGGGGTAAACTACCAGAAGAACTTTGCTAGTCTAGAAGACAAAGTATTTATCGCCATTGTAGATCTTACAACTGGAAAATTGTTTAAACTTATTTCTGATGACCGCAGTAGCCAAATGTGGAATGGCGGATCTGAGGCATCATTTAGTCCCAATTTTATGATAAAGGATAGTAGTGGGGACATTTACGCAATGGGTTATGCCAATAACGGAAAACCAAGTGGCGTATTAAGAATCAAGAATAATGAAACGGAATTTGATCCTACCTACTTTTTTAACTTAAATACAGCAACAGGAAAACCTTGTTTGGGATTATTTAATTTTCCAAATGGCTTGACCTTTACGCTTGCCTACAGCCCGACTTCATATCCTTTTGATAGTGATGCAAATTACGACCCGCTTGCTACAGCAGAATACCATAAAATTAATTTAACTACCAAAACATCCTCAGGAAACATCTCGTCTTCGCTACCTAAGTTTTTTGGTAATGCGGCGTTCATGACAAAATGGAACAATGAGAAAATTTATTTTAATGTAGCTGCTGGGAACAGCAACAACATTTATTCATATTTAATAAGCAACGGTACAGTAAGCAAAGAATTTACTTTAAGTGCCGGAGCTTGTAATGGTTTTGCGAAACTCGATTAATTTTTCAACAGGCAGGATGGCAACGTCCTGCCTTTAATTTATACGACTTTGAAACCATCATGAGCAAATCAATCAACAATAATAATCTATATGCTCATGATCGCTTCAAAACATTTAAAAACAAATTACATACTGATGAAAATCTGGTTATTAATTAGACACCAATATAAAGAATGGCATTTAAACAAGCTCTTATATGTTTTTATAGGAAGCATTGCTTGTTTATGGATATTCTGCCTATTTACAGGACTGAATGAATATAAGGCAGTTGCGAAAACAAGACAAATAGCGCAGCATAACGATAGAGAACAATGGCTTAACCAAGGCGATAAACACCCGCATATTGCGGCGCATTTTGGCAACTTTGCTTTTAAGCCAATTAATGTACTGAGTATTTTCGATAAGGGAATTGATGCCTACTCTGGAACATATATTTATTTGGAGGCACACAGGCAAAATGATTTTTTACTTAGCCCAGCACAAAGTTCTTCCTCATTAATTCGATTTGGAGAACTTAATGTTGCGTTGTTATTGCAGTTACTCGTACCACTGTTATTAATTATTTTGAGTTTTAATAGTATCATAAGCGAACGCCTTTCTGGAACACTTACCCTAATTAAGGTAACGGGAATTAGTGGACACCAAATGGTAGTTGCCAAAATTTTGTCCCCTCTTATGCTTGCGCTATCTACAATAGTTGTGCTGTATGCTATTTCATTTGTATTATTTTACTTTTCAGATATAAGATTCACAAGCGAGGATCTAGTCAAAACAAGTTTAATACTAATTGCGTATGGGTGCTATTATTTTATCTTTTTAACGGTAACCATTAGTATAGCTACGTTCAGCAAAACACTAAAACAAAGTCTGATCATTTCATTAAGTGTCTGGATTTTTGCCTGTGTAGTTTCACCAAAGCTATTGGCTAATTTTTCTTCAGCAATCTACACCCTGCCATCAAACACCGCTTTTAAAGAAGCGGTTAGAAATGACATCATAAATGGCATGGATGGACATAACACCAGCGATATCAGGGCTAAAAAATTTACAGCCGACCTTCTTAAAAAACACAAGGTAGATAGCACTAGTCAGCTTCCTGTAAACATTGAAGGCCTCGTTATGATGGAAGGTGAAAAGTATAGCAGTAAAGTCTATAACAATCATTTTGACAGCTTGAGCAATGCATTACAAAAACAGCAGAACATTTTTACTTATGCTAGTTTTTTAAACCCGCTTCTAAGCATTAAAAATCTATCCATAGGTCTCAGTAATACCGATTTATCGAATGAGATAGCGTTTCGTAAGGATGCAGAAATATATCGGATGCAATTCGTTCAAGCCATGAATGAAGACATGGCAAAAAACTCTAAAGAAGGAGATTTTAATACCTATAAAACAGGCAAAAAACTATTTAGCCATATCCCAGATTTTGCGTACAAAAATGCAGACACATTAAAGGTATTTAAAAACCATTTACTAGATTTTATTGCATTAATTTTCTTAATGCTGGTAAGTGTAATCTTAATAAAAATAACGGCACAAAAAATTTAAGAACTATGTTAATTCACACTGTATTTACTTTTGAATGGAAGAAAGTAAAAATGAGCTCTGCATTTTGGATCGCCAATGCCCTGCTATTTTCTATTGCGCTAATTGCATTAATAAATGGAAGAAATATAATACGGCAGCAAAAAGACACCATCGATAAAACCATTGTGAAAGAGAAAAAAGTCTTCGATGGAATTATCAACCAAATGCATTATCCAGATACGAGTAGTGCTGATAAAAAATGGGACTACAGTAAGCTTACTGACCCATCTTGGTCGTTGATTTCGCCAAACAAAAGATGGACAACATTTTGGGAGCCCTCTGCTTCATCATTTATGGCAATTGGCAATAGAGATGTTTATCCCTATTATCACGAAATGGAACCTTTTAGCTTCTATATGCGGTTTTTCAAAAATGAAATAAGCAGTCCATTTAAGCTGCTTTTTGGCAACCTAGATCTGGCGTTTGTAATCATATTTTTATTTCCCCTATTTATGATTGCATTTAAATTCAATATCCGATCGGAAGAAGTGGAAAGCGGTACTTTTGCTCTTCTTGATTCGACTAGTTCGGCATCAAAGATTATTAATTTAAAAATACTTTTTTATTTACTATCAACCCTAATACTGCTCAACGGCATTTTGTTGATTTCAGTTGCCTATTTCGATGATCTCAGTTTATCACAATGGCTTAGTTACAGCGTAACTGCTAATTTGTATATCATAGTTTGGTTTTTGATTATATTTTTGGTCGTACAGCTAAAAAAATCATCGGTACAAACTGCCATATTACTGTCAACGCTATGGATATTTCTCTCCATTGGTTTACCTGCAATTATCAATTCGGTGGCAAATTCAAAATACCCTGTTAGCACAGAGGTTTTTAGTAAGTACATCCGCAGGGTTCAGCTAAATCCAGAACCTATACTTTTAAAAAATAGGTTATCAGCATTCACCAAGCTTTATCCTCAATATAAAAATACAGATACTTCTGACCATTTGCTTTTCAATAAAGCTTACGCAGTTAGCGGCGAATTAAGCGACAGAGAGGCCGACGTTGTTTTAAAAAGCTATTTAGAACAAGTGGCGCAGAGAGAAAATTTTATAAGAAAATGGAACTTTTTAAATCCAGTTACCCAATGCCAGCAATCATTTACCAAGACAACACAAACTGATTTAACTGCATTTACAGAATACCTAAAAAGTGTTAGGGCTTTTGTTCAGTTAATTAAAGAAGATTTAACCAATAAATATTTCACTAATCAGAAAATGACTGTTGACGACTTCAATAACAGACTTTCTTTTAAGGAATATTTATCCATTAAAAGCACTGCAAAAAAATAAAATGCAAAAAAAAACCTGTAAATTCTTTTTCCTTGTTGCTACACTATCGGCAAGCCTTTGTTTACATTCATTTGCACAAGAAGTTGACAGAACAGGCAATTTCCCACCACCTGTTCAGCAGGTTAAATTGCAGGCACTAAGAACCAATACACCGATTACTATTGATGGCAAAATTGATGAGCAGGCCTGGAAGATGGCAATACCAGTTAATGGATTTGTACAAGTTGACCCCAATCAGGGAAAGCCTACCAACTATTCAACAATTGTTAAAATATTGTTCGATGAAAAATACCTTTATATAGCCGCCTATTGCAGCGATAGTATCGGCAAAAATGGTATTCGGGTACAAGATCTACGCAGGGATTTCGGCTTTTTCGATAACGACCTTTTTGGTGTGGCCATAGATCCTTTCAATGGTAAACGCAATGCCATGGTTTTTCAAACTAACCCTTACGGAGCCCAAAGAGACCTACAATCATTTGATGATAACATATTCGATAGGGATTGGGATGCGCTATGGAACACCAGAAGTCAGATAAACGATGATGGTTGGAGCTGTGAAATGGCTATCCCGTGGAAAACACTACGTTACCCGGATGCAAAGGATGGGAAAAGCATCTGGGGCATCAACTTTGTTAGAATTGCAAGAAGAACAAACGAAACCAGCGCCTTTCCTGGCTACCCTAGGAGCACAGATAGCTATAGGATGACCTATACAGCGCTTTTGGAAGGGATTGAACCTCCTAAGCCATCCACCAATATACAGGTAAATCCTTATACGGTAGCCACCTATACAGATCATCCAGATGGAGGCAAGAAACTACAATCTAAATTTGGTGGAGAGTTTAAATGGAACCCTAATGTACACAGCACGGTTGATGTAACGATTAATACAGACTTTGCACAAGCTGATGCGGATAGACAGGTTAACAACCTGACAAGATTTTCTGTTCTTTTTCCCGAAAGGAGACAGTTTTTCTTAGAGAATGCTGGATTATTTGATGCCGGAAGTGTGGGTAATTTTAAACCTTTTTTCAGTCGTTCCATAGGTTTAGACCAAAATGGCGACCTTATACCTATCGATGCGGGCTTGAGGTATACCGATAAAAACACCTCATACAGTTTGGGTGCCTTGTACGTACATCAAAGAAACGACAACAATTCTCTCGCTAGCAATATTGCTGTTGCAAGGCTCATCAAGAATTATAGTAAAGCAAATAATATAGGCCTGCTGCTAACTGGAAACCAGCAACAGGCAGATAATGGAACATCTAATGGTAGCGCCTCGATAACAGGGTTTAATAGAATTAGCGATAAACTTAGCCTAGACTATACATTCAGCGGCACAAAAACAAAGGGTATCACACCTGCCGATGGTGTCGCAGCTACCGCCAAACTGAGCTATAACAGCAATGGTATGGGCTTATTGTACAGTACTACCTTTATTTCTAACAATTATAATCCAGCGCTCGGTTTTGTAGCAAGGAACAATTATATCAATAACTATCTGGATGTGTACTTATTGAGAAGAAAAGTAAGTTGGCTACCAAAATTTATAAGGAGTTGGGAACCTGGTGTAAGTTTAGATAGCTATCAAAATCCTGCAAACCTAAACCTACAAGAAGCATTGATAAAAGTCTATCCCATCTTTCTGGTTTTTAATGATGGTGGCAAATTAATTGCTTCGGCACATTTTAACCTGCAACGTTTAGACCAGGAATTTAACCCATTGGGCTTAACCATACCGAAAGGAAGTTATAACTATACGCAGGCAAACCTCGAATACTACAGCGACCGTAGCAGTAAGTTCTCTTATGGCATCTACCTCAATCATGGTGGATATTACGATGGCAATATCTCCAGTTTTACAGGAAATGTAAGGTATGCACCTCTTGCTCAACTGGCGTTTAGTATCGATTACGAATACAATAAATTGAAGAATATAGGTATTGATAAAAATGATTTAACTACACAGCTTGTGGTGCCAAATGTAAGGATGGCATTAAACCCTAGGTTACAGTTTAACCTATTTTACCAGTACAACACGGCAACCGCAAGCAGCCGGTGGAATTCTCGGTTTAGCTGGGAATACAGACCACAATCCTTTATCTATTTAGTATATAACCAACTGGGGCAAACTGGTCTACATCAGCAACAAACCATTGCGAAAATCAGTTATCTCAAACAATTTTAATTAAAACACATGAAGAAATTACCAATAACCATATTAAGTGGCTTTTTAGGCAGTGGCAAAACAACGCTGCTTAATCACATCCTACATAATAAGCTCAACCTTAAAGTTGCCGTGATCGTAAACGACATGAGTGAAGTAAACGTTGATGCCAACACCATTAACAGTGGTGGTACTTTATCAAGAACTGAAGAGAAATTGGTAGAAATGAGCAATGGTTGTATTTGCTGCACACTGCGAGAAGATTTGATGATTGAAGTAGAAAAATTGGCAATGGAAAATCGTTTCGATTACATCTTAATTGAAAGCAGTGGAATTTCTGAGCCTATACCCGTTGCCCAAAGTTTTTCTTTTGTTGATGAAGAAAATGGAATTGATCTCTCCAAATTTAGCTATGTAGATACCATGGTTACCGTAGTAGATTGCTTCAACTTCTCTAAAGACTTTGGAACCGATGAGCTTTTGGTTGATAGAAAACTGACCGATATGGAGGGTGATAACAGAACCATTGTGAACCTTTTAACAGAACAGATAGAATTTGCGAACGTAATTCTACTCAATAAAATTGATTTAGTGTGCGAAACCGAAGTCGGCTTGCTAAAAGCGGTGATAAATAGACTTAACCCAGCTGCAAAAATTATAGAGAGTTGCTACTCCAAAATCCCTATCAAAGAGATTATCGATACCAGGATGTTTGATTTTGATACCGCCTCTCAATCTGCCGGGTGGATTAAAGAATTGGAAGGAACACACCTTCCAGAAACTGAAGTTTACGGAATTTCTTCACTGGTTTATAGAAGTAAGCAACCCTTCCATCCAAAACGTTTTATGAAGTTTTTACAGGAAGATTTTCCTTCCAACATCATCAGGTCAAAGGGACTGTTTTACATTGCTGATCAAAAAGACCAAGCCATGAATTTTTCTCAAGCAGGAGGGTCATCAAAATTGGAGCCAGCTGGTTTATGGTGGTGCAGTATGCCTTATTCAGAGAGAATGGAATATGCCGATTTTGCCATGAACCAAAAAGATATAGAAGCCAGATGGGACAAGGATTTTGGAGACCGAATGAATGAACTCGTCTTTATAGGACAGGATTTGGATAAAGGATTATTAAGCAATGAGTTAAATTCTTGCTTGCTCAATGAAATGGAATTAGTTGATTTTAAGAAAAACAAATAAAGACAAAGGTTTAACATAAAAAATGCGGCGGAAAACCAACCCCGCCGCACTACTACTGCTAACTTAAACTAATTATAATGAAGATCAAATATACTAAATAATTTATTAAAAGCAACAATGTTGCATTTATTTTACAATCCTAAATAATTGCTTTTAACAGCTCCAGAGAGGACAAAATATAACAAAATGGAAAGAAATATTAGTGCTAACGGTATCGAATTGAGAGCAGACAACCATAATGCAACATTATTGCATTTATATTTGTCTCATGAAAACTCGAATTCCTTCAAACCTGCTCGACCGCACTGGTATGACAGCCTCTATTGCTTGCGCCATTCACTGCGCAGCACTTCCCATCATCGCATCTTTACTTCCACTTTATGGGATGGAGTTTCTTTCAAATCCATTGTTCGAACTAGCGATGTTAAGCCTTTCTGTATTAATCGGTATTTCTGCGCTCTTCACCTCATACAAAATACATCGGCAAAAACTACCTTTTATGATTTTAATGCTGGGATTTATTTTCATCGCTTGTGGACATTTATTAGCTGGGTTAGAAGCTTTTTTAATTCCGGTAGGTGGTGTCTTAATCGCTGCTTCACATCTACTTAATATTAAGCTTAATCATAAATGCAGGAAAGATCACCACAATTAATCATACAATGATGAAAACAACAAACAGAAAAATTTTTATCGCCATGCTTGTCATTATTTCCATTCTACAACCAGGATGCAAACATGACCATAGCAAAAAAATAAATGCAAAAGATATCTATCAACTTTACCTGAAAAGCCATGTTAGAAAATAGTGCGGTGATCCAAACGGTCGATATGCATCACCAGTTTGGCAAAGGAACTAGTCTTCATTTCGATGATTGGAGGGTAGAAAGAAATCAACATTATTTGTTGCTAGGCTCATCTGGCAGTGGAAAATCAACACTACTGCATCACATCTCAGGTCTGTTAAAGCCAACAAACGGAAATATATACCTCAATGGGATTGATATCTATTCCCTTTCCGAGCGAGAGCTGGATACATTTAGAGGGAGATATATAGGCATTGTCTTTCAGCGACCGCATTTGATCAAAAGCCTAACTATCGGCCAGAATTTACTTTTGGCACAGGGAATGGCAGGTTATAAAAGTGACATCAAAAGAATCAAAGAGGTATTGAGTTCTTTAGACATCAGAGAAAAATTTAAAAGTAGTACAGAAGAGCTTAGCCAAGGTCAGCTTCAGCGTGTATCTATTGCAAGAGCCGTAATTAACCGTCCTAAGCTGTTAATTGCCGATGAACCCACATCTAGCCTAGATGATTTAAACACAGAAAGCGTAATGGAGCTCTTACTTCAGCAGTCTGTACTTAACAAAACCACCCTTGTAGTGGCTACACATGACCAAAGGATCAAACATTTCTTCACCAATACTTTTCAACTATGAACGCACTGATGATTACTTGGAAACATATCACTTCCAAAAAACTATCTTCATTTCTAAGTATACTGTTAATTGCATTTGGCTCGGCTATACTTTGTGTTTTGTTACTTGCGGCAGCGCAAATTTCTTCCAAGCTAGATCGAAATGCTAAAGATATTGATTTAGTGGTTGGCGCCAAGGGAAGTCCGCTACAGTTAATTCTTTCCAGTATTTATTACATCGATTTTCCAACGGGAAATATACCGCTTATCGAAGCACAAAAAATAATGAGTAGTCCCTTTGTTAAGCGAGCTGTACCGCTAGCACTTGGCGACAACTACAACGGTACCAGAATCGTTGGAACCGATACCAACTTTATCGCCCTCTATGACCTTTCGCTGCAAAAGGGGCAATTTTGGAAAGAAGATTTCCAGACTACTATCGGAGCCGATGTAGCAGAGGTTAATCAACTAAAAATTGGGGATAGCTTTTATGGTGCGCATGGATTAACAGGCAGTTCTGACGTACATAAGGCACATGCCTATAAGGTTGTTGGGATACTTAAAAAACAAGACAATGTAACTGATAATCTGATAATGACCAATGTAGCCAGCGTATGGAAGATGCACGATCCAAAGGATGAGGAAAAGCAAAAAGAACCCCACTCTACAGTAGAAAAGAAAACTCCTGAAATACAGGATCGCGAGCTTACTTCTATTCTAATCCAATACAGATCGCCAATGTCTGTAGTGATGTTTCCAAGAATGGTTAATGCTACAACGAATATGCAGTCTGCTTCACCTGCAATGGAAAGCACAAGGCTCTTCTCCCTTATTGGGGTTGGTATAGATACGCTACAGTGGTTTGCTGGATTGATTATGGCCATTGCAGGCATCAGCGTTTTTGTAAACCTCTATAACTCACTCAAAGAACGAAGTTATGATCTAGCGATTATGAGGGTACTCGGCGCCTCAAGGGCAAAGTTGTTTTTGATTGTCATATCTGAAGGTATAATCCTAACCCTAATTGGTACAACACTTGGTATTGCGCTCGGACATGCTGTAGTAGAGTTAATTGGTCACTTTCAGGATAACGGACAGGCAAAACTTACTGGACTGATCATGATAAGCGGAGAGTATAAACTCTTGATAATTGGACTAATAATTGGCATAATTGCTTCATTAATCCCATCTTTTCAAGCTTACCGAAGCAACATATCGAGTACATTGGCCAAAAATTAGATCAATCAAAAAACAATATGTAAGTCAATTTATCACAGTATTTTGGTTGCTCAAAGTAATATGATTAACCTTGTAAACTGATTGCAAATTTGTATCAGTTTACAAGATGAAACGAGATCCTAACAAGCTACTGATTGATAATAAACTTAAACAGACCCGTCCGAGGTTGCTTGTTCTCGAACAAATTATTGGTAGAAGTGCTGCTGTTTCGCAGCCAGAACTTGAAAAGACATTAAAGCAAGAGGTAGATCGTGTAACCCTTTATCGTACATTAACTACCTTCGAAGAAAAAGGAATTTTGCACAAGATCATGGGTAGTGATGGAAAAGCTAACTACGCAATGTGCGATACAAAATGCACCATCGATCATCATCAAGATCAGCATCTGCACTTTAGCTGTAGCACTTGCCAAAAAATTTATTGTCTTGATATCCAAATCCCGAATATAGCTATCCCAAATCACTTTAATGTGGATGCCATGCAAGTAATGGCAACTGGCACTTGCGAAACCTGTTCTAAAAAGCCTAAGTAAGAGTGATTTCAAGGAAATAAATTCGCTAGGTATTTCTTCAATATATTTAGGAATTTCTTCCATTTTATTGCAACTTTGATGCATTAAAAGAAAAGCCATGAAGCTTAAAATCCTTACTACATTTTTTATGATGTTGTTAGTAAACAACGTTATTGCACAGCAAAAAAAGCACAATCCAAAAGATCAGGTTTCCTCATTGAATTGGGATATTATAGGTAGCATAAGATATACCTTAAACGATAAAAATCAATTAATTGCAAATTTTTCTGAGTCTATGGAGAGATTCAAAAATAAAACTTTTGAACTTGAAGGATACCTAATCCCAATTAAAAACAAAAGAATGCATGATCGCTGTTTACTTTCCCCGCTCCCAATCAATCAATGTTTCTATTGTGGCTCTAACGGTGTACCTGCAATGATTTTGATCGAAATGAAAAAGCCAATACCCTATTCTGAAAAAACCATCCATATTTCGGGTATTTTAAAACTCGCAGAAGGCGATAATAATGTGCCTGTATCATTAATTCAAGCAGAGACCTTTGAGAAATAATAAAAAAAATGATAGGCAACCCTTGAAAAGACGACCCTATCAGATTTTAAAAAATTATAAACTTTCAATTTTTTAATGCAACTTTGTAGCAGTGGTAAAAAGTAAAAAGACAACTCGGAAGAAATTAGGTTTCATCAATCAGATGATTTCCCTTCTTTTGTTATGTGCTATTTTTTCCATTACCACAATACAGGCCTTTCATTATCATAAAGCGATTTCCGAAAAAAATATCTCAAGAACTACTTCTTATGATATACACGTTGAAAATTGCGCAATCTGTGAATTTTTATTGCATCAAAAAAGCAATGAATACCTGCCTTCAAACCAGATTTCGTTAGCCTACTTTCTACCAGAACCAACAACAATTGATGGAACAATCCATTCTGCAATATATCCCAAAGCAATAGCTGCCTTTACCAATAAAGGTCCCCCAACTACAGCATAAGTATCATTTCAAAACCTAATTCTTAGGTTGTAATTAAAATCAAACCATTTTTTTGAATACGGAAGGAGAAATCCTTTTAAACACTATGTATAGAATTTTCTTATGCATTGCATTTTTTGCAATGCCATTCATTGCCTTTTCCCAAAAAAGCAAAACCATTTTACTTAAAGGGAAAGTGCTTGATTTATCTAATTCCAAACCCCTTTCGGGGGTGTCTATCCAAGCTTTGGGAACTCAAAATTTTAAGTTCTCGGCTGATGATGGGTCATTTGAGCTCAGACTTAAACAAGATGGAAATCAAAGTATTAGTTTTTCGCTACTCGGCAAAAAACCCATTCAACAGGATTTCAATCTAAAGAGCGATACTACTATTGTGATCTATATGGAAACGCTGTCCCTTGCATTGAAAGAAGTAGCAGTAACCGCAGGCAGAAGAAAGGTGGGGTCATCATCGGTTATAGATAAAACAGCCATAAAAAATACCCAGCCAACAAGTCTTGCAGATGCTTTACAGTTGTTGCCTGGCCAACTCGCACTCAATCCTGATCTTTCTTCCGCACAACAGATCAACATCAGGCAGGTGCCTTCTAATACCGATGCTGCTAGAGCAAATGCGCTTGGAACGGCAGTCGTATTAGATGGCATCCCATTTTCCAATAATGCAAACTTGCAGACCAATGTAAATATCTTAAATTCATCACCAGGTGCACTTGCTCCATTTTCTTCGGTAGCTGGAAGAGGTAACGATCTTAGGCAAATCCCAGCAGACCAGATCGAAAGTATAGAAGTAATACGGGGTGTGCCTTCTGCCAGATACGGAGATTTAACAACTGGCGCTATATTGGTAAATACCAGAGCTGGCGTATTTAGGCCACAATTCACTACTCGGGTTAATCCAAATCTTATCGAACAATCCGTTGGCTTTGGTACTAAGCTCAAAGGAAACCAGGGAATTCTGAGTTTTGATGGGAATATCAGTTACTCCGAAGAAGACCCAAGAAATACCTTATCTCAATACACCAGAATAAATACACAGTTTACCTGGAGCAGGCCGTGGCTAAACCAACAATTATTTACCACAAATAGAATTGCAATATTTAGTACGCTCGATAATGCAAAACAGGATCCAGACGACCTTCGCTACCAGCGAAAAATATACAGCAGTGATAAGGGGATCAGGCTTTCGAGCAGCGGCAAGTTAAATACGGCGAACTCGTGGTTTTCTTTGTTAAGTTATGATGTTGGTTTTAGCTATACCAACCAGAAAAGTTTAGTGCAGGAACTCATTACCAGAGATCTTTTCCCAGTAACTGATGCCACAACCAACGTTACACAAGTTGGAAGATATGGAGAAGCAGAATATTTGAGTATTGTAAATACTTCTGGAAAACCACTTTCACTCTATGGAAGGCTTGAAGGAACGATTTTTCGCACTACAAAAAATACAGGTAAAAATCAATTCTCAAATCAAATGGTAGTTGGTGCGGAGTATCGTTATGACGGCAATAATGGGGATGGCAGATTATTTGACCCAACACGACCACCCAGACAGAACTATAGTATGGGCGACCGTCCCCGAAGCTATGCAGACATCCCCTCCCTCTTACAGATTTCATACTATGCAGAAGATAGGATAACGACCAATATATTCAACAGAGAGGTAAATTTTAATGCTGGATTAAGATATGACAACATACAGCCACAAAACCCATTCAAGGGAGATTATGGTAATATTTTGGCGCCTAGATTAAATATTGCCATAGAAACTATTAAAAATCTTAGGCTAAAGGCTGGTTATGGAATAACGGCTAAAGCACCTACGCTGTCCTATATGTACCCAGGCGATCGCTATTTCGATTTGGTAAACTATAATTACTATGCTACCAATCCTGCCGAAAGGTTAGTGGTATTAACAACAGTGGTTTTAGACACCAAAAACGAGGAGCTAAAATCTTATCAATCTGAAAAATTTGAACTGGGACTTGACTACGACTTCAAAGGATTTATAGGTTATCTTACCGGATTTAGCGAAATAACTACCGGTGCATTTGGCACCGACCGAAAAGTTGTTCCATTGTCGGTTGCCAAATTTGGAGCAACAAGCTTTCCCATCGGACAACCACCAATATTAAATCCAGTACCCTTAAAATACGATCCTTTTTTTGCAGCAGTAGATATTACCAGCAACAACCGTAGAATAAAAAACACTGGGATGGAATTTCAATTTGACACGCCACCCATACAGCAGATCAATACCAGCTTTAACTTTACAGGAGCTTGGATACAAACCCAGAGCTACGATGATGGAAATGTAGCTGATGCTGCTAGGGCTGTATTTACCAGTGTTACCCCAAAGCGAATTCCAATTTTCCGTTCGGGATTTGGCAACAAAGGAGAGCGCTTTAATACGAGTGCAAGGTTTATTACAAGGATTCCAAAATTAAGGTTCCTGGTAAGTGGCCTTATCCAAACCATCTGGAAAGATACCAATCGAGGTCTAGATCTTAGCCCTTATGCTGTTGGATACATCGATCAGCAGGGAAGTATCACCTACCTCACAACAGAGCAGGCCATGGAGGCACAATACACAGATTTGCGGAGATCACTGTCTGGTACTGTTGCGCTCACAAATAAGCCGCCACCTTTATGGCTTTTCAATATCAGGGTTACTAAAGAATTTAAAAGCGGAAGTGGGCTTTCCTTTTACGTAAACAACTTACTTGCTGATCGCGGAAATTATTTTAATGTCAATACCCAGGCTTACACCACTCGCAACCAAAATCTTTTTTTTGGAGCTGAATTTACTATCAATTTATAACTATAAAATACATAAAATGAAAACACAAAAATTTACTTTAATCCTATTAATTGCCGTAGCCACTACCATTTGGGGCTGCAAAAAAAGAGATGGCAACCTTGTACAAACGGCTACCGTTAAAATCAATGTAAACTATCCAGATAACTATAGCCAAAAAGCTGTAGCCAATACCGAAGTTAAGCTAATCAATAAAGGTAGTGGTAGTTCTATCACTGGTTTTACCAATTCTACAGGAGTAGCTACATTTTCAGATGTTGTACCTGGCACTTATGACATTTCTGTGAACAAATCACTTAGTGCAGCTGAGTCACTTACACTTACTGGTGTATCCCAAGCGCTCGTACTCAACGCAGCTAAGACCGATGCCGTAATTTCAGCACCACAGTCGCCAGAAATAACACTACAACTCTCAGGTTCTGCCGCAGGAAGTTTACTCATCAAGGAAGTTTATTATACTGGTTCAAAGACAGCATCTGGAGGAACTTATTTTTCAGATCAGTTTGTAGAAATTTACAATAACTCTACCGATATAATTTATCTTGATGGATTGTGTATCGCTGATATTTATGGGAATTCTGGGCTAATCAATCCAACTTCACTTCCAACCGCATTTAACACCGATAATACCAGTAGTTATGCCGGAAATGTTTGGAGAATTCCAGGGTCGGGAAAAGAACGTCCGCTTGCACCGGGAGCTAGTATCATTATTGCCCAAGATGGGGTTAACCATAAGGAAGCCACGCTTAATCCAAATTCTCCAGTTGATCTTTCTAAGGCAGACTGGGAAACCTATAACGAAAGGCCAGATAATCGCGATGCAGATGCGCCTGGAGTTCCAAATCTTGAAAAATTGTATTTTACTGGTGGATTTGATTGGCTACTGACCGTTTTCGGTCCGGGTTTGGTCATATTTAAAACAGACGATTTTAGCAAATTGACGATGGCCAACATTCCTGGCAGCACCAGTACCACTACTTATGTTAAAATTCCAAACACCTTGGTAATCGATAGTTTTGAAGCTTTAAAAGATGCATCGAGCGGTAGTTTTAAGCGTTTGCCTGTTGCTATTGATGCAGGTTTTGTATTTGCAAGCGATACCTATACTGCTGAAAGTTTTAGAAGAAAAGTGGCTACTACCATCAATGGAAGAAGAGTACTTCAAGACACGAACAACAGTGGTAACGATTTTCAAAAACTTACTACACCAACACCAAAAGGATTTTAAATAAATGACAACTATCCTTTTTAACCCTTCATTAGGATTGGCCATTTGGTCAATCCTAATGACTTGTTTCCTGATCTTAATCGGCTTTTTGATTTTCAAACTATTAAAGAAATGAGGAAATCTATTTACGCTATACTTAAAAGAACTGGGTTTTTACTGTTGCTGATGATGAGCGCAATTTTGTCTGCAAGGTCACAGTCAAAAACAGATAGCTTGCTCTCATTGTCCCTGGGCATTGGTAATAATGCCTTTTCGCTTTCTTCAAATCCGATATTTATCCGCCATACGGCGATACCCACATTCGCTGAAGTTGGTTTAAGGGCTGAACTCACAAATGGAACTTTTAGGCGACCGCAAGATTTTAAACGGCAGCGCAATTTTGGCTTTGGAGCAACTGGACTTAGCAAGGTGGGAGATTGGCTATTCTATGGTTCGTTTAGCTATGGAAAAAATTATAGGGATAGCATTAAGTATGCAAATGTTGCTAGACCTTACAGCGGCAATCCGTTTATTACTGCTGATGCAGTTGGTGGAAATTGGCGAGGCGATGGGTTGGATGCAAGCTTACAAATTGTAATGCCGAGCACTAAGAAATGGCAAACAGCCATAAAGCTAGATTATGAAACCGAGCAAAACTCTAGAGATAATGATCCAAAACCGCTAAACAGGTTATTAAATTATACCATACAGCCATCATTAGCCTATAAATTCGGATTGTACAATACCCTATCTATCCTAGCGGGTTATAGCTATATGGATGAAATGGTTGAAACTGGTTATTATGCAGATCAAAATCCCATTATTTACAGTTTAAGGGGTTATGGAGAATTTACGGCAGGCCCTGTTGTTACCGCACAGCGATTTACCAAAGGATATGGTTATTTATTCGGGGCGGATTACCTTTATAAAAACGATGTAGAGTTTCTTTTCGGACTGCGGTATGGCTACCAAACCCAAGATGTAAACGATGGTATAGCAAAGCCAATTTTTATTGGTGGTTTGGATGAATTTAAGGGAGAAGCATTTGCCAGTTACACAAGTGGATCAAATCAAAATGGATTTAACGCAAGCGCTAAGGCTTGGTTCAGAGATGGAACTGGTTTTGATCCTGTTTTTAGCGCAATTAACCCAGCTTACTATTTTTCTGGAGTGGATACCAAAATAGCTTATTGGAAAAAACGAGATAGGTATATATTCAATTTTGCAGTCTATCCTGGATTAAGTTATACCAACTACAATGAAGGTATCGCAAAAACGGATTGGACAAGTGTGATGCTTCATCAAGATGCAGGATTTTCAATGATCAATCAGCTCACCAAAAAAACCACATTTGGTGGCGAACTAAAATTAGGTTACCATTTTAACCTTCAAAAAGAAATCATCATTAATCGCCCAACGCAGCTTTCGCCCATTTTGGTAACACCATATTATCAATTTGCATCTGCCGATTACCTCAAGGGAGCTTTCAACCTTTCGGTTACCTATCGCAACGCTAATGTATCCTATCAGTTAAAAACTGGAATTGATTTGGTTAATACGGTTGATTTTGGTAGCAGGAGTATTGCAAACTTATCACTTAACTTAATTTTTTAAAATGAAAATACAATACAGAAATCTTTTATCCATACTGTTAATTGCTATCGTTACAGCCTCATGTAGCAGTACACGAATGTCTCAGCAATCGAAGCGCTACGCTAGTACCTATAAAAAGTTGTCGCAAACCGACAAACAGCTTGCTGATACCCTGATTAAGAAGGTACTCGATAACGAGGGTCTGTTTACAGTTGTTAGCGGGCTTAAACCAATGAGCAGCGTAACAGAACTTTACCTCAAGATTACCACTGCGGATACGCTTCGTCGAGGAGATCGTAGGATTACAGATACCACCAGTGAAGACCTTAAAAAATTAAAACGCTATCAGCAGATCGTAAATTCGCTCAATTTTGGGGATTTAAAATTTATGATTAGCCCTTATCGCATTACACAGAAAGATTCACGCCCAATACAGATTACGGTAAATCGAAGGTCGCTTGTAGATTCGCTCTTAAAAGCCGAGCAATCGTTTTTCGGACAGTTCGGTTTTGTTCCAGGCACCAGCCCCGAAATCTTAGTAAATACAACTGAATACGAGCATAAGTACAACCGCTTTAGGGCCTACGGTTACCTGTTCGGCTATCCAGAACATGCAGTTGATTTTTTTACTGTGGCTTCTATCAGTAATGACAAAACTGGCGTGTTCGTGAAACGGGACTTTTTCCAGATTCCAGTATTCAGCGCCATAAGGGGGCATTTTGTATATGCCGTTCCACAAGGCTACAAACCCGACGAAGTTGACAGTACCATCCTGAACAGGGCTAAATTTTATCTACTACAATATGAAAAGGTAAGAAAGAAGTTCCAACGTGCCGACGGATCTGTCGAATATTACAAATTACTGAAGAAACTAATCAAGAATGCAGCATAAGAAAATAGGCTTTTTTACGGCATGCGCATTGGTTGTAGCAAATATGGTTGGCACTGGGGTATTTTCGAGTTTGGGCTTTCAGGTTGCTGCACTCCCCTCAGTTAGTGTGCTTTTGTTGCTATGGCTTTGTGGGGGCATAGTTGCCTTATGCGGTGGGTTAAGCTATATTGAGTTGGCACGTTTATACCCTGGATCGGGAGGAGAATACCATTACATCAGGTCGGCCTATCCAAAAGTGCTCAGTTTTTTCTCGGGTGGCGTGTCCATATTTGCAGGATTTGCTGCGCCCGTAGCGCTAGCTGCTATTACCTTCAGTAAATATTTTGGGCAATTTTATACAGGGATTCCCGGAAAATGGCTTTCCATCATCCTAATAAGTATTGTTACTGCTTTCCACTGTTTTAGTTTAAAGCTAGGCAGTGGCTTTCAATTGGCTACAACAGTGATTAAAGTTATCATTCTACTCATGTTCATCGGCGCTGGCCTATTCTCTTCGGAACTTGCAAACCCTCTTGATTTAGGCATAGCCCAGTTCGACCTAGTTGCGAGCAAGGGCTTTGCCGTTTCGTTGGTGTATGTATCCTTTGCCTATTCGGGGTGGAATGCTTGTGTGTATATTTTTAGCGAAATCAAAAACCCTGAAAAAAACATTTCCAGATCAATCTTGATCGGCACCGCAGTGGTTACCATCTTATATGTACTCTTAAATTTTGTCTTTCTGAAAACAGTTCCAATAAAAAGTTTGGACGGAGTGATTGAGGTTGGAGCTGTCTCGGCCAAAGCTATCTTTGGTCCTTCTGGAGGGAAATGGATGGCAATTATTATCTCTCTGCTTTTGGTTTCCACAATCAGTGCGATGGTTTGGGTGGGACCACGGGTAATTGATCGGATGTTTTGGTGGAAAGATGGGCAAGAAAGCACAAAAAAAGTAGAGGTACCGCTCAAAGCAATGTTTCTTCAATATGTGGTAACTATGGCCCTGCTCATTACCGACACGTTTGAAGGGATACTTATATCAGCAGGAGTATTACTTTGTTTGAGCTCCTGTTTATGCGTTGCCATCCTTTTCTTTAACAAAAGGCAGATTTCTTTTCAAAGAATGATTGCACCGACTTTCTTTTTGATAGCAAATATTTATACAATGGTGGTACTTCTCACTTAAACTAATTATTAACGGCGATAAACTTAAGATCGAAAACACAAAATGAAATATCTCATCACAGGACTTATTATTTTGTTAACTGGCATTGGCCTAGGAATTTTAGAAGTGATGGAAATCATACCCGATCCAATGACATTTGTGGAACACCACCGTCCAATAGGTATTAAAAAACTACTGGCTCCCTATCTTGTTATGTGTGGGATGATTATCACATTTGTGGGTGTCATATCAATTTGTTACAATCGCCCAAAGAAGAAAAGAAACTATTTAGGCAGATAACTGTTATTTTCCAATATAATTTTCGTTAAATTTGGATAATTGAGGATTTACAATAAATGAAGAAAAAAGGTTTGTATAGATTGGTTACGTTAGTATTGCTTTTTGCGATGCAACTTTCCATTTTGCCTTTTTATCAGATTTTCCACAAACATCATTATTCTGCCAACGAAAAGCAAGGTCAAACAGTTGTTAAAAAGTATGAGAAACCATGTTGCCATCCATTTGAGGTAACCTTCGAAACTGATTTACCTAGGCACCTCACCTTTGTATGCGATAAGCCTATTCCAGCATCATATCTTGATTATTCAAATCCAGAATTTTCAAATCAATTTTTTCATTTTTCAAATAAAGCACCTCCTGTAACAACAGTATAAACACTCTTTATATTGCTTTTACTCATTTACAGGATCAATGAATACCTTTCTTAGGCTATTTAGCCTTTTCTTATTTTTTATTTCTTCTATTAACTCACAGGCGCAAAACTGCCAACTGAAAGTATCTGGCTATGTGCTGAATAGTAAAGATAAAACTCCTTTAACTGGCGCTAGCGTATCCATTAGTAGCTCTGGCACTACGGTGTTGACTGATAGCAATGGATATTTCGCTTTGTCAAACTTATGCCAAGGAAACTACGATATCCATGTTTCAAATGTCGGCTTTGCAGAAAAACATATCGTTTTTACGTTAGGTGCGAACAAAGAGCTACAAGTAGTACTCAATCCTAAAACAACCACACTGAAAAGTGTAGAAGTGAGAGGCACAAAAACAGAAGCTAGACCGTTACAGACCACTAGTCAGCTTACTGGAACTGCCCTAGAGATGACAAAAGGCGTGTCGCTTGGAGAAGCACTTAAAGCAATTGCGGGAGTAAATTCAATTCAAACTGGACCAAATATATCAAAGCCTATCATTCAGGGCCTGTATGGAAACCGTGTCTTAGTTTACAATGCTGGAGTACGGCAAGAAGGTCAGCAATGGGGTAGCGAACATGCACCAGAAGTAGATCCATTTATTGCTAGTCAACTAACTGTGATTAAAGGTGCAGCAAGTGTGATGTATGGTGCCGATGCAATTGGAGGCGTGGTGTTGGTTGAACCTGCACCACTTGGCTACAGAAGCGGATTGGGCGGCAATCTTCATCTTGTAGGGATGAGCAATAGCGGCCTTGGAGCATTTTCGGGTTCTCTTGAGGGTAGCTCTGGAAAAAACAACGAGTTCAGTTGGAGGGCACAGGGAACTGGGCGTATCGCAGGCAACTCGAAAACTGCGAATTATTATTTAAAAAATACAGGTTTAAGGGAGTATAACGGTGCTTTAACATTAGGCTATCGAAAGAATAGTTTTTCGGCAGAATTATATGCGAGTAGTTTCAATACCAAGCTCGGTATATTCAGCGGATCTAATGTGGGCAGCACAGAAGACAGGGACAACGCCATTGGCAGAAATGAGCCGCTCGACATCTATAAATCTGATCTAAACTATACAATAGAAAGGCCTTATCAAGAGGTAAACCATCACATTGCAAAAATCAAGGGTTCATACCGCTTTGAAGACGTAGGCACGATCAGTGTACAGTACAGTTATCAGCAAAACTTCCGAAAAGAATTCGACGTGGTTCGGGGATCAAGTGAAGATACCTACCAGTACCGTTTTGACCTCAGCACACAGGTTGCAGATATTTCCTTTGAGCATAAAAAGCTTTTAGGAATGGTTGGTAAAATTGGAGTGAATGCAATCTACCAACAAAATTTTTATGACGGTGCCTACCTTATCCCCTTTTTTAACAGTTTAAATGGTGCCGCATATTTTATCGAGCGCTACTCATCTGGAAACCTGAGCTTGGAGGCGGGATTTCGCTATGATCACAAGAATATGGATGTTACAAAACGAGTTAATCCGAGGGATAGCAATAGCCCGTTTGAATATCCAGAATTTCGGTTCAGCCAAGTATCAGGAACCGTTGGGGCATCTTATCAGCTTCCGCACGCTTTCAAATTAACATCAACAATAGCAAAAGGCTGGCGCCCACCAGCTATCAATGAACTTTTTATCGAAGGTGTTCATCAGGGCAACGCTTCTTTTGAACGGGGCGACCGATCATTGAAGGAGGAGTCATCTATCAGTTTATCAGCAGGTCTGGTAAGGCAAACTGGGAAATTGACAGGGGAATTTAATGTCTATCGGAACCTGATCGACAACTACATTTATCTTCAGCCGCAACTTGATGCGCAGGGGAAACCAATTTTTGAAATTACCCAGCGAGGGGGTTTCCTTTCTAACAAATTTGTTCAACTTGATGCCAGGTTTACTGGCGCAGACCTATCGTTAGCTTATGAATTGAACAGGCACTTCACGTTTTTAGGAAAATATGCAATGGTTCGGGCATATGATAAAAAGAGCGGGGATCACCTTATTTATATTCCGGCAGATAAGGTTTCTGGCACATTAAGTTATCATCTTTTAGAAACCAAGGGCTTGGGGAAGACAACTTTCGAACTTTCTGCTACGCATGTTTCCAAACAATCAAGAGTTAGAGATAATCAAGACTTTGCACCTGCGCCTAGCGCATACACTTTACTTGATGCCGATATATCCTCTACCCTCAAGGTTAGGGGGAACGAATGGAATATTTCGTTGAGTGTTAACAACGCACTTAATACGGAGTATCGCGATTACCTGAACAGGTTTAGATACTACAGTGCCGACCTAGGTCGAAATATCACATTAAGACTTAAAATACCATTTGGAAATAATAAAAATAGCAACAATTAAACACAAAAATCATGATCAAAAACAAATTAAAACTAGGATTAATTGCCGCAGCGGCAATTGTAATGAGCATTTCAGCTTGTAAAAAAGACAAAGAAGTTCCAGAGCCAGATGAAAACGAGCTGATCACAAAAGTATCTCTCAAGTTTACTAATTCAACTAATGCTAGTGACATTGCTACGGTAACTTGGACAGACCCTGATGGGGATGGTGGTGTTGCCCCAACAATCGGCACACTAAACCTTAAGGCAAATACTTCATATAACTTTGAAGTATCAGAGGTGCTCAATGAAACTGCTGCCCCTGCAGATCGTAATGTTCTGAGTGAAATTACTTCTGAGTCATTCGAGCATTTATGGGTTTACAAGCCAGCGACAGGGTTGAACTTAACACTGGTTAGAACTGACAAGGATAAGAACAATCTGGAAATTGGGATTAAGGGAACTGCTGCTGCAGGAGCTATCTCGTCTGGTTCACTACAGGTTGTATTAAGACATCAGCCAGGCGCGAAAAATGGCACTGAAGCCCCAGGAAGCACAGATTTTTCAGCTGCAATTCCGGTAAGTATAAAATAGATTATAGTATTTAAAAGTCCAGAGGTAATTCTGGACTTTTTTAACTACTTAGATGTAAACTGAAAAACATTCCTATAACCACTAAAAAAATAACCATGAAATTAACAACAATCGCAAGTGTAATTGCTGTATCAACTACATTATTATTTGCAAGTTGTAATAATATAAACGCTGAATTGCAAAAACAATTCAGCGCCGACCACGCTAAACTTGAAGCCGATGAAGCTATTTTGGAAAAAGCGCATGAAAAAATGGAAAGCGAACATGCTGTTTTTGTAACTGAGCACAATGCTATGAAGGAAGCCGACAGCAGTGCTCATAATAAAGTAGAAGCCGAGCATAAAAAATTGCTAGAAAGTCATACCGCTTTAATTGAAAAACATAAAGCCATTATAACGGCACATGAAGCATTAGAAAAAAAACTTGCCGAAGGTAAAACACCTGATGAAGAAATAAAAACGGAGCATAATCAAATGATGAAAGATCATGACATGCTAATGGCTGATCATAAAAAAATTGAATCCGATCATAAAATGATTTTGGAACAGGACAATAAAATCAAAAAAGAAGATAATATGAAGATGTAATTTTTAGGTCTTGTAGCTATTTTAAATGAACTAGAAATAATATTTAAGAGGCTAATAGACTCAGATAATCTTATGCAAAAAAGGGTTGCCAAAAAAATTGGCAACCCTTTTAGTATACAGAAACTAACAACTATCAGACACCAATTCCTTGGCCTTGTCCTTTAGATTTATTTTGAGCTTTATTTCTGCTTTCAGCATATTCTTGTTTAAAGTCCGCTGCTTTTAAAAACTGCTCACGTTTTTCAGGTCGTCCTTCTTTGGTGTAAAGGTTAATCTGACTATAACGTGGCACGGCTTCCAATTGAAGTTTAACAACTTCTCCATTTTTTTCGACAGTAACGGTTGGTCGATTTCCATTGCGAATACTGCCTTCTAAAATTTCACGCTTAACAGGATCTGCCAATTCTTTGATTTCAAACTTATCCAGCACCTTAGAAAGGTCGAATCCGTATGCAGGGTCGGTGTACTGGTTGATCATAAAATTTCCAAAACGATCTTTCGGCACATCAAAATCCAGTTTGATCCAGGCCTTATATTGTTGCCCTGCTTGGCTAACCATATCATCACGATATACCGCACGCCCTTGGATCAAGTTACTTGCCTGTTCGGCAGAAAACCCTTTACCTTTTTCTACATAGATTGTTTGATTAATAGGAGAGGTACGGTAGGTCTGCGCAAACTCTTTCTGTAGATAGTTTACTTTTCCATTTTCCATCGTTGCTAATTTCACAGCATGATTGGCATCCTTACCTACGGCTAAATGACATACTCCATTATGCTCAGTTAGCACCCCTTTTCTTGAATTAAAAAAAGCGATCCCTTCAGAAATATTTGGTAAATCTTTGCTTATTCCCTTATCAGCACCTTCCATCTGCATCAGCACCATTATCTTGTGACCATCTGGAATAGCCTGCCCTTTTTCATGGCAAACCTCAAATTTGTTCAGGTAATAATAATCTGATTGGCTCGATTGCTTAAAGAACAATGTCATATCTACCCTGCCACGAGTAGCCTCCACGGAATCATACAATTTGAAATCAGCCACGTTGGCTTTCATCTTTTCTTCCATCTGCTCAATGAGCTCCTTTTTAAAGCCCAATTTTGCCATCTCCTCGCGGAGGTTTTCTAAATTATTTAAGTTCATAATCAATTTTTTTGGGGGATCGAACATAGCCAAATCACTTAATGCCTGTAACGCTTCCCGTGTCATTAATCTTGTTAAGCACAACCCCAGTGTGCAATTCTGGCGGAAAAGAAAAAACCTCATAAAACTTATTCTTCCAATATCCTTCATCAATGGTTAAGAGGTAATTCTCCAGCCCATTTCCAATACCATATTTAATCAGCAAGCTATCCACCATTTCCCTTACCTGCTTAATTTCATTTTCATCTGCCTCATCCAAGAGAAAAAATTCAAGGTGATCAAATTCTTGGAATACCCCCGCAATCTGATCGTATGCCTTATTTTCATCTAGACGAGAGATAAAATCCATGGGTAGTTCTGATGGGAAATTAATTAACTTCAATAGTTCCTCAATCGGTCTTGTCGGTGTTCCATTATTAAAATGCTGTGGAATTTCAACGGGTCTATGTTTCCATAGCTCATACCCCAAAAGTTCCAATTCACCTTTTTCCCTCGCTTTTATCTCTAAAGAAAGTTTTACCTCACTATCTAAAAAATTTCTGCTAATCACCACTGGAACTTCATCGCCTATAAAGGCTGTAATTTGCTTAGGCAATTCCTCGTCCGAAAGTCCAATTGTTTTTAGGTGTTCTAGCAGTTGCTTCATGCTAAAGCTCCTTGTTTACACGTAGCAAAACTGGAAAATCTCCTTTCAGTCTTACTTTTACTACACGTACCTTTTTAGAGAGCAGAGACCTCGCAGCATCAATACCCGCACCCGCAACTTGACCGCCTATGCCGTCTAATCCATAGATTTGTACGCCTCCGATTGCATCTTCAGCACCCGATCCGGCCACATCACGAAAAACTGCATCTGGTGCATCAATACCCGGCATACCATCGAGCGAATAAACTGAAAGATCGACCGGAATAATTTGATTGCCCAAGCGGATGTTCTTAATATCAAGCAAAAGCCTTTGATTTACAATTCTGCAAAGCCCAAATAGTAAATGACCCTTTGGGATCACTATTCCAGACAACAGAATAGAATCTGTAAGTTTTAATTTTACCGATCCGCCCTGTACTACGTTTTGACTTCCATCAACTAATGCAGTAATGGCTGAAAATTTTTCAGAATGTTGCCCTGAATAAATCTTCCCCAATACTTTTTGCTGCGCCCTAGCTGGATTTTGGATATCTAATATCTTATCCAACACATTGTTCATCTGGTCCATTTCAGGATCTCTTTGCTTTTCATCCTGCATTGATTTCATCAGGAGCTCTAACCTATCTACATCGCTTTTCATCGTACTTGCTCCAGCTTCGAGACCTCTCTTGACCTTCGTTTCTGGCGCACCTACAACCGGAGCATTGATTTCCCTGTTGAGTGCTGCGAGTTTCGAATTGATTTCCATGGTCTTTAAATCGGCATCTCCCAGATTGCCAAGTTTATCAGCTATGGAAGTACCATTTGTATCAATAGAAGTATCTTTACCAGCCTTGGCGTAAAAGCCCATCTTATCTACTGGTTCATCAGCCTTAAAGCTTGCGTCTGGAAGCGTGGTATTGATTCCCTTACTGGCGAGGGCAGCGTTTATTTTTACACCGCTGCCTCCACCCATGGCATAGAATGCCAGTGCCATAAAGGGCATGAACATTAGTGGCACTACCAAAAGGATTTCCCTTTTGTCTCTTGTTTTCTTGTTTGTTTCCATAAAATCTGTTTTTAATTAATAATTGATTATCTAAATAGGCTTAGTATCAGCCAAAGGGAATAGCCTCCAAATGCCAATGCAATAAAGCCAAGCATAATGGCTAACTTTTTCTTTGGTATATCTTTAGCTTTCGTGTTAAGGTTGTCAGCAAGCCTTCGTTGAACTTTTAAAATTTTTGAAGCAATCCTTTGCGCTACAACTTCGACCGAGGGATCATTTTCCCTTTCCTTTTTAAACCATTTCATAAGCTAAGGTTTTAAAATATCCGTGTTTTCTACGGTCTCCCAACGCTGGATCAAAAATCCGTGAGGGTTATTGTCAGATCTTGAAACACTCCTTAAATACCCTTGGGTTACTAAATGACGAACCAAGGTTGAGGTAGATCGGATCAGCTGCTGGGTGGCATAACACTTGAAGTAATAGGGATAAACATCCAAGTTAACATCAATGGAGTCTACCGTGATTTCCTGTGAAATATTGGCGGAAATCAGATTCGTAAAATATCCCTGTTCCTTAAGATTATCATAGGATTTTTTCGCACTTTGGTCAGCTAGGTTCAGTGCCAATAACATATTACGCTGTATAACCTTTTCATCTGGATCCAACGTAAAAAACCAGTGGTGGAACATTTTCACATGGTCTCTTATCTCAACCCCAATGTTATCCTTTCGCTCTGCTGAAATGGCCTCCAATGCTTTCCCATTTGCAAGAATATAAATCCTTTTATTATTGGTCTTTATGATATCAAAACTCTTATAAATGGCAAAGCCAGAGACCAAAATGCAGGCTGCAATCAGAAACAGGCTAAAAGTTTTGATGTGCTTGAAGGCAGTATCTATATTTTTAAATTGTGTAAACATTTTTGTTTTGTTTTTTAGTTAATAAAAAGGAAATGAACAATAATCTACTTGCCCGAAAGTTTGTCCCGCTGATGCGAACTTCCACCATCTGGAAAATAATTGCCGGTAGATTCTGCAGCATAACCTTGCCTCATTTCGCGAACCCCATCGCCAAGGGCATCTGCTGCCATACCCACACCTGCTGATCCTGCGCTCATTCCAGCTGAGGATGTGCCAATGATGATTGAATTTACTTTTTGAACAACCGCATTGCCTCCGCCTGCATGTACCACATAATTTGCAACTGATGGTACGCAGAAGTAGCCCACTATACCAATAACCAGAAAGATGAGGTAAGCTATATCGGTTGAAGAAAAGAAGGTATCACCAGCGGAGTCAATTTGGGAGATATCCAAACGCAGCATGTTTTCCTGAATCTTGCCCAATATGCTGCCATAAATATTGGCGATTGGCAACCAAAGAAAAATATTTACATACCTAGCAATCCAAACCGTTAAGGTTTGTTGAAAACCATCAAAAACTGCAAAGCCGAAAACCAAAGGGCCCAGTATGGCCATTACGATCAACATAAATGTTCGCACCACATTAATGCATAATGCGGCAGAGGCATACAAAACTTCCAGCACCTGGCTCATCCACTTTTTGATCGAATTTTCAAAATTGTACTGCTGCTTTTCCATATAAAAGCTCATGTCATTTGCTATCCCATCTAAAAAGCCTTCATCATCACCATTCGGGTCTTTTGGATGTTTATACTTATACCACTTATCACGGTCGCCATCCCCAGAATCCCCTACATACACCTGCCATTTTTTGGTCTTTTTCATCGCCGCTTCCTTTTGTGCGAGCAAACGCTCGATTGCCTTGTTCGAGTCCTTTACCATGTTCCTAGTGACCGAAACTGTAGGAGAGAGTACTCCATTCATCAAACCAATCACCATAGGGAACATCAATATTGCCAATCCCAAGGCAAATGGACGCAGTAGCGGATAAAAATCAATCGACTCTGCTTGGGCAATTTGCTTCCATACCTTCGAACCAATGTACCAAAGGGCGCCAAAACCTGCCAGCCCTCTTCCTACATCAATAAGCTTGGCACACATCGGCATCATTTCACCGTAAACCTTATCCAAAACGGGTTGCATCCCGTGCAGACTATCAGAAATACCCTGCCCAAAAGTAAGTAATGGCAAAACCGTTCCCATTAGCGCTAGACCAGCGCTCCATAAAATCTTTTTTTTCATAATTTCTAGATTATATCAGTAAAGGCCTTTGAGCTGGGAAATTTCCTTTTTCTGCTGTTTTTTTTGAAGCAAGAGCATATTCGCCTCTGAGTTAAAATTCCGCAGAAACATCAACTTGTCTTGGGTATCTACAAATATCCTATCAATTGCCTTCAGCCGCTCATCATCACTCATTCTTAGCTTACTCGATGTGATGACCATTGTTAAATCTTCGATATTTTGCAGGCTTTGATCAAATAAGTTTTCATATACCCTTGAAAGATAATCCAGCTCATCTACCGAAAAAACATTGGCAGAGGCAAACCCCTTAAATGCACGCTTGTATTCTGTGAGAATATTCTTTTGATAGGAAATGATGTCCGCCACCCTCGCATATTTTTTGACTTCTGGTGATACAGACATCAGTCCATCCAAAAATACCTCATGCAATGAAAAATTGCCCTCGGCAATGTTCTTTACAGATTTGTAGCCATTGGAAACTATTGTGTAACCCTTCTTCATGTCAGTAAGTATATTCTTGAGTTGCGAAAGCTTTTCCACGTTCAATAACAGCTGTGTAGCTTCCTGCGACTGGGCAAAGCAGACATTGCCGCCTAGTAACAATATCAATCCCAAAAAAATTCTAATTCTTTTCATAAAGCCTCCTCATTTTAATGATTTCTGATTTTTCGTTTTTCTGAGCTTTACTTAAACCCTCTACTTCAGCATATAAGCCTAAACTGAACTCGGTTTTTTCGCTCATCGAGCTATGCACTTTCGCAAGTCTAATCAGTCTTTCATCATCGCTCATTTCAACTTTTGATGCAGTTATGATGAGGATCAATTCGTCTAAATCCTTGTTACATTCTGAATGTATCTCAGCGTTAACAGTGCGGAGATAATTAAGATTTGTGTTTCCTATATCCAAAAAAGCCATGTCAGCAAACATTTTTGAAATCTTCACCTGCATAGAAATAATTTCAATCACCCTATAATTTTGTTTGATTACTGGGCTTACCATTTTCAGCGAACCAAAGAAGGCCTCATGTAGTCCAAACTCTCCTGAAGTAAAGCCCTTGATCGTACTAAGACCGTCGGAAACCACATCATATCCTTTTTTCAGATAGCCAGCATACATTTTTAGGTAAGCCAATTGCTTTAGCAAGTATTTTTCCTGCGTTTTTTTCTGCCTGAAAAACTCTGAATAGGTCTGTCCGTAAGAAAGTGAAGTGATAAAAAGCAGAGCCACCATTAATCCAAATACCCTAATTCTCGACCCCATAAAGCTCTTTTAATTTAGCCGCCTCATCTAATGATTTGGCTCGCTGGATTGATAGCAGACTATTTTCCCTATTGAACTTTTTAAGGTCTGACCAATTGCGATCCATCTCATTTGCCGCATCAACGATCATTTCAAGCCTTGCTGCATCACTCATCTGCGTTTTAAATGAATTGACTACCAAAAAAATCTGATCTATATTTTTAACACTCTCTTGCAAGATGCCAGAATAAACCCGTCCCATTTCATCCAGTTCAGCTACCGAGAAATGCCCACTCTTGTTAAAGAGATTCCATGCCCATTTGTATTCATCTACAATATCAAGCTGACTTTGGGTGAGTTCCTTTAGCCGCTTATAATACATGAGTGAAGATTTCACCTTCCAAAGTTCCTCGTAATATTTACTGTAAAGTTCCTTCTGCTTCTGTGTCCAATCCGAAATCTCGGTGAGCTTTAGCTTTGACAACTGGTTTTCCAAAACCTTCTGCGCATTCTGTAGCCAGATGGTTTCATTCTGCAAACGCTGCACCTTCAGGTCCATCGCTTTGATTACTTTTTTTACACCTGCCTTGATCACTTCCAAAACCGCAACTTGCGCATTTGCCCCAGTGGGCAAACTCACAAATATGGTCATGGCGCTTACGGGCAGGATGACCATAAACTTTTTCATAATTTTAAAAATTTTCATAATAATATTTTGTTAATTAATCTTCTTGTATGTCCTTCTACCAATAGAGAGTGAGTTCTTGTCGGGAAAGAAAGAGATAATCTTTCCCTTGCGCGTCTCTGTTAGGCTTTGGGCTTCTGCATTGTAGATCGTTTTCCATACTTCCACCTCATATTCCCGTTTTCCCAGCTTACCCTCTGTAATCAAGTTAAATCCAGTTCTTCGATGGATGACATAATTGTTTCCTTCAATTAGTTCAACTTCTAGCGTGTCATCTGCAATAGAAAACTCGCCTCCAGCGGAATTCACATAGGTGCCTGGGATAAAATCCCTCACCTTATCAGTCGAGCAGCCAAGCATCAAAACAATACCCACGACTAATTTTGCAATTGTACTTTTCATAACATATTATCTAGTTCTGATCTCTTGTGCCAAAACAGCAATTCCCTTTTGGATACTGCCATACTTTCTGGCATATTCGTTTACCTGCACCTTTTCTCGTTCTTCAGTGGTGTAAGCGAGGTATTCTTCTAGCGAAACCTCGGTTCGGTAGACCTTTGAAGATTGACCGCCGATGGAAATAAACACCTCCTTATACTTCCGTTTTTGGTCATTGGCCTTGTTCATCGACAGCACTTGTGCTTTCTCTTTATCGGTCAAGCCAAGCATCTTCTGTATCTGATCAAACTTGTTCTGGTACTTGCTCTGGTCCAATAGAATTTTACAATCTGAGTTATTGATGATTGCCTGTTTTACGATAGGTGACGAAATGATATCCTCCACCTCTTGGGTAACCACTATTGCCTCGCCAAAATGCTTACGAACAGTTTTGAACAAATATTTAATGTATTCTGCCATTCCTTCTTTAGCAATGGCTTTCCACGCTTCTTCCAATAAGATCACCTTTCGTATCCCTTTGAGTTTTCGCATCTTGGAAATGAAGACTTCCATAATGATCAGCGTGATTACAGGGAACAAAATGGGGTGATCTTTCACTTGGTCTAATTCGAAAACAATGAATCTTTCACTCAACAGATCGAGATTTTCAGTTGCATTTAGCAAATAGTCGAACTCGCCACCCCTGTAATATGGATTTAGAACATATAAGAAATTGCCCATATCAAAATCTTTCTCCTTCACCTTGGAGTCTGAAAGTACATCCTGATATTCTGTTTGCAGGAACTCGTAAAAAGTATTGAAACAGGGAAAAATATCACTTCTAGACTCCAGGTGCTCAAAATAAAGCGTTAGGGCATTCGATAATGCCACATACTCAGAGCGCCTAAAATTTTCATCATCCTTTTTCCAAAGCGCAAGCAGTAAAGTTTTAATGCTTTCTTTTTTCTCTGTATCGAGTAAATCACCATCCGCTAAAAAGAAGGGATTGAAGGCTATTGGGCATTCTTCAGAATAAGTGAAATAATACCCATTAACCAAATCGCATAAACCTTTATAGCTGTGGCCAACATCTACCAATACCACATGTGCTCCCTGTTCGTAATAACTTCTGACCATGTGATTGGTAAAGAATGATTTCCCAGAACCTGATGGCCCCAATATAAACTTATTGCGATTGGTCGCTATTCCCATAGAGATGGGTTCATCAGAAATATCTACATGGATTGGTCTTCCAGACAATCTATCTCCCAAGCGAATTCCAAAAGGAGAAACCGAACTTCTGTAATTACTCTCCAGATTGAAAAAGCAGGTTGCCTGTTCCAAAAAAGTATCAAATGTATCATTCATTGGGAAATCGGCCTCATTACCCGGCAGCCCCGCAAACCATATTTGAGCTTGTCCATCGGTTTCCTGTTTGGCAACTGCATCCATCTGTGCCATCGCAGAGGAAACCATATTGCGTAAATCTTTTACCTTATCCCTTTCATCGCTCCAAGCCAGCACGTTAAAATGGGCCTTAACTGGAAGCTTCCCAGAGGCAATCGCCTCATTCAGAAAATCATTTACCGCATCCCGTGAGATTGCATTTTCTCTTGAATATCCAGATAAAGACTGAAGTCTCAATTTTTTTGCCTCTAGGCGTTTTAGGGTCAGGGATGAATCACCTATAAAGACATATTGGTTTAGGATGTGATTACATGGCAAGAGTTGTCCAAGCGGGCTAGCAAAACCTACTGAAAACTTTGTCCTGTCGGTAGAATATTTATCATAATTGATCCTGCTTCCACATAGGGGTGGCAAGTCTTCTACATCAGAAAGCGTGTATAATTCACAATGCTTGTCGCCAATCTTGATTTCTTCACATAGATGTATATCACGGATTACGCTAGCTTGTCCCTCTTTCAAAAGAAAACAATAACGTTCCAATACCCCTGGCGAATTTGCAGTTCCTGCAAGTTCATCATCATTAAGCCGATGAAGCCCCACAAATCCGCTATCTGTTAAGATCCTTTCAAACTGGCCCACTGAATCCAGATAATCACTGTATAGAATTGGGGAAATGGTTTGCGCTGGAACTACTGATTTACGAAGAATATTGCTGTATGCCGAAGAAGATATTTTTCTTCCCGTTGGCTTTTTGGTCAAGAAAATGTAACAGCTATGGTCTAGGCATTCACGTTCGTTAAAAAACCGCTCACTGGATCTAGACAAGAAACTGTCTCCAGCCGACCTAAAATCTGCCTTATAATTACCAGAAACGAACCAATCTTGTTTATGAAATACCGAGTGCTGTGGCAATAATTTGATCGCTTTTATCCATATTTGGTGGTAGGCCTCATAATCACGATCCGAAAGCGTAAAAATTTCTGGTAATGTTACCTTGAAACCAACCGTGATATCTCCCTGCCTAGATAAGATGCAGTTATGCTCAATATTATAAATTGGCAATAAATCTCTAGCCTCTTTCATCATGGCCTCCCTTCAAAGAAATGAACAACCTCCGAGAATTGAACCTTATATACCTTGGGATACCCCGCTTGGCAAAAAATTTCATCAGCCCATGCTCACCGAACTTATGCGAAAGCTTGAATACAGTAAAGAATAGCCCGAAACCAAGTAAAAGAATCACTGGCAGCAATATGAACAACGATGTCCTCATGATATAAAAAGCTGCGAAAAGCACTAGAAGAAAAACTAACCCTACTGCCAGGTAAGCAATATATTGTGCCTTTAGCCCTTTGAATACAATCGGTTTTGAAACTCCCTTATTGATCTTATACACACTTGCCATAACCAATAGATTAAATTCCAAAGAATGATTTCAGCACCGTTGCCACTATCACCAAGAAAATACAGCTCCCGAACCAGGCAGCTGCAACTTTATTGGTGTCTGGCTCGCCCGCATTCCATTTGTTAAAGACCTTAACGGCACCAATTATACCCACAACTGCACCAATTGCATACATCAGATCACAGCCCGTATCAAAGTAACCTTTCACCTTGTTCGTGGCTTCTTGAATTCCAGCATTACCGTCTTGGGCGAAGCAAACGCCGCAAATCAGAACCAGTATCGAGCAAAGTCCAATCGTTACTATTTTAATCTTATATGCTTTTAAATTTTCCATCTTCATATTATTTAATCGTTAATACCATAAATTTTCAAGCTCATCGGCAGTTAAGTGAAATGGTGCATGCTCTGCAATAAATGCATTGATTGCCTTGATATTGGGGTGCGCCCCAATCTTCCCGTAGTCTTCTTTAACCTTTTCGAGCATCTTAAAAAAATCAAGCTTAGAAGCTGCATTTGTTTCCAGCGAACTGAAAATGAGTTTAAGCTCTTGGATTACGTCTGCCACAAGTCCTACCTGTTCGTAACGCTGATCTTCATTGCTAGAAAAAGAAAGCTGACCGATAGGTAGAACTTCAAGACCTTTTGCTGCTGCCGATTTCCCCATTAAATTTTCATCCCCATCTAAATTTTCCTCCTTTTGGATTTTTTCTCCTAAAACATCTACTTCTTTTTCCCACCGATGTGGCAATGATTCACCTGAACCAGATCTTGTCAAAAAAACTTGCATCTCCTTTCGGTAGAAAACCAGTAGTACAAAGACATACCATAAAAAGCTGAGCATGAAAGAAGCAAGTAGAAACTGCCCCCAAGTAAACTGTTGTAACATATTTTATATATTTTTCTAAGGGCTGAATTGCGCTTAGCATGATCAAAGTTGGGTAACCGAGCTTTCTGATTTAGCATATAACCCGAGTTATAACCCTCGAATCCTCTTGCCTTAGACCTATTTTGCCCAAGCTGGTACATAGGCATCTGCATCGTCAATACGCTTATTTACGGCTTGCACCATTTCATCGAGAAAACGAGTTTTGGAAACCGATTTGCGCCTTTTAATTGTTGTAAATCGCCTGAAATAATTGGAAAGATTAACATTGAAAACCTGTTCGAAGACATCCACCATATCAGAAATATCAATGTCTCCATCATTGAACTGTTTGGTTTCAGCAAGGCCGTATAAAAGTTCGATCAGGTTGGTACTATCGCCAGTCCATCGCAATGAACGACCCTTTCTGCTTTTAACTTCCGTCTCTGCCGTGCTTTTTGGACCTTTAATATCTGACAGAATAAGATCTTGCATCATCTCCAGTCCAATGAATTTAGCGAAAAGGTAATCGCCAGCCGTGGCAAATGAATTGTCAAGTTCGGGTATATCAATCCCGAATAATCCGTCTGGCTTTTTACCCCGGAGAAAGTAAACTGAGTCCATTTCGCTCATGTCAAACCTGTAATACTGGTAAATAAACTCATGCTGGCGAAAGAACTTGGAGATATAGTTTAACTGCTGATTATAAAAGTCTGCATAGCCATCAACCAACAACGGTCTTGCAATTTCATAACTGTACCTTTCTGCCGCATATATCAACAGCCCATAAACTTTTGGCTTCCAGACCTTGAAAAATTCAATCTCATCTGCCTCCGAAATAAAGGGGTCTTCCAGAATGGTTGCCTTCATCGTAGCCACACATGAATTCGTTAACGATAGGTAAGATTTTAACTTTTCGATGGGGCTTAAGCCCATCGTTTCTACTTCTTCTAGTTCAACTCTTAGTTTCCCCAATAGTAATTCGCATTTTTTTCTCATAGCTTCAGGTTTTAAGTTTAAAAGAGCGTAGAGTGCGAAATAGACAATTCAAATGTAGTAGGTCATTGATTTTATAGCGTTGATGTAAAACACAAACGAAAAGTAAAAAAGAGGGTAAATCGTACGCCCGAATAATAATATTTAACTTTTATGTTTTGATTCAAATCACATAATGAAATCAATTTTTATACAATATGGCATGAGAAAAGTGCCAAACTTTCTTTTTTTTGAGTTGCGATAAGACTTTGATTAGCATAGTTTTAGTCTACATAAAAAATAAATCGAAAATTCTTTCGTTTTTTAAATAAGGCGTTTTCAAAATCGGTCTAATTTCTCTCTCTTATTTTAGGATTTAGTGATTATGATTTATGGAAAATAGCATAAACTACCCCATTGATTTAATGCAGGTACTCGGTTCCATCACGCCACTTTCTGCTCCATTTCAAGACAGAATAGCTAGCCAAATCTTAACTGAGTCATTTAAGGCCAAGCATATTCTATTACAGCCCGGCGAAACAGCTCGACGTATCTACTACATTAAGGAAGGATTTTTAAGAGCATACAATGTGGATGAAAATGGCAAAGAATGTACTTCTTGGCTAATGGGAGCAAATGACCTTATGATTTCTGTCTACAGCTTTTTTACCCAGAGACCAGCCGATGAGTATATCGAAGTTTTAGCAGATTGCATCCTTCAGTCCATCTCTTACCACCAGCTTCAATCCTATTATGCAGATTTTAGGGAGGGGAATTATATTGGCCGTGTGCTCACCGAGAAATATTACATCCTCAGTGAAGAGCGAAGTATTTTTATGCGTACCAAAACTCCCGAAGAACGCTATAAAATATTGCTCCAACAGCATAGCCAAATTGAACAGTTAACCACTCAAAGCAATATTGCCTCTTACTTGGGTATCACCAGAGAAACTTTAAGCCGTATTAGAGCAAAAATATTAAGACCGCATCTCACTAAATAATTTATCTTCCACTTATACCAAAGTATATGAAAAAGAAAATTCAATTTATTGTCCTGTTTATGTTAACTCTCTCGGCATGTAAAAAGGAAACGGTTGTCGATAAAGAACCCGTACCTGTAAAAGAAAACATTACAATTAGTGAAGCACTAGATTGGCTAAGCGATCAGTCTGACACTTCTGCTTACATCAAGAAGTACCCTATAAGATTAGACGATGCTAAATCTGTTTCTACCAGTAATGGCAATCGGATAGTAATCCCCATACCTGGACAACCAACTTACCAAAACACTAAACAAGGCTATCGGCAGCTTTCTATAGAAAAAGATATAAAAACAAATAAAATTGAAGGGAAATTTCTCGAGATCATCCCCGATGCACTTTATTTCCAGGCAAAACAGAAAGTTGATGTAAGTGATTTCACTGGACGAATTTTTGTTTACAACCTTAATTATAGCTTGGAGAAAGGAGCTATTTTTAAAAATGGAAAACAGATTGGAGAATCACGCCCCTCAACCAA
Organism: Pedobacter lithocola; assembly: GCF_042650845.1. Lineage (NCBI taxonomy): Bacteria > Pseudomonadati > Bacteroidota > Sphingobacteriia > Sphingobacteriales > Sphingobacteriaceae > Pedobacter > Pedobacter lithocola. Next base: position 292,360 of record NZ_JBHSBW010000016.1, on the reverse strand, counting down.
AAGCGAAAAGTTAGCTTTTGCTGAAAACAAAACCCAATTACCATTATTGGCTACTTTCGAACAAAATCGCACATCAGCCAATGGTAAAATAGCTCTGGCCAGGATGATCGAAGCCTGTGTATGGTTGCAAACAAGTTATGTAGATGCCGAAGGAATTTTTACAATCTATGCAGAAAAGTATTGCGAATACTATTATTTAGACGATGGTGGCGGAGGTGGCAATTATAATGATAGTGGAATAAACTATGAAACACCAAGTGGTGGCGGCGGAGGTGGTAGTACAAGCGCTCCTGCACCACCAGCCGCATCTAACATTCCTGGGGAAAACAATAATAATGTTGACCCTAAAAAAATGGTCGAATGCTTCGGTAACGTTCCAAGTACGGGTGCTGCATTTCAAGTAAAGGTTTTAGTGGTTGAGCCAATGCCTGGCACGTTTTTTAATGTTGGCCCAAATAGTTTCGGGCATGTTGCTATACAGTTAACGAAAGTAAATGGGGATAAATCAGTTACTCAAACTCTAGGATTCTATGGATCTGGCTCTGGTTTAGATAAATTAATCTCTCCATCAACTATCAAAGATAATGGCGATATTGAATATAACATGGATGCAAGTTATTTTACAGACGCAGGTAGTTTTCAGAAAATTCTAGACTATGTTTCAAATCCTCCAAAAGATTATCATTTTACAGATTTTAATTGTGCTGCCTTTGTTTACAATGCAGCAAAGGCAGGAAATCTTCCAGTTCCAAACCCAACTACAACATTTGGTTTCGGTGGGCCTGGTGGTGTAGGTTCGGGTATGTCTCCCGCTGGTTGGGGATCTGCCTTGCGATCAGAAATGAAAGCTAATCCTAATTCGCACAACATTAGTGAAGGTGGTGGCACTGCCCCTGCCAGTAAAGGAGAGTGTAAATGATAATCAGAGTTAAGCTTATATTATGGAAAATCAAAAATCAATGATAACAAAAAGGAGAAAAATGATCTTGATTGCTATCGTGGTAGTAGTTGTAATCAGCAATACTCCGCCAATGCAATTTTTCCTTCTCGAAAACTACAGTTACCGAAATGCAGATGGTTCTTTTAAATACACTGAAGAGCCTGGACAGGCATTAGATTTTAAAGTTGGTGAAAAAAGATGGGAGAGGTTTAAAACAGAAAACAGCAATAACCCCAATCAAACGCTATATAGAAACTTCAGGCTTAAACCTTGGCAATTTTGGGAGTGGTGGCAATATATTGCCCATTCGAAAAGGTTTTCCTTACCATATCTTAAAGCGTAAGTCGATAGCTATTGGGCAATGAACATTATTGCTCAATCGGCTTATCGGGGAAAAAATCTTTTATGGAGCATTCAAAAATGATCGCAAGCTTATTCAGATGATTGATGTTGTATTTGTCATCGGTTTTAGCCCTTTCAACGCTTCCTACAAATCTTGGGTTTAGATCCATAGCAACAGATAAAACTGCCTGTGTTAATCCAGCTTTGATTCGTTTTTCTCTTACTTTGTCGATAACATACTGCTCTATCGGACTTAATTTACCCATAACTACAGCTAATTAAAGAACAAATAAAAAATATTAAACGTGCTATGGCACGTTTAATATTTTTTATTATATTTGTTATGAAATAATTAATATGAATTTTAAGAGTCTTGCGGTACCATTCTCAGGCCGTGACGCAGGACAGCAGAGTTTTCCCACAATCTATGTGTAGATTTGTATATTTACAAATCCAGATAGATTTGGGGTCTGCTGTAATTCCGTGTCAACTTAAGGCCTGAGAACTTTACGGTACCACGGTTGGTAGACCCCAAATTTATCAATCCATTAATCAAGGCTCATTCTAGTTAAATAACTAAAATGAGAAATATGGAACCACAAATCTTTACCGCAGTAGATCATCACGCTAGGTATCTTAGGACATTTATAGGTTTACTAATAAGCAGATTTAAACCCTTGCAAATTTTCTCTTTCTCTAAACGATTTGTTGCTGAAGAAATGGAAGGTGATTTTATAGATAATTCAATAACCTATAAGGGTCATTACTGCTTGTTAATGGTTACCGAAACCAACACAAGAATCGATCACGAAGTACAAGACTATTGTAATGGCATGTATGAGGATGGCACGGTAACCATAATCTGTCACGGGCAAGAAGCCATCTCTGAAGCTTTACAAAAAAACAGTAGATTTTTTATAACAGTATATTCCACTGGAGAGTTGATATATAGCTATGATGGTATTTCACTTTGTAATCTTACCAAAAAAATAGATTTTTCAAATGCTTCAGTAAAAGCAAACCAACATTTTAATCATCGTATTTCTTTGGCAGAAGGCTTTTTAACAGGTGCTAAAGAATGTCTTTTTAGCCGACAATTTAATGTATGTACTTTCATGTTACATCAAGTTGTAGAACAATGTTGCATAGGTTTGATTAGAGTGCACTTAGGCTATCGCTCTGAAGTTCACAATTTAAATCGTTTGTTGCGCTTATGTAATTCATTTTCTGATGTTCCCTATAATATGTTTTTAACAGGGCGACAAACTGATGAAGATTTGTTCGATATTCTGATTAAAAGCTACTCCCAAGCACGTTACGGGAAAACTTTTTTGGTTGTTGAGATTGACGCACAGCGGCTATTTGAAAAGATTTCGTCGTTTGTAGAACTTACAAAAAAGATGTGTCAAATGAAAATTGTTGGTCTAGAGAAATTAAGCGAAGAAAATTTGGACAAGGAGGTATCAAATGAATAACACACGAAACCCAATACCTAACTCCCGTTTATTTAAGTTGCCATTTATAGAAGGTACTTTAAAATTAACATTTGAAACCCTGAATAGCTATTCATTATTTAGGTTTACCAAAGGTTTAACACGGATAGTACGCAAAATTTCCTATCAAAATGAATGGTTGACCATAGGTATAAAAATCAATGACGAAAAGGAAGAAAAAGTTTATTTGAAGGTTACAAAGAAGGAATTATTGGTAAGCTGTAGCGTAGATACAGACGAAAACTATTTAAGCCAATACGCCTACTTGGTTCTTGATAAGCTAATGCATATTAACGATTATTGCGATTTTGAGCGGTATTATTGGCCAGACTTTTTCACATCCAAAAATGGCGGAAGTAAATACCTTTCTATCATAAATGACAGAAATGGATTAGATATAACATTCAAGCCTGCTTATGCTTTCTTTTTCAAGCCTGGGCAAGAACTAAGAATACCAATGATCGAAAAAAAAATCAATAGACCACAAATGATTTTCATGGATAAAGCATTTGTGGTTAAACAGCAACTTAATGGAATTGGATTTTGTTTTGCAGACACATTTCAGAAATCATGGCATTCCAACCATAATCCATTTTTGATACCCTATAGTGGAATACTAACACAGAACAACAATGCAATAAAAACTTTTACTTCATTTGTTACTTCTGAGTCGAATGAAGCATTTCAAAACTTCTCTCCGATGCAGATTGAACTCTACAAAGTTTGCAGGAAGATGGAACTTCTTGCCCCAATACTAAAACCCAATTATAATTGTACAAAAGAGCAGATCGCATCAATTGATAAATTGAATTATCAACGTTCAAAAGATTTATTCACCTTGTGGCAGGATGCCTTTCCATATCTTATCCATCAACCTTTCACCCACCATTACTTTACGTACGGATTAAGAAATATTCGTCAAAAGCCTCGAAAAATGGACATGAAGTCCTGTACGTTTAGTTATGAAATACCTAAAATCATCTTTCTGTGGAAAGATAAAGGTGAATATTACGAACTGGACTTTAGATTTAAAATTGATAAACAACTTTTTAAACCTTCTGAAAAAAATACTGCATTCTTTATTAATGAAGAAAACAATCCAACGAAATTTTATCTTTTTGAATCATTTTCACATTGCCAACTTACATTGTTTTTTGTTGAACGTCGCTTCAGAATATTAATTCTCAAAGCACATTATGGCGATTTTAAGGATTATTTAGAAAGTCTTAGAGCAATTTATGAAGTTAGAGATTTATAATAGAATAAGAAAAAAGAAAGCGGGAATTACCCAAAGGCTGTTCCCGCTTATCTAAATTAACGCTCTCGTATATAATACGCTGTGAAATTAAAAATATTGTAAAGAAGCAGTATTATTCAACAAGAATTATTCAACTATCATTTACTTATGGTTTATTCCTAATTATCGGTCTCATCAGCAAGTTCAATAACATGATGAACCAAGAAGGCATCAATTAAGGAAAGTGCATAGTCTCGATCGATTGGTAACATATCTGGTCTTAGAAGACTTTCATCGATATATTTTTCTGCATTCCATAATTTACGTACTAAGTGAGGGTTTTCTGGCTCAATTCTATAAAGGACATCCTCGAAAACCGAGTTAGCCGTTTCGATAAATTCAATTCTATCTGCACCAACCAATGGTAAAGCAGAAATTTGGACAGTAGATTTACCTATCATTTTCGTTTTTTTTGGTTTATTGATTTGATTTTCAACTCTTGGTTTTTCGTTTATTCTATTTAAACGATAATCTATACCATCACTTTGATGGCCATCTACATCAGCAAAAACCGCTTTGAAAATATCCAGTTTAAACTCATCATCAAATTGAAAACCTTTAGCACGTTCTTCTACAGAAAGATAAATATCCCAATCTATAACGCTGATTTTATTCATGTTGTCAAAAAGTAATTTTGATAGCTCTAGAGCAGAGGAAGAAGCTTTCACCATATCCGTCCATTTTCTAAATCCAGCCAACTGCGCAATGTAGTGTTGAGCATTCATATGGGTGAAATTGTCTTCGTCGATATCGAAATCGAGAACCAGTGCATCTACATCGAAAAACTTTGGCGCATACTCATATAGCTCTCGGCCATAAGTGGGATCAAAATAAGGTTTTTTTGATTTAAAATCTTTGTGAAGATTTTTTGCTTGGAGTTTAAAGTACTCAACTGTTTTCATAATACATTCCTGTTATACCAACTAATTATCCAGAGTTTTGCGTTCGTAATCTTGTTCGAATAATAAGCAGGCAGGTTTGCATTATTAAACTATTGGCTGATGAAATCTTTGCACGAACGAGCATGCTTGCCAATAAGCATACACAATTATAGAAATAAAAAATTTTAATGTCAATACCCAATTCTATTTTGCAAAATGTTTTGTAGATCCATTATAATTCAAGAATGTTGCTGGCGAAACATATGATAGTCTTGACCTTAAATCTTCAAAATGAAACTGCTTGTTCTTTTGTTGGCGGATGTCCTTTTGGCTTAGTGGCTTTTTCTGGAGTGGTTTGGAGTGGGGGTAATTTTTTTAGTTCTTCGATTAATAAATCAGCAATTTCTTCCTTTATCCGATTATAGTTTTCAGTTACATCCTCTGCGGAAACATTTTTAATCGTTGGAATATCAAGATAGTCTGCTTCTTCTTTGGCAATGGCCTTGTGATCGTTCTGTATCTCACAATGAAACATTTTGAGCTTAATCTTCTGTTCAGGATTATCAGCCACAACCCCAACAAATTCTCCAGAGGAAAGGGTTGCAATTTTACTTGCAGGTATTGCGTAATCCATCTGTGTTGCCTTGGTAATCGAAGTATCGGAACTATTAATGCTCATGCTGTCCTTCTGCTGAGAAATCTTGCCGAAATTCTCCGATAGGGTCTTAGCCGTAGAATTTGTAACTTGTCCACTGATTACATTGCCCACAATTCCTGTAATTACATCCGCTTGTTCTGCACCATAATCCTTTTTAAGCTGGCTAAAATCCTGAACGGCCAAAGCTGTAGAAACTTTATTGCTTCTCGCTGTAGCGATTAAGCTATCCATGTTATTAAAATAAATGGTTGGAAACTCATCAAAGATTAAACTGCTTTTTAACTGTCCCTTTCTATTCACAAGCTTTATCATCGTAGAAATATAAAGCGAAAGCACCGCACCATAAACTTGCAGCTTTTGAGGATTGTTACCCACACAGATAATTTTTGGTTCACTAGGATTATTTATATCTAATGTGAAATCATTTCCACTCAACACATAATAGAGTTGTGGTGAGGCTAATCTTGCAAGACCTATTTTTGCAGAAGCGATTTGCCCCTCAAGCTGTGGCATCGCATCCCTTTGATATGCAGAAATAAATGGATTCATTAATACCTTAATTTCATCTTCGGTTTCCAAAACTGCAAAAAGCTGGTCATAGTCAGATTGCATGAGCTCAATCACATGGGGCAATGTGCAATATTTACCATCTTCATATTTTCTTAAGTACCATATACAGGCTGTTAGAAAATTGATGGGCGACTCTACAAAAAAGTCTCCCTGCTTTTTGATCCAGTCTCTATTTAATCCCATCATGATGGTACGTGAGGCTTCGGTGGCATCAGTAATATCCTCCATACTTTCAGGGTGCAAGGGATTACATCTATGGGTTCGGTTAAGGTCATCAAAATTGATAACAAAGAACTTAGGTTTGATTGGATAATTCTTTGCGTATTTTAAGAGCTTATTGTATGCCAGTTTGCTAAGATCATCAAACTTGAAGTCATAAAGGAACATTGCAAACCCTTTTTTAATGTGCTGATCAATAATATGTCGAATAACAAAATAACTTTTTCCTGCACCAGGTGTTCCAGCTATCAATAAACCCCTAAAAGGATTAATAACATTGATATAGCTATTTCTTAGCTGCTTTCCCAATAGATATTTTGCTGGTAGATTGATGGAATATTCATTTTCAAGCAAACGCTCTTCTTGTGGAAAGGTTTCGTTCTCCTCGTTGAAAATATCCTTTTTCAGCTTTTCCTTGATTAGCCTGCTCAACTGTCCTCCCCCTGTAAGTACCAGCATGTATCCTAGAGAAGTGAGAACGATGTAGCAAATGGCAATAACAATAGAGCCAGCTGGGATATAAAATACCAGCACTGCAATAAAATAAACCAAAAGTCCAGTGAGTAGGAAAGCAATTATACTTCTAACCTCGATCTTTTCATCTTTCTTACCTTTCACCCCTAGGAGTGAAATGGATAGCAGTAATAAACAGGCTAACTTCGCCCGCCAGATGCCCGTGAAAAGCCCAGTCCTCGAAATATTTTCTATTATTCGATCAGAAATACTTGCTGTAAATCCCCAATGTGCAAATGCCTGATAGCAGCATAAATAAAAATGTATAGATAGAATAAATAAACTGATAAGCCTTGTAAAATCTATGATTTTTCTCAGTCCTTGAATGTCCTCACCTGTATTCATATTTTAAAGATTTTGTTGTTGTGATTTTTTCTTTTTCTTCTTCTTGTCAATTAGAATTGGGACATCATAATCCCTTTTTTCTAATAGAATTTCTAACGGATTAGAAATTTGGTTTCGCAGAAAATTAGTTTCAGGTTTTGGTAAGAGATAGGCTTTGATCTCATCTTTATTCGCAAACTTGCTGGTTATGGTCTTAGCGCTGTACGCTTTACCAAGGTCGCTACCGTTGAATACTGTCCTTTGTTTATGGTCAACATAGGTAACACCATAAATTATTCCTTTTTCATTCTGCCGAAACACAAGCCCAATCCCTTGTTTGGCAAGCTCGGAAATCAAAGTGTTTTTGGATACTGTATTGTATTTTAACAAAATCCAGTCTATCCGTTTCTTTAAATTTTCTCTCTTAGGTTTTCTCTTTTCTATACCTAATGAAAAATCCTTTTCCAAATTGGTAAGTGTAGGTTGGCTGTAAAAACTGCTCGCCTTTATCGGCACCCCGATTGGATTTCTATTTTCATCCAGTATTGAATACATTAGCCCCTTTTTTTCGAACATCATCGTATCCTCCCGTCCACGATCTGCCCTGACATTAAATTGCCCAAGTATTGCATTGAACTCGGATAGGGAAGTGAAAGCATAGTTTTCCCTTACCGATAGCACTATGGAGTTGATAACCTGTTTAGTTGACCGCTGTCCATAAATCGCAGGCTTAATGTTTATGCTATGGTTCTGGTTTCTCCCTTCTGCTTTGATTAGGCCATATTTTAGCTCAATTTCCTTCCTTGCTGGCTCGGACATCAGTCTCCCCATATTGTGGGTGTATTTACGTTTGCCATTTTGCTGAATAAGAGTAGTGGCAATATGTATATGTGGGTGTGCTGAGTCGTTATGCTGATAGACTATGTAGGGCTGTTCGCCGAATCTAATTTGCTCCATATAGTCCAATGCAATCTGCTGAACTTTTTGCAAGTCCAATTTGTCGGAAGCGTCGAAATTAAGAGATATGTGCATAGCGTTGGTTTTAACAGTCGGATTTAGATCGGTGAGGTTTTTAAACCGCTGGATTTTCTGGTTAATGTTTAAGCGTTCTATATCTACTGCAAATCCGCTAGCCATGATAAGGTTTGCTTTTTGCTGCTCCACCTTGGTTTCATTATAGATCAAAATTCCCCTAATAGATTTGCCATATCTTATTTTTGCAACCATCTCTGAGCAAGGTTAGAAATAAGGTCAAAAAGCCTCTCGACTTTTACTTCAACTTTAAGATAGAGCGCCACAGTCTGATCAGAATGATAATTCTTTTCTGCTGTTGATTTACAGGCATTGAAGTATCTGGTTTGCTGATTGATATTTACACCGATTGCTTTAAGTTCCTTACGGATCAGTGCCATTTCTTCCATTGGGGCATTCATGCTAATATCCTTATAAAAGCAGTTGATCTTTTGACCAGCCAGTACTTTTCTAGCAACTTCTGCAAGTGTTTGGCAATCACTTTCGGCAAGCAGCTTAGTCAATTTTAGGTACATGCTATCATTTACCCTAATGATTAAATTGTGCTTTAACAGTTCATCTTCGCTGATCTTTTTCTTCGCCATTTGATACACTTTTAGAATTACGAGTTCCGAGTAATTCTCCGGCCTCAAGGACGGCAAGATGCCAATGCGCATGCATTGGTACATCTTGCTGCAAACCCGAGTTTGCCGGAATTTACCTGTATTTGTTTTTTATTAACTTGAAATTCTTCATTTATATAGTTTTAAATAGAATTGTTGAAAATCATTCCTTCGAGCCATATTGATGAAGACTATGATACAAATTTGCTTTTGAAAATTCTTTGCTATGGACAAGGTGTAGGGTTATAACCTTTAAAAGAAATTTCATTATTTTATTTATAAATTGGTGGTTCAAATCAATTCAATGGAAAAGAAATACCAGTACATCCATAAAATATTGCCTGAAAAAATCGATAATCAATTTGTTGCGTTCTTGGATGTTATGGGTTTTAGCAATTTAGTATCCCAAAATAATCTGGAACAATTAGATAGATACTTTTTTCATGTGAATGATATTTTGAGAGGATTAAAAGAGACAAACTCGAAAATAGATTTTCTTTCCATCAGCGATTCGATAATTATTGTTTCACCTGATGGTGCTTTTGGACTAAAACAAATCATCCAAACGATTAAAAAAATACAATTAAGACTGTTGCAAAAGAAGATATTGCTAAGAGGGGCTTTGGCGTATGGACCTGTTTTTTTCGACAACACTAATAACATTCTTGTAGGAAAAGGCTACATCAAAGCCTATAAACTCGAAAGTCAAGCTATCTATCCAAGAGTAATTGTGGATCCTTCTATTGTTGCTTTGTTAGGTGAAGACAGAACAATTTTTATAAAAACATTGAATAAAGACGAAAATTTAATTTACAAGAACAGCGGAACATCTCTTATCAAAGACGATGCAATTTTTATAAATTATAGCGAAATTCTTGATGATGGTAAAATTCACAGAACGGTTAAGGATGTTTATGATATGATTAAAAACAATCTATATGCCGACCAAAGTATATTTGAAAAATACATCTGGATTAAAAGTTATTATTTAGAAAGTCTAAAAAAGGTAGAGATAGAAAGCCTACATTACAATACCAAAAGGGCTATTGAGGAGTGGATTGAAAAATTCAGCCGCCTTTAATGTTGTACAATCAATGCATATCTTTCAAAAAACACATCTTTAACAACCTTCATTAATTACATAATTTGGGCTAAAACTTAACTCAAAGTATCGTTGTGGGAAAAAAATCACTCCTTTTTCGGCTAAATTTCGTGTGCAAATCGTGTGCAAATAAAAAGCCCCACTCGGACGGAGTGGGGCTAACTCACTGATTGTGAGCTCCCTCTGCTGGGCTCGAACCAGCGACCCTCTGATTAACAGTCAGATGCTCTAACCAGCTGAGCTAAGAAGGAATATTCCTGGTTACTAAAATTTTATTTTAAAAAGTACTTCATAAAAAATCCCCACATTGCTGTGAGGATTTTTGCTCCCTCTGCTGGGCTCGAACCAGCGACCCTCTGATTAACAGTCAGATGCTCTAACCAGCTGAGCTAAGAAGGAGTACTGGTTATTCCTAAAACGAGGTTATTAATGCTTTGCAGCGCAAATACCCTTGTTCGTTTTGGGAATGCAATATTAGGGCTTTTAAATTATTTATGCAATATTTGCAGTAAAATATTTTAAAAAAAATTCAAATTAATATATATGAGCCTGATAATCATAGGTACTGTAGCTTTTGATGCTATTGAAACTCCTTTCGGAAAAACAGATAAAATAGTTGGTGGCGCTGCAACCTACGCTAGTTTGGCTGCCTCGTACTTTTATAACAAGACTAAAATAGTAGCTGTAGTAGGCGATGATTTCCATCAGGCAGATATTGATATCTTCACAGAGCATGGAATTGATACAGAAGGACTGCAAATAAAAGCAGGCGAAAAATCATTCTTCTGGTCGGGAAAATACCATAACGATATGAACAGTCGCGATACTTTAATTACAGAATTAAATGTATTAGAAAATTTCGACCCAATTATTCCAGAGAGTTACCAAGATTGCGAATATTTAATGCTAGGTAATCTTACACCGCAAGTGCAGCAAACGGTAATTAAAAGACTTCAAAAACGCCCGAAACTAATTGTAATGGACACCATGAACTTTTGGATGGACATTATGATGGACGATTTATTAGAAACCATAAAGCTGGTAGATGTATTAACCATTAACGATGCTGAAGCACGTCAATTATCTGGAGAATATTCTTTGGTTAAAGCTGCAAGAAAAATCCTTGCTATGGGCCCGAAATACCTAATTATCAAAAAAGGCGAGCATGGTGCATTGCTATTTCACGAAGATCAAATTTTTTCTGCACCAGCTTTACCTTTGGCTGATGTTTTTGACCCAACTGGCGCTGGCGATAGTTTCGCAGGTGGTTTTATTGGCTACATGGCTAAAGTAGGAGATGTTAACTTCCACAATATGAAAAATGCCATTATTTATGGTTCGGCATTGGCCTCTTTCTGTGTAGAAAAATTTGGAACAGAAAAATTATTAAACTTAACTGCCGAAGAAGTTTCAGCAAGAATTCAGGAATTTATTAAACTTAGTGCATTTACAATAGAAGTTGAATAATACATTTAACAGCTGCAGATTTTAGAAAAACCGCTAATCTGCAGCTATTTTATTATTCCAATTGCTACAAACTTTTCAAAAACCGCATCGGTATGTGGTGCATCCGGCAGCTCATCAGTTAAATCTTGCCCAGCCCAATGTTCGTAATGCTTCCCGTTTCTCCACAATCTACTTTCGGTCATATCATAAATAAAACCTTTATAAGCCACCCAAATTTGAGGTTTATCTTGCCCGTTTCGTAGTGCTAGCTGTTGTTTGGTATAAGCTGGTAATTCCATCTAAATAATATTTTAATTGTTTTCGTAGCGCAATGCTTCTGCAACAAAATTAATTTCTTCCCGCTATTAACTTTTACGCTTCGCTTCCTCGTTCCTCGTTGCTGCAGGTTAACGTTTCAATCGGGACTAAATGGCTAAATTCGCATTCATTTTAATGGTTGCATAGCACAGAACATTGTGCCTAAACCTGATTGAAATGAAAAGCCCCAATTTTTCATTGGGCTTGTAATGTAAAGCAGGACTGAAAACCGCCAAGAACCACCCACCTTTCATTTCCAAAAAATAAGCATTTTTTTAAAAAGCCTATTAACGTTTCAAATTCTTACTAGTTTTTTGAAGCGCAATGCTGCTGCAAAACAATTAATTTCTTCCCGCTTTTCACTTTTACGCTTCGCTGCCTCGTTCCTCGTTGCTGCAGAGTAACGTTTCAATCGGGGCTAAATGGCTAAATTCGCATTTCATTTTAATGGTTGCATAGCACAGAATATTGTGCCTAAACCTGATTGAAATGAAAAGCCCGCGAACCGATTTTTTATCGGGAGCGGCTTGTAATGTAAAGCAGGGCTGAAAACCGCCAAGAACCACCCACCTTTCATTTCCAAAACATTAAGCAATCTCATTTACTTTTAAATAAGTATTTTAATCGTTTTCGAAGCGCAATGCTTCTGCAAAGCAATTAACTTCTTCCCGCTTTTCACTTTTACGCTTCGCTTCCTCGTTCCTCGTTGCTGCAGGGTGCCGTTTCAATCGGGGCTAAATGGCTAAATTCGCATTTCATTTTAATGGTTGCATAGCACAGAACATTGTGCCTAAACCTGATTGAAATGAAAAGCCCCAATTTTTCATTGGGCTTGAAATGTAAAGCAGGACTGAAAACTGCCAAGAACCACCCACCTTTCATTTCCAAATCATTAAGCAATTGTAATGATAGACCCTAACTTTTCTATTAATAACTAAGCATTTTGTTTTACAACTGCTTTGCGTTTGAAAAATTCGTATAAATAAATATTCATTAAAAGTAAGGCCATTAAATAGAAATGATCTTCGAAAGGAATGGTTCCTACCCTGAAGCCGAGATTTTCTTTATCATTATACATTACAACAGGAATCGCAGTTAAATATCCATTTACAATATAAAATGGAATTAGCGCAACAAGATATGCCCGGTAAAATTTAAACATAAACCTAAACTGAATATTTACATATTCTACATAAGCCAAAACCAAGAGCAAAAAACCAAAATTAATGACGGTGTACCACCTATTGTAGCCTAAAAAAAGCATTGCTACACATAGCCCTAAAAACAAATTGCTTAAAGAGAAACTGTATTTCTGCAGGCCATCTTTCGGGAAATAGGCGTTTAAACATTCATAAATAAAAACGCAGGCGTAGGGAACGGTTAAAAAGAAAAGTATTTCTTCGAGCGGTAAACCAAAAAAATATATCCCAACGACATAATCGGGGTTAAAAGACCATACATTAAGCTTAACAAATAGCAAATCCCAAATTAAAAATACTACTCCTGTAATCAAAATTGCAGGTAAAACAAATTTCCACTTGCTAAAGAAATGCACTTTTTTATCGAAAGATAAAACCAGAGGAAAAAATATTACGGCAATATTTATAAGTAAATAGATATATGTCATTTAGATAAATTTCTTTAAAACCTTAACCTCATCAGCAGTACATCGCTTACTATCAATCATAAACTTTGCTACATTTTTAATTAATTCCTTATCGGCAACGCCGAAGTTGTTGTTTTGATAATGCTTAACAATTTCCTTTTTATCTACGGCTAAATCTTTACTAAAACCTAAAAATGATGGCGTAAAGTGTTCAATAGAGAAACGCATAAAACGGATTTCCATATTTTCCTTGTCTAAGTTAATAGCCTTCTGCATGGTTTGCAGCGACTCCTTTATATACTTTATTTTATTGTAAGGATTCCACGAATGTTTAGCTTTTAAAGCTTCTAGAGTGCCGGCATAAGCAGTAATTAAACCAGTTTTATTTGGGTATTTATTTAATTTATCCCATAACGTATTGGTTAGTTTTGAATCATCAACAGCCTTAATTAAATCTGCTTTTAATTCGGTAATTTCTTTCGGTGAAAGTTGTGCTTTGCAAATTGTTATGGAAGCAAAAAGCAATATTAGTATTAATCGTAGTTTAATCATGTGTTGTGCCAAAGATAATAAAACGAAGCGGATTACTAATTGAAGTTAAGGTATAGTATAAAACATTAATATAACAGAATTAAGCCAATTCTATTTATAGATAATATATTCAAAATCTTAATTTCCATAAATCAATATTGCCGAAAAATCCCTTTCTTTATGCAATGGATAAAAAACCAAAAGTAACCGTTATTGGAGCAGGTTTCGCGGGCTTATCTGCAGCAGCTTTATTGGCTAAAGATGGTTTCGATGTAACCGTTATCGAAAAAAATGAAATGGCTGGTGGAAGAGCCAGAACCTGGGAGAAGGATGGCTTTTTATTTGATATGGGACCAAGTTGGTATTGGATGCCTGATGTTTTTGAAAATTATTACCAATTATTCGGAAAAACTGCAGCCGATTTTTATCAGCTGAAACGATTAAACCCTTCCTATCGCATTTATTTTGGAAAGGATGACACTTTGGATGTTCCATCTACACTGCAAAATTTGTATCAACTTTTCGAAGATTTAGAGCCCGGTAGCAGTAAAAGTTTAGATTCTTTTTTAGCACAAGCAAAATACAAATACGATGTTGGGATGAATGAATATGTGTTCAAACCATCGCACAGTGTTATGGAGTATTTCGACCCCAGGCTTGCAGCAAGCGGTATTAAGCTACAGTTGCTTGGAAATATGCGCAAACATGTACACCAACTTTTCAAAAATGAAAAATTAAGAAAACTATTAGAATTTCCTGTATTGTTTTTAGGTGCCACGTCCCAAAATACACCAGCCTTGTATAGTTTAATGAACTACGCTGATTTGGTTTTAGGAACATGGTACCCGATAGGTGGCATGCATAAAATCGTTTTGGCCATGCAAAACATTGCGGAAGAGCAAGGCGTTAAGTTTATATTTAATGCTGAAGTAACTAAAATCGAGGTAAAAAATAATATTGCCGAAGAAATTATAACCAATAAAGGAAATTTTAAAACAGATTTTGTTGTTGGCAATGCCGACTATCACCACATAGAACAGCATCTTTTAGATAAGCCATTTCGGAAGTATGATGAGAAATATTGGGATAACCGAACAATGGCTCCATCTTGCTTATTGTTTTATATTGGTTTAGATAAAAAATTAAATAACATTCTTCATCATAATTTATTCTTCGATGAGAATTTTGATGAACATGCTGAAGAAATTTACACCGAACCTAAATGGCCAACTAAACCACTGTTTTATGCGTGTTGCCCTTCTGTTACTGATTTAAGTGTTGCACCGGAAGGTTGCGAAAACTTGTTTTTTTTAATTCCGATTGCACCCAATTTGGAAGATAGCGAAAGCAAAAGAGAAGAATACTTTAACTTACTTGTTAAACGCTTTAAAGATTTAACTGGAAACGACATAAGTGACAGCATTATTTTTAAACGAAGTTATGCTATGAATGACTTTGTTGAAGATTACCATGCCTTTAAAGGAAATGCATACGGATTAGCAAACACATTGAAACAGACGGCTTTCCTTAAACCTAGTATGAAAAGTAAAGTAACTAATCTTTTATACGCTGGCCAGCTAACCGTTCCAGGACCTGGTGTACCGCCTGCAATCATATCTGGACAAGTGGTTGCAAAAGAAATAAAAAAAAAGTTAAAAAAAGCTTGACAAATATAAAATTTCCCTTATCTTTATAACCACAAAACAAAAACATTGCAAAACAACCTTTAAAAGCATTATTATTTAAGGTTTGCATTTGTTTCGAAATAAGAGAAAAAGACTATTGTTGAAATAAAACATAAGAATCAACTAACCAAATATACGATAAGCAAAAAGGCCAGGAATTATTTCCAGGCCTTTTGCTTTTTGCATCCATTATTAATTTTTGGCTTTTTCAGGAATACATATATAAGCATTAATGTATATACATTAAATTTGCCGATGGCCACACAACCTTTAATATTTCTACTATCCGAGGTTAAATAGCCCCGATAGAATGGTATTCCCGTTTTTCGATTTTTCATCAAAAACGGAATGGAAGGATAGCGGGACTAAAGAGACCTATTAATTACTACAGCACCGCTTCGGATAAAAATTAAGCATAAAAAAAGCCCCGAAAATTAATTCGAGGCTTTCATCTTTTATAAGGTATGTTTATGCCATTTCTGCAATTGCAATATCTTTAGAATATGTTTTTAAATATTTTTTAAGAATACCGCGAGCTACGTGAATACGGGTTTTAACGGTCCCGATTGGAATATTTAACATATCTGCTATTTCATGGTATTTAAACCCTTCGAAATAGCGAATAAATGGTACGTAGTATTCTTGTGGTAATTGCGCTAAAGCTTTATCAATATCTCCCAATACAAATTTACTTTCAGCCTGATTTTTTGTTGCACTAAAACAAAGGTTTGCAGAAGAAATATCTTCACTTTGCGTAATTAATGTGTTTGTTTTAACCAAACGACGGTAATTGTTAATGAAAGTGTTTTTCATAATGGTGAATAACCAACCTTTCAAGTTAGTACCTTCTTTAAATTTATTGTAGTAAGTAATTGCCTTAAGCATGGTATCTTGAACAAGATCATTTGCGTCTTCAGCATCTTTTGTAAAATTTAAAGCGTAAGATCTAAGGGAAACTGAGTGGTGGTTAACTAGATGGTTGAATTCAAATTTGGTCATGATGTTTTAGCTTTAGGGTAAGATTAAAAAAACAAAAAATTGCGTCTTATTCTTATTAAACCTAAACAAACTTAGTACCAAAAATTTTTGGCACGATGCTAAAAGCGTAAAACTACCTACGACACCGTATTCGTCACAGTATATTTACCTCACGTTCCAAAGTGACTCCAAAAGTAGACTTCACACTGTCTATAATTTGTGCAGAAAAGTTGAATACTTCTGTGCCAGATGCGTTTCCATGATTTACTAAAACTAAAGCTTGATTTTTCCATGTACCCGTATTTCCCACAACTTTACCTTTAAAACCGCACTGTTCTATTAACCAACCTGCTGCGAGTTTTACTTTTCCATCTGCTGTTGGGTAGTGAACTACGTCTGGGTGATTAGAAACCACATCTGCAAACTCATACTTTTCTATAACCGGGTTTTTGAAAAAACTTCCTGCGTTTCCTATGGTTGTTGGATCGGGCAATTTACTAACCCTGATGTGCGATACCGCAGCAGAAACATCAGCAATATTCGGTTTTTCGATTCCTCTTTTTTGTAATTCCGTTTCTATTGCGCCATAAGATGTGTTAACATCGGCTTCCGTTTTTAAACTAAAGGTTACTGAAGTAATAATGTACCTACCTTTTAATTCGCCCTTAAAAATGCTTTCACGGTAACCGAATTGGCAATCTTCATAATTAAATGTTTTAATATTACCCGTTTCGATTTCGAAAGCGTTGCAGCTATGAAAAATATCTTTAAGCTCCACACCATAAGCTCCAATATTTTGAACAGGAGATGCACCAACTGTGCCAGGAATTAAACTTAAATTTTCAGCGCCAGCAAAGTTATGCTCCACACAATAGTTTACAAAATCATTCCAAATTACACCCGCTCCTGCCGTAACCTTTACGGTATTGCCTTCGGCTAATGACTTTATACCAGAGATGCTTATTTTTATAACAAGTCCATTATAATCTTGAATAAATAAGATATTGCTTCCACCGCCAATAACTAACAACTTCTGCGTTTTAGTTATGTCGTTTTGAAATAGAGATTTTAAATCTTCTTCCTTAAATATCTCTGCAAAATATGCCGCCTTTACATCAATTCCAAAAGTGTTAAATGGTTTAAGGGAAATATTTTGTTGAATTTGAAGCATAGCAATTTTGTGTTGTGCACAAAAGTAAAATAAAAATTAATTATGGAGTTATCTTACTTATCGCCTTGTCAAAATTAAAGCTCAATGTTTCCGATTGGTCGCCCTTAATTTTAATCCCCGATAATTTCCAGCCTATAAATTTAGGTTTGGCTTTAGCTAAATCTAATAAGCGATATCTTTGTTTTGTAAGTGTAGCGCTAATTTTCCCCACGCTATCTGACTCTGCTTGGGCAGAATGTTCTATTTCACTTTCTAAAACAGCCAAAACAGAATCCAATTCATTACCCTTTTTTATACTATCGGCATAGGCTTTGGGAGAAATATTATAAAGACTATCGAAGCTAGAGTTTTCGAAATCTAATTTTTGGGTACTGCTTTCATATTTCGATTCTACTAAATCTATCGCTCGGTCTTTATCGGTTTTTTTTACGCATGATGCAATAATAACCGAAATTAAAATCAGTAATGCGATGTGTTTTTTCATAGTGATACTATTAATTTGAGATGTAATTTAAATTTTTACCTGATAGATTAATTATAAAGAATGCTCTTTTCATCTAAAAACGATCATTCAGTTGCAATTGTGTTACATCTGAAATTACTCGCCTTTATCAGCAGCTAATATTTTCTTTCTAACAAAGAGTAACCCAAAAGCCCTACTATCCTTTTTGCCCATATTTTTATGGTGAACTTTATGGGCTTTTCGTACTGCTTTTAAATAAGTGTTATTGCTTTTAAAGGTTTTAAACCTTCTGTGTACAAACCAATCGTGAATGATAAAATATATAATTCCGTATAAACCTATTCCAAGCCCAATAAAAAACCTGTATCCAAAATCTTCTCTCTCGATAAACATTAAGTATAGAGAAATCCCTGCAAATAGAAATGCAAACAAATCATTCCACTCGAAAAAAGATTTGTTATGCTCGTGGTGACTTTTATGCATAAACCATAGTACACCATGAAACAAATATTTATGAATAGCCCACGAAAGGCATTCCATAAAAACTATAGTTAACAATACAATACCGATATTTAATATGACTAACAAATTTTGTAATTTAGTTTGTAAAGATATATAAACCAACGCAAACCGTTTTAAATGTCATTAAATTGTAACGATGCAAATGTTTTTTAATCAATCGATTAACAATTGAATTTTTAGATCTATTTTTGACTAAAATATTAAAAAAGTCAGAAAGTAGAAAAGTAAAATGATTGTAGCCGATAAAAAGCGAGAACAAATTATTGAAGGTGCTATAAAACGCTTTATCCATTTTGGTATTAATAAAACTACCATGAATGATATTGCCGAAGATTTATCTGTTTCAAAGCCATCTCTTTATTATTATTTTCCTGATAAGAGAAGTCTTATTGTTGGCGTAATAGAAAAAGTATTTACCGATTATTTTGATGCATTAAAAAAGAAATATAATCCTGATGCAGCAATAGAAGATACGTTATTTCAAACTATTGATATTCGCAATTCTTTTTTTATGAAATACTTTATGCTACGTATTTCGGAAGGAATTCCAGATATTTTTACTGACCAAACTTTAAAAGAAAAACTTACATCGCTTAAAAATTCTGAGAAAGCATTTTACGCAAAAATCTTCGAAAGGTCTCAGGAGAAAGGTGAAATTAAACATGAAAACATGTCGCACGTAGCCGAACTCTACTTAGAAAGTTTAATGGGCTTAACAAATATGTGCATAATAGAACTTGGTAAAGATTTATTACCCGATAAAAAAGCAGTGAACAAAATGACCCAAAAGCAGAAAGACTTATCTTCTATATTTACTAGAGGGTTGAAGTGTTGAGGAATGAGGTTGACGTTAAGACTGAGAATGAGGCTGAGACCAAGGTTAAGGTTAAGAACGAGATTAAAGTGGAAAGCTGAAATACAAGAACGAAAAACGAACATCAATAACACAATAACAAAGTTGCCCAGTTGCAGGTCTTGATGCCTGATACTAGCTATTTGATACTAATAAGAACCCAAAAACAAAAAAACAATACATTATGCTTAAAGTAAAAATGGTAAAATTAATGCTCATACTAATTACTGGCATTGCTTTACCTCAACTGGCAGCTGCACAACAACAGCTAACCCTGAAAAATGCGCTAACCTTTGCGCTTCAAAATAACACCAAATTGCGCAAGGCAAAATTGGATATTGAAGGTGGAAGATACAAGGTAGAAGAAGTAAGAGCACAAGCATTACCTACACTTTCGGGGACTGCAGGCTTAACCTACAACCCAATTATTGGTCAGCAGGTGGTAGATTTCGGCGGACAATTACAAACGCTTAAGTTTGGTCAGAAATGGAATTCATCTGCAGGCGTTCAACTTTCTCAACAATTGTTTAATCAGCAAGTTTTTACGGGCTTACAAGCCGCAAAATCTAGTGAAGAATATTACAATCTAACTTCACAATTAACTGAAGAACAAATTATTGAGTTGGTTGCAAATAACTATTACCAGGTTTTGGTTAACAGACAACAATTAAACGTTATCGACACAAACATTAAAAATGTTAAAGTGGTCGAAAAAATTGTTAGCAACCAATATAAAAATGGTTTAGCTAGAAAAATTGATGTAGATCGTATTAACGTAAACCTTACCAATTTAAACACACAGCGTGAGCAAGTGATTAATGGCATCACTCAATTAGAGAATCAATTAAAATTTTCTATGGGCATGCCGGTTTCAACGCCTATTAGTTTGCCTGCAACCGAATTAACAGAAGTTACGCAATTACCCGTTTTAACTGATTCTGTTGATTTAACAAACAGAACAGAAGTTAAACTTTTAGATAATCAGGATAAACTTTTGGCACTGCAACGCAAGGCTTATGTGGCAGAATATTATCCATCTTTATCATTATCAGGAAATTACACCTACTCCAGCCAAAGCAACGGATTTGATTTTTTAAATTCGAATGCTACTGCGATTGGTTTTGGTTCATCGGCAATTGGTTTAAGCTTAAAAGTGCCTATTTTTAATGGTTTCCTTACCCGCTCTAAAATTCGCCAGGCTAATGTTAACATTAAAAAAGCACAAGAAGATAGAAAAGAATCAACAAACTCTTTAAACCTTGCTTACGAGAATGCGAAAATTCAATTGCGCAACAACTTAAACACTATAAATTCGCAACGTAAGAATGCCAATTTAGCGCAAGAAATTTATAAAAGCACTCAAAACAATTACAATAACGGCTTGGCTTCTTTAACGGATTTAATCGACACAGAGAACGCATTAACAGAAGCCCAAAACAGCTATACACAGGCTTTACTAAACTATAAAGTTGCTGAAATACAATTAATCAAATCAAACGGAAATATTAAATCGCTAGTACAATAGAAATGAAAAGAGTAATAATTATAATCGTTGTAATTGTTGTTGCCCTTGGTGCAATAGCTTATGTTTTAAGTAACAACAAGAAGAAAAATGAAGAAAAAACTGCTTTCATTGCTAAAGGCGGTGGTGCTGTTGCAGTTCGTGTTGCAAAAGTAGAGAAAAAAGTTGTTGACTTAGATTTCGTTGCAAATGGAAATTTTGTTCCGAAGCAAGAATTAAACTTCCTATCAGAAAATGCAGGTCGCGTTTCAAAAATTTATGTTGATGAAGGTGCCCGCGTAAGCAAAGGACAGGTTTTAGCTCGTATTGATGCTGAAATTATCAATACAGACCGTGAAACAGCTCAGGCATCGTACGATAATGCAAAAAGAGATGAGGCCAGATACCAAAGTTCTTACGAAACCGGCGGTGTAACGCAGCAACAACTAGACCAAGCAAAATTGGCAACTAGAAATGCAAAATTGCGTTTACAAGCTTCGCAACGTAAACTAAGTGATGCGAACATTAAATCGCCAATTAACGGAATTATCAATAAACGCTACATTGAGGTTGGTGCTTTTGTAACCGCTCAAGGAACTCAATTATTCGAAATTGTTGATGTTTCTAAGTTAAAACTTAAAGTAAACGTTAATGAATCGCAAGTTGCAAGTCTTAAAATTGGCGACCAGATTGAAATTAAATCTTCAGTTTTTCCTGATGAGAAATTTTCTGGGAAAGTAACCTTTATTGCGGCTAAAGCTGATGCGACTTTAAACTTCCCGATAGAAATTGAAGTTTCGAATTCGGCAAAAAGTAGCTTAAGAGCAGGTATGTACGGAACTGCAGTATTTAATTTCCCTAAACAAGCACCAAGTATTCTTATCCCTCGTACCTCTTTTGTGGGTAGTGTAAGTAGTAACCAGGTTTTTGTTTACGATACTGCTAACAATACTTCAAAATTACGCAAGGTAATTACCGGTCGTATTTTAGGCGATAACGTAGAGGTTTTAGATGGATTAAAAGAAGGTGAAACCGTAATTACCAGCGGACAAATAAACTTAGCTGAAGGTACTGCCGTAAGCATTGTTAAATAAGTTTAATAGAAAGTTTACGGTTTTTGATGACTAAAAGTCTAAAATCTAAACCTCAGTACTAATATCAAATTAAAATGAAGATAACAGACATATCTATAAAAAGGCCCTCGCTTGTAATTGTGGTTTTTACCGCACTTACGCTACTTGGGCTGCTAAGTTACTTTTCGTTGGGTTATGAATTGCTTCCGAAATTCTCCAACAATGTAGTATCTATTTCGACGATTTACCCTGGTGCATCACCAGCTGAGGTTGAAAATACAGTAACTAAAAAAATTGAGGATGCGGTGTCCTCAATGGAAAATATTAAAAAAATAAATGCGGTTTCATTTGAAAGTTTATCGACAGTAACGATAACCTTAACAGATGCAGCAAACATTGATATATCATTAAATGATGCGCAAAGAAAAGTAAATGCCATACTTTCGGATTTACCAGATGATGTTAAAACGCCATCGCTTAGTAAATTCTCTTTGGATGATTTACCGGTTATCACCATGTCGGCATCTGCAAATATGGATGATATTACCTTTTACGATTTAATTGACAAACGTATTGCTCCGGTAATTTCGAGGGTAAGCGGTATCGCTCAGGTAAATTTAATTGGTGGTTCTGAACGTGAAATTCAGGTATCGTTAGATGCTGATAAACTTCAGGGTTATAATCTTTCGGTTCCTCAGGTTCAGCAATTAATTTTAAGTTCCAATCTTGATTTCCCTACAGGAAGTGTTAAAACTCAAAACCAAGATGTATTAATTCGTTTATCTGGTAAATACAGAAGCATCGAAGAATTAAGAAATTTGGTTTTAACAACATCAAAAGATGGTGCTCAAATCCGTTTAGGAGATGTTGCAGATGTTCAAGATTCGCAAAAAGAAACTGAAAAATTAGCACGTATTGACAGAAAAGCGGCAATTGCAATTCAAATTATTAAACAAAGTGATGCAAATGCGGTAGAGGTAAGTAAAGGTGTACATGCAATTATAGAAAAGCTTAAAACAGAATATGCAGCAAATAAATTAGATATAAAAATTGTTAACGATAGCTCGATTTTCACTTTAGAATCTGCAGATGCTGTTATCCATGATTTATTTTTAGCTGTAATTTTGGTAGCCTTTGTAATGCTTTTCTTCTTACACAGTTTAAGAAATGCATTAATCGTAATGGTATCTATTCCGGCATCGTTAATTGCAACATTTATTGGCGTTTCCTTATTAGGTTATACCTTAAATCTAATGTCGCTACTTGGTTTATCGCTCGTTGTAGGTATCCTGGTAGATGATGCGATTGTAGTTTTGGAAAACATCCAACGCCACATGGAAATGGGTAAAAACAAAGTAAGGGCTGCATCTGATGCAACCCGCGAAATTGGTTTCACAGTTGTATCCATCACTTTAGTAATTGTTGTAGTGTTTTTCCCTATTGCAATTAGTTCGGGTTTGGTATCAAATATCCTTCGCCAGTTTTGTGTGGTTGTAATTATTGCAACTTTGCTTTCATTGTTTGCATCGTTTACAATTGTACCATTGTTGTACTCAAGATTTGGTAAGTTAGAACATATAGAAGGCAAAAATGCATTTGGCCGTTTCATTCTTTGGTTCGAAAGACAATTAAAAAAATTCACCATTTGGATTACAGGAATTTTAACTTGGTCTTTAAACCATAAAAGACGTACAGTTGCTGCTGTGGTAGTATTATTCGTTGCTGCAATGTGGTTAGCCGGAGCCGGATTTATTGGTTCGGAGTTTTTCCCTAAATCAGACAAAGGTGAGTTTTTGGTTCAAATTGAATTACCAAAAGATGCGCCTTTAGAGCAAACGAACTTTTTTACGCAAAGAGCAGAAACTTTCTTATCTAAACAACCAGAAATTACGCAATTAATTACAACTGTTGGTCAGGCCAGTGGTGATTTTGGTGGAACACAAGCAACCGCATATAAATCAGAAATAAATGTAAAACTGGTTGAGCGTGATAAGCGTGAAGGAGTTTCATCAGATATTTTCGCTACCAAAATGAGCCGTGCTTTGGCCAAAGAATTGGTTGGAGCAAAAGTAAAAACAGTACCAATTAGCATATTGGGTATTGCCGAAAATGCACCAATTAGTTTGGTGGTTATGGGTTCTGATTTAGATAGTGCTTTAAAATATGCCGAAGGTGCAAAAGCTTTACTGGGAACAGTATCTGGAGCAACTGAAATTAAACTTTCTGTAGAAAAAGGAACGCCTGAGATTAACGTTCAGGTTGATAGAGATAAGATGTCGGCCGTTGGTTTAACACTTGCAACGGTAGGGTCTACCATGCAAACTGCATTCGCTGGTAATACAGATGGTAAATACAGAAAAGGCGAATACGAATACGACATTAACATCCAGTACCAAGACTTTAACAGAAAGAATATTGATGATGTACGTAACCTTATTTTTGTTAATGATAAAGACGCACAAATTAAATTATCGCAGTTTGCTACAATTAGCGAAGGTTCAGGCCCAAGTCAGTTAGAGCGTTTAAATAAATCAACATCAGTTTCTGTTCAAGCACAATCAATTGGTAGGCCAACCGGAACAATCGTTGCCGAGTTTAAACAAAAATTAATCGACCAACAAAAAAGTGGAAAGCTAAAAGCACCTACTGGCGTAAGCTATACATGGGGTGGTGATGAAGAAAATCAGGCTGAAGGATTTGGTACTTTAGGGATTGCATTATTAGCTTCTATAATTTTGGTTTACCTAATTATGGTTGCGCTTTATGATAGTTTTGTCTATCCATTGGTAGTAATGTTCTCCCTGCCTCTGGCATTAATTGGAGCATTTTTAGCATTGGCTTTAACCAATAATTCAATCGGTATTTTTACCATTTTAGGTTTTATTATGCTAATGGGTTTGGTTGCGAAGAATGCAATTATCCTGGTCGATTTTACTAACCACATGAAGGCCGAAGGAAAATCGACCGTAGATGCGTTAATTTTAGCCAATCATGCTCGTTTACGTCCAATCTTAATGACAACCATCGCCATGATTTTTGGTATGCTTCCTATTGCACTAGCAAGTGGCGCAGGTGCAGAATGGAAAAATGGTTTGGCTTGGGTTATTGTAGGTGGATTAACAAGTTCTTTATTTTTAACCCTAATTGTAGTTCCGGTTGTTTACTTAATTTTTGATATAATTTTAGAAAAATTAGGCTTCAACAAAAAAGGTAAAACAATTGATGAGTTGATGGAAGAACCATACGACCATAAAGATGTTTTAGAATACGATATAGATGCTACTCACTAACATCAAAAATTAACAATTATATAAAGCTGCCTTTACCCAAGGGCAGCTTTTTTTATGCTAAGTTTAACCGTAATTCATTTTTATTTTATCTTGAGTTAAGGTTGTAAAGTATCAATCCAAACAAATAATATCCAAATCTTGTATATTAGGTTATGTTTAAAATTATCCCGCAAATAATTCTGGCACTTATAGTTTTTGTTACAAAAGCTCAGCATCCACCGGTATTTGATGCCATGCAATCCGATTCTTCTTTCATTAAAATTTACGATTTGGATATTGCTTTGGTAAAATATAGCTATAAACCAAATGGCATTCGGTTTTTGGTTGTTCATGATAATGAAGATACAGGCGTAAAAGCAGGTTTCGATTACATCCGCTGGAATGGAGGCGAAATTATTGATAGCCAATATGGTAGTGTTCGCGATTACAATTTTACCTACATGGATGATGTTTATCGTATTGATCCAAATGCAATATATACGGAACGTGGTATTAATACACGTTTAAAGAAAGATGAATTTAGTTCTAACGAAGTAGAAAAGGCTCTCAATACTGCCGGAAAGCAAATATTGGATTTCTACAACCCGAAATCTTTAGGATACATTTTAACGCTACACAATAACGGAGATGGAGGTTTTGGCATATCATCCTATTTACCAGGCTATGATCTTTCAAGCGCAGCAGACTCGGTATTTATAAACTTCGAAATGGATGGAGATGATTTGATTTATGTAACTGATCTTCGGCTTTTTAATAGCTTTAAAAAAGCAAATGTGAATGTTATGCTCCAATCAAAATTTGTAGAAAACGATGGCTCACTTTCTGTCTACGCGATGCAAAATAATATTCCCTACATAAATGTAGAAGTACAACATGGCCACATAGATGAACATTTAAGACTTATTGAAATTGCCGTTGCGGTTTTAAAAGAGTATAATTTAGTTAAAAAACCGGGATGATAAATTGATATTCAAGACGGAGGCCCTTCACGAGATAAATCTAAAGCTTAAGCAATTGCTTTGATTTTAGTTACCAAAAAGCTAACAAACAATCCAAAACAACCAATTACTGCGTAAGAATATTGCAAACTTGATAATGCAGAAATGTATCCAATTAAAGGCGGACCCATTAAAAACCCTAAATAACTCACACTAGACACCATTGCAATAGCCATTCCTGGGGCAACTTTTCCGTTTTTACCTGCAACACTATAAACTGTAGGCACAATGCTTGAAACACCAAGACCAACCATCATAAACCCTAAAGTTGCGGTTACTACAAATGGAAAAAACACGGAGATAAACATTCCGGTTGATATGATAATACCACTAAATTGAATGGTGCGTTTTCGCCCTAATTTAGCAATGATTGAATCGCCTACAAATCGACCTGTTGCCATCATCACCATAAATGAAGCGTAACCCAAAATCACCAAAGATGATGGCGCTTTAACAATTTCTTTAAAATAAACCCCACTCCAATCGAACATTGCACCTTCTGTAGCCATACTACAAAAACCGATGATACCCAACTGCAATAACACACCTTCGGGCTTTACAAAAAGTTTAGGCTTACGTTCTGTTGGGGCACCTTTACCAGGAACTAAATGTTTATAGTTAAAGAAAACATTAATCCATATTAGGCTTACTACTATCCAAAAGTGATAATATGGAATGATATGCAGATTAACCATTAATAAACCAACTAGCGCACCTGCAAACCCGGCAATACTCCATGCACCGTGGAATGACGTCATAATGGGTTTTACAAATAACTTCTCTGCTTCAACACCTTGCGTATTTACTGCAATATTGCACATGTTGCCAATTACACCAAACAGAAAAAGGAACACAGCTAAATGCCATGGAGCCGTAGCCAAACCTAAATTTGTTAAAGCTAAAACATATAAGGGTGCAGTAATTGTTAGGATTGCTTTGCTACCATATTTTGTTACCAACCTACCAGAAATTGGCATGGTACACAGCTGACCTAAAGGAAGCGCTAATAAAATACTTCCTAGCTGGCCGTCGGATAAATTTAAGGTATGTTTAATATCTGGAATACGACTAGCCCAGGATGCAAATGCAATTCCTTGTCCGAAATAAAATAAAGATACAGCTAGGCGAGTTCTATTTGCACTACTTTGAGCTACTACAGGTTTCACTGTTAGATTTTGTTTTTCCTGATTTGCGTTAGACTCTTCCAAAATGCGGGATTAAATGAACATGATTGTTCTTGCAAAGGTCTTTAAATCTATCGGAAATAGAAAGGGCAAAATATCATTTATAAATAATTATTAGTTTGAGTCAATTTTTACTCAAAATCTATTTCATTGGATATTAAATTAAAACAAAAAAGGCTTTTGGAATCTATATAGAATCCGAAAGCCTGCTATTTAATAATTGTTTTTATTAAGCTTTATCTGGTTGATAGAACCTAACTGTTCCGTCTTCTTCACTCGAAACAATTAGCAAACTTCTACCATTCGGACTATCCTTTGGTTTAACAAACATTAATCCTTCTGGGGCATCACCTGTAGAAAACAATTGAACAAATTTTGGTGATTCTGGTGTGCTAACATCATATACCGCAACCATATCAACACGTTCCATCCCTATAAAAGCTAAAGTTTTTCCATTTACCTGTGCTACTGTAACACCTTCAACTTCAACTCCTTTATTATCCGAACGGGTATCATCATATTTACCAGCATCAATAACACGTTGCTCTAAATCTTTACCAACATTAGCAATTAATTGCCCTGTACTTGCATTAATAATGCTCATGCTTCTCCCGCCTGTTGAGTATAATTCATCGTAATCACCATCTCCATCAGTATCGCCAAATGCCTTTGTTACGGTTAATCTACCCAAATTAGCATCTAATTTTAAAGTTGCCGCTGTTGGAAATTTTGTAGGATCCAACGTTAAACTTTTAACCCTACCCTCTTCATCATAACCCTTCCAGGCACGTGTATCGCCTTCGTTTGCCAAAGCCAAATAATTTGAGCCATTTGCAGTGAAATAAGAAATTGCATCTGGCAAGTAAAATGCTTTAATTGGCCACAAGCCAAGTTGTATTTTGCCATCCAAATCACTTACATCAAAAGCATTATCGGCAAGATTAATATCTCTAATACCTAAAGGCATAATTTTGGTTAATGTACCTGCAACAACATCAAGTTCGGCAACTGCATTATTTTCCTGAAGGGTAATATAAGCCTTTTTAGAATCAGCAGAAACGGCTACATATTCAGGTTCTATATCTTGTGCAAACGTTGCCTTTGGTCCGTAAATTCTTAATCCCGCAGCAACAAGAGCAGTTTTGGAACTCTCAAAAGAAGCGAAATCTAACGTTTTAACTGTATAATTAGCCTTAACATTGATAACAGAAACAGTTCCTGCCGGGTCAATTGTATATTCATCGTTTGGCTCTCCTTCATTTGCACTTATAATGTAATTGCCATCCGGACTAAAAGTTACCATATCTGGCATTGCGCCAACGCTAATTTTTTTTACTTCTTCTAAAGTGGTTGTTTTAAGAACAACGATATCGCCGTTAGATTGCTTTGTTACCCCATCCAATGCAATAGCCAATAATCCATTACTAACTGCAACACTATTTATGCCTGCATTTGTAGGAAAAGTAAGTGTTCTAGATTTGGTAAGTGTTGGATAAGCACTTAAATCTATCACTTCTACTTTTGTACCGCCATCATTGCTAACAACAAAAAGTTTTTTGGTTGAAGGATCATAAGCAGATATTTCTGCTGAAGTTACTCCACCCAAATCTATCATAGCAATTTCTTTAAAACTAGAAATGTTTTCAGGGATGGTGGTTTCTGAAGGATCTTCGATAGGGTTATCTGATTTTTTACAAGCTGTAAATGCAACAGAAGCGATTAGCAGGGCGCTAAACAGTTTTTTAGGGTTCATGGTTTTTTTGTAATATCTGAATCGCAAAAATATACTGCAACAACGCTGATTTTTAGCCATGTACTGTTATCATTTTGTTAAGGAATTGTGAAATGGGAATCATGTTAAGTAAAAAAATTACCTAGTTTGCTTGAAATAAAGTTTGAAGGTTTCTACAGAATTTAGATTTTTTTTGGAAAGCAATTTCAGTAGTGCTTTTGTAAAAGCAGTCCCGCCCTCGTTTCTGCCGATGAAAAATCGGCATCTCACTAAGTCGGGTTTAGGGATGTTATAATTGTGCTGATTTTGAAAACTGGTTAGCTCTTTCATAGCTCAGTTCGTAATCACAGAGAAAAGTTTCGTCCAAACGCACAACAAACCGTTGTTTTTAAACCTGATAATAGCGGCAGCCCTGAGTTTTTTTACGAGGGCTATAGCGGTTGGCAGGACTACAATCTCCAATGGAATGCTAACGAGAATTTCCAAAAACAAATAACAAAAAATTCATTACTCCGCTCGTAACGATAGAGAAAAGTTTTTGCATTTAGCAAACGAACCGTTGTTTTTAAACCTGACAATAGCGGCAGCCCCGAGTTTTTCTACGAGGGCTACAGCGGTTGGCAGGGCTGCAATCGCCAATGGAATGCTAACATTAATTTCCAAAAACAAAAATTAATTATGCAGCTTCGAGAATCCTTAAAAATTTTAATAAAAAAAGCCGATAATTTCTTATCAGCCCTTCTATAAAAAAAAATGCTAAATCAAGTTCAGCATGATGTTGTTAAATATGTATAGCCCTATTATCAGTAGCAGCTAATGCCGCCTCTTTGAATGCTTCTGTATAGGTTGGGTGCGCATGGCTTGTACGAGAAATGTCTTCCGCAGATGCTCGGAACTCCATAGCGAGAACAGCTTCCGCAATCATATCTGCCGCACGTGGACCAATCATGTGTACGCCTAAAACTTCATCCGTTTCGGCATCAGCTAAAACTTTAATAAAGCCATCGGTATCCATACTTGCTTTAGCTCGACCGCTAGCTTTGAAAGGAAATGAACCCGACTTGTATTTTGTGCCCTTCTCTTTCAATTGCTCTTCTGTTAAACCAACAGAGGCAACTTCTGGCCAAGTGTAAACCACGCCTGGTATCAGGTTATAATTGATGTGTGGTTTTTGTCCGGCAATGGTTTCTGCAACGTAAGTTCCTTCATCTTCTGCTTTGTGAGCAAGCATTGCACCAGTAATTACATCGCCAATGGCATAAACACCTTCAACGGAAGTTTCCAAATGCTCGTTTACCGGAATTTTTTTACCTCTTTCTTCAACTGTAATTCCGATTTTATCCAAACCTAAACCTTCGCTATATGCTGTACGACCAACGGCAACAATACAATAATCAGCATCGAAATTTACAGCTTCGCCTTTTGAGTTTTCTGCAGTTACAGTTACGGTTTTTCCTTTATTGGTTGCTCCAGTAACCTTGTGCCCCATGTAAAATTCCATACCAAGGTTTTTCTTTAATATACGTTGAAGCTCTTTACCTAAACTAGCATCCATTGTTGCAATGATAGAAGGCAAAAATTCGATTACAGAAACTTTAGTACCTAAACGGGCATAAACCGAACCTAGTTCTAAACCAATAACACCACCACCGATAACAACCATCGATTTTGGAACTTCTTTTATATTTAGAGCTTCTGTTGAAGTAATAATTCGTTTTTTATCAATAGGTAAAAACGGTAATACGGTTGGCTTTGAACCAGTAGCTATTATTACATTTTTAGCGGTTAGGGTTTGTGTAGAACCATCTGTTTTGGTAACTAAAATGGTATTTTTATCTACAAAAGAGCCAAGGCCTTCGTACGTATCGATTTTGTTTTTCTTAAATAAATATGTAATACCCGCAGTATTTTGAGCAACAACGTCGTCTTTACGAGCAATCATTTGTGGCATGTTTACTTTAAGGTTTTTTAAATCGATACCGTGAGTGGTAAAGGTATGTTCAGCATTATGAAAATGCTCTGAAGAATCTAGCAAAGCTTTTGATGGAATACAACCAACATTTAAGCAAGTACCTCCAAAAGTTTTATATTTTTCTATAACTGCAGTTTTTAATCCTAACTGAGCACAACGGATTGCGCCTACATAACCGCCCGGCCCTGAACCGATAACAACGACATCGTATTGCATAATTTCTTGATAATTTTGATTAACCAAAGGTAGGGAAAAAAGGTTGAAGGTGAAAGGCGGAAGGTTGCAGGTAAAAGACATGATGCCGTAAAATTTCTGCAATCTGAACAGAACTAAGAACCGCAAACGCTGAACTAAAAATTGCAAACCACCATCTGCAAACTGATTTACGGCATTACCTCAAAAAGAAAAAATTGTTGAACCTGCGATTTAGAAAAATTGTTATCAACGCAGAAAATTAAAGTCTTGTGCCCATTAGGTAAATCGGGACCAAAAGTTATACCCTCAAAATTATCAATATGAATGTTTAAAACATCAAAATCAAAAAGTAACTTCTTTTTTAAAGGTTTTGGATGATGTACTGTAAACGACGAATTATCAAGTTCATTTTTTGCGGCACTTAAATCGACGAGATATAGCTTTATAAAAGTATGATCGTCATGCCCCTTTGCCCAAGCCCGCTCCATAATTAAAAGCGTATGCTTATTTATGACCAAAATTTCTGAAATTCCATTTAAATTCCAATCGCTTGCAGATGTTGGATTTACCGGGAGCGCTCCTAAATTATAAGCGTATTGTGCTATATTTTTTTTGCTTTCAACATCAAATTTAGAAATCCTTGTTAAGGCTCCCGCAAAACCAAAAGCCGCTTGCTTTCCATCTTGATAAAGTGGCTCTTCTAAACTGGCATAAAGCGTTTTATAATCGTCAGCAAAAGTCAAACCTTCAAAAAAGGCATTTTTGCGAACGCCATAAGTTTGCTTTGTAATTTCAAATCCTTTTGGCAAAGGCACCGAATCTAAAAACTTTCCTTCAGTAGATATAAAGGTTAAAGCTGGTTGTACCAGTGTTGTATCTGCTGCTCGAAATAAGCGTTCGCCTTCATTGCTCCAAACCAATCGGTTACGGATTGGGTCGAATCGGACAGATTCACCATCTGCTTTAGCATTTTTTCCGAATTGATATTTCGGGTATTGCCGCCCATCTTTCTGCAAAATCGAAAATACACTAGTAAATTTAATTGTATCAATTTTATTATCTCGTATTTCTATTTTTGCCGTATAAATTCTAGCTGGACTGAATTGCGAAGGGTCATCGCTAATTAAAAAGTATTGATCTTTTTTTGCATCATAATCAATCCCGGATAAACCACCTACAACAGTACTTTGGTAGCTGGGATTGAGCGGCACTATGTATTCGTTCAAAAATTTTATAGCAGAAATAGTTGTTTCTTTTTGCTTTGAAGCATATTTCGAAACCGAGCATGATGCAAAAATAAAAACAATTAATAGATAGCTAATCGAATTTGTAAGTGATGCCTTTTTCAATTTGAAGTGGTTTATTGGTAAAAGTATTTAAAATATTGCTTGAAAATAATGAATGAATTATTTTTCGCAATAAATTAAACTCATCGAAGATCTGTGCAATCAACGAAAATTAGTTAGTCAAGGAATAATTTTGCAAAATGCCAATCTGATTAGGCTATTTAAAATATTGTATCGCAGATAACGCATATGCAAAACGAATTTCTAGAATTCTTTATCGAACAGATTTTTGCATTAAAAAAAGCCGCTTCAATATTAAATCAAAGCGGCTTTAAATTATTTTAAAATCTTACTAATATAATTTACCAATAACACGATAACTTGTAGTGTTTCCACTTACAACCTCTTCGTAGTAAACATCATCAGGAGAAACAAAATATTTCTCATTTTTAATGGTAACTTCTCTACAGCCTTCTGGCAATGCATTAATTACATCACCAATTTGGTGTGTATCAATCGGACCATCAGTTGTGTTTAAAACCCCATCTTTACCAGCAACAATATAAACTGTTTTACCATCTTTATCTGTTCCCTGCGTATAATAAATGCCTTTATATTCATAGTAATCTACACCATCAATGGTAACCAACTCGGCTTCAGATGGTAAATTAGGTACTTCAGCACCTACTGGCGGAACAACAACTTGGTAATTATTTTCATACTGACGATAAAACAATCCTCCTGAATAATAAAACTGATCTTGCCCATAATAAAATGGATAATAGCCAAATGGCAAAACATTTAAACGAAAGCCAATAAACGGTCTGTAAAAGTTGTAATAACCGAAATAGGCTCTGTTTCTAAAGCCAGAACGATAACCAAAACCTTGACGATAAGCGTATCCGGGACGATTGAAACCTACACCTGGTCTGTATCCGTTGTTTGAACGATATCCTGGTCGCTCAGGTCTGCCAGAACTGTAACGGCTCCCTTGCGAATTATTAAAGCCACCACGATTTGGTGCTTGAGAAATCCTATTATTTGATGAAGGCGCTTGCGCAGATGGTTGTCTGAAAGCACCACCTCTTGAAGGTGATACAGAACTAGAACGACCACCGCCACCACCCATGCTGCTACCGCCACCGCCTCTGCTTGGTCTTTGGGCAGAAACACTTTCTATAGTTAAAGTTGCAACCGCAGCTATTGCCGCAAAAACAACCACAGTTTTATTTAATAACCTTTTCATTTTTTTGTGTTTAAATCAATTGTGTATAAGACGAGAAAAATCTATAAAAGATTATCTGCTATTCGTTATTTAACTAAATTCTGATAATGGAATGACTATCAACATATTTTACATCCTAACAAACCTTTTACCGGATGTTTTTTCTATTCAATTCTGATAAATCCTATATTTAAATTTTATTCCTAAAAACCAACCTTAAAATGAACCCTTGTAAAATTTTAGGCCTCTTAATTTGTTTGTTTCTATCTAACAATTTACTGGCTCAACAAACCGATTCGGCTTATGTAAGAGAAAACTACACAAAAATAGAACGTAAAATACAAATGCGAGATGGTGTTAAACTTTTTACTTCAATTTACATACCCAAAAATCAATCCAAAAAATATCCTTTCTTAATCAATAGAACTCCTTATACCGTAGCGCCTTACGGCGAGAATAAATACAAATTAAGTTTAGGAAATTTTCCTGCAATGATGCGTGAGGGCTTTATTTTTGTTTATCAGGATGTACGTGGAAGGTGGATGAGCGAAGGAACGTTTGAGGATATTCGCCCGCAAACTTTAAACAAGGGGAATAAAGCGATAGATGAAAGCACCGATACTTACGATACGATTGATTGGTTGGTGAAAAACATCAAAAATAATAATGGCAATGTAGGTATTTATGGTATTTCCTACCCTGGCTTTTATTCTACCACATCGTTACCTAATTCGCACCCTGCATTAAAGGCGGTTTCGCCGCAAGCCCCGGTTACCGATTGGTTTATTGGAGATGATTTTCATCATGGCGGCTCATTATTTTTAATGGATGCATTTACTTTTATGAGTGGTTTTGGCGTTCCGCGTTTACAACCAATTACGCCAGATAAGGGCCCAAAAGGTTTCAAATTTCCCATTCAGGATAATTATCGTTTCTATTTAGAAGCGGGTTCTGTAAAAAATTTAAAAGATAAATACTTCGCAGATAGTATTAAATTTTGGAATGATTTATTTAAACATCCCAACCTCGATACATTCTGGAAAGCGAGATTCATCCTTCCGCATTTAACAAATGTAAAACCTGCAGTTATGGTTGTAGGTGGTTTTTTTGATGCCGAAGATGCTTATGGAACTTTTGCAACTTATAAGGCGATAGAAAAACAAAATCCATCTGCAAAAAATATTCTTGTTGCTGGTCCGTGGTTTCATGGCGGTTGGGTTCGTAGCGATGGCGCATCTTTTGGAGATATTAAATTCGGTAAAACCACAAGCATAAATTACCAACAGCAATTTGAACTGCCGTTTTTTAAACATTACTTAAAAGGGGAAGGCGATTTTAATGCTGCAGAGGCAAATATTTTTGTAACAGGAAGCAACGAATGGAAAAAGTTTAGTGCATGGCCACCGAAAGAAGTTGAAACAAAAAATTTGTATTTGCAACCGAATGGGAAACTAGCATTTGAGAAGGTTGGTAGAACCGATAGCTGGGATGAGTATGTTAGTGACCCGAATAATCCTGTGCCTTATCAAGACGGTGTACAAGCAAGGCGTACACGAGAATATATGATTGACGACCAGCGTTTTGCCGCTCGCAGACCAGATGTTAAAACCTATCAAACTGATGCATTAACAGAAGATATAACATTAGCTGGACCTGTACTGGCAAATCTGGTGGTTTCTACCACCGGAACAGATGCTGATTATGTTGTGAAATTGATAGATGTTTATCCCGAAGATGAACCAAATCCAACACCCAACCCAAATAATATTATTATGGGTGGTTATGAAATGCTAGTGCGTGGCGAAATCCTTCGGGGCAAATACCGCAACAGCTTCGAAAAACCTGAGCCATTTGTTCCAGGTGCAATTACAAAAGTTAATTACGCTTTGCCTGATGTTGCACATACCTTTAAAAAAGGACACAAAATTATGGTTCAAATTCAAAATTCTT
The DNA here is from genome assembly GCF_042650845.1 of Pedobacter lithocola. NCBI lineage: Bacteria > Pseudomonadati > Bacteroidota > Sphingobacteriia > Sphingobacteriales > Sphingobacteriaceae > Pedobacter > Pedobacter lithocola. The sequence continues at coordinate 256,408 of NZ_JBHSBW010000016.1, read as the reverse complement.
GGTTTCCATTAGCCGATAGAAACCCGCAAAAATTCATGGATATTTACCAGGCAGAACCCGGTGATTTCCAAAAAGCAACGCATAAAATTTACCACGATACATCGAACAGTTCCTACATCAGCTTATCTGTTTTAAAATAAATTAATATGAAACACCTTAAAGTTATATTATCATTTTTCATTTTATCTGCTACCGCGAGTTTTGCGCAAACCAATAGCAGCTTCACGAAAGAAAATTTCACTAAAAAAGAAATCTACATTACCATGCGAGATGGGGTGAAACTATTTACAGCCATTTATACACCAAAAGATGCTGCAAAAGATAAAAAATACCCAATGATTATGCAGCGCACTTGTTACAGCATTGCACCTTATGGCGAAGACAAATTTCCTGCAAAATTAGGTCCATCTGATTTGATGATGAAAGAAGGTTACATCGTAGTTATGCAGGATGTTCGTGGCCGTTATAAGAGCGAAGGTACCTTTACAAACATGACACCGGTTATTGATAACAAAAAAGCAAAAACTGATGTTGACGAAGGATCTGACACTTTTGATACGATTGATTGGCTGGTAAAAAATGTTGCCAACAATAACGGCAAGGTTGGTCAGTGGGGAATTTCTTACCCGGGTTTTTACACCGCAGCAGGTATTTTAAGTAACCATCCTGCTTTAAAAGCTTCATCGCCACAAGCGCCAATTTCGGATTTTTTCTTTGATGATTTCCACCACAACGGTTCATTTCTACAAAGTTATTTCTTTACTTTTCCAGTATTTGGAGTGCAAAAAACACAGCCTGAAACATCAGCATGGTATAGCAAGCAAACCATCAAACCAAATACTAAAGATGGTTATCAGTTTGCGTTAGATTTGGGTCCGCTAACAAACGCAGATAAATATTACAAGGATAATTTCTTTTGGCAGGAAACCGTTAATCACCCAAACTACGATGAATTTTGGCAAAAACGCGGTTTGTTAAAACATTATAGTACGATTAAGCCAGCGGTTATGGTAGTTGGTGGCTGGTATGATGCAGAAGATTTAGCAGGACCATTAAATATTTATAAATCAATTGAAAAGAAAAATCCAAATGCATACAACACCATTGTAATGGGGCCTTTTGGACATGGAAGATGGAGCCGTGAGACCGGTCACACCATGCATAGTAATGTTTATTTTGGAGATAGCATTGCAACATTTTACCAAAAAAACATAGAAGCAAAATTCTTTAATCATTTTTTAAAGGGTAATGGCGATAAAAATTCTGGTTTACCAGAAGCATACATGTTTGATACAGGTAAAAAAAGTTGGGAAACATTTACTAAATGGCCAACCGAAAAAGCAAGTAAACAAAAACTATACTTAGGTGCCGATGGAAAGTTAAGTATGACAGCTCCAGCATCTACAGGATCTGTAAACTACATTAGCGATCCTTTAAAACCCGTGCCTTACACCGAAGATTTAACCACAACTTTGGGTTTTACGCCGCATAATTATATGAGCGAAGACCAACGTTTTGCTGGCAGACGACCAGATGTTTTAGTGTATCAAACAGAAATCCTGGATAATGACATTACCTTGGGTGGCGAAATTATGTCGCATTTAAAAATTGCTACTACTGGTACCGACGCTGATTTTATTGTTAAGCTAATTGATGTTTATCCTGCCGATGAACCAAACAATCCATACATGCCAAATAAAAGCATTACGTTAAGCAATTATTGGCAAATGGTACGCTCAGAAGTTATGCCTGCCCGTTTCCGCAATAGTTTCGAAAAACCCGAAGCTTTGGTAGCAAACCAGAAAACCGATGTTAATTTTAGATTACAAGATGTTTTACACACATTCAAAAAAGGTCATAGAATTATGATTCAAGTGCAAAGTACAGCATTTCCTTTATTTGCACGCAACCCACAAAAATTTGTAGAAAACCCATATAAAGCTACCGAATCCGATTACATTAAAGCCACCCAAACTATATTTAACGATAGTTTTATTGAGGTTGATGTGATTAAATAGTTTAAATAAATTTCGGATTGGCTCGCAAAATAAAATGAAAAAGCTACTATTATTATTTATGCTTGTTTTAAGCATTTTCACATCACATGCCCAATTAATGGGCAAAAAGCAGGTTAATACACGAGCCGATAGTTTGCGTGGAACGTTAACGCCATTACGTACTTGCTATGATATTAATTATTACCACTTAGATGTTAACATAGATTTGGAGCAGAAATCTGTAAGTGGTAGCAATGAATTCGCTTTTACTGCAACACAAGATTTTAGCAAACTTCAATTCGATTTGTTTTCTAATTTAAAAGTTGAAAAAATTATTTACAATAACACAGAGCTAACTTATAACAGAGAATTTAATGCTGTATTTGTAAACTTTCCTAAAATAATTAAAAAAGGTACGAAAGATAAATTCACGGTTTTTTATTCGGGGAATCCACCTGTAGCACGTAACCCACCTTGGGATGGAGGCTTTATTTTCAAAAAAGATTCTGCCGGAGATCCTTTTGTTTCTGTTGCATGCCAAGGCTTAGGTGCCAGCGTTTGGTGGCCCAATAAAGATCATCAAAGTGATGAAGTTGACAGTATGTTGATTAGTATCAGCGTTCCGAAATCTTTGCAAGAAGTATCTAATGGAAGATTGAGAGGCATTAAAGATAAACCTGATGGTACAAAACAATACAACTGGTTTGTTGCCAACCCAATTAACAATTACGATGTTACTTTTTACATCGGTAAATATGCCCATTGGACAGACACTTACGATGGTGAAAAAGGAAAACTGAGTCTTGATTTTTGGGCTTTACAAGTAGATAGTGCAAAAGCTCGCCCACATTGGGATGCCGATGTAAAACCAATGTTAAAATGTTTTGAGTATTGGTTTGGTCTTATCCATGGTATAAGGATGGTTACAAACTGGTTCAGGCACCCCATTTAGGTATGGAGCATCAAAGTGCTGTGGCTTATGGAAATCAGTTTAAGAAAGGTTATATGGGAGGAGATTTAAGCGGAACCGGACATGGGTTAAAATGGGATTATATCACGGTGCATGAAAGTGGGCATGAATGGTTTGGAAACAGCATAACTTCTAAAGATATTGCCGATATGTGGATACACGAGGCATTTACAGATTATTCTGAAACCCTTTTTACAGAGTGTACCCAAAATAAGCAAGCTGCTGATGAATATGTAATTGGTATCAGAAAAAGCATCGGAAACAGAACTCCAATTATTGGCCCTTATGGGGTAAATAAAGAAGGTTCGGGAGATATGTACTATAAAGGTGCTAACCTGATTCACACCATCCGCCAGTTAATAAATAACGATGAAAAATTTAGACAGGTTTTGCGTGGTTTGAACGAAACTTTCTATCATAAAACAGTAACTACAGTTGAAGTAGAAAATTATATTGCAAGAAAAAGTGGTTTAAAATTGGATAAAATTTTTGACCAATATTTACGCTACAGCAAAATTCCAGTGTTAGAATATAAAATTAATCAAGGTATGCTTTCTTATCGTTGGATTACAGATGTTAAAGGTTTTGACATGCCTGTTAAAGTTTCGCTGAAAACTGGAAATTATTCCTTAATTAAGCCTAGTAATGATTGGAAAACCATAAAGGTTGATGCAAGCATTAACGTAGATAATTTTAAAAGCGACCCGTTATTTTATATTGCAACAAAAAAACTGGTTGATTAAAGGCATGAGTTTTTTAAGCGATGAGATTTGGTTTATTTAAGGTTTAGGAAATATAAGTTTAATGCACTTTTTAACTTCCTTATTTATTTGAATAAAAATTTAAGCTTGATGCAACTTTTTAAAAAAACCATCGTCTTATTAAAAAACCCTAATCATGTCCGCTTTGATGTTTTTAACAAAAAAGCATAAATTTTAATACCATGAAAAAAATATTCTCAATTTTATGTGCTGCAATATTATTTACAGCAAGTTATAATGCATTTGCTAACTCATCATTTCCGTCAAATAATTCTGCAAAGGCAGGAGATGACAGAGAGGTAAGAAATTTTAATGGGGTTGCTGCAGGCGGTCCGATAAATGTTATAATCACTTTAGGCAGCACAGAAAGCTGTAGGTTTGAAGGTGATGCCGATGCCATTGCAACTTTAATTACTGAGGTTAAAGGCAATGTATTAATTATTCGCCCTGAAAATAGCTGGACAAGTTGGGAACATAAATACGAAAGCAAAAAGATAACGGCTTACGTAACTGCTAAAAATATTAAAAGTTTAACAATGAGCGGTTCTGGCATTATGAGTGTTAAAGGAAATTTATCAGCAAAAACGCTTTCTGTAACCGTAAGCGGCTCGGGAACGGTTAATACTACTGCAGATGTTGATGATTTAAATAGCGTTATTAGTGGCTCTGGTAAGTTAAATATTAATGGCTCTGCTGACGAAGCAACGATTGTAATGAGTGGTTCTGGCAATTTTTCTGGAAAAGATTTATCTGTAAATGATTTATCTACAACAATGAGCGGTTCTGGCACAGTCAATATTAAAGCTGAAGAACGTATCAAGGCAGTTATCAGCGGCTCTGGAAATATTAATTATTCTGGCAATGCAACTGTAGAAAAAACTGTAATTGGTTCTGGTAGAGTTAGAAAAATATAAAATATTTAATCTGTAACAGATTTTAAAGCGTCCCGATGTAAAATCGGGACGCTTTTTTGTTCACAATAGTTTTAGCATTTGCATAAAAATCTTGCTAAATGAGCAAGGAAGTTTATTATATTTAGGTTGTAAATTTTATGTGGTATATAAATCGAGCACTAAAATTTGATTCAGCTACTCATAGATTGCTTTTATAAACCTAACAAATCCTAATTATGGCACTTATCAATCCTCACATTAATTTTAATGGAAATGCCGAAGAAGCATTTAACTTCTATCAATCTGTTTTTGGCGGAACGTTTGCAAAAATTATTCGTTTCAAAGAGCTTTCGAGTTCAGAATTTACGGTAGCAGAGGAGTAAGAAAATAAGATAATGCATATCGCTTTATCAATTGGCAACAACGTTTTAATGGGCAATGATGTTCCAGAAATTTTGGGCACTGTTAATGAAAATGAAAATCGTTCAAAGATTTCGATAAGTGCAGAAAGTCGCGAAGAAGCCGACAAGCTCTTCAACGGATTATCAGCAGGCGGAAGTGTTGAAATGCCAATGGCAGATAGCCCGTGGAGTACGTATTTCGGAATGTTTAGAGATAAATTCGGTATCGAATGGATGATAGATTTTGACCCGCAGCAAAATGGATAGTAGATAATGAATTGAACGTCTTTTTCTATAGAGAATACGTTGCTCTCATTAATCTATTTTAATAACATTTTTTTCTTATTCATTTCTTAACAAATGTTCAGGATATTAATGAATTTAACCTCTGATATTTGTATCAGCATTTGCTGCTGATTAAATAACATGTTTAAATACCTAATTAAAAATAAAATTCTTTTTTGGCTTGGCGCAATTCACCTCCTACTGTTCATATGCCTATTAATCTATTACCATTTTAACACAATAGAGGTTTTAGGGATAAATTCGACAATAAAACCGATGAAGTTTGCATTAAGCATTTGGTTGTACAGTTGGACAATGGCCATAATTTTAAACTATGTTGCAGACCAAAGAAAGGTAAAAATATATTCATGGGTGGCGGTAGTTGCCATGTGCTTTGAACAGGCCGCAATAACTATTCAGGCACTAAGAGGGCAACAATCTCACTTTAATAGTAGTGATGCTTTTGGAATAATCATATTTGCTTTAATGGGCATATTTATTCTTACCATTACGCTTTGGACAGCATACATAACCTATATTTTCTTTAAACAAAAAGAATTTAAATTACAGCCTGCACTTGTATTAAGCCTTAAATTTGCTCTAGTCTATTTTGTTATTTTTAGTTTATTTGGCGGCTATATCAGTAGTTTAAAAGGACATACAATTGGTGCTTCGGATGGTGGTAAAGGATTATTTTTTTTAAACTGGAGCACAACCTTTGGCGATTTAAGAGTTGCACATTTCTTTGGCTTACACAGTTTACAACTCATCCCGATATTTGGTTATCTTGTAAATAAATATTTCAGTACAAATAAGGCACTGCAATTAGTCAAATTATTTTCCTTAATTTATTTGATTTTTATAATTTTCACGCTAATAATAGCATTGAATGAACATCCTTTTTATGCCATTAAATATTATAGTTAATCAATAAATTATGAAGTCATCACTTTGGCAAAATATAGAAAGTACCATTTCGATTTCAGAAACAGATTTAGATTTTACACTCTCCTTATTCAATCATATTTCCTTAAAAAAGGATGATTATTTTTTGGAAATCGGTAAACGATGTAATCATGTTGCATTTGTAAAATCAGGAATGTTAAGAGTATTTTATCCAAACAATAAGGCAGAAGAAACAACTTGTTACTTCTCTTTACCTAACGAATTTGTAACGTCCTTCTCTAGTTTCACATCTGGGAAACCCTCTACAGAGAATATACAAGCTATTGAACCAAGCGAATTATTTATTATCAGTAAACAAAATTTAGAAGAGCTTTATCAGAAAATTCCATCAACTCAAGAATTTGGTAGAAAAGCAGCAGAAAATTTAGCCATCATTATGGAAAAACGTATTTCGCTATTCCTAAATAATTCTGCTGAAGAACGTTATCAATATTTGTTAAAAAACAATCCAATTTTAATTCAAAGTGTTCCATTACAGCACCTTGCCTCATATATTGGCATATCACCACAACATTTGAGCAGGTTGAGAAAGAAAATTTAGATCTAAATTATTTATCATAAATTATTTAAAGTATAAATCAAATTTCCAATTACAAAAACTATATCGTAATATTGCAATATAAAAATATTAAAGATGGGTGCTACTAAAACAGAACATTTTACCGATAAGCAAAATCAAATTGCTACGATAGCAAAAGCACTTGGTCATCCGGCTAGAGTTGCAATCATAGATTATTTATTGAAAGTAAATGCATGCATTTGTAGCGATATAGTAACTGAACTGCCATTGGCACAACCAACAATCTCTCAACATTTAAAAGAACTTAAAAGCGCAGGTTTAATAAAAGGAAACATCGAGGGAAATGCAATTTGTTATTGCATCGACGAGAAAACTTTCGATATTTTAAAGCATTACTTCTCAAATATCATATCAACCACAACCAAACAAAAATGCTGTTAAGCGTTTTTATTTTTTTACTATATCACAATAATGCATTGTAACAATAATTACATATCATGAAACTAGCAGAAATTAAAAATCATTTATCTACAGTAGAAACTGTAAATTTTAAATTGCCATCAGGTGATTTTGTTCCAGAACATTTTCATGTTACAGAAGTAGGTTTGGTTACAAAACACTTTATTGATTGTGGCGGCGTAGAACGTTTAGAAAAAGTAGTAAATTTTCAACTTTGGGACGCGAACGATTTTGAACATCGCTTAAAGCCGGCAAAACTGCTCAGCATTATAAATCTTTCAGAGGAAAAACTCGGCATAGGGAATTTAGAAATTGAGGTAGAATTTCAATCTGACACCATTGGTAAATATGATCTTGCTTTTAATGGTAAAGACTTTGAATTGATAGCTAAAAAAACTGCTTGCCTGGCTCCAGATAAATGTGGTATTCCGCAAAGCAAGCAAAAAATACAGATGGTTCAGCTTAATACAACACCTGCAGCTTGCACACCTGGCGGAGGTTGTTGTTAAGATTTAAAAAACAACGAAATGAAGATTGCGCTATTTGAAAACCTAACTAAGTAATTGATCCGCTGGTTGAAGTACCTGCATTAATTTTACTGGTTAATGTTGCATTTTGGTTTAAAAGAAAATGGTATCCTACCGAGAGTTAATTATTAAAATTGTACGCCAATTACCCACATGTTTTCCAGGTAATTAATTTTTTGGCTTGCTTTATCAGAATCGTTAAATCCGGTTGTGTGCACATTGGTTAGTTTAGTTGCACCAACTTTTGTTGTATTTTGAACGTAAATATTTTTCCATACGTAGAATTTTAAACCAAGCTTTGCAGATACACCATAACCAGCCACGTTAAAATTATTGTTTCTACCCAAGCCAAAAAGTCGCACATCAGATCGTGGAACCATTAAACCTCCACCAATTCCCGTTTCTAACGTTAATGAAGTATTTCCTCCAGGTGCAACCCATATATCATCATATCTTTCTACTTCTACATTAGCATAATTAAAGCCATCAGTATGTTCGTAAGTAAGCATGCTTTCCTTCACATTAATTACTTGCCCATTATAGCTGCCTGCCATTAATCCTGTTGATACATTTTGAGTAGAAATATTAGCACCAATATTTCCAGTAATTGCAACGTTTTGGGGGATATCCATCACGTATTTCATATGATCCCAACCTAGAGAAATGCTATAATTATCTTTAATGAAATAACCAATTCGAATATTATATTGAGGAACAGTAATTAATCCTGGGTTAAGATACTCCCAGCTTAATTTTGATTGTCTATCGTGAGCAACAACATCTTTTAATGTAAAATCATAATTCGGACCCTGAAATCTAATGTCCGACTTATTGTACCAAGAGTGATTGTATCCCCAATGAAAATAAAAATCACCCTTACGAGAGTCTTTTCTTTTATGTTCTGGATTAAATAAGCTTCTCGATGTTGGTGCAACATCAGTGGTTGATGTATTAAGCTGTTGGGCATGTATCCGCCTGCCAAATAACAGCGCTAGAAATAGTAACGAAAATCTTTTCACGCAGCAAATTGAGCGAAAAGGATTATCAATTACAATAGTTTAAACATTTTGTAATAGTTCTGATACAAAAAATGACTTACAGATTTTAAAACCTTGTGTAAAGTGCTAATTGAACGATATTATTATTGGTATGACTGCTCGTATTTTTTACAGCCTGGTTCATATATCCCAGCTCCATATCAAATTTCTTAGAGAACCGATATCCTCCCGCCAGGTATATCCGATTTTGATCGAATACGCTATTGTTTATTTTTGCCTTATTTTGAAAGTTTAAGAAAACCTCATTTTGCAATGCAATAAATGCGCCTTTGGTAAATGTAGGTTGTGGTTTTTGTAAAGGCTTAATTAACCTAATAAAATACCTGAAACGCTGTGCAAATACATCTTCATTTGCTCTTTCTATAAATCGCTGTTCTACCCTAACTCTATGGCTTACAAAAACCGTTTTGAGTTTATGATTATAAATGTACTGTTCAAAAATTCTATGTTCATCAAAACTAGTATTTGCACTTCCATCAATTTGATTTTGAGTGGTTTGCCATAAATAACCAAGTGCAACATTAAGTTTATCGTTTATGAAATATTGTACCGCAGGCCTAACTAAAGTATTTCTAACATACTTCCAATCATCTGCAGAACGCACCTGAACATCAAATTGCAAACCCCATTTTTTATTTATTTTGGTATTGTTAAGCAAAAAAAGCCAGCCTGTATTTTGATATTGAGTTTGTGCAGATAGCTTTGTAAAAGCAGCTGTACACAATAAGAATAGGAATATTAATTTTTTCATAAAAGAAATTAAACCGATGGTATCTGATGCCGCTAATTTAACAGAAAATTAAGAAAGCAAACTACTTAACACTGAATTAATACATGTGGCAATTTTAATTGTCAATTAAAAATCTGTTTATTTAAATTTCATTTAGCGTTAAGCAATTAAAAATTTATCTTCGTTAAAGAATTTTATCATTAGCTGCTTTTGAAACGCTAAAATTTAACTTTCGACTTATTACAAAACGTAAAAGAAAACAAAATGATTATTGAACCAAGAATGAGGGGCTTTATTTGTTTAACAGCGCATCCTGATGGTTGTGCACAAAACGTAAAGAACCAAATTGAATATGTAAAATCAAAAGGTACCATCAACGGACCAAAAAAAGTATTGGTTATTGGAGCATCAACGGGCTTTGGTCTTGCATCAAGAATTACCGCTGCTTATGGTTCTGGCGCTGCTACCATCGGTGTATTTTTCGAAAAAGCACCTACAGCAGGCAAAACAGCATCTCCGGGTTGGTACAATAGCGCAGCTTTTGAGCATGAAGCGCATGAGGCGGGTTTGTATGCAAAAAGCATAAATGGCGATGCTTTTTCTAAAGAAATTAAAGAAAGAACATTAGCAACTATTAAAGCTGATTTAGGCCAGGTAGATTTAGTGATTTACAGCCTTGCTTCTCCTGTAAGAAAACACCCTGATACAGAAGTTTTGCACCGCTCTACTTTAAAACCAATCGGTGGTACTTACACCAATAAAACGGTTGATTTTCATACTGGAAATGTTAGCGAAATTTCTATCGAACCAGCAACTGATGAGGATATTGCTAATACAGTAGCCGTAATGGGTGGCGAAGATTGGGCAATGTGGATTGATGCCTTAAAAGCTGAAAACCTATTAGCTGAAGGTGCAAAAACTGTTGCTTACTCTTACATTGGTCCGTCGTTAACCGAAGCTGTTTACCGTAAAGGTACAATTGGCCGTGCGAAAGATGATTTGGAAGCAACTGCTTTTACAATTGCCGATAAATTGAAAGATATTAATGGCAAAGCGTATGTTTCTGTTAATAAGGCTTTGGTTACGCAAGCAAGTTCGGCTATCCCAGTTATTCCTTTATACATTTCATTGCTATACAAAATAATGAAAGAAGAAGGCATTCACGAAGGTACCATCGAACAAATACAACGCTTATACGCAGAGCGATTATATACAGGCAGCGATGTTCCTGTTGATGAGCAAGGTAGAATTAGAATTGACGATTGGGAAATGCGTGAAGATGTACAAGCAAAGGTTGCAAAACTTTGGCAAGAAGCTACCACTGAAACCTTACCTGCAATAGGCGACTTAGCAGGTTACCGTTCTGACTTTTTAAGTTTATTTGGTTTCGAAATTGATAAGGTTGATTATCAAAAAGATGCTAATGAATTGGTAGAAATTGAAGGCTCAGTTGAATAAAAAGCAAATTTCATAAAAATGATTGCTTTAATAGCAATTTAAATTATAAACTCAACGGCCGACCTAAAAATCGGCCGTTTTTTTAATACCAAACAAATGGACTTTGATTTACAACCATCTTTAAAAAATGATTTGATTACTGTTATTCCGCTAAAGGATGAGGATTTTGATAGCCTATATGCAGTTGCTTCCGACCCACTAATTTGGGAGCAACATCCGAATAAAGACCGCTACAAAAAATCTGTTTTCGAAACCTTTTTTAAAGGCGCAATAGAATCAAGAAGTGCTTTTATTGTGTACGATAATATAACTGGTGAAGTTGTAGGCAGTTCGAGATTTTATGATTTTGAAGAAAATAATTCTATTGTCGTTGGCTATACCTTCATCGGGAGAAAGTTTTGGGGTAAAGGCTATAATGCATCACTTAAAAAATTGATGTTAGATTATGCATTTCAACTTGTAGATAAAGTTATTTTGCACATTGGTGCAACAAATTTTCGCTCACAAAAAGCTGCGGAGAAATTGGGTGCAGTAAAGATTAGTGAAATAGAAATAGCCTATTACGGCGAAGCAATAAAATGGAATTTTGTGTATCAAATAGAAAAGGATAAATGGCAGAGTAAATTAGATGCAATATAGTTTTTGCAACAGCTTAACACTGAACTAAGCATCTAACTTTTTTCTATTCGGCGATTTCTATACCTCTGCGGCAAAATAAATACAGACGATGTTTGCCACAGGATCACAGATTTACACTGAACTGGAAATTTAATTTTTAGATCCCTTATTTTCTGACCCGCTATGGCAAAATAAACCGCAAACTTGCGATAATCATTTAAAATTTAGTGCCTTTAAATAATAACACACAAATTGAATAAAATCGTAATTCTGCTTTAGTATTGTTATATTTGTATTAATCTGAATTCCACTCACTCCACATAAAAACAAAACAATTAAATAAATATGGCTAAATCTCAGGCAACATACAGTAAAAAAGAGAACGAAAAAAAACGACTAAAAAAGCAAAAAGACAAGCAAGAGAAAAAAGAAGAACGTCAGTCTAATGCAAAAAAGGGCTTAGCTCTTGAAGAAATGTTTGCATACGTTGATGAAAATGGTAATATCTCCTCTACCCCACCAGACCCGAAAAAGAAAAAGGTCTTTAACATCGAAGATGTTCAAATTGGTATAACAAGACAAGAAGATATTATTGACGAAAACCCTGTGAAAAAAGGAACCGTTACTTTCTTTAATGATAGTAAAGGTTATGGTTTCATCAAAAACACAGAAACTCAAGATAGTATTTTTGTTCACGCAAATGGTTTGGTTACCCAAATTAAAGAAGGCGATAAGGTTACGTTCGAAGTAGAAATGGGTCAGAAAGGACCAACTGCTGTTAAAGTTTCAAAGGTATAAAAACCTAAAATTAGTATTCCAATTTGTAGTTTTCTTAAGCTGCACCACGATTAAAATTCTGCAGAATATTCTGCTGCGCCAGGTTTTATAAACATTTATATTTCCGTCTATTTAAGCATAAAACCTTGCGCATAATTTTATTCAACCTCTAATATTTTTATTCTAGGAAATCACGGTTCTGTAATGCTTTGGTTATAACAGTCCCGCCATCGCTTATAGTCCTCATTGCCGCTTCGCTTTCATTCCGGGCTATACGCTCTGTCGGGTTTAATTGGCAAAAAAATGTAATTCTTATTTTAATGAGCACGTAATTTGATGAAATATTATCATGAAAATGCTAACCCTTCAAATTGCATTTTTATACAAGATTCTCTGCACAAAGATTGTATTTTCATAGCCGCACAACCTGTTGTTTTTAAACCCGATAGGAGTGAAAAGCCCACAGCGAAGCGAGGACTTGTAACGAATAGCGGGGCTGGTTTAGCCATTAATTACTAGCGTAAATTTTCAATAAATTTTAAAAAAATATTAATCTCGGTGTGGAATTTGTATTAAACCAACATCATTACAACACACACAAAAGAAAAATAAATATGAAAAAGTTAATAGCAATTGCACTTGTTGCATTTTTTGGTTTATCTACAGCGATGGCTCAACAAACAGATTTACGCCGCAAAATTAATGTTAGTGGTACCGCAGAAACTGAAGTTACTCCAGACATTATTTACATCAGTATTTCGCTTAAGGAATATTTAAATGGAAAGAAAAAAATAGAAATTACCGATTTGGAAAAACAACTTTATGCAGCGGTTCAAAAGGCTGGAATTGCTAAAGAAAACTTAACCATTAGTAATTTAAGTAGCTGGAATTACGCAACAGAGAAAAAGAAAAACCCCGATTTTTTGGCGAGCAAACAATACCGCTTAAAGGTTACTGACTTATATAAATTTGACGGGATATTGGAAGCAATTGACCCTAAAGGAATTGCAAGCACAAATATTGAAAGTTACGATTACTCGAAAATTGAAAGCTTAAAAAAAGAACTTAAAATTAAAGCATTACTATCGGCAAAAGAAAAAGCTGCCTATATGGTAGAGGCACTTGGCGATAAGTTGGGTGGTGTAATAGAGATACAGGATGGTGGCGACAATGTTATACAACCTGTTTACAGAAACTACATGATGAAATCTGCAATGGCCGATACAGAAGCCGCTCCAGAAATAGATTTCAAAAAAATTAAGCTAAATTTTACTGTAAACGCTGTTTTTGAAATTAAATAAACGATTTAATACTCAGTTTAACGCTTTTTAAAACCTACCGGAACATTTTGGTAGGTTTTTTGTTAAACAGACATTAAACACTAAAAAAATTAAACATTATGAAAAAATTTATTTACACTTTAGCTCTTATTTTTAGTTTAGGAGTTAGTTTTAACTCAGTTCAAGCTGCCGAAAAAGCTAAAAACCCTACAGAATTAACTACTGAACAATCTTTAAAGTTAGAAAAGATTAAAACTCGTGTTGAAGAAATCAGAGACATGGATAAATCTAACTTAACTAAAGCAGAACGTAAAGCTTTACGTAGCGAATTAAGAGAATTGAAAGGTCAGGCTCGTGCAGTTTCTGGAGGTGTTTATCTTTCAGTTGGTGCAATTATCATCATCATTTTATTATTGATTTTGATTCTGTAATTCTCAAAGCATTCAAAATACATCTATCTATAAAAACGAAAAGCTTTGCAGCAATGCAAAGCTTTTTTTGTTAAGCCACTTTTTTAAAGTTTGTAATTAGGTAAGCTTAATAGCTAGATTTTGTATTGGACTAAACGCACTAGTTTTCGTTTTTCCTCATTTAAAGGAGAAGGATGCACTAACTTTAAATAAGTTTCGGCTTTCAAAGAGTTAAGTCTAATCAATAATATCAAATCCTGTATATTTTCTCAATACCTCTGGTATTACAATTCCGTTTTCTGTTTGGTAATTTTCTAAAATCGAGGCTACAATACGAGGTAAAGCTAAGGCACTACCATTTAATGTATGTGCTAGTTGCGCTTTACCTTCTTTTCCTTTGAAACGAAGTTTTAATCGGTTTGCCTGATAGGTTTCAAAATTCGATACAGAAGAAACTTCTAACCAACGCTCTTGAGCGGCACTCCAAACTTCCATATCGTATGTCATTGCAGAAGTAAAGCCCATATCGCCACCACACAAACGTAAAACGCGGTAATGCAAACCCAATTCTTGCAATAAAGATTGAACGTACTTGCTCATATCTTCTAAGGTTTCGTAAGATTTATCAGGATGTGTAATTTGCACAACTTCAACTTTATCAAATTGATGCAAGCGATTTAATCCCCGAACGTGGGCTCCGTAAGAACCTGCTTCTCTTCTAAAACATGGCGTGTAAGCCGTATTTTTTATTGGTAGGTCTTCCTCTTTTAAAATAACATCACGGTATAAATTGGTAACAGGAACTTCAGCTGTCGGGATTAAGTATAAATCATCAACTGTTGAATGATACATTTGTCCTTCTTTATCTGGTAACTGACCAGTACCAAAACCAGAGGCGGCATTAACCAAATGCGGCACCTGCATTTCTTTATAACCGGTAGCAGTTGCATGATCCAGAAAGAAATTTATTAAAGCACGTTGTAATCTCGCTCCCTTTCCTTTATACACCGGAAAACCTGCACCTGTGATTTTAACACCCAATTCAAAATCTATAATATCATACTTTGCTGCTAATTCCCAATGTGGTAGCGCTTCTGATGACAATTCTGCTGGCTTTCCGTGTAAATAAACAACTTCATTTTCTTCGGCGGTAGAACCAGTAGGCACCAAATTGTAAGGTAAATTAGGCAGCTGTACAACCAAATTAAACTGATTCTGTTCAAGTTCACTCAGTTTTTCGGTAAGGTTTTTAATATTCTCTTTATGTGTAGTAGTTTGCGCTTTTACAACATCTGCTTCATCCTTTTTCCCGGCTCGCATCAAATCACCTACTTGTTTAGCGGCTGCGTTTGCTTCTGCAGAAATACTATCAAGAGAAGTTTGTGTTGAACGACGTTCTTCATCAATCTTGATGATTTCATCTACCAATTCTGGTTGTTTAAAGTTACGTACACTTAAACGTTCTAAAACTTTCTCTCTATTTTCGCGGATATAATTAACTTGCAGCATTATTTTAATTTTTTCACAAAGATAATAATTAAGTCGTCATTGCGAACGTGGTGTGGCAATCTCTCTCAATAAGATTGCTTTGTCGTTCCTCCTCGCAATGATGAACTCTTGATACTATGGAAGGAAAACTATTTCTCGTACCAACGCCAATTGGCAATCTAGAAGATATGACCTTTAGGGCTATACGCATTTTAAAGGAGTGCGATTTAATTTTAGCCGAAGATACCCGTACAAGTGCGCCAATGCTTAAACATTTTGGTATTGATAAAAAGGTGTTTGCACACCATCAACATAATGAGCATAAAGCAACTTCAGAAATTATTAAATTTTTAAATGAAGGACAAAAAATTGCTTTAATTTCTGATGCAGGCACTCCGGCAATTTCCGACCCAGGTTTTTTCCTGGTACGCGAAGCGATAAAAAATGAAATCCCCGTAGAATGTTTGCCTGGTGCAACTGCCTTTGTTCCGGCACTTGTAAATTCTGGTTTACCAGCCGATGCTTTTTGCTTCGAAGGATTTTTACCAGTTAAAAAAGGGCGACAAACAAAGTTTAAAAAGCTTGCCGAAGAAGATCGTACCATTATACTTTATGAAAGTCCGCATCGTTTACTGAAAACATTAGAAGAATTTGCACAATATTTAGGTGCAGACAGACAAGCATCAGTAAGCCGCGAATTAACTAAAATGTTTGAAGAAACTGTACGTGGAACATTATTAGAAATAAAATCACATTTTGAAAACAATACTTTAAAAGGAGAATTTGTAATTTGCATTGCAGGGAAAACAGCTACAAAAAGCAAAAATAAATATGATGATGCTGAAGAGTAGATTTATTAACTTAGTAAAATGGAAAGCTTAATTTCAAATAATTTACCAGAGATAAAAAACCTTTTAATTAAATATGATGTAAAGGAGGCTTATCTGTTTGGAAGTGCAGCTAAAAATAACCTAAAAGCTGATAGTGACATCGATTTTCTAATTAACTTTTCTAATAAATCAGACTTTGAAAGTTATGGAAATAATTATTTCAACTTACTTTATGCCTTGCAAGATTTATTAGAAAGAGAAGTTGATTTAGTTGCCGAAGAAACATTAAGCAATCCATATCTAATAGAAAGCATTAACCAAAGCAAAATTCAGCTTCTATGAGATTATTAGAAGAAAAAAACTTCTTACTGATATAAAGATTTCCATAGAATCCATCTATGAGCATTTAGATAATAATTTTGATTTTGAAGTTTATAAAAACAATAAAACGAAAAGAAGAGCTGTAGAAAGAGAGCTGGAGATTATCGGTGAGGCGATTAACAAATTGCTTAAGATAAATCCAGAAATCATTATTTCTTACTCAAGACAAATTGTTGATTTACGAAATAAAATAATTCATGCGTATGATAATGCAAACAACATTGTTCTATGGAAAATTATAATTAAAGACATACCAATTTTACAAAAGGAAGTAAACAATTACCTTCAATGAAATTTTTAAAAACATTATGATTAGCATAGATAGATTTTTAAGTGACGAGCAAGACCCAAAAGCGGTTGAAAAAGTTATCGGAAAATTAAACGACCTTTTAACCACAGGCGAAGAAATATTATACCTAGCAGTGCAGAAAAAGCCTGCTGTAAACTTATTACCTGATAGCATTGCCATTACAAACAAGAGAATTTTTTATTGTGAACCCGGCAACTTAGGTTTAACCATGAATTTTAAAGACATTTCATGGAAAAGCGTTAAGGAAATATCTTTTAAAGAAGAATTATTTGGCTCGAAGTTTATTTGCGTTCCGCAGCATGGCGAAAATATTGTAACCGAGTTTATCCCGAAAACACAAGCGAGAAAATTGCATCAGGCAGCGAACCAACAGTTAGAAGAATATAAAGAATTGTTGCACAAACAAAAATTGGAAGAAAACCGTGAAATGGCTTCAACAACGAACACTATACCACAACCATTTGCAGATTTTGCTACAATCGAAACGCCAATAACTGATGAGCCTGAGCCACTTCAAATAGCAGAAGTTGTAGAAGAACCTGAAGACGAGGCAACATTAAAACTCAGAAAGCTAAAAACTTTATACGATAAACATCTAATAACCCAAGAAGAATATGAAGCAAAAAAATCGGCAATTTTAGATAGTTTGTAATATTCGAGTGTCAAGTTGAGCTTGTCGAAACGCTTAACCTTCTTCGACAAGCTCAGAATGACAAATCTCCTTAACAATGAATAAGAACCAAACCTATTCCCTAGCAATATTAAGCGCTTTTCTACTTTGGCTAGCCTGGCCGCCAATGCCATTTACAGCGCCATTACTATTAATCGCTTTAGTTCCATTGTTTATTTCAATAGAAAGTATTGCAAATAGCGGAATAAAAAAAACTGGGAAAAGGATTTTTTTGACTGCCGGCTTAACATTTTTAATCTGGAATACCGCATCAACCTATTGGGTTTATAATGCCATCAGCTCTTACAATGAAACATTTGTAGCTATACCAGTTTCATTAATTCCTTATTGTTTAGGCGCATCATTAATGACTTTAGCCTTCTGGTTGTATTACAGATTAAGCAAATACGTTAATAAAAACATAGCTTATTTAGGATTAATCTCTTTTTACATCGCTTTAGAATACTTGCAACAAACCTGGGATTTAGCTTTCCCTTGGATGACATTAGGCAATGGCTTCGCAGCAATGCATCAATTGGCTCAATGGTATGATTATACCGGAGTTTATGGTGGCTCACTTTGGATATTATTAAGCAACATCTTAGCCTTCGAAGCTTATAAGAAGTTTAAAAATCAATCAGGATTTTTAAAATTTAAACCTGTAGTAATTTGGGCCTTGGTTGTCATTATTCCTGCCGCAATTTCTTTAACAAAATATTTTAATGCGGTAGAGCAAGGCACACCAAGCAATGTGGTGGTGGTTCAGCCAAACATCGACCCATATAAAAAACTTGAAGTCATTCCACCTGCAGAACAAATTCAAATTCTAACACATTTATCCGACTCTATCGGACAAACAAATACAGAATATTTCATTTGGCCCGAAACTGCAATCCCCAATTATGCAGATGAAGATAGAATTAGAAGCAATCCCGATTTCCTTACCTTACAAAACTTTTTAAGTAAGTACAAAAACGGAACATTAATAACAGGCATAGAAAGCATTAAATGGTATCAGGATAAAAAGACGGTTTCGGCAAAAAAATATCCTGATGGCATGTATCTCGATAATTTTAACTCTGCCATGCAAGTTGAAAATTCGGCTAAAGTAGAATTTTACCATAAATCAAAACTAGTTCCCGGTGCCGAGAAAATGCCCTTTCCACAAGTATTTTCTTTTCTTGATGGTGTATTTTCTGAGCTTGGTGGAAGTGTTGGTGGTTGGGGCTGGCAAGATAAACCTAGCGTTTTATATGCTCAAAGCGGTATAGGTGTTGCGCCTGTTGTTTGTTATGAAAGTTTATGGGGCGATTGGATTGCGCAGCAAGTAAAAGATGGCGCACAGTTTATCGCCATAATTACAAACGATGGCTGGTGGGGAAATACTTCTGGTAAAGATCAGCATCAAATGTATGCCAAACTACGAGCAATTGAAACCCATCGCAATATTGCCCGATCGGCAAACACAGGCATCTCTTCATTCATCAATCAACGTGGCGATGTAACGCAGAAAACAAAATGGTGGACTAGAACCGCTATTAAAGCTGATATAAACTTAAATGATGAGATAACACTTTATGTTAAAGTTGGTGATGTTATTGCAAAAGTTTTAAGCGTATTAGCCATCCTGTTAGCATTAGTAATTCCTTATAAAAAATGGGTAAAAAATGATAGATCTGCTAGCCCAACAATATAGCTTTGTTTTATATTCTAGAAATACAATTTTAGATTATATTAGAACCATATCAGAGGAAGATTTTTTACAAGAAAATAGCAATTTTGGCAGAGGTTCTATTCGCAATTTGTTGGTTCATATTTGTGATACTTATTCTGCCTGGATTGGTGAAAGGGCTTTAAATACATTTGTTGCTTACAAGCCCTTTGAAGAATATAAAAACCTAGACGCATGTATTGCCTACTTTGATGTAGTTAACACTTATCTAAATGATTTTTTTACATCATACGCAGATAATTATAATGTCAGTCTAAAAATTATAAGGCATGGACAAATAATTGAGGTAAGTCCACTTAAGTTATTTACCCATGTAACAACGCATGAGTTTCACCATAAAGGACAAATTATGTCTTTAAGCAGGCATTTAGGTTATATACCTGCCGATGCTGATATTATTCGTTAAACTAATATGACTTCAAAACATACCTTTAGGATAATTTTTTTAATCTTTTTTCTGCTGCTAAACATTGGCTGCGACCAAATTTCTAAAAATATTGTAAGAAACAGAATTAGCGATTACGAGCATATAAGCATTATTAAAGATACCTTTACCCTTACTAAAGTAGAAAATAGCGGAGCGTTTTTAAGTCTTGGCGACCAAATGCCTTACGTTTTTAGATTGATAATTCTTTCGGGTTTACCGCTTCTATTTTTAGGCTATGGCTTGTATTACCTTTTTTCTAATCGCAACCTGCCTGGCACAATGCAAATTGCTTTATGCTTTTTAATTGGTGGAGGCATTGGAAATTTATACGATAGAATTGTTCATGGCTCGGTAACAGATTTTATGCATCTCGACTTTAAAATTTTTGAAACGGGGGTATTTAACTTTGCCGATATTTCGATAATGATTGGGGTTGGTATTTTATTATTTCAATCGATAAAAGGCAAAATTAAACATAGAGTTGTAATCGAAAGAGACTAAAATCTTCGATTAAAAATTACAAATTCTTAATGTAGATAGTATTTTATCAACGAACTTATAATTATCTTTATGTGTTAAAAATCTTAAATCAACTCTTAAAAAATTCACAATGAAAAGAAATGCAACAGCCGTATGGCAAGGTTCGGGTAAGGAAGGCAAAGGAAATTTGACAACCCAAAGCACAACTTTAAGCAACACACAATATTCCTTTGGTTCTCGCTTTGCTGAAGGTGTAGGTACAAATCCTGAAGAATTAGTTGCCGCGGCACATGCAGGTTGTTTTACCATGGCCATATCCTTTAAAATTGACGAGGCAGGTTTTACAGCCGAAAACCTGGAAACCAAATGTGTTATAAATTTAGATCCTGCACAAGGTAAAATCACAGAATCTCACTTAACATTAATCGCTACTGTACCAGGTTTATCTCAAGAAAAATTTGATGAATTAGTGGCTGATGCGGAAAAGAACTGTCCTATTTCAAAATTACTGGATACTACTATTTCTGTAGATGCTACACTAGTATAAAATTTAATCTTGTTGAGCTAGTCGAAAACTTTTTAATGTTTTGGTTAGCTCAACATGATAATTATTGCTTTATATCAAATCGAAAGCCCTTGCATATTGTGCAATTTCGTATGATGTTTTCGCATTTAGTTTATCTCTGATATTTCTCCTGTGTGTATCAACCGTAGTAGAAGAAATATGCAATTCAGAAGCGATTTCAATTGAACTTTTACCTAAGGAAATTTCTTTTAGAATTGTTTTTTCACGCCTGCTTAATTTGGAAAAGTTCCCAACGTTATTTCTTAAAAAGTTATTTTCTTCCAATAATTTATCGGCTTTTGCAGCCATATGATGCATGGCATCAATAGGAATTGAAATTGTAATGGATAAGACAGGTTTCTCATCTTCATCACGCAAAAATATTTTGGTGCTTGATAAATGCCATTGCCAGCCATCATTTTCAGGAAACTTTAATTGCTGGTAATAACTAAGTGTATCTTCTTTATTATTAGCATGCATAAATGCACCTATTTTCGGAACGTAATCTTTAGCATCCTCTTCATTAAAATATCTTGAATAATATTCTGCGTTGGTTAAATTACAAACTTCATCTTGCGTTAGTTTAAGTTGTTTTAAACCTCTTTCGCTCATGTAAACAACCGTCCAATTTTCTGTTTCGTGAATAATTACTACCCCAGGAATTTGATTAAAGCCTTCTGCATGTTGATCTATCAACGATTGCATTTCAGCAGTAAGTGTGGGTTTATGATGATTAAACATGAGGAGCGTTAGGTTTAATGATTTACGCTAAAATACTCAAAGTAAAGTAGATAGCAAAAAACCTAATGCATTTAATGACTTATGTCAAGTACTTACCAACAATTGGCATTCGCCTACCCATTCCGAAAGCCTTTGGCGATACCCTTAAAATTGGTGGTGTTTGGTAGCGCTTAAATTCTGCAACATTTACCATTTTTAAAATTCGTTTTACCAAAACTTCATCAAAGCCTTTAGCAATTAATGCTGTAGATCCTTGTTTTAATTCGATGTGCTCATATAAAATTTTATCCAAAATGTCGTACTCAGGAAGCGAATCTGAATCCTTCTGATCTGGTCTCAATTCTGCCGAAGGCGGTTTAACAATCGTATTTAATGGTATAATTTCTCTTTCCTTATTAATATATTTTGCCAATTGAAAAACCTGCGTCTTATAAACATCACCAATAATGCCAATTGCTCCACACATATCGCCGTACAATGTTCCATAACCAACAGCGCACTCACTTTTGTTAGATGTGTTGAGCAAAATATAGCCAAATTTATTGCTCATAGCCATCACTATCGTTCCACGAATTCTGGCTTGAATATTTTCTTCTGTTAAGTTAAATGGTAAACCTTTAAATGCTGGGGCCAATATATTATCAAAAGCTGCTGCAACATCTTTTATCGGGATAATTTCGTGCATGCAACCAATATTTTCAACCAAATCCAATGCATCCTGAACAGAATGATCAGAAGAAAATTTTGACGGCATTAAAACAGCCATTACATTTTCTGCGCCCAAAGCCCTGCAAGCTAAAGCGCAAACTACTGCAGAATCTATTCCTCCAGATAAACCTAAAACTGCCTTTGTAAATCCAGATTTTTTAAAATAATCTTGAATACCAAGTACCAAAGCATCATGAATTTGTTCAATATCTGTTAATCTTTCTGGCTGAGGATATTTATTTCGAACATTTTCTACCTCGGCTAAATCAAACACCTGTAAATCTTCTTCAAAATATTTCATTTCAGCCTTCATAGCGCCATCGGCATCAAAAACTAAAGAACCTCCATCAAATATAATTTCGGTTTGTGCACCAATTTGATTGACATAAAACACCGGCAAATGGTATTTCGTTGCATTATCAGAAAGTACTTTAATTCGTGCATCATCATGGGTGTAAGAAAAAGGCGATGCAGCTATATTTATCATCAAATCGGGCTGCTGCTTAATTAAATCATCCATCGGATTAGACACATATAATGGATTATCATTGATATTCCATAAATCTTCACAAATGGTTAAAGCAATCCTTTTGCCTTTAAAATCGATACAATTAAATGTTGTAGCTGGTTCAAAATAACGATATTCATCAAACACATCATAAGTTGGAAGCAAAGTTTTTTTTGCAATAGATTTTACTTTTCCATCTTCAATAAAATAGGCAGCATTAAATAAATCTTTACCCTGTAAAACATCGTTTTTTATGGGTAAACCAACAATACAAGCAATATCTATACAATGCTTTGCAATTTCTTGCGCCGACTGTTCACATAGTAAAATAAATTCTTCTGACTCAAGAAAATCTCGTGGTGGATAGCCACAAATTGCCAACTCTGCGAATACAACTAAATCAGCACCTTTATGCTTAGCTAACTGAATATTGCTAATTATTTTTTGTGTGTTAGATTCGAAATTGCCGATATGATAGTTAAGTTGCGCTAAAGCTATTTTCATGTTAATTTTAATTACCAATTTACTAAATCGAAAAGGATTTTAAGCTGTTCTTCCCTTTTTGATTTATCTTCAAATTTATAAATACTCTGATAATAAATCGTGTTTAGCCTGATATATAATTGAGAGAGCGGCTTAGTGATAAAACTTGTGCAGACTTGCAATTTAATTTTTTATTGTATTTGAATTTGCTGAGCACTTTTCTCTAATTTTGATACTAATGAAAGATAAAATAACACAAAAGCCCTTATACTTAATTTGCCTGTTTGCACTAATCCTGGTATCATGCAAGCAAAGCAATCGCCCTGATGTAAGCAATATAAATGTTGATGTAAAAATTGAACGATTTGATATTGATTTGTTTGCAGGAAAAGGTAAAAATGTAGCACAAACTGATGCTGTACTTCAGAAAAAATATAATTTCTTTTACGATGATTATATTCATAAAATGGTTGGAACGCCAGAATATAGTAATCCTGAGATAATAAACACGCTATATAACGACACAGCTTACAGCGATTTAATGAAGGAGGTACAAAGCGTTTATCCAAATCTTAAACTACAGGAAGAAGGCCTAACTGAAACTTTTAAATACATAAAATATTACTATCCAAATATCAAGGTACCTCGTTTCATTTCATTTGTTTCGGGCTTTTCGTACCCAACTCCAATTGGAGAAGGTTACCTGGGAATTGGCTTGGACACTTTTTTGGGTAAAGACAGTAAATTTTATCGAGGGATTGTAGAAAGTGTTCCACTTTATTTGTCTAGACGGTTTACTCCGGATAATATTGTGCCTCGGGTTGCCGAAACTTTTGCTCATGAAGAACTTTTCACTGAACCGGATGGAAACAGAACTTTATTATCAAAAATGATTTTTCAGGGCAAGATACTCTACTTTCTTGATGAGGTTTTACCAGAAAGCGTTGCCGACTCAACAAAAATTGGTTACACTTCAAATCAATTAGGATGGGTACAAAATTTTGAACCAGATATTTGGGCATACTTTTTGGAAAACAATACCTTGTATGAAACAGATTACCAGAAAATTCAGGTGTATTTATCTGATGGACCATTTACTCCAGGATTAGGCGAAAACCGAGAATCGGCACCAAAATTAGGCGTGTGGACAGGCTGGCAAATTGTTAAGAAGTATATGAAAGAGCATCCGGATGTTTCCTTGCAACAGTTAATGACAAATAACGATGCACAAAAGATTTTAAATGAATCGAAATATAAACCAAAGAAAAAATAGGTTGTGGCTTTTTTTATTTAATGTGTATTCAAATTTCATCAATATATCCGTAACAAATCGGCATTCTTAAATCTAACACCAAGACTACTTCTACATATATGAAAGTTGGAATCGTATTATCAGGCGGGGGAATTAGAGGAATTGCGCACCTTGGTGTGCTGAAAGCATTTAGCAATTTAGGTATTACTTTTAGCCACATCAGTGGCACGAGTGCTGGTGCAATAGCAGGAGCCTTTTTCGCTGCCGGTATCGACCCGGAAGAAGGCTTAAGCATTTTTTTGAAAACCAAACTTTGGCGTTTCATTAGACCAGCAGTTGGTTCTTTAGGTTTGATTAACATCGAAAATACCTCGCAAATTCTTAAAGAATATTTCCCCGAAAACTCTATTGAAAAATTAAAAATTCCGCTAACCATTGCAGCCGTGAATTTTAGTGAAGGTAGGTTAGTTTATTTTACAAAAGGACCGCTGATTCGT
This sequence comes from Pedobacter lithocola, assembly GCF_042650845.1. NCBI lineage: Bacteria > Pseudomonadati > Bacteroidota > Sphingobacteriia > Sphingobacteriales > Sphingobacteriaceae > Pedobacter > Pedobacter lithocola. The sequence continues at coordinate 231,226 of NZ_JBHSBW010000016.1, read as the reverse complement.
GCAATTCATGCTTCAAGCTGTATTCCAGGTATTTTTAAACCGATAATGATTGATGGACAAATGTATGTTGATGGTGGAATTTTGAATAATTTTCCGGTAGAGCCTTTGATGGGAGAATGTGATTTTATCATTGGCTCTTCTTGTAATCACCTTAAGCCTGTAGATAAAATCACCGGAATAACCAATTTAATGGGCAGAGCAGGCATCATGTCAATCAACCATGATATGGAGCGAAAGGCTAAATTTTGTAATGTGGTTATAGAGCCAAAAGGATTGGGTGCTATAAGTACTTTTGACATGAAAAGAGCAGAAGACATTTACTGGTTAGCACACGAAGAGGCATTGATAACCATCAAAAATAGTCCTACCATTTCGGAATTGATTACAAAATGATAGAAGAGAATACTGAGGTTTTTGTAGTAAAAACCGCATTAATATTCTGGCAGAATTTAATCTTTCTAATTACATTTTTCATAATAGAATTTGGTTTGATGACCACTTTCCATCCAAAAAATATAGGCTATATCTTATTGATTTTTGCAGGCGCTTTAGCTGCGGGATATGCTTTATCTGGTATTGCAAAAAGTAAAGCAAAAATATACTTTAAAGATGGAAAAATTGTAATCGAACAAGATAATAGCTTTATTAAAAGAGGTGTTGATATGACCTTTGATCTTAATGATCTCAGAGGGTTTGAAGTTGGTGAAGTGAATACCCGTTATGATACTTCATTAATACTTTACAAAAAGGATTTTAGTACATATCGTTATCTTTTGGCAAATACAAAAGAAAGTGGTAAACTAAAAAACTTTTTAGCTCAACATTTACCGTTAATTACAGCGAAATCCAATCCTAAATTTAATAGCTTTAAAAAAGCTTTTTGGTTTGCATTAATTAATATTTTAATTCTTTTTCTTTTTACAACCTTAGTTTTTAGTGTAATATCCTTATTTAATAACTCTAACAACTTTTTATTGGCATTAACAATTGGGCTTTTAATTGCGCTATTATTCTGGCATTTCGTCACGAAAAAGAGTTTGAAAAGAAACTATTTTCGTCTCTCTTCAACATCAATCTTAATACTGCTTTTCCCTGTTATTGCAGTTATTCTATTATTTCCAACAATAAAGTGTTTAAATGAATTAACAAATAAACCGCAGAGTATATTATATCCGAAAGAAGTATTTCTTCATAAAAATGAAAAGTTTTTTTACATTAAAAATATTCAAGGAAGCTTAGATAATATTATTGCCAGTTATAAAGTGGGTACCAATTCAAGAAAAAGTTCCGTATTTCCTGTAGCACATTATATTGAAACTCGTGCAATAGATTTAAATAATAACTTTGATAACGTTTGGCTACGAAAGGAATCTGAACAAAAAATCAGTAAATCCATCTCTACCGAAGGCAGGACTTTTTTAATTACTGAATTCCAGCAAAAGGCACAAAAAGATTTTGAGCATATGTTAAAAAACAAGGCAAGTTTTTACAGAGTTATACTTATCAGAATGGACAATACTCCTTTAGCAATTTTAGAGCCTTACTATACCTCCTTAAGAAGCTATAAAATTGATGTACAAAAACAATTGGTCTACTTTATTGGTGGCATACTTTTGCTGCTTGGAATTGGAAGCTGCATAATTGCCTTTCATCGATAAAATAACTTATTTCAACTTCACCAATCTTTCACCCTCTAAAACAGGAATTGCACTGCAAGTATTTAACTGTAAACAAAACACAACATCATCCTCAATATTTAGTTCTGCAAGTCGGTTACTATGAGATGATTTATGAAGATATTTTCTCAAATCATCTTTTGCTAGTAAATATAAATCTTCTGCAGCAACGCTAGAATCATCGAAATGTTCGAAATTTTTGCGAAGTTTATTTACAACTGCTCCCGCAAATAAGGTATCTTCTAAGTTGAACTGATCTTTCCAACCAGCACAAAGCAGTAGCACATTTTTATTCTGACTTTGTAAATAATCACAAAGGGAATCTAAATTCAAGAAAGCGCCAATTACAACCTGATATGCTCTTTTATTTGCTAAATGCAAAGCTTTAGTTCCGTTAGTGGTTGTTAAAACAATCGTTTTGCCACCAACTTTTTCTTTGGTATAAGAGAATGGCGAGTTACCAAAATCATAGCCATTAACAACCTCACCATTTCTTTCTGCAGCCAGCAGATAACCTTTATCTGCATATTTCAAACAGTCTTCTACGTTAGCTACGGGTATTATTGCTTCAGCACCATTTTCAATACCATAAGTTATGGAAGATGTTGCTCTTAAAATATCTATAACAACAACAATACTATCTTCGATATCGTATAAATCGATTAAAGCAGGTGTTAAGCAAACTTCTATTTTTTTTGACATTTTTTGAGATTTGAGTATTGAGATTTGCGATATGTGATTTAAAAACATTTTGCTCTCAAATCACATATCTGATGTCTCAAATCTTATTTATAAAAAGGGAATTTAACGACTTTAGCCTTAATAGGTGTGTTGCGAATATTGATGAAAATCTCTGTACCTTCTTTACTGAAATCTTTAGTTACATAGCCCATTCCGATTGCCTTTTGCAACGATGGCGCTTGCGTTCCAGAAGTTACTTTTCCAATGATGTTCCCTTCTGAATCGGCAATTTCATAATCATGGCGAGGAATACCTCTATCAATCATTTCAAAACCAACCAATTTCTTCTGAATACCAGCTTCTTTTTGTGCTAATAATGCTTCAGAATTGGTAAATGTTTTTGTAAATTTTGTAATCCATCCTAAACCAGCTTCAATTGGAGAGGTGCCGTCATCTATATCATTTCCATATAAACAGAAGCCCATTTCTAACCGCAATGTATCTCGAGCGCCCAAACCAATAGGTTTAATATTATAAGCTTTACCTGCTTCAAAAATTGCATCCCAAATTTTATCGGCATGTTCGTTATCAAAATAAATTTCGAAACCGCCAGCACCTGTGTAACCTGTTGCAGAAATTATAACATTACTTACTCCGGCAAAAGTACCTTTTACAAAGGTGTAATATTCCATTGATGCTAAATCCACATCAGTTAAAGTTTGTAAAGCATCCGCAGCTTTAGGTCCTTGAATTGCCAGTAATGATGTTTTATCAGAAATGTTGTGCATCTCTACATCTTTATCATTAAACTGCTTAATCCAGTTCCAATCCTTTTCTATGTTTGATGCATTTACCACCAACAGATAGCTTTTCTCATCTATACGATATACCAAAAGGTCATCAACAATACCACCATCTTTATTGGGTAAGCAGGAATATTGAACCTTACCATCATATAATTTTGAGGCATCGTTACTTGTAACCCTTTGAATTAAATCTAACGCATTTTCACCTTTCAAAATAAATTCACCCATGTGGCTAACATCAAAAACACCCACACCATTACGAACTGTTGCATGTTCTGCATTTATACCCTCGTAAGTTACAGGCATGTTATAACCTGCAAACGGAACAATTTTAGCTCCTAAAGCAATGTGTTTTTCTGTTAATGCGGTGTTTTTCATTCGTTTTTTATGATTTTTCTATGGTGCTAAAAATGATTCTGTTACTTAGTGCGATAATTGTGGCACAGTAAATTAACATGAATTTTGGTTATCTAAAGCTTGCGGCAAAACTACTAAGAAATTGGCATGTTTTAAAGCAAAATTTAAAAGCCATCTATATTGTTTCTAAAGGAATTTTATACACATATGCTATCAAGCAATGATAAATAATTATCCAGAATAAATGTTTTATCAGCTTTTCTTAGCTCCTAATTAACTCTTCATAAATCTTAAGCATTTTTGAGGAGATTAGATTAATACCGTGGTCGTTTTCTACTGTTTTACGAGCATTTTCTCCAATTTCCATCCATCGTTTTGGATTAATAATGCATTGTAAAATTGAGCGGTAAAATTCATCAGCAGAATCGGCAATTAAAATATCATGCCCATGTTTGCAGTTTATACCTTCGGCGGCTGTTGTTGTTGCAATGATACATTTTTTCAAGGCCATTCCTTCGATAATTTTAACCCGCATGCCTGTTCCAGAAATTAAGGGTACAATCATAATCGCCTTCGAATTCATAAATTCGACTGCATCAAAAACCTCACCTTCTACAATTAGGTTATCCGAATCGTAATCGAAAAAGTGTTTTTGCATATTTTTGCCCGCAATGTAAAACCTGAGGTCTTTATTTAGTTTCTCTATATCCGGCCAGATGTCATCCAGAAACCATTCCAAGCCTTCTTGATTTGGTCGCCAATCCATAGCACCCAAATGAAACAGCGTTGGGAAACTGGTTTTCGTTTTATCAACCTTATACTTTTCCAAATCGATGGCAACCGGAAAAACAGACATTGGTACTTCGCAACCAAAACGCAAAATGCTTTGTCTATCGGGTTCACTTATGGCAAATATTTGATGGAAACGATTAATCTGCTCCATTTCATAGGCCTTAAGCCTGTGCGATAGAAATGCCAGATATTTACGCCTGATAAGAAAATTTTCTGAATGAGAACGTCGTTCCCACATTGTAAATTCGATATTATGCGCTCGGTAAATTAATTTGGCGTTACTGTTTGCCTTAACAATATCAAGGTAAGGCACAACAAAAAGCCCTTCGAATTGTATGATATCAAAACTATTCTCTCGAAGTAAACTTTCCAACTGTCGGGCGGCTTCCTCTGTGTAATACCTGGAAACATTATAAGATTCGTTTGTGAAAATATTAAAAAACGCCGACCACATCGTTACTTCGGTATCTAAATCGTGTGTATGGGTTTTTACCGAATCAAAAACAGGGTCGGAAATATCTTCTAAATCTAACCTGGCATTTGCAGGGTTTAAGCTGAACAAAGTGATATCTGCACCAAGCTGTAGCAGGCCTTTCATGGTGTTGTAAACCACAATTGGATAACCACTATTTGGCGGGAAGGGAATCCGCTTAGTAATTAACAGAATTTTCACAATGTGGTGAAAATACGAAAATTAGACTGCTTTTGAAAACAAATTAAGTTGTGGGTCGCTTACATTAAATGTTTTACGATGAAATGGCGATAAGCCAATTTCTATAACCGCTTTACGATGTGAAATTGTAGGATATCCCTTGTTTTGTTGCCAATTATAATGGGGATAATCTGAATGAAGATTTGTCATATATTCATCGCGATGCGTTTTCGCTAAAATAGATGCTGCCGCAATGTTTAAATATTTTCCATCGCCTTTTACAATGCAACTGTGCGGAATTTGAGCATAAGCTTTAAACCGATTACCATCGATTACTAAATATTGGGGTTTACATTGCAGCTTTTCAATTGCCCGGTGCATAGCAAGAAATGAAGCATTTAGAATATTTATTTTATCAATTTCATCGTGGTCGCATGATGCAACTGCCCAAGCTAAGGCTTCTTTTTCAATTACTGGTCTTAGTAATTCTCGTTGAACATGAGAAAGCTGTTTAGAATCATTTAAGCCATCTAAGGTGAAGCCTTCAGGTAAAATTACAGCAGCAGCAAACACCGGACCTGCTAAGCAACCTCTACCGGCTTCATCACAACCTGCTTCTAAAAACTCTTCCTGAAAACATCTTAACAACATGTAATGTGATTTTAATTCTAAGCAAAGATAACCGCCTTACCTTAAATTATGGAATATTATGTTTCCACATAAACAACAAACATGGAAAAATAGTAGAATCTATACTGTTACATTCTGTCCTTTAACATCAAAGGCATCGCGTAAACCTATTGCCAAAACATTAAAAGCGTATACTGTTAGCATAATTGCTAAACCAGGTAAAACGGCTAAATATGCAGCATCCATAATGATGTAACCAAAGTGCTCTTTTATCATGCTGCCCCAACTTGGCATTGGTGGTTGAGCACCGAAACCCAAAAAGCTAAGTCCAGTTTCTAGTAAAATGGCAGAAGCAAAGTTTGCCGATGCTACAACTAAAATTGGCCCTGCTATGTTGGGTAAAATGTGTTTAACAATTGTACGGGTTGTGCTAAATCCTAAAGCTCGGGCTGCTTCTACAAACTCAACTTCTTTTAATGCCATTACCTGCCCGCGAACCAGTCTGGCTACATCTACCCAAGTTGATAAACCAACAGCTATAAAAATTTGCCAAAAACCTTTACCTAATGCAAAAGATATAGCGATAACCAGTAATAAAGAAGGTAAAGACCACACCACATTCATGAACCAACTAATTGCGGCATCAACCTTTCCACCAAAAAAACCTGCAATTGCACCTAAGCTTATGCCAATAATTAGTGAAATTAGTACCGCCATTAAACCTACTGAAAGCGAAACTCTAATCCCTAAAATTAAGCGACTTAATAAATCTCTACCATAAATATCAGTTCCTAAAAGAAATGTTTTGGTGTAGATATTTTTTTTAGCAAAAAGCATTTGGGGTGTTCCAAGTTTCGATATTACCACACAACTTGGGCAAAGTTCTCTCAAATCATACTTGGTTTCTTCGGCCTTTTCATCCTCACCAATATACTCTCTTACCAATACAGTTTTGTTTACAATTTGATATGATGTAATCGGTATGCTTTTAAAATCAGGCTCTTGTCCGTAAAGCATTTTTTGGAAAAAATTAACCTTCTTAACTTTGGTATTTCTGCTTACAATTAAAAATTGAAAGCTTTGTCCGGGTTTTTTGTTGGTTAATTGTAAATGCATAACGTTAGCATTTGGCGAGTTGTCTGGCATAATTAAATAACCAAGAATACCAATTAACATTAAAAGCAAAATAAAAATTAAGCCGCCTAAAGCGAGTTTGTTGCGCTTAAATTTTAACCATACCTTTTTCGATGGGCTAATATCCATTACCTAACCATTCTGCCTTTCCAATTGTATTTACCGCTGTTACCTGCAATGCCGATGTATATGATATAAAGTATGTGCAGTACATTTAAAACAGGGATTAAAATCATCAGGCTGCGTCTTTTCGCGAAGCCTGTTACGTTCCATAAAAATAAGCTTTCTAAAAGCATTTTAACCAACAATTGATAAAAGGTAATGCTCATAAAACCAGGCATAAATAAACCTGCAATAAAATTAACCAAAATACTGATGTTAAAAACCCAGACAAATACACCTAAAACGATGATGGCTTTATTTTTATAACGCGTACTTTTTGATGCCCAGCGTTTCCTTTGTTGAATAAATGAACTTAAATTTTCTTTAGCATGCGTATATACAACCGCTTCTCTGTTTTTTAAGAAACCAATTTTTTCTGGATATTTTGCCGCAATTTTGTGTAGTAATAATTCATCATCTCCAGATGCCAAATCATCAATACCCTGAAACCCGCCAACCTCGTAGAAAGTAGATTTTTCGTAGGCCAAATTTGCGCCATTACAAGTTGATGGTGCTTTGTTACCAATGGTTGATGCACCTAAACCTATCAGATATAAAAATTCTAATGATTGCAATCTCTCGAACAAATTTTTCTCTTGAAAATATGCCACTGGAGATGAAATCATTTTCAAATCCTCTGTTTCATAAAATTCTATAATGGTAGCCAACCAATCTTTGCCCATTCGGCAATCTGCATCGGTTGTAATAATTAAATCGCCCAGGCAGGTTCCAATAGCTGTTTGAATTGCCTTTTTTTTGTAAGAATTTAAAGCCCTATCCTCATTAAGTTTTATAAGTTTAACATTCCTATCAGCATATGCTAAAACAATATCAGCGGTATTATCGCTCGAATGATCATCGATAATAATAATTTCTGTGAGGTTTTTAGGATAGTTTTGCGCTATTAAATCTTCAATGGTTTTACCAATATTTTCTTCCTCATCCCTAGCTGCAACTATAATAGACACATTTGTTTTTGGAGCTATATTTCGAGGTGTAAAGTATACTAATTTATGCCATCCTCGGATAAAGCTTAAAACTAAAATTCCATAAACCAAGGTTAACGCTGCCGATAAAAGACTAATTAGATTTAGGTGTGCCAAAAAAATTGAGTTTAAAAACGAAATAAATGCCTAAGATAGCAGGAATAATAATATTTATCAGCCAAATACTTGCCGTACATGCAATAACTGCTACATCATGATTGGTTATATAGCCAAAAAAATATGATGCTGTTACACTCCTAATGCCTACATCAAACAAATCTAAAGAGGGTAATGTAGATTGAACAAAAAATAAAATGCTTATCATCATTACAATATCTGCATAGTGCAAACCTGGTATTAACCAGATAAACAGGATGAAATATTGAGAACTGAAAACTACATAACGAGCCAAACAAAAAAGTAATATTTTAAAAAGTTCGGCTTTTCTGTATCTACCTAAAATGCTATAGAACTTTTTATATTTTCTAGTAAATTTTATAGATAATAAGATGCCATTAAGCCATTGAATATTGAAATAAAAGATGATAAAGAATAGACAAAAAACCACTACCAAAATCTGAATAGCAAAAAATAGCCGGTAATCTAAATCGATAAATCGATAAATAAAAGCACTTAAGGCTATTGCGCCAAAAATATTGGTTAAAACCAACTGACCAATATTGCCGACAGCCATAGCCACAACACCAATAACTCTTCTTTTTGGCGATAAAAAGAAAACTCTACCGCCATATTCGCCTAATCGGTTTGGCGTAAAAATAGCTAAGGTTAATCCACAGAAAACCGATTCTATTGCTCGATAAAAGCTAATGCTTTCTATCCGGCTCATTAATCTTTTCCACTTTGCTGCTTCCAAAAACCAGTTTACAAACATTAGCAAAAAGACTAGGCCTATAACGCAAATAATTTCTATTTGCGGTAGATTGCTTAAAAGTGCTTCGAAATTTTGAAGGTTTTTATTCGCAACTATTTTATGAGAAATAAACCAAAACGCAAATACTACGATTACAGCTTTAATTACGATCGAGAATATTTTTTTGTTTCTGGCTGTCAAGATTATCTGTTTCTTTTTGCAAATATGCTTAATATTGCTGTAATGTTGAACGAAAAAAAGGAACGTATAATTATGGGTATCGACCCAGGCACCGCGGTGATGGGTTATGGCGTAATTTTAGAGAAGGGAAATAAAACAGAATTAGTTAGTTTAGGTGTGGTAAAAATGACCCATCTAGAAGATCCCTTTTTAAAACTTCAACGAATTTTTGAAAAAACTGTAGTGCTAATTGATGAATACAAACCAGATGTATTAGCTATTGAAGCTCCGTTTTATGGAAAAAACATTCAGGTATTATTGAAATTAGGCAGAGCACAAGGCATTGCAATTGCAGCAGCATTATCAAGAAATGTTGCGGTAACCGAATATTCGCCGAGGAAGATAAAGCAATCCATTACTGGGAATGGTAATGCCACAAAAGAACAAGTTGCAGCGATGTTGCAACGTTTATTAAATTTTAAAGAAACACCTCAATTTTTAGATGCTACAGATGGTTTGGCGGTTGCAGTTTGCCATTCGTTTCAAAAAATAACTTCTGGCGGTAAATCTAAAACCTATTCTGGCTGGGAATCTTTCGTTACCGATAATAAAACAAAAGTTAAAGGTTTAGCTGTTAAGATAAAAAAGTAAAATCTTACGAAGTACGAATAATTTACATAGGATAAATTGATTCGCACCTCGTTAATTACTGTTCTAGCTATTGGCGTTGATTTGCCAAATTTTTAGTTGCTAGTTCTATGGCAGATTTATTTTTTCTTACAAAATATCTAATTGTAAAAAACATTCCAATCCCTATTGCAAAAATCATCCACAGATTAGTTAATGCGAGAATAATTTCTTTAAAAATTGTCCAGCCATTTGTAATGCTCAGCCAGAGTCTGTTCGCAAAAGCAGGTCGGTAATCGTAAAGATTATCGTTAGCCACAATCATCGTTTTTACCTTATTATCTTGATAAAAATTAAGCGTAATGGTACTAAACCTAACTTTTGAATCGATGCTCATGTTATCGATTTTTCTGTCCACATAATCGTCGTTCAGAGCTATTGAGGTTTCAACATTTTCTACTTTTTTGGATGAAATTTTACCAATTTGTTTAGATGCTGCTACCCTATTGCGTGCCTTCATCTTATTGGCTAAATAGGCGATGCTTTGATCATCCATCTTCATTGAGGAACTATTTACAAAAACAGCCATTTTTGAAATGGTGTTGGTAAATTCATCTAATTTCTCTGAGGGAACTTTGGCTACTAAATATCCTTCCGTTCGGTATGAAGTAATTTCTTTTAACGAATCGGTAGATTGTTTAATTTTATCGGTTTCTTGGATGTTACTTTGAATAGAAAATTCTGCAACCGTTCCACCTTGCGCTTTAATGGTTTCGCTTAAGCGTTCTTTAGTATGCTGCACATCTTTAACCCTGAAACGCATATCAGCAGTTTTGATAATTTTTGATGTAGCGGTATCAATTCCTTCTTTATTTAATTCATCGATGCTCATCGCATCAGCACTTTCAGCTTTTCTTTCAGCATTTTGGCAGCCAAACATGGTTACAATTATGGCAATAGCAATTATATTCCTTTTCATGATTTTGTGGTTCTAAAAAATTAATCATTTTAAAATATTGCTTCAAATGGCCATTAGAAGTTGGGCGTTTCGGTTAGATTAACAGCCCTATTTTCCCTTTATACAAAAAAGTGTTTTAGGTAACCCATAATTGTTTTCGGCAGGAACTCATCTTTAATATATTCTTGGCTAGAACCGCTATCGGATGATATACTGTTGAAAATATTTTTTCAAAAAAACTTAATAACCAAAAAAGCCAATTACTTAAGAATCGTAATTGGCTTTTATATTTAGAAAGAAAGAATCTTTATGCGTCTAAAATTTTGAATACTCCTTTAATGCAAATAAATGCACCAATAAATAAAATTATCCATGATACTAATGATAACATCCAAGAATCAAAAGCGAAACGAGCATAAGTACCTACCATGCAAACCAGTACGCCAAAAATCATTAATTTATATATTCCGGGCTGGTTAGCCGTTTTCATACTTTCTGTATTGTGCTTTAATTCGTTGTTCTCCATAATGTTTATTTTTATGATGAAGCAAAAGTAATACTTATTGCTGAATATTTACACATACTTAGTAACTTTTTAATCGTTCTAAACGCTGTTTAGCTTTATCTTTATCACTAAGGTTTTCTCCTTGATATAAAGGCTTTTCCCAATCGCCATACATTGGGTTTGGCAACACAATATATTTTGTACCAAATAAGGTTTGGTTTGAATTTACCTGCGCAGCAGTATTTTTATTTTCACGATAAAACACATTCGAAAAATCGCTTAAGTTATCACCGCAAAGCAAAAGGACATTGTGTGTTTCTGCAATTTTCTGCCGACGAGGTTCTTTGTTTGAAGTTCCTTTTGAAACCAACAAATGAGCATCATCGGCATAAGGAAAACCAAATTTTTGTAGATTTTTTAGCGTTGCCGAATAATCCTTTTCATCGCGATTGCTAAGGTAAAAAGTTTCTATATTTTTCGACGCTGCGAATTTTAAAAAAGACAAAGCACCAGGAACAGTATCAGCCTGAGCCAAATTTGTCCAAGCTGTCCAATCTATAGGATTATAACTCAAACCCTTTTTAATTTCATGTCCCTGAAATGGCGAATTATCTAAAACGGTTTCATCTATATCAACGATAACACAATTGGGTTTTCGACTTGTATCTGCCCATAGTGACTCTTTTAATGATAACCGAGCAAAGTTATAAGCCTGAAAACACAAAGCCTTGTATTCCCCAGATGTTTGCTGCCAAAGCACGGCATTGGTGTAATCTCTGGCAGGTGATTGAGCATTTACAAAAAATGGAGCAAGTGATAAAATGATCAGAATATATTTTTTCATAATTAAAATTCTGATACAAAGATATTAAACTGCCTATGAATGTAAGTTTCGCAGGGCAAAAAAATAATGAGATTACTATAGTAACATACATGATGGAAATACAAATATTTAGGTAATACTATGAATTCAGTTAAAGGTTTTTAATAGGTTTGCCCAACACACAAACAACCAATAATATGAAATTTAAAAATTTACTTTGGCTTAGCCTAGTCGTACTTTTCTTTTACTCATGTAAAAAAGATAATCCAAATATCGATATTCCAATAGATAAAGCCGATATAGTTGCCTCATTGAGCGATTCTGCTGCATATACTATTGATGGGAAATTGATTACAGTAAATAAAGTGAATTCATTTGGAGGCTTCAATCTGCAGCCGAATTCAAAAATAGATTCGATTGTTAACTACTCAAAATACATTTCTGGAGATAAGGATTCGTTTATGTTCGGTCAGCGTTATGATATTCATGACTTAGATTATCATAATGATATAAGTTTTGTTTTCGCAAAGAAATTCAATAAGAAAAATATGAATAGCAATAATAGTATTTGGTCTAATACGCCGAAAAACTATTTAGAAATGTTTTATACAGGTAATTATCCTTATGCAGTGGATTTGTATAATGAAAATACACAAAATGGCGTTGCAATTTTCGTCCGTAACAGTAGCCAATATTATAAAACCAGCGGACCTGATTTTTTCGGGCAAGCTACAACTATTAAAAAAGATGCTCAAAAAAATTCAAAATTCGAAGTTGTTAAGTTAACCAAATTAAAAACAGGCAGCTATATGTTAGAGGCAAAGTTTAGTGCTACAATTTTTGATGATAAAGAAAAGCCCAAAAAAATCGAGAATGGTTATTTGAGATTAAAACTAAATATTTTATAAAACTTATTAAAAAACAAAGCCCATCTCAATTAAGAAATGGGCTTTGTTTTTTTCAATCCTTCAACAGGCTTAGTATAACAATTTTTTATCCGTTCAACGCTGCTGCTCCACTTACGATTTCTGTTAATTCAGTTGTAATTGCTGCTTGTCTAGCTTGGTTGTAAGATAATTTCAGGGCCTTTAATAACTCACCAGCATTTTCGGTTGCTTTATCCATTGATGTCATACGTGCGCCATGCTCTGATGCATGAGAATCTAAAACTGCTTTGTACAACTGTATTTTAACCGATTTAGGAATCAATTGTTCTACAATTTCTTCTTGTGATGGCTCTAAAATATAATCAATGTTAGTTGTTTTACTTTCAACTTTAGCCTCTTCTGCCTTTGGTAATGGCAACAATTGTTCTGAAGTTATAATTTGAACTGCTGCATTTTTAAATCGATTGTAAACCAATTCTACCTTATCAAAGTCGCCTTTGATAAAACCAGCCATTATTGCATCAGTAATTTTAGTTACGTTTTCGAATGTTAAAGCCGAGTAAACTTCATTGTTGTTACCAATAACGTTGTAGTTACGTTTTTCGTAAAAATCCTGGGTTTTCTTACCGATAGAAATAATGCTCACGTTACCGTTTTTCAGCTGTTCGCTATATTTCTCAGCAATTAAATTATTGGCCGCTTTAATTACGTTCATGTTAAAGGCACCAGCCAAACCACGGTTTGATGATACCGTTACAATCAATACCTTATTGGGTTCACGCTCTTGGATAAAAGGCGATGAAGAACCCTCTAAACTTGCTGATAGATTCGCTAAAATCTCTTTCAGTTTAGTTGCATAAGGACGTAAAGCGATAATTGCATTGGTTGCACGCTTCAACTTCGCCGCCGAAACCATTTTCATAGCTTTGGTAATCTGCTGGGTTGATTGTACCGACGCAATTCGGTTTCTTACTTCTTTTAAATTAGCCATTCTTTATTTAGATGTGAGATGTGAGATGTAAGATATGAGACGTTTCCGGCCCAATCTCAAATCTCAAATCTCATGTCTCAAATCTTATTAATATTTACTTGAAATCTCTTTTGCTACTGTATCTAAAACACCTGTAATGGTATCATCAAATTTACCAGCTTTTAATGCCGCTAAAGTTTCTGGATGACGCATTTCCAATTGGGTTAAATATTCAGTTTCGAATTCTTTTACTTTATCAACTGGTACACTACGCATTAAGTTTTTAGTACCTGCATAAACAATTGCAACTTGTTTCTCAACCGTAAATGGTGTAAATTGTGCTTGTTTTAGCATTTGTACGTTACGAGCACCTTTATCTAAAACCGATTTCGTTGCAGCATCTAAATCAGAACCGAATTTAGAGAATGCCTCTAACTCACGGTATTGAGCCTGGTCTAACTTTAATGTACCTGCTACTTTCTTCATCGATTTAATTTGAGCATTACCACCCACACGTGATACCGAAATACCTACGTTAATAGCCGGACGAATACCTGAGTTGAATAAATTCGACTCTAAGAAAATCTGACCATCAGTAATCGAAATTACGTTAGTTGGAATATATGCAGAAACGTCACCCGCTTGAGTTTCGATAATCGGCAAAGCTGTTAATGAACCACCACCTTTAACGATATGTTTAATCGACTCGGGCAAATCATTCATCGCTTTAGCGATATCATCATTCGCGTTAATTTTTGCAGCTCTTTCTAACAAACGGCTGTGTAAGTAGAAAACATCACCTGGATAAGCTTCACGACCTGGTGGACGACGAAGTAATAAAGATACCTCACGGTAAGCAACTGCTTGTTTAGATAAATCATCATAAACAATTAAAGCTGGTCTACCTGTATCACGGAAAAATTCACCAATTGCAGCACCAGCAAACGGAGCATAGAACTGCATTGGAGCAGGGTCTGCAGCCGAAGCAGCAACAACAACTGTATATGGTAAAGCACCGTTTTCTTCAAGTGTACGTACAATGTTTGCAACGGTAGAGTTTTTCTGACCAATGGCTACATAAATACAGAACACGGGCTGGCCTGCTTCATAAAATTCTTTTTGGTTAATAATGGTATCGATACAAACTGCAGTTTTACCAATCTGACGGTCGCCAATAACCAACTCACGTTGACCACGACCAATTGGAATCATTGCATCGATTGCTTTAATACCAGTTTGCAAAGGCTCATTTACCGGCTGACGATAAATTACACCTGGTGCTTTACGCTCTAAAGGCATTTCGTAAGTTTCACCTAAAATCGGACCTTTACCATCTAAGGGTTCTCCTAAAGTGTTAACTACGCGGCCAAGCATACCTTCACCAACTTTAATAGAGGCAATTTTTTTGGTACGTTTAATTGTATCACCTTCTTTAATCTCGTCAGATGCACCCAAAAGTACCACACCAACGTTATCTTCTTCAAGGTTTAATACAATGCCCTGTAGGCCGTTCGCAAATTCAACCAACTCACCCGATTGAACTTTAGTTAAACCGTAAACACGGGCAATACCGTCGCCCACTTGCAACACGGTACCAACTTCTTCCAGTTCGGTTTCTGATTTAAAGCCCGCCAATTGCTGTCTGATAATTGCCGAAACTTCGTCTGGTCTTACCTCTACCATAATTTTAATTTATATCTTTTGTAAATGTAAATCTTGTAATTCTTTTGTTATTCCAGTCCCGCTTTCTGCTTTAGTCTTTTTGCTTTCAGCTTCAAAGCCTATCGCTGCCAATCGGGTTTATATATTTTAGTACTGTAGTCCTTCGGTTATTTCAGTATCCCTCACAGTTCATCAAACTTATCTTGATACTTGATACTCAAATCTCGATACTACAGCGCAAATTCTTTTTTCAGTTTACTCAAGCCACTCGCAATACTTGCGTCAAATTGTTTATCGCCAACTTTTAAAATAAAGCCACCAATTAGTTTCTCGTTAATTTTCTCTTTAACAATAACTTCATTAGCACCTAATTCTCTTTTAACAATTGCAATAATCTGCTCTTTGGCTTCAGCACTTAAGGCTGTTGCCGTAGTTACATCAGCGGTAACAATTCCTTTTATTTGATTGTATTGTTGTATAACCTGTTTCGCTGTTGCATATAAAATTGCCGAGCGACCTTTGTTTACCACAATTTTGAAAAAGGCAATGGTTAACTTACCAACTTTATCCGCAAAAATTCCATTTAATATACCAGTCTTTTTATCTAAAGGTACAATTGGGTTTTTTAATATTGCTTCCAGTTCAGGGGTTTCATTAACCACTTTCTCAAACAAAACCATATCATTATAAGATTCGGCTAAACCGTTGTTTTCAACAGCTAAGTCGATTAATGATTTGGCGTATCTGCTTGCAACTTTAATTTCTGACATATATTTTGAGTCGTAAGTTGTAAGTCATAAGTTGTAAGTTTTAGTTGTCGATTAAAAATCTTTCAACTGCACCACAATACTTAAAACTTAAAACGTAATACTTATAACTTAATTTAATTCAACGTCTTTTAACAAGTTTGCTACTAAAGCTTCTTGCTTGGTCTTATCATCTAATTGAGTACGCAAAACACGTTCGGCAATTTCTAATGATAAAGTAGAAACCTGATCTTTAACTTCAGCTAAAGCTGCTTTCTTTTGGTTTTCAATTTCGATTTTAGCTTTCTCAATTAATTTAGCACCTTCTACCTGAGCTTGTTTTTTAGCTTCGTTTAAGATACCGTCTTTTAAGGTTTTAGCTTCCTTTAAAATTTCATCGCGTTCAGCACGTGCTTGTTGCATCAAATCTTGATTTTGGCTGGTTAAACGAGCCATTTCTTGTTTAGCCAATTCAGCTTTGTTTAATGCTTCATCAATGCTTTGCTCGCGTTCGTGAATAGCACCTAAAATAGGTTTCCATGCAAACTTTTTAAGTAAAATCAATAAGCAGATAAACGCTAATGATGTCCAAAAAACCAATCCTATGCTTGGGGTTACTAATTCCATTTTATCTAATTTTTAAAATAATCTTTGCTATTAAGGCTGGGTAAATAACCAATCGTTAAATACCCTGCCTAAAATTTTTTCAGTTTGAATTACTGAGGATTGTTTCCTAATAATGCAACTACTACACCGAATAAAGCAGCACCCTCAATAAGGGCAGCAGCAATAATCATTGCAGTCTGAATTTTTGATGCAGCCTCTGGTTGACGAGCAATACCTTCCATTGCTTTACCACCTACTTGACCGATACCGATACCTGCACCGATTACTGCTAAACCGGCACCAATTGCCGCGATTGAACCTACCATAACTAATTTAATTTATATTAATTGTAAAAAATAGTTTTCTGTTAATGATGTTCTTCTACTGCCATACCAATAAATAAGGCAGTAAGTAATGTAAAAATAAAGGCTTGTAAAAATGCAACAAGTAACTCTAACACATCCATAAATAATACAAATGCAACAGATACTGGTGCAATAGCCAATGTTTCGAAAATAAAGATTAAGGAAATTAAACTTAATACTATAATGTGACCAGCTGTAATGTTCGCAAACAAACGAATCATTAATGCAAACGGCTTAGAGATAATACCGATTAACTCCACAGGAATCATAATTGGATATAACCAAAGTGGCACATCGGGTTTAAAAATGTGCTTCCAATAATATTTGTTACCATTTATGTTCACAACTATCATTGTTCCTAAAGCCATTACAAATGTTAATGCAATATTTCCAGTAACGTTTGCTCCCCCAGGAAAAATAGGAATCAAACCAAATAAGTTATTAAAAAGAATAAAGAAAAACGTGGTTAATAAATAAGGCATGAATTTCGCATATTTATGACCAATGTTTGGTTTAGCTATATCATCTCTAACGAAGATTACAATCGGTTCAATGAAAGATTGTAAACCTTTTGGTGCTTTACCTACACGTTTTTTGTAAGCGCCCGCAACCGAAATAAATACGATTAGTATAACCGCAATTGCAACAAACATTGCAGCTACGTTTTTAGTAATAGAGAAATCTAAAACAGATGCTTCTTCATCAATTTTACCATCGGCCCCAACAACTTTAATGTGGTCTTCTTCTAAACGATAAGTATTGTATTTACCAACGTAATCTTGCTCACCATGATGAAAGTTACCCGAAGAAAAAACTTCTAAACCACCATTTGTATATAAAATTACTGGTAAAGGTAATGAAGTATGACCCCACAAATGCCACATGTGCGAATCTGCAATGTGTTCCATGATAACCTTAGTAGGCTCGAATTTTTCTTTTCCATGCTCCACAGTGCCATGTTCACCAGAAACAGCTTCAGCAGTTTTAACAACAGCACTATCAACAGGAACAACAGCACTATCAGTTTGAGCGAAAGTATCAATCTTGCTAGATAAAAACGCGATTAAAAGCGTAAAAACAACAATTACCTTCTTAACTTTAGATACTAAAACTTGGTTACAATCCATTTATTGGCAGATTTTTACTTTAAATTTTGGTGGCGCAAGTTACGTAACAGACAGTATATTTCAAAGACAGAAAACAATAAATATAAAGAAAAAAAATTTAGGAGAAATAGAACCCCAATTCCCTTGCCTTTTATACTGTAAATCAATACAAAAGCCATACAAAAAATCATCTTCACGGCAATCGATCCCATAATTGCCATTATACCCACTTCAGGATCTCTTTTTACACCAATGTCTACAAGTAAATAAGCGATAAAAGTTATACCAGCCAGAAAACCAAACATCAACCAAAAGTTAGGTACAAATAAATTCGAACCCGGAAAAATAGAAGGCAAAACAGCAACCAATCCGATTAAAACACCGATGAAAATAAAATAGAAACTGGTAAATTTGGTTAGCGACAATGGATAATTTCTTTTCGAATAAAACTTCTCCAAAGATAGGATTTTAGCGTCAAGTAATTAGTGCGCAAGCGATTTATTATGTTGTTGGTTAATTAGGCGTACTCATTGAAAATTGCCAACTGAAAACTCACGGCTTAGTTGCCTGCCGAATGGCTTGATACAATGCTATTCCAACGCCAACTAAAGCAAATAAAGCTGTTATAATATTTGTTTTACTATTTCGATGTTCATCAATTTTATAACCAATGAAAGTTAATAAACCAATTGTTGCAATCATTTGGAAACCAATTGCAGAGTATTTTGCAGCAGCGTTCACTTTTTTTGTTGGTATTTCATCTTTAGGTTTTTCCATTATTAAATACAATAATTAAGTTAACTTTGAATAATAAACTTGTTGCCGAATAAAATAATTTTGCTTACATTTTGTTAATTGTATATATCCACCAAAAGCGATTTATTATACTTGAAAAAATTTATAAACAAAACCTTATCTCCCTTCCTCTTCTTTATTAGCTTATTCTTTATTTATGGCTGCGTGGCCAATAAAGATACCGCCATTGACCGTAAGATGCAAAACTTAACGGCTAGGTATAACTATATCTATAACTCAAATGTTTTATTAACTGAATATAATGAGGCACAATTGCAAATTTACCCCGATAATTACGAGAAAATTTTGCCGGTTTATCTCGATCCTGAGCCTCAAACAAACCTTACTTTAACCCCAGGCGTAGCCAATAAGCCTTTAGATGATGTAATATTTAAAGGTCAGGCAATTATTAATGAAAAGAGTTTTAGCAATTACATTGATGATGCTTACATGCTTTTAGGCAAAGCCAATTATTTAAAAGGGAACTACTTCATCGCGTCTGAATATTTCGATTATACTGCTAAAACGTACAGTAGTAATTTGAAAACATTCATTATGGCAATGAACTGGAAAGCCAAAAGCCAGATGGAGTTAAATAATATGGCTTATGCAGATAAGATTTTAGATACCATGTTGCGTGCTGTAGATCAATTGAAAAAAGATTTACCAGAGCCTTTAGCTACAACAGCACAAATGCGTATTTATCAAAAAAGAAATAAAGAGGCCATTTTACTATTAGAAACCGCAATTAGAACTGCTGATGAAAAGCAATTAAGGATTCGTTGGCAGTATATTTTAGCCCAATTGCAGGAGAAGGAGAATGACTTACAAAATGCTTTTATAAACTACACAAAAGTTGAGAATAGTAATGCACCTTTCGAAATGTATTTCCATGCAAATTTGCAGCGCATAAAAGTTCGGGCTTTAATAAGTGGATATAAGGTGGATGAAGATAAAGCTTTACTCGCCTTGCTGAAAGATGATAAAAACTTCGATTATACCGACCAGATTTATTACCAGGTTGGTGAACTTTTTTCTAAAGAAGGCAATTTTTTAAAAGCGGAAAGTAATTATCAAAAGTCTGTTTTGAATAGCACCAAAAATCAAACTCAAAAAGCCCTTTCGTATTTAAGAATTGCCGATTTAAACTTTAAAGAGTTTAAGAATTATATTAAGGCAAAATTGTATTATGATAGTACGGTAATGATTTTACCAAAAACTTTTCCTGATTACGATAACATTGCCAAGAAAGCAAATAACCTACAATATTTATCAGATAGATATACCATAATTTCTCGCCAAGATACTCTACAAGTATTTGCCAAATTACCCGAAAGCGAACGTGAAGCTAGAGTTAAAGAATATTTAAGACCAAAAGTTGAGGTTGCAACTGTTGCCAACATTAGCAATCTTTCTTTAAACGACCCAACTTTCCCTAATCAAACTTTAAATGCTAATCCATCGACAGGAAATGGAAACACTTTTTACTTTAATAATAATGCAGCAATAAGTAATGGATTTGCAGATTTTAAAAAGCGTTGGGGAAACCGGCAATTAGAAGATAACTGGAGACAAAGTGTTCGCACTTCAGCACAAGAAAACAATCAAATCTTAGCCGGAGGTAATGTTGCAACGGGAATTTCTACAGTAACCGATCCAAACATGCAGCCAACTGCAGGGCAAACTTCTGTAGAAAAACAGTATTTAGACTCTTTACCGGTAACACCTACATTATTAGCTTCATCAAACCAAAAAATTATTGATGCCTATTTTGAAATTGCAAGTTTTTATCAGCAAGAATTAAACGATAAAGACGAAGCCATAAAAGTTTATCTGGAGTTATTAAGGCGATTCCCAGAAAACAATCACCTTGCCGCAATTTATTACAGTTTGTATTTAAATTATAAAGGCAGCGAAGAAGGAAAAGCCAACGAATACCGCCAATTGGTTTTAACTAAATTTCCTGAATCCAATTTTGCCAAAACCATCCTCGATCCATCCTATTCAACCCGACAAAATGATTTAAGTAAACTGATAAATACGAACTATAACCGCACTTTTGATGCTTACGCAAAAAAAGATTACAGAAGTGTTATCAACCAGTCGAATGAAAACGTTAAAGCATATCCGAACAATGATTTAGCACCGCAATATGCCTATTTAAAAGCCATTGCAGTTGGGCGAACTTCAAAAGTTGATGCACTTTTAACTGAATTTAATTTAATTACGTTGCTTTATCCAAACGATTTAATTGTTGTGCCTTTGGTTAAAGACCATTTAAAATACATCAACGCCAATCTAGAAGAGTTTAAGCAAAGGCCAGTCGCTTTGATAGATTTTGATGCCAATGAGCCAAGGTTTGTTAGTCAGGCAGCCCCAGTTAACGCTAAGCCGAAGCCGATTGAAAATATAAATGCAGCGGTTGTAGAATTACCAAAGGCCGATGTTGTAAAAGTTGAAGAAAAACCTACCGAAATAAAAACAGATAATGCCAAACCTGCAAGCATATTTAGTGCAGCTACATCAAATACTTATTATTACGTGATAGATGTTGCAGATGCTTCCTTAACTTTGAGCTCTTCTAGATTTGGAATTGGCCAATTTAATCGCGGAAATTACCCCGATAACGATTTGGCTCATAAATTGGTAGAGTTAAATGATGATCAACTAATCTACGTAACCAGTTTTGTTGATTTAGAAGATGCAAAAATATACGAAGCGAGTATTAACGGCCAATTAAAAAACATAATGAAAGTGCCTGCAACAAAATATAAAAGCTTCATTATTAGTAAAGAAAATTTCGAAAAACTATCAGATAGGAATCGTATCAACGAATATTTGGAGTTTTACAAAAACAATTATTAAAATGAATAAACCCCTATCCGAAGCCGACGTTAGAAAATATAATCTCCGAATTTGGAAAATTGTAATCGGCGGCATTGCACTTTTCGCCATATTTATTTCTATGATGGGTTTTGGGCTTTTCGGTAGCTTACCATCTTTCAGAGATATTGAACACCCTAAAAGTAACCAGGCATCTGAAATTATGGCCGATGATGGTAGAACACTTGGAACATATTTCGTTCAAAACCGCTCAAACGTTACTTACAAAGAAATTTCTCCTAATGTAATAAACGGATTAATCGCTACTGAAGATACCCGATTTAAGGATCATTCAGGAATTGATTTCCAACGAACATTTACCATTATTGGTTACAATTTAATCGGCAAAAAACAAGGTGGTAGTACCATTACACAGCAATTGGCGCTAAACTTATTCTCTGAAGAAGGCAGACAACGCAATTTCTTTAAACGTGTAATGCAAAAATTTAAAGAGTGGGTTGTTGCTGTAAAACTAGAACGCAATTACACCAAAGAAGAAATCATCACCATGTATTTAAATACGGTTGATTTTGGTAATCAGGCTTATGGAATTAAATCGGCAGCACGTGTTTATTTTAATACTACACCAGATAAATTAACAGTTCCACAGGCTGCAACTTTGGTTGGAATGCAAAAAGGAATCACCATGTATTCGCCAACCCGAAACCCTGAGCGTTCTAAACAAAGACGAAATACGGTAATGGCTATGATGGTAAAATCTGATTTTTTATCGCAACAACAGTTTGATGAGGAAAAGGAAACGCCACTTAATTTACACTTTAATGCAGCTACAGTTAATGATGGTATTGCTCCTTATTTTAGGTCGGTTTTAAAAAATGATATAAAAACGATATTTGAAGAACAAGGCATTTTGAAGCCTGATGGAACGCCATACGATTTGGATAGAGATGGCTTAAAAGTTTATACCACCTTAAATTATGAAATGCAGGAATACGCAGAAGAGGCTCAAAAAGAGTACATGCGCATTTTGCAAGCTCAATTTATAAAAAGCTGGAAAGGTAGAAACCCATTTAAAGACAAAGCTCTACAAATTGAGCAAGGTGTAAAACGGTCTGACAGATATAAATCATTAAAATTAGAAGGAAAAACAGACGAAGAAATTAAAACCAATTTCAACACCCCTACTGATTTAACCATCTTTACGTGGAAAGGTAATGTTGATACTACCATGAAACCAATCGATTCAGTTCGTTACTATAAAATGCTTTTACGCAACGCCATGATGACAATGGACCCAACAAATGGTTATGTAAAAGCTTGGGTTGGCGGTATAAATTACGAACATTTTAAATACGACCAGGTAAAAATGGGAACTCGTCAGGTTGGTTCTACAGCTAAACCATTTACCTATGCTGTTGCTGTAGAAAATGGTTTTTCGCCTTGTTTAACTGTACCAAATGTGCCTGTAACCATCGAAGGTTATGGCGATCCTTACACGCCTAAATCTTCTGGCGTACCATTGGCAGGCTCAATTACTCTACAAAAAGCATTGGCATATTCTCAAAACTATGTTACTGCTTACCTAATGAAACAGGTTGGTCCGGTAGCAGTAGCCAATTTGGCTACCAAAATGGGCATAGCTGATGTTCCGGCTTATCCATCCATTTGTCTTGGTTCATTCGATGCTTCTGTGTATAACATGGTTGGCGCTTATGGTGCATTTGCAAATAAGGGAATTTACACCAAGCCTATTTACCTTTTAAAAATTGAAGATAAAAACGGAGTTGTATTATTCTCGCAAAAGCCAATACCAAAACCAATAATGAGCGAGGAAGTTGCTTATGTAATGACTAGAATGTTAAAAGGCGTTGTTACAAACGGAACGGGTTCTCGATTAAACTATAAATATCATATAAATGCCCCTATCGGAGGGAAAACGGGCACAACCCAAAATAACTCTGACGGTTGGTTTATGGCTGTAACACCACAATTAGTTACAGGAATATGGACAGGTTGTGAGGATCGTGCTTTTCACTTTTTAAGTACAAATCAGGGTGAAGGAGCAAATACTGCTTTACCTATTTTTGCTGGTTTTATAAAAAGAGTATACGCAAATCCGAAGTTAAAAATAAGTCATGCAGATTTCGAAGCACCAAAATCTGGCGTTTCAATAGTATTTGATTGCAATCAGTACCAGAAATTAGAAGAAGGTCCTACTGAATTAGATGAGAAGCTAGGTTTTTAAGTAATTAGTGATGCCTTAATTTGCCCTGATTATAAAAGATATATGTTAGATTTGTGGTAAATTGAAATATATGAAAGTTACATTAGAAATAACCGACTTTGAAGAGATGGAGAAATTTCTTTCCTTATTTCGAACTATGAAATTAGAAAATATTAAAATTGTTTCCTCAACAGATGATTCTAAACCTGAAATAGTTAAAGGTAACAAATCACTTAATCCAAAAGAACTTTTTGGTATTTGGAAGGATACACCTAGAAATATAAAAGACATCAGAGCTAAATCTTGGCATCGTAATGAATAGATATGGTTTTGTGCGATACCAATATTTTAATACATGCCTTTAATAGCAATATCTCTACTATTGAAGCTTTGGAAAAAATCGGGTTCGAAAATATTTTACTCTCGTCTGTTACCACAATGGAATTATTGCAAGGTATGGGAAATAAAATAGAATTGGCTCAAATGAAGAAAAAGATTAAATATTACGACATCATTCATTTCGACATCAAAATATCTCAAAAATCAATAGAACTTATCGAAAACTTTAAGTTAAGTCATCACCTTCAAATTCCAGACGCAATTATAGGAGCAACTGCAATTGTAAATGGAATCGGGCTGTTTACTTACAATAAAAAAGATTTCGATTTTATGCCCAATATTATTCTCTATTAAATTACTATATTCTTTGCTCCTTAACTTTTCATGAGCAGTTTCGACCATAAAACAGCATTAACAGCAATTCCGCATAAACCCGGCGTTTACCAGTATTGGGATGCGGATGGGAAGTTAATGTATATTGGAAAAGCAAAAGATTTACGAAATCGGGTTGGCTCATATTTCAATTCAGACAATAGACAATTTAATGGTAAAACGAGGGTTCTGGTTTCTAAAATCAGGAAGATAACTTTTACCATCGTTGATACAGAAATTGATGCCTGGTTATTGGAGAATAGCTTAATTAAAAAACATCAGCCAAAGTTTAATATTAATTTAAAAGACGATAAAACCTATCCATGGATTATTGTTAAAAATGAAAATTACCCACGAATTTACTGGACAAGAAAAGTAATTAGAGATGGCTCAACTTATTTTGGACCCTATGGTTCGATAGGTATGATGCATACCATCCTTGATTTAATCAAAGAAACATATCCTTTAAGAACTTGTAATCTTCCATTAAACGATAAAAATATTGCGGAGGGTAAATTTAAAGTTTGCCTTGAGTTTCAAATCGGAAACTGTAAAGGCCCCTGCCAGGCTTACCAAACCGAGAGCGATTACGATAAAAATATTGCTGAAATAAAAGAAATATTAAATGGTAAAATTGGCAATGTTATACGTGATGTAAAAGGCATTATCAAAAGCGCATCAGAAGAATTAAACTTCGAATTGGCTCATCAATATTCCAGACGATTACAGGTTCTAGAAAAATACCAGAGTAAATCTACTGTTGTTAATAGTGCGATTACAAACGTTGATGTAGTAAGTATTGCTTCAGATGAGCGCTATGCATTTGTAAATTACCTTAAAGTAATGAATGGAACCATCATTCAAACGCAAACCATTGAGGTTAAAAAGCAATTGGATGAAAGTGATGATGAAATTCTAACCCTTGCGCTTTTAGATTTTAGAACTAAATTTAACAGTACATCAAGAGAGATTATTGTACCTTTTGAACCTTTTTTGGAAGATGAGAGTTTGCGCTTTACAGTACCAAAACTGGGAGAGAAAAAGAAACTTTTAGAGCTATCACAAAAAAACGTTCTATTTTTTAAGAAGGAAAAACTAAATCAATATGAAAAGCTAAATCCAGATTTGCGCACCGATAGGATTTTGACAACTATGCAAAAGGATTTACGCTTAACGCAGCTACCCAAGCATATAGAATGCTTTGATAACTCAAATTTCCAAGGTAAATATCCTGTTTCAGCAATCGTAGTTTTTAAAGATGCCAAACCATCCAAAAAAGATTACCGGCATTTTAATGTCAAAACAGTTGAAGGCCCGAACGATTTTGCAACCATGGAAGAAGCTGTTTTCCGTCGCTACAGGCGCATGCTCGAGGAAGACCAACCATTACCTCAACTAATTATTATTGATGGCGGTAAAGGACAGCTATCGTCTGCGGTTAAAAGTTTAAAACTGTTAGGTATCGAAAGTAGAGTTACAATAATTGGCATTGCTAAAAGGCTCGAAGAACTATTTTACCCAGGTGATTCTTATCCTTTATATTTAGATAAGAAATCCGAAACGTTAAAAGTAATACAACAACTACGCGATGAGGCTCACCGTTTTGGAATAACTTTCCACCGGAAAAAAAGAGATCAAGGCACTTTAAAAACAGAGTTAGAACAGATACCTGCTATTGGCAAAAACACTGCCGATAAATTGCTCATGCATTTTAAATCTGTTAAGAAAATTAAAGAAGCAACTGAAGAGCAGCTTAGTGAAGTTTTAAACAAAAAACAGGTTTTAACTTTATTAGAGTACTTTAATCCCAGAGCTGAATAACGTGGAAATGAATCAAGTTATTTTGGTTGGCACCGATTAAAAAAACGAACCTTATAAAAAAGGCCTCGATAAATCGAAGCCCTTTTTATTAATATTCCCAGAGTCCTTGTTCGTAATCAAGAACCGACTTTTTAATCCTTTCAGATTCCATCAGTCTTTCTCGTGGGTCTGAAATTATATCTCTTAGTTTATTATCTCCAGGATTAGATTCTTTAACTATGTAACTGCTAAACAACCTACGAAGAAAGAAATCATCAAAACTTAAAGAAGAAGCGTCATTGTTTGTATTTATCAATCTTTTGTGCGCAATAATTGGTCTTAATTCATCATAACTTACCCAAAATACTGGTTGCCAAACTTTAGATATTTCATTAAATTTTAATGGTGCAATACCTACAATACGAGGTTCGAAAATAGAACGTTTTGTATCGAAAATCCAATCTTCTTTAATTCTGAATTTTAAAAAAGATTCAGGATTAAAATCATTAACAACTGTTGTTACGGTACCAGTTTTGTTATTGGAAATTTCTGATGTTCCTAGAGCACCTCTAGCTGCAGAATCTGCACTTAAAGGCATTTGGAACGTATCATCTTCATTTAACATACTATCAATTGGCGCATAAGCAGTTAATTCCTCAGATTTTATTGAAGAGATTAAAACGTCAATTAATCTTGACTTCGGCGATCTTAAAACAGAATTAACAGTATCACGCAAATCAATTTCTCGCCAAATACGTTTAGCATAAAAAACATCTTCTTCACGTACATCTGCCAAAGGAACCATTTCCGTGCTATCTATATCCTTACGGGCATAAAAACCATCTTTAGGCGGTACCTTTAACTTTTTCTTTACGGTTAATTTCTTAGTAGTATCTGCAGGAAGCGTATTTGTTGCAACACCAGGTTTTGGAGTTGTAGCTTTCTTCTTTAATGGTGTTTGCGCAAAAGCAACCCCACTTGATAAAACTAATACAGCAATGCTTAAAATCCTTTTCATCTTTTCTTTATTTTACATTAAATGAAACCGAAGGCAAAATCCTTTGGCGACCATCTGGCCCCTGAGAAACGATATCATCGAAGAATACTTTAGAACCAGGAGTAATCGCATTCATCGCACTTCTTACAGCACCTGCAAAATTGCCGCCACTACCTGAAATGGTAACTGCTTCTGAACGTGGCTTTATAACTGTAATTTTATATCTCAATATTCTAAAACTTACATCGAAAGGAAAATCATCCAAATCGGCTTCAATTTCAGTTTCACTTTTTAACTGCACTGATGAAACATCACCACCAATTCTGCCACCTACTTTAGCAATAGGAGCTGGAATTGCCTTAACTCTAAATTTCTGAACGCCAAGGTTTACTGTTTTACCTGCATTGCTTGCGCTAACATTAATCGAAACTTCTGAACCAACTTGTCCGCCAGAAACGTTTACCATATAGTTTCCATTTCCACCAGACATACTGCCTGCCGAAATTGAAGCCTTTACACTTTCCAAAGGGAAACCTGCTGCCGAAACAGAGAATGGATTAGGAATACCTGCGTAAATAACGTTCATTTTTGTTGATGAAACCGTAGCGGATGGTTTTGCAACTTGATAGGTTTGCTCAGGAGTTTTGTATTCCTTAATCTGTCCGTCAGTTTGTTTAATACGCACCGTACCAACCCATTTAAAAACACCTACACTACCTGTGCTTCCGGTATAAGTTCCTTTACCATCTCTAACATTTAGTTTACCACCACCAACTATAATTTCAGGATTTGATTTAGAATCGCTTGCAGTTAAAAATACTTCAGCAGTATATGGCTGACCTTGGATAACATAAGATGTTGGCGCTACAGCAACTGCAGCAAATTTATCTATATTAACAACGGCCTTATCCATATTTCCGAATAATTTTTTTACAACTTCAGCCTCAGCATTTTTGGTGTCGGTTTGAAGTTTGGTTAAGATGGTCATTGCAGCAGTTAAAGGCGTTCCTTCACCAAACAATGTTTCCTGCCAATTACCTTTTCTTTTTCTTACCGGATCTTTCGCTTCCAATGAAAATGTAATTCCTTCTCTATCTTTCGGGTCAAGAAGCGAAATTAATTTTTCGCGGGTTGCGTTAATTTTAGCTTTCAACTTTTCACCTTCTTTTTGGTTAATCATTAAATTAGGAGCTATATCCTGATTATCACGATTAGTCAAATCTCCGGTTTCAGGGTTAATACCATCACCGGCTGCTGTAAATTGCTTTTTAATGCCTTCAATATAATTATTCAAGTCATCAGCTGCTGCTTTTGCCTGTTTTGCTTTATCGTAAATTGGTTGAGCACGAGCAGGTTCTTCTTTTAGTTTGGAATTTTCGAAAGAAGAAAAAAGCTGATCTATACCGGTATTTACGTTGTTTTTTGATGTATCTAAACTATCGTTGATATTTTTAAATGCATCTAATATTGTATCTGATACGTTTAAGGCCAGCATGGCTAACAATACCAAATACATGATATTAATCATCCGCTGCCTTGTTGTTTCTTTTCCGCCTGCCATTTTTTATTTAGCTTTCTATTTAAATTAAAAACTATATAAATTATACGCGTGGGCTGTTCATAGCCGATAACATATTGCCATAAATCGCATTTAACGACGATAAGTTTTTAGCTAACTTATTCACTTCTTCTTTAAACTGTTTAGAATCTTCCATCGATTCGTTAAAGTTTTGCATGGTTAGTGAAAGGTTTGAATAAAATTTATTCATCGATTTTAAATGAGCGCTAGAATCTTGTAATTCTAATTCGTAAACGGCATTTAAAGCTGATAAGTTTTTAGCTAAATTATTTACCTGATCGTGGTATGCTTGAGAATCTACTTTGCTTTCGCCCATTGCCTTTAAGTTTGCAGTAGCTTTTTCGAACGATGAACTTAAATTATCAAATCCTGCAGAGGCAGTTTTTACTTTACCTGTAAATTCATTGGTAGCCAATGATGCATCTGCCACATTAGAAATAGAAGCAACTTTATCGCCAAAATTACGCAAGCCTGTACCTAAACTTTCGATTAACTCTGGTCCAATTTTAGCTTCCGATAACATTTTATCTAAAGCTGCTGTATTTGGAGATGAAACAGCCGCTGCAACTGGTCTTGTTGTTGCAACTGGTAACTCGCCTTTAAAATCTTCTCTTAATTCTGGGTAAACTCTTTCCCAAGCTGGTTCAGGCTCAGGAGGGAAGAAACCGGTTAAAAAGAATAAAATTGCCTCTACACCAAGACCAATACCTATCATATAATTACCTAATATTCCGCCAATGTGCAGAATTTTAAATAATGCCCCGATAATTACAATACTTGCTCCCCATGAAATCGCTACGTGTAACCAGCCTGGTTGTTTCTTTGCCGCCATAAAATTTGAATGTTTTTCTTTAAGTTTTAGTTTTTTGGTTTGATTTTTTTAGTTTCTCATGTCAGTTCCAGGATATGCAGAAACGCATCTAAAACCGATGTAAGATCTTTGTTGGTCTTGATATTCGTAAGTTGATACAGCATTTTGAAGAAAGTAACCAGTATCTTTCCATGAACCACCCTTAACTACTTTACGCTTTAAGTATTTACTATCATTTTTTCCTGCCACGTAAGTAAAGTTTGGATTTAAATCATGTAATAATGGTCCTGAAGATTTGTTATAAGCAGTTTTTGTCCATTCTGATACGTTGCCAGACATATTATACAAACCAAAATCATTCGGGAAATAAGATTTTACACCAACCGTATAAATACCACCATCGCTCGAATAATCTCCACGTCCTGGTTTAAAGTTTGCTTGTAAACAACCTTTAGTATTTCTGATGTATGGACCGCCCCAAGGATATTTAGTTTTGGTATTACCACCTCTGGATGCATATTCAAATTGAGTTTCTGACGGTAAGTCGTAATCCATTCTGGCATTTAATGGCATTTTTCTAGCCGCAGCAACACCTTGATAAAGCTGCGTACGCCAGTGAGAAAAAGCCTGTGTTTGTTCCCAGCTAACACCAACAACTGGATAGTCATCATATGATGGATGATTAAAATAACCCCTTACCATAGGGTCGTTTTGCGAATATGAATAATCCGTTTTCCAAACCATTGTATCTGGATAAACAGCAATGGTATATCTGTCTATATAATCCTGGCGTTTGCTGTTAGGGTCTTTATGACCAATTGCTGCCTTATCTAAATTCAGGATACCGTAAGAATACTCTAATTTACGAACATCAATTTCTTTTCTACCTGGTAAAGCATCTAAACCAGAATAGTACATATTATCCAATTGACTTGCATTTGCAGCGTTTGCACCTTTACCTTTTCCACTCCAAATAGCCGAACCGTTTCCAACTTTTTTCCAATCGATGTATTTTTCACCGCCTAATGCATTTGCTGCTGCACCTTTTGGGGTTATCATAAATTGTTGTGGGTTACCCATCATCACAATCGCAATCGAATCTCGAACCCATTTTGTAAATTGACGGTATTCTGCGTTTGAAATTTCGGTTTGATCCATGTAAAATGCACTAATTGTAGTCATTCTACTCGGACCAGATTGAGAGAAAGTAATATCCTCATCAGAGCCACCCATTGGCGTATGACCTGGTGGAATATATACCATACCCAAAGGAATACTTTGGTTCTTAAATTTACGATTGTAAGCGCCAACTAACTCGCCCTGGCCACCACGACCACAGCTTGAAAGTAATACAGTTACAGCCATTATAGCTAGAAAGTAGATTTTCTTCATATATTAATTATAGTGTTCAAAACACAATTAGCAATTGTATCAAAAATCATTTAAATAAACAACAAAAGCAAAAATTTTACACGAAAGCACCTTAATTAGGGTATAAGCACGCCTTTCGGGCATTGCTACACTAATTTTTTCGTTACAATCGCGACATTATTCTGCTATAACTTAAAAAGCTACAGTTTATTGTTGCTACAGGAAATAATTTAGAGGGAATCTTATTTATTGGATACTTTAATGTAATTTTCAATAGCCATAGTCATCGAAGATACGCCTGGTGTTGGGGCAGCAATATCAACAATTAAGCCTAAATCCGTTACAGCTTTACTTGTATTAACTCCAAACGCTGCAATTCTAGTATTATTTTGTTGGAAGTTAGGAAAATTTTTAAATAATGATTGGATACTCGATGGACTAAAAAAAGCAATGACATCATAGAACACCTCGGCTAAGTCAGAAAGGTCGCTTACCACAGTTTTAAACAATACTGCAGGTGTGAAATCATAACCACTTTTCTCCAAAAATTTCATGGTATCTTCAGTAGCTACATCAGAACATGGATATAAAAACTTTTCGTTGGCATGTTTTTTTAATACTTCAGCTAAATCGGAAGCAGTTTGTTTTCCAAAGAAAATCTTACGCTTTCTATACTGAATGTATTTCTGCAAATACAATGCGATTGTTTCTGAAAGACAAAAATATTTTAATTCTGCAGGCACATCATACCTCATTTCTTCACAAATTCTAAAGAAATGGTCTGCAGCATTTCGGCTAGTAAAAATAACGGCTGTAAAATCTCCTAAGTTTATTTTATCCTTTCTAAAATCACGTGCAGGCACACCTTCAACATGAATAAATGATCTAAAATCTACTTTAAGGTTATGTTTTTTGGCTAAATCATAGTAGGGAGATTTCTCAGTTTCAGGTTTCGGTAGAGTAACTAAAATACTTTTTACTTTACGGATTCTAGAGTCGTTCTTTTCTTGCATTTTCCTTTTTTCAGCTACAATCCTATCGTTTTAATTAGTATTAAAACGGGACATATTTCGAGGGCGCAAAAGTACAAAAATAAATGCATTTTGGAAAACTTATTGTTAGAAAGTATTGTGATTCCGGCACGTAAGAGTTGGAAGGCAAATATTACGACTAATAGTAAAATAGCTAAACCTATATAAATGGCACCATACTTTAGTGGAGATAACGCAAACGCTATTACAAGCGGTATAAATAGCAAAGAAGCATTAAAATAACTTAAATACAATATTGAAATATACTCATTTACAGGTCTTTGTATATTAAAAAGATAACCCAAAAATCTTAAAATTATCAATTTTAAAGCGTAAAATATGATAATGAGAATAGATATACTAAAGAAAAACTTAAATCCATCTTTAGCCTGATACATATCATAATATTGAGCTACGAGGAAAAAAAACATTCCTAAAATGAATCCGAATTGTATAAATAAAAGTAAAAAAGGCCAGGAACTGAATAAGTTATCTTCTTTATTTATGTTGTTTAAGATTCGATTGCTATAAAAAGATTCTATAATTGCGAAAAGTTGTTTAGAGAAAGCGTTTTTCAAAATCGCAAATACAACCAACATTATAAAAATAAATCCTAGCAGCCAAACATTTCCTTTAGGAATAGAGCGGCCCAATTGATATGGATTTTCCTTCTTTTTATAATCTTTATATTTCTTTTGCCAACCCAACAAATCCAAACTTGGAAACATAAATTCTTTCTCAACACTATCCAGCAATGCACTTTTGTTAATCAAACTATCTGGCAAAACCCAGGTATGACGAATGATGGAATCAGTAACAAAAATTTGTTTTGCAAGAGTTGCAGAATCTACACGATAACGCCTGTACTGATATTTAACAACTGCATTAGAATCAACCTTAACCGGAATTTGTTGCGCTGCAATAAAATCAGCAGACAATAAAAACGCGAATAAAATTAAAAAGAATCTCTGCATCTGTTAAAACGAAATTAATGTTGCAAAAGTAATCGAATAATCATTGTTTACCTAAACAAAATAAATGGTTTAGATAATGGCGTATCTTTGCCAAATGTCCGGTATTTATATCCATATTCCCTTCTGTAAGAAAGCTTGCCACTATTGTGATTTTCATTTTAGCACTTCTCTAAAATATGCTGATGAAATGGTTGAAACGATTTGCAAGGAAATAAAGATGAAAAAGGATAGAATTTCTGGCCAGGTTGGAAGTATTTATTTTGGAGGTGGGACGCCTTCTATCCTATCTCAATCATCCCTACAAAAAATTTTTGATGCCATAAATAGCACATTTTCGGTTGATGCAAATGCAGAAATTACCATCGAAACCAATCCAGATGATTTAACCGCACAAAAACTAAAAGAATTAAAGCAAATGCCCGTTAATCGTTTCAGTGTTGGTGTTCAATCTTTTTTTAATGAGGATTTGAT
Source organism: Pedobacter lithocola (assembly GCF_042650845.1). NCBI lineage: Bacteria > Pseudomonadati > Bacteroidota > Sphingobacteriia > Sphingobacteriales > Sphingobacteriaceae > Pedobacter > Pedobacter lithocola. The sequence goes on along the minus strand of NZ_JBHSBW010000016.1, from coordinate 197,436 downwards.
TTGGATGAACAGGGCGCATAATGCTGATGAAGCTGAAAACTGCATTAAAAGAAGTCAGGATGCGGGCTTTGAAAACCTTACTTTGGACTTGATTTATGGCTACCCACTTTTAACAGATGCCAAATGGCTAAGCAATATAAATAAAGCGATAGAACTGGAAGTTCCGCATATATCGGCTTATGCACTTACTGTAGAGCCAAGAACAGCCCTAGCTCATGCCATTAAAACTAAAAAGCAAAGCCCTGTTAGCGATAGCCAAAGTGCCGGGCAATTTGTGATTTTGATGGATAAGTTGCTAGAAGAAGGATTTGAACATTACGAAATCTCAAATTTTGCCAAACCCAATTTTTACGCCGTTCACAATACTAATTATTGGAAAGGTGTTAATTATATTGGTATAGGCCCATCTGCACATGGTTTTGACGGGCAGAACCGATACATGAATCCGGCAGATAATTCGCTTTATATGAAGCAATTAGAACGAAACAAATTACCAGAGCTAGTTGAAGAATTAAGTTTGAACGACCAATTTAACGAATACATCATGACTTCTCTTAGAACCATGTGGGGAACGGATTTAGAAAAAATTAAATCAGACTTTGGCAAGGATTTTTATGAGGAGACGAAACATAATCTCCGTAGTTTTGAAGATAAAGATTGGCTAATACTGGATGGAGAAAAAATTAAGTTAAGCCAAAATGGAAAACTATTTGCCGACCACATTGCGTCAGAATTATTTATTGTAGCATAGAAAAATGAATTTTACAAGTAATATAACCTTTCAATAATTAATAAATATGTCGAAGATTGTATGGATTACTGGTGCTTCATCAGGAATTGGCGAAGCTTTAGTTTACAATTATTTCAAGGCTGGAGATAAATTAATTATTTCTGCTCGCAATCGTGATGAATTGTTTAGAGTGAAAGGAAATTGTCAAAATTCTTTTAACGTACATGTTTTACCCCTTGATTTAAGTGAAACATCGATGCTGCAAACCAAAGCAGAGGATGCAATTAAAATTTTCGGAAAAATAGATTTGCTTATTAATTCGGGAGGCGTTAGTCAACGTGGTTTAGCTTTAGACACATTGATTGAAACCGAACAACAAATTATGAACACCAACTTTTGGGGAACAGTAGTATTAAGCAAGGCTGTTTTACCATTGATGATAAAAAATGGAGGAGGGCAAATTGTGGTTGTAAGTAGCTTAGTTGGCAAATTCGGCACAAAATTACGCTCGGCTTATGCTGCTTCTAAACATGCATTACACGGATATTTCGATTCACTACGTTCAGAAGTTTATGATAAAAACATAGATATTACGATTGTTTGTCCGGGTTTTATAAAAACTAAAGTATCGGTAAAGGCTTTAACTGCAAATGGTACAGAACAAGGAACTATGGATGATGCGCAGGCTAATGGAATGAGTGCCGAGCAATGTGCAAACGAAATTGTTGCAGCTGTAAAAGCCAAAAAAGAAGAAGTTTACATTGGCGGAAAAGAGACTAAAGCCATATTCTTAAAACGATTTTTCCCAGCTTATTTTTCGACAAAAGTTAGAGCTGCAAAGGTAACCTAACCAATTACAAACTTACCAAAGCCAACTGGTACGGAAAATTGAGTAATGTGCACAAGCTTATGTTTATAAACCGTATTGCAGCGGTATACTTTTTTGGTGCAGAAATTGCCGCAACTGTAATGCATTCCCAAAAAAGATTTAGCGGAAAGACGGACTGATTTATCCTAAGAATTACCACAGCACTTTTTCCTTGAATTTTAAAGGCCTCATTATTAATTGATTATATTTTTTTTTCTGCTTCTAAAAATCCAAGCAGCTGTTAGTCGTCGTACATGAGTGCAAATAACAGAAACTTAAAAATTAGAAATAATGAAAAAATTAATCCTATCAGCAATTGCCGTTGTTACTATGGCATTTACAAGTCAAGTTTACGCTCAAAAAAATCCGATGGTTGGTGGCGCAGAAATGTATGCAACTAAAGACATTGTTGACAATGCAGTAAATTCAAAAGACCACACTACACTTGTTGCAGCAGTTAAAGCAGCAGGATTGGTAGAAACCTTAAAAAGTGCTGGTCCGTTCACAGTTTTCGCACCTACAAACGAAGCTTTCGCAAAATTACCTGCAGGCACTGTAGAAACTTTAGTGAAACCAGAAAACAAAGCTACTTTAACCAAAATTTTAACTTACCACGTTGTTGCTGGTAAAATGGATAGCAAAGCAATTGCTAAAGCAATTAAAGCTGGTGGTGGTAAAGCAGAACTTACAACTGTAGAAGGCGAAAAATTATCTGCACACATGATGGGTAACAAATTGATGTTAACTGATGCTAAAGGTGGTATGAGTACTGTAACCATTGCAGATGTTAATCAATCAAATGGTGTAATCCACGTGATTGATACTGTTTTAATGCCACAATAATATTTCACATCCCTATAATGATTAAACGTTTCTGCTTTGCAGGAACGTTTTTTTTGTGGAAAATTAATCGACTGCTGAACAATTTGTCAGCTGTTTTTCAGGTTTTTAGTTTGCAGCGAAACAAGCCGCAGAAGTAGGTATTTTTACACCGAAAATAAAAGCGTAATAAAATTTTTATCAAATTGATATGCATCCCAACATTATAAAAATTCAACAAAATATAGAGCCATTAAGACAACAAATTGTTAACCACAAGGTATATTCTGAAATTAGCGAATTAGAAGATTTGCAGATATTTATGGAACATCATATTTATGCCGTTTGGGATTTTATGTCGTTACTTAAAGCTTTACAGATAAACTTGACCTGCACAACTTTGCCCTGGTTCCCGGTTGGCGATGCAGTAACCAGACAATTAATTAATGAGATTGTTGCTGGTGAGGAAAGTGATGTAGATGCCAACGGTACTATTAAAAGCCATTTCGAACTGTATTTAGATGCAATGGAACAGTGCGGTGCAAACACCGATGCGATTAACAATTTTTTAACCTCGGTAAAAAACGGAAGGGATTTTGATATGGCTTTTGAACTGGCCTCAGTACCAGAAGCCGCAAGAAGTTTTGTTCGCTCTACTTTCGAAACCATCAACAGCGGAAAAACCTACCTGCAGGCAGCAAGTTTTACCTTCGGCCGAGAGGATTTAATTCCAAACATGTTTTTTAGCATGGTTAACGATTTAAATAGTACACAACCAGATAAGGTTTCGATTTTTAAATATTATTTGGAAAGACACATCGAAGTTGATGGCGACCATCATAGCCATTTGGCTTTAGCAATGACAGAAAAACTTTGTGAAAAAGATGAACGCTTTTGGTTAGAAGCTGAAGAAACAACCAAGCAAGCCTTGCAAAAACGCATTGATTTATGGGATGCTGCTTACGCAGAAATTGTAGGCAGAAAAGTAATGACAACAGTATAATTATCATATTGCTTTAAAGTTGAATTGTTAGATTATTCAATGTTGGTAGAGTAATAACTTTTTTAATCTGAATGCTTTACAGCAGTTACGAATTTGCGTCACATTTTATTCAACTTATATTATTTGTAAAATAAAATTTACACATTTGTTATTCGGCAATAAATAACCGATTTAAAACGCATGAGTTTCATATTAAAACCTGTAGATATCGTCGAGAATATTACTCCCGAAGATTTCAAAAAAAATTATCTGAAAACCAAAAAACCATTAGTAATCAGAGGCTTAACTAAAGATTGGCCAGCGAGAGAAAAATGGACTACTGAATATTTGAAAGAAATTGGCGGTAATTTAGAAGTGCCTTTATATGATAACTCTAAAGCCGACCCATCGAAGCCAATTAATGCAGCTACTGCACACATGAAGTTTGGCGATTACCTTGATTTAATTAAACGCGAACCTACAGAATTGAGGATTTTTTTCTTCAATTTATTTAAGAAAGTGCCAAGTTTAATTAACGATATTAAAATACCTAAAGATTTAATGGGTGGCTTTATAGAAAGCATGCCGGCAATGTTTTTTGGCGGCTCTAATTCGGTAACGTTTTTACATTATGATATCGATTTACCTCATATTTTCCATACTCATTTTGGTGGCAGAAAACACATTGTTTTGTTTGATAACAAGTGGAAAGATAGGCTTTACTGCTTACCGAACGCCACTTATGCTTTAGAAGATTATGATGTTGCAAACCCCGATTTTAAGAAATTCCCAGCATTAAATGGTGTGGAAGGTTATGAAGTTTTTTTAGAGCATGGTGATACTTTATTTATGCCAACCGGAATGTGGCATTGGATGAAATATTTGGATGGTTCATTCTCTTTAAGCTTACGTGCCTGGGACCAATCGATTACCAGAAAAGTTGCAAGTGTTTGGAGTTTATTTACTCACGGTGCGATTGATAGTTTAATTAAAATGACCTTTAAAGAAAAATATGCCTATTGGAGAGAAAAGAAAGCTGTAAAAATTGCAGAGCATGCTTTAGCAAAAGGCAAACCTTAATTTAGCTATATTGATTAAAAAAACGGGGCATCGGTAATGGTAGCCCCATTTTTTTTGCGTGAATTTACTTCGTTTTTATAAAATGACTTTTTAATTGATAGATGGAATTTGATAATCTTTTATAAATTCGATAATTATTAGCACATTAAATGGAACCTACAATACTTACAGAGAAGCAAAAAATGCTTGCGGGAAAAGCTTATCAAGCTGGCGATGCAGAACTATCTAAAGAACGATTAAAAGCCCGCGAAGTGATTTTTGAGTTTAACAACCTCGCCCCAAAATTTATTAAGCAGCGAAAGGAATTATTAAAAAAATTATTCGGCAAAACCGAAAAGATGTTTTACATCGAACCACCATTTCGTTGTGATTATGGATATAACATTGAGATTGGTGATAATTTTTACGCAAACTTTAACCTTGTAATTTTAGATTGCGCTAAAGTGAGCATTGGCAATAGCGTTTTTATTGCACCAAATGTAGCAATTTACACAGCCGGTCATCCAATACATGCACACCTGCGAGATCAGGAACACGAATGGGCACAAGAAATTACCATTGGCAATAGCGTTTGGATTGGTGGAAACGTGGTGATAAATCCTGGAGTTAAAATCGGCTCGAACGTGGTAATTGGCTCCGGAAGCGTGGTTACAAGAGATGTTCCGGATAATGTTTTCGCAGCAGGCAACCCATGTCGTGTAATTCGCCAGATTACCGATGAGGATAAAGATTTTTATTATAAGAATTTTAAATTGGGCGAGTAGTAATTCCAGAATTATTTTGAACTCTCAATTTACATCTCTCTTAGCTCGAATGATCTACAAAAATTTTCCATTCTCCATTAAGTTTTTTAAACAGTAAGGTAAAATACCCTTGAGGCTCATCTTTTTCTCGCTTTAAATGCCAGCTGCCTAATACAAAAGCAACATCCTTATTCAAAAAATCTATTTTCTTTATTCCAAAAGTTAAAAATCCCATTCCTGCTTTACCTGGATAACTCTTTTGATAGTTTTCAAAGTTTTTTTGCCAACCGTATGTCGGTCCGCTTTTGCCTACAAATAGTAAACTATCACTTTTTACATAAGCATCCATAAAGGTTTCCAGGTTTCCCTTATTCCACTCTCCTCTTTGTTTTTCCAACACATTGAGTATGGTTTGTTTATCTTTTGAAGTCTGCGCAATCGCCGAGTATGAAATCAGTAAAAAGGCGATGATTAAAAATTTTTTCATGTTTAAGGGTCTTTTAGTAAAGATATAAAACAAATTATTTCGTTCCATGCATAAAAATTGTTTCTTTACATTTTCAATTTTAATCTATGCAAAATAAAGTTATCACAATAGGCGAAATCCTTTGGGATGTTTTCCCCGAAGGCAAAAAAGCTGGCGGTTCTAGTATGAATGTTGCGCTCAATCTTCATAAACAAAGTATTGAAAGTAGTTTTATAAGTGCCGTTGGTGATGATGATAACGGAAAAGAACTTTTAACTTTTCTAGCAAGCAATCAGTTTCCAACCAAACTGATTCAGGTAAATAAGCTATTGCCAACCAGCACTGTTGTTGTTCAATTGGATGAGAAACATCAAGCCACTTACACCATAAAACAACCAGTTGCCTGGGATGATATAAAAATTACTGATGAAATTATAGCGGCAGTAAAGCAAGCTGATGCTTTTGTATATTGTAGTTTAACCTGTCGTGAAGAGCAATCCAAGCAAACCATTTTAACCTTGCTAGAAAGCGCAAAAATTAAAATCTTCGATATTAATCTTCGTGCCCCATTTTATGAGAAAGAATTAATTGGGCAGCTTCTAAACAAAGCAGATATTTTAAAAATTAATGAAGATGAAATTATTTGGGTTCGTGATGCTTTTGGGTTAACAGGCAATAACGATGAGCAAATTTTGAAGCAATTATCTACACAATTTAACATAGAAATTATTTGTTTAACGCTGGGCGATAAAGGTGCCTGTGTTTTAAAAGACGGCAAATTATTTAAGCATAATGGATATAAAGTTCAGGTTGTAGATACAGTTGGTGCGGGTGATGCTTTCCTGGCGACTTTTATAGCTTGCCATTTACAAGGTTATCCCATGGAAACCATTTTAGATAATGCCTGTAAAGTAGGTGCATTTGTGGCTTCGCAAGCTGGAGCAAATCCTGAGTATAATAAGAAGATTTATAGCATGGCTTTGGGGTAGATGGGACTGAAGTCTACCTACCAACCATCATTTTCCAATCATTTTACAAAGCCTATTAACAAAACAATATGTGTAATCAGTAAAATCATATTATTACCTTTACGCCAAATATGCAGGGCTTAGTTATTAAATCTACGGGGAGTTGGTACAACGTTTTGGCCGATAATGGCGAGCGTTACAACTGCCGTATTGTAGGGAAATTCAGAATCAAAGGAATTAAAACAACCAATCCAATTGCGGTTGGCGATCGAGTGAAATTTGATTTGGAAAAAGACAGCAATCAAGGTTTGATTAATGAAATGCTGCCCCGCAAAAACTACATTATCCGTAAATCAATTAACTTAAGTAAGCAAGCTCAAATTCTGGCAGCCAACCTCGACATGGCGATTTTGCTGGTTACTTTAGCATCTCCAAGAACATCGTTAGGCTTTATTGATAGGTTTTTGGTTACCGCTGAAGCTTATGATGTACCTGCTGTTTTAGTATTTAATAAACTGGATTTGTTTAGTAAAGAAGGTTTAGAAATTCTACAAGATTTTAAAGAAATTTATCAAACCATCGGCTATCCTTGCTACGAGGTTTCAGCACTAAAAGGCATCAACATAGAACTTATACAAGAGTTAATTACCGATAAAATCACCTTAATTTCTGGTCACTCTGGTGTAGGAAAATCTAGTTTGATCAATGCTCTGTTGCCTGATAGAGATTTACGAACGGGTGAAGTTTCTGATTGGAGCGATAAAGGGCAACACACAACAACCTTCGCAGAAATGTTCGAACTGCCACAAGGTGGTTTTATAGTTGATACCCCTGGAATAAGAGAACTGGGCGTAATTGATATTGAAAAAGAAGAACTCGGGCATTTCTTTAGAGAGATTTTTAAAACCTCACACGATTGTCGCTTTAACAATTGCAGGCACATAAATGAACCAGGCTGCGCAGTTTTGGAAGCTGTAAACGAAGGAGACATTGCCGTTTCGAGATATGAAAGTTACCTGAGCATTTACCATGGTAATGATACAAGGCATTAAGCTTAAAGACTAAAGACTAAAGCGAAATTGACTATGATTATAACATCACAGTCGACCTGGTTTTTAGTTTAGGGTTTTTTAGTCTTTCAGCTTTAATCTTTTTACTTTCTGGCAATAAAATCCTTCATATAGCTACATTCACCAGCAGCGGTAGCATAAAATGGAGTTTTAGCATACTTAAGTTTTAATTCTTTAAAATATGGGTTTTGATAGTTTGCGGTTAAAAAGTTTTGATATTTCACATCCTTTACATCATAGTAACTGAAAGAAACCATGGTGTAATTCATAATGATTTGTTTCTGCGCACATTTAGCCAACATAAAAGTACATTTCGCTTTAAAATCAGCATTGGTGCTTAATGCCCTCGCCTTTAAATACCATGTTTTTGCGGTTTGGGCTTTTTTGTAATCTACATCATAACTAAATTTTGCAGCACTACTGTTATCGTATGATGACCAATCGTAGCTAATCAAAAACCAGCTATTTCCATAATAACCAGTTTGATAAACCGCATTGGCCATTTTATAGAAATAAAGTGCAGCATTTTTCTTATCTGTCAAAGTCAGTTTTTGCAAGCGCAACATTTCTGTAGCGAAACCCTTTTTATTAATTAGCTTTTTAGCAGAACCATATTTTTTAGGGAAGTCATTAATTGTTTCTATAAAAGGATTGGCATATAGCTTACTTTCTTCCTCATTTGCATACCAATTTTCCGGGCTAAAATATTTGTAATTCGCCGAAACTTTATTGAACATTTGAACAGCCTTATCGTACTGATGTGTACGTAAATAAGTTGTTCCATAAAGCTCATAAAAATCATCGTCCTTTAATAAGTTTAGGGCTTTAGTAAGCAATCCACTAACATCATTTTCGGGTTTTGCATTCTTAAAAACAGCTAGCTTCTGCATACTTTTCGGACTTAAGTATTTCTGCCAAAAAGTTGTTGTTTGGTAGCTCATGTTTTTAAACAATGAGTTCTCATACAAAGTCTTATATTTTAAATCGCCCTTAACCATTGCCAAAGCTGCTTTGGCAGTATCGCCCATTTTCATATAAGCTGGGGCTAAAATTTGCTGATAAAAATTTCGAGTGGTAGTGGTAAACCGGCTATTTGCGTTGCCTGTCCTGTTGTAATAATAATTTTGATTTTTAAGTTGCTCTTCGTTTTCGTCAAATCGTTTCACATCAAGCCATTTAAGGGTTGGCAATAATTCGTTCTCATTAAATGGATTGCCCTTCTTAATATTTTTCGACTTAATCAATAAATCAACAATGCGATACTGATTAAGAAGTTTTTCTGGAAGCCTATCTGGATTTAATGTTTTAAGATAATTTGAAGCAAGTAAATCCTTATTTTCCATCCACGATAAATAAGAAGCCGTTAATGTACCCAATTCTGGTTGAGGATATTTCTTTTCAGCAGCAAGTTTAATAGCAAAATCTTTGATTTGATTCAAATGTTTCAGATTTAAATTCCGCACACTGTCTTCATATTTTTTACCATTTCCACTATCGGAAAAATAATAATTGTAGCCAATTTTTGCTATATCATTATCTTTAATTAAATCTTGCTCTAGCTTGTTAATTTCACGAACCAAAAGAGCACCATTTAATAAACTTTTAGGATTGTATTGATATACCTTTTGTAAACTTTCTAGGTCTGCTTCAGAATTGCCAAAACCATTTATCGCCCAGATATTTGCTTTCTCATTGTTATTTTTCGCATACTTTAAAGGCCCACTTACAGGCGAACTTGTATAATAGTAATTTTTATAAGCTTGTGTTCTACGCTCAGGATTACTTGCAAAAACTTTAGTAAAAATATAAGCTGACTCTTCAGCGTTACCTAATTTCCGTACCGAACCAGCATACAAAGCTTCGGCCCAGCCTTTAACAGCACTATTGCTTTTTAATGGCTTTACATATTTTTCGTAAACCATTTTGCAATCTTTATAATTTCCGGAATAATGAAACATTCTTGCCGATTGATAAGCATAACGCAATTTTAGGAAATCATCATCTTCTGCCAAGGTTAACTTTAATGCTTCCTTTGCTTTGGTTTCCATTGTTGTAGAATCCCGAGGTTCAGGGTTCCAGTCATTCCAGCTAGCATTGGCCAAAGGCTCGCAACTTTTAGCAAAAGTATAATAGTTTAGTGCATCTTTGTTTTTGGTTAGTGCTAATAAATAGCTGTTATTATGCAAACTATCTGGCAATTCATTTATTGATTTTCCATTATAGCTAGCAAGTTTAACACTTGTTGCGCTATCTACATGGTACATCACTTTATACACGTCTTTTTCATTAACGTCGAGGTATTTTGCCCATTCCCTACTGTTTATTTCGGCTTCATTTGCTACATTATCTTCGCTATATAAATAAGCCATTTCAGTAAATGCAAACGAAGTATATTCATCACCCTGTGTGTTATTATGAAAATACGAAACATAATAATCGTATGGATCAACTTCGCCTCCACAAGCTAAATTAACTGCGATTTCGGCAAAATATGCAAAAACAAAGGCACTAAAAATTATCGATAACTTTTTGAAGGTCGTCATGTTTAAATATTTTTAAAAGGTCATTATCGAGATGATAGAATACGAGATTTCGTTCTTCCGGCTTTAAATATCGGGATAAAAATTTTGAAGTTGCAATCAGATCATCAACCGAAATTTCTTCCCACCTAATAACATCGCCATTTTTTAACCCGGCTTGAGGATAATCAATTAGCAAATCATATAGAATGGTGTTTCCTCTCCTTTTAAAAAGCTTTTTATCACTTAATTTTTTTTTATTTATTTGCCTCGAAATACCTGCGTATTTTTCTTTTCTAAAAACAACGGCCCAACTAAAAAGCGGCAAAGCAACATCCATTTTAAGGGGATATTTATCTAACTCATTTTTGAGATAAGTTTGCATTTCTTGCATATCCAGAATAGAATTCTGAGTACCATATTTACGTAAATTACCCATATTATAACACATAAGCATAACCTTTTTTACTGGCGGAATACCACTTGACACCAAATTTCTTACCTGATGTAAGCGTAGCGTAACCGAAACCTCTTTACCTTTTAATAAAGGATTAGATTGGAACTGCTTTAGAAAACTAAAGTATTTATCTCTTGTGTTCTTTGTCCAATCGCAATCTATTTGAATTTCTTTGTAATTACTTTTACCAGCCTGATTAACTTTTGCATTAACAAATTTTGCAATTCGGCTTACCAATAATCTGCTTTGCGCTTCGGTTAAATTATTAAAAATATTATTAACCAGATAAACCACCGGAATAATATCGGTTTGTTTTGGCAAAGCATCATCAAAAGTTATCGGAGAAACCGGAGCAGGTTCTTGTGTAATGGCATTTAAATCTACATCCATTATGCGCACATAAATTGATTTCGATTTAAAATCATTTAGTATTGTGGTTTCTGCAATTTGATTTTTATAAACTGTTCGCCAAAAATAGAAAGTAGTATGTACGGCAAACTTAGGTTTGCAAGTGGTAAATAAAAGTGTAATAAATAGTAAAATACTTATCTTGCGCATATCAATCTAATTCCCAAAAGTAGTTAAAATGCGGGCAGTTTTACAAAGAGTTACACAAGCTAGTTGCGTTGTTAATGGCGAAGTAACAGGACAAATAAATACGGGCTTTTTGGTTTTGTTGGGCATTGAAGATGCTGATACAACAGACGATTTAGATTGGCTTGCGCAAAAAATAGTTGGGATGCGGGTTTTTTCTGATGAAAACGATTTAATGAATAAGGCACTGGCCGATGTTGATGGCGGCATTTTACTAATCAGCCAGTTCACATTATTTGCTGCCACCAAAAAAGGTAACCGACCAGGTTTTACCAGAGCAGCAAAACCCATTGTAGCTATTCCCCTGTACGAGCAAATGATTATTAAACTTTCTGCTTTGCTAGGCAAAAAAGTTGAAACCGGAATTTTTGGGGCAGATATGAAAATCAGCTTACTAAATGATGGACCAGTAACGATTTTAATCGATACTAAAAACAAAGAATAAAATGAAGAACAGTAATTCTCTTTTGATTGAGCGGGCTTCACTTATCGGATTTGTTCTCCTAAAATTTATTTTAAGCTATGCATTAGCTAACTCGGTTTACGAACTTCACCGTGATGAATTTCTACACCTCGACCAAGCCAATCACCTTGCCGCTGGTTATACTTCTGTTCCTCCACTAACTTCGTTATTTTCATTGATCATAAAATTTCTAGGGAATGGTGTTTTTTGGGTAAAATTTATGCCAACGCTATTTGGTGCGTTAACAATGGTTTTTGGGTGGCTTATTGTTGATAAGTTAAAAGGAAATCTATTTGCAAAATGCTTGCTAGCCGTTGCTTTTATTTTTTCTGCTTTTCTAAGAATTAACATTTTGTACCAGCCAAACTCTTTTGATGTTTTAGCCTGGACAGCTATATTTTATTTCCTGTTATGTTATTACGAAAATAATAAACCTAACTACCTATATGCTTTCGCCGTTTGGATTGCACTGGGTTTTTTGAACAAATACAATGTTATGTTCTTGGTATTTGGTTTGTTGCCTGCAATATTAATTACACCAAACCGCACAATTTTTACAAATAGGCACCTATATTTCGCCATTCTATTGGCGCTAATAATCATTGCACCAAATGTTATCTGGCAAATAAACCACAACTTCCCGGTAATTAGTCATATGCAAGAGCTTGCCGAAACACAACTGGTGCATGTAAAGCGATCTGACTTTTTTAAAGAGCAGATATTATTTTTTATAACTGATATTTTTGTTTTGGTTGCTGCATTTGTCGGTTTTGCTATTTACAAACCATTTCGTAAACATCTATGGGTAATTTTCACTTACATTTTTACATTAATCATTTTCAGTTATTTCAATGCAAAATCTTATTATGCTCTGAGTTTATATCCGGTTTTACTGGCATTTGGAAGTGTATTTATTAGCATTATTTCTACCAAAAAGTATGCTTTACGAACGGTTCTATTTGTATTTATAGTTGGCATGTGCGTGTACATTACGCCTATTATTATGCCTGTTTATTCGCCTGTTAAAATCATAGAAAATCACAATCGATTTGAGCGAGTTGGCGCTTTACGATGGGAAGATGGAGAAAACCATAACCTACCACAAGACTTTGCAGATATGCAAGGTTGGAAAGAACTAGCTCATTTAACAGACATCGCTTATGCAAAGGTTAAAGATAAATCGGCTGTGGTTGTGCGTACAGATAATTACGGACAAGCTGGTGCAATAAATTATTATTCGAAATTTAAGGATATCAATGCAGTATCATACAATGCTGATTACCTGTATTGGTTTAAAATAGATAAGCCAATTAAAGATTTAATATTAGTACGAGAAATTAACGAAGAAGACCCGCAAAGGAAAAAAGAGCAACCCTTGTTTGATAAGATAATTAAAGTTGGCGAGGTGAAGAATCCTTATGCAAGAGAAAAAGGTACTGCAGTTTTTCTTTTACAAGGTGCTAAAATAGATGTTAATAGCAGATTACAACAAGAAATACAAGAAAGAAAACATGACCATTAACGAAGCGCAACAAACGGTAGATAACTGGATAAACACCACAGGGATTAGATACTTTAATGAACTTACCAATACCGCAATCTTGATGGAGGAAGTTGGCGAAGTGGCCAGAATTATGGCTAGAAAGTATGGAGAACAATCATTTAAAAAAGGTGATGAGGAGGTGAATTTGGCGGATGAAATGGCGGACGTACTATTTGTATTAATTTGCCTTGCTAATCAGACCGGAATTGATTTGACAGATGCCTTAGAGAAAAACCTTCAAAAGAAAACCATCCGTGATGCAGACAGGCATAAAAATAATGAAAAGATAAATCCTTCTAAAATTTAAGAATTGAAGTAGAATATAACCTTCTATAATCCTAAGGTTATACAAATTCCATTAATGTTCTATAAGCAACAAAGCGATTTTTAAACTTATCGTTTAAATCTGCTTGCAGAGCTGGCGCAAAATTATCTACGTAATTGTTGTAATTCTCTAAGCTTTCTGCAACATATTGTGCACAATACGTAACACCTTCATTTGGAGAATCTAAAACCTTTAAAAGTCGATTTGACACAAACATACCGGTTGCCATTACTTCTGGTATATGAACATCCTGCATCCATTGCAACCATTCGTTTGCAGCTGCATCATCTAAAATCAAAGTAACATTGTATAATAACATGGTGCAAAGATAAAAAATAAGCTAGCCGAAATTAGAATCAATAATCATTTTGTTGTAGCTGTGCGATTAAAATATTTTTTTATTGTTCAGATAATCATAAATTTTTCGAACTTAGAGGTCTAAGTACAAAATATCTTTTCATCCCTAAATGGAAAACTTTCGTCTCTACAGATTTTTCAAAGCTTTTGTTATTATTGGCTTTTTAACAATGGTTTGCTTTTTTGCATTTGCATCAGAAGACAGGCATGTTTTTGCTAGTAATTTATTTTTACGTACGCTAGCCGATTTATACTCATTTTTCCAGTTCCCAACGCATACTTTCTTATTTAATTTTTTGGGTTCTCACCTTGGGCTGTACTTTTTAGGTTTGGTAATAAATTCGGCTTTTTATGCCTTTATCATAGAAAGTGGAATTGCCATTGAGACATCTTATCGCGATAAAAAGAAGAAGCAAGAAGCTTAAACGCCATCACCTCTCAAATTTCTAAACCTTTTTCTTGCTTCGGCACTAAACATACTGCCTGGGTAATCGGTTATCAATTTTTGAAAATAGATTTTCGCCTCGGCAATATTATTTAATTTCTTTTCGTACAAATCGGCAAGAGTAAATAAAGCATCATCCGTCCAAATGCCATCTTTAAAATCATCTGTTACCTTTTTTAATATTACTGCCGCTTCGGCATAATCATCGGCTTTAATTAAAATTTTAGCCTTGCTCATTAAAATTGCATCGCCTAAACCATTTTGAGGATATTTCACTAAAATGCTATCTAGTTTTTTTATGGCCTGTTGAGGTAAGTTTCTGAAAATAAGCATCTCTGCATCTGCATACATTTTAAGTGCATTGCTATCGATAGGTGTTTGAATATTATCCGATATCAGTAAGCTTAAGTTTAATGCATCATTAGCAATTAGTTGTGAAGTGGCCGCTTTTAAAACCAAACATTGGCTGTTACTGTACTCAAAATTACCCTGATAAAAAGATAGTTTTGCACTTCTATATCTTGCCTCATTGCCTATGGCTTGTCCTTCAAATTGTTTACTTACTTGTTCATAAACCAAAAAGGCTTCCCAAGGTTGGTTTGTTAAGATGTAAATATCACCTAAATCTAATTTTAGTTGGCCAACCTCTACCGCACTTATGCCGGGCAGTTTAATAGCATCTTCAAGGGCAACTTCAGCCTTTTCTGGCTGTTTTAAATAGTATGATTGTAATGTTGCCAGCTTTTTTATTGCAAAGAGCGTGTTTTTATTTTTGCCATTTTCATCTAACAAAATTTGATAATCTTTAGCCAATAAATCCAAATTGGCAGCGTCGTACTTTCCTTTGGTTTGAATGCTGTATTTTGTATTGAGCATCTCAATTTTAGCAGGCAAATAGTATTGGTTTTCCTTACCCTTGGTTAGTAAATATTCATAAGCCTTTATCGCTGTTTCGTATGCGCCATTATCTACAAACGTGTAAATTGCATTAAATAAAGTGCCTCCATCGGCTTTTGTTCTTTTATCAAAAGCAATTAATTGGCGCAATGCCATATCGTATTCCTGCTGCTGAATGTAGTTCCATGTTAATAGCTGGATATAAATTTCGGCATCAGGTTCTTTCTGAACTTTCTTTAAAATTCCTGCCTGGAAAGTTTGATAATCAGATTTATCTTCAAAAAGCATGGCCAATACGGCTTCAGCTTGTGGCAATAGTTGCGGATTTGTAGGTAGAATATCCAAGTATTCCTGCATCAACATAGGTTTATCTTTTTTAAACCTATAAATATTTAAAAGCTCATAGGCAAAAGCTTTTTCATCATTCATTAATTTCCTGCCTTGTTTAAAGGTTTGAATCGCATATTCATAATTTTCGAAACGATAAAAACTATTGGCCAGCATCCTAATTTTAAATTCATCTTTAGGCATTTTGGCAATTACATCTGTAAAAATTTTATTTGCAGCAGAAGCATCACCTTTTTCTTGATATAACTTGCCCAAAGCGATAGAATACATCTCTGATTGAGGCGATTGTTTAATTTGCTTTTTTACAATTTTTTCGGCAACATCATACTTCTTCAGCTTTAGCAAAGTGTTAAAATAAATATCGAAGTAACCCTCATTATTTGGGCTTTGAAAAAGTTTTTCAAAAATTACAGCAGCCTTTTCGTAATCGCCTTCTTGGTAATATTGTATGGCTAATGAACTTTCATCAGGAATTATTTGCCTGTTCTGCCGAAGGTTTTGTGCGTTCGCAGAGATACAGAAAAATAGAATAATGATGAAGATGTTGCGTTTCATATCCACAAGTTAAAAGATTTAAATGTAACATTTTAATACCTATTTACTTAAAGCATTGGCAGGTATAAAACGTATTTTAAATGTTACCTGTATTTTATTTTGTGTGTTTATTTTAAATACTAAATTGTAACCAATCGTTGTTTAAGGCAATAAACAATAAGTAACATTGTTACTGTATTTTATGGTTAAACTGTAAGGTTGTTATATTTTTGGTATCCCGAAGGAATTGTTTATGTGGAATAGAATTTTATTATTGGTTTTAGTGGCTTCTATTTGGGCTTGCAAGGGCACCAAAGAGGAGAATACTATACCCGTAGATAACTTTTTTAGAACACAAGATAAAGCTTATTATCATGTTTCGCCTGACGGTAAAAGCTTATCATACCTTAAGTTACAAGATAAAAAACTCGATTTATTTGTAGAAAATATCGAAACCGGTGTGATAAATCAGCTTACTCATTTAAATGAAAAAAGCATTAGTTTTTACTTTTGGACGAGCAATAACGAACTGATTTATTATACAGAAGATGAATCTAAAGAGCGAAAATCAGACTTATTTGTTGTAAGCAAAGATGGCAA
The DNA here is from genome assembly GCF_042650845.1 of Pedobacter lithocola. Taxonomy (NCBI): domain Bacteria; kingdom Pseudomonadati; phylum Bacteroidota; class Sphingobacteriia; order Sphingobacteriales; family Sphingobacteriaceae; genus Pedobacter; species Pedobacter lithocola. Next base: position 180,628 of record NZ_JBHSBW010000016.1, on the reverse strand, counting down.
AACACAAAAGCAATTAAGTGCTAACGAAAAAACCAGAGTAAGGGTTATCGAGGATCAGCTTATTGATGATAAATACATCATTGTAGCTTCGAACAAGAGAGATTCTACTGTTTTTGATGTTTACCGTTTAAATGTTCGTACTGGTAAAATGGACATTGCTGCAAAAAACCCTGGCAATGTTACCGAATGGGTTACAGATAATAAAGGAATTTTAAAAATTGCCGTGGCCAGTGATGGTGTTAATGAAACTTTGCTATATCGTGAAAATGAAAGCTTGCCATTTAAGCCAGTTATTACCAACAATTTTGAAACTACACTACAACCTGTTGCATTTTCGGAAAACGAAAAGGATGTGCTTTTTGCCATTTCGAATGTTAATCGAGATAAAAATGCTTTGGTTGCTTTAGATTTAAAATCGGGCAAGGAGAAAAAAGTACTTTTTGCAAATGACACATTAAATGTTGTTGATGCAAAATATTCGAAGGCAAAAAAGAAAATGATTTTTGTGACTTGCGAAAGCTGGAAGAAAGAAAAATATTATCTTGATGATAGTACGCAAGTTAAGTATGCAGCAATTGATAAACTCTTGCCAAATACGGAATGGCGAATAATGGATAAGGATAAAAACGACAATGTGTTTGTGATACGTACTTATACCGACAAAAACCCAGGTTCGTATTATGTTTACGTTTCTAGCCAAAATAAACTAAAAAAACTTGCCGATATAAATCCCTCTATCAATGAAAAAGATATGAGTGAAATGAAACCCATTAGTTATAAAAGTAGAGATGGGTTAACAATAAATGGTTACCTAACCTTGCCTAATGGTAAAAAACCAACCAATTTGCCCGTAGTGGTTTTGCCACATAGCGGTCCAGGAGGAAGAAACACTTGGGGATATAATGCTGATGTACAATTTTTGGCAAATAGAGGTTACGCCGTGTTACAGGTTAATTATCGGGGTTCATCGGGTTATGGCAAATCGTTTTATGCCGCCGGTTTTAAACAATGGAGCGATAAAATTCAAGAAGATGTTAACGATGGCGTTAAATGGTTAATTCAGAAAAAAATTGCTAACCCTAAAAAAGTCGCTATTTATGGTAACGGTTTAGGAGGTTTTATAGCGCTAAATTGTTTGTATAAAAATCCTGATATTTATAACTGTGGTGGTTCAAATTCTGGTGTAATTAGTTTATTTAGCTATTTAACAACCATACCGCCGTTTTTAAAATCGAACCTGCAAATGTATTACGAAATTTTTGGCAACCCCGAAACTGACACCGATTACACTCGTTTTGCGTCGCCGGTTTTTCATGCAGATAGATTTAAGGCACCCGTTTTTATTGCTCAAAACCCGAAAGACCCACGTGTAAATGTTGCGCAAGGTGTACAATTTGTAAAAGAGCTTAAAAAAAGAAATGTTCCTGTAACCTACATCGAAAAAGAAGAAGGACCAAACCCTGTACTTAGGCAACAAGGCAGAACTGCATTATATAAAGCCCTTGAAGGTTTTTTACAAGAAAACCTGGATAAGAAGTAGATTATGTCTTTGGAGAAGAAGAATGGGTATCGTAAAAATTTCTCACTGAGTGTTACTTTTATTGCGCTCATATCCATCCTGTTTGTATTATCATTATTTCTTGCTTTTAATTATAGTAAAAAATCTATAGAGAACGAGTTTGTATCAGAAAAGGTTAATGTTTTAGAAGAAAGCATAAAATCTTACAGCGAGTTCTTCCAAAATAAAATGCCTGAAGTTTCTTATTACAATGGCTTTTTAGATTCGGCTACGGCATCGAAATTTGTTGATACCGTAATTGTAAAATTTCCTTTTGTAGATAAGGTAATGTTTTACGATTCGGAGGTAAAAAATGTCCCTGTAAGAGATGGCGTTAATGTTGGCCAGCTTTCTATCGGCCCGAAATCTATATTCCAGTTTGGCAAAAACGTAAATCCCGATTCTATTAAATTATTTTCTGAACAAGATAGGCGTTCTTTTAGGGTTGATGACGATTTTAACAGTATGGCTTTAAAGCTGGTTCGATTTATCGACCAGTTGGATACCGCTTCTGTGCCAACTCAAGAAGAGTTATTTACCAATTTTTCTGTAGTTCTATCCAACAAAATTACATACCTGAATATTCCAAGACGTGAAGATTTAAAAGTGTATAAGCAGATGTTGCAAAGCAAATTAAATCCTGCACCGATTTATCAGCAGGATATGCTTGTATTCCATCTCAACCCAAAAAAAATCAAAATCATAAACACACGCCCGCTGCTTTATCAAATTATTCGGGTAGAGCCACTTACTTATGATCCTATTGATACTTCTGATGAAAATATCACAACAGAAATAGCACTTCCGGGAGCGTTTTCTGATTTTAAACTTTATTTCACTTCATCAAAATCATACATTAAAAAAGAGATTTTTATATATTTTATGCCAATTGCCTTGGTGTTGTTGTTGGTTTACGGTGTGCTTTTACTGGTGGCGTTTTTAATATATCGAAATTTAAATGTGAATAGTAAAATGTTTAAGCTTCAGTACGATTTCGTTAATAATCTTACGCACGAATTTAAAACGCCTGTTAGTGTAATTAAAATTGCAGGAAACAATATTAAAAGTGCTGCTGTTTTAAGCTTAAAAGAGCAACAGTTATATGGTAAGATTTTAGATGAAGAAGCCGATAAACTAAACGGTTTAATGAATAAATTACTTGCCTTTACACAAATAGAAAATAAGGCAATTATATTAAACCGAGAGGAAGTTAACATTGAAGATTTTATTGAAAGTACTATTGAATCGCACACGTTAAAACACCCCGATTTTGTTATGACTTACGAGGTGGTTGGCTTTAAAACTTTTATTACAGACCCAGTTTTGTTAGGCAGTTTGTTTGATAACCTGGCAGAAAATGCTTACAAATACTCTAACCCGGGCAACAAAAAATTAAACATCAGCGCAAAGCTCATTAAAGGTGTTTTAGTGTTTCGTTTTGCAGATAAAGGAATCGGTATTCCTTCTTCAGAATTAAATAATATCTTTAAGAAGTTTTTCAGAATACAAAATGAATATAACCAAATGGGCAGTGTTGGATTAGGTTTGGCATTTTGCAAAGAACTGGTTAATTTTATGCAAGGCGAAATTACCGTTAAAAGTAAAGTTGGCCTTGGCACCGAATTTAAAATTGTACTGCCATTTAATAATTAAAAAATTAAGAATATTGTAATGTTGCAATGTTAAGTGATAAATGTAATTACTAAACGTTAAAACCATTTAGCTTAACAACCTTTCAACTTCCTAACCCTATAATAAAACACAAATGTCTAAAGAAGTAAAAATATTAATTGTAGAGGATGATGAGAATCTTCGTTTTTTGGTAGCACACCGTTTAAAAACTGAAGGTTATATTGTACTAGAAGCAAATGATGGCGAAGCAGGCGAGCGAATGATTATGGCAGACCAACCTGATATTGTTTTATTGGATTGGATGATGCCTGAAAAACAAGGCGCTGAAGTTTGCGAAAGCGTTCGTAAACAAGGTTTTGAGAATTTGATTATAATGATGACTGCCAAAGCGCAAGATGTAGATAAAATTGATGCATACAATTTTGGTGCTTCTGATTACATCACTAAACCATTTAATATGGATGTTTTGGTTGCGATGTTAGAGAGTAAAGTGAAATTCATTGTGAACAAAGATATGGCCGAAATTCACCGTTTTGGCAATATGGAGCATCACCCAAACATTCATACTTTATTTAGAGAAGGCAAAAAAATAGAACTTACCATTTTAGAAAATCGTATTCTACTTTATTTTTTACGTAACCCAGGTAAGGTGATTAATCGAGATGAATTAATGTTAGTGGTTTGGGGATATAACTCTGATGTAAATACACGTACATTGGATATGCACATTGTACGTTTACGTAAAAAGATAGAATTGAACCCTGATAACCCACAATTATTGCAAACGGTTAGAGGAGTTGGCTATCGATTTAACGCAGGATAGGTTGAATGATTGAATGAATTGAAGAATGTGATTAGCAAATAAGTAGATATGTTGTGCCTTCGTCATTGCAAGGCACGGAGCAATCTACTTAACTGCTTAAATTATCCATGAGAACAGATTAAAGTAAAAACATTAAGGTTGGAGTTTTCTATATCGATTTGGTTGGAATGAGAAAAATGTAATTTGGTTAATAGTCTAACTGAATGATGGTTTTCATTATGAACAGATGCGACTACTTTTTGAAATTCTAACTCCTGAAATGCATATTCAATAACTGCTCTTATTGCTTCCGTCATTAAACCTTGCCCTTGAAATTGTGGTATAAGTTCATACCCAATTTCGCAACTATTTTCTTTTGCAGAAAAGTCGAAAAGGCAAATTGTACCAATAAATGTTTGCGTATTGGTTAAGCAAATCGCCCAATAAACAGAGTTATTGTTAGTAGTGTTACTATTAACATTATAAATAAAGTTTATTGCATCTTCAATTTTTTTACTAGGTTCTCTGTTCAGGTATTTATTTACTTCGGCATTAGAACGCAACGCAAAAACACCTTGACCATCATCTAGTGACAATTGTCTAAGTGTGAGCCTTTCAGTAGCTATTAATGGAAAAGGATTGAAATTTCTATTTACCATTCTGTCATAAAATTAGCTAAACATTCACTAATTCAATCATTGAAAATTCACTAATTACCTATGCCCTTTTTAATGTAAAAACTGTTATCTCTGGTAATACACCAACTCTTCCCGGATAACCTAAAAATCCGTAGCCAACATTAACATAAAGTTGTTGTTTTTGCTCCTGATATAAACCCGCCCATTCTTTATAAATATACTGAACCGGGCTCCATTGATATTCTTTTAACCGCACTCCAAACTGCATTCCATGGGTGTGTCCGCTGAACATAGCATCTATTTGAGGATATTTCTTTAAGACCTCTCCACGCCAGTGCGATGGATCATGACTTAGTAAAAGCTTAACTGGTAAATCGTCAGTATTTTCAACCGCTAGCTCCATTTTACCATATTTTGGAAAGCGCCCCATTCCCCAATTTTCAATACCTAAAATTCCTATTTCCTCACCATCAACTTTTAACCTGCGGTTTTCATTCATTAACAAATCATAACCCATTATCTTGTGTACATCAATAATGTCTTTAAGGTTTTTTGCTTTAGCGGGCGATGATTCTCTTCCATAATAATAATCGCCATAATCATGGTTACCAAGTGTTGAATAAACACCGAGTGGTGCTTTTACTTTCGCAAAAATATCCTGATATTCTCTTACCTCATTGGTTAAATTATTAACTAAATCTCCTGTAAAAAACACAAAATCCGGTTTTTCAGACATTAGCAAATCTACCCCACCCTTAACGGCTGTTTTATTATAAAAACTACCAGAATGTATGTCAGAAATTTGTGCCATTGTAATGCCATCAAATGCCTTCGGTAAATTCGGAAGAATAAGATTAACACGCCTAATCTGATAATCATAAGCCCCAGAAATGATACCCCAGCTTAGTGATGTAAGGGGAACTGCTGCGGCAACCAAACCAGCTTTAACCAGAAATTCGGATCTCGAAATTGGCTCTGCTTCACTTATGGGCTGATCTTGAATAATTTCCTTCTTTTTGAAAAGCTTTACTACTAACCTTCGTAAATCATCCAAAACCAAGAAAGGCAACATTGCCATTTTACAAGCAACTGTTAAGAAAAATGCTACCAGAATTATTGCTCTTAATGTTAAGAAGAGATTTAAATATATTCCCGCAAAAACCCCAAGGATTAATAAAATGCTGAAGCTCCAATATACAATCGTAAAGATTTTTTTGGTTTTTGGTTTCCAGCTTTTAAACACAGCGATAATTGCCTTGAAGCAGTAAATATCAAAAGCGATGATGAATATGCATGCGGCGATGATGAAAGGTAATCTTCCCATGTTAAAGGGTTATGGTTTAAATAAAAAGCTTCGACACATTTCCATCCCGAAGAAATAAAAATCTGTCAAAGCTAAAATAATAATATTTAAAATAGTTTTTTGATTTTGTGTTTAGAAGCTCTTTAAACTGAAAGCTAAACTATCTAAAATCGTCCTCGTCTTCTTCCTCATCAAATTCGGCATTAAATAAGCTGCCAAACATATCGCTAAATCCAAAGCCACCATTTAAAAAGTTTTTACTCAATTGCGAATATTCTGCCAATCCATGAAGCACAAATTCCATTAAAAGTAAAGTTTGGTTTTCGCTCAATTTTGGGTGGAATTTCTTAACCAAATCGTAAAGACTAGGAACCGACATTAACACCTTTTTGTATTCGGCATTTGATAAAGTATCCGTAACATCTAAATTATTTCCATCGGTAAACCATTCTGTAATTTCTGTATATGGGTTTGCAGTTTTAGATTTTTTAGCCTTTTCTGGGTCTGGAAAATAACGGGAAAAGAGCGTTTTAACAGCTTTGCCAATTAGCGTTGTGGCCACATGTGCAGGTCCTTCCAATTCACCTTCATAAACCAATTCTATTTTTCCGGTAATTGCTGGTACAATTCCAGCCAAATCAGCCAAACGAACTACTGTGTTTTTCTCACCAGAAATTAACATTCTACGTTCAGCGGTACTAATTAAATTTTCGTAAGCTGATATGGTTAACCGGGCTGAAACACCCGATTTTTGGTCGATGTATTCACTTTTACGAGCTTCAAAAGCAATTTGCTCAATTAAATCTTTTACTAAACCATCCGCCTCAATATTCTCTCTTTGCTCTTTAGTAAGTTTAGCTTCCTGAAAAGTTATTTTACGAGAAACTTCGATACTTTTTGGATAGTGTGTTAAAATCTGACTTTCAATTCTATCTTTCAGTGGCGTTACAATGCTTCCACGATTGGTGTAATCTTCCGGATTGGCAGTAAATACAAACTGAATGTCAAGCGGTAAACGCAATTTGAAACCTCGTATCTGAATATCCTTTTCCTGCAGCATATTAAAAAGTGCTACTTGAATACGAGCTTGCAAATCTGGTAATTCATTAATAACAAAAATGCTTCGGTGCGCCCGAGGGATTAAGCCAAAGTGAATTACACGTTCATCATTATATGTTAATTTTAAAGTAGCCGCTTTTATTGGGTCAACATCGCCAATTAAATCGGCAACCGTAACATCTGGCGTTGCCAATTTCTCGGTATAACGCTCGCTTCTGTGTAACCAAGCTATTTCTGTTGCATCACCTTTGGTTGCAATTTCGTTTTTTGCATACCACGAAATTGGATTCAATGGATCATCAAAAATCTCACTTCCTGCAACATACGGCACATATTCATCTAATAAATTGACCATCAAACGGGCAATCCTGGTTTTCGCTTGTCCGCGTAAACCCAAAAGCAGAATATTATGTCGTGATAAGATTGCAGTTTGCAATTCCGGAATTACAGTTTCATCATAACCAATAATGCCTTCAAACTCTGCCTTATTACCTTTTAATTGTTTAATTAAATTCTCTCTTAGCTCTTCCTTAACCGATCTTGATTTATATCCAGTGGTTTTTAATTCGCCTAATGTAATGTTTTGCATATAATTATGTTACCTCTTATGTTTTATAAGTTACAGGATAAGTTTGTACAATTTTGATTCGTTCTACCAAATAAAACCCCGTAACCTTTAACTCTATTTAACTGTTTTCCTTCTATTCTTTATGTAATCTTCAAAAATGTATTCGCCTAAGCCATTTAAAGAACTGTAAAAAGCTCTGCCGCCGTTAATTTCAGTAAACTGACGAACGAATTGTTGCAGATATGGGTCTTTAGCAATCATAAATGTAGTAATGGGAATCTTCAATCGCTTGCATTGAGCAGCCATATTTAAGGTTTTGTTAATTACCTTTCTATCCAAACCCATACTATTTTTGTAGTACTTTCCATTCTCTTTCAAACAGGTAGGTTTTCCATCTGTAATCATAAAAATTTGTTTGTTATGGGTTTTTCTTCGGCGAAGTAAATCGGCTGCCAATTCCAAACCTGCGTAGGTGTTGGTGTGGTAAGGTCCAACCTGCAAATAAGGTAAATCCTTTACCGAAATTGGCCACGCATCATTTCCAAAAACTACAATATCCAAAGTATCTTTAGGGTATTTTGTTTTTATCAATTCGGCTAAAGCCATGGCAACTTTTTTGGCTGGTGTAATTCTGTCTTCGCCATACAAAATCATCGAGTGCGAAATATCAATCATTAACACAGTAGAAGTTAAAGTTTTAAAATCCTTTTCTTCTACTTCTAAATCTCTGTCTGTTAAAGTAAAATCGCCAATTCCATGGTTAATTTGCGCATTTTGAATCGAGGCAGTCATGTCGATTTGGTCTAAACTATCACCAAAACTGTACTCTCTCCTATCAGCATTTTTTTCCTCACCAACACCAGATTGGTTGCTATTGTGATTACCTCTGCCCGATTTTTTTAGTTTCCCAAAAATTTCATCTAAAGCCGATTTACGAATGGTTTGTTCGGTTTTGGCTGTAATCTTAAATTCACCAGATTTGTTATCTTTTGTTAGGTAACCTTTATCTTTTAAATCATCGATAAAATTTCCAATACCATAATCATTATTGGTTAATTTATATTGTTTGTCGAGTTCATTTAGCCAGCTTAAAGCCTCTGCTGCATCACCTGCTGTATAATTTAGCAACTCGCTAAATAATTTCAGCAACTCATCGAACCCACCTTTTGGCTTATCGCCAGGCTTATAATCAGAAAAACGGAAACCTCTCATGTGTCTTTAATAACGAATTAATAAAGATAAAAGTTTCGATTTGGATTAATTTAAGCGGGATGTCATTTTTGGGTGAAAGGATGAAGGAGTAAGAATGTAGGAAGTAACAAAAACGAGAAACCAAAAACGAAAATCAAACTACTCCTCTGTCTGTATTCCTACAAAACGAAATAAGATAATTTAGTCGTCTGCGAAACATATATCATGGGTACAAAAATTTAAAAAGATATCACAAAATCAAATATTTTTTGAAGAGCAATAACCGTAGCATCTATTAATGTTCGTCCCGCTATCGTTCCAAGTCCTCATCCTCGTTCCTCGTCTTCCGGGCTTTCCACTCTATCGGGTCTAGTTAAATTTGCTTCTGCAAGTACTTAAGGTTGCAAGAAAATAATCTTGTCATTGCCAGGTAAGAAGCAATCTTCTTCTCAAAATTCATCTTTTATACTCCTCGGTCTGTGTCCCCACATACCGAAACAAAAATTACCTAACTAATAAAATGTGAGGAACAGACCACGATAGAGAATGAAAGACGAAAAACGATAAACAAAAAAATTAAAACATTTCAACCTTAAAACGGTTCGTCCAAATTCGTTTCGGGTTCAAAAAACACCCTCATTAGTTCCATTTAAACGTTTTAGTAAAATATTTTTAAATAAATTTTATTATTGTTTGCAATTAAGAAAAATAATCTGCTTCTTTACGGTGTAGATAATACACCAAGACAAATGAATTTTAACACTTCGATTATTACAACGATTATTATTACCACCTGGATAAACCAGCGGGGCTAATTTGTTGTAAATTGATTTGAAAACATAAAAACACAAAAAGCGTCCCGACACAAATCGGGGCGCTTTTTTTTTAAACACAAAAAAAAATGAAAGTATTAAAATTCGGTGGCACATCCGTAGGTTCGGCCGAGAACATTAAAACGCTGCTCAACATAGTGGCCAAAGAAAAATTACAGAGCAATCCGGTAGTTGTATTATCGGCTATGAGTGGCGTAACCAATTTGCTAACCGATATGGCCGAAAGCGCCGAACGGGGGGAAGATTACGATACTTCTCTAAAAGAAATTGAAGCAAAACATTTCGCAGTTATCCGCTCGCTTTTGCCTGCAGCGGCACAAAACCCGGTGTTTACGCGTTTAAAAATCTTCTTTAACGAACTGGAAGATTTATTGCAAGCCGTAACCAATCTTCGCGAGTTGAGTTTGCAAACCAAAGACCAAATTTTAAGTTATGGCGAACGCTGCTCATCTTTCATGATTGCACACATCGCATCGCAACAATTTGAGGAAGCAATTTATGTTAATGGTTCTGAACTCATTAAAACCGATAGCAATTTCGGACAGGCAAGGGTTGATACCGAACTGACTGAAATCTTAATCAATGATTTCTACCAGGCAAATAAAAGTAAAGTTTTATTCGTTACAGGTTTCATCGCAAGCAATTCAGCCGGCAGGGTAACAACTTTAGGCAGAGGTGGTTCTGATTATACTGCAGCAGTATGGGGCGCTGCTTTAAACGCTGAAGAAATTGAAATATGGACGGATGTTAACGGAATGATGACTGCCGACCCACGCATCGTGAAAAAGGCTTTCTCACTGCCAGAATTAAGTTACACAGAAGCGATGGAATTGAGTTATTTCGGTGCGAAAGTGATTTATCCGCCAACCATGATTCCGGCCTTTATGAAGAAAATCCCAATTGTAATTAAAAACACTTTTGAGCCTGATTTTGCCGGTACTTATATAAAAAGTGATGTAAAAGCATCGAGCTTACCAATAAAAGGCATTTCTTCTATCGACCACATCAGCATTATTAACTTAACCGGAAGTGGCATGGTTGGTAAAGCTGGTTTTAGCGGAAGGCTATTCTCCTTACTATCACGAGAGCAAATTAACGTAGTTTTAATTACCCAATCTTCATCAGAACATAGCATTACTTTTGCCGTTAAACCAACCGATGCCGGACAAGCAATTTCCTTAATTAAAAAGGAATTTGAACTGGAATTGGATGCAAATAAACTTGCTCTACCAGAGGTTGAAAATAACCTGGCGGTATTAGCAATTGTTGGTGAGAACATGAAACGCACTCCAGGGATGAGCGGAAGATTATTCAACGCTTTGGGCAGAAATGGTATCAACGTTAGGGCAATTGCACAGGGTTCATCTGAGTATAATATTTCAGTAATTATTAGCGCTGCAGATTTATCGAAAGCTGTTAATGCTGTTCATGATGCGTTCTTTACTGATTTGAAACGTACACTCAACATTTTCTGTTTAGGCACTGGTAATATCGGCAAAACTTTGTTTAATCAACTAAAAGAGCAAATGCCTTTCCTATCTGCCAACAACGATTTGCAAGTTAAAGTTGCGGGCATCAGCAATACAAGGAAAATGATTTTTAGTGCCGAAGGATTATCGCTTGAACATTGGGAAAGCAATTTAAATACCAATGGCGAACAGGCTGATTTAGCTGATTTTGTGGAACGAATGAAAGCGCTAAACCTACCAAACTGCGTTTTTGTAGATAATACCGCAGCAGAAACACCGATTGAATTTTATCAGGGCATTTTCGAAAGTAGTATTTCGGTGGTTACCTGTAATAAAAAAGGAAACTCTGCAGATTTTGCTCAATACAAATCGTTTAAAGATACTGCCCGTAAATTCGGTGTCGATTTTTACTACGAAACCAACGTTGGTGCAGGTTTGCCAATTATTCGTACGTTAAGAGAGTTGATGATGAGTGGTGATAAAGTGGCTCGTATCGAAGCCATTTTATCGGGTACAATTTCTTACATTTTCAACAACTTTAAGGGCGATGCCGGTTTTTACGAAACCGTTAAAGAAGCACAGGAACTGGGCTACACCGAACCAGACCCTCGCGATGATTTAAATGGAAAAGATTTTATGCGTAAAATGCTAATCCTGGCTCGCGATGCAGGTTATCCTTTAGAAGTTGCTGATGTTAAAATCGATAATATTCTACCTGAAGCTTGTTTAAACGCAACTTCTGTTGAGGATTTCTACTCAGAATTGCAAAAAAACGCAGCGTATTTTGAAGATTTGAAAACCAAAGCGGCCAATGATAAAAAAGTTCTGCGCTACATTGGTAAGCTGGAGAATGGTAATGTAGAAATCAGCTTGCAAATGGTTGATGACAGTCACCCTTTTTACATGCTTTCGGGAAGTGATAATATCATCTCGTTTACAACAGATAGGTATCATGCTCGTCCATTAGTAGTAAAAGGACCTGGTGCTGGTGCAGAGGTTACAGCCGCTGGGGTTTTTGCAGATATTATTAATGTGGGTTCTTTAAGCTAAAAGTAGAAAGACTAAGGCAATGACTCAATTGAATAACTAACAGGATGGCCCAAGGTTTCAGCCCTGGGAAAAAATGAAGAGATATACCATGCTAAATAACAATTTAAATTCAGTTGAAGCATTAGACAAAACCGACGGAAAGGCAAATGCCCCCTTTGAGGGTTTGGGGATGATTCGCGTTTTTGCCCCTGCTACCGTTGCAAACGTAGTTTGTGGTTTTGATGTACTTGGTTTTGCGGTAAACGAACCTGGCGACGAGGTTGAGATGCGCTTAACCGATGCTCCCGGTGTAATTATAAAAAGAATTACTGGCGACGACGGCAAACTACCTTTAGATGCAGCAAAAAATACAGTTAGCGCAAGTGTTCAACATTATTTGCAACACATTAATCGGTTAGATGTTGGTGTTGAAATTGAACTGCATAAAAAAATGCCAATCGGTAGCGGATTAGGCTCGAGTTCGGCCAGTACTGTTGCGGGCTTATTTGCCATTAATAAACTTATGGGCGATTTATTAACCGCAAAAGAATTGGTTCCCTTCGCTATGAAAGGTGAAGAATTGGCTTGCGGCTATGGACACGCAGATAATGTTGCACCTGCCATTATGGGAGGCTTTGTTTTGGTTAGAAGTTATGAACCACTTGATGTAATTTCTTTGCCAACTCCTGCTGGCATGTTTGCTGCAATTGTGTATCCGCAGGTTGATGTACCTACAAAAGATGCCCGACAAATGATTCGCAGTAAGGTTCTTTTAAAAGATGCTGTAACTCAATGGGGAAATGTTGCCGGCTTGGTAAGTGGTCTATTTATGAATGATTTCGACTTAATTGGCAGAAGTATGAAAGATGTTCTCGTAGAACCAACCCGCTCCATTTTAATTCCGGGTTTTGAAGAAATGAGGAACCTGGCGATGGAAAACGGTGCCATCGGTTTCGGAATTTCTGGCTCTGGTCCATCTGTTTTTGCCTTAACCAAAGATGAAGAAACAGCTAAAAAAATAACGAAAGCACAACAACAACATTTACATAAACTTAATATTAACAGCAAAGCTTTTGTTTCTTCGGTTAACGCCGAAGGACCGAGAGTAATGTAAGAAAGGCATGAGGTTTAAGGTAAAAGGCGTTAGGTCAAAGCGCCCAAATCCTAAACCTTAAACCTAAACCTAAAACCACTAATGAAACTATATTCAACCAACAATAAAGACTTACGCGTTTCTTTTAAAGAAGCTGTTTTCAATAGCATGCCGCAGGATAAAGGCTTGTACATGCCTGTAGAAATTCCACAGCTGGATGCTGATTTTATTGAAAACATAGCGCAATATTCCTTACCAGAAATCGCTTATAAAGTAGCATCCGCATTATTAAGAGATGAAATTCCGGCTGAAGATTTAAAAGCTTTAATTGAAGATGCCATAAACTTCGAAGCACCTGCTGTAAAGCTTGATGAGGATACCTACGTACTAGAACTCTTCCACGGACCATCATTAGCTTTTAAAGATTTTGGCGCTCGTTTCATGAGCCGTGTAATGGCTTATTTCTTAAAAGATGGCGAACAATTGTTAGATGTTTTAGTAGCCACTTCTGGCGATACAGGTGGTGCGGTTGCCCTAGGCTTTTTAGGTGTTCCGAATACAAGGGTTACCATTCTTTATCCAGAGGGAAAGGTTAGTCCGATACAGGAATTACAGTTAACCACCAACGGACAAAACATTAGAGCTATTGAGGTTAAAGGTACTTTTGATGATTGCCAGGCTTTGGTTAAACAAGCTTTTTCGGATGAAGAATTAAACGCAAAATTTAGGTTAACATCTGCAAATTCTATTAACATTTCGAGGTTAATACCGCAAACTTTCTATTATTTTAACACTTATGCCCAATTGAAAAAACAAGGCTTTAGTGATGTAATTTTTTCAGTTCCAAGTGGAAACTTTGGTAACATTGGTGCGGGTTTATTGGCTTATAAATTAGGCTTGCCAGTTAAACAATTTATCGCTGCAACAAACATCAATGATACCGTTCCACGTTTTCTTGAAAGTGGCGTTTATGAAACGAAACCATCAACGCAAACCTACTCCAATGCAATGGATGTGGGTGCTCCAAGCAACTGGATACGCATTATGGATTTGTTTAATCAGGATGTAGAAGCTTTGAAAAAAGTGGTAACATCTTACCGTTTTAATGATGAAGAAACACTTAACGGTATTTTAGAAATTGATGCTAAATTTGATTATGTTGCTTGTCCGCATACTGCAATTGCATATTTAGCAATAGAAAAATATAGAAAAGAAAACCCTGAAGATAAAAGCGCTGCAACATTTTTATCGACAGCACATGCTTGTAAGTTTCCAGATATTTTTCCTTCAGATATTGCTGCTAAAATTGAAATTCCTGAACAAGTAAAAGCTTTAGAAAGCAAATCACACTATGCTGATAAATTAGGTGTAGATTTTGACGGTTTTAAAAATTATTTGTTAACTAAGGTTAATTAACAATTTTAGCAACGGATTAGGTTCAGTTGAGGTTGTTTATGCTTAAAATCAATGAGACTAAAATAGATTCAGATTTAAAATTGAATATCATTCAAAACAAAAGCGGGATTCTTTTATCGATTAAAAAGAACGCTGCTTATACTTGTTTTAGTGAATAATAATTGTTGCAAGATAGAACTTGCTTCGACTATTTTTTATATTTCTCTGTTCGTGCATCTTTAATAATGCCTTTCCAGTTTAAGCCATAGCCAAAATCGTAGCTGTTACCCTCAGTATCTTTATGTGTAACTAAATCAAAAGGAACATCTTCTTTCTGCTCTTCTACAGTTTTCATGTTCGCCGGCATTTGCAATGGCAGCAAACCAGATGGTTCTGTTCTGCCCGAAATAACATCTAAAACTGCCTGAGTAGAAACACCAAAATTTAATACTATACCATTAACATTTTTCTCAAACTCATTAAAAACCATTGGTTTTGATGCCGTAACTGAAACAATTACCGGTTTGCCATTCATCATTTCTTTAGTATCTAAAATGGTTCTTAAATCCATTGTATTTGATACCGTAACTGTTTTGCCTTTATATCCTCTATCTTTTATCATTGGGTCGATGACCGGGTCGCCAGCTGCAATACTTTTCGATCTGGCTTGTTCAGCTGTATAAGTTCCATACTGCAAAGAAATTGGCACATAACCGTTGCTTCCTGCTGTTCTGTCATTGATATCGTAACCACCTTCTGCACTCTGCGGACTTGAAACAAAAACGATTGCAAAATCGGCCTTTTCTGGAGCATCCGTAACGTTATAATATTTTTTAACTAAATCGATATTCACCGGATAATCCAGTTTTGGAGCGGTATAAAAGCCCCACCAATCCTTTGTTGGTGCAGAATATATTTTGGGTATATAAACGGTTTGCTTTTCTTTCAGCGGAAGAACATTCGCTTTGTTTTTTAATAAGACTATTGATTTTAACTGTGCATCATAACCTGCTTTCATAAATTCGGCATTACCAACAACAGTTTTGGTTTCTTCTACATTTAAGTAAGGATTTTCGAAAAGACCAACGCGGAAAATATTTTTAAGTAAACGAACAGCCGAACGCTCAAAACGTTCACGCATAAACTTTTCGCCATATTCTTTTACACCCATTTGGTAAGCTTCCAAGACCGGTTTTTTATCATTGTTTCCACCAAACTGATCTACTCCTGCCATTAAAACTTTGTAATGTCTTTCGGCAATAGTTAAAGCCTCGGCTCCCCATGGCTTACCGGCAAAAATGTTTGGTGTTTTACCTTCATCTCCAGTAACAGACCAATCGGTACAAACCACACCATCGTAACCATATTTATCGCGAAGTAAATCCGTAATTATGTATTTGCTATAACCGTTGGCTACATTTTCTTTATATTTTTTATCTTGGTTAAACGTAATGGTATAATAAGGCATAACCGCCGAAGCTTTGCTAGTTTTGCCCTTCAATTTGAAAGCTCCATTCACAAACGGATCGATGTGCTGTTGTAAATTATTGCCGGGATAAACCGTGAATTTTCCAAAAGCCCAATGCCCATCTCTACCACCTTCTTCTGCACCACCACTTGGCCAATGTTTTACCATTGCATTTACGCTTTTATAACCCCAACCATCTTTAATTTCATCCTTCCCGTATGATGTTTGAAAACCATCGATGTAAGCTCTGGCCATATCCGTAGTTAACTGCGGGCTTTCGCCAAATGTCATAGCAATACGATACCAACGTGGCTCGCTACCTAAATCTATTTGAGGCGATAAAGCCGTTGAAATACCCAATGCTCTATATTCTTTTGCGGCAATTTGCCCAAATTGCTCAACAATTTTCGAGTCGAATGTTGCGGCCATTCCTAAACCATCTGGCCACATCGAAATTTTACCACCCGCACCTGCGTTAAATTCGCTGGTTGCCATGGCCGTATGGCGTGGGTCGGTACTGTTATTTGCCGGAATGCCTAAGCCAATACCTTCTACAAAAGCTTGCGCATTGTTATTCCAAATGGCTGCAATTTCTGGCGTTTGTACACTTGTTAATAAAACGTGTCGAAGGTTATCATCTTTAAAAAAGTCTTTTTGCTGATCGCTTAAATCAGATGCTTTTTCCTTACTTTCAGGAAAAACCTTTCCATTATATGTGCCCATATTGTAACCAAAAAGACCTGCAGGCAAAGCCTGATGTTTGCTGTAAAGCATTAAACCTGCAATTTGCTCAACTGTCATTTTCGAAGCTAAATCTTTAGCTCTTTCATCAGCCGTTAAGCGCCAATCCTCATATTTATCGAGCTTGCCGTTTTTATTCAAATCTTTAAATTTTAAACCGCCAACTGTTAAAATTTTTACGCCAGAGGCTGATGAATAGCCCAGCGTTGAACCGTTATTATTTTTTACCGTTGTGAATTGCTGTGCACTAAGGCTTAAACCGCCAAGGAGGCTAATGATTAATGTTGATGTAATTTTTTGCATTTGGTTAGAATTTAATATAGTCTCAGCCATAAATGGGAGATTTTTAATTGTCGAATCATAAATGTCCTTTAGCAGGATAATTGATTAGGAAAATCTGGCTAAATTTCATTGCTTCATAAAGAAGCAATGTATTAACTTTAGTTTAGAAAAACAAATCATTAATTTAGAAGTCTTTAAACTTTACCTTTTGTAAATGATCGTTCCTGACATACTAGATGCAAGTGCAGAATTTTGGAAAAAATCATTACCACATATTTCGATAGATTGTGTGGTTTTTGGTTTTCATGCCAACAGCTTAAATGTTTTAATGTTAAAACTTAAAAGCGCAGATAACTGGATGTTACCTGGTGGCTACGTAAACAAGAATGAAGCAATAAATGACGCTGCAAAAAGAGTTTTATTTGAACGTAGTGGAGCAGACAAAATTTTCTTAAATGTTTTTGGCGTTTTTGGTACGCTAAACCGTTCTGAGGAATTTTTTAAAAATTATCCTGATGATTTATGGCACAAGCAACGCTTTGTAACTGTGGGTTATTATGCGCTTGTAGATCACACACAGGTAACGCCTGTTACCGATTCGTATTCTGATAAATGTGAATGGATGCCGATTGATAATTTGCCAACCATGGTGATGGACCATCAAGAAATACTAAAGAAAGCGCTTGCAACCTTAAGAGAGCAATTAAGCTATAAACCAATTGGCTACAATCTGCTTCCAGAAACATTTACAATGCCCGAATTGCAAAGTTTGTACGAAACAATTTTAGGTCAGAAGTTAAACAGAGGCAATTTTTACCGTAAAATTATGCGTTATAATATTCTTGTAAAGCTTGATGAACCAAGAAAAGGTGGCGCACATAAAGCCCCAAACTTATATCGTTTTGATGAAGAAAATTACAAGAAAGCCTTGAATGAGTTTAATTGGTAGAACTTTCCCCCTCAACATTTATAATTTCTAAAGCGCTTTCATTACCTGTTCTATCAATTGCCGTAACGGCTATATTTTGCAATGGTTGCTGAATCATTTTAGCGGCATCAGCATAGCTAACTTTAGGCACCAATAAGAACCTACTTTTGTAATTTAAAATGGTGTAATTCCACTTACCGCCATAATTTGTGTAAACGATGTATTTGAAATCATCTCTTTTATTTGCTGGTTTCCAATCGATGTAAACATCTGTATTTCTATCTGCTATCGTTACATTAGGTCCTGATGGTTTATTATCATCCAACCAGGGCGATGCAGGAACCAAAGCTTCTGCTTTATAAGGACCCTTGAGTAAATCATTACGAAGCATTTCATTTTTGGTTAATGCAGCAATACTCCAATGTGCAACACCAGGAGATTTTGGTAAAATTCCGCGGCTTATCATAATTTGATTTATGATTTCATCACTGTTTTTCTCTCCACCACCAATGCCACTATTTAATCCTGGCCATAAATGTCGCTGTTTAGTATTTTCAGATTGCCACCAACCTAATAAAACAGGGAAACTTTGTGGAATGTTATTAACCTGCCAGTACAATTGAGGCATAAAATAATCAATCCAACCTTCATTTAACCATAATTTTGCATCGGCGTAAAGTTTATCGTATTGATCAAAACCTTTAATAGATTCGGGGAAGCCTGGTCTCCATATACCAAACGGACTGATACCAAATTTGACATACTTCTTTTCCTCTTTTATAATTTTGTAAACCCTTTGAATAAAAACATTTACCTGTTCCCGGCGCCAATCGCCACGAGCAAGTTGACCTCCATTTTTCTGGTATTCAGCATAGCTTTCCCCATCAGGAAAATCTTCACCACCGTTATATTCGGCGTACGGATAAAAATAGTCATCGAAATGAACTCCATCAATATCGTATCTTTTCACAATGTCTTTAACCACTTCAGCAGATAAATCTTGAGTTCCCTTTTTTGATGGATCTAGCCACCAATAGCCTTGTTTTAATTTATAAACCAGTTCTGGATGTTTCTTAACGACTGAAGATTCAGAAGGTTGACCGCCAGAAATATGATGCGCCCGATATGGGTTTAACCAGACATGTAATTCTAAGCCTCGTTCATGTGCAGCTTCAATCCAAAATTCTAATGGATCGTAATATGGTTTTGGCGCCTGACCTTGAACCCCGGTTAAAAAATACGACCAAGGTTCTAAACTACTTTTATACAATGCATCGGCCTGTGGACGAACCTGGAAAATAACTGCATTAAAATTATTTTTCTTTAGCATATCCAATAAAGCAACTGCTTCATCTTGTTGCTGTTGAGTTGATAAACCCGGCTTGCTTGGCCAATTAATATTTGCAACCGATGCAATCCATGCCGCACGAAATTCTCGTTGTGGTTTTGGTATTTCAGTTAGATTTATTTGCTGAGCATCAACTTTAAACGTAATCCAAAAAAGTATAAATAAAGCAGTTAATTTATTTCTCATAATATTGAATAAACTATAAACATAAGGCATTTTAAATTGCAACCAAGCTAATATTTTAAAATTTTTACACTCTTGTAAATAAAAAAGCCGAGGTAGTAAACCCCGGCTAAACCAAACATTAAAACTAAAAACCTACTTTGTATTTTTTGATTTTAAAGAGTCAACCTCAGCTCGTAATTGCTCAATTTGTTGTTGCTGCTCTTTAATACTACCAACCAATAGCGGTATTAAACTTTCGTAATCTATAGTAGAAACTGTTGCTGTTTTAAAAGCATTTTTTCCTGAAGGATAATCTTTAGCTTGCTTTCTCACTAGAGATGGTAGAATTTTTTGAACATCGGTAGCTACAAATCCCATTTGAGATTTATTGGATAATTTTAATTTTTCTGCCCATTTAGCATCATAATTAAAGCTAACTGGCTGTAATTGAGAAATAACAGAAATAGAATTATTTAATGGTTGAATATTAGTTTGCCCAATTTCTTGCGCACTAATTTTTAAAGATGCTGATATTAAAAATACCGCAAAAGATAATGAAATTGCTCGTTTCATAAGTAAGTATAAATTATTTAAATGTGAATAGAAATACCTTTCAGGACGATTTGCCGAAAGGGTAATATTGTAGTATAGCATCTAAGAAATGCCAGATGGTGGAGGCGTTAAAACCTCTGGAAAATAGGATAAGAGTGCATTATTTGTTGGATAAGACTCTTTAACCTTTACTAATACAGGTATTTTAACATGCTGAACAAGAAATAAATTGTTATCAAAATATTCTGATTCAATTTTCTTTTCTTCTTTCTCTGTACCATCCTGATTGGCGATACTATATTCCGTATTTTTAAAAGAATCGAGAAAAACAGATGATGCGCCAGTTGTTTTAAGCAGCAGCATTACTGCAAAAAAACAAATTAAAACATATTTTGAGGCATCTGATTTCATTACGACAAATATAACATCAACAATTTGTTAGCAAAAGTATATTCGTTAAAGTTGTGTCAGAATTTTTCTAATTACAAAAGCTAAAATATAGCTTTTGCAATTTGTTTGGTTTGTTCTGGTCGGCCCATAGTGTAAAAATGCAGCACCGGCACGCCAAAATCCATAAGTTCTTTGCATTGCTTTATCATGGCTTCGGTACCGATTTCTTTAGCTTCGCTATTGTTTTTTGCATGAGATAGCGCATCAGTTAATTCTTCGGGCAAATCGATATGAAAGATTTTTGGCAATACATTTAATTGAGACAGTGTACTTATCGGTTTCAAACCAGGTATAATAGGCACATTGATATCATTCTCTCTACATTTTTTTACGAAATCGAAATATTTCTGGTTATCAAAAAACATCTGTGTTACAATAAATTCAGCACCCATTTCTACCTTTTTCTTCAAAAATTTAAAATCTGAATTTAGGTTTGGCGCTTCAAAATGCTTTTCAGGATAACCTGCTACACCGATACAGAAATCGCTATTAAATGTTTCGATGTCTTCATGCAGAAATTTACCATCGTTGTGGTTTTTAATGTGCTGGATTAGATCAGTTGCATAACAATGTCCACCTTTGCTTGGCACGAAAGAATTGTCGGCAGCACGGGCATCGCCGCGTAAAGCCAAAACATTATCAATCCCTAAAAACTGCAAATCAATTAAAGCATTTTCGGTTTCTTCTTTGGTAAAACCTCCACAAATTAAATGCGGTACAGCGTCGATTTTATATTTATGGATAATTGCGGCACAAATGGCAATTGTTCCAGGGCGTTTTCGATAAGAAACTTTTTGCAATAAGCCATTTTCCTGCTCTTTGTAAATGTAATCTTCTCTTAATGAAGTAACATCAATAAATGGTGGTTCAAATTCCAAAAGCGGGTCAATAGCATCATAAATCCATTGAATGCTCTGGCCTTTTATTGGTGGTAAAAGTTCAAAAGAGAATAAGGTTTTACCTTTTGCGTTTTTTATATGGTCGGTGATTTTCATTTGGTTGGTTTGTTGTTTAGATATTTTGTTTTTTGGTAAGAAACCAATTAGTTCCCACGATTTAAATAAACTTATATCTATTCTTTTAAAAGGAATCTGATATATCCATTAATTAGTTTTCCTAAAGTTTCAATTTCATTAATGCATTCAGTCAGTTGCAATTCAGATATAAATCCAATATCAAACGAAACATAAATCTGAGTTTCAAGCTCATATAGAGATTCTCTAGAAATCGCTAAAAACTGAATTGTTTCTTTCGCATGTCTTCTACCGGAACCCTCTGCAATATTAGAAGGAATAGATACAGCGCATCTACGTATTTGAGATGTTAAGCCATATGCTTCTTCCTTTGGGAAAGCAACTGTTAACTTGTAAATTAAAGCAGTGAATGCTCTTGCCCTTTTCCAAACTTCTAGTTCTGTATACTTTTGATAAGCCATGCTAATTACTAAAACACCAACAAACTAATACGCCAAATTAGGCGAAAGCCACCTTTCCGCTTCTTCTATTGTCATTCCTTTTCTGGATGCATAATCATCAATCTGGTCCTTTGTAATTTTTCCTAAACCAAAATATCTTGATTCAGGATGGGCAAAGTAAAAACCACTTACCGCAGCTGTTGGATACATGGCATAACTTTCGGTTAAACGCAATCCAATTTGATTTTCGGCATCAAGCAAATTAAACAAAGTGCCTTTTTCAGTATGTTCCGGACAAGCAGGATAACCTGGTGCCGGACGAATACCAGCATATTCTTCCTTAATTAATTCCTGATTGCTTAAATTTTCGTTTTTGGCATATCCCCAAAATTCTTTCCGTACACGTTCGTGCATGCGTTCTGCAAATGCTTCTGCTAACCTATCGGCTAAAGCTTTAGCCATAATGCTATTGTAATCATCATGATTGGCTTCAAACTCATTTACCAAATCATCAATACCAATACCTGTTGTAACTGCAAAGCCACCAAAATAATCCTGTATGCCGCTTTCTTTAGGTGCAATAAAATCAGATAAAGCATAATAAGGCTGTCCATCTACTTTTTCTGCCTGTTGGCGAAGGGTGTGAATGGTGATGTAAGATGGATGATGTGAAACGGATGATGGGTTTGCTGTTCCATTTTCCATCTTCCCTTTTCCATCAATAACATCTGAAACATCTAACACAATATCATCTCCAACAGCATTTGCTGGCCAGAAACCAATTACACCACGAGCAGTTAATAACTTTTCATCTAAAATGCGCTTTAACAATGTCTGCGCATCAGCAAAAAGTTTTTTTGCTTCATCACCAACATTTTTATCATCAAATATTTTAGGATAACTACCGCGAAGTTCCCAAGTATGGAAAAAAGGTGTCCAATCGATATATGG
The DNA here is from genome assembly GCF_042650845.1 of Pedobacter lithocola. NCBI lineage: Bacteria > Pseudomonadati > Bacteroidota > Sphingobacteriia > Sphingobacteriales > Sphingobacteriaceae > Pedobacter > Pedobacter lithocola. Next base: position 157,759 of record NZ_JBHSBW010000016.1, on the reverse strand, counting down.
AACCAATTCTTCCAATGGATAGTTATCAAAAACACGGGTTCCTGTAAATAGTGGAGCAGGTAGGTTTTGTTGAAAATCTATTTTAAATTTATTCGCTCTTGCTTCTTCTATGGTTTTAAAACGTTTATCAGATCGTTTGTTTAAATGTGCTTCACGGGCTTTATCATACTCAGCTCTAATGCCTGCAACATAATCATCTTTAGTTTCAGGATTCATCAAGGTGCTGCAAACGGTTACACTTCGCGAAGCATCCAGAACATGAATTGCTGGTCCTGAATAATTTGGGGCAACTTTAACTGCTGCATGAATTCTGGATGTTGTTGCGCCGCCAATAATTAGTGGTATGGTAAAGCCTTCGCGTTCCATTTCTTTGGCAAAATGAACCATCTCATCCAACGAAGGGGTGATTAACCCACTTAAACCAATAATATCAGCATTAATTTCTTTGGCTTTTTTGATGATTTCCTGAGCAGGAACCATCACGCCCATATCAACTATTTCGAAGTTATTACATGCTAAAACCACACCCACAATATTTTTTCCGATATCGTGTACATCGCCTTTAACAGTTGCCATTAAAACCCGCCCTGCCGATGAACTTTGATTTTGGTCTGGATTATCTAATTTCTCCTGTTCGATGAAAGGCAACAAGTAGGCAACGGCCTTCTTCATAACCCTTGCCGATTTTACAACCTGTGGAAGAAACATCTTTCCGGCGCCAAATAAATCGCCTACAATGTTCATCCCATCCATCAACGGACCTTCGATAACCTGAATCGGACGAGCATATTTCTGTCGGGCTTCTTCAACATCATCATCCAAATACTCTACAATTCCTTTTACTAATGAGTGAGATAATCTTTCCTCTACAGAACCTTTTCTCCATTCCTCATCTCTAACAATTTCTTTACCCTTACTTTTTATCGTATCGGCATATTCTACCAAACGTTCGGTTGCATCATCTCTTCGGTTAAGCAAAACATCTTCTACCCTTTCTAAAAGTTCGGGTGGGATTTCCTGATAAACTTCCAACATACCAGCGTTTACAATGCCCATATCTAAACCAGCCTGAATCGCATGGTATAAAAATGCTGAGTGCATGGCTTCACGAACGGTATTATTTCCTCTAAAAGAGAATGATATGTTTGAAACACCGCCACTCACTTTCGCATAAGGAAGGTTTTCTTTTATCCACCTTGTGGCATTTATAAAATCTACAGCGTAATTATTATGCTCTTCTAAACCAGTTGCAACGGTTAATATGTTTGGGTCGAAAATTATATCCTCTGCCGGGAAGCCAATTTCGTTTACTAAAATATCGTAGCTTCTTTTACAAATTTCTTTTCTGCGTTCGTAATTATCGGCTTGCCCCTGCTCATCAAAAGCCATTACTACAACCGCAGCACCATATTGCATAATTTTACGAGCGCTCTCTCTAAATTTATCTTCACCTTCTTTGAGTGATATGGAGTTTACAATTCCTTTCCCCTGCAAGCATTTCAAACCATTTTCTATCACCGACCATTTAGATGAATCGACCATGATTGGCAGTTTTGCAATATCAGGTTCGGAAGCAATAAGGTTCAGAAATTTTGTCATTGCAGCTTCAGAATCCAACATTCCTTCATCCATGTTTACATCGATAACCTGTGCGCCACCTTCAACTTGTTGTAGCGCAACCGCAAGTGCCGCTTCATAATCTCCACCCAAAATAAGTTTAGAAAATTTTGGAGAACCAGTAATATTGGTTCGCTCACCGATGTTTACAAAAATACTTTCGGGGGTAATGGTAACAGGTTCTAACCCGCTCAAGCGCATAAATGGCTCAATTTTTGGGATTTTTCTTGGCGATGTTTTTCTAGCATTTTTGGCGATACAGCTGATGTGTTCTGGCGTGGTACCACAGCAACCACCTACAATATTCACAAAACCTGATTCAAGAAAATCATCTACCAGGTGTGCTGTTTCATGCGGTTGTTCATCATAAGCACCAAACTCGTTTGGCAAACCCGCATTTGGGTATGCCGATACATAACAGCCAGCTTTTGCAGCCAATTCTTCGATATGCGGACGCATTTCTTTAGCACCCAAAGCACAGTTAAAACCAATGCTTAATGGCTTTGCATGCATAACAGAATTTAAGAAAGCTTCAGCAGTTTGACCGGATAGTGTTCTTCCAGAAGCATCGGTTATGGTGCCAGAAATCATAATTTCTAACTTCCGACCAATCACTTCTTCGTATTTTTTTATGGCAACAATGGCAACTTTAGCGTTTAGCGTATCAAAAATTGTTTCAATTAAAAGTACATCCGAGCCACCATCTACCAAGCCACGAACCTGTTCGTAATAAGCAGCTTCCAATTCATCAAAATAAACCGCTCGGTAACCAGGGTCATTTACCTTTGGCGACATAGATAGCGTACGATTTGTAGGACCAATTGCGCCTGCCACAAAGCATTTCCTATCAGGATTTGCTGCCATAAATTCGGTTACAGCTTCTTTGGCTACACGGGCACCTTCAAAACTCATCTCATAAGAAAGATCTTCCATCTGATAATCAGCCATAGAAATTCTTTGCGTACTGAAGGTATTGGTTTCGATAATATCGGCACCTGCCTGCAAATACTCCAAGTGTATTGCTTTTATAATATCAGGGCGTGTAATATTTAGCAAATCGTTATTGCCTTTCACATCGCAGGGATGATTTTTAAATCTTTCGCCTCTAAAATCTTCTTCGGTTAAAGTATAACGCTGAATCATGGTACCCATCGCACCATCTATCACTAAAACACGTTTTTCTAATTCTTCTCTAATGCTCATTCTGTTTTTAGATGTGAGATTGGAGATGTGAGATATGAGATATGAGAATTTATAAAACATTTATTATGTCTTTAATCTCAAATCTGATTTCTCAAATCTCTAAAATGGCTTATTTAAAAGTTGGAAATGATTGTAATCCTAAACTTATCTTTTCCCGATTAATCGGGATAGAATTTAGCACCTTGTTGGCACAGGTTGCTAAGACATCGTTGGGTCTAATCCCTCCGTCTTTCTTTATAAGCGATACAAAAATGCAACAAAGCATTATCAATTCCAAAATTTATCGCTTTGGTACCAAATAAAATTACAAAGGCCACGCAAAACTGCATGGCCTTAAGAATATTGTTCTGTTAATGATTACTTTCTGCTTCCAAAAATACGCAGTAAGAATAAGAAAATGTTTAAGAAATCTAAGTATAAAGATAACGCCGCAACAATAGCCATTTTTTTAGATTCGACTGCTAAAACTTGCTCGCCACTTGCTTCAATACCTTCACCAATACGTTTAATTTTCTGTACATCATAAGCGGTTAATGCAGTGAAAATTGCAATACCGATATATGCCATAAATAAACTAAAACCTTCACTTTGAATGAACATGTTTATTACAGTTGCGATAACTAAACCGATAACGCCAACCATTAAAATTGGTCCGAATTTACTTAAATCGATATTTGTTGTGTAACCCATAAAGGCCATTATACCAAATATGCCTGCCGCACCAGCAAAACAACTTACAACTGAGCCAGATGTATAGGCTAAAAGTATAAAGCTTAGGCTAATTCCTGTTAATACAGAATAAAGCACAAATACACCAATTAAAGCTGGTAATGATAATCTGCTTAAGCCAAAACCCATTAACAAAACTAAACCAAGTGGTGCAAACATGGCTATGTAGCCAAAAATTGACATACCAACCTTTCCGGTATTTGGGTTAATCGTCATTAAGTATTGCATTAATTGCTCATTTGTTCCGAATAAATATGCTGCAATAGTTGATAAGCTTAATGCTACAAACATCCATAAGAAAACGTTTGCAAAGAATTTTTTTGATATAGAGCCTTCTTGTACAAAAACGCTGTTATCCTGATATTGATAATTTTGTTGTTCCATTTTATTTTTGTGTTTTTTTATATTATTTGATAAATGATGAAAAGCCTTCAAAACTTAAATCTTCATCTAGTTTTTCCCAGTGTATGCCAAAAGGAGATAATTGATAATCTTGTCTTTCCTCATCACTTGCATTTAAAAGTTTTGGAAACCAACTTAATGGATGACTTTTGTTTTCTCCTGTTAAAGTTTTAATGTAGATATGATTATTATGAAACCAAACTTTAATCATATTTTCCATGATACTCAAACCATTTTGCAATAATAATTTCTTTATTTTCTTCTATCAAAGATTGTGCAAGGTTTATATCTTTATTTTTCAGCCCTTATTACTGACAAGTTTAACATTTTCTACTTCAAATTTAGCTTCTCCATCTGAATTTCTGACATGCACGTGAATCGGCAAATGTTCATTGGAATAGAAGAAAAAACGTAGTCCAAAAATTATGAATAACGTAGGCATCAGATAAATATAATTAATTCAATCTTTTAGTTAACTGCTCTTCCACCTTTTTAAAGAACTGTAAAGGTTTTAACGTTCGCCATGGCATATTATCGAAAGAACCTCCAAAATTAATGTAATAATCAATGCTATTGTCTTTAAACTCCCGAATTACATGTTCTTGAAAATTAACGCCAACTATCCAACCATCTTCAACTTCTTGAAACCATTCTTCGTAGTAACTATCATCAGATGCATGGAAATTTAATACATTTTCACCTATCAAGATAAACTTATTTAAACCTTCATCCATCATTAGCTCCAAAATATCACGCTTCATAAGCATAATATCATTGTTTATGGCATCGTTCCATTCGCCAATAAATTCTATAATTGCATAACTTCTGTCGTAATCGGCATATAGCACTTTCATATAAAGCGTGTTCGAGCCAAATTCATCCCATTGAGGATGTAACAAAAAATTATAAATCTGCTTATCAAAATATATTTCTGAATACTCGGTGTTGTAAAAAGGAGAACGCTCATCTTCTGCCGAAATATAATCATCTCTCCACTGGTAATAAGGCTCTATTTCGTGCATGTAACTTTAATTTTGAATGAATGATTTATTGAATGTTGAATGTTTTCGAGCGATTGCATCATTCAAAATCCCCTTAATCAATCATTTTTCTAATGAATTTGTTTTGCCTCTACGGCTCTACGTACACTTCCGTGAGTTGTCAAAAGTTCTGCAGCTTCCTCGTAACCAATATTCAATTCATCGGCAACCATTTGTATGCCTCTATCAACCAGTTTATTATTGGTTAGCTGCATGTCAACCATTTTATTACCAACAACTCGCCCAAGCTGAACCATTACGGTTGTACTGAGCATATTTAAAACAAGTTTTTGCGCAGTTCCAGATTTCATTCGGGTAGAACCAGTAATAAATTCTGGCCCTACAACAACCTCCACCGGGAAATCAGATTCGGCAGCAATTGGTCCGCCAGTATTACAAACAATACAACCTGTTAACACTCCGATTTTCCGGGCAGTATTTAAACCACCAATTACATATGGCGTAGTGCCAGAGGCCGCCAAACCAACCAAACAATCGTTTTCGTTGATGTTAAATTCCTGCAAATCTTTCCAGGCTTGCTCCGCATCATCCTCAGCAAATTCTACGGCTTTTCTTATTGCAGTATCGCCACCGGCAATTATACCAACAACCCAATCGAATGGTACGCCGTAAGTTGGAGGGCATTCTGATGCATCTACTACACCTAATCTGCCGCTTGTACCTGCGCCAATATAAAAAAGGCGACCGCCCTTTTTCATTCTTTCGGCAACTGCCGAGGTTAATTTTTCTATTTGAGGCAAAGATTTTTCTACTGCAAATGCAACAGTTTTATCTTCGTTATTAATGCCCTGCAAAACTTCCAATACCGACATTTTTTCGATGTGGTTGTAATTGGATTCGTGCTCGGTAACTCTATCCATAAATTTAATTTTGATAAAATTCGGTAAATTCTTTTTAAAAACTGCGCAAAAAAATCAAAAAATAAGTGTGCATTATATCTATTTAAGTTTTTACCAGTTAATTATTGTTAAATATTAGAAACAAAAGACTTTAAAACACAGTTAAAATTTAATCAACCCGCTTATTTTCATAAATTTGCATAACGCCAATGAAAAAGAATACCCGAAACAATATCCTTATCGCTTTAAGCTATTCAGTAATTTTAATAGTTGGTATGTATTTGGGTATAAAATTTATTAAAGATCAGGGTTATGGCGTTCAAAAACCAGCAAGACTTGCAGAAAATTCTGATAAGCTTGATGAAATCCTTCACATCATAAACGGTAATTACGTAGATGATATCAATACAGATTCTTTACAAAACTTACCGATTGATAGCGTTCTGCACCAGCTAGATCCACATAGTGTTTATCTTCCCCCATCAAATGCGCAAGATATGCAAAACGATTTGGAAGGAAATTTTGAAGGCGTTGGGATAGAATATTACATGCTGAATGATACCATGATGGTTACTGGTGTAATAAAAGATGGGCCTGCATACCAAGCGGGAATTAAATTAGGAGATAAAATTTTAAGTATTGATAGCACCATTGTTAGCGGAAAAAACTTGCCTAAAGATAAATTAAGCGGGCGATTTCGAGGCAAAGCCGGTAGTGGTGTAAATGTACTTTTGATGCATAGTGGTAGTCCGCTGCCAAACCGCGTTATGGTAACCAGAGGTAAGGTAAACATTAGCAGCATTGATGCCGCTTACATGATTAATACCGAAACCGGTTATGTGCGCATCAGTAAATTTGGCGCTAATACAGATAGTGATTTTGCAGCTGCTGCTTCAAACCTAAAAGCGAAGGGGATGAAGAAACTAATTTTAGATTTACGCGATAATGGTGGCGGTTATTTTAGTGCTGCTACCGGTTTAGCCGATCAGTTTTTGCCAGAAAATAAATTGATTGTTTACACACAAGGTAAACACGAACCGCGTACAGATTATTTTTCTACCGGAACAGGAACCTTTCAACAAGGCAAACTTGCTGTTTTAATAAATGAAAATACAGCCTCAGCGAGTGAAATTGTTGCGGGTGCTATTCAAGATTTAGGTAGAGGCATAATTGTTGGTCGACGTTCTTTTGGCAAAGGATTGGTTCAAGAACAGTTTTCTTTTAATGATGGTTCTGCTTTAAATTTAACCATTGCCAGATATTACACACCATCGGGCAGGAGCATTCAAAAATCGTATAAAAAAGGTTACGATGCGTACAAGCATGAGCTTGATGAACGTATGAATGATGGTGAATTAACAGGAGATTTAACATCTTTTAAAGATTCTATTGAAAAGAATGACGGTGTAAATTTATCTCAAATAAAGAAACCAAAAACTAGCGGCGGTATCCTTCCAGATATTTTTGTTAAGCTTGATACAACTGGCTATAATAAATTTTACGGCAGTTTGGTTAGCAAAAAAGTACTGTCAGATTATGTTTTTAATATCTTAACAAATAAATACAGTTCTACATATATAGAGCAGAATATTAATGTATTTAATCTAAATGATTTAGATTTTAAAGATTTCATTGGTTTTTTACAACGACGAAATGTGCAGATAGATAGATTTCAATTGTACAACTCGAAAACTGTAATTCTTAATGACTTAAAAGCACTATTATGTCGTTATTATCTTGGTGATGTTGGCTACTATAAAGCTGCAAATCAAAACGATAATGCGATAAAGCAAGCTTTAAACAATCTGTAAAAAGCTAAAGATTTGCGAAATTTATTTAATTTAACCATATAAATTGTAGCAAATTAAAATGGATAAATTACCAACTTTCTCTGCCTTAACGCATGAATTTAAGCACCTATTTAAACGCCAGGAGGTTGCAGCAAAAACCATCTTATTGCGTGAAGGCGAAACTGCCAAACAAGCATTTTATATTAAAAAAGGTTGTTTAAGAATTTGCTTCAATAATAATGGGAAGGATATTACTTTTCAATTTTTCTTCGAACAGGAATTTGTTTCTTCTATCGAGAGTTTCAAAACCAATCAACCCAGTTTATTTACCATCGAAAGTATTGAACCAAGCGTAATTTATTCCATTTCCAAACGTAATTTTAATACCATTATGGAATCTTCTAAAACCATCAAACAACAGGTTGAGGAATATACTTTTCATCGGTTGGTTTACTATCAAAAACTATTTCTATCTCGTATAAAAGATAATCCCGAGTTAAGATATCGGGAATTACTAAAACAAAACCCTAAAATCATACAACGAATTCCTCAACATTACATCGCCTCATTTTTAGGCATAACTTCTGTTTCATTAAGTCGGATTAGAAATCGCCGTTAAGCTTTCTTAACAATTGTTATCGTACAAGAACTTACAACTATCCAATTTTGTGGTGTAAAATTTAAACATCATAATATGAAAATAGTAATCGTTTTTAATCACCCCTACGAAGGAAGTTTTTGCAATGCCATATTAAATGCTGTAACCAACGGACTTACAAAAGGACATCATGAAGTTGACCTTATTCATTTAGATAAAGATGGTTTTAATCCGGTAATGACTGCTGCAGATTTAAAAGGCTTTAGGGATAAAAAACCTAACGACCCAAAAGTAATTGAATATGCAAACAAAATTGAAGAGGCTGACCATTTAATATTTATATTCCCAATTTGGTGGGAACTAATGCCCGCATTAACGAAAGGATTTATTGATAAAGTTATATTTCCAGGTGTAGCTTATGATTACACAAATGCAAGCAATACAAGAATGAAACCATTGTGGGAGAAACTTAAAGGCATTACTATAATTACTACAATGAATACCCCGAAATGGTTATACCTTATACTTTTCGGCAATGCAATTAAAAAAGCTATAATATTAGGTACTTTCTGGAAGATTGGATTTAAAAACCGAAAATGGATAAGCTTTAATCAAGTTAAAATGGTTTCGGCTGAACAAAGGGAGCGATGGCTAACGGAATTGGATAATAAATTTACGAACCTTATATCTTAGTATCAAAGCAAATAATAATTTGTACTTAACCCTAAAATAGTATGTTAGCATAGTAAAAAAATTAAGATATAAAAATTTTATTCTGTAAAATTTGTATATACATTAAAGATTTTATAAATTTAGTGTTCCGAGACAGGAGAGAAAACATAAAACCCCGGCAATTTGTCGGGGCTTTGTGTTTTCTATAAATAGATTACAGTTAGCTTTGTTTAAAATTAACGTTCATATTATATTTAACGCGAACAGGCTTCCCTTTAACAATCCCTGCATCCCATTTCGGCGATTGTTGAAGTACTCTTAATGCTTCTGCATCGGTTTCCTTAGTTAATCCTCTTATTATAGTAATATCAGTTAATTTTCCAGAGTTCTCTACAACAAACGATACCCAAACCTTTCCTTGTACATTATCCTTTTTAGCCTTTGCCGGAAATTTAATATTCTTTCCTAAATAATCATAAAAAGCTTTCATCCCGCCAGGAAATTCAGGCACTTTATCAACAGAAACAAAATCATACACTTTCTGTGCTTTACTTTCTAGGTTGCATATCATCATAAAGATAAGCAGAGCCGGTAGAATCAATAATTTTTTCATTTTTTTTTAAATTTAGTTATATATTATTTTTGGCAATTTTTATTTTTTTAGCAAATGAATCCCCAAACCCAGCATTTTAGCTGAGGTAATTTGTTCAATTCAATAAATTTATTGGTCTTGTGAGATTAGTTTTTCTCTACCGGTTTTTCTATAGCTTTAAGAATTGGTTTGGGTTTTGTGGTAATTAGAATTACACCGTTACTCGCTAGCGGACCATAAAGTTCAATTGAAGCTTTATCTTTTAATACGGTTATGGCTTTGATGTTTTTGGTATCAAGAGCATCCATTTCCCACTTATCTATTCTATTCCCATCTAAAATATACATAACCTCATTATAATTTACTGGGCGATTAATGCCTCGAAAAGCGATACCAAAATCTTTATTTGATTTTATAATAGCAGTTGTATCAGTTTTTGAAGTGAAGAATAAATTACTCAATTTGCTTACATTATTTAAATGAGCAATTTTACTCTCCAGTACCTTATTCGCTGCTGTTCCCTTGCCAGAAATTGTTGTTATAACTACTGCACCAAAGGTGGCTTCTGGTCCAAACAATGTTACTGCGTTTTCATCTTTTAGTATAACAACTTCAGAAATGGTTTCTGGATTTAAACTTGCTATTGAGAATTCTGTTTTTGGATCTTGTATTATTCCATTAACAGCATAAACAGGTTTTTTAGCAGCATTAATACTCACTGCCTTTTTTGTTGTTGAAGGTGTTTGCTGAGCAAAGTTATTGCTAACTATTCCTACTATTATGATGATTGTAAAAAATATATTTTTCATACCTAGAACTTTGATTTTAATTCATTTTGTGAAGACCTATCCACAGATAATTCATGAGCATTTAAATTTCTAAAAATTTGCCCTGAAGCAGATTTAGTCGTAACAATTAACACACCGTTTTTGCCTTGATTTCCATAAGAAGCCATTGCAAGGCGATCTTTCAATACAGAAATAGACGCTATAGTTTCTGACCTTATATTTTCTAATGCATCATTAGCTTGAATAACGCCATCCAATACAATTAGTGGTTTTTTTGAGTTGTCGAAATTATTCACACCACCAAAAGTTAATTTGGTAACCTTTCCCTGACTGCTAACAGCGTTATCAATAGCTTTGGTAGGTTCGGTTAATTCATTTAATTTAAAGTTGATGTTTATGTTGTATTTAACACGAACTGGTTTTCCGTTCTGAATGCCTGGTATCCATTTAGGCGATTCTTCTAAAACCCGCTGAGCTTCTTCATCTGTTCCACTTCCTAAGCCTCTTGTTACTGCAATGCTGGTTAGGCTTCCATCTTTTTCTACTGTGAAAGAAAGCCAAACTTTTCCTTGCACGTTATTTTGCTGAGCCAACATTGGATATTTAATGCTTCTACCTAAATAATCATAAAATTTCTTCATGCCGCCCACAAATTCGGGCTGCTTTTCTATCGATACAAAATCATAAACTTTCTTATCGTCGGTATTTGATGGAGCCAAACTTTGACCAGTTATATTTAATTGAGATAATTCTTTGTAACCTTTTGCAATCGGAATATTTTGGTTGCTAATATTTGTTTCTAAATGTGGTAAGCGAAAACCAACCTTAATCGCATACTTACCATTATCTACATTTTTAAAGCCATCATAAGATTCAATTGCTTTTATAACTTCCTCATCGCAACCATCACCTAAATCAACACTATTAATTAAATTGTTTACGCGACCGTTTTTAATGGTGAATTTAATTTGACTATTCCCTTGTAAACCATTTTCCTGTGCTTCTTTAGGGTATTTAATTTCATTACCAATATATTCGTAAAATGCTTTCCAATCCTTTTCAACAGGGATGTTTTTAACAACCTCTTTTATCTCAGGTTTTGCATCAGTTACAGGCTCAAGTGGTTTAGTCACAATATCCTGAACCAAATCAATAGGTTGTTCTAATGGAATTTGCTTTGAAATTGACAGCAATTTTTCGTTCTTACGTATCGTTGCCGAAGAGAAAACAATTAAGAGTGCAAACAAGGGAATAAAAATGCCATACTTAATTACTGCAATTTTTTTAGAACGCTCTTTATGAAGCATGTAAATCCGTTTCTTTACTAAAGATTTTTCGAAGAAATTACTGGTAAGTGCATTAGGGCTTATCCCGAACGACTTACTCAAAATTAACATTGCATATTCAGTTTTATCGCCTTGAAACTCTGCAGCATGCTCATCAGCTAAAAATTCATGAATATTTTTTATTGCTTTTTTGTAGAGATAGATAACCGGATTTAGCCATGTAAGTATTCCGATGATTTCGAAAAACAGGATATCCAATGTGTGCCATTGTTTAATGTGCGCTTCTTCATGAATATCAATTACATTGCTATGAGGTAGCTCTACATCAATTATTTTCTTGCCTAAAAAAGAAAAAGCCGAACCATCTTTTGCATTTTTAATTAATTTATTAACTGCCAATAAATTAAATATCAACCTGCAAGTAAAAAACAAAATACCGCCACAGTATATGTAAACCAATAAATTTGCCCAATTAATTCCTTCTTGTGCCTCGGTAACTATGGTAGCTTGCTGTAGCATGGCATCCCATTTTACGCTTGTGTAAACTTTCTGTGCAGCCTTTTGTTCCATTAACCATTCTAAACGTATGAAGGGTATGCAAAGCGACAGAAAACCAGCAGCAACCAAGTAAACACGATTTAACGTAAAGTAGGTTTCTTTATCCAATAGCAATTTATAGCATCCATAAAAAACAATCAGATATATGTTTACCTGCAGAAGGTAGTGGGCAAAACTCATCTCGGTCTGTGTTTAATTTTATTAATCATTTTCAAAATTTCATCCACATCACTTAAATCCAACTTTTCTTCCTTAACAAAAAAGGAGAACATGCTTTCTACCGAGTTTTCGAAATAGTTGCCCAGCAATTTTTCCGTGGCATGGCGCTTATATTCTTCTTTGCTTACTAAAGGGTGATACTGGTGCGCTTTTCCGAAAGCCTCATGACCAATAAATCCTTTTGTTTCTAAAATTCTGATGATTGTTGAAACCGTGTTGTAGGCTGGTTTCGGAAGTGGCAACTCGTCAATTACCTCTTTAACAAATGCCTTTTCCAATTGCCACAAAACTTGCATGATTTGTTCTTCGGCCTTGGTTAAATCTTTAATATCCATTGTATGTATTAATTATAGGAGCAGCCGAACTACGACTGTATATTAAAGTTAAAACTAATTAATTAGTTATGCAACTTTTTTATTAAATATTTTTGAAGGAAAAATTGAAGGATAGGTTTTTGAAAGATCATCATGCTCGCTTATAAACTCGCCCTTTGAAAGGCACGGGTGGTTGACCGGTAAATGCATCCCTCTCCTTTAAAAGATGGAAACCAAGTTACACTACTTAAAACCTATAGAATTAACTTACTGCCCCTTAAATCCATCTCTTCAAGGAGAGAGAGTGCTTAACATTACCCCAAGCAAAACCTTTGATAGAGTGAGGTAATGTACAAATAGAGATATTCCTCGACTCTTCTTCTGTGAATTCTGCGCTTAAATGGCAAATTAGATTTTTATTAAATCGTGCTTAATACCATATACAACTAAACCTGTTCGAGTTTTTATATTGAGTTTTGCAAAGAGCGATTCTCTGTAATTATCTACGGTCCGAGGACTAATATTCATTAAATCGGCGATTTCCTTGTAGGTCATTTCAGTACTACAATGTTGCAGAAATGTATGTTCTTTTTCAGTTATGAGGGGTTTAGGTTCGGTTTGTTTTAAAGAAAACAGCAATCTGCCCGAAACCATATCATTAATAAAAAACCCCTTTTCTACCACAGCTTTAATTGCAATAACCAAATCATGCGGTGTTGATTCTTTAAGCATATAACCACCTGCACCAGCTTTTAACATCCCGATGATGGCCTTTTCATCCTCAAACATGCTTAAAGCCAAAACATTAACTTTTGGATAGTCCTTTTTCACATATTGAGTAGCTGCGTATCCATCCATAAGCGGCATATTAATGTCCATAAGTATTACCTGAACCTGAGGATGTGATTTTAAATGCTTTTGCATATCTAAACCATTTGTAGCCTGAAATACAACATTTATTTCTTCAAATTCGGATAATAAATTTGCCAAACCCGAACGAAAAAGCGTGTGATCATCAACAATACCGATGGATAATGATTGTGTTTGCATAGCTTAAGGATATGGGATTTCTATAAAAATAGATGTACCCTTTTCAAGCGTTGAATTTACATCAATTTTACCTTTAATCATTTCAATTCTTTTATGAATAGAAGCTAAACCCATTCCTGCCTTTTTATTTTTGGCATCGTCATAGTTAAAACCAATGCCATTTTCCTTTACAGTAAGCAACAGAATCTCATTTTTTATAAACGCATTTATGTGAATTGAGGTTGCCTGTGCGTGTTTTATAATGTTATTAATAATTTCTTGTAGTAGCCTTAAAATGATTAAATCTTTATCTGGCGATGAAACTTTTAAATCAAGAAGATCATTATTTATTTGAAGTTCGTAACCACCTACCCTTTTTAACCAAGTAATTTCCTGATCTATTGCATGACCGATACCGGATTCTACAATTTGTTCGCCGTGCAATATTTTAGCAAGTTCTCTAATTTCCTTTATCGATTTATTAAGCAACGAAAGTGAATTACCGATTTTTTCAGACACTTTTTCGTTTTCAGGGATATGTATTGAATTTAATGTTAAGGTGGTTAAACTCAATATCTGACCAATGTTATCGTGTAATTCGGTAGCAATGGTTTGCATGGTTTGTTCCTGAACTTCGATATGAGTTTTCAAAATTTCAGATTCGAACTTTTGCTGCATATTCTGTTTCTCAACAATATGATTCTTTTTATGCCTGTTGTAAGAGCGAATATATATCAACAGAAAGAATGGCATCAATAGAAAAACTAATGAGGCCAATAAAATTAAGGACATATTTTCCGTTGGCGAGCTCTGCATATAAAGGAATAAGACCAAAAACCGTATAGAAATAAATTTAATGTAAAGTAGATAATTAAGCGAGTGTTGTATTTGCCTAAAAATTTTTGCTGAATTATTTCATCGAAAATGTTTGCTATCGTTCCTCCGAAATAAAAAATTAATACCCCACCCATCCACCAAAAAGCAGAATGGAATTTTAAATCTACATAATTCTCATCCTTCAACAATAGAAAGAAATACAAAAGCGCATAAATAACAAAGATAACAGACATAATACTTACCGTTACAGAGTTATATGCTAAAATGCCATATCTATAAGTGCAAAAAGAAAATATTGCTGCAATTAAAATATATGTTGCGATTATAATCTTCTTTATGTTAATGTAATCGCTTATAAAATAATATAGCCCATAACAAATATAGCTGGCCTCAAATATTGTGTATATGTTATAAACCCATAAATTATTGTGGTAAGTTCTACCACAATATTTCGCAAAATTTTCTGTAAAAACCACCACTACCAAGTATGCGATTGTAATGAGCCAAAATGTCGATTTATCCTTGGCTAAAAATATTATGGAAAAAATAAGGCAAATAAATTCTATTGTAGTTGTATCTACCATATATATTCTTTACGAACTAGCCTGTAAATTAGCTTTAAAATCTTACTCATTACAAAATCTATTTATTCATTAGTTCGCTACCATCGTCACATACATCAGGACAAAGTTTTCCTCTATTATCTGGGTCTGTTGGGTTTGGTGCATCGCCAACGTTTTTGATTGACACCTCATGGCTATCGTGTGAGGTTTTATCAACAAAGTAATCTGTTCTAGGTTTCCCATCAATATCTTTTGTAACAACGAAGAGCAATGTGTTCATCTCTGCATAAGATGAAGGGATTTCATCTCCATAGCCAAGTTTGTTTATGCAATCGATAATGTCTGCTGTGTATCTACCAAAATATATCCTTACACCATCGCCTTCAAATTTGGCAACTTTCTCTGCTAATGCAGTAATTTGGCTTGCCGGAAACCACGCTGCCTTCGTATAACTAGCATTATCTGTTTTCTCGCTTGCTCTAAAAGCAGCGGTCATTTTCTTTGCAATATCTACGGGGATTGTATTATCTGTACCATCTTTGGTAGAAGGATTTTCTATCATGCTATGTTTAGTCGTTAAATATTAAAATTGGCAATAATTACCCGATTTTACAACCGCTAATTAACCTTGCTTATTACCGTAAAATCACCCTATCAAAAAAGGTATTTCGAACCTGAAACTTAATGTATCATACTTCTAAATTTGATGCAAGCAAACCAAAAAGAATTGATGCAGATAAGAATTGCTTTTTAAAGAAATTATAACAATACAATAAAAATATTGCTTACTCAGCACACTCTCAAACACACCATTTAACACAGCTAATCAGATCATCATGTAAAATGATGATTCTGATATTGCTGGAATAAATTCATTATTTATGGTGTTGTGAAGAATTTGTAAAGGAAGCACCAACCAAATTTTTACATAAAATTTAGAGTGTACCATTAAAAGAGATTTAATCTTTTTAATCCACGGTTATTTACAATTAAAAACAAAATTTAATTTTAAATAACTCTCTAAATAAAGTTGTTGCTTGGATAACAACAGGCTCGACCAATTGTACTATTTAGCTGTAGTTAGGATTTATGAAAAACAATCCCGAAAAAAGGCCTGCCGTTTTATAACGGAGGCCTTTTTCGATTTATAAAATATTTGGAAATTAATTGCGAACTGGCGCTGTAGTTCCTGTTGCAGCAGCAGCTGGTGCCGCTGGCAATTCCTTTCTAGGAATTTGAGCATCGCGTTGCGAAGTATTGTAAACAAATGAGGCTACAATGGTAGCTGCTTGTTTCAAATCATCTTCAACCAATCTATCGTATGTATCCATGTTGCTGTGGTGCGTACGTGTATTGTAATCCATTGGGTCCTGTATAAACTGGAAACCCGGAATACCAACTGCATCAAATGCCTGATGATCGGTGCCACCGGTATTGCTAGCTGTGATTGTTGTAGCGCCCAAATCTGCAAATGGCGTTAACCAACTTTTAAAGATTGGTCCTGCGGCAACATTTCCTTGTAAATAAACCCCACGAATTTTACCTGTACCATTATCTAAATTGTAGTAAGCTGATATTTTTTTCTGATCGGGTGTTAAAACCATAGTTTTTGGATCACCAAAATGTTTTGCCACATAACCTCTCGAACCGAACAAACCTTGCTCTTCAGAACTCCAAAGGGCGATACGGATGGTGCGTTTTGGTTTAAAATCTAATGTTTTTAAAATGCGCATAGCTTCCATCATCACCGCAGAACCTGCAGCGTTATCTGTTGCGCCTGTACCTGCATGCCAAGAATCGAAGTGACCACCAATCATCACCAACTCATCTTTAAGCTTTTTATCCGTACCCGGAATTTCTGCAATTACATTGTAACCTTGAGGATCTTGATCGTAAAAAGAAGTTTTAACATCAGCCTCGATTTCTACAGGTTTACCAGCACGTAACAAACGCAAAATGTGTAAATAATCTTCAGCGGCAACTTCCAATTCAGGTGATACAGGTTTTGCATCCAAAGCATAAGAAGCGCCATTGCTGGTAAAAAAAGTACCTTGTCCGCCACGGGCATACGTTAAAATTAAACCAACTTTTTCTTCAACAAGCATTGCGCCCATAGCTGCACGAACTTCACGCATCTTCATCATTTGTGCCATTGCATTATTTGCTCCACCTGGTCGTGGCCCTCTCGGACCAGCAACTGCAGGTTTCGCCTCTGCCATTTTTGCTAAAGTACTATCTGCATAACGCATAAAATCTGGTCGGATACCGCTTGTTAATGGTGCACCAGCATCCATCATTACAATTTTACCTGCAAGCTTGCCTTTGTACCTAGCTAAATCGGCAACACTATCTGCTTTAATTAATACTACGTTTGATTTAATTGGACCATTGGTTCCTGGGGTCCAGGCCTTTGGTGAGGCAATAATGGCGTGATAATACGGCAATGTTGTAGCCGCATAATATTTATCAACCTGCCAGCCTTTACCAAAATTACCCCAAGCTTCGAGGTGTGCATTTTTTAAACCCCAATCTGTAAGTTGTTTCATTGCCCACTCTTGCGCTCTTTTTAAGCCGGGTGAGTTTGATAAACGTGGACCATTAACATCAGTTAGGTTGAAGGAAATTTCCATTACTTTAGAGTTTTCCAACCCTTCTTTTCTAATTTTTGATACAATTGCTGCATCAGGCGCTTCTTGAGCAAAAGCATACATACATAAGCCCAAGGCAAATGCGGTTGTAGTAAATCTTTTTATCATTTCTTTTTAGTTAGGTTTGATTATTGGAACCTAAAAATACATTAAATGTAGCTTTAATTGGTTTTCCATTGAGATTTTTACACAACAACCATTTGAATTTGCACCGGTAGAAATTAAGTGTTTACCAATAATCTGAGTTAGCTAAACCTTATTGAAACGAAAAGCCCGCAATCCCGATTTTTCATCGGGAGCGGACTTGTAGTGTAAAGAAGGACTAACATTAATTGGAAAAATGAAACTGCTTTCCAAAAAAAATCTATTCCATATTTATTTTATGCTTTTTTTAGAAACAATGAAATAGCCTATTATAAAAAGTATAACGGCATAAATTAAACTTGTAACTATTTCTTGTGTAAAAATTGGGAAATCGCTAATGTTAACTGATTTTTTAGAGGAGGTGCTGCTGTTTAACACAATTGAAGGGTGGCTATAAGGAATTAAATAGGCGTATTTCCAACCAACATTACCGGCTATAATGCCCATAATTGTGCCTACAAAACCAATACCCATTGGTTTTAAAAAATCAGACCAAATAAGGCTTAATATAAATTGTATGGATAAAATACCAAGTGAAGCTAAAAACAGTTTAAAATAAAATTTAACCAATAGCATAGATGGATCGTAACCTGAAAAGTTATAACCTGGAACCAGAACTTGAAGTAAATGACCGAAAAGAAAAGTGAACAGTGCAAATAACAGCAGGCAAATAAAGATTAATACAACTGCATAAATATACTTGGCGGCATAAATTGATAGTTTGTTTAGCGGCTGTGCGAAAAGTGTTTTCCAGGTATCGTTTTTATGCTCGATATTGTTTACCGAAAAAGCCATAAAAATAACGTAGAACGGCATAATTAATACGCCCATAACCCCTAAAGCAGCTCCGATGTATCTAATCCATAGCATTAATGGTGGATACTGCATTTTTAAAATCTTATCTGAGCCGCTATAAAAGCCAAATGAAATTAAGCCACAAATTACTAATGGAAGTAAAATTGCCGCCCAAAATGCAAGTGTTTTCCTTGATTTATAAAATTCGGAAACTAAAGAAATGTATAAAGAGCGCATGTTTAATTATTTTTTGTGATATCAAGAAACAGATTTTCTAAGTCTTTTCTTTTTTGATAAAGACTAGAAACCGTAAAACCGTTTTGAATTAATAATGTATTTAAATCGCCACTTGCTTTTGCGTTATTAAATGGGATGATGATTTTAGTACTGGTTTGTTCTGCAATTTCATAACCAGATGCTATTAAAAAAGCAGATGCTTGCTCAACGTTATCTACATCAATTTCTAACATGGGTTTACTTAACAGATGTAACTCATTTATTGTACCCTGAAACAATAACTGCCCCTTATTTATGATACCAACATGAGTTGCAGTTCGCTCTATTTCTGCTAACAAATGGCTAGAAACCAGTATAGTTTTATTGTGTTTGGTTGCAAGTTCTATCATTAAATTTCGAACTTCTATAATTCCGTTCGGGTCTAAACCATTGGTTGGTTCATCTAACAATAGCAGTTCTGGGTCTGAAACTAAGGCTAAAGCAATGCCTAATCTTTGCTTCATTCCTAATGAATATTTGCTCGATTTTTTGTTTGCAGCTTCCGTTAAGCCTACCAAAGCAAGCATCTCATCAGCTTTGCTTTTTTTAATTCCCAATAAAATGCAACGATTTATTAGATTTTCTTTACCGCTCAAATGACCATAAATAGCAGGCTGCTCTACTAAAGCACCAACACGTTTTAAAGTTGCAATACGATTTCGGTTAATTTCTTTACCAAAAACAAAAACTTGATCGGCAGGTGACTGGAGCAGGTTTAATAATATTTTTATCGTAGTAGTTTTGCCGGCACCATTCGGACCTAAGAAACCGTAAATGCTTCCGTAAGGCACTTGCAATGATAAATCTTTAAATACGGTTTGGTTACCGAAATTATAATTTAAGCCTACCGTTTCGATTGCAAAATTGCTCATACTATTTAAAAATAGCTGTTGCTTGTTTTACAATCGAAGTTGATGCTTTTGCAGGTTTAACTACCATTTCATCGCTTTTATTTTGGCTTGTATTTACGGTAAGCGTTAATACAATCATCATAAATACAGGTAACAACAAAAGTAAAAATGGCGAAGTGTTTGCTAATTTTTTCATGATTGGTTGAGTTAGGTTAATTGCTATAGAATTTTCAGTAGTAAGTGAAAAATTATTATTTGATGTATTTACTGCTGAAGTGTTCATATCGTTTTGTTTTGATAGTTCAAAGAAACATAAGAAAACAATCGTGCTAAAATCTATTATACCAAGCGTTAAAGATTATAGATAAACGGGTAGATTTGGCGTTCGTCGATAAATTTTGCCCGATAAACCGTTCGTAGAAAAAAAATGCCCGTTGGTAGATTGTGTGATTAAATACAACTTTCTTTATTTATTTTGGTTGCATGATTATTTGTACGCCAAATAGGCTTACATTCCTATAGTAATATGAAAAAAAGTAAAGCACCAATTATACTACATTCCATTTTTTGGGTGATAATTTTAATGATTATTACTGCAGGAAATATATTTGAAACTGATAAACACACGCTCAAAGATTACTTTATCAGCTATGTTGTATTCGGTGTGATAAACATTTCGATATTTTACATAAATTATATCTTTTTAATCCCCGAGCTGATTAAGAAACGTAAAAAATACTTTCTGTACATAGCTGCATTCTTTTTAATTATTGCAGTTTCGGTAGTTTTAAAAACAGCAATTGCAGTACTTAATCCGGATGATGTTTTAGCATCTATAAATGCAAAAGGCAAAAGACGGGATTTACCTGTGCATACTTTTGTGATTGGCGTTACATTTCTATCTGGATTTTTCCTAATTTGTAGCTGTATTATTCGTTTTACAATTGATTGGTTCGCCACAGAACGTATTCAGCGCAACCTGGAAAGTGAACGTAGGGAAATGGAACTTCAATTCTTAAAATCGCAATTAAATCCTCACTTTTTATTCAATTCGTTAAACAATATTTACTCTTTAGCTTATCAAAAATCTGATAAAACTGCCGATGCAATAATGAAGCTTTCGGAAATTATGCGCTACATGATTTATGAGAGCAATACGCCAACGGTGTCATTAAGCAAAGAAGTTGATTACCTTCAGAGCTACATTGAGCTACAAAAAATAAGGTTTAAAGATGGCGCATACGTTGAAATGACTTTAAGCGGCGAAATTGATGACCAAAAAATTGTGCCTTTAATGTTAATTTCTTTTGTAGAAAATGCTTTTAAACATGGCGTGGTTACAGACCCATCCGAACCTGTAAAAATTGATATTATTGCCAACCAAAAGATTCTGCATTTTAGCGTAATCAATAAAAAGAATAACCAGAATAAAGATGCGCAAGGTGGTGTTGGTTTACCCAATGTTGAGCGTCGTTTGCAACTTATCTATCCTGATAGATATAAATTAAATGTTGTAAATTCGGCTACCCATTACACTTGCGAGTTAATGATAGATATATAATTTTATCCAAGTTACGTATCCCTTACTAATAAATTATAGCTACTTAAAATGAATTTGAACTGTATTGTTGTTGATGATGAGCCTCTAGCACTTGATATTTTAGAAGATTATATTTCTAAAGTGCCCTTTTTAACCATGGTTAAGAGATGCGAAAACCCTATAGAAGCATTACAAATTGTTCAGAGTGGCGGTATTGATTTGGTATTTTTAGATATACAAATGCCAGAATTAACCGGAATACAGTTTTTAAAAATTGCAGGCAACAAATGCAATTATATTTTAACCACAGCTTATCCGCAATACGCCTTAGAAAGTTATGATTTAAATGTATCTGATTATCTATTAAAACCGATTGCATTCGATCGTTTCTACAAAGCTGTAGAAAAGGTTCATAATCAAACTAAACCTGCTGATGCAGCTCCACCACAGATTCAGCCTTTAATTACTCCAGCTCCATTTTCGGGTTCTCCAAACCCGATTCAGGATTTTATTTTTGTTAAAACAGAGCATAAAATTCAAAAAATATACCTTCATGATGTTTTGTATATAGAAGGATTGAAAGATTACATTTCTATTTTTACTAAAGATGAGCGCATAATTACGCTTCAGAGTATGAAGAAAATGGAAGAAGCTTTACCTCAAAGTCAATTCATCAGGGTGCACAAATCTTACATTGTTGCAGTTGACAAAATTGAAAGCATTGAACGAAGTCGCATTACGATAAACAAGAAAATTATACCAGTTGGTGATACCTATCGCGATGAATTTTTTAAAGTTATTGGCAATAAAAATATTTAGAAATGTTATTCCGCTACGTTTTAATGGAACTGGCGGGAAATGCCCGAAAAGCAACTTGCCTTTGTTAGATAAACGTGATTGAAATGCAAAGCCCCAATTCTTCATTGTGCTTGTAATGGAAAGCAGGGCTGAAATATCAAAAGAATTACTGAAGCAACGTTTTCGAGGAAAAATAAAATTGCCACAGAAATACAGAAATCACAGAAGAAGTGGGAAGTCTATTTTCGAAAATAGCCAAGAAAGATTTTCAATCGAGATGGCGGGAAGTGCCCGAAAGCAACTCACCTTTGTTAAATAAACGTGATTGACATGGAAAACCCCGATTTTTCAAATAATAGAAAGCAGGGCTGAAATATCAAAAGAATTACTGAACCTACGTTTTCGAGGAAAAATAAAATTGCCACAGAAACACAGAATTCACAGAAGAAATTTATCAAAACAGGCTAAAATTAAAATGATAAATAAATGGTCTGTGGAGACACAGACCATGGTTTACCGACTATTCAGCGTCGTAAATAATTACCTTCTCAAATAATTCTCTAAATTCATCAAGAAATGCTTTATGTAAATCATGAACCTGATATACATCATGCGCAGCCAAATCTTCAAAAAAGATAGTTAAACTGTAGGTGTAAGTTACATCAACAACAGCACGTTCGATTGGTGCAGGTTTACCGATATGGAAAGTTTTAACAACTTCTATATCCTCAAGGCTTTGTAAACCTTTATGAAATGCGCTTTTTTGTTCTTCGGTGGTATCGGCTTTTAGCCAAAATAAAACGTGGTGTGCTATCATCAATTTAATTTTTTTCCAAATATACTAAATGCCATAACCTACCTGTTTGTATTTTGAAAAACTTACCTAACTATTAAAGTTTAGAAGGAGTAATTCCGTAAGCTTTTTTAAAGGCGAAAGAAAAGTGTGAGAAGTCTTTAAAACCCACTTCCATATATACATCTGACGATTTCCATCCTTTTTCCTTTAAAAGGTAATGTGCATCTTCAAGCCTTTTTTGTTGTATCCATCGATTGGGTGAAGTTCCATAAATCTTTTCGAAATCTCTTTTAAAGGTTGCCAAACTTCTACCCGTGAGGTATGCAAAACGATTTATATCTACATTAAATTTGTAATGCTCATTCATGTAAGCTTCCAAATCAATTTTCCCTGGCTCGGTAAAATCAAATAAAATATTTTTTAGCTCAGGATTGGTTTGCAGCAAAATCAAAATTGCTTCTTTAACTTTTATTTTGGTAAGAGATTTATCGTTTGCATTATCCAAATAGGGTTTTAGCGATTCAATATAATTGAGTAGTAATGTTTTAGGCTCTAACTTTAAGCCCAAAATATTACCATCAGGCTTTAGCGCATGCAAATCGTACTCGGCACTTACAGCTTTTAAGGTTTCTTGATCAAAAATTATCGAAATGGATTTGTATTCGCCTCCTTGAGGAGGATATTTCGTGTACTTAGCCAATTGATTTCTTCTGAAAAACCGGAACTCACCATCACCAAAAACAAATTTTTGCCCACCAATAAATATTTCTGATGAACCAGAAATAACGTAGCCAAAAGTATGGTTAGGAATAAAATGTTCGCCCTCACTACTTTTTTTATGATAGCATGAATATAGTATCCCTGTTTGATTTTTTAGGCTTGCCATGGTATAAATTTAGCTTAAAGATTTTAGTGTCTGAAAAATAAAATGAATTAGAGGCAGGTGTTCCTCACCTCCAATTCAAAATGATATCTATTTTTTTGTGAAGCTTTTTCCTAATTCTGTATCCAGGAAATTGGTAGATTCATCATGATCGGTAGATAAACTTACTTCCATCCATTTTTCCATTTCAGTGGCTCTTGCCTCATCTGCAAATTTTAGCATACCAATTGCTTCGCTTCCTAAAACCAAATGCATTGGCGGCTGTGGATGTTTGGCTAAATCCACAATAACTTTTGCAGCCTTTTCAGGATCGCCGGTTGGAACAAAATTCCCATTTTGAAAGAAATCACTTCGAAGATCTACCAAATCATAACCTTCAACTCTTGGCGCATAAGTCATAGATTCTCCTGCCCAATCAGTGCGAAAGCCTCCTGGTTCTACGCTGGTTACTAAAATACCTAAGTCGGCTACTTCTTTTGCTAAAGATTCGGTGAAGCCGCTTAAGCCGAATTTTGCTGCCTGATAAATACTTACCGCAGCATTACCAACGCGACCACCTACTGATGAAATTTGTAAAATACGACCAGAGCGCTGTTTGCGCATGTAAGGCAATACGGCTCTTGTAATTTCAATTGGTGCGTATAAATTTGTTTCTAGCTGATTTCGAACTTGCTCATCTGTAAATGCTTCTGCGGCACCTACAATCCCGAATCCGGCATTGTTTACCAATACATCAATTTTGCCAAAATGCGCTACCGCAGTTTTAACGGCTGAATGAACCTGTGGATAATCGGTAACATCAAGCTGAATTGGTAAAACTTTATTTGGATATTTTTCTTCCAAATCTTTTAAGGCATTAATATTTCTTGCTGTAGCGGCAACTTTATCTCCACTTGCTAAAACTGCCTCTGTAATTTTTTTTCCCAAACCGCGGGAACTTCCTGTAATAAACCAAACTTTTTCCATTTTCTTTATTTTTTGTTAAGTCAAAGTTATGGTGAAATCGAAGTGGCAGTTTTGTTATAAAGCTCAAGTTAATGTGTTATAAAGCTCATGACATATATAGAACTATTTCTTGCTTTAAATGTTAATTACAGATAAAATTAATGTTATGGCTAAGGAAAAGAAAAAAGATAAAAAGAAAAAAGGTAAAAAAAAGGGCGGCAAAAAAAACAAACTTGGTGTAAAAAACTCGCTTGTAAATAATATCAATGCCAGAAAGAAGAAGGGAAAATCGAGATCAAAAAAGAAATCGAAAATTAGCAAAAAGGCTTACAAGAAAATGAAAGAAGGCTGGAAAAACTAGGCTGTTTTAGTCTAAATCAAACCGTCTAAAATCATTAATTTGGCTTTTAAAATGGCTGTTACGCTCATAGAATCAGTAATTTCGCCTCTCAATACCATTTGATAAACATCTTCAAAAGGTAGTTTTTTTACAACTAATTGTTCTGTTTCTTCGGGCATTGCAATACCCTGAATTAAGTTGGTTGCAATGTAAATGATGCTCAATTCATCGCTAACAGAATTTGATAAATGCATGCGCTGAATTTCTAACCAATTTTCAGCGCTCAAACCGGTTTCTTCCAGAAGTTCTCGTCTTGCGCTATCTAATGGATCGGAACCTAAAGGACCGCCGCCTTCAGGAATTTCCCAACTGTAAGCTTTTAAAGGATACCGATATTGCCCAACCAACCAGGTGTTGTAGTTTTCATCCAAAGGCAAAATCCCAATTGCCAGATTTTTAAAATGCACTTCGCCATATATCCCATTTCCGCCAGAAGGATTTATAACCTGATGTTCGGTTAACCGAATCCAATTGTTATCATATTTTACTTCACTCTGAAGCGTTTGCCAGGGATTGGTTTCTTCCATAATGCAAGTTAGAAATTTCGCTATTAGAATGAAACTTTTATCGATTACGAATACAGAATGCCTTTTGTGATTTTAATTACCACAAAAGGCATAAAGTTTTTAAATTATATGGATAATTTAGAAAGAACCTTCGTCAGGTCTGTTTTCCTGTTGTTGATCTTCTTTCTTAGTTTTCTTAACGTTATTGAATAAAGTTTTACCAAAACGATAAGAAAACGTTAGGTTACCCATTGTGCCTTGCATACGGCGTTGAAAATCAATATAAGTATTCGAACCTTCGGTAGTCATGCTCCAGGCACGGGTGTTGAAAATATCTCTGATATTTAAGCTTAATGAAGCCTTTTTATTCGGGAAATCATATTTTGCACCACCATCAATACCGTACATAGCGTTACGTCTTCCTTGTGCCATAACTTCAGCAGCACGGTAATCGCCACGGAACTGGAACGATAAATTTTTGATGGCCGAAATATTAGCCGTTAAATTTGCATTCCAGCTAAAACCACTATTATCGACAATACCAAAAGCTGGTACGCCATCAATTTTACTTTGATATAAGTTTACGTTTGTAGTAAAGTTTAAAGCCTTTATTAAATCGAAACGACCAATTAACTCTACACCACTATTTATGGATCTGGTTAAGTTTTGAGGCGTAGTTGTAATAATACCAGCTGCATCAGGTTCTGTTCTCACCCTTTGAATTACATCATTGGTTTGACGGAAATATATGCTTGATGTTAAAGTTACCTTTTTGAAATATTTACTATAACCCAACTCGAACGAATGTACATCTTCTGGCAATAAATTAGGGTTACCTGCTCTGTAATTTAGCGGATCTGATACATCTAAAAATGGATTGGTATCCCAAGGTCTTGGTCGGTTAACGCGACGAGTATAACTTAAATTTACCTGCTGTTCGCCTGATAATTTCTGCGTTAAAAATATGCTTGGATATAATCTATTGTATTTAATTCTGCCCAGCGTTGTGTAAAGCACATTTCCGTTAAAACCCTGCAATTCTGTACTTAATTGGGCATTTTCTGCCCTTAAACCAATCTGGTAACCAAAATCTTTAATTTGATTTTGATAGTTAAGATATAAAGCGTGAACCTGATCCTTACTTTCAAAGTTATTGTTTAAGCGATTGTTGCTAATGAAGATGTTAGAATTTCCAACCACCGAATCGGCCACCTGATTGTTATCACCTAAACGAATTTGGCTACGATAACCAGCCTCAATTTTACCCGCTTTACCAACCGGCAATGCATAATCGGCCTGTATATTATAATTCGTATTGTTACCTATATTATTGGTATTCTGAATGGAGGGACTAGGGTTAACCGCGTTTCCATTTTGGTTGTAAACCTGTGTGTTGTAGGTTTGAAAGTTATTATTATCACCTTCAGAATAGCCAAAGTTAAAAGTTAATTCTTCTTTTGGTTTTTTAAACTTTAAACTATAATCTAAATTCAAATCGAAACTGCTTCCATCGCCATTGTTGGTGTTATTTCTATTGCTAAGCGAAACAGGATTTAATGCACTATTTAATTGGTTGATGTTAATAAACTCGTCTCTTTCATTCAAACGGCTATTAAAACCACCTGAAAGACTAATTACACTCTTATCAGATAAGTAATAATCTAATCCTGCTTTTACATTATGCCCTTTATCTAAAGAAGTAGAGTTTGTATTTTGATTTGCAAACGCAATAGAACTTAGGCTGTTTAAGTAGGTAATATCCTGATAACCGCCACCTAAGCGATTGCCATAACGATAGCTGTAATTCCCATAAAGGTTAATTTTACTGTTCTGAAAACTTAAATTGGTGTTTCCATTATAATTGTCTCTATTACCAGCAGTTAGAGCCACCGAACCGTTAAAGCCTAACTTAGTATTTTTCTTAAGTACGATATTAATTATACCCGATTGGCCTTCAGCATCATATTTGGCTGATGGGTTGGTAATTAACTCAACACTTTCTATCGAACTTGCAGGTATCGAAGCTAAAATTTGGGCAACATTACCACCTGCAATTAACGATGGTTTTCCATCAATTAAAACCCTTACACCAGATGAGCCACGTAAACTTACGTTTCCATCAATATCAGTTTGAACAGAAGGAACGTTTGCCAATAAATCCGTCGCAGAGCCACCCTCGCTTACCAAACTTTGGTCAACCGAAAAAACTTTTTTATCAATACCCATCTGCATAGCTGCCTTTTGGGCTGTTACCGTAACATCTTTAAGTACGTTACCAGCTGCGGTGTTCATTTTAATTTCACCGAAGGCTAAAGTTCCAGTAGCTGCAGTAATTACAACATTATCTCTAACCATGGTTTGATAACCAACAAAACTAATTTTAAAGGTAAATGTTCCGGCAGGTAGATCGCTCATGGTAAAAGCACCATTCATATCCGTTTGAGCTATTTTTACATTGGCTTTGGTAGCCTTATCAAGTAAAACGGCTGTTGCGAAGGGAATAGTTTCCTGGGTTTTGGCATCTTTTAATACACCAGTTATTTTGGCTTTACCGCCAGTTTGTGCAAATAAACCTAAAGAAAGAAGAAGTAAGAACGTAGTGATTTGTATTGTTTTCGATTGTAAAAGTCTCATTAAATTTAAAAAGTTTTATAGTTTTCGTAAAGAGTGACAAAGAAACGGCAACTAAGTTTAATATAAGTGCCGTAACTATTTTATTACAGCGGTTTTACAGTAATATTTTTGTGGGTTTTCTAGCTCAATTTTGACTATTTAACATAGAGGCTTTCTTAATGAGAATCAAACAATATTACAATTGAACAATTATGAAAATGCTACTTTTGCCTTACCATGATTAAGAAAATATTAATTGTTGATGATTTGCATCCTGCCTTTAAAGAAGAGGCAATAAAGTTGGGTTACGAGGTAGATGATGAACCAAAAATTACACGCGAAGAAACTTTAAGCCGAATTGCAGATTATGAAGGCATCGCGGTTAGAACAAAGTTCAAAATTGATGCTGAAATTTTCGCCGCAGCAAGTAATTTGAAATTTGTTGCTCGTGCGGGTGCGGGCTTAGATAATATTGATGAGAAAGTTGCCTTAGAGCGAAACATCAAACTCCTTAATGCCCCAGAAGGGAATTGCGATGCCGTTGGCGAGCATGCAACTGGTTTACTTTTATCTTTGATGAATAATTTCCGCAGGGCGGATATAGAAATTAGAAACGGGATTTGGGATAGAGAAGGTAGCCGTGGTTACGAATTAAAAGGTAAAAAAGTTGGTATAATTGGCTATGGTTTCATGGGACAAAGTTTCGCCAGAAAGCTTGCAGGTTTCGAGGTTGATGTAATGGCTTATGATAAATATAAAACTGGTTTTAGTGATGCCTTTGCCCGAGAAGTAAGCATGGAAGAAATTGTAAAGCACAGTGATGTGTTGAGTTTACACATTCCCTTAACTACCGAAACTAAACAGATGGTTGATGATGAATATTTCTTTCATTTTAAAAAACCAATATTCTTTATCAATACTGCCAGAGGTGAAATTGTAAATACGAAAGCGGTGCTAAACAATTTAAAATCAGGTAAAATTTTGGGCGCAGGTTTAGATGTTCTGGAAACTGAAAAGTTCCCTGCCTTAAGCGAACAAAGCTGGTATGAAGAATTAAAGGTAAACGATAAAGTTATTTTAACACCACATGTTGGCGGCTGGACATTCGATTCTTACCGAAAAATTTCGGAGGTGTTGGCTGAAAAGTTGAAGGCTCTGTAAGCGTTATTTCTTCCAGATAATTTTTACAGCGGATATTTTAGATTGCTTCGTACCTCGCAATGACGCCGCCACACCGTCATTGCGAGGTACGAAGCATCTGATACATTAAAATAATCTTAACATCCTTAATCTCCTCCCCCAACCTTTCCTTAAAAAACCTGCCTCAAATCAATCTTATTTCCTTAAATTGGCAATACATTTCTAACTAATTATATCATGCCGAAAGATCATCTATACAAAACCACCGTAACCTGGACAGGCAATAAAGGTTCGGGCACAATGGATTACCGCTCTTACGATCGCGATTATTTAATTTCTGTTAAGGGTAAAGCTGATATATCTGGTTCATCAGATTCTGCTTTCTTGGGGGATAAATCTAAATACAACCCTGAAGATTTATTGCTATCATCTATTTCGAGTTGCCACATGCTTTGGTATTTGCATTTATGCTCAAAAAATGAAATTGTGGTAATTGATTATAAAGATGAGGCCGTTGGTACAATGGAAGAATCGGCAGATGGAAGTGGTAAATTTAGAGAAGTAACATTGCATCCGCAGGTTTTAATAGCCGATAAAGCTCATTTCGAACTTGCAGAAACCCTGCATAAAGAGGCTAATAAAATGTGTTTTATTGCAAATTCCCTAAATTTCCCTGTTAAACACGAAGCGAGTTGTAATGCGGAAAATGGCTAACAGTTTTCAGTTAACAGTTTTCAGTTAACAGTTTTCAGTTGGCGGTTCTCACTACTGAAAACCGCCAACTGAACACCGAACTATTTTACTTCGTAAATATTATCAATAGGCGTAGCGTCCATAAAAATGCCGCCATCTAATTTAATCGATTTTATTTTACGGTTCGTGTTAATGGTCATCGTCATTTCTTTCTGGTTGACTTTCCAAACCGCTGGTGTTTTATGAATGGTTTCTGTTTTGCCTTCGGTATCCGTTACCATAATATCAAAAGGAATTGCAAATCCACCTTCATTTTTAATTACAAAAGTTGCTTTCCCGCTAGAGATTTGAGGTTTAGTTATAGCTAAATCAATGTAATTATTGGTGAAAAACCAATTTTGGAAAAACCAATTTAAATTCTGACCAGAACCTGTATTCATCGAATTAAAATAATCCCATGGAATTGGATGTTTTCCATTCCAATTATCCATATAATGATGAAGTGCTTTTTTAAATAAATCATCACCTAACATATCTTTCAACGCGATGTAAGAAAGTGAAGCCTTTCCGTAAGAATTGTTTCCATAACCCGAACCAGAAACCTGGTCAGACATTGAAATTATTGGCTGGTCTTCTTCTGCAGATTTATCATTGATGTAACGCTGAACCCTAAAAGTTTTATAAAATTTATCAGCAGCCTCTTTTCCATGTTCGGCAATGCCAATTAAATATTCTAAAGTTGTTGCCCAACCTTCATCCATATACGCATAACGGGTTTCGTTAATGCCCATGTAAAATGGAAAATAAGTATGCGCTACTTCGTGGTCTTGTACCAGTTGCGCAAAAACTGGGTCGCCTGCATCAGAATCGTTCACCATCATTGGGTATTCCATATCTGCAAAACCTTGAAAAGCAGTCATTTTTGAGAAAGGATAAGGAACGCCCGGCCAGTTATTCGAGAACCACTTCAACGCGTATAAATTGTTTTTTACAGAGTTTGGGAAATCTTTTGATTTTACATTGTATGCAGCTTGTGTACTAACCCTTCTGTTGGCTTTAGCATCTACAATAACGCTTGCAGCATCCCAAAGGTACGTGCTACTTAAACCGAAACAGACATCGGTGATGTGGTTGGCTGTAAACTTCCAGGTGTTCCAATCTTTTTGTAAGGTAACTTTTCCATCTTTAAGTTCTTGCTCGATGGCAATGTGTTGTATTTCATCCGTTAGGTATGATTTTTTTAAACGAGATGCAATTTCCGGCTGCAAAACTTCATCAGGATTTAATAAATCACCCGTGGCATACACCACATAGTTTTTTGGTGCTTTAACGGAGAAGGTATAATCGTTAAAGTCGTTGTAAAACTCGGCTCTATCTGAATGTGGAATTCTATCCCAACCATTGTAATCATCGTAAACAGAAATCCTTGGGTAACTGTATGCAACGTACAAAGTAGTCGGGTCAATTTGCCCTTCTCTGCCACTTTCTTTCGATAGAGGATAATCCCAGTCTATTTTTACAGTGATTTTAGATTTTGGCAATAACGGCTTCTTCAGTCTTACATTGCCAACGGTTCCCCAATCGTTTTCGTTTACCGCAATGGCTTCTCCATCAACAGAAAATGCAGATATATTTAAACCTGTGGTTAAAAAATCCTGACTCACGCTTCCACTTCTTGGGGCTGTAGGTTTATGCAAATTATTTACAAAACGAATTACAAGCGTTCTTAAAGTATCAGTACTGTTGTTGCTATATACAATTTCTTCGGTTCCGCTGACAACTTTTGTATCAGCGTCAACTTTAATATCCATATTGTATTTGCCGTGATTTTGCCAATAATTTACACCTGGTTTACCATTAATAGAACGTGTGCCTTTAGCATAAGCAGCTTTAATGTTTCGTGGCATGTAAAGTTCTTGTGCTGAGACAAGATAACTTCCTAAACACATTATAAGGGCTATTGAAAATAATTTTTTCATTTGATGAATAATTTTGGCTAAGCTAAAAATAATGGATGAATTTAGAATGAAGGCAAATGGAAATTTTAAAAAATCAGCATTGTTAATCTTGCTACCAAATCCTAATCTTAAAATCTAATAATCCTAAAAATCTTGGCTAATCACAAAAATGATGTTCTTTTATTTGCTTTTGTAATTTCCACATTTTATCTTCGTTATAATTGAAGCAAGACTATGTAGCAAACCAACTATATAGTCTTGTTTGTTTTTTACAGCGTTTGATTAAATTAATAGAGCAATGACAGAGGTAACGTACTACACCCAAGAGGGCTTAGATAAATTAAAAGAGGAAGTTCATTATTTAACAACCACAGGTCGCCAGCTTATATCTAAAGCTATTGCCGAGGCGAGAGATAAAGGTGATTTATCTGAAAATGCAGAATATGATGCAGCCAAGGAAGCACAAGGTTTGCATGAGGCAAAAATATCTAAACTAAAAAATACTTTAGCAAATGCCCGTTTAATTGATGAATCGAAAATGGATTTATCAAAAGTGCTTGCATTATCGATAGTAAAAATTAAAAATGTTAAAAATGGAGCAACCATGACTTATCAATTGGTTGCAGAAACTGAAGCAGATTTAAAAACCGGAAAAATCTCTGTGAAATCGCCAATTGCACAAGGTTTGCTTGGTAAATCAGTTGGCGAATTTGCCGAAATTGAAGTGCCTGCCGGTAAAATGCAATTTGAAGTTTTAGAAATATCAAGATAAGGTAGAGGGTGGAAGGTAGATGGCATAAGGCTGACTTTCCACTTTTAAACCCTACACTTTAAAACCCTTTACCTCCCACCTTTATGACTATATTTTCGAAAATTGTTGCAGGAGAAATTAGCGCACATGTTGTAGCTGAAACTGTAGAATATTTAGCTTTTTTAGATGTTCAACCTTTAACCGCAGGCCACGTTTTAGTTATTCCGAAGGTAGAAAGAGATTATCTTTTTGATATGGAAGAAGACCTTTACGTAGGCCTTTGGATGTTTGCGAAAATTGTTGCAAAAGGTGTAAAAATCGCCTTTCCGTGCAAAAAGGTTGGTGTTTCTGTAATTGGATTAGAAGTACCTCATGCTCACATTCATTTAATACCAATGAACAACGTGAGTGACATGAATTTTAGCAAAGAAAAATTAAATCCTACCCAAGAAGAACTTGCAGAAGCCGCAGAAAAAATTCGCCAGGCTTTATTAGAGGAATAACCAATTACATTTTGTTATTTTTTTGTAAAGTGGCTTTGTTCTGGTAAGGGCACAAAATCTGTTTCGCCTGGAACCGGCTTAAAACTTTGATTTAACCATTTGGTTTTAGCTTCATCAATAAGCGTTTTATCTGTTGCTACAAAATTCCAGTAAATGAAGCGTTCTTCTGGAAATGGTTCGCCGCCAAAAATATAAACTGTTGTGTTTTCATGCATTTCAAATTCACAGAGCTTAGCATTGTTGGCAATTAATATGTGTTTTGGCTCAAAAATATTGCCTTCACTTTCTATGGCTCCATCTAAAATATAAAGTGCACTTTCTCCGAACAAGTCATCGCCAATATTTAACTTTTGCCTCGATGAACTTTTAATCTCGATAAAATAAAGCGGACTGTAAACCGGTACCGGAGATTTTTTCCCAAATGCTTCACCTGCTATTAGTTTAAACTTCAATCCATTTTCTTCCCAATGAGGAATTTCTTGTTCTTCGACATGGAAGAACTCAGGTTCCATTTGCTCTAAATGCTTTGGTAAAGCAACCCAAATTTGCAAACCATGAAGCATCTTATCTGTGGTTCTCAAATAATCTGGAGTACGTTCTGAATGTACAATACCGCTGCCGGAAGTCATCCAATTTACTTGCCCAGGTTTTATAACTACATCATTGCCTAAACTATCCTTATGTGTAATTTCTCCTTCAAATAAAAATGTTAAAGTTGATAAACCAATGTGTGGGTGTGGTGGAACATCTAGATTTTCATGGTCGCTCATAGCAGCCGGACCCATGTGGTCGATAAAAGAAAAAGGCCCAACCATTCGCTTTTCTCTAAAAGGCAATAATCTGCCAACCATAAAGTTGCCGATATTGGCTGGGCGTTCATCTATAATAAGCGAAATATTCGACATGGGTTTTAATTTTTTAAAAGTGAATTTAAGGAAAAACTTATCAAAATGATAATCAAAAAAAGGCATCCCTTTCGAGATGCCTTTAATATATTTAAGTAGAGCTTAAACTAATTCTGCTAAAGCCTCTTTACTAAAGCCTTTTAATTGGTCAAGGTGGTTATTTTTGATTTTTTCTACCCATTGTGGATCAGATAAAAGGACACGACCAACAGCAATTAAGTCAAAATCGCCTCTATCCATTCTGCGTACCAACTCATCTAAAGAACTTGGTTGAGAACTTTGTCCGGCAAAAGCGCCAAAGAAATCGCCATCTAAACCTACTGAACCAACAGAAATGGTTGCTTTACCAGTGATTTTTTTAGCCCAGCCTGCAAAATTCAAATCAGAACCATCAAATTCTGGCTCCCAGAAACGGCGTTGAGAACAGTGGAAAATATCGATTCCAGCATCTGCCATTGGCGTTAACCATTGTTCCATTTCAGCCTCGTTTTTAGCCAATTTATAATCATAAGCAGCAGGTTTAAATTGAGATAAACGAATGATCAAAGCAAAATCTTCACCAACTCTTTTACGCACTTCTTTAATTACTTCAACTGCAAACCTGGTGCGTTCTGCCAAAGTTTTACCACCATAAATATCGCTACGGTTGTTTGTTGCATCCCAAAAAAATTGATCAATTAAATATTGATGTGCACCATGAATTTCTACGGTATCAAAACCTAAAGCCTTTGCATCGGCGGCTGCTTGTCCAAATGCGGCTATTGTATCAGCAATTGCTGAATCTGTCATGGCAACGCCATTCTCAAAACCCGGACTGTTAAAACTAGATGGACCTTCAAAAGGTGCGCTTGGCAACCACCCTGAAGCGTGATTAGCAGAAATACCCTGATGCCAAATTTGTGGCCCCATTTGTCCGTTCTTTTCTTGCACATCGTTAATAACTTTATGCCATCCTGCTAATGCCTTTTCGCCGTAAAAATGCGGAATGTTTGGGTCGGCAGAAGCTGATGGTCTGTCAATTACCGTTCCTTCTGATAAGATTAAACCCACTTCGGCATCAGCTCTTTTTGCATAATATTCGGCAACATCGGCAGTTGGTACACCATCAGGTGAAAACGAACGCGTCATTGGAGCCATTACAATTCTATTTTTTGTGTTTAATGTTTTCAGATTAAATGGTCTGAATAAACTATCTGTATTCATAATATTAAAATTTATAATTCGGAATTGATGATTTTACTTAATTGTTCTATGCCTTCTTTATTGCGTTTATAGTATGTCCACTGCCCAACTCGGGTTGCAGAAACTAAATCGGCACGTTGTAAAATGGATAGATACTCTGAAATTGTACTTTGAGATAAACCAGCTTTTAATTGTATTTGACCAACGCAAACGCCAATGTTTTCAAAATCGGCATTTGGTTGCTCCGGAAAGTTCTCTGCAGGCGCTTTAAGCCAATTTAAAATTTGCAAACGGGTTTTGTTCGAAAGGGCTTTAAAAATTTCTACCTGATCCATAACACAAATGTATATCGGCTTTTCCCGATATGCCAATATTATTTAGCAAGTTGACAATAATATGTAAATGGAGGATGGATACTGTGGAAATGGGTTAAGATAGATATTTGCAATTTCTGCAAAAAAAGAACGGGGATAAATCATACCGACCTATCCCCGTCATCTAAATTAACGCTCTCGAATATATAAACACCAAAAATTGTTATTTATTATCTCGAGCTGAATTTTTTTTATTTTTTTACAGCTGGCTTTTTAGCAACTGCTTTTGGCTTCTTCTCTACTAATGGTAAATCTTCCTTTGCCTCTACTTTTTTCTTTGCTGGTGCCTTAGTTTTTTTCGGTTCTGCAACAGCTTTTTCTTCAACTTCAACCTTTTTCTTTGCTGGTGCTTTAGCTTTTTTAGGTTCTGCTACAACTTCTTCTTCAGCTTTTTTCTTTGCCGTTGCTTTAGCTTTTTTTGCCTCAACTACTGGTGTTTCAATAGCAACCTCTTCTTTAGCTTTAGGGGCATCAACCTGATTTAAGTAATTTGCTAAAACTTGTTTTAAATAAATCTCTGGTTTTGGCATGTTAATTACCGTACCTGGTTCTTTATCCTGAGATTGTTTAATATATGCTGATTTAATTTTGCCCCAATCTTTCGAGTATAATTTGATAAACATCTCTACGAATTGTTCATCTGTATATTTTTTAGACAGCCTGCCCAGCACTGCCTGAATTTTTTCTTCCTTTTTATGTAATACCGCCATCGTTTTAATTTTGCACAAAGATAACCGATAAACATGTAAATAGCGCATGTAAACTTTTTACCAGTTTTCTTATTGCATATTGGTTGTTAATCAGGTTATTATTAGATAAAATCTGTTATCTCAAAGCTTTAAATTTTTTCTAATATAAGATGCTCAACAGGTTCTACACGTTTATGGCTTTTAATTTCGCTTTGATGCAACTTTCTGTAAGAGAAGCAACCTATTAATACCGCAATCGCTCCTTGAAATAAAACTGTGTTTTGTGTACCAACAAGTTGAGAAATGCTACCAATTAATAATCCACCTAAAGGTTGCATACCAAAGAAGGCCATAGCATAAAAGCTGATAACTCTGCCTCTCATGTTTGGATCGACTGTGGTTTGTATTAATGTATTGCTAATTGTAATTTGCGACATCATTCCAAAACCTGAAACTGTTGCAAAAATTAAAGCAATAGGATAAAAAGTGGTATGAGAGAATAACGCCAATCCGGCACCGAAAACTAAAGTGTTTATTGCTAAAATTTTCCGTAGGTTTTTACCAGGTTTTAATGAGGCTAAAAACATAGCCCCCGAAAAAGCCCCTAAACCTATTACACTATCAATAACTCCAAAGGTTGAGGCTGTTCCTTTAAAAATATCTTTAGCATAAACAGGAATCAATGTGCTAAAAGGCAAAACAAATAAACTTATCAGCGCCAGCATAATTAAAACAGATGCAATAGATGGCTTTGCTTTTATGTAAGCAAAACCTTCTTTCAACTCGCCCACTATATTTTTTGTATGTGGTTTTGAAATATATTTAGGCAACTTCATCATTAATAACGAGCCAATAACGGCAATAAAACTTACTGCGTTTAAGCCAAAACAGATATCATAGCCAAATTTTTCTAAAGCCAAACCTGCTAAACCTGGTCCAATTAATCTCGATAAATTAACCATCGAAGAATTTAATGCCAAAGCGTTTGGTAAATCTGTTTTATCATCAACCATTTCATACACCAATGATTGCCTGGCTGGAACGTCAAAAGCATTAATTAAACCTAATAAAGCACTTAAGGCTATAATTTGCCACATATCATAATGTTTTGTAAAAATCAAAACCGTCATTAATAGGGCTTGAACCATCGAGGCGATTTGTGTAAATAATAATAGCTTATACCTATCATATCTATCGGATGCAACCCCGCCAATAAATGAAAAAATGAAGGAAGGAAAAAGGCTTGCGAAAAGCGTTAATCCGAGCATAAAGTTTGAGTGTGTTTGCTCGTAAACTACCCAGCTTACAGCTGTTTTTTGCATCCAAGTTCCGATTAAGGAAATGGATTGGCCACCAAAGTAGAGGCGGTAATTACGGCTTTTAAATGCATTAAATGTACTGATGTTCATAATTCAAGGCCATCTGACTAATAATTAACCAGTTTTGTTAAAGGACCTATAGCTTCTTTTAAAATTAATTGTTCTTGTTCTGTGCAAACTTCTGTGATGGCTTTGCTCAACCATTCATCTCGCTCATGCCTAACTTGCTGTAACATTTCTTTCCCGATTGGAGATAGCGAAATGTGAATTTTTCGTTTATCGGTTTCAGATGCGGTTTTAGAAATGAGATTTAACGCTGTAAGATGGTTTAATAATTGCCCCATAGATTGTGGCGTGATTTTCTCTAACACGGCAAGTTCTGCAGATAATAAATAATCATGCTGCTCCAATAAAACCAAAATTGAGCGCTCTGTTTGTGATAATACCGTATTTGATGGTGAAAGCTTTCGTAGTTTACGATTTAATCTAGCCAATACCGGCCGCAGTGCTGATGCTAAAACGTTGCTTTTTTCTGAACTCATTTTTGTAAGTATAACTTATAAGTTTACCTTACAAATATAAAATAATTTTAATCAAGTGTTTTTGCGAAAAACTTTAATTTACATTTAAAAGATTTTTGTAGCGAGAGATTCAATACATAATTTCAAACAGATCTATTTATGGGTTATAGATTTTGGCTTCTACT
The DNA here is from genome assembly GCF_042650845.1 of Pedobacter lithocola. Classification (NCBI taxonomy): domain Bacteria; kingdom Pseudomonadati; phylum Bacteroidota; class Sphingobacteriia; order Sphingobacteriales; family Sphingobacteriaceae; genus Pedobacter; species Pedobacter lithocola. Next base: position 119,247 of record NZ_JBHSBW010000016.1, on the reverse strand, counting down.
ATTAACAAACAATCAAATTTCTATCTTTGTAAAATAAAAATATACTAATGAGTAAGTTTTTCGGCTACATTTTAAGTCCAATTTTTTATTTTTTCTTTGGGTTAACGCTATGCATTTTTCATCCTATACAATGGGTTTGCTATAAATTTTTTGGATACAAAGCCCATAAAATTTCTGTAGATGCGTTAAACTTCTTCCTTACTTATTGTCAGGTTTTTTTGCTTAACAGCGTTAGTTTCAAAAATAGCTTTGATTTACCAACTGATAGACCAATTATTTTTGCGTCAAATCATCAAAGTATGTATGATATCCCATCATTAATCTGGTTTTTACGAAAGCACCATGCAAAGTTCATTTCAAAAATCGAATTAACTAAAGGAATACCGTCTATTTCGATAAATTTAAGACTTGGTGGTGGGGCAAATATTGACAGGAAAGATAATAAACAGGCTATTTCGGAGATTATTAAACTTGGCCGGAGGATGAAAGATAACAATTGGAGCACTGTGATTTTTCCAGAAGGAACAAGAGCAAAAGATGGAAGATTAAAAACATTTCAGTTTGGTGGCGTAGCAACTTTATTAAAAGTTGTTCCTAACGCTTTGGTTGTGCCAGTTGCAATAGAAAACTCATGGAAAATTGTTCGTTTTGGATTGTTTCCACTTACTACCGGGCATGGTTTAAAATGGACAGTATTACAACCAATTGAGCCTGCATGCAAAGCCCCTGAAGAAATTACCTTACAAATTGAAACCGAAATCAGAAAAGTTTTAGGGCAAATTTAGTATTAGGATAGAGCTTTGTAGTATCAAGATTAAAGTATCAAGATAGATTTAAAAGGTTAGGCAAGTTTATTCAATCAGACAAACTGAGCGCCCTATAAGCTTTGACAACTTTATTTCTAAAGCGCTATAAAAGTTGTCAAAGCTAAATTCACGGAACCAGTGATAATTTTATTTTTAAACTTTCTTCGGAGGAAGATCAAAAGCTATAGCTTCATGTTCGAAATGGCCATTATGGGCACCATCGCAAAAAGGCTTGTTTTTAGATAATCCGCATCTACAAATTGATAAAACAGTTCTGCCTTGTAAGCCGTATTCGTTTCCGTTTCTATCTACGATTTCGAAATCGCCTTCTATTTTAACCGAACCGTTATTGTTTATTGTTAGTTTTGTTTTAGACATACTACAAACTTATAACAATAGAATTTAGTTCCGCATTTTCATTTTAATTTAGAAACGTTCTGTGTTTTGCCTATCAAAAAACTGGCTGAGTGAAATCATAAAAGGTCATCATGCCTTTATATTTGGGTATTATCCAATTGAAACATGATGACCTTAAATAAATTATTGACTACTTAATTTTTCTTACTCCCAATCTTCTATAAAATCCATTCCACCCATACCAATTGGAGCACCCGGAGGCATAACTTGTGCAGGTTCAGGTTGAAATTTTGATGGAGATTCTTCAAACTCTTTTATTTGAGATAATGCATATAAAATGTTTGCTTTTTGTTTTGGAGCAGCATTGGCCAACCTTCCATTCATCCACGATTTTAATTCTGAAATCTCCAATAAAGCTTCTCCCCTAACATTTTCTCCAGCACGATTATTTACTGCCAATTGTAATAAGTATTTTAATGTAAGATTATTTACCATTATTTGCAGTTGCCCTTTATAACCCGATACAGGTTCTGCTTTCCAGGTTTTAGCAATTAATTTTTCAACTACAGCAATTAGCCCTGGCTGCTCAGAATCGCGGGAATTGTATTCTACCAATCGCGAAGCACGTTCAGGATTTAGTAAAGAAGAAATGGTTTCATTTGCAGCAGCTTCGGCAGTCGCAATTGGATCGAAAGTTGGCCCGGTGTAACCACTAAATGTTTCTGCCGAGGCAGGATAACCTGAAGGGCGGGGTGGTATTTTTTGTATTAAACTTTCGGGTAAAGCCAAGGCTTCAGGACTAACCGTTGCCATCAAAGCATCGAACGCGGCCCACTGCTGTGCAGGTTCTACCATATTTGTTGGTTTCTGACCATCATTCTTTACGGCATGGGTGAAATACAGTCCGCCAATATTTTTCGCAACAGCTTCAATCTCATAACGATGTAGTAAATAAATTGGCACCAGAACTTCTTCCAAAGTTGCCAAGGGTGCATCTTTAACAATTGCCTTTTCAGAGAAGTTGTCTAAAACTGTTCTACGGATTTTCATCAACCGATAAAGCTCCGTGATTGTGTTTTCACCATCTTCCCATTGGTTTGCATTTGGATGTGTATATCCACCAATATCAGGAATGTATTGAAAACCCTGCTTCAATGTTTCATTCATGATTTTATCCAGCTCTGCATTTTCATCAGCACCTTTTGGAAAATCACTGTAACCCCACATTATGGCTCTCTTATCCCAGCTACCAATACCTTTTGCATAGGCATCAGATAAATCAATACTACCATCAGCCTTTTGTTTTATTCGTGGGAAAGGATAATCCATTACCGATGCCCTTTCTTTCGGGCTTGCGGCAAAATTATGGTTTAGGCCAAGTGTGTGACCAATTTCGTGGGCTGACAATTGTCTGATTCTGGAAATCGCCATTTCTTCCATTACTTTACTAACAGGTTTTCCATCGGTATATGGCTGCAATAAACCTTCGGCAATTAAATAATCCTGGCGATGACGGTCGGAACCTAGCGTTACCACACCTTTTATAATTTCACCTGTTCTTGGATCGCTATATGATGAGCCATAAGAAAACGCCCTTGGACTTCCGGCTCGGGTAATCCAGTTCACAACATTATAACGAATGTCCATCGGGTCGGCGCCTTCAGGTAATTCTTTAACTTGGAAAGCGTTTTTATAACCAGCAGCCTCAAAAGCTTCATTCCAAAAAGCGCCTCCTTCAATCAATGCTTTCTTTATCGGGGCAGGCGCTCCTCTATCAATATAATAAACAATCGGCTCAACAGCCTCACTTACTGTAGCATTTTTATCTTTCTTTTCTAACCGATGTCTGCGGGTGAAACGCTTAACCAAAGGCTCAGACATTGGCGCAGAAAAATCGGTATAGCTAAACATTTGATAACTTGAGCGTGGGTCGAATTTGCGCTGTTCAAAATTATTGTCTGGCAATTCTACGAAAGATTGATGCATTCTAACGGTAACCGCATTTGCATCTGGCGCAATATTCCCTCGTCCGCTTGCTGCACCACCTGTAAAGGTAAGTATGGCTTCAAATTCCGTGTTCTTTGGGAAGTTTTTGGTATTTGGAAGATACACCGCAGAACGCGTTTCATCAACACGATAAGTTGCACCGCCCGTTGCTGCACCTCTACCACCAGCACCACCTGATGATGCAGGGGCACCAATTGTTGCACCAATATTCTGACTATCGCGAATTATGAAAGGTGTCAAATCAATTAGTGCTTTATCGCCCTCAAGTGCTACAGGGGCAAAACCCCAAATTATTGATTTAGCAAAAGAGCCTTCTACAGTTTTAATTTCATCAGCATTGCCATTTCCAGCACGGTACGCCAGGTTTGGCTCTAAAAGAAAAACCTTCGGACCAACCTTTATAAATCTAGCTACATTTGCCGAAGCTCCACCACGCTCGGCATTTCTGCCTGCACCATCTGTAAGTGAACTGAAATACAGAAAATCTTTATCAAACTGATTTATTTCTACAAAAACTTTCCCGGTTTTTTCATCATAATAAAAATTGAAATAACCTTCATACTTTTTAAAATCTTTTGTAAAAGCAGAAATACTTGCTGCCGGAGCAGTAGGTTGCGTTCGACCTGCTGGAGGATTTGTTTGTGCAAGCAATGGTGGACAAGCAAACAGGGGCAAAAGAACGACTAGTGCGTAAAATTTTTTATTCATAAGGATTTTTGGTTTGGTTTAAAGAAGGGCAAACTTTAATGCGTTACATTGTTGTTGCTAAACAAATATAATTTAAACGATGATTAACAATAACTTAGCAGCGTAACTTTTTAATAGCGAAGTGAATTATTTTTAATATAAATTTCTAAACTTCGTAGCGTATGGAGCTATTAGCTCGTTTAAGCTTAAAATCTAAATAATTAAATATGCGCTATCTTCCATTAATATTTTTAATCGCAATTCTTTTTGGCTGCTCTAAGCAATCAGAAAATGGTAAAATTGTAGAGTTGTATGTAGATCATTATGAGCAGGCAGGCAAACAAATGATTTATTCATTACCAGAAAAAAGCCCTATTACAACATATTTAGAAGGATTTAATGAGCGTGAATTAGGTTACACTTATAAAGTAAAAGCACAAATTTATAAACCTGAAGTAGCTCCACAAGACGGGCCAGATAGGTGGTATGTTTTTATGAAAGTTATTAGCAAAGAAATTTTCTCAAGCACGGAACCATTCGAAATATCACTAAAAACAAGTAGCTTATTTGCCACACCTCTTGCAATTCGCTTACAAAATCAGATTTTCTATTATGGCAACTACATTTTAACACCTGAAAATGATGCGGTAAGAAAACAACTTGAAGAAGTTATTGCGTTAAAAAATAAACTAGATACTGATGCTAAATACGCTGCAACAGTTTTAATTAATGCAACTGTTGTACACGACCCGAACAACAGACGGAATGGTTATCTTGTAAAATCAGTAAAGATTCAATAATTAGAAATATTAAATGTTCAAATTATAACAAGCAAAAATTTGAACATTTAATAAGAAGTTAAACCGCTGAAAGATTGACATAAATTTATTTTTATTGTAACAACTTCCTCAATTTTAATATCTTAGTTTAAATTTAACATTATGTTAGAATTAGTGTTAGAATTCTTATTCGGAGCAACTTCAATAGCTGGAAGCAAAAAGAATAAATTTACTTCAAAACCAAATTTTGTGGCTTTACTAGTTGTATGGTGTGTTTTAGTATTATCCATTACCTTGATTTTTGGGTAGAAAACATAATAATTTCCGCTACAATTAATTCTAATTGTATATCAACTCGGATTTGTGCTTAGCTATAAAATCAACCCATTTTACCGGTTGCTTTCCAGTAATTTGATGGAAATTATCAAAAGTTTCGTCGGCTCCGGGAATAGTACCTGCTGCATATCTTTTCCAATGTTCGTAAACACAGTTCATGTATGCCATTTCAGCACCTGCATTTTTCATCGATTGTAAAAAAACCTCTGGCGAAAGCGGTTCATATTTAAAAGGCTTCCCGATTGCTGTGGTCATTAATTCTGCAATTTCACCGAAAGTTTTAGCATCATAACCCAATCTGTACGTTTTGTTTAAATGCAATTCTGGCTCGGCAAGTGCTAAAGATGCTACTAAAGCAACATCATCTACATCTACCCAACTCAACCTTGCTCCTTCCACGTAGGCATTTATCACACCGTTTTTAATCGCCTTTTCACCACCATAACTCAGTAGATTTTGCATAAAAGTTTCAGGACGTAAGTGTGTGTAAGAAAATCCGGCCCACTCTATATAACGCTCAACAAGTTGATGCCAAGCCCAATGTGCTACTGTTGTATCATCACCGCCACATGCACCCAAATGCACAACGTGTTTTACACCAGCTTTTTTTGCATTATCTAGCAAACTCTTGCTTTGTTTAAGCATATCAACTGTATAACCCGTAATTATAAACACCCTGTCGATTTCCTCGAACACAGTTTGATGTGTTCTTTCATCATCAAAATCGAGAATTACAGTTTCTATACCTTTGTTGGTAAATGGAATGGCCTTTTCTTTGGAACGAACCGCCGCAACAAGTTGTATTTCTTTGTTATTTATTAAAAAATCTATCGTTTTGCTTCCTACCTGTCCGGTGGCACCTGTAATTAGAATCTTCGGAAGTTTTTTATCAGACATAATATTATTTTTTTTGCTACCTCAAAAGTAAACCAACCAAAATTATAGAAAGTTGATCTGCATCATGAAATAACCTTATTTCCGTAAAGCAATATTTTTACGGATGCGGCTTAATGTTTCAGGAGCAAGCCCGAGGTAAGAGGCTATTAGATTTTGTGGTAGTCTTTGAATAATTTCTGGATTAGAATCAACTAATTGTAGATATTTTTCCTCTGCTGTAAAAGTGTTAGAACTAACTAGTCTTCGTTCTTTGGTTACAATACTATTTTGAAAAAGAATGCGAAAGTAGCGATCCATTATTGGCACTTTAAGCGTCATTTCCTCAAAGTCTGTTCGAGAGATCATAAGCAGCTCAGAATCTTCAATTGCATCTATGCTTAAAGTTGCAGGTTCGCCCGTCAAAAAACTATGAATGTCTGATGTCCACCAACCTTCCCATGCAAACATGGTAACATGCTCAATTCCCTTATCATCCAGATGGTAAGAACGAAGTAAGCCCTTTTCTACAAAACTCATATAGTTGCAAACATCACCTTCGTGTAACAGATGTTGTTTTTTGATTATTTTCTTGGAGATGAAAAAAGCTTGAATTGATATTTTCTCTGCTTCACTTAGTGATACCTTCTTTAAAACATGTAAAAAAAAGACTTCGAACATTGAGATTAAATTTCTAACAGATGAACAAATATATTCTTTTTTATTACCGATTTTAAAGTTTCAGCATCATAGCACCTCTGTAAATTGCGTTATAATTCTCTACCTTTAAATTAAAAAACCGAATACGCTATGGAGCAAAAATTAGAAGTTTGGCAACGAGGACCATTACCCGAATACATCCCTGTTTTGCAGCCAATAGTTCACGCCCTTTTACAAGCAAGAGAAGAAGTAAATGAGTATATGTTCAACTTTCCTAAAAGTTTACTTTGGGTACGCCCAGCAAATATGGCTTCTGCAGGCTTCCATTTGCAGCATTTAAGCGGCGTTCTAGATAGGGTTTTTACTTACGCAAGAGCAGAAAAACTAACAGAATATCAGTTTGAACAATTAGCCGAAGAAGGTAAAAATTCTTTAAATGGTTACGAAATTGAAGAACTGGTTAACCGCTTTAATAAACAGGTAGATGCCGCACTAGAACAATTAAAAATTACTGGCGAACATACGTTATCCGATTTTAGAGGTGTTGGTCGAGCTGGTTTGCCTTCCACAGTAATTGGTTTGCTTTTTCACGCCGCCGAACATACCATGCGCCACGTGGGGCAGTTAATGGTTACCGTAGCAGTAGTAAAAGCGCAAGAAGGTGATATATTGTAAACGATAATCATTTTTCTTAATTTACTATTAAGGGAAGTTCCAAAAGATTTATAACAAAAAAAACCTGTAATATTTACAGGTTTTTTTGCAATTGATTAATTTTAGAAGTAGCCCGCAGGGGAATAATTACTTTATTATAACCCATTGGTTTTCAATTTCTTTAAATGATTTTATTAACCTACACACCGAATTACTCACCATGTTTTTGATTGAGAAATTACTCCGAATCTTACATTCTAAGGTACGATTTAGATTGAATAAATCAAACCAATTTGTAGAGATAACGGAGGGTACAGATCAACATTTACTTAGACCTTTTATTTGATTCTTAATGTAATCTATTTATAACAGACCCCGACGAGGATCGAACTCAACCTATTTAAAGGCTGTTTAGGGCACTTTTTTATGTGTTTTTATTTAAAACTCACCAATTTCCTAAACACAGATTTGAGCCTATTTTGCATTGCAAATCTAATAGGTTAAAAATCATAAAAAAAGAGTAGAAAGACAAGCTAAAAATATGAACAAACTTTTTGTTGTGTATACTTTATAATAATCGGCCATAAAGTATAAACAAGATCGAATTATTAAAGCTTCGTTTACAGGAGTTCCGAATTAAGTTCCCCTTTAGAGAAAAAAATTATGATAATTAATGATTGTTCGACCAAAAAGCTAAAGTTATCTGAGTGGGTATTTCAGTAAAAAGTATCTATTTCTGAATTGACCGCAACTTTAGGTTGTAAGTAAATTATTCATCAAATTTTAAAATATTGCCACACACTCAACTATTGGATTTTTACAGTTATCTATTCAAATTTCCAGCTTCTATTCAAATTGATTCTTGACATAATAGCCCGCAGACTTTAGTAAAATTTCCTTTTTAAAAATTTCAACATCTGAAATAATCATCTCATCGACTAGTCTTTTCAAATCATATTTGGGTGTCCAATTTAATTTGGTTTTTGCTTTCGTTGGATCTCCTATAAGTAAATCTACCTCTGTAGGACGAAAGTATGCAGGGTCTACAGCGATGACTTCCTTACCTATTTCCAAGTTATATTGTGGGTTTGAGCAATTTTTTACATAACCCTTCTCGTTTAATCCCTCGCCTTTAAATTCAAGAGTAACCCCTAAAACACCGAACGCTAAAATTATAAAATCTCTTACCGATGTGGTTACCCCAGTAGCTATAACATAATCATCGGGTTTATCCTGCTGGAGAATTAGCCACATAGCTTCGACATAATCTTTCGCATGACCCCAATCCCGCCTGGCGCCCAAGTTTCCTAAATATATTTTATCCTGAAGCCCGAGTGCTATTTTGGCAGTTCCTCTGGTAATTTTTCGAGTAACAAAAGTTTCTCCTCTCAAAGGACTTTCATGGTTAAACAATATTCCATTGCAGGCAAACATATTATAAGCTTCTCTGTAATTTACGGTAATCCAGTAAGCATACATTTTCGCAACGGCATAAGGAGATCTTGGATAAAAAGGAGTTGTTTCGCTTTGAGGAACCGCTTGAACTAATCCATACAATTCCGATGTTGATGCTTGATATATTTTTGTTTTGCCTTCTAACTTTAAAATGCGCAAAGCCTCCAATAAGCGTAATGTTCCTATTCCATCTGCATTAGCGGTATATTCTGGGGTATCAAAACTAACTTTCACATGGCTCATGGCACCGAGGTTATATATTTCATCTGGCTGTACCTCTTGAATAATTCTAATTAAATTTGTTGAATCACTCAGGTCTCCGTAATGAAGTTTAAACCGCACTTCAGGCTCATGAGGATCCTGATACAGATGGTCGATTCTATCAGTGTTAAATGACGAACTACGCCTCTTTATTCCATGAACAGAATACCCTTTAGTTAGTAATAATTCTGCCAGGTATGCACCATCCTGACCGGTAATTCCCGTTATTAATGCTGTTTTCATATAGATTTAAAGTGATTTTAAGATAAGTTACTGGATGAAGTAGGGAATTAGTTAAAAAATTTTCTCAATATTATAATCGACATTCGAATTCTTGTTTTTATCGTACCGAGAGGAATAGCTAATTCCTCAGAAATTTCCTCATGAGTATAACCCTCATAGTAAAATAATTTTAAAATATTCAATTGTTCATCACTCAGTGCAAAAAATATTTGATTCAAACCTATCCTATCGATATTAATGCTACAGATATATCTTGAGCCCAATTCAGCCTGAGAAAAATCTATCGATTGGTTCAACCGACTATTTCGGCTACTTTTTAACCTCAGATAATCTAAGGCCGTATTTCTAGCTATAGTTTTGCTCCAGGTTAGCAGCTGGGATCGATCTGCATTATAAGAATGGATGCAAGTTTTAACCTTTAAAAAGGTGTCTTGAAGAATATCTTCTGCAGTTTCAATTTGAGGGATAATTTTTAAAATTGTCGTTAGCAATTCTGCAGAATGATTACGAAAAAGTGTGCTAAGTAACACGTCATCACCATGTTTTGATTGACCAGATACATTATTAGTTTTCACTAAAAAATTACCCGTATTTGGAATATTTTTCAGGTAGAAAGTTACAGGCATGAATACTGAATTTAGAGGATATTTATTGTTAATTTTTTGTTTTTAACTCTTATTTATCCAATAAATTTCGAAAAAATAAAATTTATTTGTCTGGTACATAAAAGCCCATCACAAAACCTATAGCTATACTTAAAATTAAGTACTCCTTTCAGTTGTAACTAATTGATTAACAACATTTAAACTTACAAAATTATTCTAACAATTTAAAACTAAAACTTTCAAAAAACCGTATAAGCTTCCTACAGAATCAATAACAATTGTATCATTAATTAGTATGTTTTATGGAAAATCAGCTTAATTTAAACGGTAGAGGTATTAACTACAATTTGTACAACGGAAATTTGAATGAAATTTCTCTCGAGTCAAAAATAGTTATAAACACTATTAACCAATATTCTTATTGTATAGCTCGAAAAGATGCTGAATTTAGGAATGCTTTAATCTCTTCAGATATTTTATTGCCAGATGGCGAAGGGGTGGTCTTGGCGGAGCGTTTTTTAACAGGTAAAAAAATAAAGAAGATATCGGGAACAGATCTTCATCTATACTTACTTTCTACTTTAAATGCTCAGGCAGGTAAGTGTTTTTATCTTGGATCTTGCGAAGAAACTCTTGCAAAAATTAGAGTAAAGCTGCTTAAAGAATATCCCAATCTCGAAGTTGGCATTTATTCACCACCGTTTACGTCTACATTTTCCAGTGATGACAACGAAAAAATGATTGCCGCGATTAATGCCTTTAATCCTGATGCTTTATTTATCGGTCTTACGGCACCTAAACAGGAAAAATGGTCACAACAATTCAAGAATCAAATAAATGCAAAATTTATCTGCTCAATAGGTGCTGTGTTCGATTTTTATGCAGAAACAGTTAAACGACCTAGCAAATTTATGGTAGATAATAAATTAGAATGGATGGGCCGTTTGGTAAGTAATCCATCAAGGATGTGGAGAAGGTATTTATACTACGGACCAATTTATGTTTTTCAGATATTAAAGCTTCGCTTTTTTATCCCTTTTAGAAGCTCTGTTTAAATCTTAAAATACACCTAACTATGACACAGAGATACACAAATATCCACCGGGTTTTCTTCCTCATTATGGACCTTGTAACCCTAAACATACTTTTTATATTGCCAATTTTTTTATTCGAGAAAAATCCTGAGTCCGATTTAAAAGATTTAATAATCCTGAATCTTGTGGCAAATATCATTTGGCTATTAAGTTCATATCTTCTAGCAGCTTATGTTATTTATAAACAAGTTAATTTGCGAATTTTAGCTCGTAAAACTTTAATATCCTTTGGGATTTTTGGAAGTCTTGTTTCAGTTTTTGTTTATTTGGCTAATTTTTCAAATCCAAATTATTTAGTTTTAACAATTGTATTTGGCTTCGGCCTTATCTTGCTTATCACAAGGTTAACGCTTATAAGTTATGTTCTTTACACCAGATCAAACACTAAATTCTTCCAAAAGATAATTATAATCGGGTACAACGAAACAGCTAATAATCTAATTAATTCTTTCTCATCCACGCAAAGTAATTTGCGTTGTCTTGGCTGTTTTGATGATATTGAGTTGGATACAAATTCTACAAATTTTCAATATTTGGGTAGAATTGATAAAAGTCTTGATTTTGCATTGGGAAATAAAATTGCTGAAATTTATTGTACGCTATCACCAGAGAAATTTCCATATCTATATGAGCTTGCCGAAACTGCTGAAAAACAATTTATTAGATTTAGGTTTGTTCCTAATATATATGAATTCCTGAACAGAAAGGCACATTTAGATTTTGTTGATGAAATTCCTGTTTTTTCTCTAAGGTCTGAACCAATGAACTACGCGACCGCTCAGCTTAAAAAGCGAATCTTTGATATTGTGATTAGCACTATGGTTATACTTTTTCTGCTATCATGGCTGCTTCCATTATTGGCCATTATTATAAAGTTAGATTCGCAGGGTCCTGTATTTTTCAGGCAACAAAGAGGTGGTAAAAACAATAAAGGTTTTTCTTGCATTAAGTTGCGCACTTTATCTCATGTTATTTCCTCAGATACTACAGTACAAGTAAAGCAGGGCGATACCAGGTTAACCAAAGTAGGCAGTTTTTTAAGGAAAACGAATTTAGATGAACTACCACAATTTTTTAATGTTTTAATGGGTAACATGTCTGTTGTGGGCGCCAGACCACACATGCTTCAACATGATATAAGATTTGCAGGTTTAGAAAATAGGTATATAATACGTATGTTATCAAAACCTGGTGTAACTGGATGGGCACAAATAAATGGATTAAGAGGAGAAATCAAAGAAACACTTCAATTAACAAAGCGAATAGAGCATGACATTTGGTATATTGAAAACTGGGATACGTGGCTCGATTTAAAGATTATTTGGTTAACTATTCAAAAAATGGTTATTGGAGATAAAAATGCGTACTAATAACTTGTTTATAAATTGAATGAAGCTCTTCATAGTTAGCTTTGGGACTGAATTTATTGTTGTAAGTTTCCAAAGCTAACTTTTTTAAACTGCTTTTTTTTACAAGTGATAGACCATCAAAATAACTTATTTTCTCTCTCAGATCGCGATAATTACCCGCCTCAAAAGTTAATCCATTCTGATTATTTAATACGATATTTTTAATATCTCCAAGTTCGGAAGCTATTACTGGAATGCCTTTCGAAAAAGATTCTGAAAGCACCATTCCAAATGTCTCATACCATTCTGATGGAAAAATCAAAGCTTCAGCATTTTCGAGTAGTTTTGATACCTCAGTTGATGACTTTTGGCCCAAGTACTCTATATTTTTACTTTTTTCGCATGTATCTGAAACAACATATTCTAAGGGTCCAGAACCAATAATCTTTAAGTTTATTGGTTGGTATGAAAAAGCTTGAAGTAAAGTATTAATGCCTTTCTCAGCAGTTAATCGCCCAATAAAAATAAAATATTTATTAGGTATTTTGTTTTCAAATGTTTTTAGATAAGTAAAATTTGGTTTTACGATCAATTTATCTTTAAATGCTTTAAAATGGCTTTCCGAAAATAAATGCAAAGAGTGTTTGCCTAAAAGTATAAACTTATCAACGATATTGAGGGTGTTGATTTTACGGTGAAAATAGTTAGATAGTGCAAGCCAGAAAGTTAAAATTTTTGAGTTTTTATAAACTCCCTTTTTAACTGCTGACCAAGGAAAACCAGGTTGCAATGAATCGATAAATAATTCTCCATTGAAATATAAGCTACCAGATGGACATAGAAACCTATAATTATGCAGGGTCATAACTACTGGTATTTGAAGATTTTTAGCTGCATATAAAACTGATAATGAAGCTCCAAAATGCAGATTATGTATATGAATAATATTTGGTTTGAAATGCCTAATAAATTTTTTAGTTTTAAAATATGCGAAAAGATTGAAAGGCATTAAAATAAGTTTTATAAAACTAAAATTGCTATTATCAAATTTCAATAATTCCACCTGATGGCCATTTTCACGCAGAAGTTTCATTTCATTCTCCACAACAACATCTTCACCACCCTGAAGTTTATAAAAGGTATGAATTACTAAAATTCTCATTAATTGGCGCTTTTAGTAGTTTTTGTAAGTTTTATAAACTCATTTTTTAGTTTTCTGATAACCAAAGTATGATAAGCATAAGGAGCTTTAATCTGTGATTGCAATTCTGCAACTATGTTCGTGGCAGGCGAGAATTTAAAATTTCTTTGAGCGCCATCATCAATTGGGGTAACTAAATAATTTACCCCCGATGTATTAGTCGATTCTTCATCAAACCCAATATTGCTAACTTTAGATAATTTTGGATAAATTACCTTTAACCTATTTTCAGCAACATGGGTTTGCATTTGAATATCCCAAGTAGAAATTGTTCCTTTAATTTGTTTTTTGAGCATCCTTACTAAATCAAAACCTTCAGCATTAAGCCGTTTTTTAAACCGGGGCGAATTATTCATTAAGTTATTCAGATCGTTTTCATCCCAAATAATATTTGTAAAACGATTGCCCCAACCACCCCAACCATAAGAGCAAAATCTTTTATACACAATTGTGTCGTAAATATAATTTGGTGCTTTTATTGGAAAAACATAGGCAGTTACACAAAATACACTTTGATCATCTTTATAAAATTCCAAGGCATCTATAAGAAATTTTAAGTAATTTGAACTAACAATGAGGTCGTCTTCAACGATGATAAAGCGTTCATAATTTTCACTCAAAAAGGTTAAACCAGTTCGAAAGTTTGGACCGGTACTTAAATTATGTTCACGGTAATGCTTTATGATATTTTTAAATCCATCAAGATTGTCAATATAGTGACGAACTTCTTTTATATGTGTATCATCAGAACCAATTTTCGGGCCATCGCTAAAGAAAACGATATCCATATTTTTACATTCAGGGTTTTTTAATAATGCTTCTATACAACGTTTTAATTTACTAACCCTGTTGTAACAAAATACGCCAATGATTGTAGAATTTTTCATGAATTATTGGATTTAAATTTACGCCAGATAAAAGGGAAGAATGTTTTAAGCCAAATTTTGGTGTAAACTTCTAAACGATGACCAGGAAAATGAGTGGCAATAAAACCCATATATTCTTTGTAAGCTAAACCTTTAGGACTTTTTAGATGTGCGATTCGCTGCTTTAAATTTCGCTTAACTTTGAATTCATTGTCAAGATTATCATCTACACAAAAACCTAAAACCCCGGGAACAACAATCGTTTTAAATCCTGCTTTTCCTGCTCTTAAAGTGTAATCAAAATCAGCTATGCTATGGGTGAAATTAACAGAAAGAATTCCAATTTTATTTACTACTGATGCAGGAACAAGCATTATATTGGCATTTGCCATATCGCATACCATATACTCTGTTTCGCTGAAAACGTTATAACACTGAACTTTATCGGCGGTATATAATTTATGCCCGCCATAGGTAATTTTATTCTTGCGATTATCCATCGTACTTCCTATTACAATAGCATCCTCATTTTTTATCGAAAAGTAGGTTAACAATCGGGTGATGCAATTTTTAACAAGAAGTGTGTCATCATTCAAGAGTAAATAAAAATCTGGTTTAATTTTAATCGCATTTTCCCAAGAATTTCTCATGCCACCAGCCCAGAATAAACTTCCTGATCCCTTAAAAATATTTACTGAAGGGAAATGTTCCTTTAATTCAATTGCTGTTCCATCTGTAGAATTATCGTCAGTTAGGAAAACATTTAATTTCACATCCGAATTCATCTCCTGTTCGAAGAGGCTTTTCAAGCATGAAAGTGTTTTATCTTTTCTATTAAATGTTGCTAGAAGTACTGCTATGTCCATATTTAACTTTTTAATAGAATTTTCTTAGCACGTTTACTTATTGCCCTGAAATAACTTAAAACGTAGTATTTACAATATCCTTTTAGCTTTAAATTAGGAATTCCTAAAAGCTTTTTTACAACACCCATATATTTCTGATGAGGGATATTTTGTCCATAATTTGGTTGGTTCTGAATGAGTTCATTATAGAGGTCAGATAATCCGTAAGTCTTTTCGGCTGGCAAATGCCAAATGGCAACATTAACATCGGTGGTTTCAACATTTCTGTAAAACACCGGATTAGTCCATATTCGCTTCAAAATAACTTTGTTTTTACTCGCCTGGAAATTATTTTTAAAATAGATAAAGCTTAAAGTTTGTGCTTCTTCATGAAATTTTGGTTGACCTTTTTGATGTCTTTCCATGAGTTCTGGCCAAAGCACTGTAAAATCATTATATATAATATTTATGTTTTTTACGCTCGCTAGAAAAAACTCACCTAAATGGTACCCAGGAATTATGTCAATTTTTCGCCCCAGTAGATCTTCATAAAGCAGTTTCATATCTTTCCTACTTAAGCCATGGATAACCAAATCGGTGCTGCAATCATCTTCGAAAGAAGTAAAACCTTTTGGCGCCGCATTTCTAAAAAGCGATTCTACAGGCTGAGTAAAAATACAATCTGAATCGAGAATAAGATACTGGTCATCTTGATTCTGATTATGTTGAGCAATATATTCGAGTATAGAAAATTCGTAAAACTGATTTTGAAATAAATTAAAATAACCTTTTGGTGTTTTGTAATTAAAATCGGTAAATCTAATTTCAACCTCTAAATCTTTGAGACTGTCCTCTACACTTCTTCCATCTAAATTAGGTAGTGTTCTAGTATTACTAAAAAGTATATGTTTTTGCTTTTTATTAAACCGCTTACTTGTTGCAAAAAACAATAGTATACATCGCCAGTAAATATTTTGGTGTTTTTGGCTCGAAGATTTCTCTCCTGTTTGGGGATAAATACTCTCTTCCCCAACTTCATCAGTACATATCCAGGTGCATATATAATCCATAGTTAGTGTAGCTTTATCTGCTCTGCAGATGATTGTTGGGTAATAATTATATGTTTTGGCTCTTCAGATTCTTCATTTTCTGGTCTTGTTTCAAGGTAATACAGACAGAGGCCAACCATGCCCCAAAAAATTAGTGGGAGTACATAGCTAAATGAAAATATTAGTCCGGCAAGTGAGAAAGCGATAAGAATAATAGATTTTTGATCTAAATTTTTACTAAAGGATTTATAAGCCAGATAGACCAGATAGAAATATTTTAATATCAAACCAAAAAAACCATGATAGAAAAGCATTTCCATAAAACCCTCGTGAAAGTGTTGCCCGGTTTTTTCCGGCCACCAATCTACCAGTGGGTTCTTCATTTCAAAGCCTTCAAATGTCCAACCGAAAAATGGCCGTTCTAAAACCATCGGGAAATAAATTTGGCGCTGATCCGCACGAAATTTCCCGGTTCCATCTTCCTTCGCAGGATCTAAAATCTCACTAAATCTGTCAGAGAAAAATTCTAAAGTTCCAGGAAATGCCTGTGAAACCACAAATGCAACTAAAGCAATAAGTAGTAATCCACTTAAAAAAGTTTTTACAACCCTCGATATCGGAGTTAGGTTATTTCTTAAACTCATAAAGAAATAAACACACATCGAAAAAATGCTACTTGCCCAAACAGACCTATGTTGATGAATTACAATAACCGTTATGCAAAATAAGAATAGCAAAAGATTTGTGATTTTACCGTGTTTTAAAAATTGATTGAAATACCACAACAGTGGAACAATCATCATAAATATGGAACGAGCATGTATAATTCTGCTATCCCCAGAAAACGGGCCATAATCGACCATTTCTACTTGCTCTAAACTAAATGAAAATGTTCTCCCGTAGATGAGCATGAAAACGATATATAGCAGAATATAAAATTGAGCGATCAATTCTAAAATATCGAAGTTATATTCGCGACAGATGCATTTGACAAAAATTGTAAAGGCTACAGGGAAAAGTATGGTAAATAAAGTAAGTTGCTGAAAGATTGTTCCATAATCTAACATAGATTCGAAAATCATCTTTACAATTACAACGCTCAATAAACCAATGTAAATCTTTTCGTTAAACTTTAGATTATTAAATTTATAAAGAACGAATCCAAAAATAACAAGACTTAAAATTTTCTCATACATCAATACAATGTTCGAGATTGGCATAAACAACCATGAGAATGTATTCTCCATAACGAAAAAGGTAAAAAAGAGCAATAAAATCTCTTTTACCTCAAATTCATACTTCGATATTCTGATTACATAGTTCATTGAAATATACTTCTTGCTCTTCTTATCGCTTTAGGGAAGATATGGGTAAGTTGAAGTGCATTTAATAATTGATTCACCATAATAGTTTTTACACTTTTCCTATTATCTTCCCATTTGACCGGACGCTCGCCTTTTAAATACATACTTTGAAAAATATCTTCCTTTTCTGGAATAATTGCCCTGTAAATTTCAGCCTTCTTATCTATAAGTTCTTTATTGATGTAACCAAGATGTTTAATCCTAAAGTTTGTGTTACTTTTTAACCCTTTTATACCTTTCACATTAGGCGAATCAATAATCAAATCCTGAAAATATCCAGATTTATTTTCTCGCCACATTAATCTATCATGGCCGGCAGAATAATTTAAACGATACCATGACCCTGCAAAATGTGTTCTATCCATAAAATGAAAGCGGCGGAATGCGAATTTATTAACGAACCTGTTTTTCATTAATTTATCAAAATGCGCTCTGGTTAATTGCGGCTCAAAAATCTCATCAATATCAATCCATAAACACCAATCTGGGTTTCTTAAGCGAACATGCTGATATAAAAGATTTTTATCTCGCCCTTCATTATAGCCCTCTGTCTGTATTATATCAACAACTTTAGGATGTTTTTTTAAAATTTCAAGTGTCCCATCGGTCGAGCCATTATCTAGAACAACAATTTCATCCGCCAGCTTTTCAAAACAGTTTAACCATTCTTCAGCGAAGAAAACACCATCTTTTACACGCAACATGATAACAAATTTTGGCATATTTTATTAAGGATTATTTGAGAGTTCTTGTTTATCGAATCGTTTCGAGAAAATACTCGAAAACTTATTCTGTATTGTGAATTTTAAATCTTTGTCAAATATTAATAGCAGGATAATAAAAACCATTGTAAAACTTATGCCATTTAAAAGAAGACTAACAATTCTCATACTGCCAGGAATAATTAAATTAAAGCCATAAGTTATTCCGAAACTCATAAGTGCTGAAAGCGGAATGATTAAAAGCCATTTTTTTAGGATAGCGCCAATAAATATTCCATTTAAAAAGCCAAGTTTATTAAGGCGATAACTGAATAATAAAAAATCTACGGTTATGCTAACAAAAAGCATTACTACTAGTAAACCAATTAAACCGAAATGCTTACTAGCGATATAATATAGTAGACCCGAAACGACTCCTTTAATAATAGTTATAAAACTATTCATCTTAATATCGCCTAAGGCATAGCCCATATTAGCCATAAAGTAACCTATAAGGGTAAAAAAGAAACTTCCTACCAATAAAAAAACTACAGAGTTTCCAGCGTATTTACCAACGCCAGTCCAAATTGTAATCAGATTTTCATAGTTGGTTATAAAGCAAAAGCCAATAAATATTGCTGCATAAGAGTAGTATTTAAACTGGGTGTAAATTAATGTTTTAATCTCTGCAACATTTCCTTTCCCATTGGCATGAGAAATTAAGGGCATTAAAGCAACAGAATGACGACCAATCAGAGACTGTGTCATTTGAATTGGTCGCTTATTAATTTCGAAAATTGTGATCATTGAAGGAGCAACAAATCTTGCCAGTACAATCATATCAAGGCTTGCAGAAAACCCACCAATAATCCGAGAAAAGGATGTAAATGAAAATATTTTAACAAACTTTTTAAGGTGCTCCAGTTGGAATACTATTTTAAGTTGCTCTCGTTCTAACTGTTTCTTAAGTGCCGAATAATTATAAATATTGATGTAAAATGCACGGCAAAGGTTTGCAAAAGCAATTGAAATTACGCCGTAGCCTAAGTAAAGCAAAACAACATTTGATATTAAAAAAATGAAATTGCCAGATAACGAACCAATTGCCACTTGTGCAGAGTTTTGAAGTCCTTGATTTATCCCGGATAAACTAAATGAAACCAAAGACATTCCCGTAGCAATTATTGATATTAAAAGCGCAACCTGTAGACCTTGGTATTGCGAAACGTCTTTATTAATTATTACACCAATTAAAAAGAAAAAAACAATGCCAGCTATAATTGCGAGTAGCAAAATAAAAAGTGAGGTTACTATACCAGACCCGATGGTTAAATTTATTTCTTCGGGTTGATTTTGTCCTCTTAATTGTGCGATTTTTTGCTGTAAAACATCCCCTACCCCAGGATCTGCCAAAGTCATCCAGGCAAGAATATTTCCAGTAGCCAACCACACGCCTAAAGTAGATGAATCAATTTTATGCAGATAAATGGGTAATAGAATTAAGGCGTTTAAGATATTAGTTATCACATATCCATACTGAAAAATAAAATTCCACTTTAATATGTTTCTATCCATTAAAAATTATATTATTCAATTAATTTTTGGTCATAAGTTCCACCATATACCATCCCTGAACCGTAGCCATAACCGTAATTGTTTTTACCAAACCCACGTTGTGCAACAGCATTAAATACTATTGCAGGGTTTGGAAGATTGTTGAGCCTTATATTTTCATCAATTCTTTCTACAAAAACCTTTGGTGTGTAAGCATGTCTCACCACAAATAAGGTTGCATCACAAATAGGCGCTAATATATAAGCATCAGAAACTGGACCTACAGGAGGTACGTCTACAATAATAAAATCAAAATCTACCTCTAAATAATTTAGTAACTGTTCAGCTCTTCCGTTCAAAATTAATTCTGCGGGATCAGCTGGTAATTTACCGGTTAACAGTACCGATAAGTTTTCATTAATTAACGATGGCTGGATGATATCTGCTTCAGTGGCTTTACCTTCCAGATATTCGGAGATACCAATGGTTTGTTTCAAATTAAACTTATGATGTAAAGTCGGGTGGTTTAAATCGAAATCTAGTAAAGCAACTTTTTTACCTGTCATGGCCAGGGTTACTGCTAAATTGGATGCTACAAAACTTTTACCCTCACCCGCTATGGCCGATGTAACCATCACCCTTTTGTTTTTTTTACCGATACCCAAAAAATGCAGAGTTGTTCTCAAGCTTCGGAATTGTTCTGCAATAAGGGTTCTCTGCTGGCTACCTATTACAATATAATTTTTTGATGAGTTTGTACTAATTTCAGCTATAACCGACAAAGATGTAAGCGACTTAATTTCACTTTGAAACATCACATTTCTTCGCATACCTTCTTTAACAGATACGAAAGCAATGCCTAAAATTCCTGCGCCAAAGATAGAGGCTAATAAAACCATTTTTCGCTTTGGACTTACCGGAAATTCAGATGATTCAGCTTTGCTTATAACTTTACTATCAGATCCATTAGTAATGTAAGATAATGCTGTTTCTTCTTTCTTTTGAAGTAAGAAGGTATATATTCCGCTCTTTATTTGTTGTTGCCTATTAATGTCTACTAAATTCCGTTCAGTTTCTGGCATAGATTGTAGAACAGAAGAATAATTGTTTGTTGTGCCTGATAGATTGTTTCTACTTGCGGAAAGGCTATTCCGTTGATTTCTCAGATTTTGCAAGATCTGCGGTTTTATCTTATTTATTTGGTCAGTATAAGCAACAACCATTGGGTTGTTTTCTCCTGTCGTTTTACGCAAACTTTCTGCAGTAAGCTGCAATTCGTATATATCTTTAACCATTTGGGATAAACCTGGATCGTTAATTCCTGCCGTTGATGGAACGATACCACCTGTCAAATCTTTCGACTTTACATAACTTTCTACCTGATTAAGAACAGATAGCTGCATATTTATTTCTCCGACTTTTTGATCATTAACACTTACATTTTCCAAATATAATTTCCCTTGCGTACCTAAATCAATGGCGCCGGTTTTCGATCTGTAGTTTTGAAGTTTGCTTTCAATGTCTAGCAATTCTTTCTCTACCGACATTAGCCTTTTGTTTATAAATTCCTGTGTGTTTGCAGCCAATAAGTTATGTTCTTCGATAGCCGAAGAGCTGTACACATGCAAAATGTCGTTAAGAATATCTTCAGCCCTATACTTATCATGGTCTAAAAGGGAAACATTTAGTATAGTGGAAAGTTTATTCGCTTCAGTAACCTTAATATTTTGAACTATTGAGGCAACAACTTTTTTTGGTGATGTAAGCTCAAAGCTAAACTTGTCGCCATCAGCGGTTTTGTAAGCCGGATTTAACCTAAACATTAAAATTGCATATGGCATTTTTAGCCATCTATCGAACGGGTATTTTTTTCCATCAATTACCACATTACCTCTTTCTATTGTAAAAGTTGTATTCTTTAATGGAATTAAAGAATTTGGATTTTGTACAATAATTTTTAGAGGTGCATTTTTATACATTACAACATCAGATAATCTTTCTTTTTTAAAAACTGATGAGTATAGCCCTAAATCTTCAACAACTTTGTAAACTATTGGGTTGGATATTATAACTTCTCGCTCATTATCTACAGTTTGTTTTGTATTAAGTGTCGAAGCCATCGGGTCGCTAGATTTTAAAGCATCATCAACTTTTCGCTCATTAATTAAAATTCTGGCATTGGCCTCATAAATTGAGGGCGTAATTTTAAGATAAATTAAGCTGCCAATTATTGCGATTATAAATAATCCTAAAAATAATGGCCAATAAGGCAAAAGCCTAAAAATAATGTGGCCTTTTGATTCGCCGGGCGCTCTGGGTTCCGATGGTTTTCTAGTGATATTCATATTTATTTCACAATGCGGTCAATAATTATCGCACCAAAAGAGAGTGCGCTTAATAAAATTGGAATAAGCGTAGAACTTCTTGTTGAACTGGCAACTTTTGCCTTATTAGCTTCAACATAAACGATATCATTCGATTTGAGGTAGTAATAATCTGAAGTAAATATTTCGCTGGTGTTTAAGTTAACTCTTTTGATCTTTTTTACACCATCTTCTTCTCTGATAATCATAACATTATCTTTCTTACCATAAATTGTAATATCCCCAGCTAAGCCTAAGGCTTCTAGTAATGATATTTTTTCACTTGGTACATTAACTACAGATGGCCGACCGACTTCTCCTAAAACAGAAACTTTAAAATTTAACTGTCTAACAATAACTATAGGATCAACAAGTAATTTTTTATTTAGCAGTTCAGTAGTAATTTTCTCTCGAAGTTCATTTGTTGTTAATCCCGTAATTTTCATCGTACCTAAAACAGGAAACTGAATATTTCCTTCGTTACTTACCAAATAACCTGGCGATTGTAGATTGGCACCAGTAACACTACTTGTACTAACATAAGAATTATTAGGCTTGTTAAATATTTCGGTAGCTGCAGGATTTAAACTGGTTACAGCAATACTCAATATATCGTTAGGTTGAATCACATTTTTTGACGATAAATTACTAGCCTTTAAAACCTCATCTTGCTGATTATTGAAGTAAATGGTATTTTTAGTGCTCGAGCAGGAGCTTATAATTACCGAACATAGGAACAGGAAAATAAAAAGTGGCTGCAAACTGCTAGTAAAGCGCTTAAAAGTTTTAATCATAATATATTTTTTAATTAATTTATAATCAGATAGTTATATTTTGTATTTATATTTAAAAAATTAAACTACCGTTCACGCGATAACATAGCTTCCTAATGTCTTATACGTTTTTTTTTACGTCTTAGTTTTAATACAACACGGAAATAATTTGTATATTTTTTTGAGCTAAGAATATCAGTTTTATCTAATTCATTTACAAGTTATGAAAATGTTATCCGTCATTTCCTGCTCATTAGTTATATTGCTTTCTTGCACAAAATCGTCTTCGGTACCGAACGCAAAATCTCCAGTTAATGAAGATGAAATAACAAATCATCCTTTTTACTTGTACAATCTTAAGGGAGATGGAATGTCTGATGACACCGAAGGTTTGCAGAAGCTGATCTCAGATTCAAGTAATATTTATCTAAAAGCTGGCGTCTATATTATAAACCAAACACTTAGATTCAAGGGCAACACAAAAATCTATGGTGAAAAAGGCACGGTTATTAAAGCAGGTAGGGAAATGAAAGGCGACTTGCTGGAGCATGGTCGTTATATCCTTGCAGAAAAATCGGACAATTCTATAATCAGAAATATAACATTTAGCCAGTCTGAAAGTCTTTATAAATTTAAAGACTGGGCCAATTCTTGCATTTTTGTTTTAGATACAAGAAGTTTCACCGTACAGAATTGTATTTTCGATTTTCATTTAAGTTATCAAATACTTGGAATGGAAGCCGTTTGGATTTCAGGTGCAGCATCAAAATACAACATAATAAAAGCTAATGAAATAAATACTTTAAGCATTCGCTATGCAGAGGATGGTGCCGATTCCACCACTGTCGAAAGTAATGTTATAAATAAATCTTACTCAAATGCGTTAACATCAACAGGGAATCATATATCTGATTTTATTTCTGGATGTAAAGTTTTAAATAATAAGGTCGTAAATGCAGGCAGAATGGGTATTGAAGATTGGGGAAATACTGAAGGTACAATTATTAGCGGTAATTCAATTTCCGGTACAGGTAAAGATCCAAAACAGGCCATAGATGGGATAGCTTTATCAGCCGTTGGAAAAAACACAACAGTTTCCAACAATATAATTAGGGATGGTAAAATATATGCAATCGAAGTAAGGGGAAATTATGGGGTAAGCGTAACTGGTAACCAAATTTACACTGGAGTTAATACTACAGGTATTATATTGAACTTTACCTTTTTACCTACTGCTGCTGCCGTACCACTTGCCATTGTAGAGAATAATAAAATTACAGATGCATTAATAGGATTACACATTTTTGGAGACTATGAAGCTAAAGTTACGATAAATAAAAACTCGTTTATCAATAATGCAAGTAAGAGTATCAGCATAGAATCGGGCGCTAAAAATTTTCTCATTACTTCTAAAAACAATAATTTTAGGTTTTCGGTTCCAAATACCCATGATAGATTTGCTTTGTTTAGTTACACAAAATTTGAACCTGGAGATGCACATCAACAATTGATAATGATTGCAGACACAATTAACTTTTTACCCTCTTCTGCAGCTGGGAAAGGAGTGGATTTTGGTGTAGTAATTAGAACCGACAATACACGCTTAGAAAAGGTCCGAATTACTGCTAATTACAATAAAAATTCTAATAACATCCCTGTTAATGCAATTACCGCTTTCGGCGCCAAACCAACCGGCCTTCAATTATGTAATAATTTTGTTTCGGGTGGCATTGTAGATTTAAAAGGCTTTTCAAATCCAAAACAAGTAGATAATATTTTTGTGCAATAAATAATACAAATGTGGATATTTATGCACGTAAAGTATGTTTTAGTTTTTTATGTGTTACATTGATTACAAATAATCACAACCTATACGTTTATGTTAGAACATTTTGAAAGTCAGCTTGTTATTGATTAAATTTTCATTATTAACTCTAAAAATCAAATGTATGAAGACTCTAATTATTACCCTGTCAGCCGCTGTGGTTTTATTTTTATCTGTAAACGCAACTAAAACCACTAATAGCGCTAAAGAAATTAAAGCAAAAACTACAAGTGTGAGTGCAATAGCTCTTGCAGATTTGACAAAAAATTTAGAATATGATTTTGATAAGCCTGCGGTTCGGGATGCTTATTACAAGAAGCTAGATGAGTTAGCAAAAGCCGTAATTGATGACAATTATGCTGTTTCTCTTAAAGGGCATGCCGATGCTATCGGTGCATATAAATACAATTGGGTTTTATCAGATAAGCGAGCTGTAACGGTGAAAAAATACTTAATTAGCAAAGGGGTTAAAGAAAGCAGAGTGATTACAACACCTTTCGGTAGCACAGTTCCTATCGCCTCGAATGCAACTCCAGAAGGAAGACAAAAGAACAGAAGGGTCGAAATCGGATTGAAAAAAATTGGAGATTAATCTATCGTTCAAAAGAGGCTAAAATGCCTCTTTTGAACTTTATACATAAAGATTTTAATCTTCTCAAATCTGAGGATGCGTCTTAGAAGCTGTAGTTAACAAACTCCATAAAGCTATAAACTGAATCTGCTGAAACTTTCACTTCGTAACTATTAAGTATGAAAGAAATAATTGAAAAACAGAAAGTAAATAGCTTCCTCAGCAAATTGCAATTGGAATGGCCGGATAGTATCGATCATTACAACCTTAAAAGCGAGTCATTAGCATTTATTTATCTTCAAGATGAAGAAAATCCTAAAGATTTTCTAAAACACTTATTTCCAAAAATGATGTTGTTTGTGGATTTTGAAGTTTATTTGGAGTTAATGATATTAAATCTTGATGGGCAGGTAGATAGACTTATTTACATCAATAGACAGTCTAAAGAATAAACCCAAGATACAATTAAAATTTCTTAGACAGCGCTTTGAATATTTTACTCCTCATCGCTCAATAATATTTTTTTATTATTTTGTAATGAATTAGGACTCAGCGAATGGTGACATTGGTGGATAAACCACATGATGTGGAAATCAAACCTAAAAGAGATCTTGATTTTCTTAAACTGATAGATTTAGAAGAGTAATAACTATTACTGATTCATCGCGTTACTTAAAAATCAGTTTCCGCAACTCGCCAATTACATATAAATTCACATAAATGTGCATAAAATTACACTTAGGATTAATCTATCCTAATTTTTCTTAAAGCGCTCTCACATTTTCCAGTTCTGAAAGCCTAAAGGTCTTATGTCAATTATAAACGACGAAGAAGAGGTATATCAATCAGCCTCAGAAGCAACTGGAAGCATTGAAAGAAAAGCCTATGAAATGGAACTGAAAGCCCCCTGGCAATACAATATTGAGCGTCGCATATAAGTGAATACAGGATATTAAGCATATTACATACAGCCTGAATAGATGTAAAAGAAGCATCAGCATTTAAGAGGATGCTGCGATACTTGTTGCTATAGAAAGTGGAGCACAAGCTGCGATAGAAAAATATGATGCGATATTAAAAGAACCGGCAACTCACGATGACCACCTTAGTTTACTTACCAAACAGCGTAATAAATACAGAATTCAGTATGTGTTAGAGATTTTGAGGCTTAGTTCTGAACCAAAAGGGTTACAAAATAGGAAGACCAAAACATTCGACCTTTCATGTTGTTCTACCCACATCACTCAGTTACATGCCTCCAAAAAGCCTTCTACATTGACTAACAAATACCGAACAATTGAGGTGATAAACCCTTTATTATATAAAACAAATTACTAGGATCGCCCTATGAAAAAAGCCTATATAATTATGGCCCATAAGTACCCAACTCATCTCCATAGACTGGTTGATAGGCTGAATGACGGTTTTTCTCATTTTTTTATTCATATAGACAGCAAATCGGACATGTCCCAATTTGATTCACTTAAAGAATATGGCGCCAGATTATTATTCATTGACCGATTCGATGCAAGATGGGGAAAATATGGAATTACCTTGCCTCTTCTCGAGGGTTTAAGGCAGATCAAAAGCTGTTCGGAAACCTTTGACAGGATAGTTGTGCTAAGTGGACAAGACTATCCAATTAAGAGCAATAAAGCAATTGATGATTTTTATCGGGATTCACCACATTCTATATTCATCAATTTCTTACAGATACCTAATTTAGAAAAGTGGCCTGGCAAAGACAGGGGCGGACTGTACCGCTTTGATAAATATTATTTTGGTGATCGGTGGTACGAAATCCTATGCTCTAGAACAATCAACTTTTTATCCTCATATCTTAGATTTCTAAAGCGACGGATTCCAAATCAGATGGCCCCATATGTAGGTTCGGCATGGATAACTTTGGACATGTATGCACTTGACTATATTTTGAAATTCAATGAAAAGTATCCAGAATATCTTCGTTTTCACCGAAACACATTCGTCGCAGATGAAGCATTTATACCTATGTTAATAGGTAATTCCAAAGATGAGGAACTGTTGTCTAGAATAGAAAATCGTGAGAAACATTTTATTCTATGGGAAAATGACCAAAGTCCTCATCCAAAAACATTACTAAAGTCGCACTTCGGTATCATAACTCGATCAGTGGATCTGTTCGCAAGAAAATTCGACCAAAATGTTGATGCTGAAATACTTGACTTCATCGATGAGCAAATCCTATTAAAAAATTAGGACGCTCAGTAATGGAGTTTAGAAATAGTAAATTCCACATGATGTTCCAAAAGACTGCCTCGCTATTATTAATTGGCTAAATAAATGTCGATTGACCCCGCCTTACTAAAAATGATTCTTTCATAAACCCTACAAACTAATGAGGTTACAAATAATCAAGAATTGGTGTAATTGGGTTAATCTTAACTGGTTCAGCCAATTTAAAGATAATGGATTCCACCTGGAAATGGAGAAAACATTTTAGCTGACCCAGTACCTCCAAACCTATGACGCAAGATAATTAATGATTTAATTCAAATTTTAATTTACGGTTTGACCGGGTTCAACTGTAATGGTTTACCATTCTTTAAGAAGCATTATTATTGGAGGTATGGAGTCATGTCATTGTGATTTATACTTACAATACGGTGAAGAACCAGCCATGTGTTTTATGCGTAAATTACATTACATAAGTTGCTTAGATGAATTATTTCTCTGGCTTTTGTAAGGATTTAAATTTTTTAACGACCAATTAAATATGAGAAATTTAAGATTATTAAGCATACTATTTCTGGGACTGGCATTGAATGCCTGCGGTCAGAATAAACCCATCGATAAAGGAACATTGTCTCGAGATATTAAAAAATATCCACAGGCAAAAACAGCGGCTTACTGGAAGCAGGTGCTCTCTGCGCAGGCTTACGATATCATGGTGAATAAGGGAACGGAAACGCCATACAAAAACCCGTTTTGGAATAATCACAAAAAAGGGATTTATGTTAGTGCCGCAACTGGAAAACCACTATTTAGCTCAGATACTAAATTTGAATCAGGTACCGGCTGGCCTAGTTTTTTTAAACCGATTGATGCCAAAGCAATTAAAATCGTCCGCGATATTTCTGGCGGCATGGTTAGAGATGAAGTTGTAGAGGCAAGCACAGGCCTCCATCTGGGACATGTATTTGATGATGGGCCAGAACCCACCGGGCAGCGTTACTGCATGAATTCTTATGCACTGAAATTTATTCCATCAAAATAATTTGACAATTATGAAAATATCTAAATTTTGGTTGGTAGGATTGGTTTTTCTTATATCATGCACCGATGCACAGACGAAAAAGAACCAGCAGGCCTTTGCTGATTTACCCAAACCAAAGGCAAATGAAAAAGTGGCAACTTTTGCAGGCGGATGTTTCTGGGCACTGGCAGAAGGCATGAGCGAATTGAAAGGCGTGGATAAAGTAGTATCTGGCTATTCAGGGGGAAATACAAGAAATCCAACCTATGAAGAGGTGTGTTCGGATAATACAGGTCATGCCGAATCTGTACAGGTTTATTATAACCCTGATGTAATTAGCTATAGCCAGCTCGCTGAGGCATTTTTTTACGCTCACGATCCAACGACAGTTAATAGGCAGGGGCCAGATGAAGGAGAGGATTATCGCTCGGTTGCATTTTACCGTAACGCTGAAGAAAAAAAAGTATTGGAAGAGGTAATGACCAAGGTAAATGCCGGTCATCATTATAACGATAAAATCGTAACGCAGGTTGTACCTTTCAAAGTATTTTATCCTGCAGAAAATTACCACCAAGGCTATTACAGGCTAAATCCCAATAGTGGCTATATTCAAGGTGTATCCATGCCCAAAGTGTTAAAGCTCAGGAAAAGTATGAATGCTTTGATAAAGCCTGAATTTAAAGATAAAATTTGATTACCTGGGGAATTTTTATTCCCCATTTTTACAATCCCGAATAGTAGTCATAGCCTTGTTCCGCCCAATAATCTCTTGGACGTTGGTTGCTAAAAGACATTACTCCGATTCTTTTAAGGTTTTTAATACCGTATTTTACCGGAATAATTAACCTTAAAGGCGCACCATGATCGTTGGTTATCGGTTTTCCATTCATCTCGTAGGCTAGAATTGTTTGTGGATGAAGTACACTGTCTCTTTCGAGCCCAACATAATATTTCCCATTGGGCGTTTCCAATCCCATATAGTTTTTTTCGGCAAGTGCATCAAGTTTGTAATGCAATAAAAAATCACTCAATTTAACGCCTGCCCAATGTTGAATCTGATCCCAGCCCTCAACACATTTAAAATCAAATACGATTTCCGTTTTGGGTAATGCCTTGATTTCTTCAATGCTGATTTTTAAAGGTTCTTTAGGATCAATTTTAACTTCCAGCTTCCAATTCTTAATGTCGAAATCTTTATCATCCTTAATGCCGATTAGACTGTTAACCCTTACAATCTTTGCCGCTCTTTCTTTTGGATAGGTTTTAGCCAGATGGTTATTACTGAAGAAATTACGGAAGAAAAGTTCTGTCTTGTTTAGCGCCCTTCTCAGCGGTGCCCTGGCACCGCCGGTAATGCCGGCATTTTCTTCGGGCGAGTTAAGTAGCCATTTCCAGCCTGCAACTGCTCCACCACCCAAGGCAAAGAAAGCACCAAATGAAATAAAATTCCTTCTCTTTATTTTTTGCTCGATGGTAAGTGGTTTCTTAGTTTTATTTTGATCTGTTGGTTTCATTTTCTGCGTTGTTTGCTGTTAGTGTTTTTTCCTCTCGGATTTGTGGTTCAGTTTCTATTACCTCGAAGCCAGAGACAACAGACCGGAAATTGTTCCACCCGGCAAGTGCCACCTGCAGGATATGTATGACAAAGAAAAGGACATAGCCAATGGTTAAGGTAAAATGGATTATCCTTGCAAAATGATAGCCGCCGCAAAGCCAGCATAGCCAGTAAAGTTGTACTGGTTTATAAATTGCTAGCCCGGTAATTACTGAACCTGCACCCATTAAAATAATTGCGCTGTAGGCAATTCGTTGCGCCGCATTGTATTTTTTTTGGGGCGGAGTGGTTTTTCTGATGTGCAGGTCATGCAAAAGTACCTGCCAGGCTTCTTTGAACGAGTTTCTTTTAGGAACAAGTTCCCTCCATGCGCCGGAAAATACAGTATAGGCAATGTAAAGCAGTCCGTTGATGAAAAAGAACCACATAAAAAGAAAGTGAAAAGCCATACCCTCGGCAAGTCGATGGGGGATGTGGAAGTACTTGTAAAACCATTCAGGAAAAAATTTAATCAGGGTAAAGCTGAAAATCGAAATTCCATAGGCATCATTTGCCCAATAAATAAATAAGCCACTCCAGATCATTACCGTAAGCACCGGGAAGTTTACCCAATGTGTCCAACGCATCAGAAATGCATGCTTTTCCTTGATTTCTTTCATTGAAATATTTTATATCATTAACGAAAATCTGACCTTAAAAGATCTGACCTTTTAGCCTTAAAATTTAAGCTTTGCCGCTGCAGTTATTTGTCCTGTTTTTTCATTTTGTAATAAGGCGATGATTTCGGCATTGCCCTGCTGGATTCCTCTTATAGGGAGGAAATCTACACTTCCTTTATCTTTCCCGTTTAGCCTGAAATTTTCCAGATTGCGCACTATCTGCACATGTGAAAGTGTTCTTCCTTTATTTTCGCCACGTTCAATTTTATTGCTTGCGTTTGGGGTGATGACGGCAACAAGTAGATTGTAGCCCAATGTTGGTTGGTTGATTTGATAATTGAGTATGGTGCTTTGCCCCGAAACGGAGATTGCAAGTTTTACCTTGCCTGTTTCAGAAAGCGAAGACGTAATTGCGCTCCGCAGTGTTTTTTCTTCTGAACCGACAAATTCTCTACTGCCATTTACCACAATCTGTGGCGTATAAACGCTGCTTAAGTTTAACCATTTTGCATATTGATTCTGCCTTTGAGAAAATATACGATTGCTAAAGGTATCTTTCCAGCCAAGGCGATCCCAATAATCGACATGATAGGCCAGGATGTAAACAGGTCTGTCTTGATTTTCCTTCTCTATTCTGGCAACCAATGCATCAGCTGGCGGACAACTTGAGCAGCCTTCTGAAGTAAAAAGTTCTACTACTGCAAAACCATTCGGAGCCGATTCCTTGCGTTTACTAGTGAAGGCAAAACTTATCGTACATATTGAAAGTAAGAGTAATGCTATTTTTCTGGACATAAGCTTATTTTTTTATCATTGGTCGCTATTCCTGTGGAATCCTTACAAAAAAATAAAAGAAATTGTAAGGAATTAATTTTTCAGCGACTAAATGCTTAAGTACTATATTTATACAATTTAATAAAAAAAATGGAACAGGAAAAGACCACAATAAATAGCCCGTTAAAGAGCGATCCTGTAACCTGGGTTGAACAGTATGCAGATTATCTGTATCGTTTTGCCTTTTCCAGGCTCCGCGATGAGGAGATAGCAAGGGATTTAGTACAGGATACTTTTCTGGCTGCGCTTCAGCAGGTTTCCAAATTTGAAGGAAAGAGCAGCGAGAAAACATGGCTCACTGGCATCCTTAAAAACAAAGTTGCAGATTTCTACCGAAGGCAGGCATCAAAGGGTATTGCCGCAATCAGGACTGCTGAAACAGAACAGCAGAATTTCTTCGATGCAGATAACGGGCACTGGAATATACAGCATTACCCCAAGGGCTTTGGATTGGACGAAAACAACCCGCTGTTGGTAAAGGAGCTTGGCGGTATTTTAAATGCTTGCCTTAAAAAACTTCCTGTATTGTGGTTTTCGGTATTTTCTATGAAACATATAGATGACCTGGCATCGGAAAAAATCTGTGTAGAACTTAAACTTACAGATGCTAATTTCTGGGTAATTATGCACAGAACAAAACTTAACCTGAGGGCATGCCTTCAAAAACACTGGAACTGATATGACAGGAGCACTAAAAAAAATAATATATAACTGTAAGCAAGCGACTCTTCTTATCGAAAAAAGAACATTGGGGAACATTACCGCGTCGGAAGCGCTACAATTGCAGGTTCATTTGGCAGGCTGTTCGTTGTGCAGAACCTACCAAAAGCAAAGTATGCTCATCATCCGCCTATTCACGGGTTTTCCATCCGATGTAATCAAATTGGATGATACTTTTAAAGTTAAGATTCAGCAGCAAATTGAAAAAGAAATGAATAAAAATTGATTTTTATTGTAAGGAGTTCTCTTGATTGGCGACCAATAGTGAAACAAAAACACAATAACATGAAAAATCAAATCTTAAAATCGGCAGGTAAGCTTTTTTTTACTGCTTTGGTAGTAGTAAGTTTATCTGCATCAGGTGTTGCGAACGTTCCTCAACAAGAAAAGGGAAAAATGTCTGACATGAGACAGGACAAAAATGGGCAATAAGAAAATGGATAAGATGGAGAAAAGTAAAGTGTCGAAAATGAAAGCAGATTCGATGCAAAAAACTAAAATGGAGAAATCTAAAATGTCTGACAGTAAAATGTCGAAAGGGAAAATGTAGAAAACAGGCAGGGAAGTATTTTCTTTCCTGCCAATATTTTAATATAGATGAAAAGAATTATACTAATTTTCGCCCTGTTTATCATGCTGGGTTTTAATGCAAATGCACAAAAAGGATTAACAGCTGGCACTAAAGCGCCATCCTTTAGCGGGGTAGATCAAAATGGAAAAAAAATAAGTTTGCAGGGTTTATTAAAAGACCACAAGTCTGTTGTGCTCTTTTTCTACCGGGGTCAATGGTGTCCATATTGCAATAAGCACATTAAAGAACTTCAGGATTCTTTGCAATTGCTTACCGGTAAAAGTGCTTATGTAATAGGAGTTACACCTGAAACGAGCGATAACATTTCAAAAACAATAAAGAAAACCAAAGCTGGTTTTTCCATTATTCAAGATAAGGATGATAATATTATGAAGGCATACGGTGTAAACTTTATGATGGATGATGCAACCTTTACTAAATACAAGGGCTACGGAATTAATCTGGAAGCGAATAATGGCAATAGCCGTCATACCTTACCCGTTCCTGCAACTTATATCATTGACCGTTCAGGTAAGATCAAATATGTGCACTTTGATCCCAATTATCAGAAAAGGGCATCTGTTAAATTATTATCTGCCGAGCTTTAATTTAGCAGGCCAGAAAATGGGTTAATCCATTTTTTTAGTTTGGGCAATTTTATTATGAGTAAGGATAGGATTTGTTTTTGCCTACACGTAAATCTGACAGGTCTTCTACATCTGAATACCTCCAATTTCATCTTAATGGAAATGGCCGCCGCTCTAAGTTCCATCACGCATGCCCCTCTGAACGGAATATTCCTGATCGCCAAAATCACTGGTGGATATGTGCTGATGGTGTCTTTGATGATTACGTTTGCTATTTCGTAAATAGAAGTATTAAAAAAAAGCCGTTGCAGATAAGGCAAAACCGCTGTCATATGAGGGCAAACATCCACTGTGCTCATTTAGATAATACTCTGTTGTCTCATAGAAAAGGATTAAATACCGCTTATGGACTAAGGGCTTTTCATCTCAGTGTGATTCTACTGGAAAGTGGAGTCACCTATATCATGAAATGATAGGGTTTGCTTACTCGACTATTTGAGTAACCGACCTTAAAGTGGCAATTACTTTTTTGAAATATTTAGCCCGCGATAAATCCCATAAAACGCCAGATTATCTTCGGAAAGGGAAGATATTGTCGGCTCCTTAACATATTGATTAGTAATATTGGAATGACAAAAGAAGAAACCCAAATCATTACATCAGAGAGAATATACAACTAGCAGTGAAAATCGGACCAATTTCAACATTGCCAGCGAGGGGGGCCAGTCACCAGTATCAATATATGGGTTCCAAAATATTTAATATGGTCCCTTAAACTAATTGCTAAAAAAGCATATCCGGTAATCAGCAGGAGCAATAAAAGCAGCGAAAGTAAGACGTTAAAGGCATCAATATTCAACAACCTCATTAATATACCTATTAGGATAATGCATGTATAAAAGAGGTGCATTACATGAATTCGCCTTACATTCCTACCCCAAGTTATCATTCTGCTTGTCCTGATGATGCTACTACATTTTTTCATGCTATTAATTTTAGATAATCTAGCCAAAACGATTCCTGTGGAATTATTTCTATATAAATTCTTGATAATCGATTTATTGTTTGATTAATTGGTTTCTTTCATAGTCTAATGAGTTTCATAATGGGGTGGCTTATTTTCAACCTGAACGTGTTAGTAAAGTTGAGCTTATTTTGAACTTACAATTCATTACCTAGGTTGGATAAAAAAATCTGTCATTCCTTCGTTGCATATCAACTGGGCTATGAACGCCAAACCTTCAGCGTGCCTGTAATTTATACCAACCGCTTATATCTACACGGTGATGTACATGAATAATAGTGGAACGGCGATGCTAATTTTCAGGTGTCAGTACCTCGTTTATTACATGGTTTGGAACAATAATCCGACTAAAAGCGTATTTTTATGCCTTTAGTAATCCATCAAAAACCCTCTTAATGAATAGCATACCAAAAAGCCCGATAGAAAGAATAATAGCCCCAGTTAGTCGTTTTGTCCACCTGGAATACACTAGTGGTATTGTCTTGCTGATTAGTGTACTGCTGGCTATCATCTGGGCAAACTCCGGATTTAGTGAATCTTACCATCTTTTATGGGAAACGCATTTTATGGTTGGTTTAGGCGAGCACCTGCTCGATAAGCCCCTTCACATCTGGATAAATGATGGGCTGATGGCACTCTTCTTTTTTGTGATCGGCCTTGAGCTCAAACGTGAATTTATGGAGGGTGAACTCTCCACCGTTTCCAAGGCATTGCTACCGATGACAGCAGCATTGGGCGGTATGCTTGTTCCTGCGACAATTTACTTTTTGATCAACAGCGGGACAGGTGCCTCCCATGGCTGGGGAATTCCGATGGCTACTGATATTGCCTTTGCACTAGCCTTGCTTTCCATGGCAGGCAAGCACATCCCTGCTAGCATCAAGGTTTTTCTCTCTGCACTAGCTGTGGCGGATGACCTTGGAGCAGTAATGGTTATCGCCTTCTTTTATACCGGACAGGTCAACTTTGTAGCCCTTGGCATTGCCGGAATCTTTTTATTGGTGTTGATTATCGGAAACGTAATGGGTATTAGAAGCAGTGCATTTTACCTCATACTCGGGATTGCTGTATGGATAGGGTTCCTTTTATCAGGCGTTCATGCTACTCTTGCCGGGGTAATTGTCGCCTTTACTATTCCGGCAAGGACGAGAATTGATGAAGAGGTATATTCCAATAACCTGCGTAAACTAACTGATGATTTTGACCGCGAGATCCCCAGTAATAGCACGCTGACCACCCCCGACCAGCACCATACCATACAGCAGGTGAAAAACCTCAGCCTCGCTGCAGAAACCCCACTCCAAAAGATTGAGCATGCGTTACACCCCTATGTGGCCTTTCTGGTTATGCCCCTTTTTGCATTGGCAAACTCAGGCATAATTATCGGTGCTGATTTTTTCACCGCTATAATCAATCCGGTATCCATTGGCGTAACAGCGGGATTGGTATTGGGCAAATTTACAGGAATATTGCTATTTTGTTATATCATGGTAAAACTGGGTATTGCCAAATTACCTGAAGGCGGAACCTGGAAACACATGATCGGGGTTGCATTGCTTGCCGGGATAGGTTTTACAATGTCTCTTTTTATTAGCGGACTGGCCTTTTCGAGTCCAGAATATGTTGAACAGGCAAAATATGGGATTCTAATTGCCTCTGGTCTGTCAGGCATATTGGGTACTCTAGTGTTAAGGGGAACGGCCCGGAATCAAACTGGATTAAAAAAATAGCAGTATGAAAGAACACGAATCAGGCCTAGGTGCTTACATCAAATTATTTTTTCAGCGCAGGTTCAACCTCCATCTGGATAAGGCTAATGAGGAAGAAGTAGTCTCGGCCATCAAGGCCAATACGGTTTTTGTTGGACCAAGCCTATGGACCCTAATATTTGCAATATTCATCGCTTCGATAGGCCTGAACGTCAACTCGACGGCCGTAATCATCGGGGCGATGCTCATCTCGCCGCTTATGGGGCCGATAATTGGGATCGGACTGGGTATCGGGACAAATGACCTTGCCCTGGTACGACAGGGAGGGAGAAATCTCCTTATTGCGGCACTTATAAGTATTGCCACCTCGACACTCTACTTTTATATCACCCCACTGCATGATGCCCAGAGTGAACTACTGGCTAGGACAACGCCCTCGATATGGGATGTATTCATTGCCTTTGTTGGCGGTTTGGCCGGAGCGATAGCGGTGACGAGAAAGGAAAAAAGCAATGTGATTCCAGGAGTGGCCATCGCGACTGCATTGATGCCGCCCCTCTGTACAGCAGGATTTGGGCTAGCCTCGGGCAACCTGCTTTTTTTTGCCGGGGCAATCTATCTTTTCTTTATCAATAGCTTATTCATTTGCATCTCGACCTATCTGATTGTTCGTTTTTTGAAGTTTAACAAAAAATACTTTGAGAATAAAAATACTGAAAAAAAGGTGTCGAGATATATCCTAATTACCGTTTTGGTAACCGTTCTGCCAAGCATTTATCTCGCTTACGGAATTGTACAGAAAAGTATCTTTGAAAGCAGTGCACAGCGACTTATTCGTGAGGAGTTTAATTTCAGTAATACCCAGGTGGTTAACAAGAGTTTTAAGTACTCAAGGAATTCAAGAGAAATCGATTTACTTTTAATTGGCGCGGAACTCTCCAAACCAACCGTCGACAGCATCCGTTCAAAACTATCTGTATATAACCTTCAGGGTACCAAGCTCATTATTCGCCAGGGGCTCGATGCTAGGGCAAATGTGGATTTTTCCCAGATAAAGGCCAGTATAATGGAGGATGTGTTTAACAGGGATTCACTGGCCAAAAAGACTGTGTCTGCAAATAAGGATGATAGCGAAATTCCAGAAAT
Source organism: Pedobacter lithocola (assembly GCF_042650845.1). Lineage (NCBI taxonomy): Bacteria > Pseudomonadati > Bacteroidota > Sphingobacteriia > Sphingobacteriales > Sphingobacteriaceae > Pedobacter > Pedobacter lithocola. The sequence continues at coordinate 81,929 of NZ_JBHSBW010000016.1, read as the reverse complement.
CCGGGAAGAAATTAAAAGCCTGTTTCCGGCTATCAAAAGTTATAGTATAGCCAATAAGATTTACATGAATACAGATACTCTTAAAAAAGACACTGTTCTTCAGTTCACTGCTACCCTAAACGGAGGTATGCCAGTGTCGGAGAAGGGTAAATTGGAAAAATGGCTAAAAGCGAGGTTAACATCCCAAAAGTTAAAAATAATTTTGCAATAGCCAACTATATAAAGTCTAAGCTGACTTCTGTTTGGATAACATCAACTAAACATAAAAGCGGATTTCACCACCTAAAATTGAATCTGCTGATAGCAGATTAGCTGGGATTGTATGGACCGACTATATCGAATTGCTATCTGGTCAATTGGTTCAAAGTCGATTTATCAGGTTTCAAGGAATCATTTCTATGTTCAGCGTATCATCGCTTGGCATAATGTTGATATTCCACTATCACTTTTAATAAGTAAAACTTTATCCTAACCAATTCGTTCTTAATAAGATCAGGGTACTACATACTTTTTCCGGGATCTAATAACAGATAAGATGGATGCAAAGAAAATAATGATCGTAGACGATAATCCAGATATTCTGGAAATCTTATCCCTGATAATGGATATGGAAGGTTTTCAGGTATTGGGAATAAGCAATGGACTGCTTTTTTCTGAGAGTATTTTATCCTTTTGTCCTGATCTGATTCTACTGGATATAATGCTAGGGGAAGTAGACGGAAGGGATCTTTGCAATATTTCCAAGTGAGCTAAAAAAATTGGTCACATACCGGTGATCATGATTTCTGCCACACATGGTATGAAAGATATCAATCTTCTTTGCAAACCCGATGACTTTATTTCCAAGCCATTTGATGTAGACGATCTGGTGTTCAGGGTAAACAGGCAGTTTGTAGCATAAACAGGTTTTGGGCTGGTTAAATATAGCATCAGCAAGAGTGCGAACTTTTGCAGTCCCTGCATTCCTATGCACCTACTTGACACAATTGAAAAACAATTTCGATAAGTTGAGATTCTAATTTACATGATAAGCTGATGGACTAAAAAAGACAATGTATAAGGTCTCATGCGCCTATGAACCTATTACCGACAGAACTTTAGAATTATTCAGTCGCTTTGGTATCATTCAAGGAAACACCCCCTTTAATGCCAAAGTCCAGCGTCCTAATTGGAAAAGGTATCATAATGTCGTTTTGGTCATACGCCTTTTTTATGCGCATGATGGCCTGGCTCTTCACCTCCAAAAAATTAACCTGCTCGGTGGTACTAATCCACATCCTGATTACATAGTTTATAGAGCTATCGCCAAATCCCGTATAGAACATGGCCACCTCCTCATCGGCAGAGAGCCCATCGATATCCATTACCGCGTCCAGAGTTACTTGTTTCGCCTTATCCAGGTCATCACCGTAAGAAATACCAACTTCCAGGTCGATCCGTCTTTTCCCCAAAAGGCTGTAGTTCTCAATTGGGCTTTGGAAAACATCCCTATTTGGTAGAATCACCATCTGGCCCTGATAAGTTCGTATGACGGTATCCCGAAGATTAATCTCCTCCACCTTGCCCATGTAATCCTTGATTTTAACAATGTCGCCCACGTATAATGGCTTTCGAATCGAGATGAAAATCCCTGACATAAAGTTAGCTGCAATATCTTGAAAGGCAAAGGCCAAAGCCAGTCCCAATATCCCCGCACCGGCCAATATTGATGTAACAGCTTTGTCTAGCCGCAGAACGCTTAATGCTATAAAAATTACGATCCCTATTAAAAAGATATAGATAAGTGTGCTGAAAAGATTATCTAGCGTCTCGTTATGTATAACCTTTCTTATCAGTTTGTTTACTATTTTTCGAAGTGACTTTGCAATGAAGATGCCAAGAACGAGGATGAGGGCTGCAAGAGTAATATTGGGAAGAATCCGTATAAAATCCTTTGTCCATAAGACTAACTTATCGGTAATCAGTTCATAAGCATGATTAAAATCCATAATGAAGTACTATTTTGTGGTGAATAAGGTCAACGGTTTTTGTCAGGTTTTAGGTTTTTTAAGCCTTTTTGGTATTTCTAGAGATATCAATAAAAGACACGGACTTCCTTACAAGGCTGTAATCTAGGTCGATTTGCATTTCTTGCCAAGAAAATTTAAATTAGCCTCTCATCAAAACCTATTATATGTTGCAATATTTTAAGTTTAGAGATTTATCAGTTCGCAAACCGCATCATTTTGACTTAGGTTTTCCACTCTTCTTCAATACGAAGTTCGAGAATAATTTTTTTGTCACCAAGTTGTTTAGACTCTCTTCTGAGGAATATACAGCATTTTATCAATATCATCTTAACTGGTTTATTTCAAGAAACCCAGGCTTGGAAGAAAAATTCTTCTTAAATGTCTGGACGATAGTGGACGACCGTATCATTGAATACCTTAAAAAAAAGGTTTCCTCACTCAACACGATTGAAACCCTAAAAAAACTTAGAGAATTCAAGGGTACCATTGCACAGCTCGATACATGGAATATCTCTAAAAAAATAGAGGTTGTCGTGGCTGAAAAAGACCTGGAAATTTCAGCACTGAAGTTGGAGATAAATGACTTGAAGAATAAACTGAAATCGATCAGCAGGTTCGATCCAGACCAAAAGATCAGAATTCTTGAAGGGAACCTCCCTACGTTGGTCGATCTAATTAAACAAATCCAGCATATTGAAATGCCAGATGGCAAAAAGCTGGCCCGTTCACAATCTCAAAGCCCCTGGTACAAAATGATTGCTAGATATTTTCAGCAAGGAGAAAATGAGATCTCCCCGGAAACACTTCGGAATTACTTTCCAGCCAATACATCTACTAAATTAGTTAAGGGATCAGAAGTCGCGGAGTCCAATAAGCTATTTAAAATCATACCGCTGGAACCTAAGTAAAATACAACCAATCTGACCAAAGCATATAAATGGTCATTTAAAACGTACTTTTCTGATTCAATTTCGTATTGGCAATGTCGCCAAAGTAATTGAATTTTATGTCTATAGAAATTATGACCAAATCTGATTTGATGGATTTTAAATCAGATCTATTTAAAGAACTTAAAGCTTTTCTGGCTCCAGAAAAACCCGCTGATAAAAAATGGCTTCGTAGCAATGAGGTCAGGAAGTTATTGGGCATATCGGCCGGAACTCTTCAAACCCTTAGAAATAACGGAACACTCAGCTTTACCAAAATTGGCGGGACCATGTATTACAGCATGGAGGAAATCAACAAAGTTCTGCAGTTTCCAAAAACGTCTAATATTCTGAGATGAAAATGGCTACACCATTAACAATCTTCCTGTGCAAGGCAGCGGAAGACCATGTGATTTCGCCCATACATATCAGTCTCTTTACATCAATCGTTCAGTGCTGGGCCAGTGGTGGCCGGATGAATCCGGTCGTGGTCACCAGGAAAAAGCTAATGAGGATTTCAAAGATCAGATCAACCAGCACTTACCATAAGTGTATTACGGATTTATCCAGGTCAGGTTACATTACTTATCTGCCATCTTTCAATCCATCAGGTAGTTTGATTTTTTTAAATAAATAACGTTGTATGAACCGGTTTATTGAGAAAGGGTTTTTTAAAAATTTTGAGGGAGCAAGTTTATGTTTTTGTTACCACAAAAACCTTTTTCCCGGGGAAAAAGAACTTGCTTTCCGCTCCCGATGGTCGCAGAAAGTGGCTGCCGCCATAAAGACCTAAATTAGATTAGTATGGAAATTCGACCAAAGAAAAAAGGTGGAAGACCACCAAAAAAAATAAAAAGACAAAGTATGGTCAGACTGCGGTTAACCATCACCGAGCGATTTCTTTTGGAACAAAAATCAAAGCGAGCTGGAATGGGCATAAGTGATTTTATAAGGCATTCAGTAATCTCATCCAAGGTAATGAGCAGATTTGGAGAAGTGGAAATCTCTGCTCACAGGGTACTTGCAGGCATGGCAAACAATTTAAATCAGCTGACGAAAAAAGCCCACCAACTGGGCCTGCTGATTATGGCTAAGCGCTGTCAGGATCTGATCTCGGAAATTGAAGATCATATGAAAACAATGAATGATTTATGATTGGCAAAATAACATCGGGAAAGAGTTTTGGTGGCTGCGTGCGCTATGTAGTTCAAAAGGATACTGCAAGAGTGCTTGATGGCTTGGGCATCAGGACCGCTGACGTGAAAAGGACGATTGCAGATTTTAATTTTCAGCGTTCCGCAAATCCGGAGCTAACTAAAGCGGTTGGTCACATTTCCCTAAACCTCAGTGAGCAGGATAAGCTGAAGCTAACTGATGAAAAAATGCTGGAAATGGCAAATGAATACCTTGATAGGATTGGCATCAAAGATACGCAGGTACTTTTTGTCAGGCATGAAGATAAATCGCATCCGCATGTACATATTGTGTATAACCGGGTCTCAAATTCAGGTAAGACCATTTCTGATAAAAACCTGTTCCATAAAAACGCGAAGGTATGCCGGGAACTGACCAAGGCTCATGGTTTATTTTTAGCTTCCTGCAAAATGCATGTGAATAGACAGGCACTAAAGGGGGCTGATAAGGTTAAGTATGAGATTTTTGACCATATCATATATGCGAAAGCCGTTACAAAAAATTGGGGAAACTTTGAGCAGGCCCTGAAAAATGATGGGGTTGGAATTATTTTCAAATACAATGGGAATACCCAGAAGATTCAGGGACTTTCTTTTAACAAGGATGGCTATGTGTTCAAGGGCTCCGAGATTGACAGGTCGCTAAGTTATGGTAAGCTGAATGCCGAATTTAATGCAATAGCTTTAGATACCTCCTATTCTCCGGCAGGGACAAAAGAACCCGCTACCATGCAGAATCTGGTTAATGAGATTCGTAATCATATTCAGTCTGATCATACCGGCACCTCCTTGCTCGAGGTTTTGCTGCAATCGGAACTTCCCACCCTTGCCACAGAACCCGAGCCATTTATTAAAAGAAAAAAGAAATCTCAGGCTAAGGGCAAAAGCCGGGGAATGAGTAGGTAATTAAATTAAATGACATGAAAACAGTAGAGCAATCATTAGATAATTTTGGAGAGATTTTAGAGGCCTTGGCAACTCAGAGCAAAGCGCTGGAAGATAATGTCCGGACATTAATCAATACCCAACCTGCTAATTATGGTGATGATTTCAAAAAGGTATTACAGGAGTTAACTGATGTTAATGGAAAATTAGACCGGGAGGATTTAAAAGCTATGTTGGTCAGTTTAAATCGGAAAATAGAAAAAGTGCCGGACATCATCCCAGTTAAACATCACCATTATCTTGACAAGAATAGTAAGGGTTTGGTTGTGGGCATATTTTCTGGTTTTATTTTTATTGCAGTTTTAACTGGATTAACTGCGTACATACTGAACCGAAATGCCTCGCTGGCTTTGGATAGTGATAAACTTTTGTACTTAAGGGCTTATAATCCAGAATATTTGAATCGTGTGGATTTGGCATTTGTATCTGCAAGGGATAGCCTGGTTAGGGCTGCAAAAGAAATCATACTCAACCAAGAGCAACTGCTGCAGGCGGAGCAGAGCCTTAGAAACAAAGAGACTGAACTCAACAAAGCGCGGTTACTAAAGAAGAAACTGCAACACAGGCGACAAAAAAAAATAAAAATCAAATAGATGTGTTTTGGCCATCCTTCATTTGTGGCCTATCGAACCCGGACACACAATCCACCTTCGTTCCGATTTTGCATTTACGGAGTTTGTGTTTTGTGCAATAGAGGAGAAGTAATTTAATTAGGGGCGCTCGTTGCGCCCTTAATTAATAGCTGTTTAGCCCTCTGGCAATAATGGGTTCAACCATTTTCTAAAAAAGCGTAATTTCACCTCTTGAAGAGACGTCGTCTTTATTTTAAAATTGGAATCGCCCAGATAGCAGTATTTATCGGCTGACAAGGCGTTAAGTTAGTGTTGTACTATCACCTGCTTTTTGATAATCTCCTTGTCCTGAAGGATGTGTAAAAAATACGTGTCATTTGGTAAATCTGATACCTGAAGTTGGATTTCCTTGTTTATTGCAGTAGTCTTTGCTTCTTTTAATAAAACACCATTTTTGTTAAACAACTTTACACTAAAATCCTTTTCTTCTTTTAAATCATTATTTTTAGTTTGATCGGCAGTTGCTCCAATTTTTTTATATCCGATTCTCAACTCATTACTTGCTGGATTAGGGTAAACGACTATATTGGATGTATTGCAACTGACAGCAACGAAGCCTTCTTCCCACATAGGTTCTATACACTCTGTGCCGCTCAACCAAACTTCTAAATTGTAAAAACCAAGGGGCATTTGTTCAGGCAAGTATATAATCCCTGTTTGAGTGGTGGTGATAATCTTGCTCTGAAAAAAAATACCGTTAATATTTTGAATATAATAATTTAGCTCGACCGGGAAGGCTGGTATCTGTCCAATATCATATTTAAAGAGATTATTATAGTCACTATATAGGTTAGGTTCGCCACATAATAAAATCGTCCCATCACCAAGAGTTCCACCACAACCATCCTCGCAATAAAGTTCTGTAACTCTTACGCTATAAGGAACGCCCATACGAATTTGAAAGCTTTCCAAGACGTAAGAACCACAATTTGTTGTGACGGTAGCCTTTAATACCGATATCCCATCATTAGTCTTGTTCAGAGTGACCTGATTTCCCACGATATTAGTAAGTGTACCACCCGCTCCCTCAATGCTCCAAGTGAAAGTTGCTCCATTAGGCAGGTTGGTGATGCTAAAAGTTCCCTCTTGGCAAACATACTTCGGCCCTGAGATATTGCCTGGGTAAACGGTATTCAGGGAATTAGTTCCAGTGTTGGATGGGTCTAACCAGTTGCTCAGTCTTGTTGCATTTGTTCCACCACCATTCCATGACAGATCAAATCTCCCATAATATTTGGTTATTGGAGCGCAGCCATTTTCACCGCCATGGAGTTGACCGACAATCTTATGGTCTTGATCAAAAAGGGGCGCCCCTGATGAACCTCCCTCTGAGGTTCCGTTATCCAAACCCACAACCCAGTGGGAGTTAACAGGAGAAGTAGTCCCTCCAAACCAGTTTATTACACTGCTGTTCGTTATTAATGAGTTGTTATCAAAAGAGATTTTCTTTACATCCCCAGCAGGATGGTGTATAGTAGTTGCTGAAGATGGTGCGGTTGCTGATTTCGTCCATCCTGCGAAGGAAATACAACCAACGACGGCAGGATTGTTGTATAATTCCAAAAGTGTCATATCAGTAGCTTGGTGGGCAGACCTTAAATCTGCTCCACTGAATGTGACAAAATCAGTTCCATCCGTTCCATTACAGGTAGGACTTTCGTATCTGAACCTGAATAACCAATTGTTTACAGCAGATTGTTCGGTATTAGATAAATTAGCATCTGAATTTCCGTCCAGACAATGAAATGCGGTAAGGAAATACGGTTTGTAGTCATTAGGAACGCTATTGATCAACGCCCCAGTACATAATCTTGTACCATTAGCTAAAAGTATCATGGCTACTGAGTTAGCGTCATCTCTCCACGTTGAACCCACTGGACAAGCAATATCATTATTACACGCTAAGGCGTCACCGAAAACGTTCGGTGTAAAAGTATTTCTATATCCATGGATAATTCTAGATATATGTACACTATTCTCAGCTACATCGCCAGTTGTAACTAATTCAATTATAATCTTGTCCCCTTTGATTAAATCTGTCCATAGCACCCCGTTTTTTTGGATATCTTTTGAAGTTATTGGCCCATAAGCAAAAGTGTTATCGTCATTATATATATTGATAAAAGCGCTATTTCCCAATCTTAATTTATCGAAAATCAAATTTATGCTGAAGGCTTTTGGAGAAGAAACTGACAAGTAACAAAAGCTTGAATCTCCAATTTTTCTTTTTTCACTGGCCTCTATAAAATCAATGTCTGCAGAGACGTCTTTACCAAATCTGAATGGATAACCATTTATTTTCTCAATGGAATCCTGTTTTGATAATGCTCTAATTTCTTCATCACTTATGGAAAATCTCCTTTCGACGTTTATCCCTTTAAGCTTTGGGTAAAATACTTTTTCTTTACTATTTCTGGAAGCAATCTGTGCCGAAACAACAGATATCGATGTCACCATTAAGGTAACGATACACATTATTGAAATTAGGTGTTTGTTGAGAGAGGCGTTATACATAAGTTTTAATTATTTACATTCGAAAAATTCTTTTATAGATATCTTATTGCTGGGAAGTCCTCCAATGTCGCAAAGGTTTCCTCCCTCAAATTGAGTGACTACCTCAAATTTAATTGATAAAGGTTGACCTTGTTTATTTTTGTCGGTCGGAAGTGTGTTGGTTAGTACGCAATTAGGATAGGCGGGTCCGTTAGTGACAGAAGGATCGGTCCAGCTACTCCCAATATCATTTCTTTTTAGCAGCTGTATTACAATGCCACCACAGGTTGACCTAATTACTTTTGCATTATTACATAATGATTGATCAATATCATTTTCGTCTTTCTTACATTGAGCACCTAACAGAAGAAGACTGCATATTAAAAGTGAAAAACATTTTATTTTCATAATGATTTATTTTTAATAAAAATATTTAAAAAAAATTAACAAATAAAACCTAATGTATTAATTATTTGTTAATTAACTTTTTTTTTAAGGTTTTTCTACTTACCTAGATATTAGTTAAAGATTACTGTAGTTCTAAGCCTTAATCCCATTTTTTTTGTCTGAATATTACTTTCCAAATAATCTGGTTTTACGACAAAGAAATTATCCCCTGCACCAATTTGCTATCATTTTTAAGCATAAAATGTGTAGCAGGTTTCAGTAAAAATGGGACATAAACCGAATCAAATTTACTTCTGTTAGCCACTTTAAAATCCCCCCCTTTGGCGGGTTATTTGAACATTTTGAAATTAGATTCGTCAAGGGAGATATCTTTGTACCCTTAACAACACCCAGTTAAACCGATGGTACTAAAGGGATAAGCTATTTTCTAAAATCATAAATTACTGTCCTTTCCATTGAGTTTCTTAATCAAGTTTTGAGCAAAAAAAACCATTTATCATTAATTCTTGAGAAATGAAGCCAATTAAACTCACCTGCTAATTCCATGATCTTTACCCATGTCATCTTCTTTATTATGCTTTAGCTTCAACCCTGAATAGATGTTTCGCTCATTTTCCGCTTCAGTGCCGAATTGGCTTGATGTATTTATCAACTTATCCGCTACTTTCTGCCATTGAAGTTTTCCATCGATAAGGTCTATTGGAATTTCCATATTGATTTGATGGTGATAGGCTACAGAGCGGTTGGCCATATCTATGGTCACATTCGGATATTTTTGATAGTAGTGATTGAGCATTTCGGAATAGTTGAGTTTTTCGAGCAGGTAATATAAGTCGACAAAATCTTTGATACGCTCTCCGCTCCCAACAATGGCATTTAGTTTCATTGCTGCAATATCCTGCAATGATGCCATTCGGATCCCTTCGATGTTTTCGATAGGCCGTATATTTGGATAGGGATGGGTAATAAAGTCAACTTTGACTCCATCAATTAAGCCCATTAATGCACCTGTACCAATTACTTTCAAATTGGAACCGTAATTCCAAAGAAGATGATCCTGCAAGATTTTGGGATCAAAATTCTGTATCGAAAATAAATCAATATCAATGGATATCCTGTGTCCGATTTTTAATGATAATGCGGTTCCTCCAACCAGAAAAAATTGTTCCAGCTTTGGATCGTTCATTAATTTTTGGATTAAATCCAGTGTGTTTGTTGTGACGGTATTTTTATATAGCATTTCAGTTGATGTTTATTCAACTGGAAATATTTACATACTTTGTCTATTATGATTTCGGGAAGAGAAGCAATTTCATTTTTCAGCGTATCCACGATTTTCTCCTGACCATAGAATCTTAAAAGCTCCTCCCAATCATTTTCTTCGCCCCTTGTTATCACTCTTTCAATAACAATCCGATAAGAACGCTGCCAATTGATGTTGGAATACTTCATATCCCAGAACAAGCTCTTAGGGAGGTTGGGCCTAGACAGTTTCGCTAAAACTGGTTTCCGCTCGATTCGTATCTGATCATTTTCAAAAGGCTCTTTCTTTTTTGACAGGTAGTTACTGATGGTATGATAACTATAATCGGGATAGCTGTCGCAGAAGTTTCTGAGACTAGAAAAAACATCCAATTCAATTCCAGTGAATCTTTTCCACTGTACCAGTACCACACGTGCTTGTCTTGAGCCTTTCATCATTGCAAAAATATGAAAAATCATTAAATAGACTAATATTCTGAAATATTTACCAGTTTTTGGTGAAATTTGGTTGAAATCAATTTCAAAGCACATAGTGAAGTTGAAAGCCACAAAAGATATTTGGGCTTTCATTTGTTCGATTCCAGAATAACAGACCCTAACTAATCCTAAGCTGCTCCTTGAGCTTGCTCATATCCTGACTAACCTTAATGTCAAGAACTTTCGCATAGTGCTGAGTAGTTTTCAATGCTGTATGTCCGAGTAGTCTACTAACTGTCTCAATGGGCACTCCATTTGAAAGCGTTATTGTGGTTGCAAATGTATGTCTTGCCAGATGGAAGGTCAAATGTTTATCTATACCACAAATATCCGCGATTTCCTTTAAATAAGCATTTACTTTCTGGTTGCTTGATACCGGCAAAACCAAACCTCTGCTTTCGCATTCAGGATTGTCCTTATAGCGATTTAATATTTCAAGTGCATCGGGTAAAATTGGTATATGGGATGAAGTATCAGTTTTTTGTCTCTTGGTAAATATCCACTTTTCTCCATCCATTCCTAAAGCGATTTCTGAATGTTTCAGTTTCTTAACGTCAGCATAAGATAATCCCGTAAAGCAACAAAAAATGAAAATATCTCTGACCTGTTCTAACCTACTGATTGTAAATTTTTTGGCTGAGATCTTATCTACTTCCTCTCGGGTCAGATAGGTACGTTCTTTGGCCTTTGCTGTAGATTTATATGCAATAAAAGGTGCCTGTTTCAACCAACCATTTGCTATGCAGTGATTGACGATCTTTTTAAGGTGTTTAATGTACTTTGCAGCAGATACACCTGTGCACTTACAGTCTGCTTTTAAATAATATTCAAAATCATTAATAAAAGCAAAATTCAGCTGACTGATTTGAATGTCATCCTGTAGATATTTTTTTTGGATAAAATTTGTTAAATGTCTTTCAGATGTAACGTAGCCTTTGAGTGTATTGGCTTCAAAGCCATTCCCGATTAATTCCTTCATCTTCGCATTATGTTCCGCAAATAGGCACAATAAATATCTGCTTTTTTCGGATTTGCCTGTAAACTGTCCCTGCAAACTGGTTGCTGTCACCTCTATGCCAGAGTCAATTAATGCCTGATGGGCCATTCTCATCTTGAACCGAAGGCTATCAAGATAACTGTTGAGGATTTTGGCATCTTTAGTTGTGCCAATGGCACGCCCTGCAGAGCTGTTCCATTTTTCGGATTCACAATCACGGCCAATAGACATTTCTGCCCGCTTACCATCTACGGTTATACGTAGATAAATGACCCTTGGGCCGCCTTTGTAGACTTTTTGCTTTCTTAGATAATAAAGCAGATTGAAATTACTTTTCATAATTACTTACTTAGAGTGAAACAAAAGTAAGATTGCAGAACTCTTCTATCAAGATGTTTGGTGATTGAACATGTTGATGTTCAGCTTGTTGAAGATGATTCGGTGCGTACTGATATCAATTTTTGATACACACCGAATTTCACACATTTTTATTGTGATTTGATGCATATTTTGCGACTTTGATATTAATAAAAAACCCTGCAAATGCTTGATTTGCAGGGTTTTGACATCATTTGATATTGATTCTCGTAGCCCGCAGGGGAATCGAACCCCTATTTCCAGAATGAAAATCTGGCGTCCTAACCGGTAGACGAGCGGGCCATCTTTAAGTTTTAAGTTGAAAGTTCTACGTTGTAAGTTAGATCTAACTTATAACTTTTTACTTAAAACTTTCCACTTTAATGGTAGCGGGGACACGACTCGAACGTGCGACCTTCGGGTTATGAGCCCGACGAGCTACCAACTGCTCCACCCCGCATTATATTGTATTTTATATGGAATACCAACCATCAATTTTTACAGAACTGAAACTGATAAAAAAAACCGCCTTACTTTCAAGCGGTTCGTAGCCCGTAGGGGAATCGAACCCCTGTTTCCAGAATGAAAATCTGGCGTCCTCACCCCTAGACGAACGGGCCATTTTCAAGCTTAAAGTTGAAAGTTTTACGTTGTAAGTTAAACCTAACTTATAACTTTTTACTTAAAACTTACCACTCTAATGGTAGCGGGGACACGACTCGAACGTGCGACCTTCGGGTTATGAGCCCGACGAGCTACCAACTGCTCCACCCCGCACTCTATACAACTCGTTTTTAATGCTGAATTAAATCCTTAACTCTATTTCCGAATTGGAATGCAAAGATATAATTCGTTTCTTTGTGCTGCAAATTTTTTTTAATAAATATTTTAATGGCGCATAAAGCAGGTTTTGTTAGTATCATAGGTAAGCCAAATGTTGGTAAATCAACCCTTATGAATGTGCTTGTAGGCGAGCGACTTAGCATCATTACGCCTAAGGCACAAACCACCAGACATCGCATTTTAGGCATCGTAAATGAAGATGATTATCAGATAGTTTTCTCTGATACACCGGGTATTATCAAGCCAAAATACAGTTTACAGGAGAGTATGATGAGCTTCGTTAACGGATCTTTAACCGATGCTGACGTACTTTTATTCGTAACTGATATAAATGAAGCGCATGATGAAGAAGATGTTTTAGAAAAAATCCTGAATAAAAATATTCCAACAATTGTACTGATAAACAAAATAGATAAGGCTTTGCAAGAGCAGGTTGATGAGAAAATTGCGTACTGGCAAGAGAAGTTAAATCCTGTTGCCATCTATGCCATCTCTGCTTTACACAACCATAATGTGGATGGATTGTTGGATAGAGTTTTGGAAATGTTGCCAGAACATCCACCCTATTACGATAAAGAAGAATACACCGATCGTTCAGAGCGTTTCTTTGTTTCAGAAATCATCCGTGAAAAAATATTTTTAAACTACCAGAAAGAAATTCCTTACAGCACAGAGGTTATTGTAAAAAGCTTTAAAGAGGAAGAAATGAAAAATGGCAAGGGTTCTATGATAAGAATTACTGCCGAAATTGTAGTAGAAAGAGATTCGCAAAAAAATATTCTTGTCGGTACTGCTGGTAGTATGCTTAAAAAAGTTGGAACTGAAGCCCGAATAGAAATTGAAAAGTTTTTAGATACAAAGGTGTTCTTAGAAATGTTTGTGAAAGTTATTCCAGACTGGAGAAGCAAAAAGAACTACCTAAAAAGCTTTGGTTACGATAATTAACCGTACCTTTGCAGCCCGAAATAAATCGGTTAGTAGTTGATAGTCAATGGCTGATAGCCAAATCGTTTAGGCAGCTTGCCTAAACATCCCGACCATTAACTATAAGCCATTAACTATCAATAAACAACACCATGAGTAACATTATAGCCATCGTAGGCAGGCCAAACGTAGGCAAAAGCACCCTCTTTAATCGATTAACTGAAAGTCGTAAAGCAATTGTTGATGACATTAGCGGAGTAACCCGCGATAGACATTACGGTACCGCAGAATGGACAGACAGACAATTTACTGTAATTGATACAGGTGGTTATGTTGCAAACTCAGAAGATGTTTATGAAGCAGCTATCCGTGAACAAGTAATAATTGCCATTGAAGAAGCCAGCGTGCTTATTTTTATGGTTGATGTTACAACAGGCATTACCGATTTAGATGATGATATTGCTCAGGTTTTACGCCGCAGTAACAAACCTGTTTTTGTAACTGCAAATAAAGTTGATAATACGGCTCTACATAGTGAAATCAGTACGTTTTATGGTTTTGGTTTAGGTGAAGTTTTCCCACTATCTTCAATGACGGGTTCTGGAACGGGAGAGTTGTTGGATGAAATTGTAAAGCATTTTGAAGACATCCCAGAAGAGGAAAATCAATTGCCTAAAATTACAATTGCTGGTCGCCCGAATGTTGGGAAATCATCTTTAGTAAATGCATTAATTGGCAAAGAACGAAACATCGTTACGGCAAATGCTGGTACCACCCGCGATTCAATAAAAATTCACTACAACCAGTTTGGTCATGAATTTATGCTTATTGATACAGCGGGTTTGCGTAAAAAAACAAAGGTTAAAGAAAATCTTGAGTTTTACTCGGTTATGCGTACCATTAAAGCCATTGAAGAGGCTGATGTAGTAATATTAATGATTGATGCCGTTGAAGGCATAGAAAGCCAGGATATTAACATCTTCCACCTTGCAGAAAAAAACAAAAAAGGTATTGTTATTTTGGTTAACAAATGGGATTTGATTGAGAAAAATACTCAAACAATGAAAGCTTTTGAAGAAGAAATTCACGAACGCATTCGCCCATTTACAGATGTGCCAATTGTATTTACCTCTGTTTTGAACAAACAACGTATTTTTAAAGCGATTGAAGTTGGCTTAGAAGTTTATAAAAACAGAAGCAAAAAAGTACCTACATCGAAGTTAAATGATGTGATGTTGCCTCTGATAGAAAAATTTCCACCTCCTGCATTAAAAGGCAAGCACATTAAAATAAAATACATTACTCAAATTAATGCTACTTCGCCAATGTTTGCATTTTTCTGCAACTTGCCACAGTACATTAAAGATCCTTATAAACGTTTCATCGAGAACAAACTAAGAGAGAACTTTGATTTTTCTGGTGCACCAATTCAAATTTATTTCAGACAGAAATAAGCATAGCAATCAGAAAAAAGTTTAAGCATAAAAATTTTAAAAAGCAGGGCTAGCATTCCATATGGAAAGCAGCCCTGCTTTTTTGTTAAGTCCATCCACAACCTGCCGTCACCCTGAATTTATTTCAGGGTCTTAATAGTAAATCGGCTTAGCATTTAAGATGCTGAACTATATTCAGCATGACGAGCAAAAAACCTAAGGTAAGTAGGTCCAAATAATTTAACGCTGAATTCTTATCTTCGCGGCATGCAAATCGAAGTATTAAACAGCCAAGCATCAGATATAAACACCATATTTCAGTTTTATGATATGGCAGTAGAACATCAGAAGAAAGTTTTTAATAAACATTGGCAAGGTTTCAGTAAGGCACTAATTGAAACTGAAATAGCAGAGCACAGGCAATACAAAATTCTGGTTGATGATAAAGTGGCTTGCATTTTTGCAGTAACTTTCAATGATAAATTAATTTGGGGCGATAGAGATAAAGATTCGGTTTACATCCATCGGATTGTAACTCATCCAAATTACCGCGGCTATTCTTTTGTAAAAGAAATTATTAAATGGGGAAAATTGTTTGCGCCTATGAATGGAATAAAATTTATCAGAATGGATACTTGGGCTGATAATGATAAGCTTTTAGAATATTACACAAGTTGTGGTTTCAGTTTTGCTGGTACGGTAACAATGGAGCAAACCGAAGGCTTACCTAAACATTATGAAGGCATTAGTTTAAATCTATTTGAAATTGAGGTTAACGAAGTTGCAGCTTCCATGTAAACATACCCTCACCTTCAGCTACTTTTACAAAACTATTTTTCTCCAATATAGAATAAGAAGCCACGTTATCTACTTCTGTTGATGCAGAAATTGTATTAACAGCTGGTTGTTCTTTCGCCCATTTTATCATTCTGGCAACGGCTTCTGTCATATATCCTTTCCCTCTAAATTCTTCATAAGTACCATACCCGATTTCCAATTCGCCGTTGGCATCGGGCTCGCCGACAAAACAAAAATCTCCAATCATTATATTATCAGCTTTTGATATTAGAGTCCATAAGGTATTAAACAAGTAATTCTTATTTTCATCTATCACATTTGGTAGAATCGTTTGCGATAAAGCTTCTTTTAGTGAAGATGATATTACTTTATTAGATGGTTTAAGGTTTAACTCTTCTTCCAAAGAATTATCATTCTTAATATATTTTAAAAGTTGATTGTGGTTGAGTGGCTGTAAAATGAGTCTATCCGTTTCTAACATATTGCAATGATGACAAACAAATTTAAATTTTAGATTTGGATTCCTCCAAATTTAGCTCTAAATATTTAGTGCATAAAAAAGCCCCAACGAATTGAGGCTTAATAATCCCGATTTGCATCAGGATACACAGTATATTGTTAAATTGTTTCTTCTGAAACGAATTTTGCAGAAGCAAAATCACGATTCATTCTAGCAATGTTTTCTAACGAAATTCCCTTAGGGCATTCTGCTTCGCAAGCGCCTGTGTTTGTACAGTTACCAAAACCTTCAGCATCCATTTGGGCAACCATGCTTTGTACACGACGGTAACGCTCCGGCTGACCTTGAGGCAACAAAGCCAATTGTGATATTTTAGCAGAAACAAAAAGCATTGCCGAAGCATTTTTACACGTAGCAACACATGCACCACAACCAATACAAGCTGCTGCTTCAAAAGCTGCATCTGCCTGCATTTTAGGGATAGGCAAGCTATTCGCATCTTGTGCATTACCAGTGTTTACCGAAATAAAACCACCAGCGGCAATAACCCTATCAAATGCAGAACGATCTACAGTTAAATCTTTAACAACAGGGAAAGCTGCAGCACGCCATGGCTCCACAACGATGGTATCACCATCTTTAAAAGAACGCATGTGTAACTGGCAAGTTGTTACCAAGTCTTTTGGTCCATGCGGGCGACCGTTAATAAACATCGAACACATTCCGCAAATACCTTCGCGGCAATCATGATCAAATACTACCGGTTCTTCACCTTTGTTAATTAACTGCTCGTTTAATACATCAAACATCTCTAAAAAAGACATATCTGGCGAAATTTCAGCTAATTTATAATCAACCAAAGCACCTGCAGTTTTGTTATTTTTTTGACGCCAAACTTTTAGCGTTAAGTTCATATTTCCTGTACTCATGATATTGAGATTTGAGATGCTAGACTTGAGATGCGAGACTTGAGATGTGAGACTTGAGCATTAGGCAATTGCCTTATCTCATATCTCATATCTAGTTTCTCATATCTCAATTCTCACATCTATTTATAACTTCTTTGTGCTACTTTAATATTTTCAAACTTCAACTCTTCTTTGTGAAGCTCGAAGTTTACACCTTCTTTAAATTCCCAAGCTGCTACGTAAGCATAGTTAACATCATCACGTAATGCTTCACCTTCTTCCGTTTGGTATTCTTCGCGGAAATGGCCACCACAGCTTTCTTTACGATCCAATGCATCGATACACATCAACTCACCGAGCTCGATAAAATCAGCAACACGACCAGCCTTTTCCAATTCAGTATTCAATTCATCCGCTGTTCCAGGAACACGAACATTGCTCCAAAACTCAGCCCGCAAAGCTCTGATATCTTCAATCGCTTGTTTTAAACCTGTTTCACTACGAGACATACCACATTGTTCCCACATGATATGACCCAAACGTTTATGGAAGTGATCTACAGACTTTGTTCCTTTTATATTGATTAAAGTATTTAAAATATTCTTGGCCCTTTCTTCTGCCTCAACAAATGCCGGATGATCTGTAGAGATTGCTTTTACAGATATCTCATTAGATAAATATGCTCCAATTGTATAAGGAAGAACAAAATAACCATCTGCCAAACCTTGCATTAGTGCCGATGCACCTAAACGGTTGGCGCCATGGTCAGAAAAATTAGCCTCACCTGTACAATACAAACCAGGAACAGATGTCATTAAGTTATAATCAACCCATAAACCACCCATAGTATAGTGTACTGCAGGGTAGATACGCATTGGCGTTTCGTACGGATTTTCTCCTGTAATTTGAGCATACATGTCAAATAGGTTACCGTATTTTTCTTTAATTACAGCAGTACCTAAGCGCATGCAAGTTTCTTTATCCGGATTATGGATACCCGCTTTAGAAGCTTCGATTTTACCGTAACGTTCTGTGTTTGCCTTAAAATCTAGATAAACAGCCAATTTAGAAGCACCTACGCCATAACCAGCATCACAACGCTCTTTTGCTGCCCTAGAAGCAACATCACGAGGCACTAAGTTACCGAAAGCAGGATAACGACGTTCTAAATAATAATCTCTTTCATCTTCAGGAATTTCTGATGCCTTGCGGTTATCATCTTTCTTTTTAGGAACCCAGATACGACCATCGTTACGTAACGACTCAGACATCAATGTTAATTTTGATTGATGATCGCCAGATACAGGAATACAAGTTGGGTGAATTTGCGTGTAGCAAGGATTTGCGAAATAAGCACCTTGCTTATGTGCTTTCCAAGCTGCAGTTACATTACTTCCCATCGCATTGGTAGAAAGGTAAAATACGTTACCATAACCACCAGTTCCTAAAACTACTGCGTGACCGAAATGACGTTCGATATCTCCAGTAATTAAGTTACGAGCAATAATACCACGAGCTTTACCATCAATTTTAACAACCTCAAGCATTTCGTGGCGGGTGTACATTTCTACTTTACCCATACCAATTTGGCGTTCAAGAGCAGAATATGCACCTAGTAACAATTGCTGCCCGGTTTGACCAGCAGCGTAAAAGGTACGTTGAACTTGTG
Organism: Pedobacter lithocola; assembly: GCF_042650845.1. NCBI lineage: Bacteria > Pseudomonadati > Bacteroidota > Sphingobacteriia > Sphingobacteriales > Sphingobacteriaceae > Pedobacter > Pedobacter lithocola. The sequence goes on along the minus strand of NZ_JBHSBW010000016.1, from coordinate 63,194 downwards.
TACCACCAAATGAACGGTTATCTAATAAACCACCATATTCACGGGCTAAAGGCACTCCTTGCGCCACACATTGATCAATAATATTTGTACTTACTTCTGCTAAACGATGTACGTTAGCTTCGCGAGAGCGATAATCACCCCCTTTTATGGTATCATAAAATAAACGATAAGTGCTATCGCCATCATTCTGATAATTTTTTGCTGCATTAATACCACCTTGAGCAGCGATAGAATGCGCTCTACGCGGAGAATCCTGGAAACAAAAACATTTAACTTTATAACCCATTTCGGCAAGCGTAGCTGCGGCAGAAGCGCCAGCTAAACCAGAACCAACAACGATTACTTCTATACTTCTTTTATTTGATGGATTAACCAAAGGCACTGACGACTTAAATTTTGTCCATTTACTGGTTAATTCGCCTTCCGGTATATTTGAATTAATATCTGACATATCTTTCGTGCTTAAAATTATTGAATAAAACCGAAGTGAAATGCGATCGGCATCGCAGCAAATAAAATCGAAATAATAATGGAATACCAAACACCTGCACCTTTGATTATGCCGCTATATTTTGAGTGATTCCACCCCATAGTTTGGAATGCTGAAGCAAAACCATGCAATAAGTGGTAACATAATGAAACCATTGCTAGAATATAGACTCCAACACGAAGTGGGTCTTGAAATTTATCTTTCATTACCGCATATAAATCTTCGTGTCCGTTTGCATCAACCGTTGGAATACCGGTAAAACGAGAAACTACCCAAAAATCTTTTAAGTGAACAACTAAAAAGATAAGCAATAGAGTACCAAGCAAACCCATAGAGCGGCTATACCATTTACTATTTGCTTGGCCATCAGTTACGGCGTATTTGATTGGTCGAGCTTTGTTGTTTTCCAATGTTAGTCGTAACGCTTGAAAAATGTGTGTAAGCAAGCCTAACATCAATACAATTTCACCAGCTCTGATTATCCAATTTGTTGCCATAAAATGAGCACCAATATTGAATGTTAAACCACCATCATTGATAAATATCAAAGCATTGATACCGCAGTGTACAATTAAAAAGAGTATCAGGAATATTCCTGTAGCACCCATAATAAATTTCTTTCCAATAGAAGAGGAAAAAGCATTTCCGAAACCACTCATTTGATTAGGATTTATATCTAAATTTCTTGCAAAAGTATCTAATTATGAGTTACAATTTATAAACGATTATGACAAAACATCCATAAATAATCTATTTAGAAACATTCTAAAGCAACGTAGATTAAGATAAGGTTAGGAAATGAAAATTATTCCTATATTGAGTAAAAAATCTTTTTGACATATATTAGACATTAAAATATGATGTGACGATGAAGTAAAAAACTTTTAAATGAAACATTAAGGCATTGAGATATTTCACACATGAATTATTAAAAGGCTTTTTTATAAAAATCTTAATGCCTTAATGTTAAAAATTCAACTTAATTAGCATAGCCTTTTTAAAAAAAGACCTTACTGCCTTAATATTAAAAATTCAGATCAAATAACAATTATAAAAATTCCACTTAAATAACTCTATGACTAAAAGACAAGTAAAACAATTATCCTACGATATTACGGGCTATGCTATAAAAGTTCATAAGGCGTTGGGACCGGGACTTCTAGAAAGTGTTTATGAAAAATGTTTAAAGTTTGAACTTGAAAGAAATGGTCATCACGTAATACAACAAGCCATTGTACCAGTTGAATATGACGGATTAGAATTAGATATTGATTTGAAGGTAGATTTATATGTTGATAATTGTATTGTTGTAGAACTTAAGACCGTTGAAAATATTCTTCCAATTCATGAAGCACAGATATTGACTTACATGAAGTTACTTTGTGCACCGCAAGGTCTTATTATTAATTTTTATACAGATAATATTACAAAATCTTTAAAGCCATTTGTCAGCAATTTCTACAATATTTTGAAAGATTAAAACATACTGTCAAAAATTTAAGCACAAAAAAAAGTCCCGATTTGTATCGGGACTTTTTACGATTTATGTGTTCGAGTTTTCTTAAGCTACTTTAACATTTACCGCGTTTAGGCCTTTTCTACCTTCTTCTACATCGTAGTTTACGGTATCATTCTCACGAATGTTGTCAATTAAGCCTGAAGCATGAACAAAAATTTCGGCATCGCCATTAGATGGAGTGATAAATCCGAAACCTTTAGTTTCATTAAAAAATTTTACTGTTCCTTGTTGCATTATATTGTATTTTAATTTGTTTCAAAGATAAACTTAAATCCCTAATAATCAATTTTTTATTTTTTTAATTTAAAAATGTTATCAAAATATTGATTGATTGGCATTTAACAGCACATTTCTCCTGTAAATTAGTTTCATAAAATACACTGTAATTGAAGATTACATCATTAATCACTTCCGAAATAGGTTGTATTTTGATACATTCATCTATTCTATACTAAAATTGAGCACTCTTCGCATAAGCAATCTCAGTCAATGCACCGATGTTATCAACAAAAAAAGCTCCCTGAATTTTACCTCAGGAAGCTTTCAAATTTTTCAAACTATAACTTATTGTGCAGGGAAACTGAAATTAAATGTTCCTTGTTCACTTACACCAGACATATAAATCATATTGTTTCTGGTTTGTGGTAATGCTTTTTGAACATCGCCAACAGAATTAACTGGTTGACCGTTTACTTTCGTTATAATTAATCCCTTCTCAACACCAATGTTATCAAAAGCTTTTCCAGTAATTACCGAACTTACAACAACCCCACTATTTATTCCGTATTTAGATTTTTGCGCAGCTGTAGCAGGAACAAATGTTGCACCTAATTTAGATACTTCAACACTCTTTGTTGCTGCAGTTTTAGTGTTTCCACCTAAGCTAGATTCATCTTTCAAAGTAACATTGAAATCTCTCAAAGTTCCATCTCTAAGAACACTTAATTTTACTTTATCACCAGGGTTTAACCTTCCGATTTTCTCTTGCAAATCAGGTGAATCGTTAATTACTACACCATCAACTTTTTTAATTACGTCACCTGCCTTAATTCCTGCTGCAGCGCCGCCACCGCCTACAACAACATCGTTAACATATAAGCCGCTAACTTCTTTGCTGTTTATTTCAGCAGGATTATCTGCACTTAATGGAACGAAACTCACACCAATGTAACCACGTTTAACTGAACCATATTTCATAAAGTCATCTACAACTTTACGAGCTAAATTTACTGGTATTGCGAAACCATAACCTTGGTTGTAACCACTTTGAGATGCAATTGCGGAGTTAATTCCCACCAATTCGCCATTTGCATTAACTAAAGCACCACCACTGTTACCAGGATTAATTGCCGCATCTGTTTGTATAAAAGATTCTATACTTGTATTTGCAGGGCGATCCGGTCTTTTACCGGTACGTTGATATTCGCGATATTCTTCTTCAGTAATTTCGCTACCTTCTTGTTCGCGACCAATAATACCAATGCTTCTATTTTTAGCGCTTACAATACCTGCAGTAACCGTTGTATTTAAATCTAATGGAAAGCCAACTGCTAAAACCCATTCGCCAACTTGGACATTATCAGAATTACCAAACTTAACTACTGGCAAACCTGTAGCGTTAACTTTAATCAAAGCCAAATCAGTGTTCGGATCACGACCGATAACCTTAGCCTCCACTTTGCGTCTATCTGTTAAAATTACCTCTACCTTGTCTGCATTTTCTACAACGTGGTTGTTGGTAACTATATAACCATCCTGACTAATAATTACACCCGAGCCAGATGCTGCTCTTGGCTGGCGTTGCATTTGTCTGCCGCCGCCACCAAAGAAATCTTCCATCATATCCATCGGTGATGACCTTTGGCTTTTTGAAGAAGATGTATATGTTGTTTTAATGTGAACCACCCCAGGTGCAACTGCTGCTGCGGCCTGTGTAAAATCTGCTGTACCTGCAGATGAAACTTTTAATGGATTGTTTGCAAAGTATAAATTCTGTTTTTCAGAAATTGTACTGCCTGTTTGGTTACGCTCAAATAGTTTATAACCTCCTATTGCAGCTGCTCCACCTACAAAAGCAGCCAATAATGTAATTCCTAATATTTTTTTCATGTGTTTGTATGTTATTATGTGCTCAATAGCGATTTAAAATTTTTAAAAAGTTTAATATAAATTCTTTAAGCTTGATTAATTATAAGACTTATTGCTAGCCATTTGTTTTGCTTATTATCAAGTTCAATTTTCTTTGTAATAATTTCTTTCTCCTATTTATTCAAATTTAATACCATATAAACGATATTTGTATCTGCAAAGCACCTCAACCTCTGTTAAAAAATGTTAAATCAATTATCGTAGGCTCAGGACTTAATTATTGCAACTCAAATATTGCATTTATAAATGAAGGTTTCATGAAAATTAATTTTTTAAAATATCAAGGTGCAGGTAACGATTTTATATTAATAGATCATACCGCAAATCCATTAGAAAATATTGATAGTGAACTAATTGAGCGGCTTTGCAACCGTAGATTTGGTATAGGTGCCGATGGATTAATGTTTGTTACTAAACACGAAAAATACGACTTTGAAATGCACTATTTTAATGCCGATGGAAAATTAGGTAGTATGTGTGGTAATGGAGGAAGATGTATTGTTGCTTTTGCCAAACATTTAGGTATTATAGCTAAAGAAACTAACTTTTTGGCAGTTGATGGCCCTCACTATGCCAGAATTTCAGAATCGGGAGAATGGGTTGATTTGCAAATGATTGATGTTGAAACCATAACCAAGGACGGTGAGGCTTTTATTTTAAATACTGGCTCTCCGCATTATGTTGCACTACAAAGTGATTTACTCAATTTTGATGTCTTTTCTAAGGGAAAGACAATAAGATACAATTCTACCTACGCTGAAAAGGGCATTAATGTAAACTTTGTTGAGGATAAAGGTGATTATTTATTTGTGCGTACCTACGAACGAGGCGTAGAAGATGAAACTTATGCCTGTGGTACCGGAGTTACAGCGGTGGCAATGGCGATGGCAAAGCATAAAAATCAAAGTGGACATATCAAAACTGATATAAAAGTATTGGGTGGCGATATTAAAATAGAATTTGACTACGATGGATTTAAATTTACCAATGTTTTCCTTTGTGGTCCCGCAAAATTAGTTTTTGAGGGAGAGATTGATAGCATTTAGTACACGCTGAGTTAAATCCATTCATTTTTTATAGATGAATTTCTTAAGAAAGGTTAAATGTTATTTGTTAGCATTAGGTTTTTTAATCAAAGTCTCAAATAAAAATCCAATCAGCTTGTATAATCGGTGTATTTTTAACACTAACTCTATCAAAAAATTGACTTATTTACTAAACATTTACCCTCATTTTAATCCCAGTTTTACACTAATTAACATCTGTCGCAATTAATTTACACACTCATTTTTAGCCTAAAAAACCACACAAATCCTTATTAAACAACGATTTAAAGTATATTTAAATGATCCATAATCTAAAAATAAATCAATCGATTGATTAAATGACAGAATTTGGACAGATTTATTTTTTTTTAGGCTCTATTTTTGGAAACAATTCGCAATAATTGAAGCATTTATTTATTTCGATTTTTTCGAAACCTGGAAATTAAAATTTAACACATTACAGAAAATAGTCCATGAGAAAAGTAACAACTCTCTTTTTTAGCATAAGCATTGGTTTGCTTTTAGCATCCTGCGGAAATGATGATGAGGCCAAAAAAGCTGCAGCAGCAGCCGCAGCTGGTCCACAAGCCTACCCAGTTTTTACTGTTAATGCACAAACAACAGAACTTAATTCAGATTACCCCGCAACTTTAGAAGGTATTCAGAATATAGATATCCGCCCAAAAGTTGATGGTTTTATTCAAAAAATACTGGTTGATGAAGGTTCGGTAGTTAAAAAAGGACAATTGTTATTTACCATCATGGCTCCGCAATATGAACAAGAGGTTAGAACGGCAAGGGCGGCAATTAGCAGTGCAGAAGCAGATGTAAATGCAGCACAATTGCAGGTAAATAAAACCCGACCTTTGGTTGAGAAAGACATCATTAGCAAATATGATTTAGATGCAGCTCAATTAACCCTTCAAAGTAGGAAAGCAGCTTTAGCGCAAGCAAGGGCAGCTTTAGCCAATGCAAGAGTAAATTTGGGTTATACATCAATTACCAGTCCTGTTGATGGCGTGGTTGGAAGCATTCCTTTTAGAACAGGTAGTTTGGTAAGTAGCTCTAGCACCGAACCATTAACTACGGTTTCAAATACATCAAAAGTTTATGCGTACTTCTCATTAAATGAAAAGCAGTTGTTAGATTTTTCTAAAACCTACAAAGGCAATACCTTAGCACAGCAAATGAAAAATATCCCAGCAGTTAGTTTACTACTTGCCGATGGAACAGTTTACGCTCAAAATGGAAAAATCGAATCGATTAATGGCCAAATAAATACAGCTACAGGCTCTGCGAGTTTACGTGCAACTTTTCCAAATCCAATCTCTCTACTAAAATCTGGTGCAAGTGCATCAGTACGAATTCCTCAAAAGGTTGAAAACGCAATTCTTGTTCCTCAAAGGTCAACGGTTGATTTACAAGGAAAGAAATTCGTTTATGTTGTAGGCGATTCGGCAAAAATTGTGAACACAGAAATAGAAATTATGGATTTGGCTAAGGATAAATTTTACGTGGTAACTAAAGGTTTAAAAGCTGGAGATAAGATTGTATTAGAAGGTTTTCAATCGCTAAAAGATGGTGTGAAAATTAAGCCACAAATAAAAAGTGCCGATTCTGTTTATGCTGAAATCAAAAAATAACAAAGCAAGCGAGCAATCGTAAAATTTGTTTAATCATCAACAATTATGTTTAAGAAATTTATAGAACGACCGGTACTTTCAACGGTTATATCCATCATCATCGTTATTCTCGGTGTTTTAGGTTTAGCTACGCTTCCGGTTTCACAATATCCAGAAATTGCGCCACCAACGGTGCAGGTTTCTACATCATACCAAGGTGCCAACGCCGATGTAGTAATGAGTAGCGTTGTTGTACCGCTAGAAGAACAAATAAATGGTGTAGAAGACATGACATACATGACTTCAACCGCTAGTAATGACGGTTCTGCATCAATCACCGTCAATTTTAAGTTGGGTACAAACCCTGATTTAGCGGCGGTTAACGTTCAGAATAGGGTTGCCAGAGCAACCAGCTTATTACCCGCTGAGGTTACAAAATCGGGGGTTATTACGGCTAAAAGACAAGCAAGTAATGTGTTAATTTTTGGTTTGTATAGTGATGATCCATCTTACGACCAGAAATTTTTGCAGAATTATGCGAACATCAACATCATTCCACAAATTAAACGTATTAGTGGTGTTGGTGATGCAAGTGCCTTCGGTACGCTTGATTATACCATGCGTTTATGGCTTAAGCCAGATGTTATGGCAACTTACGGTTTAGTACCGAGTGATGTTAATGCAGCATTAGCCGACCAAAACGTAGAAGCAGCACCAGGTCAGTTTGGTGAGCAGGGTAACCAGGCATTCCAATATACCTTAAAATATACGGGTAGATTAAAAGATGAAGCACAGTTTGGTAACATCATTATTAAAACTGCAGATAACGGACAAATTCTTCGTTTAAAAGATATTGCAAGGATAGAGTTAGGTGCACAAAGTTATGCCAGTTCAGTTAAATTTAATGGCAAACAAGCTTTAGGTATCGCTATCAATCAAACTGCTGGTTCGAATGCAAAAGAAGTAATAGAAAATTCGATTAAAACTTTAGATGAAGCTCAAAAATCTTTTCCAAAAGGCGTTCATTATTCTACTTTGGTTAACGTAAATGATTTCCTGGATGCATCAATCGAGAAAGTAATTCACACCCTAATCGAAGCATTCATTTTGGTGTTTTTGGTTGTATTTATCTTCTTACAGGATTTCCGGTCAACTCTAATTCCGGCAATTAGTGTTCCGGTGGCAATTATTGGTACGTTTTTCTTCCTCAGTCTATTTGGCTTTACCATAAACCTATTAACTTTATTCGCTTTAGTCCTCGCTATTGGTATTGTGGTGGATGATGCGATTGTTGTTGTGGAAGCCGTGCATGCAAAACTTGATGAAGGCTACACCGATGCCAAAAAAGCGACTGTTGATGCAATGGATGATATTAGCGGCGCCATTATTTCCATTACTTTGGTTATGGCTGCAGTATTTATCCCGGTAAGTTTTATTCAGGGTTCATCAGGAGTATTTTACAAGCAATTTGGTTTAACGCTTGCTATTTCCATCATTCTTTCTGCAATTAACGCATTAACTTTAAGTCCGGCTTTATGTGCTTTGTTTTTAAAACCGCATACCGAAGACCATGAGAAAAAGAAGAACTTTTTAAATCGTTTTTACGATGCTTTTAATACTTCTTTCGATGCAGTAACCAGAAAATACAAAAAATCGGTTGGTTTCTTATCTCATAAAAAATGGTTGGTGGGTTTAGGCATTGCATTCTTTGCCGTTTTATTGGTTTGGACAATGAATACTACACCAAAAGGCTTTGTACCCAATGAAGATTTAGGAACTATATATTCTGATATTTCCTTACCTGCGGGAACATCTCAAGAAGAAACCAACATCTTAATTGCACAAATTGATAGTATTGCCCACAAAATACCTGAAATAAAAAACACATTAAGAGTTGTTGGCCGAAGTCTTATTAGTGGTACAGGTAGTTCTTATGGTATGGTAATTTCACGATTATCGCCATGGGATGAGCGTAAACGCGATGTGAAAGCAATTATTGGTGAACTTTTTGCAAAAACTGCGAATATTAAAGGAGCCAAAATCATTTTCTTCGCACCTCCAACCATCCAGGGTTTTGGTACAAGTGGTGGTTTTGAATTCCAGTTGCAAGACAAAACTGGTGGTGATATTAAAAAGTTTAATGATATCGGTAACGGCTTTTTAGCCGCACTGAGCAAGCGACCAGAAATTCAATATGCTTCAACTTCATTTAACCCAAATTTCCCTCAATATCAAATTGATGTTAATGTTGCTAAGGTAAAACAAGCTGGCTTAACAGTTGCTGATGTTTTAGGTGTAATGCAAGGTTATTATGGTGGTGTTTATGCATCAAACTTTAACAAATTCGGAAAACAATACCGAGTTATGTATCAGGCAGATGCAGAATATCGTGCAAACGAACAAACTTTAACCCGGATTTTTGTTAGAAATGGTGCCGGTCAAATGGCTCCAGTTTCTGAATTTATTACCTTAACCAAGGTTTATGGTCCACAAGCGATATCTCGATTTAATCTATTCACTTCGATTGCTATAACTGGTAACCCAAATCCGGGTTTCAGTTCTGGTGATGCATTAAAAGCAGTACAGGAAGTTGCAGCACAAAGTTTACCAGCTGGTTATGGATATGAATTTTCAGGCCTGTCCCGCGAAGAGATAAGTGGTGGAAATCAAACTGTATTTATCTTTTTGCTTTGTATAATCTTTGTTTACTTCTTATTGGCTGCTCAATACGAAAGTTATATTTTGCCATTGGCTGTATTATTCTCACTTCCGATTGGTTTAGCTGGAGTTTTTGTATTTGATAAAATATTTGGCATTGATAACAACATCTATACACAAATTACCTTGATTATGCTTGTTGGTTTGCTCGCTAAAAACGCCATTTTAATCGTTGAATATGCGGTGGATAGACGAAAAAAAGGCATGAGCATTGTTAACGCTGCAATCGATGGAGCAACAGCACGTTTACGACCAATCTTAATGACATCCTTTGCCTTTATTTTAGGTTTACTTCCATTAATGTTGTCAACAGGTGTTGGTGCATCTGGTAATAAATCAATTGGTACTGGTGCAGTAGGTGGTATGCTTATAGGTACTTTGTTTGGCGTGTTCGTAATCCCGGCATTGTTTATCGTGTTCCAAAGTCTTCAAGAAAGAATTAGCAATAAATCGCCATTTGAAGAAGGTATAGAAAAGGAACAAACGCCAGAAGAATATGAATTAGCAACGGCTAATAATAAACATTAACTAAATCAAAACATGAAATTTCAATATAAGTATTCAATTTTTATTGGTCTTACCATACTTACTTTAAGTGCATGTGTTACTAAAAAATATGAACGCCCACAGCTAAATAGTGATGGTTTGTATAGAGATAATAACACAACGGATACAACTACCATGGCAAATTTGCAATGGAAAAATTTGTTTTCTGATACAACTTTACAATCACTCATTCAGCAAGGCCTCAATCAAAATTTAGATTTGAAGCAAGCCATTGAGCGTATAAAAATTGCTGAAGCCACTTTAATTCAAAGTCGCGGAGCTTTATTGCCTACCTTGCAAGCAGATGTGAATGTAACCGATAATAAAGCATCGGCTGCGGCACAAAACTTTCCTGCCGGGATAAACATTAACTTAGAAACACAAACTTATAGAGCACAGTTAAGCACTAGCTGGGAAGCAGATATTTGGGGTAAGTTGAGTAGTGCAAAACGTGGTGCATATGCAGCTTTATTACAGAGTGATGCTGCCAAAAGGGCGGTACAAACTCAGCTGATTGCAACCATTGCCAATAGCTATTATTCTTTATTAGCATTGGATAAACAATTGGCAATTACCGAGCAAACAATTAAAATTAGGATGCAGGATGTGGAGACAATGAAGGCTTTAAAAGAAGGTGCAATAGTAAATGGAGCTGCTGTTGTTCAAAGCGAAGCAAATTTATATGCTGCGCAGGTTACTTTGCCTGATTTAAAAAGAAGTATTAAAGAAGCAGAAAATGCATTGAGCATTGTTTTAGCACGTGCTCCGGGATTTATCAGCAGAACTACTTTAGATCAGCAATCGCCTTACACTAATTTACAAACTGGTGTTTCTGCACAGCTTTTGCAAAATCGCCCTGATGTTATCGCGGCAGAATATGGATTTAGATCTACATTCGAAAATACAAATTCTGCTAAAGCTTATTTTTATCCGGCATTAACTTTAACGGCCACAGGCGGATTATCGAGTTTGCAATTGAGGGATTTTTTCAGCCAATCTATCTTTTATAATTTAGTTGGTGGTTTAACTCAACCAATTTTTGCTAGAGGCGCTAATAAGGCGCGTTTAAAAACTGCAGAGGCTAATCAGCAAATTGCTTTTTATACTTTTCAGCAGGCGCTTTTAACCGGCGGACAAGAAGTTTCTAATGCTTTGTATGCTTATCAAACAGCAGCAGAAAAAGAAGAAACCCGAGCTAAACAAATCGCATCTTTAACCAAAGCTGTAGATTTTACTAAAGAATTATTGCGCTACAGTTCGGCAACAAATTATACCGATGTTTTAACATCAGAGCAAAGTTTGTTAACCGCACAATTGAATGGCATAAACGATAGATTGCAAAAACTACAATCTGTAGTAGAATTGTATCGTGCTTTAGGCGGTGGATGGAAATAAAAATTTTTAATTAGTAAAAAAGAAACAAGAAAGCCTATGAATCAAATTATTCATAGGCTTTCTTGTTGGGTATTATAGAAGTCTCTTCTTTCTAGCTAACCATAGTCTAAAAACTATCACATTTCATCGCTATTTTACCTAATTTTTTGATGTAACACTAAAATAGTGTAAGTTTAAAGTTTTTCGAGCTGCTAGCTTGCAAAAAATTTTAACTCAAACAATGTTACGCGTCGATAGCTCTAAAAACTGTAAAGTTGTTTACTCTTTGTGCAAGCATGAGTATTTAGGCTATTTAATTGAACCTCACGTGGTTCAGCTCAATCCTCAAGGCGATTTCTCTTTTACTTATCAAAGGATTTTTACGCACACCGCTGAAGAATTTAATGCTTGTTTAAGCGAAACGGATTATAAATTAATTAAAATTTTAGATGATATTGAACAAGATTCGCTCATCAAAAAACATTATAAAAAATTAATCAGACCAACAGAATTTTTCACAAAAGTTTTCGATGCAAAGTTTTACGAAAGTGTTCGACCAAAAATTGAAAAAAAACTTGCAGAAGCTTTAGAAATTTTAAAAGTTAAGGATGAACTTTATTTAATGGATAAAGATGGTTGGCCGGTAGAACGCAAAATAGAGCTTGCTTCTGAACCAGCATCTATCCTGTTCCATTTTAGAAGGAACGAAACAGAAACTCGATATTTTCCTACCATTAAATATCAAAATCTGCGCATCGAATTTATGTTTAAAGAGGCGCAAATTATCAGCAATAAACCTGCCTGGTTATTGCTTAATGGTGTTTTATACTTTTTCGACCAAGATATTGAAGGTAAAAAATTACAACCCTTTTTAGCCAAAAGATACATTGCAATACCCAAATCAACAGAGGCAACTTATTTTGAAAAATTTGTTGCCCCATTAATAGAAAAGCACCACGTTTATGCAGAAGGTTTTGAAATTAAGACCGAACAATACGAAGCCATTCCGGTGTTAAAAATTTTTTATGTTGATGGAGGATTATCACAAATACAGCTTTATTTTAAGTACGGTGAATACGTTTTCCCTTTAGAAAACGCACATAAAGTTACAGTTCGCCTAGAAAATAAGGATGACAACTACATTTTTCATCGTATAAAACGCTCTGCAGAATGGGAGAAAAAGCAATTAAACCTGTTGTTATCCCTCGGACTTAAAAAAGCAAGTGCTCTATTCAGTAACCTCGAAGTTTTAGCCGCAGAAGAAAATCCAAGTTATGCAGCAATAAATTGGGTAAATGAGCACATTGAAATTTTGGTAGCTTCGGGTTTTGAAATCGAACAAGCCACTGGTCAGAAACGATTTGTTTTTGGCGCCAGTAAAATAGATTTAGAAGTTAAAGAAAGTAACGATTGGTTTGATATCAATGCCGTGGTTTGGTTTGGAAAATACCAAATTCCGTTTCTTTCTTTAAAACAACATATACTGCATAAACGCAGAGAATTTATGCTTCCAGATGGTGAAGTAGCCATTATTCCTGATAAATGGTTTACGCAATATGGCAGTTTATTTAGTTTGGCAGAAGCTGGAAAAAATTTAAAACTGAAGAAACATCATATCGGCTTAATTAACGATTTAGCAGAAGACAGTTTAGCAAATGTAACTTTAGAACGCAAGCTTCAACGCCTAAATGATTTTGAAGATATTGCCGATACACAAATGCCTGTACATTTTAAAGGTAGTTTGCGTGATTATCAAAAAGCAGGTTACAACTGGTTTAGTTTTTTAAGAGAATATAACTTTGGTGGCTGCTTGGCAGATGATATGGGTTTAGGTAAAACCATTCAAACGCTGGCCATGTTGCAAAAGGTTAAAGAAGATGATCAATTAGCTGAAACGCAAACTACATCGTTAATTATAATGCCAACATCGCTAATTTACAACTGGTTAACCGAGGCAAAAAAATTTACACCAAAGCTTAAAATTTTAGCACATACAGGAACCAACAGAAATAAAGATGTTGCAAATTTTGCCAACTACGATATTGTTATCACAACTTATGGTGTTACGAGAGTTGATGTTGATGACTTGAAAAATTTCTATTTTAACTATGTTATTTTAGATGAAAGCCAGAACATTAAAAATCCTGCATCAAAATCGTTTAAAGCTGTTAGAAGTTTAAAATCAAGACATAGATTAATATTAAGTGGTACACCGGTAGAGAATTCTGTTGGCGATTTATGGTCGCAGCTTACTTTCTTAAACCCAGGTTTATTGGGTACGCAAGCATTTTTTTACGAGGAATATGTACAAGCCATTGAAAAGAAAAAAGATGAGGAGAAAGCTCGAAAACTTCAATCAATTATAAAGCCTTTTGTACTTAGAAGAACTAAAGAACAAGTTGCAGCCGAATTGCCACCAAAAACCGAACAGGTAATTTATTGCGATATGAGTGAAGACCAAGCTGCCTATTATGAGAAAACAAAATCGGCTTATCGAAACGATTTACTCCAAAGCATGGATGATGGAACTTTTAAGCAAAAACAAGTTCAATTATTGCAGGGTTTAACAGCTTTGCGTCAATTGGCAAATCATCCGGTTATGATTGATGGAAGCTATATCTCCGATTCAGGCAAATTCGAAAACGTAATTCATACTTTAGATAACGTGCTTAAGGGCGGACATAAAGTATTGGTTTTTTCGCAATTTGTAAAGCACTTGGATATTTTTAAAAAGCATTTTGAAGCAGAACACATTCCATTTGCATACTTAGATGGCTCAACCCGAAATCGTGGCGAAATCGTTTCTGAGTTTCAGCAGAATGAAGATTTAAAGGTTTTTTTAATCTCGATTAAAGCAGGTGGTGTTGGTTTAAATCTTACGCAAGCAGATTATGTTTTCATTTTAGACCCGTGGTGGAACCCGGCAGTTGAACAACAAGCAATTGATAGAACACATCGCATTGGGCAGGATAAAAAGGTGTTTATTTATAAATTTATTGCTAAAGATACCGTTGAAGAAAAAATTCTTGCCCTACAGAATAGAAAAAAAACTCTAGCCAATTCTTTAATCACCACAGAAGAAAGTTTCTTTAAATCGTTAAGCAAAGATGATATAAGAGATATTTTGAGGTAAGTTAGTGTGATGTAAGTAATTTGTTATTTATATCGAAAAAAGTTTACCACAGAAACAGAGGTTTTCGCAGAAAATAAATATTGTTAGCGCTAAGCTAAAAAGAGCTGCCACAGAAGCACAGATTTTCGCAGAAATTAAATACATTTAATACTCAAAATAAATTGCCACAGAAGCAAAGATTTCCGCAGAATTATCTTTGTGGAGAGGCAATTTACACATAATGAAGTACTCCCTATTAAATCAATAACATCCAGGTTTGAAATTTAATGATAATATATGAGTACAAATGATTGCGATTTCCCCTTAAAAAAAGAAACGGATTTAATAATTGGAGCAGCGATTGAGGTTCATCGAAACCTTGGCTGTGGATTTCTCGAAATCATTTACAAAGATGCCCTTTGCTTGGAATTGGATAGTAGAGGTTATTACTATGAAAGAGAAAAACTATACCCTGTTTATTACAAAGGTGAACGTTTAGCCCATCATTTCTACGCAGATTTAATAATATTTGATTCCGTTATCTTGGAAATAAAATCTAAAAGTGGAATTGCAAATGAAGATTTAGCACAAACATTGAATTATCTAAAATGCTCAGATTGTAAAGTAGGCTTAATATTAAACTTCGGGAAAGCAAGTTTAGAAATTAAAAGAGTTATTTTGTAGTTCATTTCTATCTGAGGTTAACGGTTTTTTTTCAATTACATACACCGTGAAAATCTGTGTTTCTGTGGCAAAAATATAATTCATTTTAACTTATTCATCATCTAACTAAACATTGATATTCCTGTGGTAAAAGTTTTTTCAATTACATATTCCGTGAAAATCTGTGCTTCTGTGGCAAAAGAAACAAGTATTTAGTATCTCTGCAAAGATCATTGTTCCGGCGGCAAAACAAAAGCAATCAATAACTTCAAAACTTTTTAATTAACGTAAAACTCATTTACTTTTAATCTGTTATACTATTAAATAAAGATTACTATCATGACAAACGAAGATTTAAACAACACAATACACAATGTGAAAGAAGCTTGGAAATACCCAGAGCTTTATCAAAATGTTAGTCGTACGGAACGTTGGCTTTCTGGTGCAACAGGCACCTATTTGTTGTATAAGGGTATCACAGGGCTGTTTTCTCATCCAGTTATTGGTTTAACAGGCGCTGCAATTGGTGCAGGTTTATTATACAGAGGCATTACAGGTTATTGCCCGGTTCGTGAGTTATCTCAACAAGAGGAAGAAGATTTAATTCCTGATGAAGTTGTTGTAACTGAAACGTATGTTGTTAACGATCCAATATAAAAATTTGCTCACTATATTTTGGTTTACTAATAAATCGGTTAACTTTAAATGTTAATCTTTAATTATGAGCAAATACGCGTTATTATTTATCCCGGCATTTTTTTCTGTGCAAGCAATGGCACAGGATAAAAAAATCGATCCGGCAAAAGATCCAAAAACTACTGAAGTTTGGGCTCCTGTACCAAAATCTGTAACACCAGGAAATTTACCTCAAGAAGCTCCTTCTGATGCTATTGTATTATTTAATGGTAGAAATCTAGATGCTTGGCATTCTGTAAAAGACCCTAGTAAACCTGCAGCCTGGACAGTTGATGATGGCTTTTTTACGGTAAAAAAAGGAACTGGTAACATAGAAACCAATAAAAAGTTTACCGATTACCAATTACACATGGAATGGAAAATTCCAGCAAATATTACTGGCGAAGGGCAAGCACGTGGTAACAGTGGTGTATTTTTAGCATCAACAGGTGGTGGCGATGAAGGTTATGAAATCCAGATTATGGATGCGTATAACAACAAAACCTATGTTAACGGGCAGACAGGTAGTGTTTACAAACAAGCAATACCGCTAGCCAATGCAAATAAAAAACCCGGAGAGTGGCAATATTATGATATCATCTGGAATGCTCCTCGATTTAATGAAGATGGAAGCTTATTAAAACCTGCAAGCGTTACGTTATTTTTAAATGGTGTTTTACTTCAAAATGGACTTGTTTTAAAAGGCGAAACCAGATACATTGGTGCACCACAATACAAAAAGCATGGTCCGGCATCTATTAAATTACAAGATCATGGTGACCCAAGCCCGGCTATAAGCTTTAGAAATATTTGGGTTAGAGAATTATAATCTAATTTAAAACATAAAAAAAACCTGCAATGCTAAGCGTTGCAGGTTTTTTTATTACTAATGCTTTTATTTCACCATCATATTTGTAGAAGGTTCAAATAAGCCTCTCTGCTAATCATTTCGGCACCCAAACTTAATAAATGATCGTTTGGTAGCTGACAATCAATCAAATCTACTCCAGATTTACTTAAATAAACCAAAGCAACTTTAGATGCATTACTAACATGGCTAAACATGCTTTCACCACAAAAAACATTGTTTATTTTTAAACCATATAAACCACCCACCAGTTTTTCATTAAGCCAAACTTCAACGCTGTGGGCAAAACCATTTTCGTGCAAATTTATATAGGCTTCCTGCATTTCATTGGTTATCCAGGTTCCATCCTGCCCTATTCGAGGTGTTGAAGCACAATTTTCTATAACCTTAACAAAAGCAGTATTTGTGGTAACCTTAAACATTCCTGAGATGATTACCTTCTTCATACTTTTGCTTATTTTAATTTTATCTGGATAAATTACACATCGTTGGTGCGGAGCATACCAAAGTATTGGATCATCTTCACTAAACCAGGGAAATATTCCGTTAGAATATGCTAAAAGCAATCTTTCCAAACTCAAATCTCCACCTACGGCAAGTAAACCATCTTCATCTGCCAAGGCAGGATTAGGGAAACTAAGTTCGTTATCTGGCAGTTGAAAAAACATCTTCAAAAGTACAAATTGTAACAAAGATTAAACCACGGCGTTTAAAATAAGTCATACTACTAAAATCATCATTATGAGTCCTAAAGATAATTTCTACAAAGTAAAACACCTTTACAACCGTGCTGGCTTTGGTATTTCTTATAACGATTTACATAAACTTAGTCGTAAAAACTTAGATAGAGTAGTTGATGGATTATTCAAAGAACCTAAGCAAAGCGATGAAATTACACTAATAGATAATGTTGCCTCTAAGCAACAACTTTTAATGCAAGCAGGCTTATATGCAAAGAAAGATTTAACGGATGAAGAAAAAAAACAGCGCCAAGAAATTGTTCGAATGCAGAACGAAAAAAGTCGCGATTTAAATATAGCCTGGGTAGAGAAAATGATTAATACGGAGCATCCGCTTCGCGAAAAAATGACCTTGTTTTGGCATGGTCATTTTGCCTGCAGAAGCAACAACCCAATGTTCGCACAACAGCTCAATAACATCCAAAGAAAAAATGCATTAGGAAGCTTTAAAACCTTACTACTTGAAGTATCGCAATCGCCGGCAATGCTTCAATATTTAAATAACCAGCAAAACCGAAAAGGAAAACCGAACGAAAATTTCGCTAGGGAACTGATGGAATTATTCACCTTAGGACGAGGTAATTATTCGGAACAGGACATAAAAGAATCAGCCCGTTCGTTTACCGGATGGATGTACGATAAAGATGGCTCATTTATCTTTCGACCAAATTTTCATGATGCAGGAACTAAAACCTTTTTTGGCAAAACAGGAAATTTTGATGGCGAAAACATCATCGATATCATTTTAGATAAGCCTGAAACTGCAGAATTTATATCGCGAAAGGTTTACAAATTTTTTGTAAACGATAACCCAAATGAAGCAAATATTAAAGAATTGGCAACACATTTTTTTAACTCTAAATATGATATTTCTGAGCTAATGAAAAAAATGTTTACTGCCGATTGGTTTTACAAATCTGAAAATATAGGTACAAAAATTAAATCGCCTGCCGAGTTTTTGGTTGGTTTAAGCAGAGAATTTTATGTTACTTATAATAAAACGCAGGTGCTAATTCAGCTGCAAAGTAGTTTGGGGCAATATCTATTTAACCCGCCAAATGTAGCGGGCTGGCCGGGCGGACAAAGCTGGATTGATAGCTCTTCGTTAATGTTAAGAATGCGCATTCCTTCTTTAGTTTTAAATGATGGTGAGATTGATTTTAGCGGAAAAGCTGACCCTGAAGATGAAGCTGTTATTGCACAAAGTAGAACGGCTACCATTAATGCAAACACTAAAATTAAACCAAAATCTTATGTAGATGCAAAAGCAGACTGGCCTAAATTTTTAGGCACACTTCCAAAAGGAATTAAGCCAGTAGAACTTGCCGAATTTTTACTTCAGCCAAAGCTAAATGAAAAAATAATAGGAATGATTGGTGATAATAAAGGTTTAAAAAGCACATCAGTTGAATTAACCAGCATGCCCGAATATCAACTTTGTTAATTTATTAAATAGTGATATACCATTAGAAGGAAATTTCTTTTCAAATAAGTTGACCTTCAATTAAAAATATAATAAGATGGATAGAAGAAGTTTTTTAAGAAATACAGGTTTTGTTGCAGCGGGTTCATTGTTTGTTCCTGCGTTTATGAAACCGCTTGAAGCAATGGCACTTGATGAATTGAGTTTGTATAAAAATTTAGTGGTTGTACAGCTTTCTGGTGGGAACGACGGGTTAAATACTGTTGTACCTTATGGCAACGACATTTACTATCAAAAAAGAAAAGGCATTGCCATTAAGCCCGAGCAAATTATAAAACTAAATGATATGCAAGGCTTAAACCCAAATATGGCCGCTTTGCAAGAAATTCACGACCAAGGATGGATGACCATAATAAATGATGTTGGCTATCCAAATCCGGATCGTTCTCATTTCCGCTCTATGGATATTTGGCAAACCGGAAGCGAAAGCAACCAGTTTTTATCAACTGGTTGGATTGGTCGCTATTTGGACAGCAACTGTCAAACCTGTAAATACCCGTACACCGCAATTGAGGTTGATGATTCGCTCTCGCTTGCCATGAAAGGACAAACTAAAAAAGGAATTGCTTTGAAGGATCCCGCAGCATTGTATCGCAATACAAACAATCCATTTTTTAAAGCAATGCTTCAAAATGATAAAGAACATTTAGATGAGGATAATTTGGGCTATTTGTATAAAACAATGATCGAAACATCGTCATCAGCAAATTATATTCAAAACACATCAAAAGTTTATCAAAATAAAGCTGTTTACCCACAATCTGGTTTTGCAAATCAACTGAAAACGGTTTCAAAATTCATTTCTTCAGGTTTAAAAACAAGAGTTTACTATGTTTCACTTAGTGGTTTTGATACCCATATAAATCAAATTCAGCAACAAGGAAATTTACTGAAACAATATAGTGAAGGTATGGCCGCTTTTCTGAAAGATTTGAAAACAAATAATAAATTAGAAGATACTTTAGTAGTTACCTTCTCAGAGTTTGGCAGAAGAGTTGAACAAAATGCAAGCAATGGAACAGACCATGGAACCGCTAATAATATGTTCATTTTCGGAGGCAGATTAAAGAAACAAGGAATATTTAATGCGGCACCAAATCTTAGCGATTTAGATACTGGTGATTTAAAATATCAATTGGATTTTAGACAAGTTTATGGAACCATTTTAGATAAATGGCTGGATGTTAATAATGCCGATATATTAACTAAAAAGTTTAATACTTTGGATTTTATTTAGGCTTTTAGCTTTTCCCGCAGATTTCCGCTAATAAAAACTCAGATTTTCACAGAAGCGTGGTGACGAGAATATCTGCGGGAAACAAAAGCAATCTCGCTATTTTCTTTTTAGCAGATATTTTGTATAGCTTGAATCCTTTCCATTCTGAACTTCTCTTATTAAAAAAATTTCATATCCATAATTCTTCATTTTATTTGCACAATCTAGTAAAGAATTAAATTCAAGCTTTTTCCCGTTGTCATCTCTAATTAACGCATCGTCACCATATTCGATTTTCTGCCCATATTCTAAAATTATTCCGGTTTTTCGGCTAAAATACTGTCGGTCAGCAGAAATTTCTATGTATGGAGTAGTAATGTCATTTAATTTAACTTTGTTAACATTTTGAGCTTTTGCGCTGGAAAAAGCAATGCACGCGACCGCAGTCGGTAGGAGAAGAAATTTTTTCATAATAAGGTTTTTTTGTGTGTACCCTAAATTATAAAATAATATTCTTTGCTCATTATATTGAAATGTAACAAAATCATCCTCACTCAATCTTAACCTAAAAAGCATCATGAATTTTTTAGGTAACATCATTTGGATTATTTTTGGAGGCATCTTTATTTTTTTTGAATACATAATAGTTGGTTTAATCCTTTGTCTTACCATAGTTGGTATTCCTTTTGGCATACAATGCTTTAAATTCGCAATCGCTGGTTTGGCTCCTTTTGGCGTTAAAATATCCGATACATCATCAAACACAGGCTGTCTATCCACAATAATGAACATCATTTGGATTTGTTGTGGAGGCATTTGGATATCATTAACTCATTTTATCTTCGGCATTTTATTGTGCATCACAATTGTAGGCATTCCTTTCGGCCGCCAGCATTTTAAACTGATGAATTTAGCCTTTACGCCTTTCGGAAAGTCGATATCATAAATAAGTCGAGTAAGATTTAAAAGCTCTGCATATAATCTTTTACGCATTAGATAAAACTTCTTTAATGATTGATTCGATTTAGCAATAGATTGTTACCATTACACCCAACCTGTAGAGAAACTCTACACTTTTGTTTTGCAAGTATATTTATAAACATTTGATAACTAATGTATTAAAGTTTTAGATGCCTTTGGCATCATTATGAAACAATAGCAAATACAATTAGACATTAAATTTTAAAAATCATACTATGAAAAAGTTCATTTTATCAGCTACATTCTTAGCGTTCGCAGGGTTCTCAGCAGTACAAGCAAGTGAAGTTAACACAATCGAAAATCCTGCAATTACCGCAGTTCAAGATAGCACGGTTAAAACACCAGTAAAATTAGAAGAATTGCCAGAGCCAGTTACAACGGCATTAAAATCTGATGCATATAAAGGCTGGACTGCAACAGAGGCATGGGCCGTAAAAGAAGGAACAAAGGAATATTACCTGATTAATGTTAAAAAAGAAGCCGAAACGGGTTCTGTGAAAATTGACAAAGATGGCAAGCCAGTTCAATAATCAATAAATTAACGCTTTCAATAGCATAATCAACAAATCACAATCTTGGGGGATTGTGACAGAACCAAAACTAAGAAACCATCATGATATCAATGCAAAATTTAATATCATGATGGTTTCAATTTCATCAAACCAAAATAATAGATAATGAAAAAATTAATTTTATCAGCTGCGTTTTTCGCTTTTGCCGGATTCTCAGCAGTACAAGCAAGTGAAGTAAATACAATAAAAAATACTGCGATTGTTGCAGTTCAAGATAGTGCAGTTAAAACCCCAGTAAAGTTAGAAGAATTACCAGCACCTGTAACAACAGCTTTAAAATCTGATGCTTACAAAGGCTGGACAGCAACCGAAGCTTGGTCTGTTAAAGAGGGCACAAAAGAATATTACCTTATCAATGTTAAAAAAGAGGCAGAAACGGGTTCTGTAAAAATTGATAAAGAAGGTAAACCAGTTCAATAAATCCCAAAAATACATCTACCTTACAAGAATGGCCAGACTTTGTCTGGCTTTTCTTATTTTTGTTGTATGGCGAAAATCCTGATTTTAGAAGATGACACAACTTTTGCTCAATTACTAGAAGGTTTTTTAACAAAAAACTACCATGAAGTTACGCTTGTAACCCACATTAAGCCTTCCCTAAAACTAATCGAAAATCAACAATTCGATTTGCTTTTGGTAGATTATCGATTGCCTGACGGAATAGGTTTTGAATTAATTACACATTCCCGTAATCTCGGTCACTCTACGCCAATCATCATCATGACGAGTTTTAATGATGTTCGAACGGCTGTTAAATCGATGCAAATGGGTGCTTTCGATTACATTACTAAGCCTGTAAATCCCGACGAGCTTTTAATGGTTATTAAAAGTTCTTTAACCAAAGGAGATGCTAAAAGCGTTAATACATTAGAAACTGAAACTGATTTTATAAAAGGAAAAAGTGCAACTTCTGATAGGCTATATGAACACATTGCATTGGTTGCACCTACTGATATGTCGGTAATTTTTCAGGGCGAAAGCGGAACAGGTAAAGAGTTTGCAGCAAGAACACTGCACCAACAGAGCAAGCGGGCTGATAAGCCTTTTATTGCAATTGATTGTGGTGCACTATCGAAAGATTTGGCAGCAAGTGAATTATTTGGACATGTGAAAGGTGCATTTACAGGTGCCTTAAACGACAAAAAAGGGCAATTTGAAGCTGCCGATGGTGGTACATTATTTCTTGATGAGGTAGGAAATTTAACTTATGAGGTTCAAATAAAATTACTTCGTGTTTTACAGGAAAGGATAATTCAGCCTTTAGGAAGCACAATACAAATACCTGTTGATGTTCGAATAATTACGGCTACAAATGATGATTTGTTAAGCAGTATCTCTGCTGGCGAATTTCGAGAGGATTTATATCATCGTTTAAACGAATTTAAAATCCAATTGCCGGCGCTTCGCGATAGAGGAAATGATTTAGAATTATTTATTAACCACTTTATTGATTTGTCCAACCGCAATTTAGATAGAAACGTTAAAGGCATTTCTGCAGAAGCAAAATCACTTCTATTAAACTACGATTGGCCTGGCAACTTACGTGAGCTTAGTAATGTAATTAAACGCATGGTTTTATTAACGCCAAATGATATTGCTCAAGTAAGTGCATTGCCCGATGAAATGATGATTTCTGTAAATCAACAAACATTACCCGGAAGTTCGTCAGATTTAAAAGCTGTTAACGAACAGAACGAAAAAAACATCATCACAGAAACATTAAATAAAGTAAAACACAATAAATCAAAAGCAGCTAAAATGCTTAATATTGATAGAAAAACCCTTTATGCAAAAATGGAGCGATATGGGATTGAATAAAATATCCTTGATATTCCTTCAAGCAAAATAATCGATACATTATAAGTGTTCTGCTTCAGGCTCCATTTCACCCAAAACAGAAATTAAACCATCTAATTTCTCTAATTGATTAAAAATTTCTTGTGTAATAGAATCAT
This sequence comes from Pedobacter lithocola, assembly GCF_042650845.1. Classification (NCBI taxonomy): domain Bacteria; kingdom Pseudomonadati; phylum Bacteroidota; class Sphingobacteriia; order Sphingobacteriales; family Sphingobacteriaceae; genus Pedobacter; species Pedobacter lithocola. The sequence continues at coordinate 39,466 of NZ_JBHSBW010000016.1, read as the reverse complement.
TTAAACCTTTTTCGGCAATATCCATTTCTAACAATCTAAATGCTGTAGCTAAAGTTTTAGAACCCATTTGGGCTGTTCGGCCTGCAAGGCGATGCACAATTAAACGACACTTATCTTTGTTTTGATTAGCAAGTTGGATTTTCAATTCAGCTGCATCATCAATACAATCTTGCTTAAATCTATTTAAAATTTTAGCTAACATTTGTTGGTCTCCAAAGGTCATTTTTTCGATAGATGATAAATCAAACTCGGGCAGCTCTACCAATATTTTCTTTTTATCAAATATGGATAGCAAATCGATAGTCCTGAATGGTTTCATAATCAATCCATCAAAACCTTCGCATAACACCATTTCCCTTTCTTCTGGTAAAACCTGGGCAGTAATGGCATAAAACTTAATATTTTCAGGAAGCTTTTTCTTCAAAATATGGCAAAGTTCCAAGCCTGTCATTTCAGGCAAGCGCATATCTATCAAAACATATTTTAAGTTAGGTAAGGGCTCTTCTTGTAGAATGTCAGCAACCTGACTAAAGCTTTTAAATGGAATGTTATTTTTCTCGAAAATTAATCCACATAATTCTAAAATTAGTTTATCATCATCAATTACCCATACACTTCCAGAATTTGTAATGGTGTAATGTTCAAAATCAATTGTATCATTAATAACCTCATCCGTGTATTCATATTTCAAATAAATGCTAAAAGTGGTTCCTTTGCCTGGTTTACTCTTAACATAAATTCTGCCGCATTGATTTTCTATTAGCGATTTCACAATTGTTAAACCCAAACCCGTTCCGGTTTGGTTTATTATGTATTTCTCTGGCGACTCGATCTGCTCAAACTCATTAAATATTTTTGTAATGTCTGTTTCAGCAAAGCCAATACCGGTATCTTGTATCGTAAAGTTAAAGTGCAAATCATCATCTTGTTTCTTACACACAACAGATAGCAGAATTTCACCTTTCAATGTAAACTTAACAGCATTACCCAGTAAATTAAATAGAACCTGCTTTAGCCTAAATGCATCGCCCTTTACAAATTCAATTGCTCCCAAATCCAAATCAGCAATAAGTTTAAGCGATTTTTGTTCGGCAAGCGGGCGCATAACGGAAACTACTTCATCTAAAACTTTTTTTATGCTAAAAACTTGGTTGTTAAAGCTAAACTCGCCAGAGATAATTCTATTGTAATCCAACACCTCGTTAACAATCTGAAGCAAATGAATAGAGGATTTATAAATTGCATCCACGTCTTTCTTCTTTGGATTATCTTGCTGAGAGATTAATTCGGCATAGCCTAAAATAGATTGTAAAGGCGTTCTAATTTCGTGGCTCATGTTAGATAAAAACCTTTGTTTCGCCTTTCCATGATATTCGGCTTCATCTTTTGCCAATTCTAGTTGTTTCCGATATTTATTGCTTTTGGTAATATCTGTTAATATCAAATACAACAAAATTACGGTTATTAAAAAGAAGGCAATTATTATCACTGTAATTTGCGTTATGCCATCATTTACAACTTGCTTAGCCTGAATACCGTTCAAATCAACCTGTGCAACTGCTTGTCCTTCAACCTCCCTTAAAATTTGCAGCATTTGGCTTGTTAAAGCATTACTCGCAGTAGATAATTCGGCCTCCCGTTTCAAAAATTTCTGACTTTTCTGCCGTTGTTCCAGTTCAATATTTTTTAAAGAGCCGGTCATGCTTTTCATCACGCTATCTTCGGCCCGGGCATTTAGTGTATCACGTTTAACCTTAAATTCTTCATTAATTATCTTGTAAACATCAGCTTTCTTTTTCCCAAAAAGTTTGCTCAAAAACCCTCTCGATTTTTCTGCATCTTCTGGAGCAACTGTGGTTGTTGAAGTTGTAGTTTCAGTAGTTAATACAGCACTATCCGTTTGCCTCGAACGGGTTGCAACCAATGCATTAAGCTTCTTAACTTCGTTAGAAAAAGATTTGGTATTAACCAGAGTTTCACGCACCTGGAGGTATGAAATAAATTGTTTATCGCGTTCTACAAGTAAGCTTCTTATTGATTTTATGCGAGAAAGCTGTAATGAATCATTGGCATAAAGCGCTTTTAAAGTATCTAAACTTGCTCTTAATTTTCTTGATTCTTTTAGAAAACTATTATTGCCTTGTTTACTAAAGGCTTCATCACGCTGTAATTGGTCTAGCCTTGCTATTTTATGAGATAAATCATTTACAATTCTAAGTCTGTCGTTTGGTGCAGAAATTTCTTCAACCGTATTTAGCATTCTGGTAAAGGCAAATTTGCTTATACCCCAAGCCAATAACAAAGCAAAACAGGCAAACACGAACCCAATTATTACCTTACTTTTTATTGCCCTGAAGAATTTTTTTTGAATTACAGCTGCCATTAATTAAAGAATGATTATATGTATTAACGAGTTTTTCGCCCAGAAGACATATATCTGTAGATAGAACAAATAACATACCAAGGAGATTTTCCATTATCATATCAAATTTACTCAAGGATCATTAGCATTTTTCTTTAATTTTAACCAAGCCAAAACTACATGAATCGTATAGATCGTCTTTTCGGAATATTAACTTTACTACAATCAAGGAAATATATTTCTGCGGAGAAAATTTCAGAAAGATTTAATATTAGCATTCGTACGGTTTATCGCGATGTTAAGGCTTTGCAGGAACAAGGAATCCCGGTAGGTTTTGAACAGCCCAAGGGTTATTTTTTGGTGCAAGTATATTTCTTACCACCAGTTTCTTTTAACATGGATGAGGCAAATGCATTGCTTCTTGTAGAGAGTTTAGTTAATGGTTTTGCAGATAATTCGATTCGAACACATTACACCGCAGCGCTAACAAAAGTAAAAGCAGTTTTAAAAACCAATCAAAAAGAGAAGCTGGAAAAGATGAACCAGCACATTAGATTACAAATTCCTGAACGTTTAAGGTTCAATTACGAATACCTTTCGCTTATTCAAAACGCCATAACCGAAAAGAATATAATAGAACTGGAATATAAAAATGCCAAAGACGAAACCAGCAAAAGAGAAGTTGAACCTATTGGTTTAATATTCTACGCTTTCAGTTGGCATTTAATTGCTTGGTGCCATTATCGAAATCAATACCGCGATTTTAACTTAACTCGAATTGTTTGTCTTAAGAATTACGAAAAGCCATTTTTAAAAACAGAACACATGCCGCTGAGTAACTATATGAGCATGTTACCTGTAAATTTTTAGGTTTATACAGCATTTAACCGGACCTGTTGATTTTAGAATCTTATTCTTAGCAAATTAATTATAGCTAAAAGTTAAATATTTTTTCTTCAAATTTCACGCTGCCATAGGGTTGTCACTCCGCCATATTTTCTTTGTAGAAACAAAATTCAAAACCATGAGTATAACCGACCTACTATTAATGGAAATAAATACAATGGAAAAATCTAATCAACAAAATATGGACATCATTAAAGCATTACTGAAAGAATTCGAAAGCGAATTTAACACCACTAAAAAATTTATCGCACTTGTGCCTGTCGATAAATTTGATTGGGCTCCACATGAAAAAAGCATGAAATTGAAATCGTTGGCTAGCCATATTGCCGAGTTACCAGAATGGGTAAATATGGCTTTCACAGCAGATGGGTTAGATTTTGCAACTGCACCTTACGAAGAAAAAAAAATCGAAAACACGGACGATCTAATGAAACTTTTGGAAACCAGCTATCAAAGTGGAAAAGCTGAATTGGAAAAAGCACAGCCAAGCTGTTTTGATGAACAATGGATTTTAAGAAATGGAGAACAGGTTTTGGGCGACTGGACCCGATACGAAATGATGCGAATAGCATTTAGCCAGATTATCCATCATAGAGCACAATTAGGCGTTTACTTAAGGTTATTAAACATCCCAATTCCTGGTAGTTATGGCCCAAGTGCCGACGACCAAAGTTTTTAATTATTCTTAACCACAAAAAAAACTTTAAGTATAGGTTCACCTTTGCTACAGAAGCACAGAGGTCTCAGAAGAAAAGATAAATTTTTTTTTTGTTAATCTGTGCTTCCGTGGCAATATATTTAAATCCATTTAACCATACACCCTTTTGGTTAATTAAGCAATTAATTCCGTAAAATTGCAGCATGAATAACAACTCTGCAACTCGTTTAAATAAATTTATCAGCGAAAGCGGATTATGCTCTCGCAGAGAGGCAGATAGATTTATCGAGAAAGGTACAGTTTTTATAAACGGTAAGCGGGCCAAAATTGGCGACCAGGTTTTGCCTGGAGATAAGGTTATGGTAAATGGCCACAACATCGAACCAAAAGAAGAATCGAATTTTATTTTATTGGCGTTTAATAAGCCAGTTGGAATAACCAGTACAACAGAGTCTAATATCAAAGATAATATTGTAGATTATGTAAATCATAGCGAACGTATTTTTCCAATCGGTCGATTGGATAAAGATTCTTCTGGTTTGATCTTTTTAACCAACAATGGTGATATTGTAAATAAAATATTAAGAGCTGGTAACAAACACGAAAAAGAATATTTGGTTACTGTTAACAAACCAATTACCGAAGATTTTATTTTCGAAATGGGCAATGGCGTGCCTATCTTAGGCGTTAATACGCGTAAATGTAAAGTTCGGCAGGTTGCTCCTTTTGTTTTTAATATTATTTTAATTCAGGGTTTAAACAGGCAAATTAGAAGAATGTGCGAACATTTTGGATATGAAGTTACCAAGTTAGAACGCACCAGAATTATGAATATTAACCTGAAAGGAATCCCTACAGGAGAATTTAGAGAACTTACTGATGAAGAAATGAACGGCATTATGAAAAGTGTCGAAAAATCATCTTCGGAAGCGGCTGCTAAGCCAAAAAACACCAAAAAGAAAACGAACTCTTGGGAAGAAATTTCGGAAAAAAAAAGTGAACAACCGAAAAAAGCCTTTAAACCATCAAAACCTGCACAAAAATCAACTGGAAAAAAAACACCTGGTCATTCATCTTCCAAACCGGCAAATAAAAATACATCCTCTAACCGAAATGCCAGACCAGTAAAAGGTAAATCTGCAGGGAAACCTAGTGGCAGACAAAAAGGAAGATAAGCCAATAAATTGTAAATTTCTGACTTTCAAAAGGTTGCTTTAAGCTAATATCTTTCAGCTTAAAAGCTTTTTAGTACCTTTGTATAAATTGTTTGGCAGCAAATAACTATAAATATGGAAGCATTAATTATCTACCCCGAAAATAAAGAGCAAATGGCTGCATTAAAAGCCGTTGCTAAAGCTTTGAAGGTTAAAACTAAAATAGAAAAAAGTTCGTATAATCCAGAATTTGTTAAAATGATTGAGATGGCTGAGAAAAGAGCAAATTTTAAAACTATTGATCCTAATGATGTATGGGGAAGTTTACGGTTGAAATAGAAGAATTAGCAGAAACTCATCTCCGAAAACATTACAAATCAGGCAATATTGCTAGCATTAAAAAAATTGAAAAGATTCTTTTAGAACTTACGGAAACACCTTATCAAGGTGTAGGCAATCCTGAGTTATTAAAACATGAATTAACGGGCTTTTGGGCTAGAAGAATAAACCAAAAAGATAGGATGGTTTATAGAGTTGATGAAAACATTGTTACTGTTTTCATTATTGCCGCAATGGGTCATTACAGTGATAAATAAAATGTTAGAGAAAACAGCAAAAAAAACCGATATCCGCTCATTAGATTTGCTACAGTTGCAACAGCTATTAATGGCTATGAAGCAACCTGCATTTAGAGCTAAGCAAATCTATCAATGGCTTTGGGAGAAATCGGCAACCAGTTTTGATGAAATGAGCAATCTTTCGAAAGATTTACGCAAATCATTAGATGAAAATTTTTCCATTAATGCTGTTCAGGTAAATAATTCTCAATTTAGTAACGATCATACCATAAAAAACACTTTTCGCCTTGCAGATGGAAATATTGTTGAAGGTGTTTTAATTCCTTTGGAAGACCGAATGACAGCATGCGTAAGTTCGCAAGTTGGCTGCAGTTTAACCTGTAAATTTTGTGCAACAGGTTATATGGATCGTAAGCGTAACTTAAATGCCGATGAAATTTACGACCAAGTTGTTTTAATTGATAAACAGGCCAAACAAAACTACAATAATCCGCTTACCAATATTGTGTATATGGGTATGGGCGAGCCGCTTTTAAATTATGCAAATGTGATGAAATCCATAGAACGCATTACTGCTCCAGATGGATTAAATATGAGCTATAAACGAATTACGGTTTCAACGGCTGGTATTGCAAAAATGATTAAAAAACTTGGCGATGATGGCGCAAAGTTTAATCTTGCGCTTTCGCTGCATGCTGCTGATGATAAAAAGCGTAACGAAATTATGCCCATTAACGAAGCAAATACTTTAAAAGCATTAGCTGATGCATTGAAATATTATTTTGCCAAAACCAAAAATCCGGTTACTTACGAATACATTGTTTTTAATCATTTCAATGATGAAATTTCTGATGCAATGGATTTAGCTAAGTTTTGCAAGCACATTCCCTGCAAAGTAAATTTAATAGAATATAACCCCATTTCTTTTGCTGATTTTACCAATGCCGAAGGCGATAAAATTGATGCCTTTTCAAACTATCTTAAATCTCAGGGAATTAATACCAACATTCGCCGTAGTCGCGGTAAAGATATTGATGCCGCTTGTGGCCAACTCGCTGTAAAAGAAGAAGCTCAAGCATAAGTTTCTTGCTCTTCTTTTTTCATCATTAAGGCATATAATTTTGAATAAGCCGGTAAACACATTATATTTATTTAGCAAAACAGCTCGATAAAATATTGTTCATGAAGGCAAATATTAGTTCTACATTTAAACATTGGGGCAATGATTTAATTGGATTGCTATTCCCAAACTTTTGTAATGCCTGTGGAATTCCACTCTTTAAAAACGAAAAGATTATCTGTACTAAATGTTTGTACGATTTACCTTTTACAGATTACCACATCCATCCTGAAAATCGGGTTGCTAAACAGCTATGGGGAAGGTTGCCTTTAAATGCAGCAATGGCAATGCTTTATTTTAGAAAAGGTGCCAAAGTTCAAAATTTAATTCACAGCTTAAAATACAATAGCAAAACAGATGTTGGCATATATTTAGGCAATCTGCTTGGAGAAAGATTAAAAAACAGTCCGCTTTATAATGATGTAGATTTAATTGTTCCTGTTCCATTGCATCATAAAAAACTACGGCTAAGAGGCTACAACCAGAGCAGTTACATTGCAGAGGGAATAGCAGAAAAAATGGATGTTTTATTTGATGAGTCCACTCTAATTAGGGCGATTTCTACTGAAAGTCAAACCAAAAAAAGTAGGTATAACCGATATGAAAATATGAAGTCGGTTTTTAAAACCAATAAAGTCCAAAGCATCATCGGCAAACACATTTTATTGGTTGATGATGTGATTACCACAGGTGCCACACTCGAAGCATGTGCCAATGTACTTATTGAAAGCGGTGCTACTAAAGTTAGTATTGCCGCTTTGGCTTTCGCCGAATAATTTTCTCATATTTGATACATGCGGTCATTTTACTATAGCTTAATTACCTTAATAATACTTGTTTCAGGTTGCCGTAAAGATGAACGCATTTCTACGGATGTAAACACCAAACTTACAATATCCAACACCAGCATTTTATTCGATACTATTTTCACTTCCATTGGTTCAACTACAAAAAATATTAAAATTCTAAATAAAAATAACGAAGCATTAAATATTTCCGAAATCAAACTTTCTGGCGGAGCGTCCTCTCCTTTTGCATTAAATATTAACGGGCTAAATTTATCCTCAAGAAATAATTTAATTTTAAACGGTAAAGATTCGCTTAATATATTTGTCAAGGTTACCATCAATCCAGATGCTAAAACCACACCCTTTCTGGTTCAAGATTCGATAATAATTTCATCCAACGGTAACCGACAGACCATTCAACTTTTAGCTTATGGGCAAAATGCGGTCTTTATTAATAATGGAATCATAAATACGAATACTACCTGGAATAAAAATCTGCCATATATCATTAATGGCACAATTAACATTCTGAACGGAGCAACATTAACCATCCAGCCGGGAGCTAAAATCTATTTCCATAAAGATGCGGAGATGAACATTGAGGGATTTTTGAATGCAAGTGGCAATTATGCCGAACCAATTTTATTTTGCAGCGATAGATTAGAAACCATTTACAGCAATGAACCAGGACAATGGAAAGGCATTTACATCAATAAAACTGGCAATGGCTTAATAAAGAACGCTACTATAAAAAATGCATCGGTAGGCATAACCTCCGATTCACTTTCAGTAAATTCTTCATCCAAACTTATTGTAAGCAATTGCGTTATCAAAAACATGCAGGTAGCTGCATACGTAGGCAACCATTCTGAACTCTTAGCTTTTAATAATTTATTTTACAATTGTGGCAACTACTTAATTTACGCTATTGGAGGCGGTAATTACAACATTAAACAAAATACTTTTGCAGGTTTTAATCCTAACTTTCCACGGAAGACAGCAGCATTAACTTTTTCTGATTACCTGAATAACAAGGCTTACAACAAACTTCAAATCGAATTAGCAAACAATATTATTTGGGGTAGTTTAAACAATGAATTGGATATTATGAAGAAAACTTCGGCTATTGTTCAACTAAATATTTTTAACAACTTGATTAAAACGAGCAGCTCAAGTTATAACCAAAACGGAAATCTCATCAATTCTGATCCTTTATTTAATTCATTTAGTTTAGAAAATTATAATGTTTCAGCTTCAAGCGTTGCCATTAAAAAAGGGATTGATTTATCTAAGGACCAATATTTTACCACATATTTAAGTGTAGATTTAAATAACAAACCTAGAGTTTTCCCTTCAACAATCGGTTGTTTCGAAAATTAATTTGTCTTTTCTTAAATGATTTAAAACAATTAATTACCGAATGAGTTTATATAAGTGAGAGCGTTAATTTAGATGGTAAGGGTCGATATTTCTTCAAAAGAATATCGGCCCTTTACTTTTTAAAATAAGATTTCTAGGATTTAGGGATTTTAGGATAATATTTTGAGAAAGAGCAAAGATGCTAGAAGTAAAATCCAAATGTAATAAGGTATAAAAAAAAGAGCCTTACAAATAATCGCAAGGCTCCTTATAATCTTAAAAAGATAGATTATTTGTAAAGTGGAAAAGCACTTACTAAGTTAATAACCTCTGCTTTAACAGCACTTAAATTCGCTTCATCTTCTGGGTTAGTTAAAACCTGATCAATTAAATCAACAATTTTAGCCATTTCAGCTTCTTTTAAGCCGCGTGTTGTAATTGCAGCTGTACCAACTCTAATACCAGAAGTTACAAATGGAGATTTATCATCAAACGGCACCATATTTTTGTTAACCGTAATTTCTGCTTTTTCTAATGCATTTTCTGCAACCTTGCCAGTAATGTTTTTATTGCGCAAATCAATCAACATTAAATGATTGTCCGTACCGCCAGAAATGATACCATAACCTTTGGCTACAAAAGCTTTTGCCATTGCTTGTGCATTGGCAGCAACTTGTTTTATGTAATCTCCATATTCATCGCTTAAAGCCTCGCCAAAAGCAATGGCTTTAGCAGCAATAATGTGCTCTAACGGACCACCTTGTGTGCCTGGAAAAACAGCCATATCTAATAGGTTGCTCATCATGCGTGGCTCACCTTTAGGAGTTTTTAATCCCCAAGGATTTTCGAAATCTTGTCCCATCATAATCATACCACCACGCGGACCACGTAAAGTTTTATGTGTTGTAGTAGTTACAATATGACAATGTGGAAGCGGGTTTGCCAACAATCCTTTTGCAATCAAACCTGCCGGATGAGAAATATCAGCCAAAACCAATGCACCAATTTTATCAGCAACCGAACGGATGAAAGCATAATCCCATTCGCGAGAATAAGCAGAAGCACCACAAATAATTAACTTCGGCTTTTCAGCAAGTGCAACTTCTTCTAATTTTTTATAGTCAATTAAACCAGTTTCTCTATCTACACCATAAAAAAATGGGTGATACAATTTCCCAGAAAAGTTTACTGGAGAACCATGCGTTAAATGTCCACCGTGAGATAAATCGAAACCTAAAATTTTATCACCAGGTTGGATAACAGCAAGCATAACCGCAGCATTTGCCTGTGCACCTGAGTGAGGTTGTACATTTACCCATGCTGCACCAAATAATTGTTTAGCCCTATCAATAGCGATTTGCTCCACTACATCTACCACTTGGCAGCCACCGTAATAGCGTTTTCCAGGTAAGCCTTCAGCATATTTATTGGTTAATACGGAGCCTGCAGCTTCCATAACCTGCTTGCTTACAAAGTTTTCTGATGCAATAAGCTCTAAACCATGCTCTTGGCGGTCTAATTCCTTATCAATAAGTTCAAAAATTTGGTTATCGCGTTTCATCCTTATATAGGTTTGTTATTTTTTGTGGCAAAAGTAAGAAAATTGAAGCTAATTAAGGCCCTATTAAGCTGTTGCTTTTACATTAAAGTTATTAAAGCCGCTTCCAATGGTTATCTCCACGATTTGTTGTTGAAGCATTTCTAAAATCGCTAAAAAATTGTAAACGAAATGCACTTTATTTTCAGAGTTTTTCATCACCAAAGCAAAATCAATCTGCTCATTAATGTTTAATAAATTGGCAATAAAATGCTTCTGCTGTTCAATGGTGTAAGGATATTGAATAACCGTATGCTTTACTTCCTGACTACGAATTTCATATTTCTGTATGGTTCTTTGATAAACCATCAATAGCTTGTATAAATCCAGCGATAACAATTCGTCCTGATGGGTAGATGATTCTGCGGCTAAAGACAAATCATATTCAATGTTTCCTCTCCGCTCTTGTTGCATTCTCGATTCTTCAAAAACTTTAAGTTCTTCGGCAACAGACTTAAATTGTTTGTAGGCAATCAGTCGGGCAATTAAATCTTGTTCAGGATTTAGTTCATTCCCCGCCTCATCAATTTCTATCCTTGGTAAAAGCATTTTCGATTTAATGCGCATCAAAGTTGCTGCAACCAATATAAACTCGCTTGCGACCTCTACATTTAACGCCAATAGCTGGTGAATGTAAGCCAGAAAATCATTTGTAATCTTCGAGATTTCAATATCCTGAATATTCAGTTCATCACGCTCTATAAAAAATAACAACAAATCGAACGGACCTTCAAAAACCGGAAGTTTGATTTCAAAATTTTGTGCCTGCATCGCTATAGCAAACATAATAAAAAATGAATATCTGTTTTTTTAAATATGATTAAAAGCTTAAAAATCATTTAGAAAATGAATGTTTCTACCTTTTGGCAGACTTTAGTCCTGCTTTACGTTTCAAGTCCGCACTCGTATCTCGCTTGCGGGCTTTACACTGCAATCAGGTTTAAAAACAAAGGCTTGTCCACCATGCAAACCCTTAAAATGGAACACAGCTTTTTTAGTTTTTTGGACAAACATTGCGCTGTAAAAAAATATAAACCTCTCGGCATATATAAACCAGTTTAAAATTATTCTGGAAATGAACATTCAGTGCTTTTGGCGATTCGCAGTCTTGCTTTACATCTCAAGCCCAATGAAAAATTGGGGCTTTTCATTTCAATCAGGTTTAAAAACAAAAGATTGTGCACCATGCAAACCATTAAAATGGAACACAGCTTTTGCAAACTAGCCCCGGTTGCAGCGAGCACGTAGCAACAGCCATTTCGGCTGTTAGCGTAGTAAAGCGTAAAACGGGAACAAATTTAGTTTCTTGCATAAGCCTTGCGCTTCTGAATAAAATATCACATTCAGTTAAGATGACTAACGATTTGAAAATGCTATTTGGAGGTTGTGATTACAGGTTTACAAACAAAGGTTTTGCACCATGCAAACCCTTAAAATGGAACACAGCTTTTGAAAACTAGCCCCGGTTGCAGCGAGCACGTAGCAACAGCCATTTCGGCTGTTAGCGCAGTAAAGCGTAAAACGGGAGCAAATTTAGTTTCTTGCACCATCCTTGCGCTGCAAAAAAAAGTATAGACCTCTCGGCATATATAAACCAGTTTAAAATTATTTTGGAAATGAACATTTAGTGCTTTTGGCGGTTTGCAGTCCTGCTTTACGTTTCAAGTCCGCACTCGTACCTCGCTTGCGGGCTTTACACTGCAATCAGGTTTACAAACAAAAGATTGTACAGCATGCAAACCATTAAAATGGAACACTACATTTGCAAATTAGCCCCGGTTGCAGCGAGCACGTAGCAACAGCCATTTCGGCTGTTAGCGTAGTAAAGCGTAAAACGGGAACGCATTTAATGTTCTGCACTAACCCTGCGCTTCTAAACAAAAATATGCCAATTCAATTACGATTAATAACGATTTCAAAATGCGATTTGGAGGTTGTTGTTATTACATTTTTTTTAAAAAAATTAGCACAAAATTACCTTTCTTTGTATCTTGTTTCTTTTCCAAAATACCGAATGCAAGTAAAAGCTGGTCCCCTATTATCTAAAATAAACTATCCTGCTGATTTAAAGCAATATAGCGAAGCTGACTTAGAGCAAATAAGCCAGGAATTACGTCAATACATTATCGATGTGGTAAGTGTTAACGGTGGTCACTTCGGCGCTAGTTTAGGCGTTGTTGAATTAACTGTGGCACTACATTACGCCCTTAACACACCTTACGATAAATTGGTTTGGGATGTTGGTCATCAAGCCTACGGACATAAAATTTTAACTGGCCGCCGCGAACTTTTCCATACAAACCGTATTTATAAAGGTATAAGTGGTTTCCCGAAAATTAGCGAGAGCGAATACGATACTTTCGGTGTAGGGCACTCTTCAACCTCTATATCGGCAGCACTTGGTATGGCAGTTGCTTCTCAAATTAAAGGAGAAAAAGACAGGCAGCATGTTGCCGTAATTGGCGATGGCGCAATGACAGCTGGTTTGGCTTTTGAAGGCTTGAACCATGCGGGAATCGAAAACAGCAATGTTTTAGTTATTTTGAATGATAACTGCATGTCCATCGACCCAAATGTTGGAGCGCTAAAAGAATATTTAACAAACATTACAACCTCAAAATCTTACAATCGCTTTCGCGATGATATTTCAAACGTACTTGCCGGTCTTTCAAAACTTGGACCTAACGCACATAAGTATGTTAAAAAGATAGAAAAAAGTATTAAGGGAACATTGCTTAAACAAAGCAATTTGTTCGAATCTTTAAATTTCAGGTATTTCGGTCCTGTTGATGGTCACGACGTTAAGCGTTTGGCAGCAATAATTAAAGATTTGAAAGATATTCCTGGACCAAAATTACTGCATTGTGTTACCGTAAAAGGTAAAGGCTTTGCTTTGGCAGAGAAAGATCAAACCAAATGGCATGCACCAGGTTTGTTTGATAAAATAACCGGAGAAATTAAAAAAAGTGTTCAAGATAAACCGCAGGCACCAAAATACCAGGATGTTTTTGGACACACTATGGTTGAACTTGCTGAAGCCAATGATAAAATTGTAGGCATAACACCTGCAATGCCATCAGGCTCATCATTAAACATTATGATGAAAGCAATGCCAACCCGTGCTTTTGATGTAGGCATTGCAGAGCAACACGCCGTAACTTTTTCTGCCGGATTAGCAGCACAAGGTTTGGTACCTTTTTGCAACATCTACTCTAGCTTTATGCAAAGGGCTTACGATCAGGTAATTCATGATGTGGCTATTCAAAAATTAAACGTAGTTTTTTGTTTAGATAGAGCTGGTTTAGCTGGTGCTGATGGCGCAACGCATCATGGTGCTTATGATATTGCTTTTATGCGATGCATTCCGAATTTAGTGGTTTCATCACCAATGAATGAGGAAGAACTCCGAAACCTCATGTTTACTGCCCAGCAGGAAAATGCAGGTCCTTTTGTAATTCGTTACCCACGTGGAAACGGGGTTATGCCCGACTGGAAAAGACCTTTTAAAACGCTAGAGATTGGAAAAGGTAGAAAAATTTGCGATGGTGAGGAAGTTGCACTTTTAACAATTGGGCATGTTGGTAATTTCGCTGTTGAAGCAAGAGCAGAATTAAATAGCGAAGGCATTTACCCTGCACATTACGATTTACGCTTTGTTAAACCACTGGATGAGCAAATGCTTCACGAAGTATTCTCGAAATACAAACATATCATTACTGTAGAAGATGGCACCTTGCAAGGTGGTGTTGGCTCGGCCATTTTAGAATTCATGGCCGATAATAGTTACAATGCAAATGTGATTCGTTTGGGCATTCCTGACCAGTTTATTGATCATGGTGAACAAGCAGAGCTTTGGGCAGAATGTGGTTATGATAAAGCATCAATAATTGAAGCCGTAAGAAAGGTTGCTATTAAGCGCACAACAAATACAATGGTTGGATAACTTCAAAATCCTACATAATAAAAAACGCCATCTGATGTTAAAACCAGATGGCGTTTCATTTTACTATTATTATCGCTTAAAAATCGGTATAAAGATTCCTGAATGAACTTCTTAAGCCGAAAGTAATTAAAGCCGTATTATTTGTTCCTATAGCGTTGCTTTCTTTCCTATAAATCGCTCCCAATTCTAAACGCAAATTATACCTTGGATTGATAATATATGCCGCTCTAGCTTCTGCGTAATATAAATCAGTTCGCAAACCTTGCGTTGTATAATTACCGAGTTGTTTGGCAGGCTCCAAATAGTTGATAAATATATTCTTACCAAAATCCTGTCCATTTAAATCTAAACCATATTTGGCGTACATTAATTGTCCGGTAAAATCAAATCGTTTATAAGAGTAATTTGCAATACCAACCAATTCTCTAAAATTAGCACCAAATGGATGTGCCAATGGCTCACCTTGAGCAGCATAATTTACAATATTTGTTCTGCCAGTATAAGTGTATGGTTTTGCGGTATTGTATTCCAAAAGGTAATTTAAATTTTCAACCTTAAAAACATCTGCCCCACGTATCCCCAATTGCCAGCCATATTTATTTCTTGAACTTCCATTACTGGAAAAGAAATTTTTAGCCTCAAACTCATCTAAAGAAAATTGTCCATAAACAGTAATTTGCTTATGCAATTCGTATTTAGCAGTTAAGCCAAGTAGAGAATTATCTGGCGATCCACTTGATGCCTCTACCGGACGAAGAAATATGATTGGATTAGCATAACCCCAATCGAAACCTCTTTCATTGCCTAAATCATCTGTTTCTCCCCATATAATCGAATCAAAAAAACCAAGTGATAACCTATTATTTACATTCCAATCTAGATAATGAAACACACCACCCTTTTTTCTATTGCCGGCTTCGTAAGATAGTTTTGGCGAATTAGGATCTTGCATCGCCGCCCACATCGCCATGTATTGTACATTACCTAAATTTCCTGTTAATTTTAAGAAAGGATACGGAGCTGAGTTATCAGATAATAACATCGAACGATATCCATCACCAATAAAATTCTTATCGTAACCAACCGCAACATTTAAATATTTAATTGGTGTATAAGAAATTAATGCTGTAACGTACGACCAATCTAAAGAGGTTTTTCCTGCGTTTGCACCATAATCTCTATTGTAGGCTTGGCCCGGAACAGCTTTTTTACTTGTGGCATAATTAGTATAATATTTTGCAAACTGACCCTGGTTCTCAAAACCACTTGTATAAAAAGAGAATTTTTTACCAATTGTACCGCCAACTTGATATCCTCTGGTGTTTAACCAAGTATTTTGCTTACCAGAAAAATCTTTACCAATTTGGAAATCAGGCAAGAAATCAGCATAAAATGTATATTCAGAGTTTTGATAATCAATCAAATGCTCATTAAAAATTTTTCTTGCAACCCACGATTGTCTTGATGAATCTACGCCAACACTTAAAAGCTGCTTACCATGCTCAACCAATAAACTGTCGTCAATGAAAAAGGGTCTTAAACTACTATGAAAGCGTGTTTGTGGATTATAAACTTCTCTATTTAGTTTTTGATAGAATTGATATGACTGAGGTTGATATTGCGATTGCGCCATTACAGAACCAACAGCACCCATAAAAAACAAAAAAGGTAAAAGTTTCTTCATTAACATAGTTTTTTTATTAAAATGATTTCGCAAAGGACGGAAAATAATTTGATTTGCCAGATGATTTGTAAAATTCTTATACAAATCAGCGTAATATAATCTTACTAGTGTGCCTTATTATGCCCTGCAAGAACCTGCCAAATGGTTAAAAAGGTAATCTTTAAATCAAGCAATAGCGACCAATTTTCGAGGTACCAAATATCTGCTTCAACCCTTTCTTCCATCGAGCCATCCTCTTTAGTTTCTCCTCGCAGCCCATTAACCTGTGCCCAGCCAGTAATTCCAGGTAAAAGGAAGTGACGCACCATAAATTGATCTATCAAAGCAGAATATTCAGCAGTATGTTGTAACATGTGTGGTCGCGGACCAACTACCGACATTTCTCCAAATAACACGTTAAAAAACTGTGGCATTTCATCGATGCTCTTTTTACGCATAAATGCGCCAATTTTTGTAACCCTGCTATCAAAAGCACTTGCCTGCTTTGTATCGGCCTCACCATTAACATACATGCTCCTAAACTTTAAGCAATAGAAAGAGTGGTTATCCTTACCTGATCTAAGTTGTTTAAAGAAAACAGGACCTTTTGATTCCAATTTAATTAAAATTGCCATGATAGGAACCAGCCAACTCATCACAAAAACGATGATTAAAGAAGAAAATACGACGTCAAAAATACGCTTTACTACCTGGTTACTAAAAATTTCTAAAGGTTCAGTTCTTGGGCTTAATACGGGTAAATGCCCATACAACTGCACCATTACGTTCTTTTTAAAATAATCTTTAACATCGGGCACAAGTTTAAAACGAATCATTGCCTTATCAGCCTGTCGCATTAAAACATCAATCTTTTTTAATGCTCTATCTGGCAAGGCGCAATAAATTTCTTTAATATTGCTTTCTTTAACGTAATTAATACACTCATCAACACTCCCAATAACATGGCTTTGAGCACGTTTTTCTGGCGCATCGTCAAAAAAGCCAACAACCTTATAACCCAAATGTGTATTTTTTTCCAAATGATTTTTTAAATCCAAACCTAACGGGCCGGCGCCAACAATTACAACCTTTTTATAGTTGATGAGTTTGGCTCTGCTAGAACGACGTAAAAGCAAAAACACCACCTTCCCTGCTAAAAATAGTGGTGCAAAAAGCAATCCTGTATAAATTAATAACCGATAAGAAACACTGAAATCTTTAAGATAAACGACAAGAAGAAATATTATCGTTCCAAAAAGTAATAAACTCCATAATGCTTGTTTGATGGTTGGAATTGCATCCTTAACAAACATATCCTGATATAACTTTGTGATTTGAGTAACATTAAACCAAACAAAGTTGATAAGTAAAATATGAAGGAAATTGATACCACGACCATCGAACATTCCGAAGGTGCCGTTTGCCAGAACATAGCCAAAGTAACCAGCCATGTTAACTAGAAAAAGATCAATTAAAATACTTATCGTCTTAAAATAAGTACTATTACTTTCAATCATTAATTGTGTAAAATTTTGCCAAATATAGTCAGCTTGTTTACAATATGGATAATTTGCTTGTAATCGCGATAATTTTTTTGCGCTAAAAGTCAATTCCGCTCGCGTAGCACAAAAAACAAGCCAATACGCCAAGCTTTGTAAAAACGATTAAAAGCAGAGATTGTATTTTATTTATTATAAATTTGCCAAACATCTGCCAGAAAGTTTTGAAGCAAGTTTTAACAAGTTTTATAAGTAGTTTAAGAGAAACTAAAATTGTTTCCAATTTTTTAAATCTGAGCAGTATTCAGATTTCTAATACCTTACTTATACTTTTAATGTATCCCATCATTACCCGAATTATAGGTATAACAGATTTGGGTTTAGTAATGTTGGCAAATACATTTTCCGGCCTTGCGGGCATCATCATTAATTACGGCACAAACCAATCGGGTATTAGAGATATAGCCACACACAGCCACGACAAAAAAGGACTAAATAATGTATTTAACAATACCATTTGGATTCGTTTGTTAATCTTTGCGGTCTATATAATCTTTGTAATTTGCTTGCATTGGGCAAATATCCGGTACTACACCTATATTATTTTATCCATCCCCTTGGTATTTGCGGAGGTATTAAATCCGCTCTTCTTTTTTTTAGGATTAGAAAAATTAAGACTATACAATATTGCTAATCTAATATCCAAAGTTGTTATAATTGCTGCGGTAGTATTTTTTATAAAAGGACCTGAAGATTCTGAATGGGTTAATTTTATTATGGGCATGGCAACAATGCTGGCTTATGGCACTTTGATGTTCTACGTTTTAGCTAAATACAACTTATCGTTTCGTTTTCCGCAAAATGCTGAGTTGAAAAAAATAACGATAGACAATTTTTTCTTAACGATAAATAACATCTCCGTTCATTTGCAACAATCTTTAATGATATTTTCGCTAGCCAAATGGGGCGACCCTTTATGGCTGGGTGCATATTCTTTATGTGATAAAGTAATTGGTTCATCACGTTTGCTACTCATATCAGTTTCAAATGCAATTTATCCAAAAGCCGCACAACTTTATAAAGATGGAATTGGCGCTTGGAAAGCCTACAAAATTAAAATGAAGAGGCTTGTAACCCTAATGTTCTTCGCATTATCTTTGGGTTTATTCATTTTACCAGGGTTTGTGATACAGATTTTATCTGGAGAACACAATCAAACAGCGATAGATTTTTTAAGAATAATGGCCTTCGTACCAACCCTTGCTGCACTAAACGTATTAAACGTTTTAGATTTATTGCTTAAAAACGATACGCTTTCTATATTTAGAATAGCCTTAATTTTACTTGCAATTTCTGCATTTGTGGCTTGGATTTTAGTTACCCAAGGCTTACAACAGTGGTTTGGTATTTATGCCATAATTATAGAAGGAAGCGCTTTGCTGATGTATGAGTATGTAATCAAAAAATCATCTACAAAGTATGTGTAAAAAGGTAGCTATAATATTGCTTAATTGGAACACACCAGATTATACAGCTAGTTGTATCTCATCAATAATGAAATATTGCTCAGCTGATGATTATGATTTGATAATTGCAGACAATGGCTCTACAGATGGTTCGCTAGCTAGTCTAAAAGCTAAATTTCCTCAACACATCTACATTGATAATAAAATAAACTTAGGCTTTGCCGGAGGAAATAATACTGCCTTAAAATATAGTATAGATAAGAGCTATGAATTTTCAATGCTTTTAAATAATGATACCGAAACGGAGGAGGATTTTATAAGCCCATTATTAAACCATTTATACCAAAACGAAGGTGTAGTAGCAGTACAGCCTGCTATCTACTACTTAAGCAATAAAGAACAGCTTTGGAATGGAGGTTCATATTTTAATCCATATTTGGGCATAACATATTCTAATAACAAAAAAAGCAGACAGCAACTAAATACACCAGAGAAAGTTGATTGGCTAACAGGATGCTGCTTATTGGTTAGAAACGAAGCGTTAAAAAAAATTGGCCTGTTAAACGAACGGTTTTTTCTTTACTATGAAGATGTAGAATTTTCATTTCGTTTGAAGGCAGAATGCGGAGATTTGCATTATTTTCCGAAAACTAAAATATATCACGAAGCAGGCGTTTCAGGAAAATTTAAAAGTGCAAACCCTGAAGGAACATTAAGCCCAATAATACATTACTATCTTAGCAGAAACAAGATTTGGTTTTTGAGGAAATATGCAAACCCATTATTTACTATATTAATCTTCTTAATTAACACGTTTTATTATGGAGCAGTTTTTTGCTACTTAATTATCCGGGGTAGAAATAAGAAAGTAAAGTATTTATACAAGGGAATAAAAGAAGGGTTGTTTACATCTAAAAGCATGATTTGGCCATGATGATAATATTCCCTATAATTTACATTTTCGCATTTGTACTTGCACTTTCGGATGTTGTAAATGGTAAGAAAGATGGCTTTTTAATATTCCTGATTTTTGGGCTATCTATTTACACAACTGTATTATCAATAACATTTATGCTTGGTTTCAAGAGCATGATTGTTTACCTCCAATCTTTTAAAGAAATTTTTATTGTTCTTATACTTGGAATGAGTATTTGGAACCTGAAGACCAAAATTAAACTGCATGTAATTGATTATTTGATTTTAGCTTTTTTTGGTTATACTTTGCTATATGTTTTATTACCTATTGGAGAACAAGGATTTATTCCTCGTTTTCTGGCCTTTAAAACGCTATCATTTTTTGTTCTTGTCTACGCATGTGGAAGACTTTTCAAGCCCAAAGAGATTTACCTCAGCAAATATTTTCATTATATTTTATTATTATCAATAGCTGCGGCAGTTGTTATGCTAACTGAGATTATAGGAAACCAGCATTTGCAAGCCAGCACGGGCTATGCAGATTATAATTTTTATCTTTTTAACTTTGAGCCGAGTGGAAATTATGGCCTCACCTGGACTTTCGAATCTGAGGGTGGATACAAACGTTTTGCCAGTTTCTTTGCTAATCCTTTAGAATTTGCATCAGCAACAATTGTTGCGATTTCTGTACTTGCTGCACTTTATACTAACGATAAATATAAAATAAAGCTTGATTCTTTTGGATATATTTCATTGAGCGCTACATTAGCCTGCATAATCTTTGCCTTCTCCAGATCCGCATTTATTAGTTATTTTATCTTGCTCTATGTTTATTCTTTAATTACAAAGAGAAAACTAATAACAAATACCATTCATATTTGTGGCGTAATAGTGGTGTTATATATAATCTATTTGTTTACTAAAGAGCAAGATCAGAATGATGGTATCCAAATGGTTATTATCAATACACTTAATTTTAGTAATCCGTCCAGTGTTGGTCACTTGGTAGAATGGATTCAAGGTGCCTTAGCAATTATAGCTAATCCATTAGGGTTAGGTTTAGGCTCTTCCGGACGCATAGGCGGCTCATTAGGAGAAAACATTGGGGGAGAAAATCAATTCATAATTATTGGTGTTCAAGCTGGAGTGATAGCACTTCTATTATATTTAATCATTTACATCCTATTAATAAAGAATGGTTTAAAGTGGTTTTACAGATTGAATGGAAAGGAAAAAAAAATATGCTTGGTTATCACCCTAATTAAGGTTGGTTTAATAATTCCAGCATTAACATCCGAAACAGAATCTTCTTCTTACATATCATATCTTACTTGGTTTTTTTCTGGCTTATTTGTCAGCATCATTTCAACTAAAGTAGCGGTAAGTGAATCCAAATCAAATATAATTGATGGAGAGCATTTTCAATAATCCAGTGTTTCCGCAAATATCCTTATGCCACCATCAATGAGAATAACTTACAATTACTTTCATTTATAGAGAATTATCGAAACTTCAATCAATCATTAATCTCAAGAATCGGCAGCTAATATAATTTTATTACCTTTGATTGCATTAATGCGGCGAAATACACGCTTTGCTATTACTATGATTAATATTACCTGTCCCGTCTGCTTCGATAACAAAACTAATTCGCATCCAATTATTTTTAACGTTAAGGCAGATTCTGAAGAAAATTATCAAATCAGGAAGTGTCAAAATTGTGGCCACATTTACACATATTTCGAGCATGATATAGATATTGCAAGCTACTATGATGAAAAAGATTATACAGTAAAGGATACTAAAGAAACTATCTTTTTTAAAATCCAGAAGTTGGAGTATAATTCTGTTCTAGATAAAATAAAAAAAACGTCACCATTACCCGCTACATTGTTAGATTTTGGAGCGGGAAAAGGTCTCTTTCTTAAATTTGCTTCAGAAAAAGGCTATGCTGTTAAAGGGATTGAAAGCTCAGTACCTCGCGCTAACTATGCGAGAACCCATTTTAACTTAGATATAAACACCGATTATTATACTAGTGGTACCGTATTCGACAAAAAGTTTGATGTATTAACTTTATTTCATGTTTTAGAACATATACATCTTTCTGATAATTTATTACAAAACCTGATTAATAATAACTTAAAAAAGAATGGAACTCTTGTTATAGAAGTACCAAACTTTAATAGCTTGCAATCCAACTGGAGCGGGAACAGATGGCTTCACCTTGATGTTCCAAGACACATAAGTCATTTCACACCGCAGCTTTTAAAAAATGTAATTTCTAAATGCGGCTGTGAGGTTCAAAGCGAATCTTACTTCTCCTTACATTTAGGGATTATAGGCATGGTTCAAACTATTTTCAGTTGGTTTGGCTACAAAGGATTTTTAATTGCAGATTTAAAAGGAAAGAAAACAATTGGTTTACTAACCGCTTTATTAGTTACAATTCCAATTGCAATTGGATTAGAAGTTTTGTCAACCTTTTTTAAAAAAGGTGGCGTTATAAGATATTACGCCATCAAAAAGATATAATTGCTTTGCATGATTAAGCTCAAGCAAAGTAACCATAAGTTGGAAAAAAGAAATAAATGAAGATTGCAATAATAGGCTCAAGAGGCTATCCTTATGTTTATGGAGGCTTTGAAACCTTCGTAAAAGAATTAAGTGAAAGATTAGTAAAGCAGGATGTTGAAGTTCATGTTTACTGCCAAAGAAATTTGTTCCCCGTTCAACCTGCCCAGGTTAATGGAATTTATCTACACTATATTCCAACACTACCTCAAAAATCACTAAATCAAATCATTCACTCTTTTCTTTCAATATTTCATGCAACATTTAGTAAAGCTGATGTGCTGCTAGTGGTAAACCTTGCCGCCGGACCAATGGGATGGATCCCGAAATTAACAGGTAAAAAAACGATAATAAATGTTGATGGTTTGGAATGGCTAAGACCTAAGTGGAAAGGGTTAGGTGCAAAGTATTTTTATTTTGCAGCAAAAATTGCTACCAAATTGTTTGATAAAATAATTACGGATGCTGAAGGGATGAGGCAGGTATATTTGCAAGAGTTTAAAAAAGATTCTACAGTTATTGCTTATGGAGCCCCTAAGTTTGTGGCAGCACAACCTCATCTTATCGAACGTTTACAATTAAAGCCAAATGATTATTATTTAATCGTTGGCAGGCTTATTCCTGATAATAATGCAGATTTAATCATTAAAGGGTTTTTAAAATCAAAATCAAATAAAAAACTAGTTGTAGTAGGCGATGTACCATATTCAGACCGTTATGCAACCGGATTAAAGGAATTACAAAACGATCGTTTGATTTTTCCTGGTTATGTTAAAGATCAGGAAGAACTAATGGCGATATATCAAAATGCTTTTGCTTACATACACGGACATAAGTTTGGAGGTACTAACCCGGCAATGTTAAAAGCCATGTCTAACAATTGTGCAATATTAGCTTTGAATACCGTGTTTAATAGAGAAATGTTGAACGATGGCGAATATGGCTTATTTTTCGATGAAGATGAAAACGATATTGCAATCGCGGTGGAAGACTTAGAAAATCAGCCTGAAATTGTGCAAAATCTAAAAAGAAAGGTCAGTTCTGGTTTAACAGATAAATATAATTGGGATTGTGTAACTCAAAAATATAAAACCGAAATGTTAAGCCTACTCAAGTAATCAACAATCGACATGCAACAAAATGAGAATTAAATTGAATTTAAACTTTTTCTAAAATGGCAAAAACTATTGTTGTAGGAGTTGATGTTCGTGACTTAAAAATAGCTAAAACAGGTACTAAAACTTATCTTGAAGAGATTTGCAAAGAGTTCAAGAAAGGAAAGGAAGGTTTTCGATTTCATTTTTTTGATAGTCCAATTCCTGTCTACAGAGGTCGTAATAAATTAGCTAAACTAATAGAACATTTCCATTTTTTTGTCTGGAAACAAATAATGCTCCCATTAATTGCTTTTACACATGGCTGCGACATTGTTTTTTGCACAGACTTCTTTGTTCCTTACATGCGTCTGAATTTTAAAACAGTTCCTGTATTTCATGATGCATTTTTTTGGGAATATCCTGAACACTATAATAAATATTGGCTAAAAATATTCCATATGTTTGGAGTTAATGCTGCTAAAAAATCTAGATACATAATTACCCCAACCCATTATGCGAAAAAGAGATTGTTAGATTTCTCATCAATACCGGCTGACAAAATTATCTGTATTGGCGAGGCACCTAAAACATTAATTCAAAATAAAGAACTATCAACAGGAGCAATTAATCTAAAGACTAAAAAGTATTTTTTGCATATAGGTACTTTCGAAAAAAGAAAAAATCTTGACCTCTTAGTGGAGGCTTTACACATTTTAAGATTAAAAGGCTTTACAGAATTTTCATTAATTTTATGCGGTCAAATCAGCCCAAAAAATGACATGGACGGAAGTGAAAAGTTATTAAATACCATCGATAAATACAATTTGAGAGAATATGTGCTAATGCCGGGTTACGTAAGCGACAAAGATTTATCATGGTACTACAAACATGCAGAATTATATCTTTTCCCTTCTATTAACGAGGGTTTTGGCTTACCAATTCTTGAGGCATTTCAAAATGATTTACCGGTATTAGTAGCAAATAACACCTGCTTGCCTGAGGTAGGCGGCGATGCAGTAATTTCCTTCAACCCTTATGATGTGCAGGATTTGGTTTCCAAAATACAGCATGTAATTACAAACCCGGAAATTAGGTTACAGCTTATTGAATTAGGAAAAAGAAGATTATCATTTTTTTCATGGTCTAAAACAGCCAATGAATTAACCGAAATTTTTAAAAGGATCAATAATTGATATGATCTAACTTTAGTGCGATATTATTTATTGTAGTTAAATGGTTTGGCAAATCTTTATTATGAAAAAAAATACTTTAGGATAATTTGATGAATATACTAGTACTAGGTGCGTCATCAGACATGTATGGTGGGAGCAAAATACTTTCCATTGTAGTAAAAATTTTAGCTGAAGGAAACCATAAACCTATTGTTGTGCTCTCTGAAACAGGAGAGCTAGTTGATGAGTTAAGAAGGTTAAATGTTGAAGTAAGAATCATACGTTTAGGAATTCTTAGAAGAAAATACCTTTCTGTAGCCGGAATTATTAATCGAATTCAAGTTACAGGTAGTGCATGGAAAGCCCTAAATAAAATTGTTGTTGAAGACAAAATAGACTTAGTATATTCTAATACAACTGGCGTTTTTATTGGTGCGTTTTTAGCAAAGAAAAGAGACCTCAAGCACATTTGGCATGTACATGAAATAATTGCCAAGCCAATAGCTTTTACAAAAGTGATGGGTTATTTACTTAACAGGTACAGTGATAAAATAATTGTCGTATCAGAATCAGTAAAAGCGCATTGGGCAAAATATATCAAGAATAGAGAAATAAATAGGATTTATAATGGCATTGATACTTCTTCTTACGGAAAAAATGCCGGGACTTTAAGACAAGAACTAAATATCAATGAAACAGATGTTATCATTGGAATGATAGGTAGGGTTAACAATTGGAAAGGTCAGGATTATTTTATAGACATTGCTAAAATCATTTTAAAAACTTTACCCAATACAAAATTTATTATAGCAGGTGATGCTTTTCCAGGTAATGAACATTTTGTAGATAAGTTAGTAAATCGTATTAAAAAGGAATTACCCTCTGATGCGCTACATTACATAGGCTATAGAACAGACATTCCTAACATACTCAATGCCCTAGATATATTCGTACTCCCATCAATATTGCCGGATCCGTTTCCTACTGTGATTTTAGAAGCTATGGCAAGTGCAAAACCTGTCGTTGCAACAAATCATGGTGGAGCTACTGAGATGGTATTAGACGGTGAGTCTGGAATCTTAATCCCATTTAACGATGCTAATTTATCCGCAACTAAAATTTTAGACCTGGTTTTAGATAAGCACAAAATTTCCAATATGGGAAAACTTGGGAAAAAACGAATAGATAGCTTGTTTTCACTAGAGATGTTTAAAAAATCTATCTTAAATATATTTGATGAACTTTCTTAATAGTTTAAATCACAACACAGCAATAAACAGCTAAACCTGCGTTTAAATTAAGCAATAATGTAATTATCAGATTGTAATAATTTAAATACTTTATATTTGCGGTTATAAAAAAATAAAATACGATTCATGCGCTTTAAATATATCTTTTGTGCCTTGCTTTTTGGTTTTTCTTTATTGTTTACAAACCTGTCGGCACAAACCATTTCTACTGATAACCTCAGCAAGGTTAAAGTTGAACAACTATCTGATGCTCAAATATTAGAGATATCCAAAAGATTTGAAGAATCAGGCATTTCAGAAGCTGATGCAATTAAATTATTAACTGCAAAAGGAATGGATCCAGCAGAAGTTGATAAATACAAAGAGCGCCTCGAGCAGGTAAAATCTGGAGGAAAGACAGCCAAAAACACAAACCCGGCGCCACAGTCTACACAACCTAAAACACCATCTGTTAGAGATACAACCAGATTCTCAGACCCAAAACCCATAAAAAAAAGTAGCCCAATTTATGGTTATGAATTTTTTAGCAATCCAAACCTTAAATTCGAACCTAATATTCGCATTGCTACACCTAAAAGTTATGTGTTAGGTCCTGATGATGAATTAACCATTATGCTAACCGGCTTAAACGAAAGCACAACAAATGCAAAAGTAAGTCCGGAAGGAAGTGTGAAAATTCCGTATGCTGGTTTAGTGTACGTTAATGGTTTGAGTATCGAACAGGCAACTTCACAAATCAGATCTAAAATGGTTAAAGCCTATCCGGCTTTAGCATCAGGACAAACGAAACTAACCGTTAATTTAGGTACAGTAAGAAGCATTAGGGTAACTATAATTGGCGATGTTGCTACACCTGGAACTTATACCGTTTCTTCTTTATCCACGCTATTTAATGCCTTATATCAAAGTGGCGGACCAACGTATCGTGGTTCGTTAAGAAGAATAGAACTCATTAGAAATAATAAAGTAATTCAGGTTGTTGATTTATATAACTTCCTCCAAAGGGGCATTCAAACTGATAATGTAAGTTTACGCGATCAGGATGTGATTAGAATTCCTGTTTACACCACTCGTGTTGCTATCGATGGTTCTGTAAAACGCCCTGGAATTTACGAATTAAAACCATCTGAAACCCTGAGCGATTTGGTAACCTACGCTGGCGGTTTCAGTGATTTAGCTTATAGAGCGATTGCAAAGGTTACACAAGTAGGCGAAAAAGAAAGAAGCGTAAAAGATATCCCTTCAGATATGTTCGACCGCTATACCCTTAAAAATGCCGATTCGGTTTACTTTGGAGCAATCTTGGAAAGGTTTTCAAATCGTGTGGTTATAGATGGTGCAGTTTACCGCCCAGGCACATTCGAATTAAATCAGGGCATTAGCCTTAAATCTTTAATCGCTAAAGCAGATGGATTAAGAGATGATGCCGTAATGGGTAATGGTTACATCAAAAGAATAAAGCCAGATTTAGAAAAGGAAATGATTTCGTTCAATCTGGGCAACATCATGTCTGGAAAAGATCAGGATATCAATCTGGTTCGTGAAGATTCCGTGTTTATCATGTCAACCAAAGATTTAAGAGATGAAAGTTCTATTAGCATTGGTGGCTACGTTAGGGCACCTGGAACATTCCAATACAGAAAAGGCATGAGTGTAGCTGATGTGGTAAGTATGGCAAAAGGATTTCAGAACGATGCAGCAAATCATAGAATAGAAATCTCGAGATTGGTTAGAGATTTAACAGATACACTTTCAAATAAGTTGGTTACCATAATTACTTTAAATCTCGATTCTGCATTATCTACATGGAGCGGTAATTTCTTATTAGAACCACTTGATTACATTTATGTACCACGGTTAGTTAACTATCGTTCAATTGGAAATGTTAAAATCCGAGGAGAAGTTTTATTTCCCGGCGATTATGCGCAGCAACGAAGAGACGAAACAGGTATTGAATTTATTAAACGTGCTGGCGGCATAACGCCTATGGGTTCATTAGAAAATACTCAGGTTTATAGAAACGGATTAAGAGTAGATATGGATTTAACCGGAAAAAGAAAGAAACAAGGTAAAGACGCAACAGTTTTAATTCCAGGCGATAGCCTTTTTATCCCCAAAAATGTTCCTTTTGTTGAGGTAACGGGTTCGGTAAATAATCCACAATTATTAAGGTACGTAAACTCTAATTTTAAATATTATGTTGATGCTGCTGGTGGCATCACAGAAAGTGCGAGATTGAAAGGTGCTTACATAAAATACGCAAACGGCATTAATGCACCAGTTAAAAGTTTCTTGTTTATAAAGAATTATCCAAAAGTTACTGCCGGAAGCCAGATTGTAGTACCAGAAAAAACGGGTAAAAATAAACTAGGCTTTGCAGAAATAACAACAATTGCATCCGCACTAACAGGCATCGTAAGTTTAATCGCCATCCTATTTAAATAATATGCAATCTGCTGAAGATAAAACCAAATATATAGATAGAGAAGAAGAATTTTCTTTTACAAATATGATAAATTCCCGTAAGAAGGATTTTGCTTACTTATGGAAGTATAAAATTAGTATTCTAATTATTGGTTTAATTGGTGGTGCAATGGGCATTGCCTTGGCTTACTTTTGGCCGGTAACATATACTGCAAAACTAACTTTTGTAGTAGAAGAAGGAAAATCTGGTGGTGGAGGGATATTATCTTCATTGGCAGGTCAGATGGGTTTTGATATTGGTGGCTTAACAGGCGGAACTAGTGGCGTTTTGGCTGGCGATAATGTTTTGCAATTATTAACCAGTCAGAAAATGGTTAAGCAAACGCTTTTAACACCTTTAGATAGTAATGGCAAATATACGCTTGCAGATAAATATGCAGATGCATATAAACTTCGAGAAGACTGGAAAGATTTAAAAGACAACCCCAAAAGAGAAGCAATCATGTTTCCGGCTGATACAAAAAAATATTCCCGTTTGCAGGATAGTTTATTGCAGGAAATCATCACTAAGTTGACTGAAAAAGAACTTGCTGTTAGCAAACCGGATAAAAAGCTTGGTTTTTTTGCGCTAACGACCACAATGAAAAACGAGCAGCTGGCGACTTTGGTTTGTAAAAGACTTATAGATGAAGCGACCCTTTTTTACACGCAAACCAAAACAAAGCGGTTAAGAATTAATGTAGATAGATTCCAAAGCCGTGCGGATAGTATTGGTAAGTTATTAAACAGAAAAACCTATGCAGCGGCTGGCGCAAACGCGATAATGTTAGATGCCAATCCTGCTTACGCTACAATTGGAGTTGGTGCCGAACTGCAAGAACGCGACAAAAGAGTTTTGCAAACCATCTATTCAGAAATTATTAAGAACCTCGAAGTGAGCAGATCGATGTTGATGCAGGAAACACCTACATTTCAGATTGTAGATGAACCAGAAATGCCATTAAAGAAAAACAGAATGCGCTATGCTACAGGTATAGCCATTGGCGGATTATTGTTCGGTGCTCTCTATTGCTTATTACTTTTAATTCGTAGAAAAGCATAACCAAACCGCCTTGGATATATGATTATCCTAAAGCAATCTTTAAATTTCTCATCTTGAGCTTGTCGAATGACTTTCTTGAACCTTTACCTTCAGAATACTTAGAATTAAGCATTAAGATTAGTACATACATTTCTTAATGCCTCAATGTTTAAAAATACGTTTCGCAGGAACATTAACCTTTCAGTCTTCTTATTGTCATCCTGAGCATGTAAAAGGATTTTTCTTTAAAAGATTTAAATTAAGAATATATGGAATATTATCTTTCTTAATACCTTAATGTTTTAACATGTTTCGCATGAAGATTAATAGTTTAGTTTTTCATCAGGTCATCCTGAGCATTTAGAAGGACTTCTCTTTAAAAGATTTATTTTAAGAATATATGAAACATAATTTTAAGAATCACGCTTAGCTTTCTTAATTCCTTAATGTTTTAAGATAATTCGCATGAATATTAATCTTTTAGAGCTTCTTCCATTATGTCATACTGAGCTTGTCGAAGGATATCCTCAGGGATTTCATTAAAAACTAGACGGAATAAATTTACAACACATTACTTATTTCTTGTATTGCTATTAATGTTTGTTTAACCTAAATATCCAGATACGACTCAGCCTTAACTCAACCTTGATCTTCATCTTGATCTCAACCTTAACCTTAATCTCAGCCTTAACCTTAATCTCACCTTGACCTTAATCTCAACCTTGATCTCAGCCTTGACCTCAATCTTAACCTTAATCTCAGCCTTAACCTTAATGCCAACCTCACCTAAAACCTAAATGCTACACCCAGTTCTCCATGAAAATTAAATACATCGTTGTTTGGAATATAATATTGCATAGCGGTAAAATCTTTTTGTCTCCATTGGTAATTTAAAGATTTAATACCCTGAAGCTTGGCATTAAAAAGCAAGTTTTTATAGTTCCACTCACCCTGTGCCCCGAAAGCAAAATCTACCCAACTTCTACTTCCACCCTTTGCATTACCAAAACCAGCTGAATCATAAAAATCCCTGTTATGTTCGTAACGCTCAAAGCTTAAGCCTAATTTTTTCATTCCCTTTACCCAACTCAAATCAATGGATTGAACATTACCGCCAGTTCCACTACCAGCGCCTAAAACTTCTCCATTATTGGTATAACCTTGCCGTGCTTCTCCATGATAATAAAAACTACCAGCACCTCTCAACAGCAAGCCATCAATGGTTTGCGAAAGTTGAGTTACCTCAGCATTAACCTGGATAAATTCATCCGTTTTTCCTTTTAAAGGAACCAATTTCCGTAATCCAAAGATGTAAGCCCTTGAATGGTCAGGTGAGCCTATAAAATCTCTAAAATTAAAGGAATTATCATTTAAGCCATATTCAAAGTAAATCTCAGCATGTGCTTTTGTAAATAGCCATCTGGCATATAATGATGTCCTCTGATCTCTTGCCAAACCATCATCACCACCTCCATTATCTATGTTTGTTTTTTGGAATGGAATAAAAAATGGAATATAATCTGCAACACCATCTAAATCAGGTCCGTACGACATAAATGTACGAGTAAAACCCAAAAACAATCCTGGTATCCATTTGGGTTGATAATTAACATTCAAGCCCGCAAGATACCTCCAATCACTTCTTGGCTTAGAATATACATTGGCTCCAGTTGATAGATTTGTTACACTTAAAGGAGAAAAGCCCGATTCTTCTAATCGCCCACCAATTATCTGAGCCTCAAAAGAACCAATATAAGTTTTTACAGGCCTTACTGTATTTAAGGTAACATGTTTAAAACCTGCTGCATTGTTACTCATCATCAAGCTATTCTTAACACCTGGTCCCCACCAAATATTCTCATTTGATAATCCTAAAGATGCCGGACCAACAGTTAAGCGAATACTGCTTTGTCCCCACGATAGTTTTTGATAGGAAGAGTTTCCAAAACGTTCTGGCGCATCAATAAGATTGTAGTTTCCACCATAATAAGCACTAAGTTCTGCATCACTACGGTTCTCACCAAAACTCTCAAAAGGCGAATTCTGAGCATATACAAACTCAGGTTTTAATTGGATACTCAAGGGACCAAATTTCGCGAAGAAGCCTCCAGATAACATAGTTTGATATCCTTTTGCAGGTATCATTGCTCCATCATTCCATCCATAAGGATGATGAGAATTGAATTGTTGCTGCCACGAAAATGGCAATATTTGAAAAACACCTTTGCCATTGGCAAATTGAATCGGTCCTGAGGATTGAAGCCACGAATCTGATTTCAATGTTCCTTCGGGGTCAAAAATGTTGTCTGTTTTTAAAGCTTCTGCAGATAATGGACGTACACTAAAAGAGATGGAAGAATCCAGTTTCCCTAACAATTGTGCCCTTCGGTAATATTCTTCAATAACTGGTGTGCCAACTGGAATAGTCTGCGCTGATAAATGTAAAGAGCAGCTACCTATAATGGCGATAAATATAAATTGATATATATATTTCATATTTTATGCCTAAAACCGATAAGTTACCCCTGCTTGAATTTGTAAATTGAATGCATCCTTTCCGGGAGTCATGTAAGGTTGGCCAGGATTTTGAAGTAAATACCATTGGTAATTCAACGATTGGATGCCTTGAAGTTTAGCATTGAAAATAAAATTTTTGTAATCCCATTCCCCACTTGCCGCGACGCTTAAATCCGTCCAATGCCTCCTAAAATCTCTCGAATCAACAAAAGCATAATAATAAAAATCGTTATTATGTACAAATCGCTCCACCTGTAAACCCAAACGTTTCAACCCTTTTACCCAACTCACTTCAACAGATTGCAAATTGCCACCCGGACCGATTCCCGCACCCAAAACTTCTCCTCTATTGGTATATCCCTGTCTGATGTTTTTACTGGTGTACCAACTCTCTAAATTTAATACTTTAGCTATATCCGTTTCTTGCATCTGAGTTACCTCTGCACTTACCATTAAGCTTTCGTTCTGCCTTTTACCAAAAGGAAACAATTTGCGAACACCAAAAATATAGGCTCTGGAAACATTAGGTTCTAATTGCAAATCCTTACTGTCACCAGAATAATTATTCCGTCCGTATTCGAAATAAACCTCTGCCTTTTCTTCGGGCCACAGCCACCTCATAAAATAAGAATTTCTTTGATCTCTTTTATTAATGGCTTCTGCTGCCATACTTTGTTTCTTTGACGAGAAGAAAGGAAAATAATCTCCAAAAGAATTCATGCTCGAACCATAGCTTTGAGAGCTTCTGGTTAAACCAATGAAAAAGCCTGGAATAATTTTAGGCTGATACGTTAATACCAAGCCCGCCAAATACCTCCAACCATTATATTTCGGAACAAATAGCGATTCTCCAAAATATTCCCGCTCTGGTTCTAAAACTCCATAGCCCGAATTTTCCAATCTGCCTGCTATAACCTGTCCTTCGAAAGAACCTACAGGTGTCGAAATTGGCTTGCGGGTATTTAGTGTTAAATGTTTAAAACCAGGAGCCGTATTGCTCATCAAAAGCGAATTCCGCATCCCTGGTCCCCACCATAAATTTTCAGTAGATAATCCAAAAGACATAGCCTTGTAATTAACTCGAATGCTGCTTTGCCCCCAATATGCCTGAGTTATGGCATTATTTCCAAATCGGGCAGGCAAATCTATATTATTGTAAAAATCGTAGTATCGGGCAGCAATTACATCAAAGTGATCTTTATCAAACGTATCAAATTCACCATTGGCTGCCAAAACTAGTTCTGGCTTGAATTGGATAGACAGCCAGCCATATTCTGCATAGATACCAGCACTGGCTACCGTTTGTAAGCCTTTCGCGGGTAGCATTGCGCCATCATTCCAACCGTAAGGATGATGAGAATTTACCTGCATTTGCAAACTCAATGGCAATAACTGCCATTTAAACTTACCATCTTTGGAAGTACCACGACTATCTGCATTTAAAAGGTTATATCTTTTTTCAGTAGAATCAGGATAAAAGCCATCCTTTTGTTTAAATCCACTTAAAGGTATAAGCGGCCTAACGGTAAATGAAATTGACGAATCTAGCTGTCCAGAAAGTTGTTTTCTGCGGTAGGCATCCTCCAAAGCCATCGAACCAACAGGTAGCGATTGACTTTTAGCAACGTAATTAGAAAATATCAGGAAAAGGGAAATGAGTAAAATTATTTTTTTCATAAACTGATTGCTTTTACCCTAATGTTATCAACAGACCAGCTTTCATCACATTTTTTATCTGCCGTATTGGTTTGTACCAATTGGTCTCTAAACTGCATTAGCGCAGACGAATTCGAATGCTCAATGGTTTTTGTAATTCGATATAGGGTAGTTCCACCAATTTTGCCCTGCAAATTACAAACACCTGGTAAATTTGGATTCACAGCACCCGATTTGGGGTTATGGTTGTAATTTGGGTAATCTTGCGGATAAGATTGTGGCGGACAGAAACCCGAATTATCGCAATCCTCGTTAGAGAACGTTGTATTCACATATAAGTTTCCATCAACAATAAACTTCCAGATATCGGGGCCATCAATACCAATACCGGTCTTATTACCAGCCCAACTATCGTGGATATATAAATCAAAAGAAACCTCAATCAACTTGTGCTTTGGCAAATTATCCAATTGTAAATCAAAACCACCTGAATTGTAGCGCCCGATAACATTAGAGCCGTTATAAGCTTCGATTACGCCAGATGTGATGTCACTGAGATTTCTGGATTCAAAGTCGTTAAAATACACTTCCGCTTCATTTTCGACATTCTTTGAGCAGGAAGAGAAAAGACTAAGCAGTAGTAAAGAATAAATAAGTTTTTTCATAGTAAGAATTTAGATTCCGCTTAAGCCTGGTGATCCAATTCTTCAAAAATTGAATTTTTGCTTTTAAATTCCGGAACCAATTTTTTCATGTTGATAACAACTTGCCTGTCATTATTAGATTTGGCTGACAAAATAAGCCTGTTTATCTCCTCACCAATATCGTTAAATACATATTCCCTAACTTTACCAATCATAATTTTTTGATGGTGGGTAGGCATAGTATTTTCATTGTCATTTAGCAATTCTTCGTATAATTTTTCTCCTGGTCTTAACCCCGAATACTCAATTTTAACATCAACATTAGGTTCTAAACCGGCTAGTCGAATCATCTTCTTGGCCAATTCAACAATCTTTACCGATTTACCCATATCGAAAATAAAAATTTCACCACCCATACCCATACAACCAGCTTCTAAAACCAATCGGCAAGCTTCGGGTATCGTCATAAAATAACGCGTAATTTCCGGATGGGTAACGGTTACTGGTCCACCCTTTTCAATCTGTTGTTTAAACCTCGGTATTACCGAACCATTTGAACCCAAAACGTTACCAAAACGAGTAGTAATAAACTTAGTAATTGGTTTTACTTCCAGCTCATTAATATAACTTAAACCATTGCTGAAAATAAATTTATCGGTACTTAAGGAATTGTTTAACGATTGGACATAAATTTCGGCAATACGCTTAGAAGCGCCCATCACATTGGTTGGGTTTACCGCCTTATCGGTAGAAATCATAACAAATTTCTGCACACCGTATTTAACAGCTTTATCAGCAATGGTTTTGGTACCCAAAACATTCGCCTTAATGGCTTCAGCTGGGTTATCTTCCATTAATGGAACATGTTTGTAGGCAGCCGCATGATATACGTAATGTGGCTTGTACGTATCAAACAAAACATCCATACGCTGCTCATCCCTAACATCACCAATAAAGGCATGGAAATTTTTACTTCTGTTATTCTCTTCTAATTCTAGGTACAATTCATGAAGGGCAGATTCGGCCTGGTCGCAGATTATAATTAAGCCGACATCAAATTTAGATAGCTGGCGAACAATTTCACTACCAATAGAACCAGCGGCCCCTGTAATCAAAATTCTTTTTCTATCGAGCATTTTGCCAATACCATCGATGTCTATATCAATTGATTTACGGTTTAATAAATCTTCAATATTCAATTTTTGAATTTGTGCAGGTTGTAATTTACCATTAGTCCAAACATCTGGCGGAGGAATGTTTAAGATTTTGATATCATTTTCCAGACACATATCGATAACATAATCTTTCCTATCTTCTGGAATAGTATAGGATGCAAAAATGATTTCATCCAATTCATGTTTTTGAATCAAATCTTTCAAATTCTTAGCATCAAGGATTTTTACACCATCGATGGTTTTTCCTACTTTCCGCTCATCATCATCAACAAAGGCTACAATATTTTTATTTACACTTCCATCATGGTCGAAGGTTCTTTTCGTAGCCAAACCTGCTTCGCCTGCGCCATAAATAATCACCTTCCGCTTATCTAATTTTAGATTTTTGATGTATAGAAAAAAGTATTTTATTAAAACCCTATAGGTAATTAAAAGCAAAAAACTTGCTAAACCATTGGTAATTAGCACTGTATTTGGAACTAATGATGACCTTAAGAAAGTAATTACAATTAAGTTTAGTACAAAGAAGGTTCCGTTGGTAATGATTACCGAAAATAGAATTCTAAATGAATCCTGAGCACTTGTATACCTTATAATGCCCGCGTAAGTCTTAATATTTAGAAATACAGCAATGTTAATAATACCTAAAATCAGCATATTTCTGGCCATTTCTTGAACATCTACAGCGGTTAAATCGAGGTTAAACCTTAAACTATAGGCCAATACCATCGAAAAGGTACAGATGATGATGTCCAGCAGGAATATGATCCAGCGAGGAACAATATTAATTTGTGTAAACAAAATTCAATAGGCTTTAATTCTTGTAAAGGTAAATATAAAAATTATATCATTAAATTTATATTTCTTTACTTACACAAGAGTATTCAATTAAGATGCCAACATTAATCCAAATATGTGATCCTGAGCGTAGGTGATAACATGATAAACCGTCATTGCGAGGCCTTGGCATGAGCGAGCCGTGGCAATCTATACCCTCACACCGTGCCTACCTTAGAGAGGGAGCTATCGGCAATTCTGAACTTAGATTCACTTAAATGCCTTAGGTGGTTAAATTAACCTTTCATCCTGAGCATGTTGAAGGAAACATCTTAACCTTAACCTCAAACTCAACCTTACTTAGATTTTCTTTAATGCCTTAAGTGGTTAAATTAAATCTGCCATCCTGAGCATATTCGAACCAAATCATAACTCCCGTCATTCCAAGTCTTGGCTTGAGCGAGCCGTGGCAATCTATAACCTCACCCCCCGCCCTCTCCTTTAAGAGAGGGAGCTATCGACAATTCTGAACTTATATTTTCTTAGATGTCTTAGGTGGTTAAATTAAACCTGCCATCCTTAGCATATTTGAACCAGATCATAACTCCCGTCATTGCGAGGCCTTGACTTGAGCGAGCCGTGGCAATCTATATCCTCACCCCTTGCCCTCTCCTTTAAGAGAGGGAGCTATTGACAATTCTGAACTTAGATTTTCTTAAATGACTTAGGTGGTTAAAAACATGCCATCTTGAGCTTGTCGAAGAACCAACCTCAAACTCAACCTTAGCCTTAACCTCAATCTTACTTAAATTTCCTTAAATGTCTTAATGGTTAAATTAAACCTGCCATCTTTAGCATATTCGAACCAAATCATAACTCCCGTCATTGCGAGGCTTGGGCAAGAGCTACCGTGGCAATCTATAACCTCACCCCTTGCCCTCTCCTTAAAGAGAGGGAGCTAATGCGATATTTATAAACTCCGCAGACCAGTCATCCTGAGCTTGTCGAAGGAAATATCTCAACCTCAGCATCATCCTTAACCTTAACCTTAGCCTCAACCTTACTTAGATTTTCTTAAATGTCTTAATGGTTAAATTAAACCTGCCATCCTTAGCATATTCGAACCAGATCATAACTCCCGTCATTGCGAGGCCTTGACTTGAGCGAGCCGTGGCATTCTATAACCTCACCTTTTGCCCTCTCCTTAAAGAAAGGAAGCTATCGGCAATTCTGAACTTAAATTTTCTTAAATGCCTTAGATGGTTAAATTAAACCTTTCATCCTGAGCTTGTCGAAGGATCAACCTCAAAACTCAACCTTAGCCTAACCTCAACCTCACTTAGATTTTCTTAAATGCCCTTAGATGGTTAAATTAAACCTGTCATCCTTAGCATATTCGAACAAGATCATAACTCCCGTCATTGCGAGGCCTTGACTTGAGCGAGCCGTGGCAGTCTAATCCACAGACCTTTCATCCTGAGCTTGTCGAAGGACCAACCTCATCCTTAACCTTAGCCTCAACCTTACTTAGATTTTCTTAAATGTCTTAGGTGGTTAATTTAAACCTGCCATCCTTAGCATATTCGAACCAGATCATAACTCCCGTCATTGCGAGGCCTGGACTTG
Organism: Pedobacter lithocola; assembly: GCF_042650845.1. Classification (NCBI taxonomy): domain Bacteria; kingdom Pseudomonadati; phylum Bacteroidota; class Sphingobacteriia; order Sphingobacteriales; family Sphingobacteriaceae; genus Pedobacter; species Pedobacter lithocola. The sequence goes on along the minus strand of NZ_JBHSBW010000016.1, from coordinate 1,465 downwards.
AGCGAGCCGTGGCAATCTAATCCACAGACCTGTCATCCTGAGCTTGTCGAAGGACCAACCTCATTCTTAACCTTAGCCTCAACCTTACTTAGATTTTCTTAAATGTCTTAGGTGGTTAATTTAAACCTGCCATCCTTAGCATATTCGAACCAGATCATAACTCCCGTCATTGCGAGGCCTTGACTTGAGCGAGCCGTGGCAATCTAATCCACAGACCTGTCATCCTGAGCTTGTCGAAGGACCAACCTCAAACTCTCAACCTTAGCCTCAATCTCAGCCTCAACCTACCCCCCCATTAACCGCTTTTTCCCCTCCATCCCAAACCGCACAATTAAAAACAGTATGGCAAATAGCAAGGCAAAACCAACAGCTACGGCGTAAGAATCTTGTATAAAAGCAAGTATCAACACATTTACTAGGAACTGAACCATAAAATATAATCCCGAAACCACCAAGTGCGACCACTTCCGCTCATTAGCCAAGAACTGATAAAAATGACTTCTGTGGGCTTCGAAAATGTTTTCTTTCCTCACTAAACGAAATACAATCGTAACTACCGCATCCATACCATAAACCAGCAATAATAAGATATAATTGAAATTCTGTGTTTTTAATATCAATTGCCCAATAAAAAAAACAATTAAGATGGCAATACTTACACTTCCTACATCTCCGGCAAAGCACTTAGCCTTATGCCTGAAATTGAAGAAATTAAATACCAGTAGGGATAGTGCAACCACAATCAGAAATTCGGAAGAAGTAAAGCCAACAACATATTCATTTATGTACAATAAAGTACCAATGGCTAATAAGCTGTATGAACCTGTTATACCATTTATACCATCCATAAAATTATAGGCATTTATAGTGCCGATAACGAAGATTAATGCAACGGGAATCCAAAACCAATCCAATTCGAAAAGACCCCACTGGTAGAACATCAATAAAACCGAAATTAAATGAATGCTTAGCCTAACTTTATTGTTTAGCGTAAAAACGTCGTCTAAAAAACTAATGGCAGTAATTAAAACCAGGCCTAAAATAAACCATGGATATTGAAAGCCAAATATAAAAAAGAAAGATATCGCCGCTAAGCTAAAAATTATACCTCCACCGCGTATGGTCACTGCAGTATGCGAACTTCTTGCGTTTGGTTTATCGATAATATTAAAATGATCTGCTATTTTGAAGTAGAGTAATTCTATAAGAAAAAAAAAGCCGAAAAAAAGTAAGTAGTGAAGTGTCATTAATATTGAATAATTGCTATTTAATTCTTACACATAAATGAGCTGAATTTTATACGATATATATATGTGTCCATCAAATGATTGAGTAGATATGCTTCTAACGATTAATATAAATTCTTTAATCAGAAGCTTTTATTGACTTCCAAAATTAATCTCTTAACGATTGTATTTATTGAAATCTTTGTGTTCTATTTTTGCCAAAGCCTCTTCAGGCAATG
>NZ_JBHSBW010000015.1:0-68170 GCF_042650845.1 Pedobacter lithocola | reverse complement strand
AATCGATTCTCCATAAAGCTAATTTATTAATTTTATCAGTATTCATCAAGTGCCTATTTCAAAAAAATAATATAGATCCCATCGGTGCAACCTATACTTGGTATTGCCAAAGCGATGAACAAAGCACAACTATCTGGGCAAACTTTCAACAGGCAAATCCCAATACAGAATTAATTGAGATCAGTGCCAGAAGAACGGTATTCTATCCTGACAAACCTGGGATTAATTTTATAACCATTTCTGGCTTTACTATTAGTCAGGCAGCCACCCAGTGGGCAGCTCCAACTGCAGAACAGATTGGTATGATAGCCACAAACTGGAACAAAGGCTGGATTATTGAGAATAACATCATCAGTGATTCTAAATGTAATGGTATTACCCTCGGTAAAGATCGCACTACTGGACATAATGTTTGGGGAGCAGACCAAGGAAATGTTAATCGCGACGGTAATATCCATTACATTGAGGTGGTTTTTAATGCATTAAGAAACAACTGGACTAAGGAAACTATTGGTTCGCACATTGTAAGAAACAATCAGATTTTTAATTGCGAACAAACTGGTATTTGCGGTAGTATGGGTGCAGCTTTCAGTATTATTGAAAATAACCATATTTATAACATCTGGCAAAAAAGACAATTTGAAGGTTGGGAAATTGGAGGAATAAAATTTCATGCACCGATTGATGCAACCATCAGAAAAAACAACATTCACAACTGTGGCAGAGGAATGTGGCTAGATTGGATGACGCAGGGAACAAGGGTGAGTAGCAATCTGTTTTATAATAATGACCAGCAAGATTTGTATATAGAAGTAAACCATGGACCATTTGTAATCGACAACAATATTTTTTTATCGCCTGTGGCTATTCAAAATCAATCAGAAGGAGGAGCCTATTTGCATAATCTTATTGCAGGGGAAGTACTGGTAAGAAATGACCTTAACCGCTTTACACCTTATTTTTTACCTCATTCTGTAGCTATGAAAGGACTTACAACCATTTTTGGTGGGGATGATAGGGTTTACAACAATATTATTATTGGCGGTAGTAACCCTGAAGCTAAATACGGCATAGAGGGCTACAACAATGCTAAACTTCCAGTATGGATAAAAGGCAATATCTACTATAAACAGGCTAAGCCATCTAATAAAGATGAGAATTTTGCAACCAGTACGGCTAACCCAGAAATTAAAGTGATAGTGGAAGGTGGAGATACATTTTTACATTTTACAACTGATAAAGCCTATTTTGAACAAAAAGTGCAATTGATTACTACTGAATTATTGGGTAAGGCCAAAATACCTAAAGCAGCTTTTGAAAATCCAGATGGTACAGCTCTGATAATGGATACAGATTACTTTGGAAACAAACGTTCAGATGGTAATATACATGCTGGCCCTTTTGTAAACTTGAAATCTGGTAAAGTATTCGTAAAGGTTTGGATGGCAAAAAAGGCAATTTGAAGGTTGGTAAATAGGGGGGGAAGTTTGCCCTCTATTTATAAACTAAGCTTGCCTTTACAGGATACATGATGTCATTGTTCATTTGCGCTAATAGGCCTTTATCTGGTTCTCCATCGCGAATTAAATATCGGTAGCTTGAAGTATAAGTGCCACCGGGTTCGATGAAAAAAGGCACATTAGCGACTGGTGCAAAACACCAGTAAGGCATAACAGGGGAACTCTGATAGGTTGCGGATAATTTAAATTGGAAGGGAAACCAAACACGGTAAGTGATGCAATACCGCCATCTATTAAGCAATACGCCGAAACATACGAAGCTGGCGGACCTTTAGGGCTTAGCGCGTCGGGCAGTATAAATAAAAGCTTTCCGCCTGCATTTTGCTGTACTACGGCATCATGTTTAGTTACTTCATTCACTAATTTATACGAAAGGGATGCCAGGTTTTTCGGTAAGTTTACCTCAACAAGGGAATGGTTTCTGGCAAAATTTCTGGCATTAACTTTTATATAGATTTCTTGTGCATATACTGGGTTTAAAAGTAAGGTAAGCGATACAATCGCAAAGAAAGTGTACAAGAATGGGTCAGGCGTTTTATCATGTTAAATATCATTAGCTTAGTATATTACGCTGGTGCTGTTTTTTCTGGTTACCAAGGCTTGCGCAATTAAATAGTAGTTTCTTCATTACAATTATTTGTTTTTAATCACCTGGTATTGGTACATTATAAAACTGTTTTTAGCTGTTAGGTTAAATGAGATTTTGCCTTCTTTATCTACCATGAATTTTTTAACCGGTTCATTTGTGAAGATGTTTTTACATTGTATAACGGTAGTGGGGGGCAAAAATACAGCAACCTTGTTTTCTTGATCAGGATGGTCTTCGCGGAAAACCAAAAGGTATCCACTTTTATTGTTTATAGATTGAAATCCAGTCCACGCTTGTCCAGATGGTTCATCACCAATCGGCAAAACTGTTCCCTGATGAAAATCAGCCTGAATCTCCTTGTATTTTTTAATCGTGTTAGCAGTCTCAAACGCTTCTTCAGGTAAACCTGTTCCTTCCATCCAGGCAAGGGGTTGCCCAGCCATGGTGATGGCAAAAAGATAATTGAATGAATAATTTGACGGTGAAAACTTATCGTTGCCATATTTATCCTGATTGCGCCATTTATTTAAAAATTCTACCTGTATTTTTTGGGTTGGAGTATATTTAGAAAGCATCCAAAGGTTTCTAAGCGTCCAGTAGGGATAATAATTCTGCCAGTCGGTATATCGGTTTTCTAGAAAGATATTTCCATATTCGTTAAAATAGAAATAGCCTCCGCGGCGACCAGCAGTTACGTCGAGGTTAAAAGATATAGCGCCGTTTGACTCAGCTACCACTTTATCAAACAACTTGCGTAAGTTGTTCTCAGCGGTTTTATTAGGGATGTTTACCCCATCAATTTTAAATACTTTTATGCCATCATTTTTATAAATATTAAGCAGAGCTTCGGCATCTTTCTCCCAGTCGGCAAAATTATTTTGAATGCTCGGGTTAAACCAGAGGCATATTTTAACGCCTGATTTGCGTCCAGCATCTACAAGGGGTTTTAGTCCATGGGGATATTTTTTTACATCTGGTTTCCAATAATCGGGATTGCTCCAGATATTTTTGAATGAACCACCCCAGAATGCCGAGTTGGCGCTGCGTCCAGTTTGCCAGCCATCATCAATCTGAAAATGGGTAGCCCCCAATCGTGCCGCTGCTAGTATTTCTTTTAAGCAAAAAGCCTCGTTCACTTTAGTATCCCGCCCACGGTCTCCCCAAGTGTTCATCATCACCATATTATCTTCTGCTGCTTTGTTTAATCGTTTCAGCTTTTGATATTCGTGCAGGTTGGTATATTTATTTGCACCATTACCAGCATACAAACCTATTGCGCAACTGTAGGTTTTGGTCCATTCTTGTAATGATAAATCACTAGGCTCTATGCCTAATCCTATTACTTTAAACTGCCCGAAATTTGTGATGAAATCTCCACCTGGGTATGCCAACTGGATATTGGAACAAGGTGCTTCTTTTAAAATGAAAAGCCCTTTGCCTGCTTCCTTGTTATCGGCGAACAAAATATTGCCCTTGTAAATTTCTGATTTGTATGATAATCCTTTATAGGGTTTTACAAGAGTATTGTTGCGGTCGGTAACGTCTAAAAAGTCGACCACCTCTAGTGCCCAATGCTTTCCAGATAAATTAAGTTGGTCTAGTATGGGCGGGTCATTATCGGCTTCCGCATGATTGATGTTTTCGATATTCTTTAAATCGGCAACATTAGTATTTGATTTTGACCATTTCCCTCTCGCAACACCTTTAAGGTAGGTATCGCAAGCAATAACAGGGCAATCGGCATATAGTCTAAACACCCGTTTTAGACTCATGGAATCTATATCCAAAGAAACTTCTGCTTCAAAATATGCTGGGTGTATCCCATTAGAAGGCACTTTCCTTTGTAGGTATTTTCCATTTTTTGATTTATTGGCAGAATTGGGGAAGTATAAGTCGGGGGTTAAACCTGCGCTTTTCCAAGGCTGGTTATTTTTTTTATCATTGAATTCGCATGTTTTTAGATTCCCTCCATTCCATAAAAATACCCTCTCAATGGTCGAATTGCCAATTCTCAAGGTGTCATTACGGAGAATGGCATAAAATTGATTTGAAGAACTCTTACTGAGATATTCATTTTTTTTTTGTGCGGATGAAGACAAAACTGTCAACCAGAATACAAAATAACTAGCTAGGAATAATAAAATCTGTTTTGGCATTAGGCAGAAGGTGTTATAAGTTCAAGATTCATTTTATACAGATTTAGAGTCTGTTTAAAATTTATCTAATAATTTGTTTATGCTTTTTTTTGACTGCAACATCGTTATGTTTTCTAGAGGTAGAAGCGCTGCTATCTCTTCAAAAACAAGCCTTGTTTCACTCAAAAACATGCAATAAACATTTTTACAACATAAATTTAAACAGGCTCTAAGGTTTAAGAATTATTGTTTTTAAACCAAAAATTGGTATACCAAAAGTAATCTGATTATTTAAATATCCAAATTTTACTTTTTTTCAGCATATTTTAGGAGAAGTAAGTTTGTTATAATCATTTGGAAAATAGTGTGTTAATTTTAAATAAAAAAAACAAGGTGAAAATCTGTTATCATAATTTTTATTTTTAAGTTTGGAGAACCAAAAATTGGATTTTCAAATTAACAATGAGTGATATCTTAGAAAACTTCAGTACCATCAAACTCGAATCACCAGTTGACGTCATTATCAAGCGACTGAAAGAAATGATCTCTTCTGGGATATTAAAGCCTGGAGATCGCTTGCCTGCTGAGCGGATTTTAGCTGAGAAATTTGGTATTGGAAGAAGCTATGTACGACAAGCCATTATGAAACTTGAATTTTATGGCATGCTCAAAACCTTACCACAAAGCGGAACAACTGTTTCTGGTCTTAGCTTAAAAATTATTGACAGTATTTTTACAGATATTATTAACTTCAATACTCAAAGTTTTGCTTCCTTAATAGAGGCGAGGTATTACCTGGAAATCAATGCTGCAAAGTTAGCTGCGATGAGAAGAACACAGCAAGATTTAGATTCGCTAGCACAAATACTTGCTGATTTTGAAGAAAAAACCTTGAAAGGCCAAAGTGCAGTTGATGAAGATATGCTGTTTCATATCAAGATTGCAAGTGCCACTAAAAATGCTGTTTTTGATTCGATGATCTTAATCCTAATTCCAGATTTAATTAAAAATATTGTGGAGAAAAAAATCTGTAAAGAAGATAGAGGACAAACTTCTATAGCAGAGCACAAAAAAATATTTAATTCAATTAAGGCGGGCAATGCAGATGCAGCAGGAAAAGCAATGGCTGAGCACTTAAATGAGATTTTTGAAATCAGCAAGCAGGATTCATTCGGAGCATAAGTCCTTCGGCAACAACAAACCCTCTAATTGCCATACACTCATCCAATCTTTAAACTAACAATCACTTTTTTAAAGGTTAATTCGTTAATTCTGATCTTTTCGGGTCAATGCCAAATGTTGTGGGGAAATTCGAAATTAAAAATAATCATTAAAAGGAGCCCTTTGGAGGTCGTGGGGTAAATGTTACCCTAAAGTTCGGGGACCCTAGGGACTGCCTAAGTATAATTTCTTTCCTTATCATTGTTTAATATCATTGCTTAACATTATGGCTTAATAGTTTAGGATAAGACACCTGCTAAGCCATCTGGATAACAGCTAGGACTATTCTAGGAGTATGCTAGGACTCTGTAGGACTAAAGTCCAATAAAAGGCTTAACATACCCCAATGAAAGGCCTAGCTGTGTAGCACGGCGACCGAAGAATGCATACACCATAGCGGTAACAAGAAAGATCCTTTTTACTAACTATTTTATTATTAGAACAACTAGTTAATGAAGCTTAGCGCTATCATAACAGGGGATAATTTTAATTATATTTTCTTATAATTTTAAAGTTATCAGTACTCCGTATCCTTCGCTAGAATGTATAGTATTTAAATATCATTAAAATTAACTACTTATTTCATGTTTAAAAGAAACATCCTACTATTTGTTCTTTTTGTAAGTCAATCATTCCTGACACAACTATCATTTGCACAAAAAATGCAAATCTATAAAAATTCAAAATTATCAACTGAAGAAAGAGTAAATGATCTCGTTTCTAAACTTACGCTTGATCAAAAAATAAAGTTGCTACAATATAAAGGTACCCCGATTAAAACAAAGGATTTAGACATACCTGCATACAACTGGTGGAATGAATGTTTACATGGGGTTGCCAGGGCTGGTAGAGCTACTGTTTTTCCACAAGCTATTGGCTTGGCTGCAACATGGGAGCCTTCTTTTATAGAGAAAGTATCATCTGCCATTGCTGATGAAGCTAGAGCAAAGTATGATTACTTCTCGTCTAGAGATAAAAGAGGAATGTATCAGGGCTTAAATTTTTGGACGCCCAATATCAATATCTTTCGTGATCCAAGATGGGGAAGAGGAATGGAAACCTATGGTGAAGATCCATACTTAACAGGAACTATAGCGACTTCATTTATCAGAGGTTTACAAGGAAATAACCCTAATTATTTTAAAACCATAGCTACCGTTAAGCACTTTGCCGTACACAGCGGGCCCGAGCAATCTCGTCATAATTTTAATGCGGAGGTAAGTGACCGTGATTTTTTTGAAACTTATACGCCAGCTTTTAAAATGGCCATCCAGGATGCTGGAGTTTATTCTTTGATGTGTGCCTACAATAGCTTTAGGGGAGAGCCATGCTGTGGAAGTTCCTACCTCCTAGTGGATATTTTACGTAAAAGATGGGGTTTTAATGGTTTTATAGTAACAGATTGTGGTGCTGTAGATGATTTTTTTAAAAAGGGAACACATCAAATAGTACCCACTGCAGAAGAGGCAGCTGCGCTAGCCATAAAAGCAGGAGTAGATTTAGAATGTGGAGATATTTTTAGTGCCCTTGATAAAGCAATTGAAAAGAAGCTGGTAACAGAAGCCGAACTTGATGTTGCCATAAAACGCTTGTTTACCGCCAGGTTTAAGTTAGGGATGTTTGATAAAGCAACAGATAATCCTTATGGAAATATCCCTTATAGCGTAGTAGAGAGTGAAGGTCATCAAAAACTGACTTTAGATGCAGCAAGAAAATCTATTGTTTTACTAAAAAACAGCAATAATTTACTTCCTTTAAATAAAAGTCTTAAAACCATAGCAGTTATTGGTCCAAATGCCAATGATGAAGAAGTGATGCTAGCTAATTATAATGGATTTCCATCAGAAATCATTACTCCGTTAGAAGGAATAAAAAGGAAGATGCGTGGCGCAAAAATTCTTTATGCAAAAGGTTCTTCACATGCTGAAGGTGCTCCATCATTGGATATTATTCCTGCTCAGTTTTTTTATCAGGACAAACAAGGACTTAAAAAAGGTTTGTTTGCAGCTTATTATGGTGATAGTAGTTTCAAGGGGAAACCTATTTTTAACCGAGTTGATAAAGAAATAAATTTTAATTGGATGGACAATCCGCCAATTAAAAGCATGGATGTGGAGAAATTTGCAGTTTCATGGTCAGGTTATGTTAGAGTTCCAGAGACAGGAGTAATTAACTTTAATATGTTTGGAAGTGAACAGTATGAATTTATGATAGATGGAAAGCGGCAGTTCTTCTTTTCAAGTATTTATAGCCCAGGATATAATTCTGCTAGTTTAAACTTAAAAAAGGGCGAATTACATAAAATTGATGTTAAATACATTAGCCGTGGCCCAAATGCACAACTAAAGTTATCGTGGAACCTTCCTAATCAAAACCTAAAAGCAGAGGCCATAAGAATTGCCAAACAGGCTGATGTTGTAATTATGTGCCTAGGGCTTTCGCCAAGATTAGAAGGGGAAGAGATGAACGTAAAGTTAGATGGTTTTGAGGGTGGAGACCGAACAAAAATAGGATTACCTAAGGTACAGCAAGACTTATTAAAGGAGATTAAAGCTTTAGGGAAACCTGTGGTGTTGGTACTGTTAAACGGTGGTGCATTAGGCTTGAAATGGGAAAATGAAAACCTGCCCGCTATTGTAGAGGCATGGTACGGAGGGCAAAAAGGAGGTGAGGCAATTGCAGATGTGATTTTTGGTGATTATAATCCATCAGGAAGACTACCTGTTACATTTTATGCTTCAGTAGATGATTTACCTGCATTCGATAATTACAATATGGAAGGCAGAACCTACAAATATTTTAAAGGAGAACCAGTTTATGAATTTGGTTACGGATTAAGTTACACCAAATTCTCTTATGATAAATTTGAAATTAAAAATTCTTTTAACTTAAACGATGAAGTTAATTTAAGTGTAGAGGTTAAAAATAATGGAAATTTGGAGGGTGATGAAGTAGTTCAGGTATACTTGAAGCATTTGGATTCAAAAGTTCCTGCCCCACTAATTTCATTAAAAGCTTTTAAGAAAGTTCATTTAGGGAAAGGGGAAAAGAAAACTGTTATTTTTAAGCTCAAACCCTCAGATTTTTCAGTGATTATGGAGAATGGCGATGCGGTGATCAATCCAGGTAAGTTTGAAATTGCTGTAGGAGGTGGCCAGCCAGGAGATAAGAACTTAAATGTGTTTAATAAAATAATTGAAATGAATAAATAACAGAAGATTAAATCCTTGATGATCAGAATTAAGAAATAAATAAAAAAATAGGTTCATGGTAACCTGTTTTTTTATTTAAAAGGAATTTTATTATCGAGATGAGAGGGCAGACGCATTAAAATTAAACAATTAGCAAAGGAGAATTACACAGTTTAAAGGGTTATAGCGCGTAGTTATCACGCTACGAAGCAGAAAGTGGTCTAACTCTAGATGCTGTACTTTGATTTTGCCCTTCGCGGGCTGCGCTTTTCTTTTCCTTGATGAAAAGAAACAAAAATCAAGGACTTGCATGAATTTGTGAAAAAATTCGACTACTGTCCGGGAAATGATTTTTTTAGGCCATTGATCGAATCTTTATCCCAAGGGCTAAAATCATTTTCAACCGAGAAGCGGGTTCGCTGATTGGCCAGTTTAGTCGTTTTTTTCTACAAATACATGCTAGGCCCGATAGCATGATGCATAACCCGCAGTTCATGGACAATGGATTAATTTATTAAACACGGAGGAAAGGAGAATTATAAAGCTCAGCGCTCTTTGCGAAAAACTTGGCGCTCTCTGCGTTTAATTTTAATGAGTCTGCCCTGATTGTTGAGGTTTCAATAGCGCTAAAATCACTATATTTTTCTATCTAGTTGCTGTTGAAATTTTGAAGGAGTCATTCCAAACTCTTTCTTAAATGCTGTGGTAAAATAAGAGTGAGAAGAAATACCTACGCGATACATCACCTCTGTTATAGAAACGTCTTCATTCGTCATGATCTCCATAGATTTTTTTAACCTAATGGTTCTAATGAATTCATTGCTGCTTTGGCCGGTAATGTCTTTGATTTTTTTATAGAGTTTACTTTTACTCACGCCAATTTTCTTACTCACATAATCAATGTTCAATTCTGATTCTTCTAACTTCTCTTCGATAATACTCAAAAGTTGATCCATAAAGTCTTTATCTTTTGCAGAATGTACTAAATCTCTCACTTCAACTTGGTAATCTTTTAAGTAACGTTCTTTAATTTTTTGTTGTTGATTAAACTGGTTTTTAATAGTTTCTAATAATAATTCTGTGCTCACTGGTTTGCTGAAATAATAATCAGCACCAGATTTTACACCTTGTAAACGAGACTCAAGGGCGTCTTTAGCTGTTAATAGAATGAAGGGGATATGCCTGGTTTCAAAATCATCTTTAATAAAACGGCAAAATTCAATACCATCCATTACGGGCATCATCACATCACTAATAATTAACGCAGGTGATGCTTCTTTAGCTTTCTTAATTCCCTCATTACCATCTTTTGCAACAATAACATAATAGTCTTTCTCGAGTACTCCTCTAAAGAAATCACGCAGTTCATCATTATCATCCACAAACAAAATGCAGGATTTGGTTTTATTCGCTGCTTTTAAGGGTTCAACTTGTTGCGTGAATTTATACAGATGTTCTAAATTGGGCTTTAAATGAATACTTTCTATCTGCACCCCAATATCGTTGTTTTGATAAGTCCAAAGCTCATCTATATTGTAATCTTTTTCATTGCAAGGTATAGAAATTACAATTTGAGTACCTTTATTAATTTCACTATAAACATGAATACTTCCTTTATGAAGAAATATTAAACTCTTTACAAAAGCTAATCCTATTCCAGTGCCTACGTGTATAGCTGAAACTCTAAAATAGGGTTCAAATAAATGCTGGAGAGAGTTTTTAGAAATTCCCATACCTGAATCAGAGATGATGAGGTATAAATAATCTCTACCAACGTATGTATTCTCCATTTTCACATTTGCTTCATAATTTGGAATAAAGTCTTTGATGTTTGTTGTTAACTGGATGTGAATTTTACCTTTATCAGGCGTGTATTTAAATGCATTATTTAAGATGTTCAAAATGGTTTTTTCCAATACCTGACGATCATACCATAATTTCGAAAATTCTTTTTCCTGGTCAAGTTTAAAATCTATGTCATGTAAAATAGCTTGATCTTTAAAGTCATCGGCAATTTCTCTCATAAAAGCAGAAAAGTTACCTGGCATTACTCTTAGTTTTAAAGCCCCCGATTCGGCCTTTCTGAAATCCATTAATTCACTAATGAGTTGTAAAAGCCTGTTCGCATTACGGTTAATGGTATGGAAATGCCTTATAAATAAGGAATCCTCATTCATTTTAAAAACCTGTTCTAATGTGCCCATAATAAGGGTAAGAGGAGTTCTAAATTCATGAGAGATGTTAGTGAAAAACTGCAATTGTACCTGATGAAGTTTTTCTTTATTCTCTTCATGGATAACACGAAGTTCTTGCCTTCTTTTAAAATAGAGTATAACAAATATGCTTACCGAAATTAAAATAAATCCTAATGTTTTAAACCACCATGTTAAATAAAAAGGAGGGGTAATCACAATGTTAACAAAAGCTGGCTTTGTATTCCAAATACCTTTCGGAGAACTTGCTTTAACATAGAAAGTATACTTGCCGGGGTCTAAATTGGTATAAGTCGCTCTACGTAAATCTCCAACATAATTCCAGGTTTTATCAAAGCCCTCTAGTTTGTACGCATAATTTGTTTTTTTGGGTGATACGTAGTTAAGGGCAGCATAATCAAATGAAATTACAGACTGATCATAACTTAACACTACACTTTTATTGTCTTTAATATATTTAGCAATTGTTGTTTTGTCTTTTCCTGAATTGATACTTTTATTAAAGATGGAAAGATCTGTGATATATATAGGGTAGCTGTAGTCAAAAGATTTAATGCTGTCTGGATAAAAAGTGTTAAATCCTTCAAAGCCACCGAAGTACAACTCTCCTTTACTAGACATAAAGGCAGCATTCTGACCATATTCTAAGCCTTGCAATCCATCAGCACGGGTATATCTTTTAATATATTTGGTATCAGGATTAAAAGCTATGATACCATTGGTGGTTCCCAACCAAAGATTTCCTTTTTTGTCCTCAATGATAGATTGGATTTGTTCATTAACTAAATACGGATGTTTAAAAAAGGTTGAAAATTTCTTTCTTTTCTGATCAAAAAGGAAAAGGCCTTTTTTACCAATCCAAAGTCTATTTTTATGATCTGTATATATTGCCCACACTACATCTGCCAAATCCTGGTGGGTATTGTTAAAATAATGGACAAAAGAATTCTTATTAGCTGTTAAACAATTCAAACCTCCGTCAAGTGTGCCAAACCAAACATTACCATCATTATCCTGATGAATACTTTCTACATATATGCCAGTAAATTTTGATTTTCCATCAGCAGCATAAATAATTCGCTTAAACTTCCCTGTTTTAGGGTCAAAAGTATTTAAACCACCGTAAAACGTTCCCACCCAAAATAGGCCAGTTTTATCTTCACAAATAACATAAGGGTAATTAGAACTGATCGTAGTTTTATCATTTGTATCGTGTAGGAAACGATAGAATTCTTGTTTGCCTTCATCATAACGGTTAAGTCCACCACCCCAGGTGCAAACCCAGATAGTGCCATTTTTATCTTTCATGAGATCAAGAATAGCATCAGAACCAATAGTTTTCTTATTGGTTGTAGAAAATCTCTTTTGAGTAAATGTGCTAGTTTTACTGTTAAACACATTAATACCACCTCCATCACTACCCACCCAAATTTCTCCTTTATCGGTTTCTATAAATGCCTTTACATCATTATATGCAAGTGCACCGTTCCAAACTCCTTTAGTATAATTTTTGAAATTTGTTATTTTAGGAGAGTAAGTATTAACGCCTCCATGATGTGTTCCAGCCCAAATATTTCCTTGTGAATCTTCTAATAAGCATAAAGCTGTTTTACTAGAGAAAGACATGGGTTGCCTCAGGTCATTTTCAAATCGATTAAATATTTCAGAATGCTGAAGCTTTAAATTTAGTCCGCCATTTTCAGTTCCAATCCAAGCATTTTTCTGATTATCAAAAATTATACTTCTAATTACATTATTAGATAAGCTTTTGGTATTATATTGCTCATTTTGATAATGTTTAATGGTATTTTTTTGAGGGTCAAAAACAAAAAGTCCTTTTCCGTTCGTCCCTAACCAGATGTGGTTTTGATTATCTTTTTTTATCGTAATTACTCTACTGCCATCTAATTTTGATAATGCTGAATTAGAAGGTTGGTTGATGAACGATTTGGTTTTTTTATTAAATTTTTTAACTCCTGCGCCATCAGTCCCTAAATAGAGGTTATTAAATTCATCTTCATTTATACTATTTATTTTGTCTTCAAGTGATTCTCTCTGCGCATTTGGATTCCGGAGGTAAGTAATGAAATTATTCTGTTTTTCATTATACTTGTTCAAACCAAAATCTGTTCCTACCCATACGTCACCATTTACATCCAGGTATAAAGTGTACACAAGATTATTGCTAATGCTCCCTTTTTTTTTAGGGTCATGAATGTATCGTGTAAAGCTATCAGTGTATCTATCATATAGATTTAAACCATAACTAGTTGCGACCCAAATTCTGTGCTGCTTATCTTCTAAGATATAATTAATAAAGTTGCTGCTTAAACTAGACTCATTATGAGGTTCATTCTTATAAACCGTCACGTTATACCCATCAAACCTATTTAATCCATCCTCTGTTCCCAGCCAAATATAGCCCTGACTATCTTGAAAGACATTGCTAACCGTACTACTAGATAAGCCCTCTTCCCGTGTAAGATATTTGAACTTCACTTTATCTATTTGGGAAAAACCTAATAAAGGAATGAACCAAATAATTAAAAAAGCAAAAATCTTTATTAAGTGCGAGAAATAGCTAAAACGAGAATACATCGGTTAAATTTGGATCTTTTAATTTATGCTAAAATAAAGGTTTCCTATCTAATTAGGAATTGTTTAAATCTCTTTATTGCGTTGTACTCTAAACGTTCCTGTTAATTGTATAATCTCTAGTTAAGTTTTTAAACAATTTGCTGTACGCAAGTTAAATCTCAACATATTAACCCCTAATCTATTCGCTGTTTCATGTATTTTTTTCTAAAGCGTAACATTCTTAAAATTAACATCATTTTAGTGTTGCTCATTTCTTTTAACGCAGCGCCTGTATTCTCTCAAAAGCAAACTTATTGGAATAATAAAACTCAGCTAATTCCATGGAGAATGCCTTTTAGTGTTCAAAAATCAAAGCTTAAAATGGTTGATTTGGATAAAGATGGAGACCCTGACCTACTATACTACACCGTTAATAAAGATATACCTGTAGTTTGGATAGATGATGATGATGATATGATATGGACAGCTGTAGAGGGTGATACAGATAGTGATTGTCTTTTAATAGATAGGAATAAGGATGGAATTTTTGCCGGGCCATTAGATTTTAGTATGGATTGGTGTGATGAAGATGGGGATGGCAAAGCCGATTTGCAGGTAATTGTTAATAATGGAGCTATTACAAAAAGAAATGCCTTTGATTTTGATTCTGAAATTATGTACGTATTAGATACAGATAAAGATCAGATCATGAATTATATTGATTGGAATGCCATATCTATGCTTGCTTGGGAGCATAATGGCCAAGCCAATTTTTTTGAAGATTATCATGGAAATACGTCTTTTATAAAAACCCATGCCTCAAGTTTTAGGATTGAGGATTTGAAATTTGGATGGGAAAACCCATTTCTTTTTTATGATAACGATGGAGACCATCTTTCAGAAATGGCAATTAGATTTTTAAATACACCTACTTTTCGACCTGCCGATAATTTAAACCCACTTTTTAACAACATCAATAAAGAGTATGACCTCCATTTTAATGGATTGATGGATTATGTAGGTATTACTTGGGATTTGGACAATGATAATGGGCCGGGAAACGAGTTTGATTTTGACATGAGCTTGCTGCTAAAAGGGAAGGGCTTTGATTATTCTAAGCAGATAAATAGATTTAAAACCTTAAAAGGCATAGGAAAACAAGCTGATTTTTTATTCTATGATAAACGTTGGAGAGCATTAGATGAACTGATTTTTCCAAACCGAGAAAATGCATGGGATTTAACCTTTAAAAAGGGAGATTGGAACTATTGCAGCCTGGTTTTCGATGAAGATGATGATTGTAACCGGTGGGAAAGGGTTGAATTTTATGAGCCTAAAGACCTATTTAAAATGGGTAAAAGTAACGGTGGTTTAGATAACAACCCACAGGCAGATGTAATTGGTGATAGAGGGGAATTTGATACCGATTTTTCTGGAAAAGGGAAACTTTATGTAGGAGCCTTTGATGGTAAAATTCATTTAAATGGAGCGGAGTGGGGCGCTTGGAGAGTTGATCAGCTTGCAAATTCGTTTCAAGGTTATGGCGGATTATACGACAGATGGAAAGGTAAGGGAAGGATGCAAACAGAGCCAGACAAGTTTGCGCTATTAAAATATGAGGATACAGATAACAACGGATTTTTTGATAAAATTCTTTATGATCTTGATGGAGATAAGATATTTGAAGATAGCGTTTCATTTACGAAGCTCGGTATTGATGATCGACAAGCAACAATGGAAAGTGAGTCTTTTACTTTAAAAAATGGTCAGGAAATTTTTAAAACAATTACCGAAAATAACTGGAAAAGAGCTCAAGAGGCTATCGCCCTTTCAGAAAAAATTGGGCTAAGCACCCACTGGTATAGCTTTTACAAAAGTCCGCTTAGCCTTCATCAAAAATATGAATATGCTTATTGGCTTAATTTTTACATCTATAAAGACATGAGAGAACTTTACATGCAAAAGGGCAACAATAAGCTGATTAACAAACTCGATAAGGCCTATTACAGCGGGAAATGGGAAATCATGAATAAATAAAAATCTTAATAACTATAAATAAAACCTAAGTACACTACAGAAATTAACCATGTAGATATGAGTATTGAGATATGAGTATTGAGACATGATGCAATTTACATCAAGCTAATATAGGAGGCATATAGACACCAACTACGTGGGTCTATGTGGCCTATGTGATCAATACTAAAAATTGTCATGTACTAAAAAATAAACCATACAACATACAAATTCATACAATAACACCTATTAAAATGAAACAATTTCAAAAGCAAAGTATAATGATAACAATTGCTGTTCTGTTAATGTTTGCAGGTTTTCTTAATCAATGCTTCGGGCAATCAAATGTTTTAACTACACCTGGCTCTTTTTCTATTGGCGTAAACTACTGGGCTTCACACGCAGGTACACATACTTGGCGTGATTGGAGACCAGATGTAATAGAAGCTGATTTTAAACAACTTTCTGAAAACGGAATCAAAGTGCTAAGGGTATTTCCATTATGGCCAGATTTTCAACCTATTCATCAAATATATGCCGGGGAGGGAGAAAAAAAATACATAGGATTTAAAGATGGTCCTTTGCCACAAACACCAGAGGGTTTAAATGGAATGAGTGAAGAGCAATTGCAACACTTTAAAACCATGGCCGATTTGGCCAGTAAATATAAACTTAAGTTAGTTGTTGGGTTAATTACCGGTTGGATGAGTGGACAGTTATATGTTCCACCTGCTTTGGAAGGAAAAAATATTTTAACAGATCCTGAATCTTTATACTGGCAACAGAAATTCGTTTCAACATTTGTAGGTAGGTTTAAAAATCATCAAGCTATTCTTGCTTGGGATTTTGGCAACGAATGCAATGTAATGGAAAAAGTGAAAAATTTTCAACAAGCTTATGTTTGGTCGGCCTTACTATCAGGCACTATTAAAAGCATAGACCCATCAAGGCCCCTTGTATCTGGTATGCATAGTTTAAGTGCTGCAAACAATGCCCCATGGCGTATTATTGACCAAGCAGCTACCACTGATGTATTGACAACCCACCCTTATTCTTTATGGACACCCTACGCAAGTTATGACGGCATTAATACCATGAGAACCATTCTTCATGGCGCAGCAGAAACAAGAATGTATGGTGATATTGGAGGGAAGCCTGCATTATTGGAGGAAACTGGTGTAATGGGTCCAATGACGGGTGGGGAGAACGAGAAATCGGCATTTGCCAGAACCGCATTGTTTACGAATTGGGCTTATGACTGTCGCGGTACTTTTTGGTGGTGCGCTTATGATCAGTTAAAACTTAATTACCCTCCTTATGACTATGCCTCAGTAGAAGCTGAATTGGGGTTGATTAAGGAAGATAGAACTACAAAGCCAGTAATTAAGGAGTTTAAAAAATTTAGTGAATTCTTAGGTAAATTACCCTTCGAAACACTTCCGCAACGAAAAACTGAAGCTGTTTGTATTTTAACAGAAGGACAAGACAGTTGGCCTGTGGCTTATGCAAGCTTTATTTTGGCCAAGCAAGCGGGGTTCGATTTTACCTATCAAAAAGCTGGACAAGAACTTAAGGATGCTCCATTATACCTTTTACCTTCTATTAAAGGGATAGATCCAGTGTTCAAAGATTATTGGTCTAAATTGTTAGAGAAAGTAAATAAAGGTGCAACGCTATATATTTCAATAGATGATGCATACTTGCCAACTATTAATGACCCCTTGGGAATTAATATATTGACCAATGTTTCTAGAAGAGGGAAACTAAATTTTAACTCAACCAATTTGTTGTCCTCCAGCTTAAACTTTAGCACCTCAGCAGATAGAAAGTACACTATTGATAGCAAACAAGCGAAAGTTTTTGCAAAGGAAGAAGATGGTAATCCTGTTTTTTTAATGTCAACCTACGGAAAAGGAAAGATTTTTCTTTTAACTTTTCCTTTAGAAATGAATGTTGCTGAAGAGGTTGGTTCTTTGGATGCAAACGCCCCTTCATACAGAGAATTGTATAAAATTATTGCAGAACCTTTGATTAGTCAACGAGTTATTAACCAAAACAATGCACAAATAGGGGTAACTGAACATGATTTATCGAAGAATGAAAAATTGATTATTGCCATCAACTACAATCCAGAAGCAGTAAGTACAGAAATGACCATTAAAAAAGGATGGGAATTGAGTAACACCTTGTATGGATTAAAACCAGAGAACGCTACTTTAAAAATAAATGGGAATGATGCTGTTGTTTGGGTCGTAAAGTCTAAAAATCCATAGTGTATTAAATATTTTTTTCGATATTTTGAGTCTGTGTAAAATTTATCTAAATAATTTGTTTATGCTTCTTTTTGACTGCAACATCGTTATGTTTTCTAGAGGTAGAAGCGCTGCTATCTCTTCAAAAACAAGCCTTGTTTCACTCAAAAATAAGCAATAAACATTTTACAACATAAATTTAAACAGGCTCTTATTAACTTAACCATTAACCAAGAATGAACCAATTTATAAAATCAATTTTAATAGGTGCAAGTTTAACCTTTTTGGGGATGAATTTGAATGCGCAGAATAAGTTGACCAAAGATGAAAAAAAGAATGGCTGGAAATTGCTTTTTGACGGTAAAACAACTACAAAATGGCGTGGAGCTTTCTTAACAGATTTTCCGAAAAACGGATGGAAAATTATGGATGGTCTTTTAATGGTAGAACCTTCAGGAGGAGCAGAATCTACCAATGGTGGAGATATTGTTACGATTAAGCAGTACCAAGACTTTGAGTTAAGTGTTGATTTCAAATTATCTAAAGGAGCAAATAGTGGGATAAAATATTTTGTCGATGTTAAGCAAGCTAAGCCTGCAAATCCTCGTTCTGCTCTTGGACTAGAGTATCAATTATTAGATGATGAAATACATCCAGATGCTAAACTAGGTAAGAACGGAAACCGTAAATTGGGTTCATTGTATGATTTAATTCCGGCTCCTGCGAACAAGCCTGTTAATCCTGTTGGAGAATGGAATACGGCCAAAATTATAGCAATAGGCAATCATGTTGAGCATTGGCTAAATGGAGTTAAGTTAATAGCATACGAGCGGGGAAGTAAAGAATTTAGAGACTTGGTTGCGGGTAGTAAGTATAAGGATATTGTTGGTTTTGGACTGATTGAAAGTGGAAGCATATTACTTCAGGATCATGGTAATAAAGTTTATTATCGTAACATCAAAATCAGAGCAATTGAAACCAAAAGTGTGGCAACCAATCCAGCAGTAGTCTCCTATACTTTTAGAAACGAGTTCCAAAAAGATGTTCCAGCTACATTAGACTATATAAAGGGGTTGGGGATAACCAATATTGAATTCTCTAACTTATTTGGCAAGTCAGCAATTGAGTTAAGAAAACTTTTAGATGAAAGAGGGATGGTTTGTACCTCTTTTGGCGTTTCTTATCCAGATTTTGTAAATCATACCGATGAGGTGGGAAATGATACCAAAACTTTAGGCGCTTCTTTTGTTAGAGTTGCCTGGGTGCCTCATGATAGCAAAGCAGGATTTACATTAGCAGATGCCGAGAAAACAGTCCAAGATTTTAATAAAGGTGGCAAATTGTTAAAAGAGCAATTTGGGTTAACATTTTGTTACCATAACCATGGATACGAATTCGCACCTTATGAAAAAGGGACCTATTTTGACTACATTGCAACAAACACCAATCCTGATTACGTAAGCTTTGAATTAGATCTTTTATGGGCTTTCCATCCGGGTGCTGATCCTGTAAAGCTTATTAAAAAGTATGGTAACAGGTTTAAGTTAATGCATGTGAAAGATCTTAAAAAAGGTGTCATAGGTAATTTTAGCGGCGGTACAGACGTTAATAATGATGTAGCCCTAGGTACTGGACAAATTGATATCGCCAATGCTATAAAAGCTGCGCTAAACTCTTCCAGTATTAAGTATTATTATATTGAAGATGAAAGTGAACATGTTAAAACTCAGGTACCGATAAGCTTAACTTATTTAAATTCGATACTTACTAAATTTAAATAGTAACCAAAAAAGCACTACAATATGCTTAAGAAATGTAAATGCACAATTATGAATGCATATACATTAAAATTTACAAAAAAAATAGACCTAAGTCATTAATTTAATCCAGTATGTTTTCAAAATCATTCACCAATTCTTTTAAGTTTCAGTTACTTGCATTTGTAATTTTAAGTAGCTTAATGTCCTTTAAGGCCTTAAAAAAGACAAAAATTTCTTCGGTCTCTGTTATAATTACCAACAGTTCTTCTTATAATAGAAATGCAGAAACAATTGAAGTGCCTCTTACCTCATTATCAAAAATCAATGGCTTTAAAAGTAATGAACTGATTGTGAAAAATGCCAAAACAGGTAAAGAAGTTCCGAGTCAAGTTATTTACAATGGAAATACAGCGCCTCAGTCAATCATTTTCCAAACCAATGTTAAAGCAAGTTCCAGTCAGACCTTCTCTATCAGCAAGGGAATTCCTTCAATTTATAAAGTTAAAACCTATTGCAGACAAGTGCCGGAGCGATTTGACGATTTCGCTTGGGAAAATGATAAAGTTGCATTTAGATTTTATGGTGAAGCTTTGGAAAGCCAAAGTGGAATGGCCAAAGGCATTGATTTTTGGGTTAAAAGAACTACTGATCTGGTTATAGATAAATGGTATAAATTAGACAACTATCATAACGATAATGGAGAGGGTGTAGATGCCTATCATGTAGGCATGACTTTGGGTGCAGGGAACGCGGAGCCAATTGTTGGAGATGAGATCATTTTCCCCATCAATTATTCCAGCTATAAAGTTTTAGATAATGGTCCGATAAGAGTGTCTTTTAAATTGATGTATAAACCTTTTCTTGTTAATGGAAAACAGGTAACGGAAACTAAAATAGTCACTTTAGATGCGGGGTCACAAATGAATAAAATAACCAATAACTACAAAACTGATGGAGATTTAAATATTTCTATAGGTGTGACAAAACATATTGGAGATGGAAAGGTTAGAATTGACCGTTCCAATAATTTAGTTGCTTATTGGGATAAGGCAGATGGTAAAGTGGATAATGGATTTATGGGCGTGGGCGTGGTAGTGCCATTTTCTAAAAATCAGGAATTTAAAGACACAAAGCAACACCTGCTTATCATTGATAAATTGGCTGGTAGACGTAATTTAACTTATTATCAAGGTGGAGGTTGGAGCAAAAGTGGCAATTTCAATTCTGAAGTAGCATGGTTTAACTACCTGGAAAATTTTAGTAAGCAATTAAAACACCCGCTAAAGGTATTGATTAAATAAGGGGATAAATTTGGATAGCGTTTATATTTAAAGGCTATTTGCTCTTTTTAAACGCATCAATGGCATGGTTTGCCGCCCTTGCAGTTAACGCCATGTAAGTTAATGAAGGGTTTTGAGATGCGGTAGATGTCATGCATGCACCATCTGTTACATAAACATTTTTGCATAGGTGTAATTGATTCCATTCATTTAGCAGAGAAGTGGCGGGGTCTTTCCCCATTCTTACTCCTCCCATTTCATGATTTTCATTGCCTGGAACTCTTTTCGTGTCAATTGTTTTAATATCTGTATAGCCCGCTTTGGTAAACATTTCAGTAAATTCTGTAAAAAAATCTTGAATCATTAACTCATCATTTTCATCATAGTCAACAGAAAAACGAAGTTGAGGCATACCGTATTTATCTACTTTTGTGCGGTCTAATGACACATTACTGGTCTCTTTAGGAATAGTCTCGCCCATCATTTGCGCCCCAATTATCCATTTTCCGGCTTTTGGATTTATTATTTTGTCTTTCAATTCATCACCAAAACTTCCTTCAAATGGAATTTTTTCCCTAGAAGAATTGATAATGTTATGATAACCTCTTAAGAAAGTTTTTTCTTGCTTAAA
Source organism: Pedobacter lithocola (assembly GCF_042650845.1). NCBI lineage: Bacteria > Pseudomonadati > Bacteroidota > Sphingobacteriia > Sphingobacteriales > Sphingobacteriaceae > Pedobacter > Pedobacter lithocola. Next base: position 46,785 of record NZ_JBHSBW010000015.1, on the reverse strand, counting down.
TATATTGGTAAACCTGGGCATGAAACTAGCAGCAGGTCTTCTTCCCTCAGAATCGAAATCTTGAAGACCATCATACGCTGCGGTAACTTTTCCTCTATAATTATGAAAAGCAATATATTTCCCTAATAGGCCATTATCGTTACCTAAGCCATTTGGGAATCTTTTTGATTTTGAATTTAGCAGAATTAAATTACTATTCATGGCAGATGCATTCAAGAAAATGATTTTTGCCGTTATTGTTTTAATCTCTTTAGTAAGAACATCGATAACTTGTACACCTGTAGCTTTTTGCTGCCCCTCATCATATATAATAGACTGAACTACGCTATTTGCCATAATTGTTAAATTTCCAGTCTTTTTTGCCCAAGGAATAGTGGAAGAGTTACTAGAAAAATATCCTCCAAATGGGCAGCCTCTTTCACATAAATTTCTTCGCTGACATTGCCCTCTCCCTTGTTCAATATGAATTGGATTTGGTGTAGAAAGGTTTGCCACTCGAGATGCAATGAGGTGCCTGTTAGTATAATTTTTTTTGATAGATTCTTGAAAATGCTTTTCTAGGCAGGTGAGTTCAAAAGGAGGTAAAAATTCACCATCAGGTAAAATGTCCAATCCATCTTTATTTCCAGCAATCCCAACAAATTTCTCTACATAGCTATACCAGGGAGCAAGGTCACTGTATCTTATGGGCCAATCTACAGCGAATCCATCCCTTAACGGGCCTTCAAAATCAAAATTACTCCATCTTTGCGTGTGTCTGGCCCAAAGTAATGAGCGTCCACCAACCTGCTGGCCTCGGATCCAATCAAATGGTTTATCTTGAATATATTCTTGTTCCGAGTCTTTTTTTAAGAAATGTAAAGTGCTTTCGTTAAATATGTAATGTTTATTTACCGATGGATATTCTTTCGCGATCTTGTATGGAACCGTTCCTTGATGAGGGAATTCCCAAGGGTACATATTGGTAGTGGGATAATCTTTGATATGTTCAACATCCCTGCCATATTCTATCATAACAGTCTTTAATCCCTTTTCTGTAAGTTCTTTTGCAGCCCAACCTCCTGTCATCCCAGAGCCTATTACTATTGCATCAAATAATTCATCCATAAGAAAAACTTAAGCTTTTAATTTAATACAGCCATAAAAATGACCTGGAACTAGCTGGTAAGGAACAAGTTTAGTCATTACATATTCAGAATTTTGATAGCCTTTTACAGCCCATCTATAAACTTCTTTTAAAAGAAACTTAAAATCTTGGGAGTGTGTTTTATTTGTATTTAAGATTTGATAGAATGATTTTTTTTCTGCATAATTCATGGCAATAAAATCCTTTGATTTTTTTTCACATACTTTTTCTAGCTCCATTAAGCCCTTTCCCAACCTTTCCTGGTCACTTTCTGAATAGCAATCATCAAACATTGTTAATATAAAGAGGTTTAATTTGAGTTCACGAGCACCATACGTTTGATTAGAAGGCAATAGGTTATCTAGATAGTGTGTAAATATTTTTTCCTGGTTTGCAGTAAGTTTGATATACTTTAATTTTTCAGAAATTAAACCTCCAGGTTCAACGCAACCTGGAATCAACATACTGCTTCCAATTAATAAAAGCAGTTGTTGGATGTAATTTCTACGTGTCATTTTGCTAAAATACAAATCCATAGCTTTAATAGAGTACCATGAATAAATTATTTCTCCTATTTTTTTGTTTAATTGAAGAAATAGCAGACACGTACTCTTTCTTTACTTTATGATTGTTATCAATGTTTAGTAAAAAAATATCAAATGTCGAAAAAGTTTGATAAACTACTTAAACTTTATTTGGAAGGCAAACCTTCTATTGAGGAGTATGATGATTTTTTCTCCTTAGTAAATAGTAATGCGTTTGATAGTCAGCTACTGATGAAAATTGACGAGAGCTTTAAACAATTATTATTCACTGAGCCAGTCAAATTTTCCATAAAAAGCAGAAAACTTAATATAAACTAGCAGGATCTTTTAGGCCACAAATTAGGTGAGAATTTCTCTATACTTGAAGGGAAGGCACTTGTCATAAAATCTCTGTTTTTTTTTCAAAAGTTAGCAAATCAGCTCATTTTGCATTCAGATTATCACATTAGAATGAAAGTTTACAGATTAGAGCATAAAAAATAACGAATACAGCAAAATAAATACTTCTTAAAATTGGTTATTTGATCTATTAACCAAATATAGATTTCTTATAGGATTTATAGACTAGAAACATTACCGTATCGTTTTACGAAAAATTTTCAAGCTCTACAAGGTTCTAAAAGATAAAACATAAGTTTTATGTATAATATTCCGTGTAACCTTGAAGAGAACAAACAACTCGAATTATTAATTTCTGGGTGTGAAAAAGCCTTTACTTTTTTCTATAATAGGTATGAAAGTAGAATTTTCAAAGTAGCGTTAAGGTATTTGAAATGTGAAGATGCTGCACAAGAACTTGTACAAGATGTATTTTTAAAACTCTGGACAAAAAAAGGTTGTCTACAGATAGAGAGACCAGTAGAAGCGTGGCTTTATACGGTTGGCAAGAATGAAATTTTTAATATCTTAAAAAGGCAGGCTAATCTTTGGAAAGTTATGAATCAGCTTAAGCAAACCCATTCTTTTGAGGATAACTCTATGCAAGACCTTATTTTAGATTCTGATTACAAACTTTTACTAAAAAACACATTAAATTCACTTTCATATCAGCAATTAGCAGTTTTTAAATTAGCTAGATACGAAGAGATGTCTTATAGTGAGATAGCTTGTAAGTTAAATATATCTCCATTAACGGTAAAAACGCACATGTCTAGAGCACTTTGCTTCATTCGTTCAAATTTTGTTGCTAATAAAATTATTCACGTAAAAAATTAAACTCGGTTTGTACTCTTTATACATACCAAAAATGTATATATAGTACGATATTTTAAAACCTAGTCTCAAACAATCCACATTATAGTCCCCTATTAATTCTTAAATCAAAAAATATGATAAAAATTTACTTTCTCTGTTAAATTCAATGATGATCAATTTCCTCTGATCAATGTATGGACGCAATTTTTAACTAACAAATATACCAAACCAATAAATTTATGAGATTCAAACAAAAATTGTTTGCTTCTGCAAAAGCCAAAATGAAGATGATGGCTTTGCAGGTTTTCTTTTTATTGTTCTTATATAACTTTGCCATTGCAGGTAATACTTTGAGCAACGAAGGGAACTTTAAAAGCAGCTTTAATTCTATTAATAAAAAATTATTTACACCTAAATCACTTTACTTTTTAGAAAAAGCAGAAGACATTTTAATTACAGGGACGGTTGTAGATGAAACAGGTAAAACCATACCTGGGGTTTCCATAGCTGAAAAAGGCACTAAAAATGGAACAACTACAAGCGTAGACGGAACATTTTCCATTAAAGTTAAAGATCAAAACTCAATTATTATATTTAGTAGTACGGGCTACACTTCAAAACAAATAACAGTAGGTACACAAAAGGCTTTTAAAATCATACTAAACAGCTCAGATAATAAGCTAGATGATGTTGTAGTTGTTGGGTATGGTACACAAAAGAAGATAACAACCACCGGTGCTATTTCATCTATTACTACAAAAGAACTAACACAATCACCTGTAGCTAATATCAGTAATTCTCTGGTTGGTAGATTACCCGGTTTGTTTGCCACACAAACAAGTGGTGAACCAGGTAATGATGCTTCAACACTAAGAATTAGAGGGGTTGGTACATTTAATGGTAGTGCTGATCCTTTAGTTTTAGTGGATGGGATCCAAGTTGAGAATTTCAATAATATTGATCCCAATGAAGTTGAGTCTTTATCAATTTTAAAAGATGCATCTGCCACCGCTGTTTATGGAATACGTGGTGCAAACGGCGTTATTATAATTACAACAAAACGTGGACAGATTGGTAAACCCCAAATTAATTATACATTTAATATTGCTTCCAATTCCTTCACGGATATAAGGAAATCAATGAATTCTTATGAATATGCATCATCATGGAATAGGGGTATAGAATTAGATAGGTATGTTGTTCAGGGAAACACCCCTTTAAAATATACACCAGAAGAAATTGAGAAATATAGAACCGGCTCTGATCCGATTTTCTATCCGAATACCGATTGGTATAACCTTTTACTGAAGAAATCGTCAGGCCAATCCCAACACAACTTAAATATCAGAGGTGGCCAAAATAAGGTGAAGTATTTTATCTCTATTGGTCTATTTGACCAGGCTGGACTTTTCAATGATTTTACATATATAACAAAAACCTTTGATGCAAACACTACTTTTAAACGTTATAATTTCAGGTCCAATTTCAATTTCGATGTTACTAAAAGTTTTAAAATTGCATTAGATATTTCAGCTCAAACTGAAAATAGAAAACTCAATAATAGCGCTTCAGGAACTAGTAGAATTATTGGAGATATTGCAAGAGCGGCTCCACTAGGTGGCCCAGGCGTTGTTAATGATCAACTTGTTGATATTGATATAAATTCTAACAATCCATTGAAGGCATTACTAACGAATAGTGGTTCAGGTGGTATTAGACGAGAATATCGTAACAACTTAAATGGTACGGTTAAAATAGATTATTTGTTAAATAAAATAACTGAGGGTTTGGCTGTTCATGGTAATGTATCGCTACAAACATTTAACAACCAGGCTATAACAAATCAAATTACGGTGCCAACTTATAAAGCTCAAAGAACTGCAGACGGATATGTTTTGCAGCCTTTAGCAGAAGCAACTGCTTTTCAATTTTCTACCAGTGGCGGAAATAGAAGACGGACCTTTGCCCAGATGTCTATTGATTACACACGTTCTTTTGGGAATCATAACGTTACTGGATTAATTGTTTATGATCAACAAAAGAATTTTGATCCAGGTTTAGCATTTTTAGTCCCTCAAGGTTACCAAAGTTTAGTAGCTAGAACAACCTATAATTATAAAGGAAAGTATTTGGCTGATTTTAATGCAGCCTACAATGGTACTGAAAATTTTGCCCCAGGTAAAAGATTTGGCTTTTTTCCGGCAGGTTCAATAGGTTGGATCCCAAGTGAAGAATCATTCTTTCCTAAAAGTAAGCTCATCTCATTTTTGAAAATTAGAGCTTCTTATGGTATTGTTGGAAATGATAGGGTGGGAGGTAATAGATTTTTATATAGACCAACCTCTTATACTGAAGATGCAAATGCTTATCGTTTTGGCTCTGGAGCGGCTGTAGGTTCTTATGTTGGTTATACAGGTGTTATCGAAGGTTTAACAGGTAACCCTGATATTACTTGGGAAAAGGCAAAAAAAGCCAACCTTGCTTTAGAGACCTACCTTATTAACGATAAAATTAAAATTGTTGCGGAGTTATTTAGCGAAACCAGAGATAACATTTTGGCACAGCCACAAACTATCTTAAATACGAGTGGTTTAAGGCAGCCTGCCATAAACTTGGGGCGCATGAGTAATAAGGGTTTTGAACTAGATGCTTCCTATAATGATAAAATAGGTGATAAGTTTAATTATAGAATTTCAGGAAACTTTAGTTTTGCCCGTAATAAGGTTTTATTTAGGGATGAAATCAATAATCCACTTACGCCGTATAGGTTAACAACTGGCCAAAGGTTAGGACAGTTCTATGGATTAATTGCTGAAGGTTTGTACAATACCTGGGATGAAGTTAATGATGCTAATCGTCCAGTTTATGAAAGTAGGCCAAGAGTTCAACCTGGTGATATTAAATTCAAAGATGTAAATGGTGATGGAGTAATTAATGCAGATGATAATGTGCCTATTGGTTACTCACGTACACCAGAGAAAACCTATGGTATTTCCTTATATGCAAAGTTTAAATCTTTTGATATCTCTGCACTGTTCCAAGGTGTTGGAAATGTTTCTATTGGTTATACAGGCTTTCAACGCACTTATGGTTGGCTGAATTCAGTGCCAGCAGGTACTCCAGACTACCTATTAGAAAGTTGGACACCTGAAAGGTATGCACAAGGATTACCTATTAATTTTCCAAGGCTAAGTGCGGGTAATAGCAATAGTCCCAATACTACAAGTTTTGGAAACTCAAGCTATTTTATAGCTGATGCTTCTTACCTAAGATTAAAAAATGTTGAGCTAGGTTATACATTCAATCCAAAATTGGTAAAAAGGATAGGTATTTCAAACATGAGACTTTTCTTAACGGCCAACAACTTGGTTACATGGAGTAAAGTGTTTAAAGGAATAGATCCTGAAAATAACATACCGAGGGATGACACGAATAATGAGGAACCCTATCCTTTGGTAAGAACAATTAACGCAGGTATTAACGTAAATTTTTAATTGAAAAATATGAAAAATTTTAGACTTATAATTGTTACAGTTTTAGCAATTTTATGTATAAGCTTAAATTCGTGTAAGAAAAACTTCCTCGATAAAGCTCCAGGAGTAGACCTAACAGAAGAAACTTTATTTACTTCTGTTACTCAACTAGATAAATTGATAACCGAAATTTACAAATTTGGTTTACATTCTCAAATATATTATGGAGATGCCTCTTTATCTCCAACCCAATCAGTAGGCGATTTAACATATCACCCTACTTCTGATTTGACAGACGAATCTGATTTAAATGAGCAGGGTTTTGGATCTGCTATTAACTGGAATCAGGGCACCATATCGCCCAGCAACATCGCATCAACTGGTGATAATAGATATTACACTCGCTTTACTGCACTGAGGCAGATTGCTATCCTTTTAAAAAATATAGATAAGGTTCCAAACATTACACCAGCATATAAAGCGCAGGTTATTGCAGAAGTAAAATCTATCAGGGCATTCATGTATCTGGAAATGGTGAAAAGATACGGGGGAGTGCCAATTATTACAGAGATTTTTGAACCAGGTGTAACGGTTGTTACACCAAGAAACACGATAGAAGAATGTTTTAATTTTATAGTACAAGAATGTGATGCTGCGATCAGTTCAAATGCACTGCCAGATGTACAATCAACTACCCTTTTAGGTAGAATCACATCCCTAGTGCCGTATGCTATAAAATCAAGAGCTTTACTATATGCAGCTAGCCCTATGTTTAATACGGCTACACCATATTTAGCTATGAGTAATCCTGCAAATAATAATTTGATTTGTTATGGTAATTACGATGTTAAGCGATGGGAAGTAGCGGCGGCAGCTGCTTTAGCCGGCCTTCAAAAGGCACAAGGTATTGGTACTGCATTAGTTTTTGGCACCAGTAATATTGAGCGTATTGGCAGGTACCCTGGAGATATAGACCCGCTTAATCCTGCTGTTTTTGTCCCTTTGGCAACTTTACCAACACGAGGTAACTATGAACTGTCTTGGTCTATTCACAATAATCCTGAAATTATTTTGACTTTTCAAGCTGGAATAGCGCCTAGCAATTATAACAATAATCCTTGGAGATTTATTGCTCCAACAGTAACGGGACCTTCTTGGTCGGGTTTAGCTGCTTTAATGAATCATGTTAAGAAATATGAAAAGTTAAATGGCACACCCCAAACATGGCCAACAACAGGTACAAACCTAGCTGCGAAAAATAGAGAACTAGACCCAAGGTTTAAACAGACTCTAATTTACAACAATTGCTATTACAGTGGTTTTCAACCCATCTTTGAATTGTCAGAAGAATCAAGAGCAAATGGTACCGCAAGAAATTCGTTAGGCCATTGGATGAGGAAAATGTTGCCAATAAATATAAGACCAGCAGTATCACCTCCAGCTGTAGTGCCTTTAGATATTATATTAAGGTTAAATGAGCTTTATTTAAATTATGCTGAAGCCAAAAATGAAGCTGACCCAAGTGCAGCTGCTGCTCATTTTGGTTCTGCAAAAGCTTACGCCGCCCTAGATAATAGTACCTATACTGCAAATATATATGATGCTGTTAATGTCTTAAGAGCTCGTTCTGGCATGCCAACTTTACCTCTTTTATCTCAATCAGCTTTTAGAGATAGGGTAAGAAATGAGAGAGCAATTGAAATGGCCTTTGATGATCACAGAATGTGGGATATAAGAAGATGGTTAATTGCAGAGCAGGAAGGAGTAATGAAAGGTTTGATGGAGGGGATGAAAATAACAAGAAATGGTGGTACTTCTCCTAATTTTAATTACGATTGGCAAATCATTCCTGTAGAAACAAGAACTTTTAATAAAAATATGTATTTACATCCTTTCCCTCTTTCTGAATTTCAAAAGGGAGGTGTAATTCAAAATCCGGGATGGTAAATCCTTGATAGTTATTTATTATACGAATCAATTTTTTTCGTATCCATTAAGTTAATTATAATTTAAAACAAAATATATGAAATTGAAATACTGCTCAAGTGTATTTTTAATCTCAATCCTTTTGCTAAATATTAGTAAAAATGCTAATGCTCAAGACAGTAAGGATACTGTTGAGGTTATTAATATAAAAGAAAAAGATAAGAATTTAAAGAATATCGGTTACGGAAAACAACCATTTAATCATATTACCAGCTCCATATCTACTGTAAATGGAGAGGACATTCAACAAAATTTCAACCTTAATTTAGGGAATACATTATATGGTAGATTACCCGGATTAACTGTAATACAAGGAAATTCTGAACCAGGGGTTGGAAATCCAGGTTTTATCGTACGTGGAAAAAATACTTTTGGCGGAGCAAGTTTATCGCCATTAATTATCGTTGATGGATTTATTGCTGGCGGTAATGATTTTGGCAGTATTTTTTCTCAATTAATCCCAGAGGAGGTAGAATCAATTACGTTGCTTAAAGATGCTGCATCTACGGCTGTTTATGGTAATCGTGGTGCAAATGGTGTAATTTTGGTAACCACTAATAGAGGAAGTAGCGGACCTTTAAAAATAAATTTCAGTACACGTCAAGGTTTTAGTCAAGCGTTTAGTTTACCCGAATTTTTAAACTCAGGTGACTATGCCACTTTATTTAATGAAGCCAGACAAAATGATGGCTTAACACCGTTATATACTCCGCAAGCTATAAATTCTTACCGCTCTGGGGATAGTCCATTTGCATTTCCACACGTAAACTGGTACGATGAAGTATTAAGAAAAACTGCCCCTGTTTCTAGTTATAACCTAGGGTTTAAAGGTGGAGATAAGACGGTTAAGTACTTCGTCATGTTAAATGCGCTTGGTAGTCAGGGTTTATTTAAGAATTTTGGAGATTTAGATCCAGAAAGTACCAATTCTACATACCATAGATATAATTTCAGGTCTAATATTGATATTAATTTATCTGATAATTTAGCTGTTGCTTTTAATTTGGCTGGTTCAGTAGAAAATAAAGCTAATCCTTGGGAGTACAATACAACAAGCACTTTTAGTTTATTGGAAAGAATACCTTCAAATGCATTTCCAGTAAGAAATTTAGATGGTAGTTTTGGTGGAAACAATTTATACGCTAGTAATCCAGTTGCGAATTTATTAGCGAACGGATTTGATCAATCAAATGGTCGCACATTGCAAACCTCATTGAGATTAACGCAAAAACTAGATAAACTTATTAATGGGCTCAGCGCAACAGGGGTTGTTTCCATCAATAATTACTTCATTGCGGGTTCTGAAAAAAATAAAACCTATACGCTTTTCCCAGTTTTACCTGGAGCGTTTGATACCAATGGAAATCCTATATTAGGTCAAGGAATTGGTTTAACAACCTCTTTAAGTGGAGTTGAAACAACAAGAACACAGTATCGTAATTTCGAATTACAGGGAGCACTAAATTATAACAGGGTAATTAATAAACATGATTTCTCTGCGTTTTTATTGTTCAATACCGATAATGAAGTTAGAAATTTTTCTTCTGGTGCAGAAAGCGACCCTTATAAGCACAATGGAGTAGCCACTAGGTTAACTTATGTTTACAGTGACAAATATATAGCAGAGTTCTCTGCTGGATATATGGGTACCGAAAACTATGCTGCTGGTAAAAGATATGGGTTCTTCCCTTCTGGTTCCTTAGGATGGGTTGTTTCACAAGAAAATTTCCTGAATAAAAGCAAGGTTATTAATTTCTTGAAATTGAGAGCTTCTTATGGAATAGCTGGAAATGAAAATACTGGAGGTAGCAGGTATGCATTCATCACAAATTATAACACTTTCACAGGAGCTGAAGCTGCCTTGGGAAACTCAAATATTACTTGGGAAGAAGAGAAGAGCTTAAATATTGGTGCTGACGCTACTTTGTTAAATAATTTACAGTTCAGTGTTGATGTTTTTAAAAGAGATAGATCTAATATACTTACGCAGCCTCTTGACGTTTATCCTCAATTTTTTGGAGCTACATTGCCTGATTTGAATATTGGTAAAACAGCAAATCAAGGTTTAGAATTAGCTTTGCGCTATAACAGCAAAAGTACAGGTAAATTAAACTACTTTATTGAAGCTAATTTCTCTCATTATAAAAACGAAATAGTTTATAATGCGCAACTACCACAGTTAAATGCAGGATTGATTGCTAAAGGAGGTTCTATTGATCAACCAAGAAGGTTAATGGCAGTTGGATTTTTTACAGCGCAAGAAATTGCAGAGAGAGCAACAAACCCCGCTAAATATCCTATACCAGTTGGAGTAACAGCAAGACCAGGCGATTTAAAATATCAAGATATTGGTGGATTAAACGGTGTTCCTGATGGAATTATTGATAATAATGACCTTGTTTCAAATGGCTATCCAACCGGTCAGCCACGCACTACCCTTGGCTTAAATGCAGGATTTAAATTTAAAGGATTTGACCTGAATTTTGTAGTGCAAGCCGTAACTGGTAATTCTGTTAACCTGAATACTGGTATATTTCAAGCTTTTCAGAATAATGGAAATATTGGTAGCATAGCAGTTGGCAGATGGACGCCAGAAACAGCAAGCACAGCTACTTATCCAAGACTTTCATCAGTTAACGACCTTAATAATTTCCAGAATTCTTCCTTTTGGATTAAAGATGGAAGCTTTATTAAATTAAGAAGCGCAGAGTTTGGATATTCTTTTCCAAAAGAACTTTTAAACAAATTTAAAATAGGGCAGGCTCGATTATTTGTGAATGGCAATAATTTATTATCATTTGATCATATTGAATATGGGGATCCAGAATCATTAGCTGGCTACCCAGTGCTTAGAACACTTGTTTTAGGAACGAGGATTCAATTTTAGTGTCAATTAATCATTAATAACAAAAGTTGCAAAGATGAATTATTATCTAAGATATAAAAATAAACAAATGAAAAATATTACATATTTATTGGTACTCCTTACTTTTTGCCTGGGTATTGGATGTCAGAAATTAGATAGGGAGATTAATACCAGCCTAAGCAGAGATTTAATTGATATTTCCTATCCAAATAAATCTAGAGAAATAGCAGCTCTATATTCGGGCTTGCCAGATGGAATGTTATACATAGATGGCAGTGCGATGATGGCCTCCGCAACTGATGAAGCAGAACATACTTTTGAAAGGCATTCAGTTCAATCCTTCAATAATGGAAGTTGGAACTCTAATAATCAACCAGACCCAGTTTGGGCTAGGTATTTTAGACAGATAAGGTTATGTAATCAAGCTTTAGTTTCATTTGATAAGGTAGATTTAAATGGTTCAAAAAATGACCCATCTGCCTCTTCTCAAGCGCTATATATTGCTCAATTAGCAGAACTTAAAAGGTGGGGCTTTGAAGCCAGATTTTTAAGGGCTTATTATTACTTTGAGCTTGTTAAAAGATATGGAGGTGTTCCATTATTAAAAGAATCCTTGTCATTAGAAACTGATTTTAATGCTATCCAAAGAAATACTTTAAAAGAATGTATTGATTTTATAGTAGCAGAATGTGACGCTGCCGAGCCTCAACTGCCTCCATATGCTCCTTTAGCTAATTATGATGCTGCTGCAATTGGCAGAAGAGCAACTAAATATGCTGCAATGGCACTTAAAAGCAGAGTACTCCTTTATGCTGCAAGTGATTTGTTTAATACACCAACATGGGCCAATGGTTTTTCTAAACCAGAATTAATCTCATTAAATGGAGTTCCTAGATCGCAGCGCTGGCAAGCAGCAGCAGATGCTGCAAAGAGATTAATCGATACCACTGCAAAATATGGTGTTGTACTACATAATAATTATCAGCAACTTTTTATAGCGAATAATTTCAGTAGGGGTGAGAATTTCTTGATGACAAACCCCACTGCCAATAATACTTTCGAAAGAAATAACAATCCAATTAGCTTTCCTGGTTCATCTGGACTTACTACACCAACTCAAAACCTAGTTGATGCTTATGAATTTAAGTTTGGGACTGGTGCCACTGCAACAAGTGTAGCTTTTAATTGGAATAATCTTGCTCATGTTGATAATATTTATAATTTTTCGACCCCTACAGCGACCTCGTTAACGAGAGACCCTAGGTTAAGATTCAATGTGACTACTAATGGAATAGCTACAACTTCACCACAAATACCATATGGCGTACAATTTGGTACACCTGCTAAGTTTGTACAAACTTACAATGGCGGTTTAGATGGGCAACCTATAGCAAATGCAACAAAGACAGGTTACTACATGAGAAAATATATTCAAGAAGGATTGGATTTAGGAAATAACAATACTGGGATTCATAATTGGGTATTATTTAGGTTAGGAGAAGTTTATCTTAATTATGCCGAAGCATTAAATGAAGTTTCTCCTGGAGATGCCAGAATTGCTCAATATATTAATCTAATAAGAAATAGAGCAACGGTTGTAATGCCACCATTACAAAATGGTTTAAACCAATTACAAATGCGTCAAAGTATCAGAAATGAAAGAAGAATAGAACTGGCATTTGAAGATCATCGTTTCTGGGATTTAAGACGTTGGATGGATGAGGCTTCATTGAAAACAGATATATACGGAGTAAATATCACGGGCAATTCAAGAGCTACTTTTGTTCATACGCCTTTTATTGTTGAAAAAAGAGTTTTTGATGCTTCAAAAATGTATCTATATCCTATACCTTTTTCAGAAATAAACATAGGTAAAGGCATTATTCAAAATCCAAATTGGTAATTAATTAAAGCAAAATTTAAAAAAAAAATGAAAAATTATCTATCATTTCATAAAGCAAAACTATTAATTTGTTTAACAGGATTGTTATTTACAATTTCTAGTTGTGATTACCAGGATATTGAAGATGCTTCTTTTCCTCCAGAATCAGTTTATTTATCAACTGCTGCATTAGTTAAGAAAGGCCCAGACGCAAATGGACTTTATACTAATGCTATATATAGATTTAATAATATAGAAGCAATAAATCCAGTTCCAAAGTATACGGTTGATCTTGGTTCGAGCAAGTTTAATATCTTGATGGGTGTGCAAAGAGCTGGTGTTACCAGTAAGGGTTCCGTAAATGTTAATTTAACTTTAGATACAGACACTATAACTTTATTAAAGTCAAAGGGCATTTTAACAGCCGCAACTGAGGTGTTACCTAAAGACAAAATTTTAATTCCTGCTACGGTCCAAATTGCAGATCAAAGCAATTCTTCCATATTTAACTTTGGTGTTGATCTGGCATTTCTAAAGAGCAACCCAAATAAAACGTATGCAATTGGTTTAACTATTATTAGTAGTGATAGAACCGTTACAAGCGATTTGAAGTCTGTAATTGTGCTAATCAATACAAATATACTTGTTCCTTCAGCTGATTTTACATCCACCCTAAACGCCGCTACAAAGACTGTGTCGTTGGTGAATAGTTCATTGAACTGGGTTAATTATACTTGGAATTTTGGAGATGGTAGTCCTGCTATAACTACAGATTTAACTATTACAAATAATAATAATAGGGTGTTGCCTGCAATTACTAAAACGTATGCTCCCGGTACTTATACGATTACGCTTACTGCAGTTGGACTTCCGCTTGTAAATGGTCAAATTAACCAATCGGTAAAAACCATGACTGTAGTAATACCTTAATTAATTGGAGTTTCAGTAAGTAATAATTAGGCGGCGTTAAATTATTAATTCCGCCTTATAATTATGCAAATCAATGTAAAATAATGAAAAACAAAATAACAGTTTTCCTTTTAACCTTGTCAATAGCATTTCTTGGCTGTGATAAGTACGATTTTAACAAACAAAGAGTATTTAGTGCTCAAGGTGATAAAATCTTTTATGTTTCTCCTTCCGGCAATGATGTAAATACAGGTTTAAGTCAAAGTACTCCTTTTAAAACATTTGAAAAAGCTGTTGCTAGTACACTACCTGGCGATATAGTTTACTTTATGGATGGAACTTATAGTATAACCAGAACAATAAATATTGTTACGAGTGGCTTGGCAGATAAACATATTACCTATACCGCTTTACCAGGATCAAAACCAAAATTTATTGTTTCGGGCAATATCTATGATTCAATTAATATCAATGCCTCTTATATTAGAATTGTTGGATTAGAGCTTCAAGGAAATAATGCAAATCTTACTTATGCTGATGCTTTGGCAGCTTACAATGCTAAAACTTCTGATGGGGTTTATGATAACAGTGGTATTTCTATTGGTGGACCTAGAACAGCTTCAAAATTCCCTCATCATGTAGAAATAAAAAATTGTCTAGTGCATGATTTTTCAGGAGGAGGTATTGGAGCCATACAAGCAGATTATATTACGTTTGAAGGTAATACCGTTTATAATAATGCATGGTACACTATTTATGGTGCTAGTGGTATGAGTATTTTGACACCATTTAATAGTGATAACACAACAGGGTATAAAAATATTGTAAGAGGTAATAAATGTTATGGCAACAAAACAACCATTCCTTGGATTCAGGTTGATAGACTTTCTGATGGCAATGGGATTATATTGGATGTGAACAACCGTGTATATGGGGCAACAACTGGCACAGGGTATTATACTGGCAGAACCTTAGTAGAGAACAATATCAGCTTTAATAATGGTGGTTCTGGTATCCATGCTTTTGATGCGCAACATGTTGATATTGTAAATAATACAACCTATAACAATGGCTTAGTTGTTGGCTATGCAAATATATTTGCGAGTTATGCAACTGATTGTAAGATCATGAACAATATCATGTATGCGAAACCTGGCGGTCGAGTGAATTCAACAAATAATTTTGGTGGTGCAAATGTTATTTATAGCAATAATATTTATTTTCTTAATGGAGGGGCTGCACCAGAGGTAATGGGAACCAATGATAAAATCGCTGACCCTCTTTTTGTGACCCTCTCATCTGATCCAGCAATCGCTAATTTTCAGTTACAAGCTGCTAGTCCGGCTGTTAATTATGGCACAAGTAACTTTTTTGCTGCCAAAGATTATCTCGGAGTTGCTCGTCCTAAAGGGACTGCACCTGATTGTGGAGCTTTTGAATCTTTTTAAATAATAAAAGCAGTTATAGGCAGTAAAATTCATTGTCCAATCACAATCATTTCTGCTCAATTAATTCCTCGAGGCTCTGCCTCGGGGCTACTTCATTTTTTATCTATTAAATCTTAAAATCATATAGATTGTTATGTAATGGGCAGCCATGCAAGATTTTTATTATTTAAATGGACCATCTTTTAATAAGGTAGTCTTTAAATTAAGTAATGTCAAACCATATTATGATTTCAAGATAAGCCGTTCTTTATTAATGGAAGGTGCTAAAATTGAATTTGAAATGGGAGATAGTCCTAAAAAATAATTATGAGTCAACAATATTTAGAAATTTCCGAAATCCCTGTAACGGCAAAACAGTTTTGGCAAAACAGTAAAAATTTTAAGCTTCCTTTAAATGTACCTTATCTTGGTATGGGGTCGTCTTATTTTGCACCGCTGTCTTTTAAGTTTATGGGTTTAAATATCCAGCCTGAAATTGCTTCCGAGTATTTCAATTATGCGCAGCAGAGCAAAGAGCAGGCAGTTATTTTATCGCAGTCTGGCAGAAGTACCGAAGCCCTTTGGTGTAGTGAGCTTTTTGATAAATATATCGCTATATCCAATTACCCAGAAAATGCTTTGTGCATCAATAAAAATGTAGAACAAGTAATTCCGCTTTTGGCTGGTATAGAACAATTTTCGTCGTCAAATACCTATACCAATACGTTGTTGGTACTTTTTAAAGGATTTGGTTTTAATGCAGCACCCGCAATTGATGTATTGGTTAAAAATATGTCAGCTTACGAAGCTAAAGGTAAACAGCTAGCAGATGATATTTTTGATTTGATAAACAGTGAAAACATCCATGGTATTTATATTACTGCGAGTGGGCCAAATATAGGCACAGCCTATCAAGCCGCTTTAATATTGAGTGAAAGTACCAAGCTTACTTTTACCGCAATGCCCATGGCACAATATGATCATGGTCCAAAAGAAACAGCTAATCGTAGTATAGTGATTAATATACTGGCCAATGGTAAATCATACGATCGCACGGCGAGTTTGATAAAAAAAATTAAAACAGCAGGAGCCCATGTTTTTAATATTGAAGAGCCAGCCGTTGATGAAAATTTTTCTGTTTTAAATAATATCGTCCCTTTCAATTTTATGGCTTACTATTTGGCCATGAAATTAAATATTAAAGAAACTTTTACGGTAGGTGGTAAAGTAACCGAAGTGATTTAAAATGTTTGCTAAGACTAGGTTAACACCTTGTGTACAAGTTAATAAAACAGCAAGAATTGATTTGATAATACATTGCTGAGTACGAGTTTTAACCCACAACAAATTAACACCTATCGCTTACTTGTACATTAATAAAATTTACTCAATGTCTCAAATTTCAAATCTAACATCTCCAATCTCAATTTCAAAGATGCTTGCCATAGGCATTGATATTGGCGGTACTCGTACTAAAATTGGTTTGGTAGATATTGAAAATGGCAGCGTAATTGACGTGCTGATTTCTCCTACGGAAACGAAAGATGGCCACTGGTTTTTAGCCAATATTGCAATGGCTATAAATACGTTTAAAACTTACGCCGAAAGAAATAACAAACAACTAATCGGTATTGGTTTCGGCATACCCGGTTTTGTTTTCGAAAACGGCGTGGTAGATTCTACCTATGGATTTTTAGAATTCATGGAAGATTATCCGCTAAAAGCAATTATAGAGAGACAGCATCAGTTACCCTGTAAGTTAGATAACGATGCTCGTGTAGTCACCTTAGGTGAAGCATTGTATGGAGAAGGGAATGGTTTTAACCGAGTTTTGGTTTTAACATTAGGCACCGGACTTGGCCTAGGATTTACCATCAATGGTAAGTTAAACGAAGCTTTAGCTTATGCACACATGGGTGGAAACATCACCATTACCTCAAACCAGATCAAATGTTATTGCGGTAAAACCGGATGCTTAGAATCACTTGCCTCTGCTACAGGTTTGTGCAACGCTGCGGAAAGAATAAATTGGAGAACAAAATACCCTGATATTCCCATTACCGCAGAAAACATCTTTAAAGAGCGGAACAATGGAAACACTGAAGCAGAGTTGTTGGTAGCTGATTTCATTGCTTATCTAAAAATAGGAATAGATACCTATATCAACTTATTTGCACCAGATAAAATTGTATTAGGGGGCGGTGTTGCCAAAGGCTTAGCAAATGATTTAGAAAAATTTTACAGTAATGAGCTATTAAGGCCCTATAAAAATTACAAAGTGTCCATCGGCGTTTCTAAGTTAGAAGAGCAAGCCGGTATTTTGGGCAGTGCAGCCTTATTTTTTATAAGTTAAATTAAATAAATCATCTCAAGTCTCACATCTCATATCTCACTCAAAAAATGAAATTAAAACAAAATCTTTGGATTATTTATGCAGTATTAGCGGCTTTATTTTGGGGTATATGGGGAGTAGTTGCCAAATTTATCTCTAGTGATATTAATCCCTATACCAACCATTTATTGTTCACCATTGGTATGCTGATTACCCTGCCTTTTGTAATTAAAAAAGTAAAAGGTACAAAGCCTCAACTAAAAGGAATTATCTGGGGGCTGATAGCTGGTGTACTTGCAGTCATTGGCAATGTGGCAGTTTATCAGGCATTTGTAAGTGGGGGCTTGGCAGCGGTAGTTATTCCTGTTACCAATCTTTATCCTTTGGTTACCATTGTTATTGCCATTTTGGTGTTTAAAGAAAAACTCAATTTTGTTAATGTAATTGGTATTTTTTTTGCTGTTCCTGCGGTAGTTATGCTTTCTGGACAATCACTTTTATTTGATGATCCTAGTGCATTTATTAAAAATATAGGGCTTAATTCGTGGTTAATTTATTCTTTTGTCGCCCTGTTTTTTTGGGGTGTATTTAGTGCGGCCCAAAAAGTAACAACCAATTATATTTCTGCAGAATGGTCTTACATCAGCTTTATTGCTTCATCTGTATTAATTTCAATAATCATGATGGCTTTAGGCTTAGTACAATACAATTTTTCACTAAACACATTGCTTTTGGGTTCTTTAGCAGGCTTGTTAAATGGCTTGGGTGTATTGGCAAGTTTTGCCGCTTATGCATCAAAAGGTAAAGCTTCTAAAGTAACTACCATTGCCGGTGCGCTGCAACCAGTTTTTACCATCATTTTGGCAATCATATTCTTATCAGAAAGTTTAAAAAGTATAGAAATGATAGGCATATTTTTAGCTATTGCCGGTGCATTAACTTTGTCTTATGAAAAGGCAGATAAGGCTGCCGAAGTAGGGATGCAATTATAATATTAATGCATTGGTTTCCTGTAGTAGCATTATGGGGCAAGGATTGGAATATTACGTCACATGGCAAAGTATATACTCAACTGGTTAACAAAATATGGAATACCAAGGTTTATGGAAATACTGGTGCATTTAAAACTCGTGGTTTCATTGGTAGCTATGACATTATCTTGAAATATAAAGGCATAAAATTACTAAAAAAGGTGTTTTGACAGCGAATGGATTAAACATTGATATTGTAAGAGTCTGTTTAAAATTTATCTAATAATTTTTTTATGCTTCTTTTTGACTGCAATATCATTATGTTTTCTATAGGTAGAAGCGCTGCTATCTCTTCAAAAACAAGCCTTGTTTTATTCAAAAATAAGCAATAAACATTTTTACAACATAAATTTAAACAGGCTCTAATTCAATAATGACTTTTTTTAAAAATGATCATATTTTGAAATTGACACTAATTTTTCAATAAATACACATGCATTTGAAAATGCAATACTAACAGCGGACCTTCAAGTTTAGGATAGAGTCTTTTTCTCAGAAAAAAAATAGTGATTAATTTTAGTAATAATGATATAAATTTTGAAAGACAAACCATCAAACCAAGGGATACTTTTTTCTTGAAAATCTATAATTGGAAACCAGAAATTAAGGTGCATTTATTTCACAAAAAAAAAATGAATTATTTGGACTGATTTAGAGAAAATGAATAGACGTACTCTACTGCTAATGTTCATTTGTATTTGTAATTAAATGAAATGGATATTAGGGAGAATTCATGCAACCGGACTACGCCGTTTATATAAACTTATCATATTATGCCAAATTTATCACCTAAACAAGTTGAAGATTTTCATCGTGACGGTTTTATCGTTATCAAAAATTTTTGCAGTGCAGCAGAAACTCAAAAACTTCTTAATACGGCAATTGAAGACCGCAATTTAATTAATAACGCCCTTGATTTAAACGATCAAACAGGTAAAAAAACCAAACTTTCCTTATGGTTTAAACCAGGGAAAGATGTTTTTGGATATTTGACACGTAGTAAAAAGGTAATAGAAGCAGTTGCAGAATTACTAGATAGTGACGCCCAGGTTTGCCATTTTCATTCTAAATTGATGCAGAAAGAGCCAAAAGTTGGCGGGGCATGGGAATGGCATCAGGATTATGGGTATTGGTATAAAAATCAGTTCATGTTTCCAGATCAGTTAATTAGTGTTATGGTGGCTTTAACTCCAGCAAATAAAGCTAATGGCTGTTTACAGGTTATTAAAGGATCACATAAATTAGGCAGGGTAAACCATGGGTTTGCTGGCGAGCAGGTAGGGGCAGATATAGCTATGGTAGAAAATGCACTAAAGACAATGGAACTTGTATATTCAGAAATAGAAGCTGGTGATGCACTTATCTTTCACAGTAACTTATTGCACCGCTCAGAGGCAAATCTTTCTGATCATCCAAGATGGTCTATCATTTCTTGCTATAGCTCACAATCTAATTTAGCTTATAATGAAACGTCCACTTCATGGAAAACACCTGTAGATGTGGTGCCAAATGAAGCGATTTTAAATTGGGAGTCAGCGCCCACGGTAGATGCCGATTTTTTGAAGAAAGAAAATGACCCGGCACTGAAAGCAACAGGTTGGGAAGGTTAATTTTAATAAAATAATTATGGAAAAATCAAGTTCTTCAAGGAGAGTTTTTGTTAAAAATAGTGGGATGTTACTCACTGGGGCATTTTTGGTTCCAAGTTTTTTGGGTGCCTGTGCCTCAACTAAGGACTTGGCAAAATCAACGGTGAAAGTGAATGGTCATTTATGGATTTACGCCAGTAAATATCCCCCTAATTGGGATAGTACACCCGATCTCGAAAAAGCTTTCTCGGATATGAGTGCTGCGGGAATTGATGGTATAGAATTAATGGATATAAATCTTACACATGATGATTCGGTAAAAAATATTAAACATTTAATTGATAAATACAACTTTCCTGTATCTGGAACTTCTTATGGTGTTGGGCCAAAAATGTGGGATAGAAACCAGCATGAGCTTATCATAAAAGATGTAACACGATCAATAACGAGGTTGGCCCAGGTAAAAGGAAAAACTTTTGGAATAACTGTTGGCGAAGCTAATAGACTAAAAACTGAGCCAGAGCTAGATGCACAAGCTGATGTTTTAAAGAAAATATTGGTGCTTTGTAAAGAAGAAGGAATAGAGCCAAATCTTCATAATCATACTTACGAAGTCGAAAATGGAATGCATGATTTAAAGGGAACTTTGGCAAGAATACCAGATATAAACCTTGGGCCTGATTTAAACTGGTTGATAAGAGCCGGAATTGACCCAGTTGATTTTATAAAAAAGTACGGTGATAATATAGTTTATATGCACATCAGGGACCAATATGCGGATGGAACCTGGACAGAATATTTAGGGCAGGGAGCAACAAATTTTAAAGTCATTGCCGATGCTTTAAAAGCAATCCCTTTTAAAGGTTCTAATGTAGCAATCGAACTTGCTTTTCCTAAAGACTACCAACCTGTAAATCCGTTAACAATGGATTGGAAATTAAGTAGGAATTATGTTAATAATACTTTTGGCTGGTAAATGCCCATCATCTATAAATATTGATTAATTATGCGAATAGCCATTTTAGGATCTGGGTTTATTGCCAGGTTTTATGCAACAACTTTACATGCTCAACGCCGTAAGGATTATATTTTTACCGTCTATTCTAGGGACTTAGATAATGCCAAACGTTTTGCCGACGATTATCAATTGGCTCATTATACGGATGACATGGACACGGCGATCAATCATCCCGATATCGATGTTGTCTTAATAGCATTGCCCAACGACCTCCATGAGATAGCAGTGGCAAAATCTGCACAGGGCAAAAAACATGTACTGTGCACAAAGCCATTGGGTAGAACAGCGGCCGAAGCTAAACGAATGTTAGATATGGTTGAGCAGGCCGGTATTTTTGCAGGATACCTTGAAGATTTATGCTACACCCCAAAGTTCTTGAAGTCAGTTAAAGCTATTCAAAAAGGCAGTATTGGCAAAGTATTATGGACAAAATCTAGGGAAGCACATCCGGGGCCACACAGCGACTGGTTTTGGGACAAGGAAAAATCTGGTGGGGGAGCCATCATAGATCTGGGCTGCCATTGTGTAGAAATTAGTAGAAATTTTATTGGAAAGGAAGTAAAGCCTTTGGAAGTAATGTGCTGGGCAGCTACACAGGTTCATCCAATCGATGCCGAAGACCAAGCCATTGGCCTGGTTAAATATGCAAATGGTGCCATTGGCCAATTTGAGGTAAGCTGGACATTTAGAGGGGGCATGGATTTAAGGGATGAGGTTATAGGAACTGAAGGATCTATTTGGCTCAATAGTTTTTTGAGGACAGGATTTGAAATCTTTAGCGTTGGGAAACCGGATGCTTATGTAGCTGAAAAAGCAGAGGTAAGTAATGGCTGGTTGTTTCCTGTTGGAGATGAAGCCCATGAACTTGGTTATCCACATATGTTTACCGATATGTTTGATGCCATTGAAGAAAAAAGGGAACCCTTGGAAACCTTTTATGATGGCTATGTAGTAAATGCCATTTTAGATGCAGCCTTTTTATCGGCCAAGACAAAAAAATGGGAACCTGTACTGATAGAGGATTGGAGGGGAGAGGAATTTACAGCGCAGGAAGAAGTTCTTGCATCATTTGATGATGAACACTTTCTAATCAAGGAAGAAGTGATGCCCAATAAAGACTTGAAAAAAATATTGAAGCACAAGATTACAGGAAAAGTAACCCAAAAAATTTTTAAAGCTTAATAAATTTAATCGCGATGAACATTAATGGAAGCGCAGCTGCTGAGATTAGCTACGATGCAATTGTAATCGGTTCTGGAATTACTGGAGGCTGGGCAGCAAAGGAATTATGTGAAAAAGGCTTGAAGACCCTGATGATTGAAAGGGGCCGGATGATAGAGCATATAAAAGATTACCCAACGGCCAATTTGAATCCATGGGAATTTAAGCATAGAAACATCTTACCGTTAAAAGACAGGGAAGCAAACCCCATATTGAGCCGTTGTTATGCTTATGAGGAATCGACAGCACTTTTTTTTGTAAAGGATGCCGATCACCCTTATATCCAAAAAAGACCTTTTGATTGGATAAAAGGTTACCAAGTTGGTGGCAAGTCTATCATGTGGGGAAGATGGACTCAAAGATGGAGTGACTTGGACTTTGAAGCAAATGCAAAGGAAGGAATTGCAGTTGACTGGCCCATTAGGTACAACGACTTGGCGCCGTGGTATAGTTACGTTGAACGTTTTGTGGGCATAAGTGGCAATAAAGATGGCTTGCCCCAAATTCCAGATGGTGAATTTCTTCCGCCAATGGACATGAATTGCATCGAAACCCATTTGAAAAAAAGTTTAGCATCAAACTATTCAGATAGACACTTGATAATTTCTAGAACAGCAAATCTTTCTCAAGCCTTATTAGGTAGAGGGCCATGCCAGTATAGAAATCTTTGTTTTAGGGGATGTCCTTTTGGGGGTTACTTTAGCAGTAATTCTACCACTATACCTGCTGCCGAAAAAACAGGGAACTTAAGTCTAATTACCAATTCGGTTGTTCACTCTATTATTTATGATGAAACTACACAGAAGGCTAAAGGAGTGAGAGTAATTGACGCCCTTACAAATGAAACGAAAGAGTATTTTGCGAAGGTGATTTTTTTGAATGCTGGTACGCTTAACTCTACTTTGATTTTGTTAAACTCTAAATCTTCTCGTTTCCCAAATGGCATGGGTAATGATAGTGGTGAATTAGGACACAATCTGATGGATCATAATTACAATGGAAGAATTTCGGGAGAATTCAAAGGTTATGAAGACCAATATTATGAAGGCCGAAGACCTACTGGGACTTATCTGCCAAGATTTAGGAATTTAGGAAGTGAGAAACAGGTAGATTTTTTACGTGGTTACGCTTTTGCATGCAGTGCCTCCAGGCCAACAGGTAAAGATAAAGGCGTGGAAATTGGTACGGCATTAAAGGAGACCTTGAGCGAACCTGACCTTTGGAAAGTTACCTTGGTGAGCATGGGAGAATGTTTGCCCACACATCATAACAAGGTTACTTTGAGCAAAGACAAAGTCGATAAATGGGGAATGCCTTTATTGGAAATTGATGCAGCATTTGGGGATAATGAACATAATATGATGAATGATATTCTGAAAAGTGGTGCTGAGATGCTTGATAAGGCTGGCTTTATAAATATAAAGACCACTGATACAGGAAATGCCATGGGATTGGGCATTCATGAAATGGGTACAGCCAGAATGGGACGTTCTGCAAAAACATCTGTGCTAAATGGAAATAACCAAATATGGGGAGCAGAAAATGTATTCGTAACTGATGGATCTTGTATGACATCCGGTGCATGCCAAAACCCTTCCCTTACCTATATGGCCTTAACCGCAAGGGCAGCTAGTTTTGCGGTAGAAGAGCTTAAGAAAAATACCTTATAGTCAATCGTAAATTCATTGAACATTTCATCCATCACAGCAACGCCTTTTAATAAATAGCTCCATTATGAAAAGAAGAGACGCGATAAAAAAAATAACCATATTTACCGGAGGAGTTATCTTTCTTTCTGCTGGCATAATGCCTAGTTGTACAAAATCAGCGTCAAGAGATCAGCTTTCTGAAGAGGATATAGTACTGCTGGATCAAATAGGAGAGACAATTATTCCTGAAACGGACAAGTGTGGGGGAGCAAAGGCTGCCAAGATCGGTATATACATGAGGCTAATGGTTGATGAGTGCCTTACAAAAGAAGACAGAAGGATTTTTCTAGAGGGTTTAACCCTAATGGAAAATTCAGCAATGGAACAATTTAAGGATAACTTCCTAAAACTAAATCCAGCTCAAAAAAAGAAATTATTTTTGAACCTTCAGACCCAGGCAGAAACATATAATAAGAATAAAGGAAATAATCTTGCCTCAAATTCAATCCACTATTTTGACTTATTTAAAAAATTAACGGTTGATGGTTACTTTACATCAGAAATAGGAGCCACAAAGGCTCGACGTTACCAAGCAGTACCTGGTAAATATAAGGGTTGCATTAGCTACAAAAAGGGAGATAAAGCTTGGGCCACCAGTTAATAACCTCTATTAAATTAAAAGCTCTCCTTCAATTTTATGGAAATATGCTAAAGAATTTCCTGCACAGTAGTGCTCCATTAGAAAACACATGGTACCAAGGTTCTATCAAATGGTATTGTAGACGCATAGAAATTTTAATTGGATACTCAACTTACAATCATTGTATTTCACTTTTATAAAAAAAATCATGTACATTTTACAAACTAAAGTGATATGTTAATTAAGTTTTTTTGCCCAAGATGGGGCTCTGAGAACCTTTCTTGGGATGCGTTTTGTCATAAGGCGAAAAAAGCCGGTTATAGTGGAATTGAATCGCCCGTATCTATGTTGACAGACGAAAGGATGGAAATGAGAGCGGCTTTGGTAAAGCATGATTTGCGTTTTATTGGGCAATATTATCAATCTTTTGAGGACAATCTAGAACTTCATAAAATTGAATTTGAAAAGCATCTTTATAACATATTGGAGTTAAAACCAATCTTAATAGATTCTCAAACTGGCAAGGATTATTTCAGCGCTCAAGATAATAAAGAACTTTTTGAGCTTGCCTTGAGGATATCAAACGAATCAAATGTGGTAATAGCCCATGAGACGCACAGAAACAAGGCTCTTTTTGCGGCACACATCGCCAAGGAATTACTCTTTCAAAACCCAAGTATTGTCATCACTGCCGATTTTTCGCATTGGTGTAATGTATCTGAAAGCCTGTTAGAGCAACAAAATGATGCCGTAGAAGTGGCAATTGAACGAACTGTTCACATTCATGCTAGGGTAGGTCATGCACAATCTGCACAAGTAACAGATCCAAGAGGTAAGGAATGGGAGGCAGAGCTCATTGCCCATTTAAATGGGTGGGATAAAATTGTCAAAAGTCACCTCGTTAAAAATACAAGCTTACTAACCATCACTCCAGAGTTTGGGCCATACCCATATATGCCATCAATTCCATTTACAGGAATGCCCATGGCAAACCAGTGGGATATAAATGTATACATGATGCAATTATTAATGGATAGGTATAAGACTTATTTTGGTTATTAGCCCTATAAATTGCCTCGCAATGATTTAGAAAATGTAGGTTGAGGATAAAAAATGAACAGAAGCTATCTTAAATCTCTCTACTTTACTATTACAATTCCATTCCTTGGGTGATCAATTTTTTGATAATAGTTTATGTGGCTATCTGATTTACCTTGCAAAATTTCTTATTTTATCGATGTTTTGAGTTAAAAGTTAAAATTGTATACCCCAAACTTCACTGGTGTTTGTGTTATCATTTAAGATTATTGCTTTTAATCCAGGTGGTTACATCGCCACCGGTTTGACTGGCATCTGCATAAGGAACTAAAATAATGTTAGTCGGTTTACCGTCTGCTACTACTTTTACCTGATACGCCTGTGTACCTACCCATTTTGCTGGCAATGCATCAAAAATTTGTTGCATTTCAAAAGCATTATTCTGAACGCTAAATTCTACTAGCAAGTTTGGATTTAACATTTTATCAAATACCAATATCTGAGGACCACGTTGAAAAGCAATGGAACCAGGGTAACTGATACCTCCATCTAATACTTTTACAGGGAGGCTGAAATTCACATTTATTTTATCGCCTTTTTTCCAAACTCGATTTATAGATTCAGTTTCTGTAGCTGTTACCGGTTGTGATACTCCATTAACTGATAATTTATAGTCAGCGGCCCAATATGGCTTACGAAGTAATACTTCAAATTTACCACTTACCGAAGGGTTAACTTCTATGGTAACGTCTCCGTTTTCAGGAAAAGTAGTTTTAGTTGTAAATTCTACCGATGTATTTCCATTTATTACTGTTTTATATACGCCTGGCTGATAGAAAAGAATGGAGGGGCTTCCGTTTATTTTTCCGTTTGTGAAAAGGGGAATCATGGCAATGCCACGTGGAACGCTAGACATGCAACACGTTATTACACATCTATAAGGTTTGGTACCCATTAAAGGAGTATAGTAACTAACGCAGCCCGTCTGTGGATTTTCTGCACCGGTTAAGTGATTGTATACAGAGCGTTCCAGTTCGTCTACATATTCCATTTTACCAAATATGCTGAGCAACTGAAAATTTAATTGTAGCCAGGTAGTGGTTACACAACCTTCACCCATATTGTCTTTATTACTTGCGGGTAGTAAATAATCATCCTGAAAATGCTCAAAAGAACTAGTAGTACCCGTAATATATAATCTTTTTTGAGTAATGTCTTTCCAAGCGGCTAATACGGGTTTTAAAAATTGCTCGTCATTTGTAACTCGATATAGCTTTACCAAACCAACTAAGTTAGACATCATTTCGTACGCTTTTGCATTGGCGGTTTTATCTACTCTGCCTATAGAATCAAGGGTGGCAATTATCCGAGGACCATTTTTCCCGTTATAACTTTTGGTAATGTAGTAGCAAAAATCTAGGTATTCCTTTTTGCCAGAAAAACGGTAGAGGTCAGTCATGGGATCTATTACACTAGTAGCTGCCATACCTACATGAGCACCTGCTTTGATAATATCTAACTGGCCAGGTTTGTCTCCAAATCTTTTAGATAACAAGTCGCCTATTTTTTGTGAAGCAGCCAATGCAGGTTCATAGCCAGAAAGCTCATAGTAACTAAGTAAGCCTACCAGATCATACTTATGCGACCATACGTCCCAACTTGTCCATTGGCTAGATGTATCATAAGTTCCAAGGTAGCCATCATTTAATTGTGATGCAATTAATTGCTGTGCTGTACGGTCTATCTTAATTTTCAATAACGGGTCTTTATTATTTTGATAGCTATTGCAGGCCGCTTCTAAAAATTTACCAACATGCTCGCCAATCCATGGGTGTGCACCTGGTTTATTTATAAATCCGGCAAGTAATGCTGTCTCATCAACTTTATATAAACGCTGTTCTTTATTTGCATTAAGCCTTTGGCCTAACCAGCCATTAATGGTTTGTTTACCAAGCAATGCCGGAGTAAATGTCTCTTTAGCTTTATACGCCAATTTAGGTTGTGCAGCTTTATAACTTATGTCAATGTACCCATATTCTGCATTCCATATTTTATGATAACTATAAACAGGAATGGAAAGGGAATACTGTGTTTTTAAAAATTTTGATGGCGACTGAAAAGGTATGCTGAAGATATTATCTCCTGGTTTTAAAGTGATATTTTTACTTTCTGTCTTGATTTTTTTATTATTCAAGTCATAAAAATTAGTCAGTAAATTTGCGGCTACCTTTCTGTTTACATTGTTTTTAATGATTGCATTGTACACAGTTTTTTTGTTATTTACCTGCTGTTTATTGGTTACACCTTCAGCATTAGCTTTTATTTCAAATATTTGTGCTGGCTTTGCTGCCATCAATGCAATTTCTCCATCAACAGTACTTCTGTCGCCCCAATGCGTGATACGCACAGCAAATGTATTTGGCTTATCCCATATTATATCTTTGTCATTAAGGATATAAAATCTTTTTAAATCACCGGAAGTGGTTTCTCCTACTAATTTTCCATTAAAATAAGTCTTGTCTTCCTGCTTTATGCGGCCAAGGTAAAATACTAGCGCTCCAGTTTTATCCAATTCCTTTTTAAGAGAAGAGGGAATAACAACTGTTTTCCTAATCCATATTACATTGCCTTTTGCAGGTAAATCTGTCTTTTCCCATTTTAGGTCTTTACTTTCCTTTGTTTTCCATTTGGTATCA
Organism: Pedobacter lithocola; assembly: GCF_042650845.1. Lineage (NCBI taxonomy): Bacteria > Pseudomonadati > Bacteroidota > Sphingobacteriia > Sphingobacteriales > Sphingobacteriaceae > Pedobacter > Pedobacter lithocola. The sequence continues at coordinate 18,163 of NZ_JBHSBW010000015.1, read as the reverse complement.
TCAAAAGAGGGCAATGCACTAGATTTATCATCCTCAAAAGAATATGCCCATTTACCATTTATAGGAAGTTGGGCAAAAAGGTTACCCGAAGAGAATAGGAGAATAAAAAAAAGAGCTGTTTTAAAATATGAAATTTTCATTTGAGCTTGCATTAAAATGTGTGAAATTTTTAATCAATGGACTTTTATTTAAGAGCCAGAGTAAACTAATAATGCCAATCCTATAACAAAAAAGAAAAACATGGCCGTTACCAACGTATTTGTTCCTTTTGGCGCATTTTTAAATTCTTTCCATACGTAAACTCCCCATAAAGCAGCTATTAAAGTAGCTCCCTGGCCTAATCCATAAGAAATGGCAGGGCCAGCCTTGCCTGCAGCGATGAGGTTAAAAGAATTACCGAGTCCCCATATTAATCCGCCAGCAATGCCGGTTAGGTGGGTTTTAAAATTGCCATTAAAATAAGCGGTGTAACTGGTTGGTTCTCCAATAAATGGTTTTTTAATAAGTATGGTATTAAAAATAAAGTTGCTTAAAAATATACCTACAGAAAACACAAAGACAGCAGTGTAAGGAGTCATTTTTCCAACAACTGGAGAAACAAAGTTATCCAAATCCATAGAGCCGGCAATGAAACGGTAAAAGAAGGACATTAACAAACCTGCAATTAGTGAAAGTACTATGCCTTTTCCAGAAACCTTTTGTTCGCCAACGTTTTTCTTTTTGTAGGCTGCCGCATTTAGCAATATGGCCACCATGACCAAGCCTACTCCAATAAACAACATTACTGGATCGCCTTTTTGCGCTGCGAAATAATTAATTAGCACACCAAGTACCAATGCCAAACCAATTGCAACTGGAAAAGCTACCGACATGCCAGCTATAGCGATAGCGGCAGAAAATAAAATATTGGCTGCGTTAAATATTACTCCACCTAATAATGCGCTTCCAATATTTGATAAGCTGGCTTGTTTTAAATCATCTATAAAACTTCTTCCCTCATTACCAAAACTCCCTAAAGTTAAAGCAGAAACGATAGAAAAAAGCAAAATACCGATTACATAATCCCAGTAAAATAATTCAAATCGCCAGGTTTTACTGGCTAATTTTTGGGTATTGGCCCATGAACCCCAACATAGCATAGTGATGATGCAAAATAGGATGGCTGTAGTGTACGATTGAATGATGAACATAATTTATGTTAAATATTATTATTAAACACCTGGCTAATTTCATTGCGATAAGGAGCAGATGATTGTGCACCTAAACGGGTAACTGCAATTGCAGCTGCTTTACAGGCAAACTCGGTTGCAGCAATTAAGTCTAAATTTTCTGCTAAGGCAACAGTAAGCGCTCCGTTAAAAACATCACCAGCAGCGGTTGTATCTACGGCGTTTACTTTATGCGCTTTAACGTGTGTAAAAACATCTTCAGTTAAAACCAGCGCACCGTTTTGTCCTAACGTGATAATTACGTTTTCTACTCCTTTTGCCTGAATAATTTTTGCTGCTTGTTTTGCAGTATCAATATCTATTACCTTTATTTCGGTAAGCATTTCGGCTTCTGTTTGGTTTGGCGTAATGATAAATAGCTTTTTTAATAGCGAGTCTGGTAATTTACAAGCTGGTGCCGGATTTAAAATAACTTTTGCTCCAGCATTTATGGCTTTTTCTGCCACGTATTCTACTGTTTCCAGAGGAATTTCCAGTTGCATTAGTACAATTCCTGCATTGCCAATTACCTCTTGTGTTTTTTGCAAATCATTAGGACTTAGCGTTGCATTTGCTCCTGAAGCAACAACAATACAGTTTTCTGCATCATCGTCCACAGTAATTAAAGCTACACCAGATGGGTTTTTAGGGTCAGATAAAAGGTAGGAAGTATTTATTCCCTCTTCTTCAAAAAGCTGGACAGATTGTTTACCAAAGATGTCATTTCCTGTTTTACAGATAAAAGTAATTTTACCTCCTAGCCGGGCAGCGGCAACAGCTTGGTTTGCACCTTTGCCACCTGGGTTCATAAAAAATACACCGCCCAAAATAGTTTCTCCAGCAGATGGGAGATGGCCGGCTTTAATTACCATATCGGTATTGGAACTTCCCACAACGAGAATCTCAAACTTTATCATAATAATAGAATAGTTTATAATCGGATAGATAAAAATAAAAAAAAATCAATTAACAACGTTACCAATAATAGGGTTAAAAACATAATCCTAAATTGTCAATATATCTATATTAATTATTTTAGGTAGAAATTAAATATTAAATTTGTTATGTTTTTGTTCAATAAATAATAATCCTAAATAATTATGTCAAAATTTTCATCATTAGTTTTGTTGATTAATTCACTGTCAAAGGGAGAGAAACGATATTTTAAGCTGTACAGTAATTTACAACAGGGAACGAAAGATTATTTAAGGCTTTTTAATGAAATACAAAAAGGCCTCAGCCTTAATGAAGCTAAAAAAGCATATTCACAAAAACAGTTAGATTCTTCTTTTGATGTTACTTGCAATTACCTCTATAAGCTTCTTTTAAATGCATTGCTGCATGTAAGAACAGAAAAGGATATCAACATCAAATTAAATATAGAAATACTAAAAATTCCTATTTTATTTGAAAAGGGGTTGTATGAAGATGGATTTAAGAGTTTAAAAAATATACAGTTTGTAGCCGAAAAATCGGAATTACCGACCATACATTTAAGGGCTGCAGCGCTTGAATTGCACTATATTAACTCATTAAGCTTTCATACCATTGCAGAGGAGGGGCTTATCAATAAACAAATGAAACTACAGGGTTTGCTGAAAAGTTCCCAGCATACTTTCCAACATCATTCTCTTTATCAGTTATTGCACCACAGGTTAATTTATAAAGGAAATGTAAGAACAAAAGAACAAAAGCAAGAACTGAACGATTTATTAATTACCGAGCTAGGCCTGTTATCTAAATCTTTTGCAGAAAATTTTGAAAGCAAGAAAACACACTACCTATTTCAATCATATTATTTTATGAGCATAGGAAATTACTCCTCGGCACTGAAAACTTTTTATGAACTAAACCAACTTTTTGAAGAACGCTCGCAAGTATTTGAAGGTACAGAAATAGATTATCTGTTAACCATTGAAGGTATATTAGACAGTTTAAAAAGCATTAAAAGATATGATGAGATGCATTTTTTTATAGAAAAGTTGAAACAACAAAAATCCATTGGAAATCATTATGAAATTAACAGGCGCCGCATCATTTACATTTATATCACTATTGGTTATCTGGAAAAAGGAAATTTTGGCGATGCCAAGTTGTTGATTGAGCAAAACAAAACCATACTTTTTGAAAAGCTAAATTTGTTAGAACTGAGTAAACAAGCTGAAGTTTACATGTATACCGCTTTAATTTATTTAGTAGAAGGCAATTTGGAAAAAGCGCATATTACACTAAATGAAATTTTGTTGGAGAGCAAATTATACTACACTTTACCGGTTTACCGTACTTTTAGATTGATACGCTTAATGGTGCATTTTGAAATGGGTAACCATGATTATATTAAACATGAAATAAGATCTATAAAGAGAACCTTGAGCGGAAGCAATCATCAAACTTATTTGTTAGAAAAACTGATGTTTAAATTTCTAATACAAGACAATTTGCCAACGCTTTTCAAAGAAAAGACTGCCCTTTGGAATAAAACAAAAAAAGCATTTGATAAACTAAAAACTGATAAATACGAAATCCAAGTGTTAAATATTTTTAATTTTGATGCGTGGACTGAAGGTCAGCTTTTTAAAAAACCTTTGGCAACTATATTGAAAGAAAAATATGAGGAAGATTATCCATTCTAAAAATCAAAGCCATTGGAGAAATTGAATTTCAACTGCCTTTAAGAACCTGAGGTTCTGGGTTAACATCCAATAAAAACATTTATTTTTCTACCTTTGATTTTCAAAGCAGCACAAAGCTAGCTTCTAAGAGGAGTAAAGAATGTTTTTGCTATCTCTTCTTCAAATTCGGCATCATATATGGGAACAGTATCGTCTGTTTTTTACCCAATAACATCCATCAGATTTTTATCATAAATTTTTTACGTATCAATAAAACATCAAACAATTAACCAAAATTTGCCTCAAGCATTTAAGATATTGGTTTTCTAATAAACAAGAAAAGTCCAAATCAATAAGCCTTACCCAAAATGCTCGCCTATTACTTCACGAAACTATATTTTTTCGAATAAGCTATTAAGATACGTAACTTTTTTCGATAAGCGAAGGCAGCGACCATAGTTGCCGTGATGGGTATTGCAGAGCGCCTTTTTCAGAGAAGGGGGTGATTTATTTTTTTCAATCGAAACGGAAAGAAAGGCTGCGAATATCGTGACCCCCGCAGGCTACGAACAGCGAATTTACCGCTTCGCGGTTCCGTCCCGTAAATTCTAGTTCTCCGACCAGCTTAAAGGGTCACGGTCTTCATTGCTTTCTTTTTTTCCGGTTTTTCTTTTGAAAAAATTCTTTTGGACTGGCGGAAAGGGGAGCAAATGGTTCAAGTTTTTACTTAAAAAATGCAGTTATGGAAATTGTAGGAAGATTGACCGCAGATGCGGTTACAAGGATTGTCCAAGGGGACAAAAAGGTTGTGGTTTTTTCGCTTGCGGTAAATGATAGTTTTAGAAGCGGGGAGGAGCGCAGGGAGGTTACCAAATTCTTTGAGTGTTCGTACTGGCGCAATGAGGGGATTGCCGAATACCTTAAAAAAGGTGGTTTAGTGCAGATATATGGCAGGGTTGGGGTTAATGCATATATCGGACGGGACGGAGAGGCAAAGGGTGTGCTGACGTTCCACGTTTCTGAAATCAAGTTGTTCGGGGGAGTATGTTTGTATCTTTACTTGAATTCCGGTTAATAGGTATTGCTGTAAGTGATAGTTCGATTATGCTGCATGTTCTATAAGACAACTTTAAGGCCTTTGTGTTTTTAATATCAATGGTGCATCCAGGTGTAGTTCTTCTGAGTGCCATTTTCGGCGTTTGTTCTGAATTTATTAATAATAAATTGAATGGACGTTTAAAATCTTACATCATGTTTTTTCGTGATGGTCATCATGGTATCTCTTTAGGGGTTTGACAAACTTTGCCCTAAATAAATGGAAAGATGAAAACAATCCTTGTAGCAACCGACTTCTCTGAAAATGCAAACCAGGCAGCAGATTATGCATGCAAATTTGCCAAGCAGCTAGGCTCCAACGTCCAACTAATTCATGCAGCTTCTTTAAATGCTGACTCTCCCTTACAGATAATCTGGCCAATAGAAAACCACCAGACAATGATCAATCGCAATGATGCGTTGTTAGAGAAGTTTTCCGAAAAGCTACATAATGAATTTGTTGTTTCATGCAACGGTGAGGGGCATATCCCTAAAATTAATTTTAGCTCCTCACTTGGGCCTATAAATGATCTCCTAAGGGAGATTGTTCAGATGAAGGATATCGGAATGGTTATCCTTGGCCTTTCCGGTAATGGCGACATGAAACGCTTAATTGAAGGTAGCTGTAGTAGAGACAGCATCGATTTTTCCGAATACCCGCTAATGCTTATTCCAAAGGGTTCGGAATTTAAGCCAGTTAAAAAGATAGCCTTTGCTACAGATTTGAATATCAGCGATATGGAAACTATCCAACTTTTGGCTCTGCTTGCTGGTAAACTAGATGCAGAATTGCTGATTGTCCATGTGATTACCAATCGTGAAGACAATTTGTTGCCACATCGAATAGAAACTTTTATGAAGGAACTTAAATCCAAGGTTACTTATAACAAAATCTATTACGAAAATGTATACCAATCTAAAATAGAAAAGGGGTTAAACTGGTTGAGCAGTCATGGCGGTTCAAATATCCTGGCTGTTATCCATAGAAAACATAGTTTGACGTCGGATGTTTTACATAACAGCCACTCTCAAAAAATGGCAAGACATACCAATATTCCCTTAATGGTCATCCCGGAAGGTTATAAAGGAATGCTTTTTTAGTGGTAGGTTACAATTAGCCAGCAGTAACACCGTAAAATACTTTGCTAGAGTATTTATGATGCTAGCTTTAAAAGACTTTAATTTTTCATTTTAGAAAGTCCCTCATGATTAAGAACCGTAATCTTGGTGCCGTTTCTATCAATGAGCAGCTCATCCTTGAAATCAGACAAGGTACGGCTCACTGTTTCCGTAGCCATGCAGGCCATAGCGGCAAGGTCTTCCCGGGTTATGTTGATTAAATCGTCATTTGAGTTTTTCTGTTTATAAAGTCGGAGCAGTGTATCGGCCATTTTTTTTCTCACTGAATGGTAAGCTAATTCCAACAGCTGTTCTTCCTTTGCTCTATTGTCTCTGGAAAGCAAATGGATAAATTTTCTTGCTACCTCAGGGTATAAATTAAAAATAGTTTCCATTTGTTCTGAGGGAATTAAGCAAACACTACTATCCTCGAGGGCTGTAGCGGTATCTGCATAAGCGCTATCATTTAATATGGCATTAATCCCCAAATAATCCCCCTGGGCATAAATCCCGGTCATCAGCTCTCTGCCATCTTTTGCCAATTTTATTGTTTTAACCCTACCATGCGTTACCAGATAGAGTCCCTTGCCATGATCATCTGCATAATAGATCACCTGGTTCTTTTTAAAATCCCTGGTTTTTTTTTCTCCGATAATCTTCTTGAATTCAGCAAGACCATCTGTTTTCTCAACCAGAACTTTGAACTCCTCAGTTTTATTCTTGTGGGACAGATCATTGGCGGCTTTCTTTTTTAAACGGATATCAATTGCATTTAGCAACTCCATATCATCGAAAGGTTTTACCAAATAATCATCTGCGCCCAATTCCATACCTTTGCGAAGATCTGCATGCTCAGCCTTTGCAGTTAGAAAAATAAATGGAATGCCTGTCGTCTGCTCATGTCTGTTGAGCATATAAAGTACGCCATATCCATCGAGTTCTGGCATCATGATATCACAAAGGATAATATCCGGGATATGACTGATGGCCATATCAACGCCCAGCTTACCATTTTCCGCCTGGTACACAGTATAGCGGGCCATTTCTAGAATTTCAACCAGATTTGCCCGGATCTCATCATGATCTTCAATTATCAATACTTTTTTGCTCATGGTTTTTCTTTTGTGGGAAGGTCAGTGTAAATAACGTTCCCCTGTTAACTCTGCTTTTAAAACTGACCTGTCCATCCATCAATCCTGTATATCTTGATAGTATGCTTAATCCCAGTCCATTACCTGATATGTTTCCGGTATTGTGTGCCCGGAAAAAGGCTTCGAAAAGATGTTTATGATCACTTTCAGGGATGCCAATCCCATCGTCGCAAATCCTGATAGTACAATTATGGTCATTTATTTTAGTATAAAACTGAATCTGACTGTCGTCCCCCGAATATTTAATGGCGTTGTCTATTAAAATGATGATACAGTTTTTCAGAAGGTTTTGATCGAGGGTGATTTTTTGCCCTGTACACCTGTGTTTAAAGATGATTTTTTGCTTTCCCCGTAAAACTATCTGCATTTCCCTGGTAATTTCTTCTGCCATCTCCGATAAATTAAAGTGACTTAGTGATGGCTTGATCATTCCGCTATCTAATTTTTCCAGGGATAAAAAGTCATTAAGAATCGCTGTGATATTCAGTACCGCATCTTTAATTTTACCCACATGTTTTCCGATGTTCTTTTGATCCAGTGATTCTGCATACCGGTCGATCAGGGATGCGGATAGTTGAACAAGGCTTAATGGAGTCCGAAATTCATGCGAAGCAATGGACACAAACCTGCTTTTTAGCTGGCCAAGCTCTTTCTCCTTATCAAGTGACTGGTTCAGTTCTACCTGTGTGCGCTTCAATGCATCTACGCTCATTCTCAACGAATGTGTTCGCTCCTCTACCTGAACCTCAAGTTGTGCCGCATAATCCTGTAACTTTCCTTCTGCCTCTTTTTCTCTGGTCAGATCGTGAATGAAGCCAGCATAAACTATCCTGCCTGAGTACTTAACCTCGCTAACGCCAAGACGAAATGGAAAATAACTTCCATTTTTCTTCATGCCAATCAGCTCTCTGCCAATGCCGATGATATTTGCATTGCCCGTTTGTTTATAGTTGAAAAGATAACGGTCATGGTAAGATCTATCTGGCTGGGGCATCAGTATTGATATATTTTGTCCGATTACTTCTTCTGCAGCATAATCAAAAAGCCTGCAGGCAGAGGGGTTTATGGATTCTACAACGCCCCGGTCATCAATAGTGATCAATCCGTCAATTGCATTGTCAATAATTGCTTTTAACAATACGGCATTTTCCATAATTTATTGATTAACAGCTAAATATTTTAGCAGCATTAGTAGAACGATCACCAAGGGTGATTGTTTTGTTTTTATTCTAACAAAGAATATCAACTCTTGTAAGATAGTCATTCAAAAATGGAAAATGGTCAACCGCTCGTGATAAACATCACCAATCAAGGTGGGGAATATCATTTCTAACTACGATAGGTTGGGGTACTTTTGCTAAATGTGGTACTGTATGCGGTACAGTTAGTGCTTACAAAAAATAAAACAAGTACGGAATGAATAAAATACCTGCTATTAAAAATATACTATTGTTAACGGATTTCTCCGCTAATGCAAACCATATTGCAGCCTATGCCTATGATTTTGCCAAAAAGATCCAGGCTAATATTACCCTTTGTAATGCAGTGACTATTCCGTCAGAACTTCCAAGTTCGGGCCTGATTTTGTGGCCAGTCGAATCCCCGGAGGTCATCCAGAACCGGAGCGAAGTAAATCTCAATAAACTGAGGGTACACCTGCGGGAACGGGATCAATCTCATATGAAAAAGCCGCAACTGACTATTATAAATCAGTCTGGAAGCCTCCATGATGTTGTTGCCGAAATTATTTCAGATACACCGATAGATCTACTTGCTATGGGCACCCATGATAATAATAGCATGGATAGTTTTTTAAAAATAGACCAGGCAAGAAAGATGATTGACTCCCTGCAAGCGCCAGTATTAATAATTCCTTTGAGATCAAAATTTGAACCTATCCGGAGCATTTATTTTGCATCAGACCTCAGTGACCTTCCAGGGGACAGCGTTTTCCTCAGTCAGCTTGTTAAGCTATCCAGATCCGTTTATGGCCGAAATATTTATAATTCATATTTCTTCCGGGAAAGCAGATGGAATAATAAAAGAAAAAATTTATGATATGATAAATGATCTCAGACGCGAACTGGGCTATCCCGGTATACATTTTTGGGAAATAAACGGAGATAATGAGGTTTCCACTTTTGAAAAAATGATGATCGAAAAACGCATGGATCTATTGGTAGTGGTTCATCGGGAGCATGGCTTCTTTAGTAGGTTATTAAAGGGTAGCGTGACCAAAAAACTTGCCGGGCAACTGAGCGTTCCAATGCTCGTTTATAATCAGGACGAGTAAATAGTACCACCTGTCAGATCTGATTTCCTATATCGGGGTTAATATCTCCTTTATACATGATCCTTATCATTTCCTGGCTCAGAATAGTTGAGGATATTTGATTCACATACTGTACATACATTTAACAACGGTTTGTTGGGTGATTTTATCAGATAAGGTTATGCTTTTTATTTCCGGACCTATTTAATCATATGGTTCAACCTATAGAATTATTATACACAAAGATTATTTCAGTACATCTGTTCCAAGCCTTATATACAAAATACCATGCAAGAAATTTCAGAAGCAGAAATCGATAAAATACACCAATATTGGCAAGCAATAAATTACTTATCTGCCGGTCAGATTTATTTACAGGCCAATCCCTTATTGCGTACCCGCCTTACTCCTGATGATATTAAACCCAGATTGCTCGGCCACTGGGGTACCTCTCCAGGATTAAACCTTATCTATGTCCATCTGAACAGATTGATAAAAGAAACAAATGCGGATATTCTCTATGTCTGCGGCCCTGGTCATGGGGCACCTGCCATAGTGGCCCATACTTACCTGGAAGGTACATATACCGAATTTTTTCCTGAGGTAACAATGGATGAGAAAGGCATGCTTAAGCTTTTTAGGCAGTTTTCTACTCCTGGAGGAATTCCCAGTCACGTAAGTGCACATACACCGGGATCAATCAATGAAGGCGGTGAATTGGGCTATTCCCTGATGCATGCTTTCGGCGCTGTATTTGATAATCCAAACCTAATTGCCGCCTGCGTGATCGGCGACGGAGAGGCAGAAACAGGACCTCTGGCAGCAAGCTGGAATTCAGTTGCTTTCTTAAACCCTGCCAGAGATGGCGCTGTACTACCTATACTTCATCTAAACGGATACAAAATATCAAGCCCTACAATATTTTCCCGCATGGATGATACAGCATTAAGTGAATTATTCAAAGGCTATGGATATGAGGTATTTTTCGTTGAAGGGGAACATCCACACAATGTTCACCATCAGCTGTCTTCTACTTTGGATATCGTTTATGATAGGATCAGGAAAATCCAGTATAATGCCAGGGCTGAAGGTATGATACACCAGAGAAAGTGGCCTATGATTATTTTAAGAACCCCCAAGGGATGGACCGGACCCAAATCAGGGAATAATCTGCCTATCGAGGGGTCTTTCCGTTCGCACCAGGTTCCATTGGCAGGAGTTAAGGAGAATCCTGAAAAATTGCAAGCACTTGAGGCATGGATGCGCAGCTATGAGCCGGAAAAACTTTTTGATGAGCACGGTACACTAAACGCTGACCTTAGGAGTCTCTCGCCCGTTGGGGATAAAAGAATGAGCGCATTACCTTATGCAAACGGGGGAATATTGTTAAAGGAACTTATTCTGCCAGATTTCAAACATTACGGTATCAAAGTGGTGCATCCGGGAACAATAGAAGCAGAAAGTACCCGTAATCTAGGTAAGTTTTTGCGTGAAATATTTACCATGAATGCAGCTAACAAGAACTTTAGGCTGTTCTGTCCCGATGAAACGAACTCTAATAGATTAGAGGCCGTTTTTCAGGTGACTGATCGCTGCTTCATGGAGAAAATTATCGATACAGATGAGAAATTATCTCCGGATGGCAGAGTGATGGAGGTATTGAGCGAACACCTTTGCGAGGGCTGGTTGGAAGGTTATCTATTAACGGGCAGACATGGCCTGTTTCCATGTTATGAAGCTTTTGTAACCATTATCGATTCTATGGTCAGCCAGCATGCAAAATGGCTTAAGACCACTCAGGAAATCCCCTGGCGTAAGCCAATCGCTTCGTTAAATTACCTTTTAACATCTCATGTATGGAGGCAGGATAATAATGGTTACAGTCATCAGGGGCCAGGTTTTATCGATACGGTGGTCAATAAAAAAAGTAGCGTAATCAGGATCTATTTACCGCCCGATGCCAATACGCTGCTATCTGTAATGGACCATTGCCTGAGTAGTAAGAACTATGTTAATGTTGTGATTGCCGGAAAACAGCCTGAACTGCAGTGGCTAGGAATGGAAGAAGCTGTAGCGCATTGTGAAAGCGGTGCATCCGTTTGGGAATGGGCTGGAAATGATCTTGGTGATCCTGAGGTGATCCTGGCATGCGCTGGAGACGTACCCACTCAGGAAACTATCGCAGCAGCAGAAATTCTTCGTATACACTTACCAAAGCTTCGGGTAAGAGTTGTTAATGTGGTTGATTTAATGGCCCTTTCTCCAAGGGCATATCATGCGCATGGATTAAGCGATGAATATTTTAGAGACCTGTTTACCGATACAGCCCCCGTGATTTTTGCATTCCATGGTTACGTCCGTATTATTCACGATCTGGTTCATGGACGTCCGGATCCCGCACGGTTTCATGTCCGGGGATTTATGGAGGAAGGAACAACCACCACACCATTCGACATGGTGGTATTAAATAAGATGAGCCGGTATCATTTAGCTATGGAAGCGGTTAAACGCGTTCCCCGGTTCCAGCAACAGGCCGATGAGTTCATCCGTTTTTGCGAGGATAAATTAGCCAGCCATAAAGAATATATAGGTGTACATCTTGATGATATGCCAGAAATAAAAAACTGGAGATTAAACGGCGCCCGATAAATAAACAAAATATTATGATGAGAAGGAGCGAATTTGGCCCATTGATAATGGAAGTTATAATGAGAAAAAAGAATAAAAAACTAGCGGAGGAGGTTAGACTGGCTATCACGACCGATTCCTTTATAGCTGTAGAGAAAATAGAGATTTCGGTGAATGATGGCCTTGTTACCCTTAAAGGAGCGGTGGACAGCTACGCCAAAAAACTTGCTGCAGAACATGCCGCAAAATCTGTAAAAGGGGTAAAAAATGTTATTCAGAAAATAGAGGTCATGTTTTCATTTAAAAGCAACCTAATTGTTTACATGGGTGCAAACCTGATCCTGGACAGTAAGCATTCTTATAAAAACGACAACGATCAACCTATGAATCTCATAGGCCCCCTGCATCCGGATTTTCACTTTGAAAGGAGTACTAATGAAATCTGGTAAAAATGAAAATGATGAGAAGGGAAATGGAATCGGCTTCTCCCATCGATATTTACTTTTAAGGCTGGGCGTATTGAACTGGATATCCAGCCGGTATTTATTTAATGAACTCTCCAAGAATATGATGCGCTGGCCATATCTGCCTTTGGGAAGGTTTATCAAAAAAATCTTTAAAAAATGAGAAACACTTTAGTGCGGACGGCTTCATTGGTTTTTGTAGATACTTTTAAGGAACTTATTATTTGATCCTGAATACATAAATAGGTTCTTGTTAACAATTTCTTAATTCTCCAATAAATAATCCACGAACAAAAGGTTGTCTATGACCAGAACCGAGCTCTTTGGGTACAGCCCTGATGCAGAATATCAAACCAGTGTAGCCTATTTTTCAATGGAGTTTGCCATTGATCAATCCCTTAAGATTTATAGCGGAGGCCTTGGTTTTCTCTCCGGATCTCATCTACGGAGTGCATTCGAAAAAGAACAAAATTTATTAGGAATAGGCATGCTGTGGAAATATGGTTATTACGATCAGGTAAGGGATAAGGATAACAATATGGTTCCCACTTTCGTTCAGAAAGATTATTCGTTTCTGGAAGATACAGGAATTGTTATTTCTGTTCCGGTACATAGTGCCACCGTTAAAGTCAAAGCATTTTTATTGCGGCCAGCCACATTTGGTACCGTACCTTTATTTTTGCTGAGTACTGATCTTGCTGAAAATGATGAAGTAAGTAGAAGCATTACTCACCGGTTGTATGACCCAAATGAGTCCACCCGAATTGCGCAGTCAATCATTCTGGGGATCGGTGGGGGAATGCTGTTGGATCAGCTCAACCTGCAGCCAGATTATTATCATATGAACGAAGGGCATGCGGTGCCACTTAATTTTTATCTGTATTCAAAGTATCAAAATCTCGGAGAGATTAAAAAAAGAATGGTATTTACAACCCATACTCCTGAGCTTGCGGGTAATGAAGAACATGATTTTTCGCTGTTAAGAGAAATGTCGTTCTTTTACCATATGCAGGAGCATGAAGTTAAATTTGTGCTGGGCCTGGAAGGTGAAAAATTCAATTATACATTGGCAGCACTTAAATTTTCAGGCAAAGCGAACGCTGTTTCCAAACTTCCATTACGAATGCACAGAATCAGAAGTATTGGCAGGATAAGGGAATTGCCCAAAGCGTGACCGGGCATAAGGAACAGGAGTTTTTAGAGCGGAAAAAGGAATTAAAATCACTCCTATTTCAGCAAGTTGCCGATCAGACAGGAAAACTATTCGATGAAAATGTGCTGACCCTGGTATGGGCAAGGCGTTTCGCCGGATACAAAAGGGCAGATCTTCTGATGAATGACTGGAAGCGTTTCGAAATTTTATTAGCGCATTCAAAACATCCTATACAGATCATTTGGGCAGGAAAACCCTATCCAGAAGATATAGGCGCGAACCAGATCTTCAATCAAATCATTAATGAAATAAAGGCATTCCCTAATTGTGCCGTTTTGGTAGGGTATGAACTCGGTTTATCCTCATTACTAAAAAAAGGGGCTGATGTGTGGCTTAATAATCCAAAAATGTATCGGGAAGCTTCAGGAACCAGCGGCATGACCGCTGCGATGAACGGCGCAATTAACCTTTCTATTCCTGATGGATGGATTCCTGAGTTTGCTATAGATGGCGAAAACTGTTTTCTTATCAAACCTGCTGAAGCTTCGTTATCCCAGGAGGAGAAAGATAAAAAAGAGAATGCCAACTTAATGGATGTTCTTGAAAAAACAGTTTTGCCTACCTACTACGAGTACCCATCAAAGTGGTTCGATATTGTTCAAAACGGTATAAAAGGCGTAATCCCCGAATTTGAGTCAGGGAGAATGGCAGATGCCTATTATAAGCAAATGTATCGCCATGCCGATTAAAAACTTTAAGATTACTTTCGATATTCTTCTTTACTAAACTGCCCTGTCGTGACCACCCGCAACCGATAAGGTGACTAACATCATTTCATTTGCTTTAAGCTATACCGACCTTTGTTGTCAGCGTATAGATTAAACAAATAACAAAATGAAATCTATTATCATCATTAACGATCATAGTCCGGAATCTGAGCATGCCGCAATATTTGCACTCGTGATGGCACAACGTCTTGGGGTAAATATCATCCTGGCTAATTTACCGGTTCTAAAATTAACCACCGATGAATATGGATGGACAGAAACGTTTCCAGAGATCGACGATGCTGTAGCGGTTGATTCCAAGCTGATGAAAAACCTTTTGGAAAGAAAAATGCTACATCAGGGATTTAAACCGGTAATTCAGGAGCTGAGTCTTTCTTGTGAAACCAGGGATCTGTACAGGTTGGCCAGTGAAAACGAAATCTTAATGGTTATAAAGGGGTTGGATGAATTTCTGCCCCAGGCTTTGCTGAATGTAAATCTTGCCATTAATAATCTATTACATAAGATTCAGGTGCCGCTCCTTATCATTCCTTCTTCGTGGTCTGAGAATGAACTCAAACGGATGGTATATTTAACTGATGTGCGTTTCTGTGGCATTGGGACAGTAAAGTTTCTGGCAAATCTTGCCACTTGCTGGGATGCCAATCTGGTTATCGCACACTCTGCGGCCAGTGGCCTGCCATTGATGGAGACCAGTCAGGCAGAAGAAGTATTCAATGAAGAAGTCAGCCGGCAGATATGCTATAAGAAACTCTTCCTGAACATGCTGGATCAAGACGGGGCTACGGATACACTGGAAGTTGTGGTGAGTGAAATGAAGGCCGACCTTTTGGTTCTTGTTGATCAGCATTTTCATTTTAATTTCCTCACTCAGCAATATTTCAAAGATAAGTGCTCACTGTATAATCCAGTTCCCATCCTGATCTTTCCATCCTAAACCTTTTAATTAAAATAATCTAATTATGAATGACATAAACAGCACCTCCGCAGCGTATCGTCAATATCACGCTATAGCCAGGCATTGGGCATCCGATGTAGATTTTTTTAAGATCGAAACCGTTTTCCTTCACCACCTTTTAGATGACTATTTTATACGCCTTTCGGGGCCTGAATACCTTGAAGCACTAAAAAGTGCGGGTGCTAAACTGCTACAGCTCGAAAAGGATAAGTATAGTGCAGATATCCATCTGATTGAGCACCTTAAGAATCTGGAAGGGCAAACTGAGGACCTGGTATTTGACCGTGGAGAATTCCTCGCAGATAAACACGAGCAGATGGAACATGCAATGACACATTTAACAACAACTTATAGGACCCTGAAAAAAGAACTTTTTTTACTGATACAGGAGGTTATAAAAGCTCAACGAGAAATATCATAAATTCATTAACGGCCTTACGTCTTCTATCCAGAGTATGGTAATGTGCAAGGTCAGTCGAAAGGCTGACCTTAATCATTTCAGGAGAAATGGATTAAGTTGAAGTTTGTTGCTCAAAGATTATGATAAAATTCACCATCCCTTTCAATAAATAAACAGATGAAAAATATCTTCAAAACAGTAAACACCCCAATAAGCCACAGAACGGTGTTCATCATATGGATGATCTGCCTGCTTGCACACGTATCCTTTAACGTATTGGCGCAGAATCCAGCAATTACTTTTACCAAAGAGGGCGAAAAACAGAATGCGTTTATCTCTGAGCAGACCAAAACGCAGCTCCTGGCATGCCAGGGCACGCTGAACTATCCCAAATCGGTAGAACGCTTTTACAAAGAAAAAGGTTACAAACTCGTCTGGGTGGAAAAGCAAAATCACAACAGACAACTCGCTCCCGCGATGATGATACTGGACTGCGTTTCCCAGTTTGGTCTTAACCGTCAGGATTTTCATGCTGCTGAGCTTGTCTATCAAAAAGTTAATATTTTATCTAAGGAGCCCGACATATTAGGGGGTGGCCAGCGTGCAATTTTCGATGTATTGATGACTGACGCTATGATCACTTTTATGAACCACCTGCACTATGGAAAATTTAATAATGTGCTTACCCCTTCCAGGATTGATGATGGAGGATATGGGGACTTCAATGCGGAAGCCCGTTTGCTCCAGTTAATGGAAAGCATGGATTTCTATAACGAAATCGCAGCGGTACAGCCTTTATCAAAAGAATATGATGATCTGCAAAAATATATGCACCTTGTACGCGGCCAGTATCTGGAGGATAGCTATGAGTTTCCCGAGGAAAGCGTTAAGAAAATGACGATAAATATGGAGCGTTTAAGGTGGCTTTCTGCCAGCCAAACGCCAAGTCTGATCATTAACATTCCTGCCTTTACCGCAAAGATGAAACTAGCAGACGCTGTATATATCTTTAAGATTATTGTGGGCAAGCCTTCTTCACCAACATCAATATTTGAAAGTAAATTGGCCGCTCTCACCGCTGTGCCAGATCGCAGCGTGACTGCTAAGATGTTTATAGGCGAAGTTCTGCCCGGAGCGATAAAGAATCCAGGCTACCTGGACAATAACCATTATGCAATCTATGATACAAAGGGTAGGTTCGTCGAAATCACAGCTAAAAAACTCCTGGAGATAAAAAGGCTTCCAAAAGGCTTTTATGCAAGGCAGTCCGAGGCTTGCGGAAATACAATGGGCAAGATTCTATTTCGCCTTGCCGAGGCTTCCGATATTTATCTCCATGATATGCCCTTACCCAAGTTGGCCCGATTGCCACAAAGGGCACTAAGTAATGGCTGTATCCAGATTGACCAGGCCGAAAAACTTGCCGGATTATTATTGATTCAGGATGGTTCACCGAAAGTGAGATCTTTATTGCATACCGCCATTGCAAGTGATAAGACAACTGATTTTATACTTAACAGATCCGTTCCGATTAAAATAACTTACCTGACCTGTGAAATGATCGACAGCCAGCTCGTTATCTACAAGGATATCTATAATCAGGACAGGGCCTTGGAAATGGCCATGTACGGTTATGAGCGTCTACTAGCTTCAGATAAGAAAATCAAGGCCATAAGTTTTAAGGGGATCCGTTAAAGGGATCCCTCATGCGCAGTCCATTCCGCACTAAAGCGTCCCAGCCGCTGATGATACATTTCATCGCCGCTATGCTGGGTAAATTCAATATTAAGCTGACCGGTTTCCAGTCCCAGCACCTCATTACACATATCAATAAGCGCCCTGGAAAGTTCCGTTCTGATCTGCTCGTTCCTTCCTTTTCTGATATCGCACATCATAATTGCTGCGGGCATGGGTTCCCCATCTCCACAGCGCCAGATGGAGCCTTCGCCAAGTTCACGGATGCTTACCGTTATACGGTTCTGATCTGCTTTCATTATTTTAGAATATACTTCGCCGATTCTTTTCGCCAATAATTTTTTAGTCGCGTAAGAATAGTTTCTGATGACTTCCAACTGAAGATAGGGCATAACTTTATTATTTGATATTGACAGACCTGAATTGGTTTATCACGCTGACAAGATAGGCTTAATTGTAGGTGATCGCAGCTGATTCACATCACCCCATCTCTTGATAGCGGTCATGGCTCAGGGAGCCAGCCTTGCGCACCTTTACGGCATATCCTAAATAAATCAATTGAAATAGGCACTTGATGAATACTGATAAAATTAATAAATTAGCTTTATGGAGAATCGATT
>NZ_JBHSBW010000014.1:0-581 GCF_042650845.1 Pedobacter lithocola | reverse complement strand
ATGGTTACCACTATCTCAGCTTTTGGACCTTCACATCCTGTAGAAAATTTCTGCGAAACATAGTATTTCAATGTCCCAGCAACAGCAGTTGAAGGTGTTGGTGCAGATTGCAAAACCCGTCCAGTTTCGTTGTACCAAACTAAAGTTGCATTAGTTTCTTTAGTTGCTGTTAATGCAGGAATTCCGGTTTGGTTTTGGCAATATGATAACGTAGCAGAAACAGTTGGCGCTGCAGGAAGCGGATTGATGGTAACAGTAATCTCCGCCTTATCACCTTCACATCCTGTGCTAAATTTCTGAGCTACATAATATTTTTGAACTCCAACTGTAGCAGTGTAGGGTGTTGCAGCAGATGGAAGAATTTGTCCGTTTGCATTATACCAAACCAAAGTTGCACCACTTGATGGAGTTGCAGATAGAGCAGGAACTCCAGTTTGGTTTTGGCAATATGCTAATGTAGCAGAAACAGTTGGAGCAGCAGGTAGCGGATTGATGGTAACAGTAATCTCCGCCTTATCACCTTCGCAACCTGTGCTAAACTTCTGCGTTACATAATATTTTTGAACTCCAACGGTAGCAGT
>NZ_JBHSBW010000013.1:0-845236 GCF_042650845.1 Pedobacter lithocola | reverse complement strand
AGAATGATCAAAAAACCACCTCACACATATAAAATGATTATCACTTAAACGCCTATTTCAATAAATCAATATGTCTATCTTAAAAGAAATAAGTCACACTGGACTTTCTGCAACAAGAACCGAACACGACAGCATGGGGGAAGTTCAGGTGCCTAAAAACCGTTACTGGGGAGCGCAGACTGAGCGCTCAAGAAATAATTTTAAGATCGGGCCCAATGCATCCATGCCCGAAGAGATTATTGAGGCTTTTGGTTTCTTGAAAAAAGCAGCTGCTTTTGCTAATAAAGATCTGAATGTTCTGCCCGAAGATAAAAGGGATCTGATCGCAAAGGTATGTGATGAGATCATAGACGGAAAGCTGTTCGGGGAATTCCCGCTGGTGATCTGGCAAACGGGATCCGGAACCCAGTCGAACATGAATGCAAACGAAGTCATCTCTAACCGTATCCATGCGCTGCAGGGTAATAAAATGGGCGAAGGTAAACTGTATGTTCACCCAAATGATGATGTAAACAAATCACAGTCCTCAAATGATACTTTTCCAACGGCTATGCACATTGCAGCCTATAAGATATTGGTGGATTTCACTATTCCCGGTATTGAAAAACTCAGGGATACCTTAAGGATAAAATCAGAAAACTTCAAAAACGTGGTTAAGATTGGCCGAACCCACCTCATGGATGCAACGCCCTTAACACTCGGGCAGGAAATATCCGGCTATGTTTCACAACTGGACCATGGGTTAAAAGCTTTGCGCCATACTTTGGATCATCTTTCTGAACTGGCCCTTGGCGGTACAGCCGTTGGTACAGGAATGAATACGCCTGCCGGCTATGATGTTGCCGTTGCAAAATATATCGCCGATTTTACCGGTTTACCGTTCCGGACAGCGGACAATAAATTTGAGGCGCTATCGGCTCATGACGCTATTGTGGAAAGCCATGGCGCATTAAAACAGATTGCGGTCTCACTAATGCATATAGCCAATAACATAAGAATGCTGGCTTCCGGCCCCCGGTGCAGCATTGGGGAATTGCATTTGCCGGAAAACGAGCCGGGGTCATCCATTATGCCCGGTAAAGTCAACCCGACGCAGAACGAGGCTGTTACTATGGTCGCTGCGCAGGTAATGGGAAACGATGTGACAATTACCGTAGCGGGATCAAACGGACAGTTTCAGCTTAATATTGGTTTACAGCCTGGAAAGGTTTTCAAGAAATGACAATTCAATCTGGCTTAGTGGCGAGCTGAGGCGTTTGGGAATAGAAATTATTTCTGTTACTCAACCTATTGATACATCGAGTGCTTCAGGTCAGATGCAACAAAAATTACTTTTCTTATTTGGTGAATTTGATAATCAGTTGAGAAAGCAAAAGTGTAGTGCCGGGATAAAAGAAATGTTGCTCCGTGGCGACTGGCCGACTAGCCCACCATTAGGATTCGAGATTGATAGGTCAAAGAATAAAAGGCAGATTGTTATAAATGCTAAGGGCAGGCTTATTCGTCAGGCATTTGAATGGAAGGCTTACGAAAACGTCTCGAATGAGGTTATTCGTGATCGATTGGCTGTCAGGGGCCTAAAGTTAATCCATCAACGTATCTCTGAGATCTTTAGAAATCCTTTTTATTGTGGCCTGATGGTACACAATATGCTGGAGGGCCAGGTAGTTGTGGGAAATCATGAGAAATTGGTCAGCAGGGAGCTTTTTCTAAAGGTTAACGGTATACTCGATCAAAGATACAATGGATTTTCGCTCAATGAAGAAAATGTCCACCTACCGCTTAAGCGGTTCATGATATGCGCTAGTTGCGGAAAGCCACTAAGCGGTTATCTCGCACGTAAAAAAAATATTCACTATTATAAGTGTAAAACCAAAGCCTGCTGCAACAATAAAAATGCAGAATCCCTAAATTCAACATTTGCTAACATACTTGATTTTTTTAAAATTGACGTCGCCAGGGAATACATAGAGTTATTGGTTGAGCAGGTTGCTGCAACTTTCAATCAGCTTACTCAAAACAAGGAAGCCGATCTTTTGGAATTGGAAAACAGCCACAGAGAAGTAAAGAGGAAAGTAGAACGATTAGAAGAAAGATACATAGAAGAAGACCTAAGTCAGGAACTCTACAAAAAATATCATGATAAATATTCGGAGGAAAAAACGGAAATAGAGCGTAATTTACTCATCCTCTCAAATAAAAGTTCGAACCTCGTAAAATGTGTTCGGTTGGCAATAGAATATGCTGCTCAGCTACCTTTAAACTGGCTTTCTGGTGACTACCATACTAAGCAACAACTGCAAGCATTACTGTTCCCTAGGGGTATGAGTTATGATAAGAAAAATGATAAAGTTCGAACCAGTGAAATAAATTTAGTGTTTTTGTATATCGCTCATTTTCAGCATATTATCCTTAAAAAAGAAAGAGGCATACCAGAATTAAATCTGAATTATGCCTCTTTCGCCGATTCGGTAGAGCCAATCCGCGGAAGTTCGACCTTTTACGATTATTAGGCGGTTGTAAAATTTGAAAAAGTGCTGAAAAACAAAGTTGAATGGTAGTACAGTATGAAGTTTGACCTATATGTTAAATCAAGCATAACAGCAACGGAAACTAATATTGATGATATAAAACTCTTTAGGCTTAATGATCAAAACACCAAGTATTTGATAAAAACTTGGTTTAGTCGAAGAAGGAAATTTTTTTCGTTTTGTTTTTTAAATACAAACTTTAGGTGCATATATGTTTTATTATCAAGGTGAGCTTATCCATAAGTTTGATGTATTGCCCGGGAAAGAGTTTGATGTATGGAATTAGCTCGTCACCATACGAATTACAAAACAATTGTTCAATAATAAACATTGTATAACTACACGAACGATGTTTTGATTATGGGAAAGATTATAGTGGTTTTGGAGGATGATGAAGGAATAAGAGAGGTTATGCATCTAATTTTATCCTTGGAGGATTACGAGATAGCAAGTTATGAATCGGTAAAACAATTTGTAAACAGAGAGGGATCACCGCCTGACCTTTATATTTTGGATGTTATGCTCCCTGATGGAAATGGTATTGATGTATGCAGGGATTTGAAGAGCGTTAATAAAAATGTTCCTGTATTGATGATGAGTGCAAATGTATCAAGAAATGAGATTGAACACGCCTGCTTGGCCGATAGTTATCTTGAAAAACCTTTTGATATTAACAGACTGCTAGATAAAGTGAGAAGTTTAGTTGAGATGACAAATTAAACTAATATCCCAGACCTAAAACCGAACGCTATTAGAGCTGCGGTATTTTTCGCTTCGCTTTTCGATATCAACATCATTCGAACTCCTTCAATCGTGCGTCTGCTTTTAAAAATTTTATCTCCAATCTCCTGATTTGTTAATCCTTCGAAATTAAATTCAATACCAATATTTCCTGAACATTAAACTTGAAGATAATAGATGGAAATTTTGAGTTATAAATCATTCTTAAAGGTATGATTTATAATGAGTTTTTCTCATTCTTGCTAATCTCATACGTCAAATTTTACTAATTTTGATTACCTCAAACAGATCGTTATGAAAACTATTTTCGATTATAATCCAACCGAATCAGAACTAATAGAATTGTTTGGTTTTGATAAAGAAACTGATACAATGGCTTACGGCTTTTTGGTATTCAAATTGCCAATAAAAAATTACGATAAAGAAAATAGTGAGGATGGTAAGCTTTTAGACTTAGCATTATTATTTGAAAAGCGAAAACTACTTAATGAGGCAAATGCAATCTGGAAGCAAATACCCGACATAGAAAAACAATATCGTGGTGGATTCGATTACGTTTCTAAATCGATTTAATTTTGGCATACTTGGTAAAGAAATTCTTAATTCAAATTCAATACTTCTACGATTCTTCATTAAGATTGATGGTGATTTTCAGCAACCCACTAGTTCAGATGCTTGGGGCTTTAATACCCAACTACCTAAGGTGAGGCGGTTGGGCGGGCTTATCTGTGGAGGATGGTAAGAAAAAAAAGCTATATAAAACACAATAATTTAAATTATTTATATACAATAATTTTGATATATATCGGGGCAGAGCTAACTTCAACTTTCAAAAACAGAGATTATAAGATCTATTCTAATATTGTAACAAAGCAACTGGAAACTCAGGCTAAACGTATGTTACTTATTATTGGTGTGGCGCATATCGGTTCTTTAAAAAGTATCCTACGAGACGATGACTTTATCACAATCGATACAAAAGCACATATTAAAAAATAGTAATCAAAAAACTTATTGGATAGGCTTTGGGTAATCAAGATTAAGCTATGCTATGGCATTGTTGTTCAGTTCGGTTACAAGTAAGCTGTATTAAAACTATCAGGGGGCGCATGCATGGGCTAGTAAGATGCAGGTTGGCTAGATTATACCATTTAGAAAAGAATTAACATGATTAATTTTCCATCGAAGTAGCCCATGATGTATACTTTAGTAATCTTGAAATTAAATGATCGATAAATTTTTTTGGTTCCTTCTTTGCTAATTCATCTATCAAACCGTTAAAGTCACTTTTCAAATTCTCCAATTACTGTTGCTTAATCGTTTAGGTTTTTATCTACAGTTTTTTCGGCAGTTTTTGCCTTATTTTCCTGCACCCTTTTTTCTTGACGTTGTTCGTTTGGAGATTTTTCCTTCGCTCTTTTTTCTTCTCGGATTATTTTATTGATTTTTCTGTTATAAATAGCCGTTAAAATTCCTTGCCCGGTTCTGCTAAAAAATTTAATTTTTGGTTTTTCCGCAGTCCCAATCACTGCAACGGGAATAGCTATCCATCCGGCAGGAGGTAAACCAACCTTAACAAGTATATCTAATAGTCCGTTTAGACTTGTTGTACCACTAATGGAAGGCCGAAGAACGGAGACTTTGAATTTGAATTCCTCGATATGGATTAGATTGTTCTTGATATGCGTTTCAATATTTACCCCCTTCATATCAGGATTATTGAAGGCGTTTGCGCCAACATTATCCCCAATCACAGAAAGCATTTTCAGATTTTTGACTTCCACATCTCGCAGGTTTACCACGCCTCCTCCTTCGAGTGATGGGTAAATGGGCATCATATTTTGGTCGAAATCACCTTTGAGTTTATAATCCAATGAAACAATGCCATTTACATCCTTGGCCGATGTTGCCAACTCACGAACCATATCGATTTTTTTGTATGCTCGCTGTACATCAAAGTCGAGCACCTTTAAGGCAACATCAAAATTTGCAGTCAGGGGTGATTCGTCCTGATATCTGGCATCAATAGTCATTCTGCTACCAATAATATCAAATGATGTATTTTTCAAATAGATTTGGCCCTTTTTCAGAGATGCCGTACCTCCGATCTGATTAATCGTCATCCCTTTAAACCCTACTTTTTTCGCATTTAAACGCAGCGATACATCCAGGTTTTTTGGCACAATGACTACTCCGCTACTTTTGGGATTTTCTGCTTTTGCATATTTTATATCCAAAGATTTATCATTATTGTCTCCGCTTTTCAGAGCCATAAATTCATCGATGAGGATATAATTAGATTGCAAACCAAAATTTCCATGTAGGGAACCTCTACGTTCGAGAAAGTAATTTATCGTATTATCCAAATAGCCATTTAAGGAGAAATCGGATTTGCCATAGGTTGCATAAAATTTCCTGAACCACATCTTTTCGTTCTGAAATTCGAAATCACCCTCCTTTAGATAAAAGGTCTTAGGCAGATATGAAGTAGTTGCTTTAATGTTTTTCAGGACCAATGTTCCTTTATTATCCAATTTACTGTATTGACCGCTTGTAGCATAACTTTGGCGGCCATTAAGAGATAAATCGGCCTTAACCAATCCGCTCACATCAAGCCCTTTTTTAGCAAATACCTGATAGATTTTCCCAATGTTTAATAATCCTTTTGCACGTACTTTATAAAGTAAATCTTCAAAATTTTGAAGGTCTGCATTAATGAAAACAGGATTGCCTTCAAAGTCAAACTTAAAGGGATCTATTTTTACCATTAAGCTGCTAAAAGTTCCATCTGTATTATTCACACTGGCGGCAAGATTAATATTACTTATTGGGTTGGGATAAGACGAAGTCTTCACCCATCCGTTTTTTAAGTTCATATATCCATTTGTTTTGGGAAATAGTTTCTTATCCATACTGAACAATCCGTTAGCCTTAAGGTCGGCTTTTAAAAGTCCTTTCATGTTAAAATTTTTAAGTCCCAGTGCTTCATTCAGAATGCTGAGGCTTAGTGCTCCTTTTATGTCTGCATGCACATCCATTTCGGTTAATCCTTTAGTTTTCACTACCGCCCGAAATGTATTTTTTTCACCAAGATCGAAACTCAGTGTTTTAAGGTTGACGCCGAGTTGTTCCGGATTTAAGGAAGGCAGGTCAACGTTCAAATCTAGATTTAGATTATTCATCGGCACAGGGGCTTTATTACTGGAGATTTTGCCATCTTTAACAAACAGTCTCGCTGTAAGCCTGGGTTTTAGATTTTTCGGTTTGCTAAACTTACCTTTCAATGTAAAAAACAAATCGCTCTGTCCTTCAAGCTTTGTGTCTTTCGCCCAATCGAGGTATTGAGGCGGCAAAACAGAGATCATATCACTAATTGTTGTGTTTTCTGAGGCTGCATTAATATCCAAATCGTAACCCTCTTTAAGTACACTAACCCAACCGTTAAATTTTAAGGGGAGATCATTGATTCTTAGCTCATTTTTTCTTAGCACAAGCGTCAGGGCGTTGGTATTTATCCTTGTAATCAGGTCAGCATGAAGGAATTTCTGTTGAGCATAATATATATCGTTCAAACTAAAATCAAGCTTATTGATTTCAAGGTCTGTTTTAAGGTCAAAAATATCTTCACTTAACCCACCTTTCCCAGTGTAGTCAAGACCCTGAGCATCAAGGAGTATCTTTGCGGAATGATCATTGTATTTGATGTGCCAATTCCTAAATTTTATTAGGTCAAGTCTTATTGAAGTTCCTTTCTCTGTTGTGTCTTTGGACGATTTAGCCGGGCCTGATACATATACATTATAATTTGCAACACCCTTACTATTTACAAATATGTTAGCATATGCATCCCCTACATATATCTCATCAATTTTTACCTCACCGTCGAAAATCAGGCTTTTTAAATTAATACCGGCAGCCACTTCCTTAGCCGAGAGTAAGGTATCAGTGATGAAAGGTTTGGAACCATAAAGAATCAAATCATCAACAGATACCGTAAGAGAGGGAAAATGCCTAAAAAACGTAAGGTGGGTCTTTTTATAATCGAGTTTTCCTGCCAGGTGCTTATTGGCAAAAACTTTTACTTGTTTTGAGATCGTTCCAGGAAACAGCAAAGGAATAAGGAACATCAGCAATAAAATAAATGCTACAAAAATCCCTAACCATTTTAAAGCCTTAAATGCTATTTTTTTTATGTGTGCCATATGTGAACTACTAAGGTGGGCTTGAGCTATACTGAGGATATTGCCCCTAAAACTATCTTCGAGAATTAGACCAGTTTGATAACAACATAGCTGTAAAGGTTGTTTTGAAAATCTCCTTCAAACCTGCTATCCATTACTAGTCCATATAAGCTATTATCAATTCAGCAACCAAATTAGAACACATCTATTATTGTAATTAAGGTATAAGTAAATCAAAACCAGATTGGTAAACTATCTCCAGGATTTCTATTTTAGTTTCGCTCGGGGTAAAATCTATTTTGAATGGATTTAGCGAAAGGGAGCAGACCAGCTTTCTAGTAAGAGTGGTATTTTGCATTATTAATACATGCCACTAATTGTAATCCTGGAGGGTATTTAAGTAATATTCAATTTTGACTGCTGTCATCCATCAAATGAAGGAAATGGTATCATCAGCACTGGCAATGAAGTGTTATTACCGGGTTGGTCAATTTGCTACAGGGATATATTCAAAAGTATTTTCGAAGGTAGCTACAAAACGACCAGTTTAATAGTTGGATTATTATTTGTGTTAAACGCTTTCAATTTAATTCCTCTTGTCAATAATAATTTTATGATGAAAGATTATTTAAAAAGCAATACAAATAATTAATAATTGATGCAACAATTGTCAAATAAGTGGATTGTGCATATTTGATAATAATGTCTTACGATTCAAATATTTATTTCTATTGCGAGGAGTAACTGCTTATCAATATAGATTTATCTGGATAAATTCTTTAGCTATCCTCTATCTAATTCTTTTAGTTGTAAGGGCTTTAAACCACTCTTCACCCTGGCAAGAAGGACACTGAGTTATATTGTTAGAAGACAAATTAATTTCGCCACATTTTGAACAGCAACAATGTTTTTCATCATTAGATATTTTTTGTTGATCGTGATATATCGGTAGCCCCGGACGTACCATTTCATCTTCAAAAAAAAGAACGCTAAGGTTACCTGATGTTTCAACCAACACCGATCGAACCTGGCCCAGGTGCTCTACATTTAGAACCCTTAATTCAGCAAAAACTTCTTCTTGGCTTAAGCCCGTACTGTTAAGGCCATTAAGCAATATTTTTCCAGATTGGATAACATATACTGGTTTACCTTCCATTATCCGCTCAAACCAACTAAAGCGGTCGGTCAACCGGGTTATACCCATATACATCAAAATTATCACAAGAAAAACCGTTATTGCAGGTAAAATAGCCACATCTTCATAAAACATCGGATCTCCTGCTGCAGAACCAAGTCCAATTATCAGCACCAGTTCAAAAACCGATAATTGTTTGACACCTCTCTTACCGGATGCCCTTAGGGTTAACAGTATAACCAGGAACATTACCACAGATCGCATCACCACCTCCAATAAGAAAGCAAGGGGTAGATCATTATAAAGTATCCTGCTCCAATCGAATATTCCTTCCATGCTGCAATATGAATATTATTAATAAGAATTTTTATATTTTAAACACCTAATCTTATGTTAATCGCTTTATATAAAACTAATATTTATTCTCATTCAATACCATCTGTTGATTTTCTAAATTTGTTGTGTTTAAACGGTATCCTTTTGTTAGTATCCTCTTAAAATAAGCAACAAACGTTTTCTTTAACTTCTCATTTTCTCGCCCGATCAAAAAGGTGTAAGGTTGCAATAGCAGATAGTGCCTTCCAGTGACTGGTAATAGATAAATATAAACATGAATACATTCTAAGAGCTCTAAAGTAGCTACACGGCATTTCAGCATGCGAATAAATAAGATCAGGAATTGCCAGATATGGTTAGATGTGCATCATATTTTTTATCTCAATTTGCATACCTTTGGATTATTGATGAATACCGACCAAAGATCCCAAGACTTTAATTTCACTGAAAAACTGATCATGCAAGCACTTCAGTTTTCTCCGGAGCCCACTGCTATTTACAGTAGTGAAGATATGGTAATTCGGTTTGCAAATGATGGCATGCTGGCACTATGGGGGAAGGATGTGACGGTAATAGGAAAAACGCTTATTGAGGCTATTCCGGAACTGGAGGGGCAACCGTTTCTCCCGATTCTACAACAGGTCTGGCGTTCGGGGGTAACCTACTCTGTAACAGATGCTCCAGCGCAACTGATAAAGAATGGGATACGGACAACTGACTACTTTGATTATGAATACCGACCATTAGTAAGTCCGGATGGGCAAACCTGGTGCATATTAAATACTGCTAAAGAGGTTACATCAAGAAGAGCATACTTAGAGCAGATTCAGCAAAAAGAAGAAAAAGAACAAGCCCATATTGAAGAAATGGCCGCTACAGTTGAAGAGCTGACTTCTACAAATGAAGAACTTAACTCTTCGCTTAAACTACTGGAAGAGAGCCGGGAACATGTTCGTACCATTATCGAGCAGGCACCCGTGGGTATAGCAGTTTTACAGGGGTCAGAGCACATCATTGAAATCGCCAATCCGGCTATCCTTAAAATCTGGGGTCGTATTGCAGATGAAGTCTTAGGTAAACCACATGAGATGGCAAGACCAGAACTCAAAGGGCAGCCGGTAAATACATGGCTGAGAAATGTTTTCTCAACTGGTGAGGCTAAGATTAACAAAGAATTTCTGGTAAAACTACATCATGAAGGCGGACTGAGGGAGGCAATAGTAAACTCAATCTATCAGCCCATTATTTCTGCAGGAGAAATAACCGGTGTACTGGTCATTCTAGAAGAAATTACCCAACAGGTTCTCGACAGGCGCCGAGGTGAGAAAGACCAACAAATGCTCGCAATGGCAATTGATGCGGGTGAGCTGGCAACGTTTTATTACGAACCCAAGAGCAACCTTTTCTCCGGCAACGCTTTGCTCAAATCATGGTTTGGGCTTACGGCCGAGGAGCAACTGGATCTTTCCTTAGCATTAAGTTCTATCCATGATGAAGACAGGGAGCGGGTTATGGATGCTATATATGAATCTCTTCGTCCTGGGTCAAACGGACAATACTTTATTGAATATCGAATAAACTACGCCCAAGAGAAAAAAGGACGATTGGTACAGGCACGGGGCAAGGTGTTTTATGGTTCCGACGGAAAGGCATTGAGCCTCAACGGCACTTTAAGGGATATCACCAAGCAGAAGAAAGATGAACAGCGAAAAGATGACTTCATGAGCATGGTGAGCCATGAACTTAAAACGCCATTAACTTCCCTTAATGGCTATCTTCAGGTACTTCAACGCTATTCATCGCTCAGTGAAAACACTACCCAGCAAAGCATTCTTGCCAAATCAGTGAAACAGGTTGGTAACATGAACAATATGATTAATGGTTTCCTGAATATATCGAGGCTGGATTCCGGAAGAATGTTGCTCGAAAAATCAGAAATTAATATCAAGAAACTCTTTGCAGAGCTGGAAGAAGAAATGCTTTCAACAATACACACCCACATCATTGTATTTGAACCTACAGATGAGCTGACAGTGATGGCGGACCGGGAGAAAATCACACAGGTTTTCCAGAATTTGGTGGGAAATGCAGTTAAATATTCGCCAATGGGAACAACAATAACAATTTCTTGTCAGCAAAAACAAGCTAATCAAATACAGTTTTCTGTACGCGATGAAGGAGTGGGGATTGCAAAAGAAGACCAGGAAAAGATATTTGAACGTTACCATAGGGTGCAAAATCCCCAGACTGGATCAATTGCAGGCTTCGGAATCGGTCTTTATCTCTGCCGGGAAATTATTGATTTGCATCAGGGCGAGATAAAAGTTGTAGGTGATCAGGGAGCTGGAACATCATTTATAGTTGAAATCCCACAGGGAATAAATTAGATATATATTGAGACAACATATTCTTTTATTTAAACCATTTAAATATTTTTCTTTACACATTCCAAGTAATCTATCAATTATAAGAATGAATGGTTTTAACTTTGCTGTGCATTCAGGTAAAGTACAATAATAAACCTTGCTGGATTAAGCAGTTAGAAGCCTTAAAAGCGCCCCGCTGCCTCGAATTTGTAGTCTCTTTAAAAACAATCAATCTACTCCATTTTGCCGAATCAATATTGTTAATACAAATAGAATTTACAACAAATTAATTGTTTGCGTATCGGGGCAAAATATACTTGATTTTCCATCACCGTTAAATTCCATCTTCGGTAAGCCCTTCAAGGAACCAACCAGATTTATATTCGAACGGCACCTCCATATCCCCGGATTCGTTGATTACCTTTGAGCTGAAATCGTGAGCAATATCCTTTTTATCTTCCAGATGCGCTTTGGCAAGTCTGGCGAATTCCTCGAGATCAAGACCATCACGGATCACATAATAAGGTTCTCCACTTTCAGTCCACCTTGTTTCTATTAGGCCATCGTTAAATTGTTGCCTGTCGGCTGCATTAAATTCAGCCCCTTTACTGTTAGTTTGCATATTTGTTAAGCTTTAGAATCCATCTTCAATTTTTTTCAGGTGCAAATACCTGGAACATTTCAATCCTTTTACTAATTTCAATGCCGTTAAGTTGCGGCGATGCTAATTTTTTTTTGTTCAATTTTTGCATTTCGTAGCGAATCTTTAAATTCAGTTTCACTTTTAAAGGTGATATCTGTCAGTGTTCGGCACTCGTACATTACCTCAAAACTTTTAGTTTCAAAAGGCCAGGGTGTTACAATCAGACGATCTTCTTTTTGAAAAAACTGATAGGATGCACCATTTGGTCCCCGACTGATTTCCAATTGCCGCTTTTCTGGCGGAACCTGGTCCTGGCAGATAAGGAGTGAAAAAGCATCGCAGAATTCCAGCAGCTCATATGCGCTGTCAATTTCTTGATTACTGCTACAGGCATCTTTTATCCATTTACTTTCCAGTTTTTTCAGTTCTCCAAGATATCTTTTTGCTCTCGGATCGTTTCCATGGGTAAAATTAATGTGCCTTAAAAATAGCAGTGCGATGAAGCGGCTTTTGCTCAAAGCCATCTCAATCATCTTCCTACATGCATCCTCGTTAAAAGAGGTCATTTTAAAGTCCACAGGACCTCCATTACCGGTAAGCAAAGGACCAAGCTGAAACTCATTGAAAACGTCATCATGTTCCGTTGTGGCGATAAGGGTTTCTACCCACCTAGAGGGTTGATCTGAAATTTTCCACCTAGCGCAGATTTGGCCTGCCAAAAGGCCATGAGTACGTTGGGTTATTATTTCCCAACCATTTTCTGTATAGTTAACAATCAAACTGATTTCTCCTTATCAATACGCCCGCAGGCTTCACATAATTAGTTTACTTTTTTCTAACCGCCAATATATATTGTCTAAACTGCGGTGCGCATCAGGGCCCGTCTTGACATAATTTTTTCGATTAGAACCTTAACCCGTACACGATAATCCTCCCCAAGCCATTTTATGTAGTTTTTGCTTACCGTTCCAATACATTTTCCATATTGTTTTATCCGCCAATTAATTTCCTTATCCAGCACCTCAAACAGTTCCATGGCCGTACATACCGAATCCGCATTGTTGGCGCACATC
This sequence comes from Pedobacter lithocola, assembly GCF_042650845.1. Lineage (NCBI taxonomy): Bacteria > Pseudomonadati > Bacteroidota > Sphingobacteriia > Sphingobacteriales > Sphingobacteriaceae > Pedobacter > Pedobacter lithocola. Next base: position 832,230 of record NZ_JBHSBW010000013.1, on the reverse strand, counting down.
AGAGCGTGTTGATGTATCGAATCCCTGAGCACTGTTTTTGCCTTCTTTCCATTCTCAATTGCTGCCTGATGGGCCGAAAGTACATCGAATGATATTTCTTTACTGTTAGAAAACCTGGTTCGCATTTCTGCGGGCATCTGATGAATATCCTCCACAGATTTGTTTAAAGTATGGTGATAGATCTCAGGATTTTCGAAAACATGTTTCCAGTCAATTGGTTCATCCCATTCTCCAAATCTTTCGGTATTATTACCAAGGTCTATGATATTAAATTTTTTCTTGCCAGGTAACTTTCTTGCTCCTCTACCAATCATTTGATGATAAAGGGTAAGAGAGGTCGTTGCACGATTGAGAATCACTGATTGGACTGATGGTTCATCAAAACCAGTAGTAAGAATGGATACGGATGTTAGTATTGCGCCTTTTGATTTTTTGAACCATTTCAATATTTCCACACGTGATGCTGCATCCGTTTTATTATCGAGATGGCGAATGGGAAGACCGGCAGCTGAAAAAAGTTCAAAAACTTTTCGGGAAGTAAATATCCCATTGTTGAATATCAAAGTCTTTTTACCTAACGAGTGCTCCTTGTAGGCATGGAGTAAAAGCTCGAGCATTACTTCGGAAGCATAAAGTTCGTCTGAACTTCTTACCGTAAAGTCTCCATTTATACCTCTGGTTAAGGTATTAAGTTCCACATCGTAACCGTACGTATGTGGCTTTGCCAAAAATCCCTGCTCAATAAGAGCGCCGATTGGTTCACCAATCACAAGTTCATGATAAAACTGCTTCATAGGTAGGTTTACATCTGCCGAAAAAGGCGTTGCGGTTACCCCGATTACCGATGCATTTGGAAATTTACCAAGAAGTTTATGAAAGGAATTGTGGTGGGCTTCATCTATAATGACAAGACCTACATTTTCCGTGCCAATAAGGCCATCGTTTATGCGATTCTTTAGGGTTTCGACCATGGCAACATAACACTCATATAACTCTTTCTTAGCAATGCGTTTAACAGCACTGTTGATCATTTTATTATTTACACCTGTGACTTTAAGTGCATTGGAAGTCTGCTTACATAATTCATGCCTATGGGTAAGTACAATAACCCTTTTCTTGTACTTTTGTGTATATCGATTTGCGATTTCAGAAAAGATAACGGTCTTGCCTCCACCTGTGGCCAGCTGGTAAAGCACGCGGTGGTTATTACCACCGTTGCTGAGTTTTTCAAAAAGCACCTCGATATCGTTTTCCTGATAGGGATATAGACTGTTCTTACGCTTTTGCTCTGATGACTGAAATGGAATCTGCATAATCCTATAACCTTGCAAAAGAGGGAAAGTTTTGTTCACTATTAAAATCCATTTTTAGCAGAATATGGCCAGCCGCTTTGGGTGTTGCGTGTAAGGAAAACATAGCTGGGAAAGAAAAAATAGAATATATCCAGAGCAGTGGCAAACCAGACCGTTAACTTTAACTGTATTAATCTGTACGTTTCAATAAACCAACTTTAGGGTTAATTGGTTGGTTGCCTGCACCTATATAATCAGATAAGTGTAGCCTAAACGGTCCTAATATATTTTGTTGAAATCAATAATGGTACAGTCCTTTTTTTTCGCTTCCTCGTAATTATCCGGTAATAGTCTGCTAAAGTCTGCATTTTTTAACTTTACACCCTCCATCTGTAAGAGCTCACAAGATGCTGCCTCAACGTTATCTGTGTTTTCAACATAAATTACTGAAAGATTCAGTATCATTTCATCGATATCCTGCTTCTATTGAAATATAAAACAAATTCGTTAACCCTTGCAAATAATTTTTAAAGCAAGATTTAAGTTGACTACTCGAATGGTTTCAGCCTATAGCGTATATGCTGATTGTTCTTAGGTACATTAATATTCCTAGAAAATATATAACAATTCTGTTATTATTCGATTTATTTTTAGGGGATTTACTAATTTAATATTCGAATCATTAATAATGAGAAAATGACAAATCAATCCATTAATTTTGACATCTCATATAGCCCTGACAAGTCTTTACATGAATTCAAGGGTAGCTTAGGAATATTAAATATGTTGTCGGATTTTCTTATTAATGAACGTTTTAGCGAGGATAAAACACTCGAAATTTTGGATATTATGATTTCGATACTAGAGAGAAACATAGAATCTTATCAACAAGAAAATGTAGGTTGACAAAGTAATGGCTTGCTCTGATTGGTTAATTAATGCTACATAAAAAAGACTAAAGATTAAGTCTAAAAATCTTATATTAAAATAGGTTTGTCTAATTTATGGAAATTAAATGTTTCCATTGGAAGGCATGCTCTGAGAGATCAGTACTATGGCATTATAAGTCCCGAACAGTGTTCCTCTTGTAGTATATCATCTGCAACAATGGAACGGAACAGGCATCTTATAAAACATGTTCCAAGGTAGTAAAATATTGACTGGAAAATTCAATCTTCTTTCCTATTTTAAAATTAATAAGGATGTATAAATTAGTTCCGGAATCGAACAACCCCTTGGAACTGATGTGTTGTTATGGAATTTAGTTTATTCCTTTTTAAAATCCCAAACGCTCGACGTATCACTGATTATTGATTCGTTTAAAGATTCTTACTAGAGTTTGATATTTTTTTTAAAGCACTGTAAGACTTTTCAACAGCTTTAAGTCTTTTTACCTAAGGTTACACATCTGAATTATGGTGAATATCTACATAAAATACCAAAATTTCTAATTTATTTCTTTATAGGGATTCAAACTTTTATAGGAAAAACCAAGCTAGAATATGTTAACAATTACACTAATATTGTTAATAAATACTAACTATTTTAGTAATATATTTGTTTTTACTAAATTCTTGAGCAAACCAGTAGCTCAAGAAATTAATGATGATAGAGGAAAAAAAGAAAATATTAACTCGGCTTAGACAGCAGATCGCAGCAGCGCAGGGATTCAAACCTGTCCCTATCACCACTGGTGATGGCTTTGGATTGGGGCCGATCGAGGCATGTTTTCCTAACAACGTTTTCCCAACAGGTACCATTCATGAATTTTTAGCAGAACAGCCTGAGGATGCAGCAGCCAGCGAAGGATTTATTGCCGGGCTCCTTGCAAAGCTCATGGAAAATGGAAATTCCTGTCTTTGGATCAGCAGAAATCGAAAACTTTTTCCGCCATCGCTTGAAGCCTTTGGAGTTGACCCCCAGCAAATCATTTTCCTAGACCTATACTACATTAAGGAAATCCTATGGGCTATGGAAGAAGCGCTAAAATGCGAGGGCCTGGCCTGCGTAATCGCCGAGCTCCCGGATATTGATTTTGCACAGAGCAGAAGGCTGCAACTGGCCACTGAGAAAAGCCATGTCACCGGAATACTCCTTCGAAAAGAACCTAAGCGCAGCTTATCTGCAACAGCCTGTACCGCAAGATGGCAGATTACGCCCCAACCCACCGAAATATCGGCTGGAATACCAGGCGTTGGCAACCCAAGATGGGAAGTGAACCTACGCAAAGTAAAAAATGGTGAAGGCGGCAGATTCTACGTAGAATGGGCAGAAGACAGGTTCGCAACGTTTGAAACCCAAGATACAAAACCTCAGCCCCAAGCTATACCAATGCTAGAAAGGGGGTTGATTGCATGAGCAGGTACTTAGCTGTATATTTCACTAATTTGCTGGCAGATTATCTGGCTGTAAAAAAACCGGAGCTAAAAGACAAGGTCTATGTATTCACTATGTCCCAAAGCAACCGCATTATGGTTACCGCATCATCCAGGGAAGCAGAAAAACAAGGTATATTTTCTAGAACGGTGCTTGCTGATGCCAAGGCACTTGTGCCGGATATTTTGGCTTTTGATGACGAGCCGGATTTCAATAAAAAACTATTGATAAGAATTGCCAAGTGGGCCATACGTTATTCACCTATAGTTTCCATTGATTTGCCCGATGGAATCATTCTGGATTCCAGTGGTTGCAGTCATTTACTAGGCGGTGAAGAAAAGTATCTGGAAACGATTTTATCTAAGCTACAAGAATACGGTTATAATTGTCGTGGTTCTATTTCGGATACCATTGGTACTTCCTGGGCAATAGCCAGGCTGGGCAGCAAATCTCCTATTATCCAACCCGGTCAGCAATATAACGCCTTACTCAATCTGCCTTCATTGGCCTTGCGCCTGGAACAGCATATTGTCCAAAGACTGAATAAGCTCGGTTTCGATAAGATCGGAAAATTCATACAGCTGCCTGCCTCGATGCTCCGCAGAAGGTTTGGACAGGAATTACTGCTCCGCCTTGGTCAGGCCCTAGGCACTGAGGAAGAAGCTATTACGCCCATCATCGTTAAAGAACGATTCGAGGAAAGGCTTTTCTGCCTGGAACCTATCTCTACCAAAACAGGCATTGAAATAGCGGTAGAAAAATTACTCGATGCACTATGTGAAAGACTGGCAAAAGAAGGACTGGGGATAAGATCTGCTGAACTTAAAGGATACAGGCTGGACGGCCGCATAACCGAAACCAAGATCGGCACCAACCAACCAACCCATCAGATACCCCATTTGGCCAAACTATTTGAGCTTAAGATTGATCAGATAGAACCAGATCTTGGCATCGAACTTTTTGTATTGACCGCAACCAAGACCGAACCAGTGCACATCACACAGGAAAAACTTTGGAGCGGAAAACCTGGTCTTGCTGACCAAAGCCTGGCTCAACTGCTGGACAGGCTTGCCGGAAAGGTCGGACCGCAAGCCATTAGAAGATATATACCACAGGCGCACTACTGGCCCGAACGCTCCCTCCGCCCAGCGGTATCGTTAGAAGAAAAAACGGAAATCAAATGGCAAAAATCAAATCCCCGGCCAATGGAAATGCTCCATAAACCGGCATCGATTCAGGTGACTGCCCCAATTCCCGATTACCCGCCCATGAACTTTCGTTACAAAGACGAACTTCACCTGGTTAGAAAAGCGGACGGCCCGGAACGTATTGAGCGGGAATGGTGGATGGAACCGGGTGAACATCGTGATTATTACATCCTGGAAGATGATAAAGGCAGGCGGTACTGGGTGTTTAGATCAGGTCACTATCACGAGGAACTTTCCGCATGGTTCCTGCACGGATTTTTTGCATAAAAAAGATATAGGAGAAAAAGATTATGGGCTACTGCGAACTACAGGTTACTTCCAACTTCAGTTTTTTAAAAGGCGCCTCCCATCCTGAAGAGCTGATTGAGCAGGCAGCAATTTTCGGCTACCCCAAGATAGCTATTACCGACGTGAACACCATGGCGGGTATCGTACGAGCGCATTGCGCAGCCAGAAAACACAACATTGAAATCATTCCTGCCTGCCGACTGGATTTGCTGGATGGACCAAGCCTACTTGCATATCCCACCAACCGGGAAGCCTATGGCAGGCTCTCTGCCTTGCTCAGCGAAGGCAATTTCAGGGCGGAAAAAGGTAAATGTTACCTTTACAAATCTGATGTTTTTGCAAATAAAGGTGATATTATTTTTATTGCCATTTCACCTGATGCTTTGGGTAAGGGCTTTGATTTTGAACTCAGTTTCCCCCAAGCCTTAAAAGAATACAAAGAAAACCTAGGTTCTTCACTATACCTGGCCGCCAACCGTAGCTACCAGGGCCAAGACCAGAAACGGTTGTTCAGGCTAGACGAATTGAGCAAAAAGCTGAACGTGCCTATGGTAGCGACCAATGATGTGTATTACCATCATGCAGATAGAAGGGAATTGCAGGATATTTTAACCTGCGTCCGCGAGAAATGCACCATTCATAATGCGGGTTTTCGCCTAATGATGAATGCTGAAAGACACCTGAAACCGATTGAAGAAATGCAGCGGCTCTTCCGCCCTTATCCAAAGGCTATTGAAAACACCTTAATCATTGCCGAAAAATGCCAGTTTACATTAGATGCTTTAGAATATGTATATCCAGAGGAAATCCTTTCTGGCGACCGCGAGCCGCAAGATGAACTCGAATTTCTGACTTGGAAAGGCGCAGAAGAAATGTTCGGTAATCCTCTGCCAGAAAAGGTAATCAATAACATCAACCACGAAATGAAATTCGTAAGAGAAATGAACTACGCCTCTTATTTCCTCACCGTTTATGATATTGTCAAATTCGCCAGGGAACAAAAGATTTTATGTCAGGGTCGTGGCTCTGCGGCTAACTCCACCATCTGTTACTGCCTCGGCATTACCTCGGTCGATCCGACAAAATTCGATCTGCTCTTTGAGCGATTTATTTCCTCAGCCCGTAATGAACCACCTGATATCGATGTGGATTTTGAACACGAACGCAGAGAGGAGGTCATCCAGTACATCTACAATAAATATGGAAGAGACCGGGCAGCTATCGTTGCCACGGTTACCCAGCTCCACCAAAAGGGAGCACTTCGGGATGTAGGCAAAGCAATGGGTTTGTCTACTGATACGATCGACAGATTGTCGGCCTCCATTTGGGAATTTACCGATGAATGGTTTGAAAGTAATCGCGTAACTGAGCAGGGATTGAATCCCAGGGATCCACTCCTGATAAAAGTACTAGACCTGACCCGCCAGATGATGGGCTTTCCTCGTCAGCTCGGCCAGCATACCGGAGGTTTTGTGATTACAAGGGGTAAGCTCACCGACCTCTGCCCAATTTTCCATGCCCGTATGGAAGACCGTACCAATATTGAGTGGAACAAGGACGACATCGATGCGCTCGGCTTTCTAAAGATTGATGTACTCGCCCTGGGCATGCTAACCTGCATTCGTAAAGGATTTGATTTGGCGAAAAAACATTATGACCTGAACCTCACCCTTGCCAGTATCAATAAAGAAGATGACCCAAAGGTTTATGAAATGATCAGTGCGGCCGATACCATTGGCGTTTTCCAGATCGAAAGCCGGGCGCAGCAGCAGATGTTACCAAGGTTGCGTCCAAACTGTTTTTATGACCTGGTTATTGAGGTAGCCATCGTCCGTCCCGGACCAATTCAAGGCGATATGGTGCACCCTTATTTAAGGCGACGAAATGGCGAAGAGTTAGTAGAATATCCGTCGAAGGAATTGGAAGATATTTTAGGTAAAACGCTTGGCGTTCCACTATTTCAGGAACAGGCAATGAAGATAGCCATCGTTGCCGCCGGCTTTACTCCAGCCGAAGCGGATGAACTTCGTAGAAGCATGGCCACCTTTAAAGTTCACGGGATGGTAACCCGGTTTGAAAAGAAACTGGTTGATGGAATGACCTCGAGGGGCTATACAGAAGAATTTGCAAAACGGGTATTCAGGCAGCTCGAAGGATTTGGTTCCTATGGATTTCCTGAAAGTCATGCAGCTAGTTTTGCACTCCTTGTTTATGTATCCTGCTGGCTGAAATGTTATTATCCCGATGTATTTGCCTGTGCAATCCTGAACTCCATGCCTATGGGCTTCTATCAGCCTGCACAGCTTGTAATCGATGCCAGAAACCACGGCGTAGAAGTACGGGAGATAGATGTAAACGTTTCCTTTTGGGATAATACCTTACAGGAAAAATCAGGAAAGTATTGCGCCTTACGTTTGGGATTTAGGCAAATCAGCGGCATTCGAGAAGATGACATCGAAGCATTGGTGTTGAGCAGAAAGACGGGCTATCGTAACTTGCATTCACTGTTGGATGCAGGAGTTTCGATGGGTGCACTGGAAAGACTCGCCGATGCAGATGCTTTTCGTTCGATGGGAATGGACCGCAGGCAGGCGCTTTGGGAAGTTTCCGCACTGAAGGATAGGCCGGTTGCGCTGTTTGAAGGACTGCATTCTGAATCTGAAAAAGAACAACAGATAGAGCTGCCATTAATGAGCAAGGGAGAACATGTTGTTCAGGATTATGCCTCCACCGCATTATCACTTAAAGCACATCCGGTGAGTCTGGTAAGAGAGAAACTCAAAATGTTCAACGTGAAATCTTCCCAGGAAATCAGGGATACCCAAGATGGAAGGATGGCTAAGGTTGCGGGCCTTGTGATTGTTCGCCAGCGCCCGGGAACTGCAGGAGGAGTATGTTTTATTTCTATCGAAGATGAAACCGGGTTTTCAAATCTTGTGGTATTTGAAAAGCTCTTTGAAACCTACCGTAAGGAAATCCTGCATTCCAAGCTACTAATGGTTGAGGGAAAGGTGCAAAAGGAAGGTGGAGTGGTTAACGTAATTGTTTCCAAATGTTTTGATTTTACCAAGCTGTTGAAAGGAATAACCACAAAAGCCGAAGAAGACGAGTTGCCAATTCTTACCCTTTCCCGCTCGGATGAAAAATCTCCACCATATTCTGCAACTGAAAATAAAAGATCTCAGGTGCGAAACATAGAAACCAAGGAAGCCTTCCACGGTGGCAGGAATTTTAAATGATTAACAATATGGAACAATTATCTTTTTTTTCCGCATGCGGTCAGTCAAAGGGCCTGCCAACTGAAGTACTGGCGTTGCTATGATCTTAATTCTGGCCAGATAAGTTTTACCCTTACGGCCTGAATGAATATTATGATTTATCCAACCGCCCCGCTAGAGAAAACATGCCGCGTGTGCATTTAACGCCAACATAAACCATCCTAATATCAATTTCCATAATTCAATTGGCTTATTGTGATACGGCTATAACCGGCTTCGTTTTATATCGCCAATTTTAACCCTAAACGCTTGCATCTACCTATCGCAAGCAGGTACCTATCCAGAATAAATAGCAAATGCTTTTGAATTTTCTAACGTAAATTTTGTTCGATGGTTAGGTTTTTCATTTCTTTTATTAAAGCATACACTTTATATTTTAAAAGCTAAATTGGTTTTACTTATTATATGCTTTTAGTTTTAAAGCAACAGGAATTAACCTTTTGATTTCCTTATTTATGGTGACTTAAATAAACAAAAATTTTTACCAATGAAAAATCAGATTTAATTGGGTACGATATGGCGTTGATACCTTCATTTTAATGAATTCTTAAGCTCCATCGAGATAACAGGATATGGTTTTCCTACTGCATCAGTTTCTGTGATGTCTGCAACTTCAAATCCCATTTTTTTGTAGAAGCGTAGGGCGTTCACATTTTGTTCATTAACATCAACAGATTTTGCATTTCGGTGTTTGATAGCATATTCAATTAGTGAATGTCCAATTCCTTTTCTCATTTCGCCTGGTGCAACAAATAGCATCTGAATAAAATCTTTTTTTAAACCTATAAACCCGGCAATATTGCCTTCATTTTTAATAAAAAAGATTTTAAGTTGCTGAAAGTAATAGTCATAGATTAACAGTTTATATTGCTGTATATCTCTTTGGGTTAGAAAATGATGGGTTGCATTTACCGAAGCTTCCCAAAGAATTATAAGCGAATCATAGTCGGTTTTTTTTGCTTTTAAAATCTTGTGATTTTGCATCAGATGGAATGTTAATTGCTAAATATAGGGGTATTTTGCATCTGCTGCTTAGTCTATCACCATAGATGTGCGTTTACAGAGTACGGCCTTTTGTATTCACAAAGTACAAGTTACTTTTTACATCCAATATTAATTTATCTTAGCGTACAGCACTTTTAATTATCCAATTCCAGAGCTAAGGCTAATCTTTCCGAAGAAGTTGTATGCCAGTATATGTAACCAGAGAGCACTGGTAGAAACCTGTAGAATGTAATTTATAATCAATTAGCTACTAACCATCCTATTTAATGTGGCTTTCTATTTTATCTACAACTAATCCATATATCTTAAAAAGATAAACAGGGTTAAAAAATATCTTTCTTTATTTGTTACAGTTTAATTAATGAAATAATAGATAGTCTAATGAACTTATTTTGAGCTATAATGGGTTTTTTGCCTGTAATTTATCTCTGGTACACTCAATGGGACACTTTTATGCTAATCATTAGTTTGGTGATCAGCACACTGGTGCTAATGCTTCCTATGAGATTTTTAAACTTGGGATAAGCCGAAAGAACCTAGAGGAAATTGGGATACATTGTTCAGGATGGAAAGCTTATTAAAAGGCTTACTTCAGAAAGAGGCCTTATAAACAATTTTCTGCATGCTACTAGGAGAGAGAGTTTTAGGCGTTAATCAGTGATGAATGAACGCTTTCACTTTGTTTGCTGCTTTTTTTTCTTAATTAGCTTGATCTTGGCGCTAATTGTGCAAAGGTTCATGCTTTCCAGTTTTTTATTTACATCAAATATTTTATATAATATATTACCATTACTCTTGCAGCAATACTATCGCTTAAGGGTGCAGGGTATTCAGAAGCTAGCACTTGCAACCAAGTAGGCTGATTCGAAAGCAATGTATTAGAAGTTTTGAATTCTGTTGGTTTTGGATTAATTTATGCAAAAATAGATATTGGAAGTATGATATTCTGACTAGTTGAAAGAACTTACATTCATATACACTCCAAAAGCAATTCTAAAACTTTCTCTATAATGGCAACCAAATTAACCACTACGCAAGGCAATCCTTTTAATAAAGGATTGGTTTTGGTAAATTCTTGAGGAAGATCAGTGCCATTTTCGAACAGTCCACAAGCATTTCTAAGCCATTATTCTTGGATTTTTCTAAAATTAAATATTAAGAAATTACCGGGTTAGATTTGCCTGAAGAAAAGAACTGAATGCAAAGACGATTAGCATTTAAAAAATTCAGGGGGATTTTAGCTTATTTCTAAAGTAATTATTGCATCATTCACATGCTGGGTGTTAATAAAACCAACCGAATTAGACCAATTTAACTGTTTTCAATTCACCAATTCATGTGAACGATTTTTTATCGCATGGCGTAATTCATTAAATGTCCGTTCTCTATCACGTATTTCTCTTTTTCTATGATTTGCATACTGGCTATGGGTAAATGTATTGTTTCTGATTAGTTTTCATAAATGCAAATTTATGTATATGGAATTGAATTAAATTCTTTTGAGCGCTGGGTAATTGAGCTTATAACTCTAACTCTTCTCCATACTACCATATATATAATCGGCTTGATATAGTCTATTTTCTTTAATCAATGAGAATACCCTAAGGATTAGTTTTGATCTGATAGCATTATACACCAACATTTTATGTTTTTTTTCATTGACTGTCTTCCTAAGAAAATAGGCTTTTATTTCCGGAACAAATCTTACGGAGAGGACCGCACAGGTATGTAACAGGGATTTAGTTTTTTTATTGGCTATGTGAGATATTCTGCTGGTTCCTATGATTGATATACCGGATTGTCTTTTGAATGGTGCCACACCTGCATAACAGGCAAACTTTTTTGGAGAACTGATATTTTTGAATTCATTTGTAGATAGGATAATATTTAATGCAGTCAATTCTCCAATGCAAGGGATGGACATGATGATGCTCATTTGATGTTTAAGCTGCTCATCGGAAGACCAGACTAACTTTATACGCTTTTCGATAACTGAGATATCATCTTTAATCGCATCGATACTTTTTGCACAGAGCACGGTGTTTTGATGAGAAAGCGCCTTGGTAATAAATTCTTTCTCCTCTTTTAAAGGAACTTTGAGTTTAAGCGAAATGGCACTTAGGCGTTCTCTTAAGGATAGCAACTGGGAAAGCTCATTTAGTATGGGCCTCTTAGGTGACCATATGGTTAGCTTTTTTTGAAAGAGACAAAGATATTCTGCAATCCGGTTTGCATCCAACTTGTCATCCTTTCCCCTGATTAATCCTAAAGAATTTTTTATTAATACCGGATTTTCATTAACTACAGAGGCTTTGAGAGTGTGTAAAGCTTTTAAAAGATGGTTTCCGTAGTATCCGGTATTTTCCAGTCCAAAAAGGCTATTGGATATTTTGATTCCAGGGGTCTTTTTAAGCCCGTTTATAAATTGTAATAGGGATTCAGGATTGTTTTCAACCCTTGAATACAAACTAAAACCCTTTTCATCTACTACCGCAACATCTACATAAGGCTTGCTAACATCGATGCCAATAAAAAACTTAAAATTTTTCATAGATTGTCCCCCTTCCAGCTGGGCATTACATCGTAATCCAGGTCTTTCCTAATTTTGATACTAATTCAACCCAGCTAAAATTTATACATCCATTTGCTATCACAATAATCCTTAATCATGCTTTAAGTCATCCTTAATGGTGTGGATAGGTCACTTATGATGATATGGCATAAAGGAATAGTATAAATAAGGGACATTGAACTATGATTTTATAATGATTTGAATATAACTTCTATTTGTAGCAATTTACGTTGATTAAGAAACTCTTTTATTCTGCGAATTATTTTACATATTTAAACGTCTAAATTCAACTAGTTATTATTCTGATATGAATATCTCTAGATTTTAAGGTTAAATTATTTTGAGTAATAAGAATAAATTGGCATTTCGAAGTTATATGTTTGTCACAGCCAGTTAATAGAGTATATATCATCATGAAATTATACCTAAAAAATATTAAGCGAAATGATTTATCTTTCATAGAGTTTAAGGAGGTGTTGGGATTAAATGAAAACCCATATCAAAGCCAATCTTTAACCTTTCAAAATGGAAAATATATGGAGTTGAATTTATTTCAATTTTATCAGATAGGCGCAGGGGGAGAAGTCCATGACTTATAGCTGCTGTTGGTAAAGGGAGAAATTCCCTTGGCCCGTTGGAAGCTCCTTGGAACAAAGATAAAAGATTATGTTTTGAAAGATGTACAGTTAACCGAGGAATATCTGGAGTTAAAGCATCTTGTGCTAGAGGTCAAACAAGTTTTTGAGCTGACTGGTAAAGCATTCTTAGTAAATTAAGGCGTTTTGATAACACTTCATCATCCCGCAATTACTTTACTAAATACTTATAAATTTGTCTGTTATCTGAATAAACCAAAAAAGATTATCCGCATCCCAACACAAATAAGTTTGTTGTAATTATTCCTTGTATTTATGTAAGTATGTTAGCGGAAAGGGGTCTGCCAGATTTGTTTATACAACTTATTTAATATTTATAAATTAATGCTTCCCTGGAACTAAATTTTTATCGAATTTTTTCGGTTTTAAGATAGGACCTTTTCAAATCTTTAACCAAATTTTGGATTGGAATACTGATCACAAATATGATCAAGAAATATTCTTTATTAAAAGTTATTCTGAAGTAGGTTGTGCGCTTTTGCTCTAACGGGGCGGAGATGGATTTGGATGCTCGGCTGGCTCTGGATTGACTAGAACCAAAAAGAAAGCCATTAACAATAAAATTGCCTATAAAGATAATTTAATGAGAGCTCTGCTACAAAGGAATAACTTTTAAAACGTTTGTGCCGTAAATAAATCCGGCAAAAATCTATATAGTAATAAATGCAGCCTGCTTTTAATTTATTTCAAGATTGTTATCAGTGATTTATTAGACGTAATTAGTTGTATTTAAAAAATTATTAATATTAGATGATCGTTCAGTATAAATTCAGGATCTAAAGATTTAGAAACAAAAATATTACTTCTCCAGAATGTCAGGCAAAACAAGTGCTAAAAGACTTTTATTTGATATACCAAGGTTTTTACAATCAACAAATACTGCTTTTATTTTAATGCCCAAACTATTCGGGAATAGACCATTCGCAGAATACGGATGCCCATGGCAGGTGAGTCTTACGCGGATGATATCCTTCAAATGGTTTCTTTCGGTTAATAAACTACAATTTTGAAAATTATCTTTCCTTTTTGTTTACGTATAAGCTTTGAGCGGTGGGTTATCTAAGTTTGAGCATCTAAAACAGAATTATTTTGATTTCTGATCACTTGCCTTTAAAGCATCTATTATGGTTATCACAAAATGAGAACCACTACCGACTTCGCTGTTCAAGCTTATCGAACCCCCTGAGGAAGTAATGATATTGTATACTAAATATAGTCCGATGGCTGTTCCTTCGACCTCAGGATTCAGTCGTTCAAATTTTTTAAATATCGTTTTTAAATTGGCTTTAAAAATTGAATACATCTTATTTGTGTTCATGAAATAGCAACTGATTGTTTAGGTATACAACTTTGTATTTCTTTATTTATATTGACCATACCAAATAGTACATCTTTTAATATTAAATTTCTATGGAACTCCACACAAGGAAGGACTCTGGTCAGGCCATTTCTATGTTTTCTTTGCTTTTGCGGGATATTTCCCTTCCTGCAATAGCGATAGAAGTTGACAAATCTCTATTGTATATTGTTGCTCATAATAAACTACTTGAAGATTGGGGCAAAACTATAGGATCGGCATCTATCTTAAATACTATAAAGGAATTTTACGATACTGCTGAGGGCAAAAATCTTTCGAGTAATGTGCTGGAAACTGCACGTAGCCAAGGAAATAATTCTTGCCACTTGCGATTCCCCCGGCATTTCATTGCCGGAAAAGAAATAAAATTTATTGCAGAAACTTTGTATTTGGTTAGAGAAAACGATTGTAGCTACTTACTTCAAACCTTTAAAAATTATGAAGAAACGTTTTTAGACCAGGAAAATCTTTCATCTAAAGGAATAGAGAATCTTTCGCCAAATTTTGCTATCCAAGAGTGGAATCAGGAGCTTCCCGTCCAGGTAACCAAGGTTTTGGATTGTTTCCCGGATATTATTTGCACCATCGACTCGATGGGGTTTTATGCCAGCGTAAATCTGGCATGCAACAAGATTTTGGGTTATCATCCTGCATTGCTGGAAAAAAAACTGGTTAAAGATTTTGTAACCAAAGATTACCAGGCAGGATTTGAACAATTTCTTTTAAGGGTAATGTCAGGAAAACAAACCACGGTTTATGAAAATGAAATGCTTCATGCTAGTGGAGAAGTATTATCGATGATATGGTCGGCTAGTTGGAATGCTAAGGATGAGTTGATGTACTGCACCTTTCGAGAAGCTGCAGAGAAAGTCGGATCTGAGCAAAGGCTGATTGAAAGCGAAAAGCGGTTCCGGGCCTTGGTACATGATGGCTCTGATATGATTGCTATCCTAGATGAAACTGCAAATTACCTTTACGTAAGTCCCTCATCAAAGACCGTATTAGACCTGGATGCTCAAAGTTTCATTGGCCGGAATGCCTTTGAGTATATTCATCCGGATGATATCGAAAAAGCCAACCAGGAATTTGCATCAGCTGCCGGACAAAAGAAAGTTTCACTAAGTCCATTTAGATTTCGGCATAATAACGGGTCATGGCGGTGGGTACAGACCATAATCACGGACTTACGGGATTCTCCTGCTGTAAGAGGGTTTGTTGCTAATTCGCGTGACGTAACAAACACCATTGAAATTCAAAGCGAACTGCTTATTAGTAATGAAAGGTATAGCTATGTTGGAAAAGCGACCTCAGATGCGATTTGGGATTGGGATCTGCGCTCAGACTCCATACGTTGGGGTGAGGGATTCACCAAGTTGTTTGGATATGCTCAAACGATGCTCAACTCAGACAGAGAAACCTGGAAGAATACTATTCATCCCCTTGATGTGGCCCGGGTACTTGATTCTTTGAACAAATTTTTGTCTTCCGAGCGCTCGAACTGGAGAGAAGATTATAAATTCCTGAAAGCAAATGGTGAGTATGCTCATGTTGTGGATAAAGGATATGTCATTAGAGACTCCCACGGTAAGGCGATTAGGATGATTGGCGCGGTTCAGGACATTACACTGAGAAAAAATGAGGAGGCTAGGTTGCGGGTTCTTGAATCGGTTGTGACCAATACCGTAGATGCCGTTTTAGTTGCAGACATCCAGCCTTCCGGGGAACTAAGGACTAAAATCAGCTTCGTCAACCATGCCTTTGAAGAGATGACCGGATATTGCTCGAAAGACGTTATAGGACATAGTCCCTGGTTTCTTCAAGGCTCAGGAACGGATAAAACGGAACTTAAAAAGCTAATGGCAAGCATTAAGGATAACAAATCCTACATGGGTACTATCACCAATTATAAAAAAGATGGTACGCAAATTTGGGTAAGCTATTCTGCTACCCCGGTTGCGGACAGCAGAGGTAATTATGCTCACTGGATTGCTATTTTAAGAGACGTTAGTTTGCAGAAAAGGACGGAGTTACAGCAGACCTTGCTGGCTGATATATCTCTAATTTTCAATAACAGCCTTGGTTTTAAGGAAACCCTCAGAAAAGTGCTGGTTAACATATCAGCATATGGACGATTTGGATTTGCCGCCATCTGGACAAAAGATCCCATACTTGATAAATTGCAACTTAGCGCCAGTTATTTTGCAGATGAGGTGGTTAAGGCATCCGCAGATCCACGCATTTCAATGCAACAAGGAGACATATTTGCTGAACAAATAAGAGTTAACCCTTTCTGGACAACATTTAATCTTGATAGTGATTCAATCTTGGACCAACCTACAAGCATAAAGTTAGTTCTTGGAATCCCGCTTTTTCACCATAAATCAATTGTCGGTGTCTTATTAATTGGATCCATGAAAAGCGATAACCCAAGAATATTAGATATTCCAACAGATTTGGATAAGCATCTTGGTACAGAACTTCATAGAAAAAGATTAGAACGTGACCTTTACCATATTTTTAATGTCGCGCCGGATATTATTGCGATTTCTGATTTTTCCGGAAACTTCAAAAAGCTTAATCCTGCGGCATCTAAAGTTCTCGGTTATTCAATGAAAGAATTACTTTCCCATCCCTTTAATCATTTTTTGCATCCAGAAGATCGTCAAGCTACTGTTAAGGAATTAGATAAAATCCGCAGGAGTGGAAAAGCTTATTATATCGAGGAGCGCTATTTAACTGCAGAGGGTCGCACGAAATGGTTGGCCTGGACTTCACAGCCGCTTGCTAAAGAAAAATTAATTTATTCGGTGGCTAAAGATATTACCGAGAAAAAAGAATTGGAAGATCTTTTGCAGAGTTCTAACAGCCTAGCCAGAATTGGTAGTTGGGAGTTAAGCTATCCTGATGGTATTGTTTCCTGGTCTAAAATCACTCGTGAAATACTTAACGCGCAGCAGGATGATTTTCTTTCTGCGGAAAGTCCCTTTGGCAGGTTACGATTTGAGCAGGATGAAGAAGGGATGAAAGAAAAAATAGCACGCTGTTTTTCTCTTGGCGAGCCCTGGGACGAGACGGTTCAAATCATAACTTATAGCGGGGATTGCAAGTGGGTTCGCACAATCGGTAGTAGGGAGTTTGTAGGTGGAAAATGTTTAAGGCTTTATGGAAGCTTACAGGATATAAATCTTCAAAGGCAAACAGAGATTTCTGTAGAGGAGGCTAGAGTGGCTTTAGAGGAATCTGAAAAACGCTATAGTGAATTATTTCACTTAAGTCCCTTGCCGATGTGGGTATATGAATTCGATACTTTAAAATTTTTAGATGTTAACCAAACCGCAGTGGTCAATTATGGATACTCCAGGGAGGAATTCTTGAATATGGACATTCGGGATATCCGGCCCGAGGAAGATTTGTACAAGCTAGATGCAGCTTTAAAAGAAACCCGGATGACTGATTGTTCCGCCTTCCAGGGGACCTTTAGACATAGGCGTAAAAATGGTGAAATCATGCATGTAGATATTCAAAGCAACATCATTGTTTTTAAAGGTAGAAAGGCGAAAATCATTGTTTCAACCGATATTACAGAACGTCTTCAGCAATTTCAGGCAATTCAATTGCGTAATGACCGTTTAAGGGAGATTGCCTGGATACAATCTCATAAAGTTAGGGCGCCGCTCGCAAAAATTATGGGCTTAGTAAATTTATTGACCATGAAGCCATCAGTTTCTGCTGAAACCTTGCGCCTTATCACCTACATCGATCAATCAGC
This sequence comes from Pedobacter lithocola, assembly GCF_042650845.1. Classification (NCBI taxonomy): domain Bacteria; kingdom Pseudomonadati; phylum Bacteroidota; class Sphingobacteriia; order Sphingobacteriales; family Sphingobacteriaceae; genus Pedobacter; species Pedobacter lithocola. The sequence goes on along the minus strand of NZ_JBHSBW010000013.1, from coordinate 814,429 downwards.
CAATGAACTTGATGAGGTAATTATGGAGGTTACAAAAAAATCAGAAGAGCTGAATAGATTAGATGAAGAAGGATATGTGGATGGTTAATATGGCACAAATTTATCTATCAAGCTATCAACATAGTATAAAAATAATTTTATTATGAAGTAAATGTGCTGGGAATGTCCTAGGAGTAAAATAGGTTCGTTTTTTGAGACACTTATTGTGTATTATGCTACTAAAGTGACTGAACTTTTTATTCTTAACGATTAATACCTAATTTGTGTTAGCATTATACTTCTTTTCGGCAATAAGCAATTGAACCAAGACAAATGATTGATGAACGTTTCCAATGTGAAATATTGAGAGCAAGTAGGACCAGGCTTTTTAATTTAATAGAAGCAACAACGTCTGATATAATATTTAAAATTCCAGAGGGGTTCAATAATAATATAATGTGGCAAATTGGTCACTGTATCACCTCTCAACAGAGGCATATGTATATGCGGAGCGGGTTACCAATGTACATATCTAAAGATTTTATGGAGCTCTTTAAAATTGGATCGGCACCAGCGACCTGGCAAATAAATCCAGACGTCATCGAAGTGAAGCAGTTATTGAGTGAAACAATTAACCGCCTTGAGTCAGATTTGCAATCCGGCTTATTTATCAATTATGAGCCTTTTGAATTACCTATCGGTATTCAAGTAAAAAATCACATTCATGCACTGCAAGCTGCTATTTATCATGAGGCAGAGCATAGTGGAATAATTAACATGTATTTGAAGTTACTGTCATAGAAGATAATCCCATAACCTGATCGTTTTTTGAGACAATATTAATATAGAATTCTTGGCCTATCAAAAATCCACTGTTTAAAGATAATTTGAAATTTGCAGTAAAACTGGTACGATGATTAAATTTTATATTATTTAGTAAATTTTGTAGACAGTTTGTTTATCGTATTTTTGAGGATTTATTTTTAAGTTTGATTTATTGAAAAGACCTGAACTTACAAGACCTATATGCAAGTAGCAAGCCATTTCTGCGACGGTCAAAGACAATAGCCGTTAAACATCAATAACACGTAAATGAAAGGACTTTTATGTATCACTATTGTATTATTAATTACTTTGACTGGCAGAGCACAAACGCCCAAACAACAGAGCTTAGACGCTTATATTGACCATCTTTTTAAGAACAAAAAAATGATGGGAAATGTGGAAATCTCTTTTAAAGACAGTATTATTTATGCCAAATCCGTAGGATTTTCTAATGTAACTACTGCTGAAGAAAATAATAAGAATACTAAATTTCGTGTTGGTTCACTAACCAAAACTTACACTGCTGTTTTGGTGCTAAAAGCTATCGAAGAAGGACAATTACAATTAAACGACAAGCTGAGTTCTTTTTATCTTTATGTAAAAAATGCCGAAAAAATAACCATTGAGCAATTGTTAAAACATTGGACAGGTATTTATAATTATACTGAAATTGCAGACGAAGATCTATGGGAACAAAAATTTCATACAGAAGAAGAGTTTATTAACTACCTCATCAATGAAAAAAGCAATTTTGAGCCTGGAACGAAGTATGAATACAGTAACACCAATTATGCCTTTTTGGGCTTTATCCTGCAAAAAATTTACAATAAGCCATTTGCTGAAATTTTAAAGGAAAAAATTTGCTGTCCGCTCTATTTGAAGAATACTTATTTCTCTGTAGAAACAGATAGAACAAAGAATGAGGCATTATCGTACAACATACAAGATAGGTATATAGTAAATGCTAAAGTAAATTTTTCTGTTCATTTTGCCAATGGGGGAATAGCTTCTACTGCTATAGAGGTGGATAATTTTCTTACCCCTTTGTTTAACGGAAAATTGATTTCAGCAAAAAGTTTGGAAATGATGCTCCCAAAAAACAAAGGAGAATACGGAATGGGAATTGAAAAACTACCTTTTGACAACCCTCAAGGATACACACACAACGGGCGAATAGAGAACTACTTCTCAGAATATTGGTATTTCCCTAAAGAAAAATTGGGGATTGTAACTTTATTAAATGCAACCAATATTTATACTAGTGACATTCAAACGCTATTGCTTCAATATGCTTATGGTAATAAATACGAAATTCCAAATTCCAATCAAACAGATGAAATTCTTGAAAAAGATTTTAAACAAATCAAGGGGACTTATTTTGAAAAGGATAAAAAAGCCTTCTTTACAATTTCTTCAGATGGTAAAAACATGGTTTTTCAAGCGTCAGATGCTGGACAAATGTTTGTTCGGCTTGAATATGAAGGGAACAATATTTTTGAATACGAAGATATGGAATTGCAATTTTTCCCTTCTATAAAAGAAGCGATATTAACACAAGGCAATATTATAAAAAAATATAAAAAACTGTCAAAACAATAATTGCTAGGACTATTCTAATTAAAGCTTAATAATAAACAACAAAACGTGGTAAAGCACGGGCTTTTCGCCATTCGGGCTGAAGTGCAAACTCTAAATTTTGTGCATTTTACAAAATTTGTGCTAAATGCAAGCTTTGTGCATTTAATGTCCGAAACGGCACAAAGCTCTAAAACATTAATCTTACATAATTAAAAAACTCTCATTATCCCTGATTATTTAATAAGTTTCAGGAGGTAGGACTTAAGAATATTATAATTAGCAGAGTTGCCTACTATTATGCTGATGTACTCCGCTTTCTTCCTATATTATCATAAACTCATTTCATTAATCAAACTCAATTATTAGTTTTTGATAATGAGTAAATGATAAAATGTAATGGCAAATTAAAAGTTCGTTTTATAAGACAATAATTTTAACAGAGATTATAGTCTTATAAAAATCCAACGTTTTGATAAAAATTATATGAAAGATTAGTTTATATTAATGTTTAAAGCATAAATTATTGGGGGCTTTTACATTAGATTTCCCTCACGTAACAAATTTTGATATGTGATTAATAAGTTTTTTTGATTTTCAAAAAAAACACTTCCAAAATACCACCACAATATGATGCTGTTTATTTTTCATAACATTTTTTAACTCCCCATCCCATAAAAATGGTATTCGTCACACTTATAAAAAGTGTACTATTCAATGGCGTATCATTGTATCAAATATTTAGACAATGAAAGTCAAAATTAGAAAACACGAGCAATTGCTCATTGCCCTATTCGGTTTGATGACTATCATCAATTATATTTTACAGCAATTAGGTTTCATACCTGTGTACATCTCTGGATTTACTGAATATCTTAGAGCTCATCCTAGCGTTCACTTTACTTATTCAGCCTTCTTTTTGTTACCTCGAATCGGTGTAGTGCTGTTGTTTATGTTTAGTTATTTCTGGCTTAATAGGATTACCATCCCTCAGATCCGGAGAAATTATCTGTCATTTTTCACATATCCCTGGGTTTTAGTTCAGGTTTTAATCCTCGCTTATTTTCTAGCCATTGGCGTAAATTTTGCAACCTATTATGCACGGCCAGCCTGGAACAACTATGCCGATTTCAGAATATTTACTTTACTTGGTTATAATGAATACCCCTTAACTAATTTGTGGGCAGGTTTTGACAGGGCACTGCTCTGTTTGGCTGCTTACGGAGTTTATGCCACACTACGAGAATTGATTATTCATTTTATAGAAAATTACGGCTCAAAAAGAAATTACCGGGTGCTAATTGCCAATCAAATATCCTATTCCTTATGTATCTTTTTACTGCTTCCCGCTTTGGTATTTTCCCTTAATCTTATTAAGGAGGATGTCAATTATGGTGCGTATTTTGTATTTATACCTTCTGCAATTATCATATACTCAACCAATATCTACTGGCTTTTTCCTCGGTTTTTGAATACGCCAAGTAATAATGTTCGGTTGTTTTTGGCGCTTATAATTTCAACCTTCTTCTTATCATTTCCTTGGCTGGGATTCCTGTTCCATCTTGGAATAAATTTAAGTGTTTGGCCAATAAACTGCTTGATTCAATTTTTTCTTGTTACACCAATTACTTGGATTATCTATCAACAGAAAAAGGATAAAATAATGGAGTTGCGAGGTGCCAAAATTGCATTATCCAAAACAACAGCTGATCTTCAATTCCTCCGTTCACAAATCAACCCGCATTTTCTCTTTAATGTTTTAAATACATTATATGGTACTGCCTTGATTGATGGCTCCAAAAGAACTGCTAACGGCATACAAATGTTGGGTGATATGATGCGATTTATGCTAGATGACAATCATCTTGACTTCATCCCCCTGAGCAACGAGATCAGTTATCTCAAGAATTATATAGCCCTTCAAAAATTGCGCATTCAGGATTCGGAGGAAATCGACATCAGCGAAGAATTTAATATTGATAACTGTAATCATGAAATCATTCCAATGTTGCTAATCCCTTTTGTGGAAAATGCTTTTAAACATGGGATTGATTTAAATAAAAAGTCTTGGATAAATATAGCGCTGTCTTGTGATGATAAACGCATTACCCTTAACGTTAGGAACAGTTTGCATAAAGTAGATGCCAATGACCCAGAAAGGAAACATTCTGGCATTGGCCTGAAAAACGTTACGGAACGACTAATGATGTTTTATAAGGGGCAGCATGAGCTAAATCACTCATCAACCGAAAAAGAATTCATCATCAAATTAGTTATTGAACCAAAAATCCTTGAGTCATGAAAGAACTGCAAGCTATAGCTATTGACGATGAGCCTATTGCTCTGGAGGTTGTAAAAAACTTATTGGAAGAAATGCCTTTTATAAAACTAACAGCCTGCTTCACCAAGGCAATTGAAGCGATTGGTTACCTGAGCGAAAATGATATTCAATTAATTTTTTTAGATATAAAAATGCCTGGCCTTTCTGGCATAGAGTTTATAAAATCATTACCAAAACCGCCGATGGTAATCTTTACTACCGCCTACAGCGACCATGCGGTTCAAAGCTTTGAACTGGATGCTGTTGACTACCTTTTAAAACCGTTTTCATTTCCACGCCTGTTAAAAGCTTGTAATAAAGCCTTTGATCTGCATCAACTGAAAGGTAACAATATGGAGTTAACATCAAAATCCTTACCTAGCATATTTATAAAAAGTGGCTTCGAGCAGATTAAGATTGATTTGACTGATTTGCGCTATGGAGAAAGTCTTGGTAATTATATGAAGTTGCATTTAGATGGCCAACCATCTATCACCTCACGTCTAACTATCTCCGAGGCTGAAGGTTTGCTTCCGGTAAATTCATTTATCCGAGTACACCGTTCGTTTATTGTTGCCAGAGATAAAATAACTAAGGTGGATAAAAGGAGCGTGTGGCTGAATGAAACTGAGATTCCCATTGGCCCATCCTATATTTCTGAAATTGAAAACCTGTTGAAATCACCATCTTATAAGAATATCACAATAAAATAAACCACATATGAACTTTAAAAAATTAATGACAACACTATTGTCTATAGGATTCGTTTTGCCTGTTTTTTCCCAAAGTAAACTTGCTTCCAAAATCGATTCGCTCGTTGGTGCTTATGCTAATATTCAGGAATTTAATGGCTCCGTGTTGGTGGCTGTGAAAGGCAAGATCCTGTTAGCTAAGGGATATGGATATTCAGACCAAGCCTCAAAAAGGTTGAATACAGATAGTACAATATTTAGTATTGCATCTGTAACTAAAACTTTCACCTCAGCCATGATCCTAAAACTCGTTGAAGAAAAAAAACTTTCCCTTGATGATAAAATCACCAGGTTTTATCCAGGGTATCAATATGGCAGCCATATTTCGATTGCACATCTGTTAAACCATACTTCGGGCATTAACGATAGGAAAATAGAGGAAAAGAAGGAGAAGTATGATAGGGAGGTCTTGACCAGAGAACAAGTATTGTTGGCAGAATTGAATGGAACTGAACTCAGTTCTGAACCTGGATTATCATTTAACTATAGTAATCGTGGGTATTATTTATTGGGAAACATCATCTCCAAGGTTACAAATATGACATACGAACAAGCGATCCGAAAATACATCTTTACCCCATACATGTTAAAAAACAGCGGATTCGATTTTGCCAGCTTGAGAAAAAATGACAAGGCCAAGGGGTATTGGGCAGAAACTGGAAAAAACTACAGTAAGGAAACACCCCTAATGGACTCAGCCGGCACTTATTCTGCAGGCGCGATCTACTCCAATGTTTTCGATTTATATAAATGGCATGAAATCTTGCAGAATTATAATTTTATCAGTAAAAAATCTTTGGAACGTGCCTATAAACCATATACCAAAACCTATGGATATGGATGGATAATTGATTCTCTACAAGAAAAACGTAGGGTTTCCCATAGCGGAGCAGTCTGGGGATTTAGAAGTAATTTTTCCAGAATTCCAGATGAAGACGTGGCGGTAATATTACTATCCAACTTCGAGGTGCCGGGGCTAGATATGATAGCTAAGGGAATTATCTCCATACTTTATGGACAGCCTTATTATCTGCCCATTAAGAAAAAAGCTATTCATTTGGAACCTGTTCAACTTCTTAAATATGTTGGTGCTTATGAAATTTTGGAATCACATTTAGTTCTGGAAGTAAAACTAGAGAGCGGAAAATTAGTGGTCTATCCAAAAAATGGAAATAGCTCTGTTATACTTCCTGAAAGTGAAAACCGTTTTTTCGGCGAAACTGAGGAAAGTTTAGAACTGATTTTTGGAAAGAGATCGAATAAAGATGTTATTACGATAATAATGGGTGAAACGAAGCGTGAAGCAATAAAGAGGAATTAAGGTTTAGGCATATCTTATTGTAATTAGTAGTTAATTTGTAATTTATTTATCCTAAGAAAATTCCTTTGAATCATATAAAATCTTTCGTTTTTTGAGACATTTTTTCTCGTTGCCGTATTCGTTGCAAGTAGACTTACAGATGAAAGAAAGATATAAGTAGGGGAGGAATACTTTCCTTAATCGGATTTAAGATGTTAAAATTAAATTATCTATTTACAAGATATTAGATTAGAGTATAGGGAGTAAAATTAATTTGTAATTAGTTAAGATTAATGAAAAAAAAGCAACACATTCCCGTCATTATGCCCATGGCACCGAGGCATGAGTGAACTGGGGGCAATTGAATGTGAGGCAGATGCAGTTATAGGAAGCCATTTGGTGCACAAAATTTACCAAAGACAGTTCAGGATCTTTAGGAGAAATAGCCATTCATTGAATGTTCGTTACTAGAATGTTTTTTGTATGCATTGAGGGTCTTTATAAAGAGCATAATTTGTTTTGCAAACGAATTTATTTGAGGGTTGAGGAGAACTGTAAATTTATAAATCGTTTGGCTACAATACCCAGATGCGTACCCCAATCCATCCATTCAGCAGAAATATTCCGGAAAGATAACACAGCATAATAATCGTGAATGAAAGAACTATCTTTATCAACTTGTTTTTTAAAACATTCCATTGCCTAATGAGCATAACTAAGGAAATGAGGGTGAAAAAACCGAAGCCTATTGAAGTAAAAAATATAAATAGTGTCGTAGTATTTATTGATGAGAATGCAATTTTGTTCACTTCATCTGTTAAACTCAGCTTTCTGTATGCCAATAATCCGCTTACGCTGGCAAAAGCTGGCAGCACCAATACAAAAAATGTCTTGAAACTAATCTTTTTGAATAATAGTAAGATAAATGAGAGCAGACCTAAAACCAGAGTAATCAGCATTGAGAGTAAACCTGAATAGAAAAGGTATTGTTGGATAATAATAGGTGCCTTCGCAGTCTTGCTAAAAAACTGGGATGTATTATAACCCTGAAGAAAGGGATTTCCATTTTCATCCTTTGAAAAAAGAAAAGCAGGCACGATTTCCGATTGGATTCTAAACAGATTTCCATGCACATGCACAAGGGTATCGATATTCCCTCGATTATTTTTTAGTGTAATCTTCTGACCTGTAACCCTTACTGTTACACCATTAAATAATTTCTGCAGAAAATCCCAACGATCGTTCTTTGGATTTGCCAGGGCGTAATATCCCTCAAATTCTTTAAACCGGTTAAGATTTTCAGGTGATGAATTTATATGAACAGTAGGCAGACTGCGAGTAATAAAGGACTCAATGATTTGGGAAATTTCCCAGTTGTTTTGCCCCGAATTATTGGCTATAGCGTAAGCGATACCATGTGATCTGTTATAAAATATCCAGGAACTGAAACCTTCACCTAAGCCGTCGTGCCCTCTAAAAGTTATTTTTTTATTATTTGCAAATACTGCATTGCCAAAAGCATATCCGATTTGCAAACCATTTCTAGCCGCTAATGAGCTGTGTATGCTATCCATTTCCATAGCATTCTTTTCTGGAATTATATCCCCAGTCTTACCTTGATAATAGTTAAGTAAAATAACCAGATACTTTGAAATGTCATCAGCACAGGAAACCAAATTGCCCGTAGCGCCATTACTTGAAAGAGTATATTGAGGCAGCACCTGGTAACCATTTCCATTAAAATGATATGCTGTAGCCAGGTTTTGTATCATGGTACCATTCATTAAAATTGTACTGTTTTTCATATCCATCGGCAACAGAACATTCTTTTTAATGTATTGATCCACGCTCATTCCCGAAAATTTTTCTATTAAGTACCCTAAAACTTCATATCCGGGATTAGAATAAGACATGCGTTCACCTGGTTTCCATCTTGAGACAAGGGAATGTTTATGAAATTCCAATGCTTTTAGTCCGGACATACTTTTGCCATCTAGGGCTATCATCCTTCCAAGTTGTACATCCTCAAACCCGGCTGTATGCTCTAGCAAGTGTACAACGGTAACCGGATTACTTTTTTCGAAAACATTTTCAAATGGGATTTCAGGCGCAATTTTTTTCAGCGGATCACTAAGGTTAAACTTTCCGTCACTTATAAGCTTTTCAATAGCAAGGGCAGTAAACATCTTGGTTACTGAAGCCAATCGGAAAGCGGTCATACCTGTAACTTTTCTTTTTTTCTCTAAGTTTGAATAGCCTATTCCTCCAGAATATATCGTACCCTTTCTATTTACAATGGAGACCATAAGGCCGGGAATTTTGGATTTGATGATTGCATCATTAAGTTCAACCAACATAGAATCTATACTGTTATTAGATAATGATAAAACCTGCTTCGTTTGGGCAGAAACATTCAGAAAATAGGATAGTAAAATAACAAAAGCGGATAAACGATAATTTTTCATGTGATTAATTTTGAGGCAATCTGGAGAATCAAGTTCGCAGTTCTGTTCGGATTTATCCATCCGAACATCTTTTTTAGGCAGCCTCAGAAATACTATTTCTCATTTGCTTTCTTAAATTCGGAAGGGGTTTTTCCGGTAAGCTTTTTGAAAGCCGTATTAAAAACGGTTTTGGAATTAAAACCACATGCATAAGTAATGCCGACCATATTTAGGTGCTTATGGGCATCTGAAAGAAGCAGAGTTTTCGCCCTGTTGAGTCGGTAGGCATTTATGAATTGATAGAAATTTTGGTTAAATCCTTTATTTATAACATAAGAAAGATCATGCACAGGATAACCCAATGCGGTGGACAAAGAAGGTAGACTGAGGTCTGGATTAAGGTAAATCTCACTTGAAATCATAAAATCTTCAATTTCTTTTTTCTTCCTGCAAATTTCATCATCAGCAACTCTTGCTTGTAAAGTTTGCTGATTTTCTGATTCAAAAATTTCCCTGATGTATTTCAGCATTGGCTCACTGTAAGCAAAAACTTCTTTCTGTTTTAATGCATAATAAGCAATAAAAAAACTTGCCAGTAAATAAGCGGGGGCAGTAATTTTACCTGCAAATTCCAGGTGGAAATAAACAGTATTCAACCATAAAAGATACATGGCCAATAGAAAAAATAGCAAATAATATAACCAGTGTAAATGGATGGGCTGGAGGTCTGAAGCTAGAAAACGAATGTTTTTTTGATGTTTTTTAACTCGTAGAAATGCCAGCAGCCAATAAATGAGAAATTGTACTTTAATGGCAAAGGTTAGTAATATAACCCTGTAATTATCTGTAGATGTCAAGGCTTCTGTATGGGTCTGCATTAAACGTTTACTCTCTGCATCGTTGAAAAAGTAAGGTAGCTGATAGAGTAAAAATATAAGACAAGGTAAAAAGTGAAATAGACTAATACTTTTGAAATCATGATCCGGACTTGTAAAATAAAGCACGCTTAGATAAAGTGCCGGCGCCATAGCGAACATGAATAATTCACTCAATCCTTTGAGATGAGGATAGGTAATATACGTGCCAGACTTAGTAAGTACCATATCAATAAGGGTACAAAAAATGCAGAAAATAAGTAAGGACAGCCACCTGTTTGCAATTGTCTTTAATTTAAGAGGATTGCTGATTAATAATATAGAAAGTAACAAAAGTGAGCCACAGGTGAGCGTTTCAATAACCATCTATCTATTTTGTTATAAAAATTTATTAATGTGCGGTTGATTTTCACCTAAAATAATGATTTCTCCTATAGCCTGGAGTTTTTATTGCTCATCTGACAGCTGTTATGTATTATTCGCAGTAAAGAAGCTATCGTAGGCTGGAATTACCAGAAATGACATTTGAGCGTTATTAAATTTACATAATAAGATAAATTTGCGTCCTTTTTAAACAAGTTTAGCAAACACAAATATATATGTAAATATTTGTTTTGGTATTATGATCTATGCGTTTGGAAATCTCCAAATTATTTATTGCCATGGTTATTTATTACAATAAGGCACCAAGGACCAGACGGGATCGTCGTTGCAACACTAGGAGGAAGACTTTTAATCGCGGTTGAGAGTAGGCACGCATACTCATAAGAGCAATTAAACCTTGTAAAAGTCCAAGCAAAAGCAAAGGTTTCTTCATGTATAGATGATGTTTAAAATTTGCTATTCTATAAATTATTTAAGAAAATCTCAATTTATATCCTGACAGCAAATTCGACTATTACCCCTTTCAAAATTGTTCGTTTTTTTGAGACATTTTTTCTCTTTGCCGTCTTTGGTGAAATTAAACTTACAGATGAAAGAAACATACAAAGTAGGGGATGAATGCTTTCGTTTTTTGTGACAATAACTAAAATGGAAATCTTTAAGCCCTATCAAACATCGACGGTATTTTGATAGAAATTAAGCCGCCCAAATCTTTCTTTACTTAGCGGATGGGTAAGAGCAAATTGTAATTTCGCCCTGTGCAATATCTCCACCTTTGGAAATCCCAACTACAGTTATATGATCTACCTTGACGCCCATTCGAAGTAGGTTATCTATCCGATGTGAAATTTTTCTAGCATACAGCGTACCGTCCGTTTTAGCTGGCCTTTTTTCGCTTAAAACTTTAAAACCAGCATTTGTAAATGCATCAATTATTTCGAAATATTGCGATTTGCCTTAATCTAAATACTTAGGTTCCAAAGGCATGTCTTCAGTAAATTGTGTAAAAAAACAGATAGTTGTAACTTTTGGAGTTCGTTGTGTCTTAGCCATAACTATTACATGATATCAACACATAAAAATAGGACTGAACACTAACCTGTTTACATTCGTCTATTTAAAATATTACTTCCTAGAAATTGAATTATGAGATTGTTTATTTCAGATAGCTGCTCCTCTGTTCCGAAGCCTCCCATATCATCATGGACTGTATTCACATTTACTAATACTGTTTTATATTTCTTTTGGTCTTTTACTAATGGAAGTACTCCAGTGTCTGCAGGCTGGTCACTAGACCTGATAGAAAAAACCTTTGGATATTTTGATCGCGGAAAGGGCATTCTTCGATTATCCAGAGAAATGATGATACTCGCTACTTTCGGATATTGCTTGGCAAGAAGCATAGATATGTCACCACCATTCGAGTGTCCAATTATAATTAAATTTTCATAGTCTAAACTAGATTGTACTTTCTTTAACTTTCCAAGAACAAATAGTATGTTTTGCACTCCAACATTCCAATAAGATTGGCGAAGCTTATATAAATCCCCTTTTGTAGGAATAGGTAGATCGGAGGGCAGATTTTGTTGAATGGTTACAACATAATAGCCATGTTTTGCAAGGTTTCCGGCAATATATCCGTAGTCAGTGTTTTTTCCGGGATAGCCTGGATTAATCAAGACAACTTTTTGCTTATTATGCGTCCGTTTGATAGAATCAGATAGTGATTGACAGAAATAGGTGGCAATTGGTACTGGCCTATTACGACTAACGTCAAACCAAGTAGCGGTATCTCTTTGAATTTCTACTGACACTTGCAATTTTTGGTTTTTGAAAAAAGATCCTATTAGGGCATTACCAGTAATACTCGCATTTACTTTAATTAGAAGAGCAGATAGGATAAATAATAAAAACAGCTTTGAATACATTATAAAACTTTGTCAATAAAAGTACAACCTTCATTTATTTTTTCCTTAGCTCCACAAAAAATTGATTCAATCAAAATGATGGGACAGTATATTAAACAATTATTCGAATTCACCAGGCCATCCTTAGAAAACATTTAATTTATAATTCATAATGCCTTGGATTGTCAATAATTATATGAAATAATAAGACACTTTTTTATCTCTTATTCCAAAGTTCATTTCCTAAATACAGGCGTTTAGTTAGTAATTCTTCATAAAGTTTATCCACATTATCTCCATTCAAGAAAATTAAATATCCATTTTTTGATTTAGGAAACCACATTGCTAATGTACTAACGCCAGGATCTTTTCCTGTATGTAATAGCGCAAATTCATCATTGCTGAAATCAGTTAAAATTTCCCAACCCAATCCAAAAAAATCATTTTCTTTAAGTTTTACTTGTTGTTTAATCATTTCTTGATACAGGTTTTCAGATAGTCCAGCTCCATTGATTATATATTCTAAAAACTTTCCATAATCTTCAACCGTAGTCAAAAGGTTTGCGGCAGCATTTGCTTCATAATATTTTACCGTTTTAATTTTTTCTCCATCTTTGTTGAAGTTTAGAGCATATCTGGTTTCATCCAATTCTGAATCCCACCAAAAGTGAGTATCTGACATTTTTAGTGGATTAAATAAAAGTTCTTTTGCAAGTTCTTCAATGCTTTTGCCAAGTTTCTTCTCAATGGCTTTTCTCAAGTATTCAAAACCTTCACCCGAATATTGATGTTTTGTTCCAGGTTCAAATTCAAAAGCAAGTTTATTTGTTTCGGTCATATATCGCCAATTGGGAAAGCCAGTTTGGTGTGTTAAAATGATTCTTGGAGTCAGTTTTTTATATCTTTTATCATTTTTAATATCCGGGTCAACCCAATATTTGTGTAAAGGTTCGTCTAAACCTAACAGTCCTTTTTCAATCAGTTTTAATGTGGTCAAAGCAAAAATTGATTTAGTTAAAGAGGCTACTTTAAAAATAGTATTATAAGGTGCAGTTGTTTTTCTATCCAATGTTCCGTAAACTTCAACTTTAGTCAACTTTCCGTTTTCAATTATTCCCATTCCCAATGCAGGAACGTTGTTGTCTATTAATAACTTTTTAATATCATTTACTGGTTTTTCAACTACAGGGTCCTGATGGTCGTAACTCAAAACTTCGCTTAATTTCCAAATTTCCTTATCCAAAATCCAAATATGTGTGAATTTTGCAGTACTGGTCCATAAGTCTTTTTTTCCCTTTTCTCTTAAATAGAAATGATGTATCCCTTGTTGTATGGCACCATATATTTTTCCATTATTATGGAGTGGAAATACTTCCAAGCTTTTTGTCTGTATTTTACGGATTGGCTTTTGTTCTGAATTGGAACAAATGTATTTTTGCGTGTTCTCAAAGAAGGTTTTTTTGTCCTGAAATCCACTTTGGTCATGGTAAAATTTTAAATCTTTTGTAATGTGACTTTCTAAATAATCTAAATCACACTGGTTAAACCCCCGTTCGAAGAAAAGGCTATCTTGCTTTTTGAGATCAATAAATAAGTCTGAATTTTTATCTGCTTGTGCGACTGCACTAAAAATAGATACGGCAAGAAAAGCTGCAGTAAAGAAAATTTGTTTTGTCATAACTAATAATTATTTCTGCAAAAATGTGGTTTTTAATGATTTTCATTGTAAAAATCTACCCGCCAATATCCTGACAATGTACCGTCATCTGCACAAAAGGCTAGATGAGACTGAAATTCAATTTAAAAAACAGTTTCCCCCTTTTATCAATTTCTAATGCGTTTCTAAGGATGATAAACACATTAGATAAAACCAATAAAATCATGACGATTAAAATAAACTTATTCCCAAGCGAAAACCAACTTTTCGCAAATGAAGAAAACATAAAGATGATAACTGAAAATATTAGCCATGATATTTGAATGGAAACGATTTGCTTTGTCAATGGGTTAAATTGCTTCTTGGCAAAAATTATAACAAGAGGAACTATAATATTTGCAAATGGGGCTATAGTGAAAGGCAATGAAGAGAGGTTAATAATCTTTATTATGGCGAAGTCATTTTCACTTCTGCTTTCTACTTCTTCAAGCAATTCATTTTCTTTGATTCCTAAAGCATTCGCTAATAATTTAAGTGTTTGTCCTTTCGGTTCATTTCCCGATTCAATACGTTGAATGGTTCTTATAGAAATCTTTGATTTAACAGAAAGTTCATCCTGGGTCAAGTTAAGTTTTTCTCTGTTTTTTTTCAGTTTTGACATTTGGTTTGTTTTTTTAAATGTTGCATAACGTTTTGCAGCTTTAAGAATTTCGGTTTTATTTGCAGATACTCCGTCCGCAATAAATTTAATAAAATTGATTGAGGGCTAAAGGGTTAAAACATATAACTGCTTTTTCAGACCGTGGGGGAATATTGATTTTCGATAATTATCTCGGCAAACTCATACTCATTGATCATAACAAATGGCTACATTTATCATCACCCTCCCGCCTTATTTAATGAATCTAAAAACTTCTTTTTGAATGACGATCCAATGGGAAAGGTACTTTGATCTCTGCAAATAATAATATCCTGATTAATTCTAACAATAAAAGTTTTATTTAAGATAAAAGAACGATGGCACTGGAAAAAATTGTTTGCGTTTAATTTGCTTAAGATACCTTTTAACGTATGGTAAACTACGTACTCCCTTTCCTCAGTTACAATTCGGATATAATCTTTTAAACCCTCTATATATAAAATACTCGACTGCAAAATATTAGAGATTCCATCTTTTTCGCGGATCGCAATAGTATCATCCGAGGAAATATCCGGCGAAGTTTGATTCATTTTGCCAATTGCTGTCAAAAATCTATCATAAGAAAAAGGCTTAAGCAGATAATCAATCACACCAAGTTCAAATCCCTCGAAGGCATATTGCTTGTAAGCGGTTGTGAAAATTGTTGTAGGTTTTTCTTTTAATGCTTTCAAAAAACTGATCCCATTAATCAAGGGCATTTCGATATCCAGAAAAAGCAAATCAACAGTATTTTTGTTCATATATTCGTAGGCCTCAACAGCGTTTCTAAACCCCGCTGCAAGCACAAGCCCCGGTGTATCGTTAATATAAACTTCCAATACTTGATGCGCAAACGGCTCATCATCTAAAATGATACATTTCATCATACCGTGATATCCAAATTAACTATATATTCATTCGCTGTGCGATTTACGATCATTTTATGCTTTTTAGGATAGTAAAGTTCTAGCCTTTTTTGAATATTTGATAAGCCAATTCCACCTCGGGGATTAATATTCGTGTCCTGTTGATTTGGTAAAAGTTCATTTTTTATGATAAAAATCAAAGTACTTCCCTCGAGTTTGATATAGGCTTCAACCCCAAAGTTATCTTCCAACTTATGCCTTCCATGTTTAAAACTATTCTCTACCAAGGGCAAATAAAGCAAAGGAGGAATTTTGAGCTCAGGCAAATTATCTTGTATAGCTAAAGATATTTTCGCCCCTGGGAATTTTTTTTGTTCTATTTCAAAATAACCTTTAAAAAATTCTATTTCATTAGCCAGCAATACTTCTTCACTATTGCAATCATAAAGAATATACTGCATCATTTGCGACAATAATAGAATAAACCTTGGCGTTTCCATCGACCTGGTTAAACTCATACCGTATAAGCTATTAAGGGTATTAAACAGAAAATGGGGCTGTAACTGAGTTTTTAGCTGACTAAGCTGTAACTGAAGGTGGTCTGTTTCGATTTTGTGCCTCAAATATTCATTATGAAAGGAAAATCTCGAAAACGCAATACATAAAAACGCAATGCTATCTGTCATAATTAGGTTCCAATCTAAAAAATATCCTTCATATGCACTAACAAAAAACGAATTTACAACCATGCCATTCGTTATTTTTATAAATGTCCAGGCTACTGCATCGTTAAAAAATGGAAGTACAAAAATAAAATAAACAAAAGTGATGATGAACAGCCAAAAATATTTTTTTAGAGTTAACAACATCGGAACCAAGTAACGGTAATACGGAACGAGTCCGAGGGTAGTTAATATCGCATAAAGGCAAATTTGCAAATAGGGCAAGTCGTTGTGAGGTATGTGTGGCAAATCGGACGATTCTAAGTAGTAAGAATATTTATAAAAACTTACATAAAATAGCCAAATGAAAATTTCTAAAACAATAGGAAAATTGAATGCAGACTTTTTAACCATGACGCTAATTTGGAAAATTTCTTTAACTATAAATAATGTGCACGACCAAAGCTATAATCTGCACGACGAATGAATGTGCTCTCCTGTTTGTGGCGAAAAAAAGTCACTTAGTCGAATTTTTTAAATTAAACAATTTTGGCTACGTTTCTTTGGATCATCAATTAAAAACATATGAAACTCCAACACCTAAAAGCAGTAGTTTTAATAGCCTCGGCATTATTAATTTCATTTAAAGGCAAATCGCAACACACCGAGCCAAGTTCTGCACAACTACGACAGACTATACCATTTTCTATGCGTGATTATAAATCCTTTAGAGCTTCAATGAAATCGCAAGTTAAAGAAATGGCTCTAAAACAAATTGTAGGTTTGGGAGAAGGTACACATGGCACGGCCGAATTTTATCGCGTTAGGTATTACATCACCAGAATGTTAATCGAGGATTTTGGCTTTAACCATGTAGCCTTTGAAAATGATGTTACTGAGGTTTGGCAGTTTAACAAACAGCTTAAAGAAACAACAGATATAAATTCTCTGATGAAAAAATACCTGCTCACACTTTGGCAAAATGAAGAAACGAAACAACTTTTCACTTGGATTAAAAACTTCAACGCAAAGCGTAAAAACAAAGTTAGTATTGATGGAATTGATTATCCTTCGCAACTTCCTGATGTAGAAATGATCAGTGAACTTTTATCCTCATTAAATGAAGCCACATTTTCAGCAGCGCTCGAAAATTTGCGTGAAGCAGCAACGCTGCAAGACGATGCTTGGTCTGGAATGAATAAAGCAGGTTACAAATCCGACTGGAAATTACTAGGACGTCTTGTTAAAAATGGTTATCTAACGGCTGATTCGCTTGAGAAGATTTTCCAACAAAAAAAATGGAACTCCGATACAAAGCAAGGATTGTTGTTGGCGATAGCTAATTTAAAACAAGGTTTTGAGCCATTTTACCGTAGATTACCCGAAGCCGCTAGAGATAGTATCATGGCGCACAATGTCATCAAACTAGCAAAAAGTAGCCAAGATAAAATTGTAATCTGGGCACATAATGCACATTTGGGGAAAACTGGAATTTACGGAAATGTTGTAGGTGGCACAGGTGGTTACATCTTAAAAACTTTACCCAATAGTTATTTTGTGTTAGGTACAGCAACCGCTGAAGGAACTTTTGGAGGTACAACCGATGCTAGAGCGATAAATAATAGTCCTATTAAGCCTTACAAATTAGAAAAACCGATTGCAGGCTCTTGGGAAGAATATCTTAGTGGTGGTCGTACGTCAAATTTTTATCTAAAAACTGATAACTTCAATCCTGCCAAAGTAGAAAAGCCACTGCGGTTTGTAGGGTATGGAATAAAAAGTGGCGCAAGTTCCTATGATAAAACCAACTTAAGCGATTTATTTGACGCGTTGCTATTTCTTAAAATTACACATGCACCAACCCCACTTAGATAAACTTAATTTTAGTCTTTATTACCCTAAAATACTCGTCATGAAATCCATATTTTTTATCGCCTTTTTGCTAATGCTTTTTACCAAGGTATCTGCACAGCAGGAAACCCAAACTTCTTCCGCAACAGCAGGAAAATTTGTTACCCTTTATAACGATGGTAGACCATCAGAGATTTTCGATATGTTTTCGCAAGAGCTGCAAACAGCAATGCCTTTAGAAAAAGCTATAGCCTTTTTAAACGGACTTGCATCTCAAGCTGGAAAAATAACAAACCAAAAGTTTCAAAAATATGAAAATAGCTATGCCATTTATCTGACCAAGTTTGAAAAGGCAGAGTTTTTGGTAAAAATTTCTACAAATGCTAGCTCAAAAATAAATGGATTTTCTGTTGAAGCCAATAAACAAAAGCGTCTGGCAACAATCCAAAGAAATCTCAGTTCGTTAATATTGCCATTCACAGGAGAGTGGACGGTTATTTGGGGCGGTGATACCAAAACCCAGAATTACCATATAGAGAGTGAAACGCAAAAAAATGCATTCGATTTTGTAATCACAGATGACACTGGGCGATCATTCAAAAATGATGGAAAAAAGAATGAAGACTATTATGCATTTGGCAAACCTATCATCAGCCCTGTTGCCGGAACTGTCGTATTGGTTGTGAATGGTGTAAAAGACAATATTCCCGGTGCTACAAACCATTTTAATGCAGGGGGAAATACTGTTATTGTAAAAACTAGTGCAGGTGAATATTTTGTTTTTTGCCATCTAGCTCATTCAACAATTAAGGTTCGCGAAGGAGATAAAATCAAACAAGGCCGTTTTATTGGTAAGTGTGGAAATTCCGGTCACTCCTCCGGACCACATCTTCATTTTCATATCCAAGATGAAGAAAATCTTGACACAGCAATTGGTGTTAAGGCTTTTTTCAAGAACATTTCATTGAACGGTACTTTACGCCAAGATTATTCTCCAGTTAAAAATGATAAAATCCTACAATAATGAAATTTAGATTCAACATGGCCAAAAATCTACTTCAATCGAAAATATTCTCCTGCAGCGGGCAATTTAAAAATCAACTATTGTTAACGTGTGGTATTATTTGCCAGCTAATTTTAGGGTCAATAACAACATCGTTTGCTCAAACAAACGTTATTCAAAAGCTAAACGCTTACATGGAAGGCCAATACAAAATCAACCGCTTTTCCGGTAATGTGTTAATCGTAAAAAACAATGCTGTGCTAATGCATCGGGCCTTTGGACAAGCAGACTTGGAGTGGAACGTTGCCAATACTACTGACACGAAGTTCGGCCTAGCATCAATCTCAAAGCAATTTACTGCTGTTGCTGTACTTCAACTGGTTGATAAAGGGGCATTAACCCTGCAAGATCGATTGTCAAAATTTTTCCCGGGTTATCCTCATGGAGAAAATATTTCCATACATATGATCTTGACCCATACAGCTGGTTTGCCATTAGATTTTGAGGAATTATACCTTAGTAGCACAGAGTTAAATAAGGATACTGTACTAAATTACATCAAATCCCTACCACTACAATTTCAACCTGGAAATGGCCTAGCGTACAGTAATGTTGGTTATTACTTGCTGGGCCAAATTATTGAGAAAGTTTCCGGATCAAGTTTATCGGATTTTTTGAAAAACAATATTTTCGAACCTGCCGGAATGAAAAATACTGGATTAAATAGCAATGAGCGCATCATAGTTAAACTTGCCCGCAGTTACCTAAGAACCGATGCTAATTTCCTCAAAAACCCATACATTAATTGGGAAGTAAATACCGGACTTGATGGTATGTACGCTACGGCCTCAGATTTATTCAAATTTAACAAGGCTCTTCATGGGGGCAAATTACTCTCCGATAATTTAAAGACAAAAATGTTTACTCATTACAATAAAGCATATCCTGACGGGAAATTTCTCGATACGTACGGGTATGGTATTTTTATCAATCCATACTTTAACCAGGGGCATCAAATGTTTACGCACAGCGGCGGATATTTTGGGGTTATGACAACCATGGACTACTATCCAAAAGATGATTTATTCATCACCGTCCTTTCAAATAATGAATCCGAATCACATTGGATTGCCTATGGCCTTGCAGGCATTATGTTTGGCAAACAAGTTGAAACTCCATACAAGCACATCGAAAAAAAAATTGATCCAAGATTGCTTACAAATTATATTGGTAAATTTGGGGATGTTGAGTTCATTAAGAAAGAAAATAAACTCGTGATCAAAAAAGGTGAAGTTGTCCTTGTTCCAGAATCCAACAATAGGTTTTTTAGGAAAGATCTGCCAGACCGAACCTATGAATTTGTACAACCAAAAGGCCAAAGAAATAACTTGCTGATTAGTACAAAAGGAGGTGTACGAGACACTGTTTATAGAAAGTAAATAATAAATATTTTAAGAATTTTGTAGCTGCCTTTAGTTTTTCATTACTAATCTCGTTCGCCAAATCGAAATAAAACTTATCACAACTAAGGCGGCAACCAATATTGGGTTCCATAAAAGCAACTTTTGAGCAATGGGGCCTAAATTTTTTGAGAGCGTAATTAGCGCCATGTTTAGCAGCGTTAGCGTAATAATTGATAGGTGCAATTTTGTTAAAACTTTTAGCTGTAAAAAGTTGCAGCAAAGTGTTATAAAAAACAAAAGCGCAAAAATATTAGTAGCCATAAGGCTGAAGCGGGCAACGAATAATGCCATGAAGGCAAATACCATTGCTATGACGTTAACCCAATGCTGACTATAAGCATCAAGCGCGGTTTGGCGCACTAGTTTAGTAAATCCGGACTAACAAGCACTTTAAGTTTGTGCCAATCATAAATGAGAATAGCAATATTAAGCATTGTAAAAAATCTATTTACATATGGTGTTCCTGTCCAATTCATCGAAATGGTGACGGCCACAATAGAAATGTAGATTGGCAACAACATTACGGCGCCAAGTGTGCTAAAACCTTGCGACATCAATAACGTACCGCATACGACTTGAGAAATCGCAACTATCCAAGCAAATATGCCAAGGCCGTACTTGGCAAGAGCATCCTCAAGTAATGGCGGCCCCATGATCTGACCAAATTCGCCGTGGGTAAGCTTGCAAAGACCAGCTGAAAAAAATAAGTAACCCAGAAAAAGGCGGATGAGGATAACTATAAAATCCTTTTGATTGATCATTTAATAAGGTTTGATGCAAAAATGCGGATACGCAGAGAATTGTACAAAAATTTTAGACAAAGCAACCATATCGAACGACAAAAGCCGATGTAACAGTATAAGTTAAAATATTTAGAGTGATTTTTGCGTAAAAAGCTCGTTTTGTGAAATGGTTTTTCTCTTTGCCGTAATTGGTCGAAGTAAACTTACAGATGAAAAAAGGATATACAGTAGGATAGGAATACTTTCGTTTTTTGAGACAAAATGCTAAATATCTGGGTCAAATAATCTTATCATAAAATCACCGTTTTTTAAAGCTATAAACAAGATTTGACCCAGACTTAACTGCATTATTACTCACTTGCATTAATCTCAGTTGAAGAAATCCTTTAACCACGCGGGTGTTTTGCAAGATGTACTTTTGTATACACAAAAGAACCTTGCGCCCTTGTGGTCGGGCATTTTTCTCGGAACTCGAAAATGCTGAGTCTAACCAAAAAAAGCATTTCATTCACGTTCGGATATCCGCCTGATCAGGAAATTACCGGAGTAGAAATTTTGCGCCGCTTAACGGGCGATACCACCTAGTTGTCCTTGGCGAAAATCGGTAAATTGGCGAGATCGTTTTCTGACTCGACCATTATCTCTGGCAACGCCTATGAGTACACTGTTCCAACAGTTGATGTATATAATTTACCTTCCCTGAAAAGTTTTCCCTTAAATATTAGTGCTAGTCAGGCGGATCATCAAAACCCAATAGCCTCTCTAACAGCAAAACAGGACGATAAAAAAGCTATCCGCTTAAACTGGGCTTTAACTGGATAAAAGCCAATTTTTTACATTGTATATAAAGATGGGGGAAAGGGTCTTGTTCAATATAGATCGGTCGACGCTGCAACATTGTTTTTTCTCGACAATCAAATGTCCCCCGTCGGATCAAAATATGGTGTTCAGGCAGTATATTTTGATCAGAGTAAGTCAGAAATCGCCATGGTAACTGTGGAGCCCTGAACGCTAGACGATATCAAGTCAATTTTGATAAGAGAAGGGTAAACGAGGATATTTCATAAACCATCATCTTTAAATTATCACGTTGAGCTCAGCCTCGGCTAAGTTCAACAAAATCATCGAAATGTACTGAAAGATCGTTTCTACAAGTCCTTAGACAAGGTTAGAATGATATTTTGTATTTAGGATAGCTTCACAATTTCATAAATAACATTAAACTTGAATCGACTCAGTTACTTCTTCGGCAACAAATAATAAAGGCAGCGTGATTATGGCAATGGTTCCATCGCGGTCTTTATTTTCTGCCACAGAAAATCCGGCAACGTTTGTTTTGTACTGAAGATTTATCATTTCTACTCTTTCCTGAATGGACTCTATGCCAATAGATTTTTCTTTAATTCCATGCATCCTGTTGGCTCGGGAGCTTTTGCTCAGCCCGATCCCATTATCTTCAACCGTGATTTTCAGTCTGTTTTGCGCTTTTTCCATTCGGATGTATAACTGCTTATCATATTTTTCCAAAGGAATCAATCCATGGTAAATCGCATTCTCGATTAATGGTTGAATGAGCATAGGCGGAAGGAGCAGGCTTGAAAGTTGCAGGTCTTCAGGCTGGATAAATTCATATTTAAAAGTATTGTTATAGCGCAGCGCCTGCAGTTCGGTGTATAGGATTAACGCTTTCCATTCTTTATCCGCTGTTACTAAACTCTTAATTGAATTTTCAAGAATTAAGCGACTTAAAGAAGCAAACTTTTGTACTAGGCGTGATGCTGTTTTTTTATCGTTTTCCATGATGTATGACTCAATCGAATTTAGCACATTAAAAATAAAATGTGGATTCATTTGTGCACGAATGGCTTTCAACTTACTTTCTGAGAGCTGATGCTGGTAGGTTAGCTCTCTTGATTGTTGCTCCGATTCCTGGCGTTGCAGCGTGTTCTTATACTTCAACTGGCGGATGCGATACAAGTTAAGCAGGTAAAGGGAAACGGAGATTACGATTACAATGAACAAAATCCCATAAAGCCAAAACTGATTCATTCGTAATTTATTTAATTGTTGCTCTTGCGATAAAGCTTTTAACTTTCCCCGCTGCAGTTTCTCTTTATTGGTAGAAATGATCAGCTTTTTTTCCTTTTCCTGGGTTTGCAGTTTTTCATTCTGCAACTGAATTGCTTGTAGATCGCGGAGCTGTATGCCCTTTTGAATTTCAGCAATATTTAACGCGATCTGAAGTTGCTGTTGTTTCAGCTTTTCATCCGATAAAAGTTGATGTTGTTTGTAGGTCGTTTCTTTTTTATCAAAATCATATTGAATATTCATTCGGATAATTTCCTTCGTTTTCTGGTCATTGCTGATGCTATCTTTCAGTGTAGCATATTGCCGGTAATACAAAAGGGAACTGTCGGGCATTTTCCGTTTTTCATAAATCCGGCTCATCGTTTCACTGGCATCGCGTTGAACTTCCAGTATCTTTAATTTCTGACTAGTTTCGAGTGATATTAAACCATAATAAGCTGCCTTTTCGAATTCATTTCTTCTAAAATATATCTCAGCTACATTATTCATATTGTAACTTAGGCTTTTCGTATTTCCGAGACTTTTATTTATTTCAATAGCTTTTATTCCTGACTTTAAAGCCAGATCGTATTGGCCGGCTTTCATGTAGTACTCACTTAAATTTCCATTTTCCCGAGCTACACCCACTTGGTCGCCTACAGAATCGCACAGTAAAACAGCCTTTTTTCCATAAAATAACGCTTTTTGAATGTCATTTTTTTTTGCATTTATCACGGCTAAATTTCCAAGAGAAGCGCCTGCACCCTGAAAATTATTTAACCTTCTAAAAATGATATAACTTTTTTCCATGTGTTCCAATGCCTTATCATACTCTTTCAGTTCGCTGTAAATGAGGCCAATATTGGCATATACACCGGTGGCATCAGACTCTCTTCCTTTCAAATTATCAAATATTTTGGCAGCCTGGAGGTAATAACTCAAGGCTTCCTGGTAATTCGACAGGGCCAGGTAAACTGTACCAATGGTAGCAAGGTCGCCCGATAAGCCATTCATATTATTATTTAACCTATCCATTCGGGCAGCTTTTTGGATGGAGGTAAGTGCTTTTGGGAAATCCGAAAGAATGTATAGGGCCATCCCCTTCAAACGATAGGAGCTAGAAACGACACCGGTATTGTTTATTTTATTTTCAAAGGTTAAAATTTGATCGAGCAGACTCAAAGCCTTTTTCGGATTGCTATATAAGTATTTCGTGCTCAATTCATATAACATCCTGGCTTTTTGCTCATCATCAGGAATATAAAGCGCAATTTCTTTGGTCAGAGAATCGATGACATTGGTTTGTCCAAAGGCACTTTGGTCACCTGCAAAAGAACAGAACAGTAACAAGAACAAAAAATATTTTGAAAAGTTAGATCGAATCATTTTAGCATCTCCTTAGTGTTATAAAGATATTTATTTAGGCTTAAAAATCAATCATTTAGCCTACTGCCTTCGATCATTGTAAGTGCAGCTTTACACAGTTAACCTCCCTCTTCAATCATTTGGTAAAAAAAGCGAACATCAGACATTTTAGTTTAGCATCATCATCAAACACAATAGTGCTTAATTTTTTGATCAACCTAAAACAGAAAATAATGAAAAAATTACTTTTAATTCCATTGCTTCTATTTGCAATTATCATGGCCTACAAGAAAAATAACTCTGAGCAGCAGAATGAAGTCGTTCCATCCACCATGGCATCAGAAATTCTTCCTTCATAAATAAAACAATTAGTATTTTACTGAATGAAACTGAATCTGAAATTATAATTATAGTAGAATACAACGGAATTGGTTTTGATGAAAGTGCAAATCTTAAAGCTTTCTATGCTGTTAAAAATAAATCCATAGGTCTTGAAGCTATACGCGAAAGGAGAGATTCTAAATTCGGTAAACCAAAACTTTCAGGCAAGCTTTGAAATTTGTCAGAAAAATGCTGAAACTGGTACAGGTACCGTAGCAACATTAATTCTTCCTAAGATGTACGATTAATACAGCAATATCAATTTTAAATTGATGCTATAATTTTTATTTCTTTGAATAGGCTACGGTCAGCTAAATGCCTCGCTCTTCAAATGTAACCTTTCACTCATTCAAACCCTTATCCTGCTCATTGGTCTGTTTTTCAATGTTTAGTGTATGTAAATTGTGGTCAAATCAATCTTTACAGAACATTTTTTACTAAAACCTAAGACAATGAAAACATTTAAATTCTTCTATCTCGTCTATCTTCTTTTAACCAGCCTTCTGGTGTTGGGCAATCATTCACTTAACGCTCAGATTAAAATTGGTAGCGTAAAACAAGTACCTATACAAACGGGAAAAAAGCCTGGTTTACCAAAAACCGTTCAAACTGGGCCAAAGATTCAAAATGCCAGTCGGGTGTTTAGTAAAACAGCAATCAATTCTGGTTTTTTGGCTCGTTTTACAAATCCTTCTAAAACCATCACACTAAGCGATGGGACCAAACTAACGACAAGGATGCTAATCAATTCAAGCAACGCTTTGCAACTTAAGCAGAGTCCGGGCGTAATAAAGGGAAGTGAACGAAATAAAAAACAGGAAAATAGCAACGAGTGGATTTGCGAAAGTGCTCAACTAAGGGTTTCTCTGGAAGATAATAGTTTCATGAATGCTACCAATGAACAACAGTCTCAAAATATTTATCCAGGGGCAATCTACACTTTTGATAATTTTTTTAGTGGCTCATTTAAAAACGAAACAGCTGCCAGAAATCCAATCCGCATCACCAGTTCGGCTCCAGGAATTAGCGGAAATATTTATGAAGATGTAGAAAATCCAACGCCTAGCGAAATCAAGAATGCGGTAAACAAGCTTTATTCAAGAATGCCATCGGGAAATGCCATTAGCGGTTATACCCATATGCTATATGAATGCAATAGCGCAGCAGATATGGCCCTTAAAATAGGTGCAGGAGCATCGGGCTATGGCGTGAGCGCAAGTTTTGATTTCAATAACAAAGAGAAAAGTGAACGTCGATATTTTATGATAGATGCTACGCAGGAAATGTATTCTCTAAATGCTGAAGCTCCAAGCGATGGGCTATTTAAAAACGTGGCAGACGCTTCAAAAACAAATTTAATGATGATGGGTACAGTGACTTATGGTCAGAGGGTTCTGGTATCCATAGAAACTAAAATCAAAAGTCAGGAACAGGGCATTAAACTAGATGCTAGTTATAGTGGTTATGGGGCAAAAGCAAATATAAACATCAGTACCTTTTTAAAAGAAACAAGTGATGAAACCACCGTAAAAATGTATGTTGTTGGAGGAAGTAATCAGGGTTTTATTACTCTGGATAAAAACTCTTTAATGAGTAAGCTAAACAGCTATTTTGTTGGAACAAACTTCAAAAATGCAAAGCCGATTCGGTATCAGTTTCGCAATATGAACAACGAGGTCATTGTATCTCAAAGCGCCACGGACTTTTTTCCTACAAAGCAGTGTGTACCCAACGATGCCAATAGAGATTATAAGGTTACCGTTAATCTATTGTCTATCCGTAATAGCACAAATCCAATGGAAGAGGTTAAGTTTGGCTTAAGTCAATGGACAGATGCCCGTGTAAATGGAAATACCGTTGTGCCGGTTACCGGAGAATCTACTGAAATTGTATGCTGGTGGGATGGAGTAGGGGAAGAAGGCAGGGTATTTAAAGGCCAGGCAAAATTAAATCGAACCCGGACATTTACCATAAAACAGGGAGATATAATGAATGGAGCATTTCTTGATATCTGGACCAAATACATTGCTATGTATAAAACTAAAATAGGGGGTAAAACCAACTCCCGATTAGATAATAAAGGTTTCCAGCATGATAAGGTTTTTTTGAAAGATGTGTTGCTTTCGAATGGAGGCAAGGGTTCATCTATTAGTAAGGATGTGGATGTAAACTTTAATAGTAGAGTTTTTACTATGAACTATGTTATCAAAATACAATAAAATACAGAAAATTATGAGAAATTTAATCCTACTTATTGCATTGTTTATAGTATCTGGTGCAAAAAATGTTGCAAAAGGCCAATGTGAAACTACAATTGGTAAACCTGCTCTGCAAACCAATATGATGATTTGGGGAGCATTCGAAACGGATAAAAAGTCCCGGCCTTATGTTGCGGAAATCATAAATGTTAATGGCAATACACTAAAATGTAAATTTGTGCATACCAACTCTATTTACACCATGCAACTTATCAAGAAAGATAATCAGGGAAGTGTAACCTCATTTAGTGCTAAGGTTACGGGCACCGTGGGTGGAAAGTTCAGTACAGGCAATATATTTACATTCATTGCTTATTCTCCCGAGCCTGATGGATGCGATTTAGAAGCAAAAATGGATTATACAAACTTAGATGCAATTGCGGTGTTTCCAGATGGAAAATTATTTTATGGCATATTAAGTAAAAAGGATGGTAAGTATATTATGACCTTTGCTCATTCGGGCAGTGTTTACACATTTGACAAAAGCTGGAAGGTTACTAAGCAAGTTGGAGGTAGTTACAAAGTTGGTACATTGGTTACCACTGTATATGCTAAAGGGGTAATCGTAAAATAATCAATATGGAACCTAGAAGCGTAGCATACTGCATTTTACTATCTCTGCTTGGCATTGGTTTGAGGTCTCAAGCGCAGCTTAGTGGTTTGCCTACATGCATTTTGGAAATGATAATGCAAGCAGAAAGGGATACTAATAGCAGATTGATCTCGGTTCGTAAAGTCAGTGTGAAAGGGCAAAATCTATACTATTTTGAAAGCCTGGTGTTTAGTAAACCGAAGAAACCGGGCAGGCCGCCACTTCCAGTATACTATGCTTATCTTGATTCGAACTGCAAAGTGGCGGCAAGTTATACCCTGGGTGGCATCATAGGTATTAGAGTTACTCCAGGTTATTCTATTGACGATTTCTTCTTATGGCGAACAAGTCCGGCGTTATGGAAGCGAAAAACTTTGGATTTAAAAACTTCAGGAAAAGAAACACCTCCTCCATCTCCATATTCGCAACCTCAAAAATACAAGATCGTAAAGGTCGAAATAAAAGATTCTGCTTTCCATTTTAGCTTAGATGACGAAATAAATATTTCCCAAAGAAATGGGCTCTATTACTACAGAAAAGGCATGTTTTTCAACCGTTATTTGGTCGTACCCAAAAAATACCGTGTACAAAACTCCGAAATATATTATCTTGAATGGGACAATATTCCATTTCGTATTGTTCAGCTGGGCGGATCAATACGTTTTCAGATAGCAAATTCAATTTCAGAAGAAATAAACGGAGAAACCATTTGGAAAACGATATTTTTACTAAAAAAGCTATAATATGAATTCAGAAAAGTTGAGAGCAGTATTGTTAGATGATGAAGAAAGGGCTTGTACCTTACTGCAAAAAAAGCTAATGTCTTTTGAACCGAATTTAGAGGTTATCGCTATTTTAAATAATCCAGTTATAGCAGTTGAGGCAATTCAACATTTAGAATTTGATGTATTGTTCTTAGATGTAGAAATGCCTTTACTTAATGGCTTTCAGTTCTTGGAAAGGTTGGGTGCTTTTGATTTCGAAGTCGTTTTTGTTACCGCCTATAATTCTTATACTTTAAATGCTTTACGAATCAATGCCTTAGATTATCTCTTAAAGCCTGTCGATGAAGAGGAACTTCAAGCAGCTGTAGAACGATTGGTTAAGCGAACCTTTGAGCGTATAAAATTGAAGACTAAGCCTGCAGAGCCAATAAGTAGTCACAATAGGATTGCGCTACCAACTGCTGAAGGTATTTATCTTGTCAGAAAAGCAGAAATTATCAGAGTAGAGGCGATGAGCAATTACAGTATATTTTATCTGTCAGATAGTAGGAAAATAATTGTTTCCAGAACCTTAAAAGAATACGAAAATGTGTTAGTTGATAACTTTTTCATGCGTATAAATCGATCTGCGATTATAAATCTTGAATTTGTACTAAAATATAAGAAGGGAGATGGTGGAACCATTTCATTGAGCGACGGACATGAAATTGAAGTTTCTCCATCTAAAAAGGATTTATTACTAAAAAAATTATTTGAAGATCAATAAATACTTAATTCTCCATTCGAAATCTGTAAAGGCTTGTAAGGGGCGTAATAATTAAATTGCCATATCAATTAATAGTCTAACATATTAAAACTTAAAAACTGATTACAACAATTATTTGCATGATATTTGTTTTGGCTTTTTCATACTCGTTTTTTGTTTCGGATAAGTATATCGAAACTCAATATGCTTATTTTTTGACGACAATAATCTTATTCAGTAATACAGATTGAGATCCATTGGTTTAAAGAGACCGAGGTGCCATTTTTCCAATACTGCGCAACGCTCGATTCTCCGTTTGAATTTCCAAGCCTATAACCAGCTTCGTAAATGTCGGTGCCAGTTATTGCTATAGATTGTCCAAAAGCACTTTCCGGGCCACTGGATAAAGTCACAGCTATTCCGTTTTTCCAGTGTTTTGCCATAATCGCACTATTAAGGCCATTGTTTCCAAGGCCGCCGATGTACACATCATTTCCTAGAAATAAAAATGTTTTATTCTAATAACGATTCAAATCTATCTAAGAGAACAGTTAATTTTTTTTTAAAAAACATTAAATAAAAAAAGATATATTTGAGTTATAGCATTTGCAGCTAAAACGTATTGATTAAAGGTGAGTCATTCGGTGAGTTAAAATTACAAACCCGCCCAGGCATTGATTAAAGGGCTTTTTTTAGGCTAGGTTCGAACCCCTGAGGGGTCACCACCGCATGTAACATAAGTAATAGCTTAATTTATTGCGAATTCTGAATTTTATAGGTTATTTGCGAAAACATTTCTGATAAGCAATGTTTGTTAAAACTAGCCAAAATGAAAAAATCCCTGTTGCTATTTGCTTTACTTTATTTCTGTATACTTTCTGTATCAGCGCAAACCAAACCACCATTTTGGGATGATGTACAAATCATTAAAAAGTACGACCAAATGTTTAAACCACCTGTTAATCCGGTGTTGTTTGTTGGCAGTTCTTCTATCAGGAAATGGGATGATTTAACTCAGGTTTTTGCAAAATATAATGTTTTAAACCGAGGCATTGGCGGTGCTGTAATTAATGATATAACCTATTACCTTAATGATGTAGTTTTTCCGTATCAGCCACGCCAAATTGTTTTGTACGTTGGTGAAAACGACATTGTAAATGATAATGTAACTGCAGATACGGTTTTGAATAGAACCAAAGTATTGTATAAAGCCATCAGGACTAAATTGCCAAACACCCCAATTGCTTACATTTCAATTAAACCTAGTCCAAGTCGCGATAAATTTAGAGACAAAGCCGTAGCATCCAACGAGCTTATTAAGCAATTTTTATCAGGCGAAGCAAATACATCATACATAGATATTTTCCCTAAAATGCTAACAAAAGATGGTAAGTCTCGTAAAGAATTATTTGTAGGCGATATGCTGCACATGAATGCTGAAGGTTATGCAATTTGGCAAAAGGCAGTTAAACCTTATCTAAATTAAACCGTAAAACGTTTTTGCAAGGTTAGAGAATTAAATTTATATAGCTATTTTTGTATAAATCCTCCTTTTCTTACCATGAGAAAATTTCTGCTCGCTTTAGTTTTTGTTATTGCCTCATTTTCATCCTACGCACAAGATTTACTTGGCATACCGCAAGTTGTTAATTATAATAATGAGCAATATAATGGTGGTGTACAGAATTGGGATGTTCAGCAAGATAAAAACGGAATACTTTACTTTGGCAACAATGAGGGCTTATTAACTTTTAATGGAAGGTTCTGGAATTTATACCGCTTGCCAAATTTTACTTCTGTCCGTTCGCTAGGCATTGATTCTAAAAACAGAATTTATGTTGGTGCACAAGATGAAATCGGTTATTTTTTTCCTGATGATAATGGGATTTTAAAATATCATTCATTGCTGGGTTTGGTGCCAGAAAATTTGCGCAAGATTGCCGATATCTGGGATATTTCCATCATAAACGACGAAGTTTTTTTTCGTTCTGTAAACCTTGTTCTGCATTATAAAGATGATGTAATCAAAGCTTACAAGCCTGCAGAATCGTGGTCGTTTTTAGGGAAAGCAAATAATAAAATTTATGCGCAATCGAAAAATGCTGGCTTGTTGGTTTACGATAAAGAGCTTTGGAAACCAGTTTGCACCGATGAAGTTTTAAAGCAATCATCCATCACATCTATATCAACTTACAATGGCGACACCTTATTGGTTTCTACCTTAAAAAGGGGTTTTTTCCTACTTCATAATAATCAGCTTTTGCCTTTAGTTACCAAGCTCGATAATATTTTTTTTAACGACAGAATCTTTTTCGCCAACCAGATTAATAAAAATCTTTATGCTGTAGGTACCACATCTGGTGGGGTTTATCTAATGAATAAACATGGAGAATTGGTACAAAAATACAATTATAGAGAGGGTTTGCAGAACAATAATGTTCGGGGAATTTTATTAGATTATGATAAAAACATGTGGCTTGCGCTTGATGATGGAATTGCATACGTAGCCATAAATAGTGCGATTAAAAGTATATCTCCCGATAGAAATAAGCAAATTACCAGTTACGCTTTTAGGAAAGTCAATCAAAATATTTATGTAGCTACTTCTAACGGATTATACACTTCGAAGCTAAATTCAAATAGTCTTGATTTAAGTTTATCTCCCGTAAATTTTGAAGAGGTGAAAAACACCAAGGGGCAGGTTTGGGGATTAGATGAGATTAACAACCAGCTTATTATGGCTCATGAAGATGGTGCTTCGATTATAAACAACAATGTTGCAACGCCTATTTATTCTTTACCAGGAACCTGGATGTTTCAACCTTTGGAAAATGTTTTTCCTGCAAAAAATGTTCTTGCTGGTACTTATTTGGGTTTGCAAAAAATAAACTATACCAATGGTGCATTTAAGAATGGTGGCGAAATTAAAGGCATTTCAGAAACGCTGCGGTTCATTGTGGTTGATAATGATGATAACATTTGGGCCTCGCATCCTTATCATGGGGTTTACAAAATCCATTTATCTGCCGATAGGAGCAGGGTTATTAAAACTACACTTTTCTCGGATATAAATGGTTTGCCATTCAAATTGTACAATTATGTTTATCGAATTAAAAATAGGGTTGTAATAGCAACCATTGATGGGATTTACGAGTACGACCAAAAACAAAATCGATTCTTGAGATTTAAGATGTTTGGCAATGCCTTAAACAAAATTTCTATTCAATATTTAAAAGAAGATAACGAAGGCAATGTATGGTTTGTGAGCAACAAGAAAGTTGGTATCATCGATTTTCATAAACCTTCAGGTTCAAGCGCATTTAGCATATTTTATTTGCCCGAGTTAGATGGGAAAGTTGTTGGGGGCTTTGAAAATATTTATACACTTGATAATGAAAACGTTTTTATCGGGGCAAATAAAGGGGCATACCACATCAATTACGATAAGTATGTAGAAAATATTGCAAAGCCAAAAGTAGTAATTGGTAGTGTTAAATTGCTGGCTCAAAAAGACAGCACAGTGTTTGGTGGCTACTTTTTAAAAAATGGTGTGCTTTCAGCAAAGCAAGATTTAGCTAAAATACCAGAATATAAAAATGCTTTAAACTCGCTGCATTTCGAATTTGCTTCAACACTTTTTGAACATGAGAAGAATACAAAATTTAGCTACCAATTGGTTGGTTTTGACGATGAATGGTCGGCATGGAGCAATAAAAGCGAAAAGGACTACACAAATTTACCTGCCGGGAAATACACTTTTAACGTAAAGGGCAGAACCGATATTGGCAACGAATCGGAAGTGGTAAGTTATACGTTCACCATTTTGCCGGCCTGGTACAATGCCATTTGGATGAAAATTCTTTATCTGATTATTTTTGTGCTGCTTATTAGGCTATTAATTATTTGGCAAAAGAAAAAGCACATTAAAGAGCAAGACAGAATGAGTTACCTTCATCAATTGGAACTTGATAGATCGGAAAAGGAAATAGTTCGGTTACAAAACGAGAAATTGGAAGCTGATGTAAATTATAAAAATAAAGAACTCTCTACCATGACCATGCATTTGGTGCAACGTGGTAAAGTGCTGGCTAAAATTAAAGAAGTTATCTCATCAGTAATTAAAACCAATGATGATGCAATTACCGAAAACTCACCAAGCTTTAGGCATTTAATTCGTTTGATAAAAGATGTAGAAAAGAAGGACCAGGAGTTGGAGCATTTAAGCGTTCACTTCAATCATGTAAATACCGAATTCTTTAATAAGCTAAAAGATCTATATCCCGATTTAAGTCAAAACGATTTAAAATTTTGTGCGTATCTGTGCATGAATTTATCATCAAAAGAGATGGCACAATTAATGAATGTTACCATAAAAGCGGTAGAAGTTGGTCGATATAGGTTAAGAAAGAAACTACAATTAAAGCCAGAAACCAATCTTTATGAGTTTCTAGTTGATATTTCCCGCCGAAAAATGGCTTAAATCGAGTATAATCTGTCTATTGCCTTAATTTCTCCAGATAAATTTTAAGTATCTGATTATCAGTAGTAAAATTTTGGTTTGTAGTGTGTATGTAGTGCCAAAAGTAGGGCTAAATCAGTAGATTTTCGCCTTTGTAGGGTTTGTGTAGCATATCGAAATTGCACCAAACAAAATCACATACATAGATTTGAAGTGAGTTATGGAACCAAACCATACTCTAGATAACCAAATATTAACTTAAAATTATTTTCTATGAGAAGAAGATTTACATTCGTATTCTTCATTTACTGTATCATGGCATTTCCGATGGCACTATTTGCCCAGGATATTACTGTTACAGGAAAGGTAACAGACCAGAAAGATGGCACTCCACTTCCCGGTGTTACTGTAAAAGTTGAGGGCACAACCCGAGCAGCATCTACAGATCCTAACGGATTATTTACCATTCAGGCGCCAGTAGGCGGAAAATTATCCATCAGTCAGATTGGTATGGTATCGCAAACCATTACCATACCAGCTAGTGGGAAAATTAACATTTCATTATCAACAGATTCTAAAGATTTAAGTGAGGTTGTAGTTGTTGGTTATGGTACACAAAAGAAAAGCTTGGTAACAGGCGCTATCTCGAGCGTTAAGGCAGCCGACTTAGAAAACCAACCAACCACTACGCGATTAGAACAAGCTTTGCAGGGTAGAACTTCGGGTTTAACCATTGCTGCACAATCTGGTCAGCCAGGTTCTGCATCTACGGTAAGGTTACGTGGTTTCACATCATTTGGCGGT
This sequence comes from Pedobacter lithocola, assembly GCF_042650845.1. Classification (NCBI taxonomy): domain Bacteria; kingdom Pseudomonadati; phylum Bacteroidota; class Sphingobacteriia; order Sphingobacteriales; family Sphingobacteriaceae; genus Pedobacter; species Pedobacter lithocola. The sequence continues at coordinate 779,748 of NZ_JBHSBW010000013.1, read as the reverse complement.
AAAAATGATCCGCTTTGGGTAATTGATGGTGTTGTGGTAGATAACGGTGGAATTGGTTATTTAAACCAATCTGATATCGAATCAATCGAAGTATTAAAAGATGGTGCTTCGGCCGCAATTTATGGTACTCGTGCAGCATCAGGTGTAATTTTAGTAACCACCAAAAAAGGTAAAGCTGGAAGTTTAAATTTAACGTACAATGGTTACTATGGTGTAGCTCGTGCGGCTAAAAAATTAGAATTATTAAACGCCACGCAGTATGCAACATTAAGAAACGAATCTTATTTAAATGATTTTACGGGTACAACGCCAACCTTACCTTATCCAAATGCAGCTTCGCTAGGTGAAGGAACAGATTGGCAATCATTAATTTTTAACAATAGTGCGCCTCGTCAAAACCACGAAGTAAGCATTAGTGGCGGTAGCGAGAAATCTACTTTCTTCTTATCCTTCGGATATTTCAAAGTTGATGGTATCGTTTCTACAGACGTTTCAAAATACAATCGTGCAAACATTCGTATTAATTCTACCCACAAATTGTACAAATGGTTAACCATTGGTGAAAACTTAGGTTATAGCCACTCTATCACAAATGGTATTGGAAATACAAACAGCGAATTTGGTGGTCCGTTAAGTTCGGCTATCAATTTAGATCCGCTTACGCCGGCTGTAATTACAGACCCAGCAGTATTTAATGCTCCTCCATATAGTAATCAACCGGTTTTTAGGGATGCAAATGGTTTCCCTTATGGAATTTCGACACGTGTTGCACAAGAAATAAGCAATCCTTTAGCTAGTATAAAACGCCAGATTGGAAATTACAGTTGGGACCATAACATCGTTGGTAATGCATTTTTAGAAACCGAGCCAATAAAAGGTTTACGTTTCCGTTCTACTTTAGGTTCTAAACTAGCTTTTTATGGTAGTGATGGTTTTAACCCGATTTACTATTTAAACTCTTCAACATCAAACACCAGAACGCAATTTTCAAGAAACATTAATTATGTAATTACTTACAATCTTGAAAACACTTTATCTTATACAAGATCTTTTGGTAACCATAATTTAAGTTTATTGGTTGGTCAGGGTTCATATAGTGATGGATTTAGCCGCAGTGTAAGTACAACATTCTTTGATGTCCCTGCAACCGATTTTTATTCGGCTTCGATGAGGTTTAAACCTGTAGCTGCAAACAGAACATCTGATGGTAGTGAAGGTACAGACCACAAAATCTTCTCTTTATTTTCTCGTTTAACGTATGATTATAATGAAAAATATTTGTTCTCAGCATTAATCAGACGAGATGGTTCATCAAGGTTTGGTGCGAATAATAAATATGGTTATTTCCCATCTGGTCAAATTGGTTGGGTGCCAACTAAAGAGGATTTCTTCCCTCAAAATGATTATGTAAACTTCTTAAAAATTAGAGCGAGTTACGGTGTTACCGGTAACGACGGTATTGGTGATTTCGCTTATGTACCAACCGTTGGTAGTGGTAGAAACTACACTTTTGGTAACGCAAACGTAGTTAATATTGGGTACAGTCCAAATGCATCTGCAAACCCTGATTTGAAATGGGAAGAAACCAGATCTACAAATATTGGTATCGATGCAACCATCTTCAAAGATTTCTCTTTAACGGCAGATATCTATAAAAAGAAAACGGTTGGTATTCTTCAAAACCCACCTGTTCCTGGTTATATTGGTAGTGGTAGCCCTGCTGCAAACATTGCAGATATGTCTAACAAAGGTTTAGAGTTCGAACTTTCTTACCGTAAACAAGTTGGTCAGATTGGTTTAAACATTAGCGGTAATGGTTCATTCATTAAAAATACGATTGATAAATTAAGTCCGGGTATTAATTTTATTGATGATAGCCAGGCAACTTTCCAAACTTTAGGAAACATCACGCGTACACAAATCGGTCATTCGTACAACGAATTTTACGGTTATGTAAATCAAGGAATTTTTCAATCACAAGCAGAAATTAATGCTTACACTGGTCCAAACGGGCAACCTTTACAGCCTTTGGCAAAACCAGGTGATGTTAAATTTGCCAACTTAAATGGTGATAACCTTATTAATGAAAGCGATAGAGATTTTATTGGCAACGGTTTACCAAACTTTACTTACGGCTTAACCATTAACCTAACTTATAAAAACTGGGACTTAATCGCCTTTGGTAGTGGTGTAGCAGGAAATATGATTTTCCAGGGAATTAGAAGATTAGATATTCCTAATGCAAATTATTCTACTGCCAGATTAGATAGATGGACGCCTTCAAATCCATCAACTACGCAGCCTAGATTAACAGATGCAGATCCAAACAAAAACTTAACTAAATTCTCTTCATTGTATTTAGAAAAAGGAGATTATTTCAGGTTGAGAACATTCCAGATTGGTTATACTATCCCTAAAACACTTACTGATAAACTTGGACTGAAAAAATTCAGGGTGTATGCATTATCTGAAAATTTATTTACAATAACAGGTTACAGTGGTTACGACCCAGAATTAGGTTCGAATAACAGCGGTAACGCATTTAGTATAGACCGTGGAGTATATCCACAAGCTCGTTCGTTCGTATTTGGTTTAAATGCTAATTTTTAAAATAATAAAATGAAAAGAAAAATTACTTATGTAGTTGTAATCCTGGCTGGATTGCAACTATTTGCAGGCTGTAAAAAATACTTGGAAATTAATCCTCAGGAACGTGTTCTTTTGGATAATTACTATAAAACCCAAGCTGATGCATTTGCTGCACTGGTTTCTATTTACGATAGATTTGGAGCTCAGGCTGGTGGTTTATATGATAAAGTTGCAATCACGTCTGCTGCATCTGATGATCAGGTTGCAGGCGGCGGTGGGCCTTCAGATATCAATGATTTGCAAGTTGTAAATACTTTCACCCTAAACCCAACAACTGGTCCGCAAGGTTATTTGTGGAATAAAGGTTATGCTGGTATTTTCCGTGCCAACGTATTCTTATCAAAAATTGGTGGCATAAGTATGGATGCAACGCTTAAAGCCCGTTACACTGGCGAAGCCAAAGCACTAAGAGCTATCTTTTATTTTGATTTGGTGCGTTTCTTCAAAAACATTCCATTGCTAACTTCAGAGGTTGATCCAAAACAAATTTATGAGGTTTTACAAGTAGCACCAGCCGAGGTTTATGCTTTAATCGAGAAAGATTTAACAGAAGCAATCCCAAGCTTACCAAATACAATAACCGGAGCATCAGAAGGTGGAAGATTAACAAAAGGTGCTGCACAAGCAATGCTTGGTAAGGTTTATTTACAGCAAGGAAAATATGCACAAGCTGCAGAACAATTTGCAATTGTAAACGGTTCTACTCCTGGACAGGCAAATGCTACTTACGGTTATAAATTACTAACCAACTTTGGCGATTTATTTAAAGTGAACAACAAATTCAATACCGAATCTATATTAGAAATTGTGCACTCTAATGCATCAAACGGTGGTTGGGGCGATGCAGGTGCGTCTGAAGGTAACTTGTTAAACATCATTGTTGGTCCACGTGGTTACAAACCAGTGTTGGCTTCTGCACCTGATTATTATTCGGGCTACAGCTTTTTGGTATTCACAAAAGAGTTTTTTGATTTCATCCACTTCGACCCTAGAAATAAAGCAACTGTTGCAAATTTAGATAGTTTGGAAAAAAATGGCATTGCTACTTACGAAAAAGGTTACCAAAACAGTGGTTATTTCTTAGAAAAAACCATTGGTCGCGTTGCTGATAAAGCACCTACAGGACAAACAGAGTTAAACTTTCCTCAAGATTCGTACGAAATTCGTTTGGCTGATACTTACATGTTAGAAGCAGAAGCTATTTTGCAAAGTGGTGGTGCAGTTGGTGTTGGAAGTCGTGCTTATCAATTGTTTAATGCAGTACGAGCTCGAGTTGGATTAAATCCGGTTGCAGTTACCATGGATAACATTATGAGAGAAAGAAGAGCTGAGTTGGCAGGCGAAGGTCATCGTTTTCTTGACTTGGTTCGTTGGGGTAAGGCAGCAACAGTGTTGGCTTATAAAGGTTTTACTGCGAATAAAAATGAAATTTTCCCTATTCCTCAAGCAGAATTAAACAACACTAAAATACAACAAAACAAAGAGTACGGAGGTACAAAATAATTATAATAGGCTGTATCATAAATCAATTTCAATTGAGAATTATGGTACAGCCTTCTCTAAAGGGAAGTTATTCTCTTCCAAATATATATGAGTTCATTTAATTACTTGCCAATATGAAATTTAAGGCGATAAGCTGCTGTTTTGTAGTTATGTTTAGCATATCAGCGCTACAATCAACTGCACAAAATAATGTGAGTTCATGGCTTACCAAGACAGATAGATCAGTGTTGTTTGGCAAACAAACTGCGGTGCTAAAATTTTCATCTGAGCAGAATAAAAACCCAACTATCATTGTAAATGATAAAGAAACTTACCAACCAATTGATGGATTTGGTTATACCTTAACAGGTGGAAGTGCGCAACACATCATTAAAATGTCGGCACCTGCCAGAGCCGCTTTGCTTAAAGAACTTTTCGCAACGGATGGAAACAATATTGGTGTTAGTTACATCCGCCTAAGTATTGGTGCTTCAGATTTGAATGAAAAAGTATTTTCTTATAATGATTTGCCCGAAGGAGAAACAGATTTACAACAGGCAAAATTCGATTTAGGTTTAGATAAAGCTGATGTTATTCCGGTGATGAAGGAAATCCTTGCGATAAATCCAAAGATAAAAATCTTGGGCTCGCCATGGTCTCCTCCCTTATGGATGAAAACAACATACGACGCTCGTGGAGGAATGTTAAAGCCCGAATTTTATGAGGTTTACGCCAAATACCTGGTGAAATATGTGCAAGAAATGAAAAAAGAAGGCATTACCATTGATGCCATTACTGTTCAAAATGAGCCACTGCATCCAGGTAATAATCCAAGTTTATTAATGGTTGCTCCAGATCAAGCTATTTTTGTAAAGAAAAATCTTGGACCTGCTTTCGAGAAAGCCGGATTAAAAACTAAAATTATTATTTACGATCATAATGCCGACAGACCTGATTATCCAATTTCAATTTTGGATGACCCTGAAGCTAAAAAATATATCGATGGCTCTGCATTTCATTTATATGGTGGAAAAATTGAAGCATTAACCGATGTACACAATGCCCATCCTGATAAAAACATTTACTTTTCTGAACAAATGGTTGTAGAGGAACCTGGTTCATCAACCATAAATATTATCAACCCGGTAAAAAGATTAATAATTGGTGCAACACGCAATTGGAGCAGAAATGTTCTAGAGTGGAATTTAGCCGCCGATTTGGAAAACAAACCATTTACAGATAGAGGCGGTTGTCCGACTTGCCAAGGTGCGGTAACCATCGATAAAGATAGGGTGAGCAAAAACCTTGCTTATTATTCTGTTGCACATGCATCTAAATTTGTTCGTCCAGGTTCTGTTCGCATCGCATCAAATGAACCTGCGGGTTTATCAAATGTCGCATTTGAAACACCCGATGGAAAGAAGGTTTTAATCGTAGCCAATACAGGTAGTACAAATACAGCTTTCAACATTAGTTATAATGGAAAAATAGTTTCTACAACTTTAGAAAAAGGATCTGTTTCAACTTACATCTGGTAAATAATCCACAATAATTCTACTATGTATTCAAAATATATAATGCTCCAATTTCAAAAGCGTATTCAGCTTGTGTGCTTTCTTGGCTTAACGCTGTTATCATTTCAATCTGTTGCTCAAGGGTTTTTAAAAGCTGAAGGAAAGAAAATTGTTAATGCTAAAGGCGGAAATGTTCTGCTTCGTGGCTTTGGTTTAGGTGGATGGATGTTGCAGGAAGGCTATATGCTAAAAATAAATAAAGACGGGCAGCAGTATAAAATTAGAGAAAGGCTCGAAGATTTAATGGGAGCAAAACAAACCCAAGAGTTTTACGATGCATGGTTAAACAATCACACCCGAAAAATCGATATCGATTCTTTAAAAGCCTGGGGATTTAACTCTGTTCGTTTACCCATGCATTATAACTTGTATACTTTACCCGTAGAAAAGGAGCCTACAGCGGGCAAAAATACATGGTTAGATAGGGGTTTTGCTTTAACAGATAGTTTGCTTGCTTGGTGTAAAGCCAATAAAATGTACCTGATTTTAGATTTACATGCAACACCCGGCGGACAAGGAAACGACACCAATATCGCAGATAGAGACGATTCAAAACCTATGCTTTGGGAAAGTGAAGCCAATCAGCAAAAAACAATTGCACTTTGGGCAAAACTTGCAGAGCGATATAAAAATGAAGAATGGATTGGTGCTTATGATATCATAAACGAGCCAAATTACGGGTTTACAAATCCTGCTGAAGATAAAAACGGGACCAAAGAAAAGGTTAATGCTCCACTTCGAAAATTAATGGTAGATATTACTAAAGCAATACGTAAGGTTGATGAGAAACACATTATAATTATAGAAGGTAACGGTTGGGGAAACAATTATAATGGCATATTTCCTTTATGGGATAAAAATATGGTGCTTAGCTTTCATAAATATTGGAATTATAACGATCAGGCTTCCATATCAAATATGATAAAGGCAAGAGATGAGCAAAATGTACCAGTTTGGCTGGGCGAAACAGGAGAGAATTCTAACACTTGGTTTACGGATGCCATCAGCCTTTTAGAACGTAATAATATTGGTTGGGCTTGGTGGCCATTAAAGAAAGTTGGCTTTAATAATCCAATGGAAATTCATTCTAATCCTAACTATAACAGCGTGGTAAATTATATAAATAATGGCGGCGAAAAACCAAAAGAAAGTAATGTGTATAGCGGTTTAATGGAGTTGGCAATTTACACCAAGTTGGAAAATACTATCATCCACAAAGATGTTATTGATGCGATGATTCGCCAGCCCCATTCTAATGAAACTAAACCTTTTAAGGCAAACAACATAAAAAATGGCGCTATAATTTATGCAGTTGATTACGATTTAGGAAAAAACAACTTTGCCTATTTCGATTTGGATACTGCAGATTATCATACGGTAACCAATAAAAGAACAGCAGGCAATCGTGGCAGGATTTATAGAAACGATGGTGTTGATATTTCGAAAGATTCTATGTTGTATGAGAAGTATTTTGTTAACAGCATAGAAAAAGGAGAATGGTTGCAATACACCGTAAACGTATCGTCAAAAGGAAATTACACTTTAAAATTAAATACCGCATCTGCGAATAGTGATGGCAAACTAACCATATCCATCAACGGAAAAACTGTTGCTTCAGGCATTCAGGTTCCAAAAACCGGTGGAGCAAAAAAGTTCGCAACGTTCGATGTTAAAAACATAGCTTTAGCTGACGGTAAACAGGTTATAAGGGTTATTTCAGATACAGGCGGTTATAATTTTAGCTATATTCAATTTGTAAAATAACCACCAAACCACTTGTGTTAAAAGGTAACAAACGCGTAATTTTTATTTTGGGTGTTATGGCGCTCGTCATCCTGGCACTGTCGCGTTGTATGAGTGAAGGTGATAAAATCCCGACTGATGTTAGAGGTGAAAATTATGCTGGTGCCGCAAGCTGTGTTAAATGCCATGCTGATGTTTCCAAATCATTTGTGCATAATGCACACGGATTAAGTTCCGGTAGTGTAGATAATAAGAAGCTTGAAAAATTGGTGGCTGCTGATGCTAATACTTTTGCTTTTAACGATCGGCTGAAAATTAAAGTAGAACGTAGAGATAGCGGATTATACCAGGTTGGCTACATCGATGGTAAGCAAATTAGAGCAGAACGATTTGATATTGCTTTTGGTTCGGGCGAGAAAGCATTTACCTACGCCTATTGGAAAGGTAATAAATTATTTCAGTTGCCTCTATCGCATTTCTCAGAAATTAATACCTGGGCCAATAGTCCGGGTTTTCCTGCAAATGCGATGTATTTCGATAGACCAATTACCAAACGTTGTTTGCAATGCCACAGCTCATTTGTTAAAACAGAAACCAAAGAAACCACATCATTAGCTATAGAAGAAGACCTGCAAAAAGGAACTTTAATAACTGGAATAGATTGCGAACGCTGCCATGGTACAGCTAAACAGCATGTTGTTTTTCACTTAGAAAATCCCAAAGAAAAGAAGCCTAAATTTATTGCCATTTACAAAACCTTAAGTAGAAAACAAAAAATGGATGCTTGTGGTGTTTGCCATTCAGGAAATACACTAACAACCATTCAAGATGTTTTTAATTTTCAGCCGGGAGATAACCTTGATAATTTTTATGCGCAAGATTTTGTTTCCTTTAGTGGTGATAATCCCGATGTTCATGGCAACCAGACTGCAATGTTAAAAGGTAGTATTTGTTATCAAAAAAGTGAAATGACTTGCCAATCTTGCCATAACATGCATGAAAGTGTAAAGGGAAACATGCAATTGTATGCTCAAAAATGCATGAGTTGTCATCAAACGCAAAAACACAGCGCAGAAACTTTAGCAAAAGATACTATAAAAGCAAACTGTATTAATTGCCACATGCCCATGCAAGCATCAAAATTAATATCTTTTCAAACTGCTGGGAATAAAAATGTAAATCCTTATTTGCTGCGGTCGCACCATATTGGTATCTATCCTTCTCAGTAATAATTTGATTAATACTGTGATATAAATTTATCCGTTAATTTAGAGGACTACAATTTGTACATTTGCATTTCAATTGTAATTACATTTTCTCTTTATGCCGATAAAACATTTCTTACCATTTTTTTTACTTTTCTTCTTTTACAATTTTGCGGCGGCACAAAATAAATATAACCTAAGCGGAACGATTCGCGATGCTGGTACTGGTGAAACACTTATTGGCGCAACAGTTAAATTGGTTGGTAAAACATCAACCGGTACTTTAACAAATTCCTATGGCTATTATGCTTTAACACAACCTCAGGGCGATTATACGGTCGTGGTTAGTTATACCGGTTACGTTTCTATCACTAAAACCATCACTTTAAATAAAGATATTAAGCTAAACGAAGAACTTAAATCGGCCAATGATTTGGATGAGGTTACCGTAAGTGCGGCAAATCGAAAAAATGAAAATGTACGTAGTGCACAAATGGGTTTAGAGCGTGTAGATATGAAATCGCTAAATTCCATTCCCGTTTTACTGGGTGAAAAGGATATCTTAAAAACGATACAATTGTTGCCCGGAGTAAAATCAGGCGGTGAAGGCAATACCGGTTTTTATGTTCGTGGCGGCGCTGCTGATCAGAATTTAATTATTTTAGATGAAGCCGTGGTTTACAATTCATCACATTTATTAGGCTTCTTCTCAACCTTTAACGCCGACGCAATTAAAGATGTTAGCCTTTACAAAGGTGGCATGCCTGCTCAATATGGTGGTAGGTTATCATCTGTTTTAGATGTTAAGATGGATGACGGTAACAATAAGGAATTTAAATTTCAGGGTGGTATTGGTTTAATCGCATCGAGGTTTAAAGCTGAAGGACCAATTGTAAAAGACAAAGGCTCTTTTATGGTTAGTTTTCGAAGAACTTATATCGATTTATTTTTAAGGCTTTCTCCCGATTCGGCGATTAATGGAAGTACCCTTAATTTTTATGACATTAACGCCAAAGCCAATTACAAAATAGACGATAAAAACACCATTTATTTGTCTGGCTATTTTGGTAAGGATAATATTGGCGTAAAAGATTTGTTTGAAAACAATTGGGGTAACGTTACTACAACCCTGCGTTTAAACCATATTTTTAGCGACAGGCTTTTCTCAAATACATCACTAATTTACAACAATTACAACTATACGGTTAGACTGTTAAACGACGTTACTAATTTTAAAGCAACATCGCTGGTTCGAGATTTTAACTTTAAACAGGATTTTCAATATTTTAGCAACAAACACACCATTCGTTTTGGTTTAAACGCCACACATCATCGTATTTCTCCAATTGATATTACTACGACACAAGAATCGCAAATAAACCCACTTACTCAGCAAAAACGTTATGGCCTGGAAATAGCGGCGTATATTTCTGATGAATGGGCAGTTACCGAAAAACTGAACTTTCTTTATGGTCTTCGCCTAGCAGCGTTTTCGTTATTAGGTCCGGGTAATTTTAGCACTTATGATAATGCAGGCAATATCTTGGCTACGGATAGAGCCGAGAGCGGTAAATTTTATAAAAACTACCTCAACTTAGAGCCACGTTTTTCATTAAGTTATCTATTTAATGAAGAAAATTCGGTCAAAGTATCATACAATCGAAACACACAAAACATTCATATTTTAACAAATGCAACGTCTAGCTCGCCGACAGATCAATATGTTTTAAGTAGCAATAATATTAAACCAGAAATTGCAGACCAAGTTTCATTAGGTTATTTTAAAAATTTAGAAGATAACAATTATGAACTATCAGGAGAGGTTTATTACAAGTGGTTGCAAAATCAAATTGATTACAAAAATGCCGCTCAGTTGCTTGCAAATAGCAATATCGAATCTGAATTACTTTATGGAACAGGAAGAGCTTATGGTTTGGAACTGTTTTTCAAAAAGAAATTTGGCAAACTTAACGGTTGGGTTGGCTATACATTATCCCGGACAGAAAGAAAATTTGCCGAATTGAACAACGGAAATTATTTCCCCGCAAGGCAAGATAGAACTCATGATATCTCTGTTGTAGGTATTTATAATTTAAATAAGAGATGGACATTTTCTTCGAGCTTTATTTACAGTACCGGAAACGCGGTAACTTTCCCGGCAGGTAAATATGTTGTAAATAGCCAAACGGTTTATTATTACACAGAAAGAAACGCCGGACGAATGCCTTACAACATGCGCTTGGATTTAAGCGCAACATTAGAAGGAAAAAACACAGGAAGATTCCAATCCAGCTGGAACTTTGGAGTTTACAACGCTTTAGGAAGAAAAAATCCATATTCCATTGAGTTTATTAACGACCCTAACGACCCAAGCAGAACTGTTGCCGAACAAACATCATTATTTGGTTTAATTCCTTCGATAACCTGGAATTTTAAATTTTAGTACCATGAAGAAACTCATTTTATACATCTCTTTATTCAGCATGATTTTTACATCATGTAAGAAAATTATTGAAGTTGATACCAATAATGCCGAACCTCAACTGGTGATTGAAGCAAACATCACCGATAGGTTAACGTTACAACAAATCAAAATCAGTAAATCTGTTTCTTACGATAGCAAAAGTATCTTCCCGGCGGTTAGCGGGGCAGCTGTTACGGTAACCGATTCAAGAGGAAATAATTACGTTTTCACAGAGAGCCAACCTGGAATTTACACATTAAATATGCGAGGTGTTGTTGGTGTTACGTACAACATGAAGGTCGTGGCAGAAGGTAAAACCTACATGGCAATTTCTAAAATGCCCACCCTGGTTAAATTAGATTCTATTGGAATTATTTCGAATTCATTTTTTGGTAATGAAAGAAAAACCATCGCAGCTTTTTTGAAAGACCCGGTAGGCGTCGAAAATTTTTATCATTTCAATTTATATGTGAATGATGTCATTTCAGATCGCATTTATGTAAATAACGATAGACTTACAGACGGAAACAGTTTAAGAACACAACTTTTTTATTCGAATGATGATGATGACGACGACGATTTGGTTAAGGGTGATAAGGTTGTTGTTGAGATGGAAACCATAGATTCGAATATATTCGATTATTGGTATGCCTTAAGTTCGCAAACGGGTAGAGGACCAAACCAGGGTACAACACCTGCAAATCCAACTTCAAATATATCAAACGGCGCTTTGGGTTATTTTAGTGCACATACCTATCAAAGATTAAACATTGTAGTTCCATAATAAATTAAACAACCTATTATTTTAGCTGTTAATAATACATGAAAGTTTTTATAAGCGGCAGAATAGCTCAAAGTGGTTTAACTCTATTGAAAGAAAACAATATCGAAGTAATTCAGTGGAAAGAATCCAGGCAAATTACTGCCTCTGAGTTAATAGAAGCTTGTAAGAATGTGGACGGATTGGTTAGTGTTGGTCCGAATAAAATTAATGCAGATTTTCTTAATGCCTGCAAACACTTAAAAGTTATCGCCTTACATTCGGTAGGCTTTGATAATGTTGATGTTGCAGAAGCTAAAAAATTAAACATCCCGATAGGAAATACACATGGTGTTTTAAGCGGCGCAACTGCCGATACCGCATTTTTATTGATGCTTGCCGTTTCGAGAAAAGCATTTTACTTACATAAAAAGATTATTAAAGGGCAATGGCAAAATTATGAGCCAACACCCGAACTCGGCATAGAGTTAAACGGTAAAACTTTAGGTGTATTTGGTTTAGGCAACATCGGACTTGAAATGGCCAAAAAGTGTATTGGCGCTTATCAGATGAATGTTATCTATCACAATCGAAACCAAAACCAAGAGGCAGAAAAAGAAATAGGAGCAAAGTATGTTTCTTTTGAAGAATTACTGGCAAACAGCGATGTTATTTCAGTTCATACCTCACTTACGGAGGAAACAAGAAACAAATTTGATAACACTGCTTTTGAACAAATGAAGCCTAAAGCTATTTTTATAAATACAGCAAGAGGAGGCATACATAACGAGGTAGATTTAATAGCCGCTTTAGAGCAAAAAATAATATGGGGTGCAGGTTTAGATGTTACAAACCCTGAACCGATGAGCGCTGATAATCCATTATTGAATATGGAAAGTGTTGCTGTTCTACCTCATATTGGCTCTGCAACTGAAGAAACCAGAAGCGCTATGGCAAATCTGGTTGCCAAAAATATTATTGCCGGGTTAAATAGGGAAGCTTTACCAAGTGAAGTAGCTAATTAGCTTTTCCTCTATGTAGATCCGATTACGTTATTGCAAAGAACTAAGCAATCTTCGTTCACCAACTTCTTACTTAACTGTATATCTAAATATAGATCTTCCTATATTTCCGTTCGCATCAATACCTTCTACAACAACTTTGTATTGCCCTTTACCGTCAGCATTGTAAAAATCAAAAGATGTTGTTCCTGTAGCTTTATCCGTTAAAACTTTTGGGTTCCAATATATTGTTGTGCGTAAATCGTTTCGGTTTAAATTTGCTGGCACGTCATATTTAGGCGAATAAAACTGACGTTCTTTATTATAACCTTGTGGCGAAAAGGTAAGTTCATAATACTTTGGCAACATATCCAGCAACTGGCTTTTAGATATTTTCGTTCCTTTTGGTGCTTTCTTTTGGTTAATAACTAGTACACCATTAACATTATTGTTTCTGTTAACTAAACCCAATTCATCTCTTAAAAAGATTTCTACTGATTCTACTGTCGTTGCATCAATATTTGCCAATTGATTAACATCCATAAGCATTCCGTTTATAAAAATACCCATTGGTGTTTTATTGCCCTGATTATAATCTCTGGTTACATAAAAATTACCATCGATAAAAGTTGTTCCAGTTGCCATTGTTTGCAAGCAATTGATAAACATATTACAACCCGTTAGTCTATCGCCGGATATCTCATGGTCGGCCATTGCCGATAAACCCGTAAGTGCAGGGTAATCTTTATGACTTACCTTAGGAATTGCGGCGGCTTTAATGGTTACATCTTTTAAGGTATGGAGATAAGCATATTGCTTTTTACTGTTATCTAGGTAGGTAGTTAAGGTACTGTCTATATTAAGCACTTCATCTGCTCCATTAAAATTTCTACTTACAGATGGTGTTGGCGAACCATTTAAACTTAAAGTCATGTTTTTATAGTTAACATTGTACTTTGCAGTAATGGTTACTTTCGAAGAATCGTTAAAAACCAAATTGGAAAATTTGAAATTTCCTACCGGATCTGTAGTTCCTTCCATGTTGATTCGTTTATCTGGAATGGTAAGTAGTAGCGCACCTTTCCTTACCGGAATTCCGTTGCTTAACCTTAAAATACCCGAAAACTCAATTCCTTGTTCTGGTAAGAAAGTGATTTTTGGCAGCTTATTGGCAATAATATCAGTGTATGAATATTTTCTATAACCTTGCGTTAATAGCAAAACATCTAAATCGGCAGCTTTCTTAGCATCTGTTGTAGTGAAATAGTAATTTGGTTTTTCGATATAACCTTTTAAATCGCTAGCCAAAAGCAAACCGGTAAAAATTGTGCTGGCACCATCTTCATTAAATGGAACTTTGGTTTCATCAACCACAGCTACCGAAAAATTACCATCAACCGGCAAGCCATCTTTTTTAGCAGCTAAATTTATTTTTACTTTTTTCTTAATTCCGTAACTAAGCGCCGGACTGCTTACCGTTAATGCCAAGCCGTTTTTGTGTTGTACAAAAACAATTCTTTCGCTTAGTGGTTGGCCGCTTTCCGTAAATAGCGTAAACTGCGCAATACCTGATGGAAATTTCAATTTAGGTATAGTTGTATTGTACTCTTTATTTGATAATGCAGTTTGAGCGCCATAACATATAACGCCTTTACTTTGTGCAATAAGATAAAATTTCTTGCCCTGATTCTGTTGAAAAAAGTTATCGTTTGAAGTAATTTTAACTCCAATATTTTCATCGTCTGTATTGCTAATTATGATAGAAATTCCCGTAGCGGTAACAGCCGGAAGGTTTACGGTTTGTGTGGTTCCATCTGCGTAAGTTATGTTTGCTTTATATGTTTTTCCAGCTTCTGGCAACATTGTAAAACTGCCCATGCCTAAGTGTTGTGCGGTAAATGTGGCAACCTGCTTACCATCACTATCCGTTACAACGCCTTTGGCATTTATACCCAAACCATCACTTTTTACTGCCTTAAAAGCAACTTTACCCGTTAAGCCGGCAATTAAATTTCCCCCTTCCGGGAAAAACTGAGCATCTTTATTTATGATGGCGTTTTTGAGTTGAAAGGTATTGTTTACAACATCTTTTTCGGTTGTGTTAATGCTGGTAATTAGCTCGCCTTTTTGAAGTTGATATTCTGCTTTTTGGTTGGCTGTGAGGCTAATAGTAAGGTAACCGCTAACATCTGTTGTGCCTCTTCCTCTTGCAATTGTGGTATAACTGGTTACAACCTGCCAATTTACGGTTCGGTTAGAGTAGGGTTTATTATTTACATCCTTAAATTGTATCCTCGCATCAATTTTCTCTTGCTTATCTGTTGATGAATTTTTGTAAGTAATGTGTGTTTTAACTTCTTTACCAATGGCCTCACCGATGTAAAATGTTTTGTTAAAAAAGGCAGGGTCATCCGAATTTAGCATCCATAAAGTATATGCTCTGATATGGTAATTTCCTTGCACATAATTTTCCATCGAGAGTGGGATATTTCCTTCTGCTACGCCACCGGTTAATGGAAGTTTTAATGTCTGAATTAAAGAATCGCGTTGATTAATTACATCAACATATACGATTTTACTTAATCCCGATAGGAAATTTTGATTCTCTGTTACATAAGCTTTAAACCAAACAGTATCGGCAACAGCGTAATAAGGTTTATCGAAATGAAGGTAAATTTTCTCTGCTGGATAATCTGTTAAAACTTTATTGGTTTTAGTTATTATGGTATTTATACTAATGGTATCAGTTTGTGCCGAAGCGGTAAAATTTATTAAATACAAAAATGAAACTGCAATAAATAAAATTCTAAAAATCTTCATGAACAGGAAATTAATTACTTAGGATGTAAATATATCCAATTATAAATAGAGCTCATAGCCTGCTAAAAGGTTTAACATTTTTTTACATAAAAAAGCCGGTTTCGAATTATCAAAACCGGCTTTTTCGCTAAGCTTAAATCGCTTATTTATATTCAATAAGGAATTTATCCATTGGTGTACGAACTTTCTTAAGGTTGGCCAACCAATCGTTTGCTTCATCACGGTTACCTAAAGGAAGTAATACAATTGATTTTAAACCTTTTTCATTCAAACCTAAAAGCTTATCAAGTTCTGGTCCGTTAAAACCTTCCATTGGTGTAGAATCTACTTTTAATAAAGCGGCTTGTGCAATTGCAGCACCTAAACCAATGTAAGCTTGGTGGGTTGCATGATTGAAGTTTTCTTCAGCGGTTCTTGATAAAACCATTCCTTTAAGTTGCGCTTTATACGCATCAGTAGTAGAATCTGGCAAGCCACGCTCTGCATTCATGCGACTAAATGTTTCGTCAATTCCTTCTTCAGTGTAGTTTTCGAATGCTGCAAAAACCAATAAATGTGAAGAATCTGTAATTTGCGATTGATTGTATGCAATCGGCGTAATTTTTTCTTTAAGTTCTTGATCTGTGATTACGATAAGTCTGAAAGGTTGCAAGCCTGAAGATGTTGGAGCAAGGTGTATTGCTTCAATAATTTTGTCAACTTTTTCTTGTTCAGCTGGCTCGCCGTTCATTTTTTTAACTGCATAACGCCAATTTAAAGCTTCTATTAAACTCATATCTTAAATATTTTTTTTACAATTTGAATAGCAAATATCAATATTAGATAATAACACTTTGTTGATGTATGGTAAGAAATAGAAGCTGAAATGTAAAATAATACTGACTGTTCGCAACTAATTTATTCTTTATCGATAAACTTTAAATCTGTTCTAACCGGAAAGTGATCTGATAATTTAGCTTTGGTGATTTGATAATTTAGAACTTCAAAGTCTTTAGATGTTGAAATGTAATCGATTTGAAAATTTGGAAATTTACCGTTATAAGTCTTGCCAAAACCCGTACCTTTTTTAGTAAACGAATTGTTCAAGCCTTTCGTAATTTGTGTTACTGCATAAGATGCAGGAGTATCATTAAAATCGCCTGCAATTAGGTATGGCGTTTTGCATTTTGCCATTTCTTTCTTCATCGTATCTACCTGATTGCTTCTTTTAATAAAAGCATATCTCAGCATCTTTAAGATTCGTTTGGAGGCATATAATTTACCTCTGGTTTTTTTAGTAAGCTGATCTATAAACTCATAATCTTGAGGTTGGAAACTGATGGATTGAAAATGAACGTTAAAAACCCTAAATATTTTTCCATTCACATCTAAATCAGTATAGATACTCATATTGTCACCGTGCCCATCAAATATAATATCACCTTTGTTCTTAATAGGATATTTTGAGAAAATCGCTAATCCAAAAGCATCGTAAGCGTTATTTTCTACAGGTTTAAAATAGTAATATTTAGTGTTTAATAGTCTTTTTAAGCTATCAATGGTATTAAAATCACCTTTGTGTCTGGTGTAAAATTCTTGGAAGCATATCACATCCGGATTTTGTTCTTGCACAACCGCAAGCATTTTATCTTTAACAGATGTGGTATTGTCTTCTCCAAAAAGCTTAAAACTGTGAACATTGTATGTCATTATTCTAATGCTGCCTTCTTCTTTTTTTGAAGTGCCTTCAATACCGCCAAAACCGAAAGTTGCGTGAACGGTATTATATCCGATTGCGATGATACAAAATATGGCGAAAGCAAATAACCATCTTTTTTTTACTGCCCACCAAATTAGGAACAACACGCAAACTAGGAGGGAATAAGGATAAGCCAATGCGAAATAGGCTAGTAATATATTTTTGCGTGGATCTATATTACCGGCAACGGTGCCAAGTAATAGGCATGTAACCGCTATAATAGTTAGTAGTAAAAATATTTTATCAAAAAAAGTATATTTCAAATTAGGCTTAGGCATTTAATCTTTACTTGCTTTAAACAATTTTTCTTTTTCTGTTGCAGTTAACTTATCGTAACCCGAGGTAGAAATTTTATCTAAAATTTCATCTATCTCGGTTTGAGATACGCCTTTAAAAGTAGGCTTTTTTATTGGTTGCTCATTTTTTACTACCCTTAATTTTGGTTTTCTTTCGAAAATTTTACTCCAATCGCTACCGTTCTGTAAGCTTTTGATATATACAAAACCTAAAATAGCACCACCAATATGGGCCAAACTTCCGCCTACATTTAGTGAGCCAATAGATAAAAAATCTAATATAAAATAAACCAATGCTATCCATTTAATTTTTACCTCACCAAAAAAAAGCAGCATTATAGTGTAATTGGGCACCAAGGTTGCTGCTGCAAATATAATTGCCATAACCGCTGCAGACGCACCAACTATGTTAACATTGGATAAAGAATCAGCAAAAACAGGGAAAATATTTAAAAAAGCAACAGCAAATAAACCGCCAAAAATGCCCCCTGCGATGTAAACAAAATGAAATTGCCTGCTTTGTAGAAAGTTCATAAAGATGTTTCCGAACCAATACAATCCTAACATATTAAACAGAATGTGAAAAATATCTGTATGAAAAAACATGTAAGTAAAAATTGTATAAAATCTTTCTGGAAGCTGAGCAAAGCTTGCCGGCAAGGCAACATATTCAAACAACCACGATTTAAAGCTTAAATTGCTGCCACTCAAAAAAACGAATATGCCAATAATGGCAACTACCAAAAACAGAATAACATTTATCCCAATGTAAAGGAAAAGCGGATTGCCAGATTTAAAAATCTTGAATCTTAAATCTTTAAAAGTATTATTCATAAAGTGTATAGAATGTATCGTTTTTATCTTTCCAAATCTTAACCAGAATAAAACCAATTAAAGCCCCACCCAGGTGTGCATAGTGAGCAATAGAATCTCCTTCGAATTGAGCTACACCTAATGATAATTCAATAAGAATGTAAATAGGAATAATATATTTTGCTTTAACAGGTACAGGTATAAACATAATGTACAATTCGGCATTTGGGTAAAGCATACCAAATGCAACCAGCAAGCCAAAAATTGCACCAGAGGCGCCTAACATGCCGCCATAATAAATGGAGCCTAATGTTTGAACCTGAGTTTGATTTGTGATTTTTTGCTGCCATCCATCAAACAAAGTGATATGGCCAATTAACTGATGAACCTCAAAAGCTTGTACTGCCCATTGTAAAGCTAAAGCACCTAGTCCGGTTATGAAATAAAAAATAATAAACTTTTTTGCACCCCATCTGGTTTCTAACAAACTACCGAAAGAATATAAGGCAAACATATTAAAGAATATATGCGCAAACCCTCCATGCATAAACATGTATGTTAATGGTTGCCAAATCCTAAACTTTGGCGAATCGAAATAGTAAACCGCCAGGCTATCTTCAAAGTTTATAATTCCTTGCATTTGAAATAGCCAAGTAGCGGCAAAAAACAGAATATTTATGATCAGAAGATTTTTTACAACTGGTGGTATATATATGTTATTCATTTACTTGTATCGTTTTTGGTATTTCGTCTTTCGTTTTCGCTCTACTCAACCTTAGTCTTTATTCTTTCTTCCTTTATCTCTTCCTCAATCTCTATCTCAACCTCAGCCTTGATCTTATCCTCAATCTCAACCTAATCCTCTACTTCTCAAATTTCTTATCTAGTTCTGCTAAAGTTATGGTTTGGATGATGGGTTTTCCGCTTACACTAAAGTTAGGGGTTTTGCATGCAAAAAGTTCATCAATAAGGGTGTTCATTTCTTCCTGACCAAGCGCTGTGCCTGCCTTAATAGCACTATTTTTTGCTAAGCTTCTGGCAAGGCTATCACGCTTCGTTAATTTCAATTCTTGCTGGGTGTTTTTAAAGCCTTCTATCAGTTGTTCAAACAGCTGTGTTTCATTAATGTTTTTACTGCCTAAATCAACCGGGATTCCTTCTACAACCAGTGTGTTTTTACCAAACTCACGAACATCAAAACCTAAACTTTTTATATCATCCAGTAAACTTTTTGCCAATTCAAAATCATTGGCATTTAGCGTTATGGTTTGTGGAAATAAACTTTGCTGTGAAGCGCCTTTTCTATCATCAAGATGTACGAGAAATCGTTCATAAAGGATGCGTTCGTGTGCCATTTGCTGGTCGATAACCATTAAGCCAGATTTAATTTGCGAGACAATATAACGATTATGAAGCTGAATATATTGTTTCTGTTTTGTTTCTAAGATAGCATCATCAGTATAAAATGTAGTTTGCTCAACGGCTGGTTCTTGTGTTATTTCATACAGCGAGCCCCAATTTTTAGCGCTCGGCTTAGCTTCATAATTTCTAGGTGATGATGAATATCCAGATACTGAACTTGTTTCAGCAGCAAATGGATTAAAATCGGGATTAAAATTTATACTTGGTGGAACAATGTCTTCAACTGCTTTCAGCGAAATCATATTACTGAACCCTGTTTCTTGGTCAAAATCTAATGTTGGAGAAATATTATACCTGCCAATTGAACGCTTTACTGCAGATTTTAAAATTGCATAAATTGATTTTTCATCTAGGTATTTAATTTCTGTTTTTGTTGGATGAACGTTTACATCAATCTTCGAGGGGTCGATTTCTATAAACAAAACATAGAGTGGATAGCTATCGTCGGGCAATAAATCATCAAATGCAGAACTTACCGCATGATTTAAATATGGGTCTTTAATAAACCTGTTATTTACAAAAAAGAATTGTTCACCTCTGGTTTTTTTTGCGAAAGCAGGTTTTCCTATATATCCTTTTAGGTTAATAATCGTAGTGTCTTCTTCTACAGGTACTAAACGTTCGTTGTAATTATTACCGAACAAATGAACAATGCGTTGTTTTAAGTTTCCTTTTGGGAGGTTAAAAATCTCTGTCCCGTCGTGGTGCAAACTAAAAAAAACAGCAGGATGTGCTAATGCAACCCTGGTAAATTCATCAATAATATGACGCATTTCTACCGGGTTGCTTTTTAAGAAATTCCTCCTTGCTGGTGTATTGAAAAATAAATTTTTAATGGCAATTTGTGTTCCCGGCGAAGTTGCTACAGGTTCTTGTGCCGTAACCATAGCACCTTCAATGGTAATGCAACTGCCAATTTCATCTTCATGGCGACGGGTTTTCATTTCTACCTGAGAAATTGCCGCAATCGAAGCCATTGCTTCTCCACGAAAACCCATGGTACGAATGGCAAACAAATCTTCTGCTTTTTTAACTTTAGATGTAGCATGGCGCTCGAAACACATTCTCGCATCGGTAACACTCATTCCGCAGCCATTATCAATAATCTGAATTAATGCTTTTCCGGCATCTTTAATCACCAACTGAATTTTATCTGCACCGGCGTCGATAGAATTTTCGAGCAATTCTTTTACAGCAGAAGCAGGTCGTTGAACAACTTCTCCGGCAGCAATTTGATTGGCAACAGCATCAGGTAATAGGTGAATAATATCAGTCATGTAATTGGGCAAAATGAATTCGCTAAATTATGCAAAATAAGCTTAGGGAATACGTTTTGTTTAAAACTCAACACCTAAATGACTGTGGGTAAATATGATTAAAAATTTGCAACAAATACCACAAAATTTCTCTATAGTACCAACAGTTTCTAGATTCTAAGCTTACAGTTTTTTTGAAAATTATCGTCAGCATTTCATCGGGGGTTTTAGCCCTGCCAACCGCTATCGCCCTCGTAGAAAAACTCTGGGCTGTCGCTATTTTCAGGTTTAGAAACAATGGTTTGTATTATAGAGGCAAGAAAATTAGAGCATTTAGCAAAAGAATTTTTAAAACCAGCACAATCGTAACATCTCTAAACCCGACTTAGTGAGATGCCGATTTTTCATCGGCAGAAACGTGGGCGGGGCTGCTTTTTCAAAAGCACTACTGCAATTGCTTTCCAAAAAAATTAGTTTCTAAATAGTTTATTTATACAATTTCGGCTGTTTTTATTTTAGAAATTATCGTCAGCATTTCATTGGGGGTTTCAGCCCTGCCAACCGCTATAGCCCTCGTAAAAAAACTCGGGGCTGCCGCTATTGTCAGGTTTAGAAACAATGGTTTGTATTATATCGGCAAAAAAATTAGAGCATTTAGCAAAAAAATTTTTAAAACCAGCACAATCATAACATCTCTAAACCCGACTTAGTGAGATGCCGATTTTTCATCGGCAGAAACGGGGGCGGGGCTGCTTTTTCAAAAGCACTACTGCAATTGCTTTCCAAAAAAATAGGTTTGATAAATTTTTCGATCACTTTCTAGTAAAGCCGAAGTACATTGTAAAAAACAATTAATCAGCATTTCAGAGATTCCTCAGTTATCATATTCCTCACACAAGATGACGACAATTCCCTCTTCTGTAAAATTCAATTTACACAGCAAACGATTTCAATTATCTATCTTTATCGATATGAAATCACTCTTTTACGCATTATTTATAATCGTTTTTTTATCCTCTTGTGGTAAAGAACAAGCCGATGTAATTGTTTACAACGCCAAGGTTTATACCGTTAATTCGGCTTTTGAAACCGTTGAAGCTTTTGCAGTTAAAAATGGTAAAATATTAGCTATTGGTAAATCCGACGAAATTAGAAAAAAATATAAAGCTGACGATGAAATTGATGCCGCAGGCAAAGCAGTTTATCCTGGCTTTATAGATGCGCATGCACATTTTTTTGGCTACGGACAAAGTTTGCAAACAGCCGATTTGCGTGAAACAAAATCATGGGAAGAAGTAGTTAAAAGGCTAACAGCTTTTGCTAAAACACATCCTGACGGTTGGCTAATTGGTAATGGTTGGGACCAAAATGATTGGGAAAATAAGGCCTTTCCCACGAATAAAGAACTAACAGAACTTTTCCCTAATCGCCCGGTTTTTTTAAATCGTATTGATGGTCATGCCGCAATTGCAAACCAAAAAGCTTTTGATGATGCTGGTATAAAGGCTGAACAAAAATTAATAGGTGGCGATATGTTAACCGAAAATGGCAAACTTACCGGTGTTTTGATTGATAATGCTGTAGCATTAGTTGAAAGTAAAATCCCATCGCCTGATGCAAAACTTGCCGAAAAGATTTTAACCGATGCCCAGAAAAATTGCTTTGCTGCTGGTTTAACAACTATTGATGATTGCGGTTTAGGTTTCGAAGCTGTTGATTTTATAGAAAAACTGCAAAAGGAAAATAAACTGAAAATGCGTTTATATGTAATGTTATCTGATGCTGAACCAAATTACGATTACTTATTTAAGCGTGGTGCAATAAAAACAGATCGTTTAAATGTTAGGGCATTTAAAGTTTATGCAGATGGTGCTTTGGGTTCTCGAGGTGCTTGTTTACTAAAACCCTATACCGATATGACAGAAAAATCTGGCTTTTTGCTAAGCGATGTAAAACATTATGAAGAAGTGGCGGCAAAAATTGCTGAACATAATTTCCAAATGTGTACACATGCCATCGGCGATTCGGCCAATAGGGTAATGTTAAAAATTTACAATAATGTTTTAAAAGGTAAAAATGATAAGCGCTGGCGAATTGAACATGCCCAGGTTGTTAATGCAAACGATTTTAATCTTTTTGGTAAAGCAAGTATTATTCCATCGGTACAACCAACTCATGCCACATCAGATATGTATTGGGCCGGACAAAGATTGGGTGCTCAACGTCTGAAAGATGCTTATGCATACAAACAATTGCTAAAACAGAATGGATGGATTCCGCTTGGAACTGATTTTCCGGTAGAAAACATTAATCCATTATTAACGTTTTATGCTGCAACTGTTAGAGAAGATGCAAAGGGTTTCCCAAAAGGTGGTTTCCAAATGGAAAATGCACTAACACCTGAAGAGGCATTAAGAGGAATGACGATTTGGGCTGCTAAAGCAAATTTTGAAGAGCAGGAAAAAGGAAGTTTGGAAATTGGCAAATTTGCCGATTTTGTAATTCTTGATAATGATATTGTAAAATCATCACCCCAAAACATATTAAAAACCAAAGTACTAAAAACCTATTTGAACGGAGAAAAAGTATATGAAGCGAAATAGATTAATTATTCTGGCGGCAGCAAGTTTTCTAAATATTTTATGTTTAATGGCTTGCGCACAAGAGCATGCTACAAACGAAAAAAAACTCACTATTGCCAATACTATTACACAAACAACAGTTTTACTAAATAACGAAAAGGGAAATATCCCTTTAAAATCGCTTGATAAGAAAAATATCGCTTCGGTAAGTTTAGGTTTTGCTTATAACTTGGTTTTCGATAGTTTGGCAAACAAGTATGATAAAATTACTTCATTCTCTGCCGATGCTTACAAAGACAGTTTGAATTTAAATGATTTGGAAGATGATTTAAAATATTTTAATGTTATTCTGGTATCTATAGATGATAAGAACATTACCAACACAAAATACCTAAATTTCATTAATAGCATTAGTAAAAGCAAATCGGTAGTTGTTTCTTATTTTGGTAACGGGACTGGTTTAAAAGCGTTCGATTTATTAAAATCGCCAATAGTATGGACTGCCCAAAATTCTACCGATGCGGCAGCAATTGTACCGCAGTATATTTTTGGTGGTATTGCCGCGAGCAATAAATTAGCATCAACTTTTTCTGCAAAGTTTGCGCTTGGCTCGGGTTTTATAACCACTGCTACTCGATTGAAATATACCGTTCCGGAAGATGCTGGTGTAAATTCTAACAATTTGAAAGAGATTGATGCTATAGCTGCCGAAGCCATCAGTCAGAAAGCCACACCTGGCATGGTTGTTTTGGTGGCCAAAGATGGAAAGGTGATTTTTAACAAAGCTTATGGCACGCATACTTATGATTCTACTTTGCCTGATAAGGTTACCGATATTTTCGATTTAGCCTCTGTTACTAAAGTTACTGCAACAACACCATCAGTAATGCGCCTTTTTGAAGAGGGCAAATTGAAGTTAGATACCAATATTGGTGCTTATATTTCTAAAGCCAGAACAACACCTATGAATAACATTCAGGTTAGAGAGGTAATGTTGCATCAGGCCGGTTTTATCCCATTTATTCCTTTTCACGATTATGTAAAAGCTGGCGATTACAGTAGAGATTCAACTGCTGCATTTCCAACAAAGGTTGCAGATAATTATTATATCAAAAAAGGTTTTTTTAAAGATTTTATGTGGCCCAAGATGTTGAATTCGCCAATTAGAACCCGAGGACAATATGTTTACAGCGATATAAGCATGTATGTGATGAAGGATATTGTTGAACACATTAGCGAAGAGCCTTTAAATGAATATGCTTATGAAAATTTTTATAAGCCATTGGGCATGCAAACGGCAGGTTTTTTACCTAGAAATCGTTTTGCGAAAGACCAAATCATTCCAACAGAAGATGATAAATACTTTAGAAAAACATTATTGGTTGGTTACGTTCACGATCAAGGTGCAGGTTTAGCTGGCGGAGTTTCTGGTCACGCAGGCTTATTTTCTAGTGCAAACGATTTGGCTATAATCTATCAAATGTTGTTAAATAAAGGGACTTACGGTGGCGAAGAATATTTTAAACCATCAACAGTTGATATGTTCACTTCAAAGCAATCGGCAGTTAGTCGCAGAGGTTTGGGGTTTGACCGTTGGGATCCTGATTCAAGTAAACACTATCCATCAGATTTAGCTTCACCGCAAACCTACGGACATACCGGATATACAGGAACCTGTGTTTGGGTGGATCCATCACGAGGTTTGGTTTATGTTTTTCTTTCTAATCGTGTAAACCCCACTGTGACCGATAAATTATCGAACTTAAAAGTTAGAGGTCGAATTCAAGATGTTGTGAATAAGGCCATTGATGAATCGAGGAAATAGTTTTTCACTAAACCTATAAGGTTTTCAAAACCTTATAGGTTTAAAAATTTTACTCATCATCTAGCAAAGTAATACAACCTTCAGCAAGTTTCTTAATACGGTCATCAAGCGAAGTTAAAGCTGTAGGGTTTTTAGATGTCTGGTATAAATAAGTAATCATATTCATTGTATCATCGTCCGGATCGCAAGCATAAGATCGCTCTAAATAAGCAGCTACTTTTGTTGCCAGTTTCTTATAATCATCTGTTAGTTTTGTATGTGAAGCCAAATCTTTAGCTTCGGCTGCGGCATTCATTTTAACAATTAAATCTTTACAATTTTTAAAATAATAATTACCTAAAGCTAAATACGGAACGTAATAGCCAGGCGTTAGCTGAATACTTTTTTCGTAGTATGGAATAGCCAAAGGCATTTGATTGGTTTCTTCGTAAAGCCTGCCCAAATGGTAAGTAACATTAGCAATTTGCTTTGGTGTTAATTCTGAAGAATGTTTCAAAACATCTGTCGCCAATGCAATCGCTTTAGGCTTTTCAGTATCGGTCATTCTTATCATTGTATAATCCCAATACAAATCTTTTATGCTTGAAGATTGAGCAAATACAAAAGTTAGGTTTATTAATAAAATGAGATGGATTAAGAAGATTTTTTTCATTGTGTTAAGGTATAGAATATTTGTAAACCTATTATTAAATTATAGTAAGCAAGATTACAAATTCATCGTTAACCTGTAAATAGTAGATTTTAATTCTTCTGTATCTCTATCTTCGCAGAGCAGAAATTCTATTTTATTGTTCGATTCTTTTAAAAAACAAATGCCTTCGAACTTATTTACATCCGATATTTTAGTAGCAAAATTCAGCTTTAGTGTTTGTAAATTAATGCTTCCTATAAAACTTCCAAGTATTGCACCATCATTATAAGTAGAATTTGTGTCTTCTGCTGTTGCAATGAAAAAAATCTCGTTCTTGTATAAAATAGCATCTGTAAAAGTAGATTCTATATGATTTATATGAGGCAAATTTATCCTCACAAATGTGGGATTATCAGCATTAGTCAGGTCTTCTCCTTTGATAAGAAATATCCCATTTTTAGCATTTATGCCGTTACCTCGATTAAATAAGAGCCACAATTTGCCTGTGAAAATAGCACCTTCTATATTAAAATTGTCATCATCAATTTTTGCAGTAGTTTTTATTTTGTTGTAAACAGTAGTTAAATCATGTTCGATAATTTCTTTAGATTTTAGATTAAAGTCTATCATCAAATTCCTATTCTTTGTAGAGCCAGAACCTAAAATAAATAATCTGTCTTGATAATTACAAAGTACTTCAAAATCGGGTTTATCTGCTTTTGCTATGTTCTGAGAAGCATTTAAATCTTTGTTAAACAGTATTTTAATTTTGTTGAGTTGCTTGTTAGATACATCAAATTCATTTAGATTGGCGCTATTGTCTCCAATGATATAAAGTTTATTCTCTTTCAAAAATAATCCTGAAGCGGAACCAATTCCGTCGATTTCGGCGAAAATTTCTAAATGAGTTGAATGCATATTTCAAGGTAGAAAAAAAGCGCCGAATTTCTTTGGCGCTTTAAATTTTCATCTGGACAAGCTGAAAGACTTTTTTACCTCACCCTATGAATAATAGTGATTATTTTGAGTCATTGCATCCCTCTCCTTAAAGAGAGGGAAACGAAAGACTGTGTTTTAAAACAATGGTTATCATATTAACCACTCCCATTAAATCCATCTTTTCAAGGAGAGGGACAACACACCATTCGCCTAACCAAAAACTTTGATAAGGTGAGGTTAAATAGGAACAGAGAACAGACAACTTATAACTGAAAACAGAAAACTATTTCTTCAACCCAATTTCTCTTAACCTTTCATCAAGATACTCTCCAGCAGTCATATCACTATATACTTTTGGATGTTCAGCATCAATGGTAGATGGTAAACTGGTTAAATCCATATCGCTACGCGGATGTAAGAAAAACGGCACCGAAAAACGAGAAGTTTTCATCAATTCGCGTGGAGGATTTACAACTCTATGTGTAGTCGATTTTAACTTATTGTTAGTTAACCTTTGCAACATATCGCCAACATTTACCACAATATCAGTATGATGCGCTTTTATTGGCAACCACTCATTGCTTCGGGTTAATACTTCAAGCCCATCTGCACTGGCGCCAATTAATAGCGTAATTAAATTAATGTCTTCATGGGCTCCTGCACGAACCGCATCATCAGGTATGGTTTCAGGATTTTCGATTGGGAAGTAATGGATGCCTCTTAATATCGAGTTTCCATTATGAACGTGTTTATCAAAGTAATTAATTGGTAGTTCGAGATAAGTTGCTATAGCACGTAACAGATGAGTTCCGTTTTCCTCTAGTTTTTTATATATACCGTTTGTTACCTTATTAAATTCAGGTAGTTCTTCTAAAACCTCGTTATCAGGGTAATCATTTTTCACCGGATCGCCGTCTGTAACTTCTTGTCCAATTTGCCAGAATTCTTTTAAATCGGGAGTTTTAGCGCCCTTAGCTGTTTCTTTACCGGCGCTAGTGTAACCTCGCTGACCAGCAAGTTCTGGTTTCTCGTATTTTTTCTTTACATCTAAAGGCAATGCAAATGCAGCTTTAATGTTTTCGTAAAGCTTATCAATTAAATCCTGACTTAAACCGTGATTGGTGATGGTTACAAATCCAGAATCGTTGAAAGCCCTGCCTAGCTCATCAGAAAATTTTTTACGTTCTGCTTCGGTTCCGTTAATGTAAGAACCTAAATCTAAACATGGAATATAGGGTGTTGACATATTTTTAATTTTAGTATTACACGAATTTACTAAGAATTGTTAATAAGGCTTAAGTAGATAGTGTTTGCTTATATAAATTAAACATTATCAATAACTTAAGTTATTAACATCTAAATTTAAATCCACAAAATATAGCTATTGTCATTCTAAACCCATTATTGATGGATTGGAAACTTTAAATAATTTTATTTCGTAATATAGTTAGCAAATAACAATGCAATCTTATCGCGAAACATTAACAACAAGATTGTATTGTTTACAAAACAATAAACACACAACATGAAAAAGATAATTTTAATTTTATTAACTGCATTAACTTTAAATCAAGCTAATGCACAAGGAAAGAAAACCGAGAAGGCAACATTTGGAATGGGATGCTTTTGGTGTACGGAAGCTATATTTCAAAAATTGAAAGGTGTTGTATCTGTAAAATCGGGGTATGAAGGTGGTAAAATTGCTAACCCAACTTATGAAGAAGTTTGTACAGGTTTTACTGGTCATGCGGAGGTTTTAGAAATTACCTATAACCCAATGCAAATTACCTATAAAGATTTATTAGAAGTGTTTTGGAAAAGTCACGACCCTACAACACTTAACCGCCAGGGTGCAGATAGCGGAACGCAATACCGTTCGGTTGTTTTTTACCACACACCAGAGCAAAAAGCTTTAGCCGAAAAGTACAAAGCAGAATTAAATGCTACTAATGCTTACGGCAAAAAAGTAGTTACAGCAATTGAAGCAGCAAAACCTTTTTATGCGGCAGAAAGCTATCACCAAAATTATTACAAAAACAATGCTGATGCGCCTTATTGCAGATTGGTGATTCTACCTAAATTAGAAAAATTAGAAAAAGTTTTTAAAGCAAAGCTTAAATAAGGCTGTAAATTAGAGGAGTAGATTTTAAGCTTCCTGTAATATAAATTTTAGCAGCGCAAGACTTGTACAAGAAACTAAATTTGTTCCCGTTTTACGCTTTACTGCACTAACAGCCGAAATGGCTGTTGCTACGTGTTCGCTTCAACCGGGGCTATTTTGCAAATGTGGTGTTCCATTTTAAGGGTTTGCATGTTGCGTAACCATTTGTTTTCAAACCTGAAAAATAGTTTCCAGGCTTAAACATCTACACTTAGATTTTCTAAGGTGACTGAGGTGGTAAATAAATAACGCAATAAACTTATTTCCAAAACAATTTGAAACGGGTCTAAATATATAAAGCGGTTTATAATTCAGCAGCGCAAGGCTTGCTCCAGAAACTAAATTCGTTCCCGTTTTACGCTTTACTGCGCTAACAGCCGAAATGGCTGTTGCTACATGTTCGCTTCAACCGGGGCTAATCTGCAAAAGCTGTATTCCATTTTAAAGGTTTGCATGGTCCACAATCCTTCGTTTATAAACCTGATGGTAGCGGCAGCCCGAGCTTTTTCGCGAGGCTACAGCGAACAGCAGGACTGAAGACCGCCAAAAGGTACTGCCCTTTCATTTCCAAAATAATTTCAAATTGGTTTAATACACCAAACGGTTTATAATTTAGCAGCGCAAGGCTTGTACAAGAAACTAAATTTGTTTCCGTTTTACGCTTTACTGCGCTAACAGCCAAAATGGCTGTAGTATTGATTTTCAGATAAAATATTTAGATTACTTAATGTATGAATTGTCAATTAACCAATTGGATTGTTAAACAATTTATCAATTTTAAAACTTTACGATGGTAAATATTACATTTGCAATATGAATACCGGCTTACAACTATATAATACGCTTTCTCGTAAAAAAGAACTGTTTATACCCTTAAATGCACCAAATGTTGGCATGTATGTGTGCGGACCAACAGTTTACAGTGATGTGCATTTAGGCAATTGCCGAACTTTTATGTCGTTCGATTTAATTTTCCGCTATTTAAAATATTCGGGTTACAAGGTTCGATATGTGAGAAATATTACAGATGCAGGCCATTTGGAGGGAGATAGAGATGAGGGTGACGATAAATTTGCAAAACGAGCGAAGTTAGAGCAGCTAGAGCCAATGGAAATTGTACAAAAGTACACACTTGGCTTTCATGATGTTATGCGGATGTTTAATACTTTGCCGCCGAGCATAGAGCCGACAGCTACTGGGCACATTATTGAGCAAATTGAGATGATAAAAATCATCATCGAAAATGGCTACGCTTACGAAATTGGCGGTAATGTTTATTTTGATGTAGAAAAATATAGTAAAGAATACAATTACACCATTTTAACCAATCGTAACTTGGAAGACATGCTGAACAATACCCGCGAACTGGGCGGTCAGGATGAGAAAAAAGGACGATTAGATTTTGCATTGTGGATTAAAGCAAAACCAGAAACTTTGATGCAATGGCAATCGCCATGGGGTTTAGGTTTTCCCGGTTGGCATATCGAATGTTCGGCAATGAGTGCGAAATATTTAGGTGCAGAATTTGATATACACGGTGGTGGAATGGATTTGGCGGCAACGCATCATACCAACGAAATTGCTCAGTCAGAAGCTTGCAGCAAACATCAACCTGCTCGATTCTGGATGCATACCAATATGTTAACCGTAAACGGAACCCGAATGTCAAAATCGGCTGGTAATGGGTTTCTTCCTTTACAATTGTTTACCGGCGACCACCCATTGTTAAAGAAAGGCTATGGCCCGATGACGGTAAAGTTTTTTATGATGCAGGCTCACTATCGCAGCACTTTAGATTTTTCTAATGATGCACTCGATGCATCGGAAAAAGGTTTTCGCCGATTAATGGCTGCCGTAAGTTTATTGGATAAATTAAATACATCTGAGGAAAACGAATTCGATATCGACGCATTAAAGCTGAATTGTGTAAATGCAATGAACGATGATTTTAATAGTCCGGTTTTAATAGCAGAACTGTTTGAAGCGGTAAGAATTATCAATACAGTTTATGATGGAAAGGGAAAAATCTCAGCTACTGAATTGGATAAATTGAAGCAGTTGATTAATGATTTTGTTTTTGATATTTTGGGTTTGAAAGATGAAGAATCTGATAATCTGGAATTAAACAGTGTTTTACAAATGGTTATAGATTTGCGTAAAGAAGCTAAGGAAAATAAAGATTATGCAACTTCTGATAAGATAAGAATCGGTTTGCAAGAATTGGGTATTCAGCTTAAAGATGGTAAAGAAGGTACAACCTGGAGTAAATCCTAGTTAGCACTCAACCTCAGTCTTAACCTCAGCCTCAATCTTAGCCTCAACCTTAACCTCAGCCTTAATCTCAACCTCAACCTTCCCATGAACAAAAAACTTTATATACTTCCTGCACTCATATTATTAGCTTTTCAAGCGTGTAAGAACGATAAGAAAACCGAGCAAACAGAAACTGTTGAACAGGAGATAAAACTG
This sequence comes from Pedobacter lithocola, assembly GCF_042650845.1. NCBI lineage: Bacteria > Pseudomonadati > Bacteroidota > Sphingobacteriia > Sphingobacteriales > Sphingobacteriaceae > Pedobacter > Pedobacter lithocola. The sequence continues at coordinate 747,918 of NZ_JBHSBW010000013.1, read as the reverse complement.
GTTTCGCCAGAGTTTAATGCCGATAGTGCTTTTGCATATACGAAAGCGCAGGTAGATTTTGGTCCGAGAATACCCGGTACCGTAGCGCATCAAAAGTGTGCTGATTATTTGGTTTCGAAACTAAAATCATTCGGTGCTGAGGTTAAAATGCAAGGTGCAAAAACCACAACTTACGATGGTAAAAGCTTTCAGTTAAAAAATATATTGGCAAGCTTTAATTCGGAGAACAAGAATAGGGTTTTAATTACTGCACATTGGGATGCCCGCCCATTTTCTGACCAAGATACCGATCCTGCAAACCACACGAAACCATTTGATGCAGCTAATGATGCCGGAAGCGGTGTTGCTGTTATTTTAGAAATGGCAAGGCAAATGCAACAAAAACAACCAAATGTTGGTGTAGATTTTGTTCTTTGGGATTTGGAAGATTATGGCAAAGCCAATGATGAAACGCCTGATGAAACCACTTGGTGCTTAGGTTCGCAATATTGGGCTAAAAATGCTTTGGCAAATGGCTATAAAGCAATGTACGGCATCAATTTGGATATGGTAGGTGGGGGAAACGCACAGTTTACACAAGATGAAATTTCTCGCCAATCGGCCCCTGAAGTAGTAAATAAGGTTTGGAATATTGGAAGTGAAATTGGGTATTCATCATATTTTGTAAGCATTCCTAGTGGTAAACTGGTTGACGACCATTTCTGGATGAACAAAGCTGGTGTGCCATCAATAGATATTATACATTACAATGATAATAGCGGGTTTTACATAAACTGGCATACACAACTTGATAATTTAGCCAACATCGATAAAAATACAATTAAGGCTACCGGGCAAACCGTGCTAGAAACCATTTACCGCGAAAAGTAAATGTTAAATTGTTAATTACTTTTACAAACATCTGGTACATAAAATTTTATATTCGCCATACCTTAATACAAATGAAGATGGAATCAGCATAATTGTTCATCTAATTAGAACTGGCTGCATAGCTTCAACAAATAAATTTATCCTCATGAAAAAAATATTAACAACCACTTTTGCAATTGCATTATCGTTCAGCGCCATTGCGCAAAAAAGTGACGGAACAACTAAATCTCTTGTTAACGCCGAAAAGGAGTTTGCAAAAACAATAGCCAAAAGGGGCGATAAAGATGCTTACCTGGAGTTTTCATCAGCAAATACTTTAGTTTTCAGACCAAATCCTGTTAATGCAAAAACTTTTTATGCAGGTCAATCAAAAGGTACAAGCGAAGTAATGTGGGAACCTAACTATGCAAAAGTATCGCGAAGTGGTGATTTAGGTTTTACTACTGGTCCGTATGAATTAAGTGGTACTGAAAAAAAATATGGTCAGTATCTTTCTATTTGGAAAGCAGAAAACGGCACCTGGAAGCTAGCAATAGATTTGGCTACTGAAAGCAATAAGCCTTTGGCAAATACTACGAAACGTTATGAGGAGCCAAAAGACCGCTACATTCCAAAATTTTTAAATGAGAAAGACCAGAAAGCAGCAAAGGATGTAATTTTAACTACAGAAAAAACACTTAATACATTTCTCAAAACCCACGGTATTGGTGCTTTTGGAGGTTTTCTAACTCCCAATGCTCGTTTATTATTCCCAGGCAATGAAGCAATTGAAGGCAAAGGAAAAATCCTAACTTTTTTAAATGGAATGGTTGATAAAATTAATTTAAAAACCGCAGGTGTGGATAAAGCTTTAGGAAGCGACTTAGCCTACACGTATGGTGTTGCAACGATAGATTATAAGGCAGATTTAAGAGAAAGCTTTAACTACGTTTTTGTTTACGAAAAAGCTGCTGATGCAAGCTGGAACTTAATAGTTCAGGCTTTTGTGCCAGCAGATAGATAATATTTAATGTGAATTTTATAAAGGGCGCTCGGTAAAATGAAGCCCTTTTTTTGTTTTAAGCAACTGGTTTTTTAGCTGCAACGCCCTTTCACATTAGCCCTGATTGCGGCGGTATCCTCGAAGCGCAGCGAAGAGATATAGCCAAAAGCAGGAACAAATTTATTGTATAGCATTTGCTTTGTGCTACAAAAATTAATCTAATCGATTTACGTTTTAATTTCATGAATAAAAAATTTAATCTTCTGCTCCTTGTAAGTTTTGTTTGCTTACAGGTTTTAGCTCAAAAACAAAAGTTCGATGTGCAAGGGAAGGCCGGAGCACGTGGTATTATGCCCGAAAACACCGTTAAAGGGATGTTAAAAGCATTAGATTTAGGTGTTAATACTTTAGAAATGGATGCTGTGATTTCGAAAGATAAAGAAGTAGTATTATCACAGGAGCCCTATTTTAATAATGAAATTTCTTTGCAGCCCAATGGAAAGGCAATTACTTTTAAAGAGCAAAAGAACTTCAATATCTACAAAATGAATTATGATGAGATAAAGAAGTTTGATGTTGGGAGTAAAGTTCATGCTCGCTTTCCCGGACAAATGAAATTTAAGGCATCAAAACCACTTTTATCAGAAACTATTGATGCAGTGGAGGCATATGTAAATGAAAATAAATTAAAGAAGCCAGTTTACAGCATCGAAACAAAAACGATTAAGAATGGTGATAATGAATTCCATCCTGAGCCTGCAGAGTTTATAGATTTAATTATGGATGTAGTGAATGCAAAGAAAATATCGAAGAGAGTGATTATTGAATCGTTCGATATGCGAACATTACAATATTTGCATGAGAAATATCCTAAAATACAAACATCTTTATTAATTGATGAGAAGGAACCGTTTGAAGATTACATCGAGAAATTAGGCTTCAAGCCAACCATTTATAGCCCGTATTCTATTTTGGTAGGTAAAGGATTGGTAGATAGATGCCATGCAATGGGTATTAAAATTATCCCGTGGACGGTAAATACGGTTAAAGAAATTACATATTTTAAGAGTTTGGGTGTAGATGGAATTATAACTGATTTTCCAAACATCATCGGACAGATTAAGTAACGTCTAAACAAAAAATGCGCTGATGTTTTCAGCGCATTTTTTTATGAATATTTTTTATCTCTTAATGATGTGGTGCTGCTTCTGCTCCTTCGTGAGCTGGCATTTCTGTTTTTTCATGAGATGAGGCAGGTGCTTCTTCATGATTAAAAATTGGTCTGGTAAAAATTACGACTAATATTAAAACCAGAATCCATGCGGTTAATGGTAAAGCCCAAATGCCTGATGTTTGCTGAACTGGTGCGTGTGAATCGTGAGCTGACATATCGAATATTTTGATTTAAAATTTATGCTTTGTAAATGTTTGCTAAAGATAGTAACAAAGTTTAAAATATAAAGATTTGACTTTTATTTCTATTTCAAATACTTACAACAAATCTTTTATTATTTTCTCAATGGATAAACCTTCTGCTTCAGCACGATAATTTCGCACTATACGATGGCGAAGAATTGGTTCCGCTACGGCTTGCACATCTTCAATATCTGGTGCGTATTTACCCGAAATTGCGGCATGGCATTTAGCACCTAAAACTAAAAATTGCGAAGCCCGCGGACCAGCGCCCCAACTTATGTACTTATTAATGGCATCAGTAGCAAATTCGCTGTTAGGACGAGTTTTCGCTGCTAATTTTACAGCGTATTCTAAAACATTATCGGTAACCGGAATATCTCTAATCAGTTTCTGAAAATATTGAATATCATCTGCATGGATAATTTTTTGTAACTGAACTGTTTTATTGCTGGTTGTATTTTTAACAATTGTTAATTCATCTGCAAAAGCCGGATAATTTAACTGAATGTTGAACATAAAACGGTCTAATTGCGCTTCTGGTAGGGGATAAGTTCCTTCCTGCTCAATAGGATTTTGAGTGGCTAATACAAAAAATGGTTTTGGTAATGTATGTGTTAAACCTGCCGCTGTAACCGATTTCTCTTGCATGGCTTCTAACAATGCAGCTTGAGTTTTTGGTGGTGTACGGTTTATCTCATCAGCTAAAATAATGTTCGAAAAAACTGGTCCCTTGATAAATTTGAAGTGCCTGTCTTCACCCAAAATTTCAGCTCCAATAATATCACTAGGCATTAAATCTGGCGTAAATTGAATTCTGTTAAAATCTAAATCCAACACCGAAGCCACCGTTTGTACAAGTAAAGTTTTTGCTAAGCCTGGCACGCCAACCAACAAACAATGTCCGTTGCTAAAAATGGCTATTAAAACAGCTTTAATAATATCATCCTGACCAATAACAACCTTGCTAATTTCTGCTTTTATGTTGTTAAAAGATTGATGAAGCGCATCAACAGCTTCTACTTCGTTCTTGTACTGCATCGGCATTTACTTGGTTTGCGTAGTGTTCTTCGTCCAGATTTTTAATTCAGGACAAGTTTCAAATTCGTCGTCAATTTTAATATATGTGCTTTCACGGCGTTTTTCAAACCATTCACTTAAGATGCGATTGATTTTATCTGTTTGTGCAGCATCCCTTATTTTAGGGAAATCCTGTCCGAGGTTTGCCTTATGAGGTGGAATTTTCGATTTTAAATACAATAAACGATAACCCTGTTTCCCATCAGCAGCAGTAAATAAATTTGGTTTAGAAATGCTACCAACTTTCATGGTATCAATTACTAAAAATATAGATGGATCTACTTTCTCCAACGGTATAAAAGTTGTTCTGGCTTGTACGTTATCTGCATTAAGCATCATACCACCGTTGTATTTTGTTTCTTTATTATCAGAGTATAAATTAGCAGCTGCAGCAAAAGTTAGTTTTTTAGCCATTATGTTGTTGTAAATACTGTCGGCATGCAACTTAACTCTATCTAAACTAGATTGTGTACTTTTTGGCATAATTAAAATGTGGCGGGCATGAACCTGCTCACCTCTTCGCTCTATAACTTGTAATATGTGAAAGCCAAATTCTGTTTCAAATACTGGCGACATTTCACCTGCTTTAAGTTTAAATGCCCAAGATGTAAACTCTTTGGCCATCATGTTTCTATCAAAGAAACCTAAATCGCCACCATCACCAACTGAACCAGGGTCCTCAGAATATGCTTTCGCTAATGCGCCGAAATCTTCTCCACCTTTAATTCGTAAACGTAAAGCTTCAATTTTATCATGAAACCTTTCTTTTTCTGCTTTAGTCAGCTGCGGATTTAAAATCACTTCTCCAACTTCTACTTCAGTACCAAATTCAGGAACGCTATCGCCTAAAGATTTGAAATATTTTTCAACTTCCAGAGGAGTAACATTGATGTTTTCTGTAATCTTACTTTGCATCTTCTGTGCCTGCAATTCATCTTTTATTGATGGTCTCATCTCATCTTTATACTGCAATAAAGATTTGTTTAGAAACGATTCCAAGCGTTCTTGTCCGCCGGCACGTTGCATCATCGAACGCATTCTTCTATTTACCTCATCATCAACCTGCCCATCTTCTACCATCACCGAATCGATTTCGGCTTGTTGCTTAAGCAATTTTTGCGTTAAGGTTTGTTGTAAAATCATACACTTAATACTTGGGTTAGGCTGATTTCCCTGATACAAATATTGGGTGTATTGCTGATTTAAATCTGATAATAAAATAATACCATTACCTACTACAGCAGCAACTTTATCGATGTTATTTTTTTGAGCATAGCTGTTAAAAAACAAGCTTACCAAAGCAGTTACTACTAAAAAAACTTTCTTCATTCTATTTATTGTATTTTGCAAATTTACTACTAATGGTTTAATTAATTGAATTTGATTTAGTTAGGGCTTTATCAACTTCCGCAATTCAGTATCATTAATTTTAACCGGATATTTTTCTCTTAAGCTTTTCAGCCAATTGCTTTCCAATTGTTGTTGGTAATCGGCAATAACTTCACCTCTTACGTCATGCAATGGTTTGTTATAAATTAATTTATTTCTTCTGTAAAAATCATCTATCTCTTGCTCATCATCCTGTGCCTTGTTCCATATTTTCTGTTCGGAAACGTTAAACATTAAAACACCTTCGCGATATTCATTTAGTAGATAATCATAATCTTTGCTCGAATTAATTGCCTTTTTGTGTGCGTCTAAAGCGCTTTCGAAAGTCTTAATTTCTGCCTTGTACGTGTTGTTTTTATCAAGCCCCATTTCTCGGGCATCTAATACCTTTAATTTAAAATTGATGTACAAATTTAAATAATTCAATAGCTCGTTATAATCTGTAGTGTTATTGCCATTGTGGCTTTTCTTGTAAGCCCACATAAACTCTTTACTGCTAACGGGTTTATTGTTAATTGTGGCAACATTTTGCGCAAACGCCGAACTACCCAATAAGCCTAAAACAAATAAGCAATACGCCTTTCTCACACAGAATATTCTACAGAATTTAAAGGATAAAAGTAACAATAAGCGGGGCTATTATAAGATATTTAACTAATTTTAACAGATATTATTTTACTGCAAAAATACGAATGGAAAGTCAGGTTACCAACAACGCAAATGCTTTAAGGTTATTTTTTACTGAAGATGTTTTTTTGGTTGAAGACAAGGACGTTAAAATCGATGCTGAGGTTGCCTATGAAGGTGTTTCTGACAAATTTACCCCACTAAAACAAGCGGCTGATAACAATAAAATTTCAGTTTTGAAGGATGAAACACCTGTAATAGTTGAAAATGAATATATAGAAAACGCAGAAATTCCGCTTATTTCAGAAGAGCCTAAACCAAAGCCAGACTTTAAATATCTAGGTGGAAATAAAAAGTTTGTTCTTATTTTGGTTAATGATAAGAACTACGATGTAAGCAGCGAACAGGGTAGGGAGTTGCTTCGGAAAATTGTTAAAGCAATTGATTTAAGTACGCCAGATTTTGCGCTTTTAAACTACGCAAATCACCTAGAAACAGACTATGCTGAATTACAGCAATTTTTTAAACCGCAGTTAGTGCTTGCATTTGGCGTTGAAACCAATCATTTGAACTTAAATTTAGTGTGGGCAAATGAGATTTTAATACATGAGTCAACCAAGATGATATTTGCTCCTAATCTTCATGATTTAGACAGTAATCTAACCGAGAAAAAAGCCCTTTGGTCGCACCTTCAAAAAATTAAGTAACACCTAATTTATGAATCAACTAGTTTTCGCAACAAATAATCAGCATAAAACTGAAGAAATTCGTGCTGCTTTAATTGGACAATATGATGTTTTAAATTTAGAAGATATTGGTTGTTTTGCTGATATTCCGGAAACTGCCGATACCTTTGAAGGAAATGCGACGCTTAAAAGCCAGTATGTTGCAACTCATTATAAATTAGATTGTTTTGCCGATGATAGCGGCTTGGAGGTTGAAGTTTTAAACAATGAACCAGGTGTTTATTCTGCCAGATACGCAGGAAGCAGAGATAGCTTAGAGAATATTAATTTGGTGCTGAAAAAATTGGACGGTATTGTTAACCGGAAAGCTAGGTTTAAAACTGTTATTTCTTTAATGCAAAATGGAGAAAACCATTTGTTTGAAGGTGTAATAAATGGCACCATACGAACAGAATTGTCTGGCGCTAAAGGTTTCGGCTACGATCCGATTTTTCAGCCTGATGGTTATGACATTACTTTTGCAGAAATGGATATGAAGGAAAAGAATAGCATCAGCCACCGAGCAATTGCTTTGAAAAAAATGTTAGCGTTTTTAACAAAGTAAGGTCAATCCTGCTTATTGTTTAAATAAGAGTTTTGGTGCTATTTTCGTCGTATCCTTTTTAGGCAATATTGGCTTAATACCAAAATTCGGCAAGGAATCGGTTTTAGGGATGAATTTAGGCACAATTGGTTTAATCACAACTAGGGTTTTACTTGCAAGGGGCTTCGTCACCGCTTTTGGTGTTGTCTTTGCTGGAGTACTTTTCACATTCGCTTTAGCTTTGTTGCTACCTGTTGCGCCAATTGCTTCTTTTCTCGATTTTGGTCTGTCTTTCGGTTTCCAGGAGAAGCCTTTCAAAACGTTATCCTTTTCGGTTTTAATTTCTGGATTTAAAGCGCCTTCAATGCTATTGATGTAAACAATATCATCAATATCATTATCTTTAAAAGTAAATTTTATACGACTGCTAACCGTTTGATTCATTTCTTTATACACCTTCGTACTATCATCTTGTGTATAATAAATACTTTCGGCGTTGCCATCAACATACAGTGTTTTTAATTTTCCTTCAAAGAAAAATCCGGTCATGTAGCGACCTTTAATCTGATTAAACCTTAACGAATCGGCAGGCGTATTTACCAAAAATGCATTCCTGAAAGCCTGCAAATTATTCAGCTTATTCTTTTTAAATTGTACGTATATGGTATCGCCAACTACTTGCGAACCTTGCGACCAAATTATTGGATTGCCAAAGCAGCGTAAGGTAGAATCGGCATTGGTATAAAATAAGCTATCAGTTTTCGCCTGGATATTGCTTTTGAAAATTTTAACGTTATGATGGGCTTTAATAATTCGGGTTGTTATAGTATCTGCCGGATTAAATGCAGAATCTGGTTTCAATAAAGAAGGTTTTAATTTAGCAATAGACTTGCTAATAGTATCCTTAATTCCTTTTTTAGAAACTAATTTTTGTAAAGAGTCCGTTTTAATCTTGGGCAAAACTTTCACTATAGAATCTGGTTTCTTTACATTCTTCAATAGCGTATCTGTTTTTGATTTTACAAAATTTATCTTTGTCGAATCGATTTTTAACTTTAAACTATCGGTTAATTTATCAGAAACATCATCAGGTTTTTTGGGTGGCAATTTCTCTCCACGCTTAATTTTAGGTTCTTTGCTTTGGCTATTGGTAGGTTTTTTATTACCAGAACTTTCAGCAATTTCGGTATTTCTTTCGGGTTTTTCCGTTTCCTCCTCATCTTCTCCCACCTGGTTATCGGCTTTGACAAAAATTTTTGGTATCAGTTTTAATGTTTTCTGCAATACCACCTGCGTTTGCAAAGTATCAGCACCAAGGCGAAGTGTGTCTGGACGTTTCTTATTGTTTACCATTACCGAATCGCCAGAAATTAAATCGATATATGCATTCTTGGTAACCAATGTTCGCTGGTCTATCTTATAATAGAAGCCTAAATCACCAAACATTTTTGTTCCGTCTTTCTTATCTGTAAAAACGATGTTTCTTACCGCTTTTCCGTAGCCTGTTTTCCCATAATAGTATAAACTATCGCCTCTTAGAGATTTTGTTCCTTGGGTATATAAATTCTTTTTACCAAAGTAGGCATCTTCAGTTGTTGTATTATAGGCGCCATTTTCAGTATACATATTATCGTCTTTACCTTTAATGTTGGTTGGTCCGTAAAAATAGGTCCACTTCGAATCCAGGTTATAACGCATAGTATCCGATTTAATGGTGCTTTGAGGCGTAACCACTACAACATTGTACCTAAAATATGCATCGCTGGTATTATTAAAGTAATATCCGTTTTTGCTGGTTAAAGTAATGCCTTGGTCTTGTGTTACTATCTTACCTCCATTGGTGTAAGTACCAATCTTGGCCACCATATTATAATCTAAAACATTAGTGGTTAAAGTAGATTTTGGGTCAACCATTCTAACATTTCCTGTTAAATGGGCATGCTTTTTATTTCCATCATACTGCAATTCATCAGAATAAATATCTGTTGTTAATTGCTGAATGTGAACATTTTTATACGCTTCAAAATAATTTCTTGCATTATAAAAAACAGCACTATCGCAGGATAGGGTTGCATTATCTTGTTGAAAAACAGGATTTATAAATTGTATTACATTTTCTTTGGTAATAGCTTTTGCTCTTGTAGAGGAAATAATTTTTATAATAGAACCTTTTTTCTGGCCAAATAATAAAACCGGACACATCAGTAAAAAAAGAAAGACAAATATTTTTTGCACTCTACAAAGTTAGTTTTTTGTTCCGAACGTTGGAAACCGGTTAAAATTAAATATTTTTGGTGAATGCTACCCGTACAAAAATTTCTCGATTTTATTCAACAAGAACAGTTATTTGTTACGGGCAATAGAATTCTTTTAGCGGTAAGCGGAGGTAAAGATTCTGTTTTGATGTTACATTTTTTTAAAACTTGTGGTATTGATGTTGGTGTAGCGCACTGCAATTTTAATTTAAGGAAAGATGAAGCCCAACGTGACGAGCATTTTGTTAAAACGCTGGCACAATCCTTAAACTTGCCTTTTTATGTAACGCAGTTTGATACAAAAAAATATGCCGACGAGCATAAAATTTCTACCCAAATGGCAGCAAGGGATTTGCGTTACAGTTGGTTTGAGGAAATAAGAACTACCCATGGCTATGATTATGTTGCATTGGCCCAGCACCAAAACGATACCGTTGAAACTGTACTGATTAATTTAGTTAGAGGTACCGGAATTAGTGGTTTACATGGCATATTGCCAAAACGAGATAAGCTTATCAGGCCGCTACTTTTCTTAACTCGCAATGAAATTGATCATTTGGTTGATGAAAATAACATCTCTTTTGTAGAAGATAGTTCGAACGCAAGTACAGATTATGTGCGCAATAAATTGCGATTGGAAGTTATTCCTCACCTTCAAAACATTAACCCAAATCTTGAACATACCTTTGCTAAAAATAGTGCTCGTTTTGCCGATGTAGAAAGCTTTTTGAATTTACATGTTGTAAAAATCGCTAATGAAATTGTTTTAGAGCAAGCCGATGGGATTTTCATTTCGATTGAAGAAATTAAAGCCCTAAACCCACAAAAGCTTTTACTTTTCGAATTGTTAAAACCTTATAGTTTTTTAGAAACCGTTGTTGAAGAAATTACTGAAGCCTTAAATAAACAAAGTGGTATTAAATTTTTTAGCGCAAGCCATCAGGCAACAATAAATCGTGATTATTTAATTATTAGTAAAATTAGTACAGAAGAACATCTACATAAATCTGTTCATATAAACGATAGTCAATTCGAATATAATGAACATATTTTTCAGCTTCAGTTTACTGATGAACTAAAATTTGAGACCGATAAAAATAAAATCTTTGTTGATTCAAGTGTACTACAATTCCCTTTGATTATCAGAAATTGGCAAACTGGCGATAGATTTATTCCGTTAGGGATGAGAGGATTTAAGAAAATCAGCGATTTCTTCATTGATGAAAAGGTGCCTTTGCATATAAAATCAAACGTGCCGATTTTAGTTAATGGAAATGGTGAAATTATATGGATTGCCGGTATGCGGCAGGATAACCGTTACAAATTATCTAACTCAACAAAAAAAGTTGCTATATTCGAACTCAAAATTAAATAAGTGGAAAGCAAATTCGCATACATCGAAAAACAGTACATCGGCAGAGATTATGTTCGCATATTCATCAGGCTGATAATGGCTGCATTTTGTTTTGCTGCTTACGTTTACGAACGCGACCGTGATAATACTCAGGATTTATTTTTAGTAGTAGGATTTGGCATTATTGGCGTTTCTATGCTTTTGCTTTTTTTAATTCAATATAAAATTGTGGTTGATAATGGAAGTTTAATTTTAGATGGACTCTGGACAACCAAACGCGTTAAGATAGATTTGAACAGTATCATTGACGTTAAGAAAGCTACTTATAGTCGGTATTTCTTCAATAATCCGGTTTATAATTTACACACAAAAGGAACCATTCGTTTCTATTCTTCAGGAAAAGATGCAGTTGTTTTGACTGATAGAGATGGTTTAGAATATTTCATAGGTACTCAACGCCCGAATGAGCTTCTGCTTGTAATCAAGGAAGAAATGAAAAAATCTAAATAGTTAAGTTTAGTTTTTTAGAAATTCTTTAATAAATCCATTACCAATTCTATCCTTTTTATTGCAATTGTCTTACACTCAAATTAGATATAATTGGGTTACATTTGCCATAACAACAATACAATAAAAATGAAGATAGGAATTGTTTGCTACCCCACTTTTGGTGGTAGTGGAGTAGTTGCAACAGAGCTTGGTAAAGCGCTTGCTAACGAAGGTCATCAGGTTCATTTTATCACGTATAGTCAGCCGGCAAGGCTCGACTTCTTTTCCTCAAACTTATTCTATCACGAAGTTTCGGTAAGAGATTATCCTTTATTTGATTATGCACCTTATGAATCGGCTCTTGCAAGTAAATTGGTAGATGTTGTTCGTTTCGAACAGTTAGATGTCTTACATGTTCATTACGCCATTCCTCATGCTTCTGCAGCTTTTATGGCGAAGCAAATTTTAGCAAGTTATGGCATACATATTCCGGTTGTAACTACACTTCATGGTACAGATATTACCCTTGTTGGTAAAGATCCTACTTATAAGCCTGTTGTTACCTTTTCTATAAATCAAAGCGATGGTGTAACAACGGTATCACAAGATTTAAAAGATGATACCTATAACCATTTCGAGGTTACAAAGGATATTAAAGTTATTCCAAATTTTATAGATTTTAATCGTTTTAGTTTGCAGGCAAAAGATCACTTTAAAAAAGCAATTGCGCCAAACAACGAACGTATATTAATTCATACCAGTAATTTTAGAAAAGTAAAACGCACTGCCGATGTAATTCGAATCTTCGAAAAGATTCAGGCTGTTATTCCTTCAAAATTATTGATGGTTGGTGATGGACCAGAGCGTGCTTATGATGAGCAATTGTGCCGCACACTTAACATTTGCGATCATGTACGCTTTTTAGGTAAACAGGATGCTGTTGAAGAAATTCTTTCTGTTTCTGATTTATTTTTAATGCCGTCAGAATCTGAAAGTTTCGGATTGGCAGCATTAGAAGCAATGGCATGCAAAGTTCCGGTTATTACAACCAATGCTGGCGGTTTACCTGAGTTAAATGTTGATGGTTTTTGCGGCTACATGAGCAATGTTGGAGATGTAGAATCGATGGCTGCCCACGGAATAGAAATTTTAAAGGATGATGAAACTTTGAACCGTTTCAAAGAAAATGCATTTACGAGAGCGCAAGATTTTGATTTGAAAAAAATACTTCCATCTTATGTTGATTATTATAAAGAAGTAATAGAAAATTCTTTGCAGCCTAAATAGTTAAATTTAATTTTTTGTGCTCTAAACGTTATATTTAAAGGTTTGAGTATATAATTAATAGAAAAAAAAGTTCGTTTTTGAAGCGTATAAAGCAATCAAACGTTTGACTTAAATTAGAGTTTTTCAATAATATTAAGCCGGGTTATTCGGTTTTTTGATAGAACTTCTTTAATGAGCTGTTTTTTTCTAAAAAATATATATTCCGCTAAATCCAAATTTCGGGAATTAAACGTTTGATGAAAAACACAATGAGAACCAAAATTTTTACCATTTTTTTGCTATTAGCTTTTGTCGTAAACGCTAAAGCACAAAACACATCAAAATCTATTAAACATAGCTTTGCCATTGCCGATGGAAATTTTCTTTTAGATGGCAAACCTGTGCAAATCCATAGTGGTGAAATGCATTATGCCCGTATCCCCAAGCCGTATTGGCGTCATCGGTTAAAAATGATGAAAGCCATGGGCTTAAATGCTGTAGCTACTTACGTGTTTTGGAACTACCATGAAACTGCTCCCGGCGTTTGGGATTTCAAATCAGATAATAAAAATATTGCTGAATATATTAAAATTGCTCAGGAAGAAGGGCTGTACGTTATTCTTCGTCCTGGGCCTTATGTTTGTGCCGAATGGGAATTTGGCGGCTATCCTTGGTTTTTACAAAAAGTACCTGGAATGGTTATTCGTGGCAATAAGGAGCAATATCTGTCTGCTACAAAAGCATATTTTACAGCTTTATATGGTCAGGTTAAAAGCCTTTTGGTAACCAACGGCGGACCAATAATTATGGTTCAAGGTGAAAATGAATTTGGTTCTTACGTTTCGCAAAGGAAAGATATAAGTTTAGAGGAACACAAAAAATATAGTGCAGCGGTATTTCAACAACTAAAAGATGTTGGTTTCAATGTTCCCTTTTTTACATCTGATGGAAGCTGGCTTTTTGAAGGCGGTGCTTTACCTGGGGCATTACCAACTGCAAATGGTGAAGATGATGTTGCAAAACTAAAAGAAGTAGTAAATAAATATAACGGCGGCAAAGGTCCTTATATGGTTACAGAATTTTACCCGGGTTGGTTAGAACACTGGGCAGAACCATTTCCAAAAGTTTCTACTGAAAGTATTGTTAAGCAGACACAAAAATATTTAGATGGTGGCGTATCCTTTAATTATTACATGGTTCATGGTGGTACAAACTTTGGTTTTACATCGGGTGCTAATTATGATAATAAACATGATATCCAGCCAGATTTAACCAGTTATGATTATGATGCACCAATTAGCGAAGCAGGTTGGGTAACTGATAAATACATCGCACTTCGCAATTTGCTTAAAAAGGCAGAAACACCAGCTATTCCTGCAAAAATCCCGGTAATTGAAATTCCGAATATTGCTTTAACTAAGGCGATAGATTTGGAAGATGTAAAAAATAACGTGAAACCTGTTAGCAGCGATAAGCCGTTAACCTTTGAAGAATTGAACCAAGGCCATGGTTATGTTTGGTACAGTAAAAAGTTTAAGCAACCCATTAGTGGTAAATTAGAACTGAAAGGGCTTAGAGATTATGCCTTAGTTTATGTTAATGGAACAAAAGTAGCCGAGTTAAATAGTTATTATAAAAAATACGATTGTGATATTGATATTCCTTTTAATGCAACACTGGATATTTTTGTGGAAAATATGGGCCGGATAAATTATGGAGCTAAAATCGTTAATAGTACCAAAGGCATTATTTCTCCGGTAATTATTAATGGCGAAACCATTACAGGCAATTGGGATATGTTTAAACTTCCTATGGATGTTGTTCCTAACCTCACCACCAATAAAAACACAGCAACTGCGGGTAAACCTGCTATTTATGAAGGTAATTTTACACTAGCGAAAACTGGCGACACCTTTCTTGATATGCGTGATTGGGGCAAAGGAATTGTGTTTATAAATGGGGTAAACATTGGCAGATATTGGAGCGTTGGTCCGCAGCAAACTTTATATGTACCAGGTTGCTGGTTAAAAGTTGGGAAAAACGATATTTTAATTTTAGAGCAAAAAAACGATGTTATGCATAAGTCTGTAAAATCCATCTCAACGCCAATTTTAGAAGAATTAAAATCTGAAAATGGTATACCGAAATAAGATTTAAAATTATACTGAACCTGTTGAAGTATTTATCGTGATTTACGAATAGCTCAAACTTTGGTTTTTAATTCTGCTCAAAACTATCTTTTCGCTAATTATTTCTGTAGATATTTTCGCAACCATTTCATTATCAGCACTGCTAAAAGCTAATTAATTTTAATGTCAGATAAAATAGATCTTAAAAAACAAAACTTTCTCAAAATCAAAGCATTATAAATTGTACCTTTGCGCCTTTGAAACCTTAACAAAATTGCAAAGGTTTCGTGTTAATATTAGAAAATAGGTTAGATGAAAAAAATTGTTGATTACAGAAAGCTTTTAAGTGTAGATAAAAATGCTGAATTAAAAGATCTAAAATCGGTGTACCGCACATTAATGAAAGATTGTCACCCAGATAAATTTCAGCAGGAAGAAGAAAAATTAGAAGCAGAAGCAAGAAGTAAAGATATTATCGAAGCTTATCACTTTTTAGTTAGCATTGCTCCCGAAACTCGTGAGCAAAATATCGAAACTTATACCGAAACCATTACGAAATCGAATATTTTGGATTTTGAATACAAACAACAAGTATTAAACATTCAGTTTTTTGATGGAAGCGCTTACGAATACTTTGATGTGCCTAAAGCCATTTATGTAAAGTTAGTAAATGCTGATTCGCCAGGACGTTTTGCCCGCCGACATATATTTAGCGATTTTCCTTATCGCAATGTAGCTAAAGTTGCTGAGCCAGCATAAAGCATAAAAAAAGCTCCAAAATATTTTGGAGCTTTTTTTATGCTTAAAGATTTATCAAATTTATACTTTGTTCAATCTTAACCGCTACTTCGTAAATATTAAGTTAACTGGTGCAGCAACTGCTATTTTTTTGCCACTATCGGTTAGTTTGCCTGTAAGTTTATTGCGTTTAAAAATTACAACATCGTTCGTATATTGATGCGCAACCAATAAAAACTTCCCACTCGGGTCGATAGAAAAGTTTCTTGGTCCTTTTCCTAAAGTGCTAACCGTTTCAACAAATCTTAATATTCCAGTCGGTAATATCGAAAATACAGAGATTGTATTGGCATCGCCTCTGTTGGTTTCGTAAAGAAATTTTCCATCAGCAGAAACATGTATGTCTGCAGCATCAATTCTGCCTTCAAATCCTTTTGGTGTTGTACCAATTTCCTGAATTTTCTTTAAACTTCCGTTCGAATAAACATAGCCTGTAATACTTCCATTAAATTCGTGTGCTAAATAGGCAAATTTGCCATTCGGACTAAATGTTATATGCCTAGGACCAGTGCCTGGAGTCGTTTTTAAAACATTCCTTAAAGATAAAATCTGTTGTTTACTTTTTGGATTATAGCTGTAAATGTAAATTTGGTCTTCGCCTAAGTCATTGCAAATTAAAAACTTTTTATCGGGCGTAAATTTAACCATGTGCACATGAGCACTTTGTTGCCTTCCTTTTGGATCGATGCTTTTACCAGAATGTTTAATTACCAATGCCGCTGTATTTAAAGCACCATTAGCTTTGCGATTAAAAACCGCTAAGCTGCCACCGCTATAGTTTGCTACAATTACATTATCATTATCAACAGTAATGTAGCATGGATCAGCACCTTCACTATCAACTTTGTTTGTAAATGTAAGTGCACCAGTTAAACTATTATACTTAAATGCGCTTACGCTACTGCTACTACCAGATTCGTTAACCGAGTAGGCAAATTTCCCATCTGGTGATATTGCTATGTAACTGGGATTTGAAACATTTTTCGTAATGCTTTTTATTTTTGTATTTCCAGTTGAGGTATTAAAGTTAAAAGTGTAAATGCCTTCGCTTTTCGCAGGTGTGTTGGTGTAGGTGCCGATTAATAGATTATAACTGGTTTGCTGCGCTAAAGCCGCTATGGATATGGTCATAAATAACAAAAGTAAATTATACTTTTTCATAGAACTGATTTTTTAGATTGTAAACAAATATGAGAAAAATTAAGGCTAACAAAAAAAAGCAATCTTTCGATTGCTTTTAGTATTATTTAATAAGGTGTTTAATCTGAATTAATTCATGCTCTTCAAGGTAGCGCCATCTTCCTCTAGGTAAATCTTTCTTGGTTAAATTACCATAAACAACTCTATCTAATTTCTCTACATTATAACCTAAATGTTCGAAAATACGGCGTACGATGCGGTTTTTGCCACTATGAATTTGAATGCCAATTTCTTTTTTTGTACCACCGGTTACGTATGAAATGTTATCTGGTTTAATTAAGCCATCTTCTAACTCTAAACCAAACTGAATTTTATTTAAATCTCCTTGTGATAAAGATTTATCCAATTCTACGTTGTATATTTTAGTTATGCCGTTTTTAGGATGAGATAATTTATCAGCTAAATCACCATCATTTGTCATTAACAACAAACCAGTAGTGTTACGGTCTAAACGTCCAACAGGGTAAATCCGCTCGCGACTAGCTTTATCCACCAGTTGCATAACTGTACGGCGTTCCTGAGGATCATCTGTAGTGGTGATGTAATCTTTTGGTTTATTTAATAAAACGTAAACTTTCTTTTCGCGTTTAAGTAATTCACCGTTATAACGAACCTGGTCTTTAGCCGGATCTACCTTATGGCCTAATTCTGTTACAGCTTCTCCGTTAACGGTAATAATACCTGCTGCAATCAATTCGTCTGCTTTACGGCGAGAGCAAATTCCTGCGTTTGAAATATATCTGTTTAGGCGTATTAAGCCTTTATCTTCATTTGTTTTGCGCCCCTGCTTAATTACAGTTCTTTCCTCACGGTTAAATTCTGTATCTCTTGGCTGGCTTTCTTCACGTTTTCTAAAAGGTCTGCTATCAGCACCTTCTCTTGGCTTTACATCTCTAGAACTTCCTGCACTTGGCTTAAAGTCATCATTTCTTGCGCCCCTAGCCTTAAAGTCTTTGTATCCGCCTTCTTTACCAGCTCTTGATTTAAAGTCGCGTTCGCCTGTTCGTGGCTTGTAATCTCTTGCTCCGCCTTTTCTTGGTTTAAAATCTTTCGAATCTCCATCCTTAGATTTGAAATCACGATCTCCTCGTGGTTTATAGTCTCTTGCGCCACCTTCTTTATTATCTCTTGATTTAAAATCTCTATCGCCTGTTCTTGGTTTAAAATCTCTGGAACCACCATCTCTAGATTTGAAATCTCTATCACCCGTTCTTGGTTTATAATCTCTAGAACCACCTTCTCTTGGTTTGAATTCGCGTTCGCTACCTCTTGAGGTTGAATCTTTTGATTTGAATTCTCTATCGCCAAATTTGAAGCCTTTTGCTTCACCATCTTTTGATTTAAAATCTCTATCGCTACTTCTGGATTTAAAATCTTTTTTGTCTCCGAAAGATTTAGATTTGAAATCTTTACCGTCAGTGCTTCTGGGTCTGAAGCCGGTTTTAGAATCGGATGATTTTTTGAATTTACTGTCTTTGTCTTCTGATCTTTTTCTGTCAGAACCACCGGCGTTACTTCTGCCTTCGGTTTTTCGGCTTCCCGGATTGGACTTGTCATCCCGACTGTTCCTGTTGTTTTTGTTTATCATGATACACTTTTAGCCACACCTGAAATGCGGGCTGCAAATTTATGCAAAATTGCTGAATTTCGCAATCGGTATGAGGTATAAAATTTTGTCGAAAAATAGCCTCTAACATAGATAAAAATTGATGAAAATCAAAATTAAAAATCTTGGTTTAAAGCAGTTTAAACTAAGATTTTGACATATAATTTGGTAACTAGTTGGTAATCTGGTTATTAATTTTTACCTTTGTCAACGTTTTTTATAAGTTCACCAAAAAAAGGAGGAAAATGTTAAAGAAACACATCATACCATTTTCGGTAGTGGCAGCACTATTTATTATGGCAAAAGTGTTCGCTTACCAAATGCCCTTAGCACAAAAAAGTCTTTTAAAAGAAGAAAAATTTAACACTACAATACCAGTAACTGAAAAGCCAAAGACAGAGAAAAAATCTTTAATGGCACAGTTAAATTTTGCCGAAGAAACCTTGCCATTAGGCGATAAAAAGGTAGAACGCAAAATGAAAAAAATCCTTGCAGCTCATACTTACGGCAATACGCAAACGCATCGTTTACAGCGAAAAGCTGCAGAATGGTTTCCGATTATCGAGCCTATTTTAGCAGCTTATGGAATTCCTGATGATTTTAAGTATTTAGCATTAGTAGAATCGGGCATGCAAGCCGGCGTTTCGCCAAAAGGTGCAGCAGGTGTTTGGCAGTTTATGCCGGGTACAGCTCGTAGCTATGGTTTAAAAGTTAACGGAAGAAATGATGAACGCTACAACTTGCGCAAATCTACCGTTGCAGCATGCAAATACATTAAAGAAATGTATAAAGGTTTAGAAAGCTGGACATTGGTTGCTGCGGCATACAATGTAGGCGATGGTCGCTTACGCAAGCAGATTAATAATCAAAATCAAGATAATTACTATAAAATGCGCCTAAACCGTGAAACCGGTGGGTACGTTTACAAAGTAATTTCGATGAAACAGATTATTGAACACCCTGTACGTTATGGTTACGATAAACCTAAAGAATTATTGGCATACAATGCCGAATAAAAAATAAAAGACAAGCATTTGGTAAGGCGTCCTGATTATTCAGGACGTTTTTTTTGAAGTTGATTCACAGGTTTTATCATTCGTCATTTATCCCTTATATCCTAACTTTGTCTTTGATCTTTCAGCTTTAGTCTTTAATCTCTTATCTTTCAGCTTTAAACTCAAATTCCTTTATTTGCATATATGTATAAACTTCGAATAGAGAATATAATAAATCAGCCTGGAGATAACATAACACTACAACTCCAACCTTTAGATGGAGATTATCCTAAGTATCTTGCTGGTCAGTTTCTATCCTTAATTTTCGAAGGAAAAAACAAAGAAGTTCGGCGTTCTTATTCCTTTAATAGTTCGCCCGACTTAAACGAGCCCCTTTCAATTACGGTAAAACGTGTAGAAAATGGAGAGATTTCAAGATTATTACATCATAAAACCTCGATAGGAGATGTTCTTTTAGCTCAAGAGCCTCAAGGTTTATTTACTTATCTACCAGAAGGGGATTTAAAACGCGATGTATTTCTTTTCGCTGCAGGCGTTGGCATTACACCATTATTCTCGATAATGAAAACCGCTTTAATAAGTGAAAGGCAATCGAAAATTACACTCGTTTACAGCAATCGTACGCTAGAGAGCACTTTATTTTATGATGAACTGATTGAATGGCAGAAAAAATATCCTGAACGATTAAAAATCATATTTGTATTTAGCAATAGTAAAAATTTGTTAGCTGCAAGGTTAAACAAATTTTATATTGAAAGAATTTTAAAGGAGCATTTAATTTACGAGAGGGATAAGGCTTTATTCTATTCATGCGGACCAATAATTTACATGGATTTATGCCGAATTACTCTTTTGGGTATGGGTTTCGATATTAAACAAATTAAACGAGAAACATTTGTATTGCCCGAAGATGAAGTTGATGAAGACGACAGTTCTGAAAAGGTTGTTGATAAAAACACGTATTCAGTTATTTTAAATTTTGAAGGTAAAATATATAACCTGAATGTGCCTTGGCCAAAGCGAATTTTAGATGTTGCTTTAGAACATAAAATTAAATTGCCTTATAGTTGTCATGGCGGCGTTTGCAGTACTTGTGTAGCCAATTGCACAAGAGGTGGCGTTAGAATGGATTATAATGAAGTGCTAACAGATGATGAAATTGAAAGGGGAAGGGTTTTAGTTTGTACCGGTCATCCTACAGAAAATGGAACCACAATTGAATGGTAAGATTTTTTTAAAATGTTTAATTTTAGGTAACTAAAGACATTCTAATCGGATTTTTAATAATTCCTAAATTCTTTTCCTTTCTCAACCAAACCATTTTCAAACGTATTAAGTTGTTCTTTGGTTGCTACAATTTCAGTTAATTCAAATGGATACTGTTTGGTTTGATTTGCACTTATCCATTTTCCAACAATTCTATTTTTGGTTAAAGTACCTAGAAAGGTTCCTGTGAAATTTGTATTTGGTAATTCAATGAAACTTATATTTCCATTATTGTTTCTATAGCCGTTCAATAAAATGTAATCTTTGTTGGTGTCGTATTTATAAACTCCAATGATTTGGTCGGCGTTGGTACCTTCATTTAATCCCTGCAGGTAAAGCGTGATTTTAATTTTATTGTTGATTGTGCCTTTATACAAATTGCCAGTTTGTGCGAATGTTTGCGTATAAAGTGTTAATAGTAAAAATGTAAAAAATAATTTCATAATTGGTTTTTTATTTTTCGTGATAAGCGATAGTTCGGTATATTTTTAATTTTATAGATGACCATAATACTATGAATTATTTAGCTAAATAGTTTGGATTTGTTAAAGTCACTCATGCCAGAATTTTTAATTAAATAAACTGAAATTGTTAGTAGAATCATTAGCAAAACAATAAAAACGCTGCCTGTGCTATCAGAGAAATATCCTTCTTTTAAAAATAAAATGGATGAGATGATACTATATATTATTTTCATAGTGCATGTAAACCTTATTTATTCTTCTAGTGGTTGCTCAAAATGTAGCTCACCTCGTTTTTCGTTCGGGCAGTTATTTTTTATTTTTCTAAAATTTGCTGCATTTTCAATAGGAGTCATTAACCATTTTTCTTTATTGAATTGCCACAAAACCAATCCATTGTCAGCATCAATTATTTTGGCTGATACGCGAAATCCTGTTTGAGTACTTTCCTCGTAAGCATCAAGACTAAAGGATTCATTGCCAATTATTCTGGTAAATTTATCGATGTAAAATTTATACGCCTGTTCCATTTGAAATTGAATGTATAAGTTACCATCCTTAAGTGTAATTCGTCTGGTAACTCCATCGCAGGGTTCATAAATTAAATAGCCTTTTTCATCTTTTTTTACTTCTATCCAATCTTTTTGAATGGCATTTAGGCTCTCCCAAGTTTTAGGTATTTTTCTATTTTCTGATTTTGGTAGGGTAGTGGTTAAATCCAACTTTTCATAAATTTTGGCAGCTTTTAATCTTACAACTGAGGTCTCTTTCTCAATAAAATTGTACTCAGTTGTTTCTCCAGATTGATGCCAAACAGTAGGAATTGTATCTGTAACATAACCTGATTTACTAAAAATTAAATCTTCTAAAACATTACGATTTCTATCTAGTTTAAAGTATCCGTTTTTATCGGTTTTGGTATTTCTGTTTCCGCTCTCTTCAGCCACAATTACAAACTCAATAGCTTTATTTTGCTCATCAATAACTCTCCCCTGATAAAAATTATTTGTTGTTTTACAAGAGAAAAATAGCAATAACATAAAATATAGAAAATATCTCATTTCGGTTTTTTAGTTGGTTTTACAAATGGGTTTAAACTTTGAAGTTATGCTACCCATAAGTAGCCTTTGCTAGAGAAATCATTTTTACAGTCACCCATAAATTTACCTTCTCTGATAAATGGTTATTTGATTTTTTATACATTAAATTTTAGCGACCATTTAGCGGTGTGTTTTATAGAAGTATTTGTTCTGGATGATGGTTAATTTCTCTTTCTTATTTTTTTGTATTGACCAAATGCTAATGTAATGTTGATGATTTGAGAAATAATAAATAGTTGATTTAAACTTTAGCATAATATACTTTTAAAGCATTAAAATGTTAATTGAGCTGTTTTTGGTAAGTATATCCATTTTTATAAAAGTTGTAATTAAAAAATAAATCTTGGGATGATTTTATTTATTACAATAGAGATTTAGCCTTTTGGCTAGAAGTTTTCTTCTTTTTCAAATAAAACGAAATTATTTGAAATTAACAATAGGAAAGCTTTAATTAAGAGGCGACTTAGATGCGAGTTATTTTGCTCCAAAGCGTAGTGCGTAACAAAGAATAGTGTAAATGATTATGGCTGTTACGTTTTTATAAACAACACTGTACAATTCTTTTATGGATGTGTTTTTTTTAAGCCGATGAATAAAAACAGAATTAGAAATAAAATAATAGAAAACCCAGCTACTATTATTGATGCAAGCTGAAAAAACACTTCGCTAAAATCCTTACTTTCTCCGAAACATTGTACTTCGTTTCCCCAAATATCAACACCCATAGCGCCTTCATAATTGCAATTTACACATGCTAAATATTCAGGTAAAATAATACCCAGGTAAAACAAGATAATTGGTATGAAGACAATCAGTAAGATGATTTTAATTACTTTCAGTATTTTTAGCTTTTGGGTGGTGTTCATTGCATGTTTTAATTAAAGCTAGATTATCTAAATTTTCGGAGTTTTTTAACCAACTAGCCTTTTGCAAAACCTTTTAAAGTTTTAGTTTTTGTTTTCTGTTACTTTTTAGATAAACCTGGTAAACCGATTGACTACCGAACATAAAAAGTGTGTCTTTTTCGTTTTTTGGAGTATTTAACTGTTCAAAATAATTGTCATCATCTTCCATATCTTTAAAATTAAAAGATTTATTTCCAAATTTTATACTGTAATAGTTGATGTTCCACTGCCTAAATTCTATGGGGCTAAAAAATACGCCAACATATAAAAAGTTACTGTACACAGAAGGTTTATCACTTTCAATAAATCGAATATAATCTCGGGGTAAAAGCCCTGTAGTTTCTTTATCATAGTTTGGGAAAAGTAAATATAGGCTTTCCCATATATCATGGATTCTATCTGTGAATGATTCGGCATCTTCAATATCAAACAACTGCCCGTTATTATCTGTGTAGCAATGAACGTTCAACTCATCATACATATTCGATAGCTCTGTAACGGCAGAGAGTTTTTTATAAAAATTTGTTTCCTTTGGTTTGCCTGCAATGTATTCTGCTGTCCATTGTTCGTCGCGTTTTGAATCAGCGGGAACGTAAGTGTAATTTTTACGATTCACAAACTCCCGAAAGGTTTCTTTTATGGGGTGCTTATTAATAATTAATGGACCACTCTTTTCAAAATTTTTCAAATCATAACCAAAAAGCTGGCTCGTGCTGTCATTATCCAAACTAGATTCATCTAATATTATCCTATGATTGGCAGAGTCGATATAAAATGATTTGGCTTTTGGAAGTATTTTTACAGTTCTATAGTGCTCATCAACAATTGTGGTGCTATAATATTTATCTTCATCCTGATTTAATATGATGCTTCCTTTGAGCGAAGGAAAATGTAATTGAAAAGGATCTATACAGATACCTGTTTTCTCAATAGCGAATTCAGTGTCTTTATCTTCAGGAAAAAAAATCCAGTCTTTGTGTTTATCTTTTTGAGGAATTGTGTATCCCCAATAAAAGCATATTCCGCAAAACAATCCTAAAAATAGTAAGATGCCTATGATTATTTTTTTTCTCATTCGTTTTTGTAGCGTTTTAATTTAGATAAGATAGTTTAGCATTTCGCATTATGTTTTGCTTGGCAAATAGGAGGGTAGGAGCTCAATTAAAAATCCACTATGGTAAATAATATTTTTGGATTGTTCCTACAGGATGTAAGCAGCGAAGCTTTTTCCTAGTTAGCTTAAGTTTTATTTTTTTAACAGTTTAAAGCTCTTATTAAAATTATAGCTAACGGTTTCGGGCTTTGCGTTCGGGTGGGTTTCGGAGCACAAAACTGTCAACCTGCTACTGAACTTGAATAGAAGCACAAGGCTCCAAGTTTGCACGTCAGCCCGCCTGACGCAAAACCCGTGTTATAGCCAGTTGTTATTCTTGTCCTATGTTCGTTGATATACATACTTTACTTTTCTGTCACCTTGGTCATAAAATACGTAAAGTCGGCAGTCGTCATTGAATGTTTCATAAATGTCTACTTGGCAAATAAATTTCATCTTTTGTCCCTTTGAATTTAATGGAGTTTGGTCGTTTTGCCACCACTCAGGTTCATCTATAATTTCAATTAGTGTCGAAGTTTTATTTTCAGCTTTGACTTTTAGATACTTTTCTTGACCTTCCTTAATATACTTTTCAAAGTCCTTCCCAATTGTCAATGCCGATTTGTCAAATGTTGGCTGATACAGTCCATTTTCTGTTATGTTAAAAGTAAATTCATCAATATAATCTTTATCAGGAAAGGGTTCCTTGTGGTCAATGTCAGGGTCAAAACTTACATACATTACGTGTATTTTGTCTTTAACTCCTTTATTGTTTAGGTCAAGAGTTGCAATAGGAAAAAAGTTGTCAAAATTTGAATACTCTGTAGTCAATACAGTTTTCTTGTCAGGAAAGAACCTGTCGTTTTGTTTGCAACTGAAACTAAAAAACATAATTGTCGAAATTAATATTGTTGATTTCATTCTTTGTGTCGTTTTACAATTGGCTATAACTCCCAAATATATGAAACAACCATAAGTTGTATCACGTAAAAAATCTTGCTCTAGGCGTCCTTAAGCCATACTCTATCTTTTTTGTATTGCGTTTTGAGTACACTCTGCTTAAAAGCCTACTTAAAAAACGCAACTATTTCTCAAAATTTATTTTATCCAAGGGGCTCTGTACCATTGTCAAATCTTTCTTACCAACCTTCGCATAAATCAATGTAGTTTTTATATCCTCATGGCCTAATAATTTTTGTATGTAGCTAATGTCTGTTCCTTGCTCTAACAAATGTGTAGCAAAGCTGTGTCTTAAACTGTGTATGCCAACATATTTATTAATCTTTGCTCGGGCTAAGCTCTGTTTAAATACCAATTGGGCACTTCTAATGCTGTATTGATCGCCAAATTGACCTTCAAATAAAAATTTCTTTGATTTATATGCGGTGTAATAGGCTCGTAAAATTGGTAATATTGTTTCTGGTAAATTGGTATATCTATCATGGATAACTTTTGGTTATAAGTTTTTATAGTAGAGCAGCTATAGGCTTTTAAATATAACGTATCGATATAAGCTTGATAAGCTTTTTGGTTTACCAAATTAATTTTTGAAATATTTTGTATGCCAATAATTTTTTCGGGTAGCTTAAACCTTAACCTGTTTTCTACAACATCGGGTATATGCCAGGCCTTTAAAGTATGGCTCCATCGCACACCTTTAATTTCTTTAATCTCGGCAATTAATGCAGCATGTTTATCAAAATATATACCTATTCTACTTTGTTTATGGTGCTTAAGTAATTTGGCTTCCCATTTCACAACTTCTTTTTTCATTATTTTAGAGGTTGTAATTTTTCAAAACCATCAACAACGATGTAGATTTTACCATTAGCAAATGGTTGGTTGTTAAAGTCTGATTGATAGAAATATTCTGTAAATTTTTATCAATGTTTTGGCAAGGAAGGTAACCGAAGCCACATTTGTTATCGCAATATTTTTGAGTGGATATACTTCCACCACTAATAAAGGAATTTAAATTGAGGCGTACCATAATAAAGTTTAAGTTGCTTATTATGGGATGATGGTTAAAATTAATATATTTTCACATCAATGTAAAAGAAATGTAACCTGAGCTAGTTATTTACAGTTTGATCAAGCAAAAATAATTGGTGTTTATGGCTACTGCGCTTTAATATATCGGATGGTATTTCTATACTAACAAAACCAATCTTCAATTCCTAACGTTTATGGTTTAATGAAAAAGTATCTGCTCTTGTTTCTAATATTTAGTTTTTGTTGCATTAAAATTTTTGCTCAGAAAATAGATAAAGATTCACTCCTCCAAAAAAGAGAAATTGCGAACAAGGAATATGTAAAGCTTTATAAAGAAAATGCCGATTTTGCTTATACATCGCCAGCTGGCGAAATTGGTGCACCCACGAAATATGTAATTAATGGTAGATTAACTACAACTTACATGTTGCTGGGTAGTTATAAATCGCCTATTGCTTTTGCTGTAATTCCTGATTTTACTGTTCGGGTTAGAAACGAATTATCTGCCGGAGTTAGAACGCCAAGCTTTCGTCTAGGAGGCTCGCTTTTTGCCAGGTTAAACCCAAACCCAAATCATTATAAATATGCAGAGCTTGCATTTACACATCACTCTAACGGGCAAGATGTTTCTGCCAGAAACGATGATGGTAGCATTAATACCAAAACCGGAAATTTTAATGCCAACTATCTAACCCTATCTTATCGATTCGGAAATTTTACGCCAATTAAATCTGATGAAAGTTATTTCTCTCTAAATCATAGAGTTGGTTTACAATGGCATAAATGGTTCCGTTACGAACCTGTTCTTGATGATGGTTTCGGCTTTACCAGGCTGCTTTACAATGTTTCTCTTAGGAAATACGATGTGATAGAAAAGAAATCCAGAATTAAAAATAGTTTTAAAGAAGAAAAAGAAACCTGGCGATTAAACGCCGAAGTAAGTTATGCCGTAAATAAAATCCCCGCAAAAAATATTTGGAGTGCCGTCAAGCGTTTAAATGCTGAAGTTAATTTCAATTACAGTTTTCCTTTTATGAATAACGTGTTTTTGCTCGCTGCAGTAGGCTATTATGGAGAAGATAATTATAACATTTATTTTAAAGATAGTTACAGTTATATGCGCTTTGGTTTGGCATCAGGTTTTCTCAGAAATCGAAGTCGGCATTATGACAATTAATCCTTAATACAGATTGGATTACACTTTCTTTTTGATAAAATTTTTAGCATTTTTGCAGATTGGAATTTTAGTCCTTTCCGCTTAAAATTCTTCCCAATTTTTTAATAAAATATGAGCAATAAATCTATCGACCTTGGTGAGCAAAAAGATGTAGAAGTTTACGGAGCAAGGGTACATAATTTAAAAAATATTGATGTAAGTTTTCCACGAAACCAGCTCGTTGTAATAACAGGCTTAAGTGGTAGCGGTAAATCTTCATTAGCTTTCGATACTATTTATGCCGAGGGCCAAAGGCGATATATGGAAACTTTCAGCGCTTATAGTCGCCAGTTTATGGGCGGGATGGAGCGCCCTGATGTTGATAAAGTTTCGGGTTTAAGCCCGGTTATTGCCATCGAACAAAAAACCACCAGTAAAAATCCTCGCTCTACGGTTGGTACCATTACCGAAATTTACGATTTTATGCGTTTGCTTTATGCTCGCGTTGCTGATGCCTATTCGTACAATACCGGTGAGAAAATGGAACGCATGAGCGAAGACCAGATTCTTCAAAATATTTTTAAAAAATTTGATGGTGCTGCAGTAAACATTTTGGCGCCAATTGTAAAGGGAAGGAAAGGACACTACCGTGAACTTTTTGAGCACGTGCGTAAACAAGGTTATGTTAAAGTTCGTGTTGATGGAGAGATAAAAGACATTACTGCGAAAATGCAGGTTGATAGGTATAAAATTCATGATATTGAAGTTGTTATCGACCGGTTAATTATCGATGAAAAGGATAAAAAGCGACTGCTAGATTCTTTGCAAACTGCCATGAAAATGGGTAAGGGCGTAATTAAAATCAGCGATAAGGATAATAATGTGGCGCATTTTAGTAAATTTTTAATGTGTCCAACAACCGGAATTTCTTATGATGAACCACAACCTAATAGCTTTTCTTTCAACTCGCCTTATGGTGCTTGTGAACGCTGCGATGGCTTAGGTTATATTTTTGTAGTAGATAAGGATTCGGTAATGCCAAACCCGAAACTTAGCATTTTAAATGGTGGTTTGGCTCCGCTAGGCGAGTATCGCGATACCTGGATGTTTCAAGTTTTAAAATCGCTTGCAAAAAAATATGCCTTTTCATTGTCAACGCCTATTGAAAAATTAAGCGATGAAATTATCAACATCATTTTAAACGGAACGCCAGATTTAATAAAAGTTGAGGTTGAATACAACAAATGGAACGTACAGAATTATAACATCACTTTTGATGGCATTATTAAAATGCTCGAAGAGCAGAATGAGAAAAGAGGGGAGAATGCGGTTGATGATATGGAGGCTTTTCGTAAATTAAAAACCTGCCCAGAATGTAACGGCGCAAGGTTAAAAAAGGAAAGTTTGCATTTCAAGGTTGATGGGATGAATATTTTCGATTTAGCATCGATGGATATTACCAACCTGCATAAATGGTTTGAAAACGTAGATGAAAGATTAAACGAACGCCAAAACATTATTGCAAAAGAAATTCTAAAAGAAATAAAAGCTAGGATTGGATTTTTAACGGACGTTGGTTTAACTTATTTAACGCTTGATAGAACTGCTCGTACGCTTTCTGGTGGCGAGGCACAACGAATTCGTTTAGCAACCCAAATTGGTTCGCAATTAATGAATGTGATGTATATTTTGGATGAGCCAAGCATTGGTTTACACCAGCGAGACAATGAACGTTTAATTAATGCCTTAAAAAACCTTCGTGATTTAGGTAATACCGTTTTAGTGGTAGAGCATGATAAAGACATGATTCTGGAGGCTGATTGGGTTATTGATGTTGGTCCTGGTGCAGGTATTCATGGTGGGCAAATCGTTGCTGAAGGAACTGCAAAGCAAATTTTAAAATCAGATACCTTAACAGCTGCTTACTTAAATGGTAAGAAAAGTATAGAAACGCCAAAAACCAGAAGAAAAGGTAACGGACTTAAGCTTTCAATTACCAAAGCAAGCGGACACAATTTGAAAAATGTTTCGGTTGATTTCCCTCTTGGTAAATTTATTGCCGTAACCGGAGTTTCAGGTAGTGGGAAATCGAGTTTAATTACAGAAACGCTTTACCCGATATTAAATCATCATTTTTTTAGGGCAAAGAAAACACCGCTTCCTTACGAAAAAATTAGCGGCTTAAAAGAGATAGATAAAGTAATTGAAATTGACCAGGCGCCAATCGGCAGAACACCTCGTTCAAATCCATCTACTTATACAGGTGTTTTTTCTGATATTAGAAATTTATTTGTGCAATTGCCCGAAGCTAAAATTCGTGGCTACAAACCTGGTCGTTTTTCGTTTAATGTAAAGGGTGGTAGATGCGAAACCTGTCAGGGTGGGGGAATGAAAGTTATAGAAATGAATTTCTTACCTGATGTGCAAGTTCCTTGTGAAGAATGCGGAGGCAAAAGATACAATCGCGAAACCTTAGAAGTTCGTTACAGGGGAAAATCAATAAGTGATGTTTTAGACATGAGCATTGAAGATGCTTGTGTGTATTTCGAACACATTCCAAACATTTACCGAAAAATTAAAACGCTTAAAGATGTTGGTTTGGGTTACATCACATTAGGGCAATCATCAGTTACTTTATCTGGTGGAGAAGCACAGCGTGTTAAACTGGCTACAGAATTATCAAAGAAAGATACGGGTAAAACCTTTTATATTTTAGATGAACCCACAACTGGATTGCACTTCGAAGATATTAATGTTTTATTAGGCGTGCTACAGGAATTGGTTGATAAAGGCAACACGATTTTGGTAATAGAGCACAATTTAGATGTAGTTAAAGTAGCCGATTGGGTTATTGATTTAGGAGAAGAAGGTGGCGCAGGTGGAGGTAGAATTTTATTTGAAGGAACCCCAGAAGGTTTGGTTCAAAATCCATTGAGTTTAACCGGAAAGTTTTTGAAAAAGGAGATGGGGTTAGAGTCTGAAGTGGATAGTCCGCAGTCTGAAGGTAAGAAGGCGAAGAAAACAAGTCCAAAAAGCTAATCCAATCCCGGTCTATATCATCACAAAATGGAATTTTGATTTAAAATTGTTGAGTGATTTTGGAGACATAAACCATGGCGAGGAATTTTTAGGCTTAAGCATATGCAAGGATTGTGTTATGCTAAAAATAATTTGTTATTTAGTTTTGTTGCTTTTGTGGTAAAAATTTGACCACAAAAGCCACAAAAGAATAAAAAAGCAATTAAGAATTTATCAAAACTTCGTTCAAAGACTTCTTAGCTGCGCTCAAAATGACGACCAATTAAAAACAAAAAAATCCGCAACATTGATAAATGCTGCGGATTTTTAATTTGATATTTTTAATGCTTGTGCTTCTAGATATTGAGCATAACAATAACCTTCTTCGCCATCAACAGTTCTTACCAACCACCATAATTCATTACTTCTATTAACTAAAGTAATTGTTTCTCCGTGGGCAGCTTTACCTACAATTGGCTGGTCGGTTCCTGGTCCTTTACGGATGTTTAAATTACTGCTTTTGGTAATTACTTTGGCGTGAGTTACCTCAGCATTAATCGATACATTTACATTCAAAACCAAATCTCCTGAAGCAAAATTCGGGTCGATTTGATTGTAAATTTCCCATAAATGATCTTTAGTAGCACCATTGGCTGCGGTACCATCGATGTATAAAATACCATCTTGTTCGCGTACGGCTAAATCCGTTATACCAGCTGCAGTTGCTGCATCGGTTAATGCTTTATATTTATTTTCTAATGCCATGATTTAGATTATTTTACTGTTAATTTATTATCGATTTTTTTAGGTTTTAATACACTTAAACGTTGCATTAAACCAACTAAAGAAGCTTTGTTAATCTCGCCGGTAAGTGTAACTACACCATCTTTAACATCAGCTTTTACCGTCGGGAAATCTTTAGTAGCATCTGATACATTTTTGAATAAAGTAGTGTCTTCCGTAATAACTACTGGCGCAGCAGCAGGTTTAACGGTTAAATTGTTTACTACAGATTTTACACCCTTTTCTGCTTTTGCCACTTCTTCTGCTTTTGCTTTTGCGGCATCATCTGCAACTTCTCCTGTTAAAGTAACTTCGCCTTTTGCTACCGCTACGGTAACTCCGGCAGCTTCGTTAGCCTGAATTGCAGCTTGAATATCTGCATCTTTTGGTGAGCAACCTACGAAAAATAACGTAGCCGCAATTACCATACTCATTAGTAATTTTGTTGTTTTCATGATTTTATTATATGTAATTGTTTAAAATTTTCAATGTGGAAATTGGAGTTTTTGGGATGCCAATTTCAAAAAATTAAACAGGGAGGATTGTAGGAACGAATATAGTAAATGAGTTTAGATTGAAACCAAAAGTTTATGTTTTATTTATAAACATTAGACCAATGGTTAAAACTAAGATAATTTTAAGTTTGAAATTGCTTTAAAGTTTTACTTAGGCTCAAACTCGCTTGCATTTTTTCTAGTTTTCTAAAGCCTTTTTATTGAATATTGCCAAATGTTGAGGGGCTTTGCAAAAAGCTGGAAATCGAAGCACAAATCTGCAATTTTGTACAAAAGTTGAACCGAAGAACTACCGCTGAACTTTTCAGTTTCGCCCAACTATTGCAAAACCCTTGTTGGCAGTAGTGCTTTTTCGGGTTATTCCACTATAAATTTTTTGGGATAATTGTCAATTTTCTCAACTTTAAAATATTCGTCAAATTCTTCCTTTTGTTTGGTTTGATAGAAGTCGATTATTTTTCCAAAAAACGTTTCAAGTGTCGGTGCAATTACATTTCGGTCGTTGTCGGCGTGCCAAAATTCTACTAATTGTCCTTTTTGTTCAGTAAAAATTCCTTTCAAGTCGAAGCAAATACTGTCGCCACCTCCATTTTGAAAAATTGGTATCCAGTTTTCATTCCACCAATTTTCGATTTCGAAGTCAAACCCAATCATTGGTGTAAGTTCAGAAGCGTCATAAAGCGCTTGATGTAAAGGAATAAAACAAGAATTGTTTACAAAAGTTTCATAACAATTCGGTTTTTGTCCGTTCTTCCATTTGTATAGTGTTCGTAAATCTTGTGGTATTTCAATTTTATAATATTCCTCTAATTTGTCCAATTGAGAGTCGTCCAAAGGTTCGTTAAGTTCCGAATAATATTCAGGTCTTAGTGTCGATAAATATTTGTCTAATTTTTGAATTATTTCGTCCATTTGTTTCGTATGTGTTTCGGTCTGTAGCATTACTGCCAACTTATAAATATACGAAACAATCACACGTTGTAGAACTAAAAAAAAGGGCTGCTGACAGCTCATAAATCCACATATCATTATTTTTGTATTGCGTTTTTTGAGTACACTCTTCTTAAAAGACTACTCAAAAAACGCAACTACTCTACAAAATTTATTCATCAAATGGCTTTTCTATTTTCAAATCTTTGTAATTAAATATGCATAACTTAATGTAGCATTTATATGCTCGAGAATTAAAAATTCTGAATATATCAATTATCAATTCTCGGCTCAAACAAATCAATCTTTATAATTTGTTCTCTAAAAAGATATGGTTTACCCAACAGTTTAAATTGAAGTAGCAATTGATTTATAAAGCGTAAATGTTTAAATTTAGTATTATATCATTATGGATTTTCGAAAGAATTAAAGAGAATCAGGCATGTT
This sequence comes from Pedobacter lithocola, assembly GCF_042650845.1. Classification (NCBI taxonomy): domain Bacteria; kingdom Pseudomonadati; phylum Bacteroidota; class Sphingobacteriia; order Sphingobacteriales; family Sphingobacteriaceae; genus Pedobacter; species Pedobacter lithocola. Next base: position 714,509 of record NZ_JBHSBW010000013.1, on the reverse strand, counting down.
TTTTGTCTACATTAAATCTTCGTAAAAAGCAATAGGTTTTGCTTTTGTGATGCCGCTCAATCATTGCCATTGGCTTTAGCCTAATAACTTGAAGGGCGATGTTATTTCCAATTTTTAAATGGATGTTTAGTTAAATTGGAATTGTAATATTTCTTGTCGTGAGTAACTTCTTCAGCAATCCAATCAGGCTTTTCGAAATATTCTTCTTCTGTTGACAGTTCAATTTCTGCAACAATTAATCCGTGGTTATCACCAGAAAAAACATCAACTTCCCAAACTTTTCCAGCTGATTTAATTTCATAACGTATTTTTTCTAATGAAGATTCGGAGAAATTATCCAATAATTCTTCAGCTTCAATTAAAGGGATTTCATATTCAAATTCCAATCTCGATGCGCCAACTGAAATGCCTTTAATTGTAAGCCAGGCTTTAGTTTCGGCTATTCTAACACGAATGGTTTTTGTAGGGTCTGTCGAAATATAACCTTGCTTAAGTTGTTTTCCAGCGGGTTTATCAAGTTGTTCCCAAACCTCATGCTGAACTAAAAATTTCCTTTCAATTTCTATCCCCATTATCTGGTTCTTTTTTGCAAATCGGTTATTGGCATACTAATTAATCTGCCAACGGGGTTTTTGCCTTTATAAGTAATCACCCTTAGCATACTTGCATCTTTTGGTACTTGCAAAGCCGATGTATATTTAGGATAAAAGCGATCGGGACTTGAGTTATCGAAACTATAATAAATATCCAAACCATCAATTTCAGGTGTTAACTCAATCATCAACTGTTTATCAGCGCTTCTTTTAACCGTAAATATTGGATCGTAAATCGCCGGAGCATATTTAACTTCTGCAAAATCTAATCGTTTAAAATGTTCTTCTGTTCTGGCAATAAAGTTAGTCCAGTTTTTCTTTTCAATCGGGCTCCACACAGATTCTGAAATGGCAAAAGCACGTGGCCAAAGCATATATTGCACCTGGCGAAAGGTAAAAATTTGCTCTGTCCATAAATTTGCTTGTCCGCCGATAATAAATTTAGGATCTGCACCAGCCGGAATAGGATTAAACTGATATGCTTTATTTAGTCGCAACGAAGCATAAACTTTAGGCTCGGTAATTTGATCGGCTTGCATATAATCCAGGTAAGCAAAATCAGTTGGACTCATCACTACATTATGCTTTTCTTTTGATGCTTCGATACCGTATTTTAATCCTCTCCAACTCATAACTGAGGCAGTTGGCGATACACCACCTTCTAAAATTTCATCCCAGCCCATAAATTTTTTACCTTTCGAAATTACTATTTGTTCCAACCTTTTTTCGAAATATGCCTGCACCTGAGGCATGGTTTTCAAACCTTCACGCTGCATTAATGCCTTAACCTGCTCGTTCTTTTCCCAAAAGTTATGAGGCGCCTCATCTCCACCCATGTGTATGTATTCGAAAGGGAAAAGCTTCGCAACTTGTGTAATTACCGAGTCTAAAAAAACGTAAACTTTTTCATTTGCCGGGCAAAGTGTATTATCAACCAATGCAGTTGGGGGAGCACCACGACTCCAATCCATAATTTTTTCGCCCGACCGAACTTTATAATTTACAGCTTCAGGTGTACAGGAAAGCTCCGGATAGGAAGCAATAACCGCTAAACTGTGTCCTGGAACATCAATTTCGGGCATTATGTTTACGAAACGCTCTTGTGCATATTGAACTAATTCTTTAATATCTTCTTGTGTGTAAAAACCACCATAAGTTCGTGGTTCATCAGGCGTTGGTGGAATAAAATCTCCAAACGTGCCTGTTTTTTTTACGCTCCATGCACCAACTTCTGTAAGTTTTGGCAAACCTTTAATTTCAATTCTCCAACCTTCATCATCTGTTAGGTGTAAATGCAGCAAGTTAAATTTATAATGAACCATATCATCAATAAACTGCTTAACCTCTTGCTTGGTAAAGAAATGACGGGCAACATCAAACATTAAACCTCTCCAACCGAGTTTAGGGTAATCTACAACATCAACACAGGGTAATTTCCATTTTACGTTTTGAACTACTTCTTTACTTTCTATATCGGCTGGGAAAAGCTGAATTAAGGATTGAACACCCCAAAATATGCCTGCAGGTTTGTTGGCGGTAATTACGATTTGAGTTGGATTTACATTCAATTTATATCCTTCCACGCCCAATTGAGCATCATTCTGCGTATTTAAAATAAATTTTATTGTTGGATGATTTGCAGTTGTAACCGAACTCACAAACTTACCGGTCGCTTTTTCAATCCTATCGGATAAAAATGCTATTGCCTGTTTTAAATCTTCATTTTTGGGCGTCTGAATACTAATATTTTCTGGCAAGGTGAAAGTCCCTGTTTTCTTCATTAAAGAAACGGGTTCAGGAATTATCGCAATTTGTGTTTGTGCAATTGCACTTTCTGTATCGCCGATTTCGCTTTCGCTAACAATGGTTTGAGCGTAACTTTTGCCAGCTAAAATGCAGCAAATGATGAATAGGAATTGTTTTTTCATTATTAATAAATTGCGGATGAACCGAATAAGTATTAATCCGCAATTTATTAAAAAAAAGGCTTCAATAAGAAATAATAAGTTTAAAAGCAGATTTCTACTTAAAATTTTAAAGGTGGACCAACAACTTTCATGTCGTGATTTATAAAAATTTTGGCGCCTTGTTCAGGACTTAGTTCACCCTTAAGGCTCCCCAATACACGGAAGAAATCTTCCATTTTTCCAGAAGGTTGGAAAAAGCAGAAACACTTACCTTTCTCTGTTGATTGGGCGAAGGTATGAGGGATATTCCTTGGTAAAAAAATGGTGTCGCCGGCTTTTAAAAGATAATTTTCATTACCTACCTGAAATAAGTATTCGCCTTGCATTATGAAAAATATTTCATCTTGATGTGGATGAATATGTAATGGAGGACCACCTTTTTCATTTCCTGTGTATTCGAAAACTGTTAATTGACCTCCGGTATCTTTCGAAGATATTTTGACATCATTAGGATTTTTACCACTAAGCAATGTTCTTTCTTTAAACCTGCTTTCTCCATTTTTAACAATAAATGATTTTCCACTTCTTAATTGCTGTACATCGGATTTTGATCCGAAAGCAAATAATGGAATTGTTGCTGCTGCGCCTAATAAAAATTTTCTTCTTTCCATGGTTATAGTTTAATTACCATGCAAATATGTAAACAGGTTTTTTAAGTTTAGTGGTAAGAAAACGACATTTAATAGGTGTCTGCCTGGCCAAATTTTCTTTCGGGTGATGCTAAATCCAAGAGATGGAAATTGGCTGGTGACTTTCGAGTAAATTCTTTATAATCTTTAACCAAATGCTGATAATCGTAATAACCACAATTAATCGCAATACTAAACCAATCTAACTCTGGATGCTTATTTTTCATTCTAAAGGCATTTTCAAAGCGGACAATTCTATGAAAATACTTTGGTGGAATTCCCATTCTTTCGATAAAATTCCTTTCGTATTGCCTGGTGCTTAAGCAAGATTGTCTAGCTAGCCAATCTACATTAATATTTCCCGTTGATGCTAAAATCAAGTTACTAATTTTATCAATCCTTTGTAATTCACTCTTTGTTTTATCGATGAGATTCTTTAAAAATGATTCAACAACAACAACCATTACATTGAAATCTTTAGCATCATTTAATCGGTCGTTAACCTCTTTAATCGTATTTCCAAAAACTGTTTCAGCATCAAAATAGCTGTTATTTAATTCCTTAGAGGGGATATTTATTAATCTATAAAGTGCACCGGGCTTAAACACGACTTGAAAAACCAGAAAGTCACTTCCAACAAATCGATTTGTAACCTCGAGTTGTTGCCCCATTAAAACTGTTTTTAAGTTTGTTATTTTTTTCTTACTAGTATCGTATTCAACTAATTCCGTATTTCTTGGATAAAAACTTAAACAATGTTCGGGTTTTGGCGGATACGGTTTGAAAGGAATGTTTTTTGAATCATTGAAAATAAAATGGACAATGCGATATACCCGAATAAATTCGGCAAGTGCTGGGCTTGGAAAAAATTCGCTAAGAACCATAACAGGAAGTTAATGATAAATTATTAAAATCACCATTTCTTTTACGACCTAATTATCCCCTTAAATGGTATCCTTTTTGTTTTGTAAATGCCCTTAAACCTTGGTGAGATAGTGTTGCGCCAATACCCGAATATTTGCGTCCGCTCCAGGGTAGGGCAGCGCTAACCCTATCGCAACAGTTCCAATAACCAGAACCTGCATCAAGCTGACTTAATATTTTTTCTGCCCGGTTTTGATTTGCCGTGTAAACAGATGCCGTTAAACCGTATTTCGTGTCTTGCATCATTTTCAAAGCTTCATCATCGTCTTTAACTTTCATAATACCTATAATGGGACCGAAACTTTCTTCCTGCATAACCAACATATTGTTGGTAACATTGGTAAGAACGGTTGGCTCAAAAAAGTACCCTTTTCCTTTCAAAGCTTTGCCACCAATAACTAACTTTGCACCTTTGGCCAGAGCATCTTTTATCTGATCTTCTAAAACTGCTATCTGGTCTTTTCGGGTTAATGCTCCAAGATATACACCATCCAATGTTGGTAAACCACTTTTCCAACTTTTTACTTCGTTAACAAATGCATCAAGGTAGTTATCATATATTTTTTCATTTACATAAATGCGCTCTACCGAACAGCAACTTTGTCCGTTATTGTAAAATGCACCATCTGCTGTTCCAATTGCGGCATTTACAACATCTGCAACATCTTCAGCAAGATATAAAGGGTCTTTTCCACCTAATTCTAACTGACAGGGAACCATTTTAGCAGCAACTTTTTCGTAGATGTATTTGCCTGTTTTATACGAGCCTGTAAAGAAATAACCATCAAAATTTAATTCTAATAAAGCCGAACCTGTTTCTTTTGCGCCAACTGCCACTTGAAAAACTTCATCAGATACACCTGCTCTTTTTAGTAGTTTTTCTATTTGTAAACCCGTTAAAGTTGCAAATTCAGAAGGTTTGTACATCACGGCATTGCCACTTAACAAAGCAGGAATTATTACATTAACCCCAACGAGATAAGGATAGTTCCATGCCGAAATATTGCAAATAACACCTAAAGGTTCGTATTTAATGATTTCTTTTAAACCGGGTTCTTCTATCATTACTTCATCAGTAAGATATTTTTCTGCATTGTTTAGCATCCATTTAATTCTTGCCCTTGCGCCATTAATTTCATTACGAGATTGCTGCAGAGGTTTTCCAACTTCGTTGGTTAAAATTAAAGCTAAACTTTCAATTTCAGTTTCCAAAATGTCGCTGAAAGCTGATAGAATTGATATTCTTTCTTGCAAGGTTAGCTTTGCCCATTTAGGTTGAGCCTGTTGTAAGATTTCAAATTTGCTTTGAAGCGAAGCTTGATTATCTTCTTTTAAAGTGGATATAATTTCTTCAGTTGCTGGATTTATGATTTGCATATTATTTTTTTTGCCACAGACTTTTACAGATGAACACAGATTTTAATGGTCTAAAATCCGATTCAACTATCCGTTAATATCGGTGGTTATTTTTATCTCTGGTAAATGTTTAATTTAATAGCATTAATAAATGCTTCATGTAAATTTTTGCTAAAAGGGCTTTGTTTGTCTTTTAACCTTTCAGGATGCCACTGCACAAATAAAAGAAACGATTTTCCATTTGGATTTAAACGTTCCATAGCTTCTGTAACACCATCGGGAGACATAGCACTTACCACCAAGTCTTTCCCTGTTTTATCGGTGCTTTGATGATGATTGCTATTAACCAGACCTTTATCGGTATTTACAATTGTATTTAACCAAGACGATGGGTTTACAATTATGTCATGGTAGCGATCACTTTTATCAGGCATTTTAGAATGGTCGAATTTCCCCCAAGTTGATATATCAGGAATTAACGTACCACCAAAAAAAACATTTCCAACTTGCATGCCTCTACAAATTCCAAGAATAGGAATTTTGTGTTGTTCGGTATATTCCAAAACCTTAAATTCAAATTCGTCTCGTTTCTCGTCGATGTCATCTTCATAACAATAGGGATAATACTCAGATTTATTATAAAACCTTGGATGAACATCTTCACCACCTGTTAAAACGACACCGTGACATTGTTCAATTGCATCGAAATTATTTAGCTTGTAACCGAGTTGAATAACTTCTACATTTTTGTTGTAGGATAAAACCCAATCACGGTAAATTTCATATTTACTGCAATCGGTAACGCCTATAATAATTTTATCAAACATGCTTAATTAATAATATTGAATATGTTATTGGTGATTATTTTTTTCGCGGAAATAAAATTATAGTAATTTTGATTCCTTTCATAACCCTACAATCCTAAAATCAATCTAATCCTGGTCTATAGTGCCTTTAGATACAACTGTTTAAAATCTTCTCTGCTTACTGGTTTTGGATTATTTGGGTGTGCAAAATCTGCCAATGCTAAATCAGAAAGTGTTTCTATATGCTCAGCTTTAACACCGATATCACCTAATTTATGTGGAATATTAACCCTGGAGTTTAAATCAAACAGATATTCGACTACTGCATCTCCGGTTTCTTCTTTGAGTTGTAGTGTTCGGGCAATTTTGCGAAAACGGTCTTCAAATCCCTCAATGTTAAATTGCATTCCGTAAGGAAGATTAACCGCATTTGCCAAGCCGTGATGCGTATCTAACAGAGAGGATAGCGGATGTGCTAAAGAATGAACCACACCTAAACCTTTTTGAAATGCTATAGCACCCATCATAGAAGCCATTAACATTTTGCTTCGGCTTTCTAAATCAGGCTTATTGGTTGCTCGTTCTATAGAATCTTTTATTAGTGAAATTCCTTCCAATGCAATGCCATCGCACATGGGGTTAAAGTTTTTAGCAAGGTAGGCTTCTAAGTTGTGGGTTAGTGCATCCATTCCGGTTGCTGAGGTTATGAAGGATGGTAAATCCATCGTTAATTCCGGGTCGGCAAAAACGATTTGTGCCATTAATTTTGGTGAAAATAAAATCTTTTTTTGATGGGTTTCATCATCGGCAATAATTGCACTCCGACCAACTTCGCTACCCGTTCCTGATGTAGTTGGAATGGTAATAAAGTGAGGCACATCATTGGTTACATAAATATCGCCACCTATCAAATCATCGTACTTAAATAAATCTTCCCGGTGATTAACCCGAAGCACAATAGCTCGTGCAACATCTAAAGCTGCACCTCCACCAATGCCAATAATGCTGTCGCGATTTGTTGCATCCCAAACCTCGCTACCTTTGTAAACATCGCTTTTAACAGGGTTTTTATGAATTTCGCTAAAAACCTCGACAGAAATATTTTTAGCCAATAAATCCTCCACAATCTTTTTAAAGAAAGGCAATTGCGCTATCGTTTGATCGGTTACAATCAGCGGATTTTTTAAATTGTTTTTATGTAAATAAGCAGGTAATTCTTTTACCGCACCTGCACCAAAACGAATAGTTGTTGGGAAATTAAATTGATGGATTTTATCGAATATCATTTGATGTAATTTTTATTTTTTCAATTCCCCTCTTTTAGAGGGGTGCCCGAAGGGCGGGGTGTTTTATTTTCTTGGCCAGACGGGCTTTTTTCTCTTGACAACAAAATAAAAAAAAGTGCCGACTTAAAATTTTTGTTTTCTATTGCCGTGCTAAACCGCTCCGTCATGCTGAATTCATTTCAGCATCTGTATTGCAAAACCCAACTAAGGTTTTATAAGATCTCTTAGGTGGTTTATTTAATTTATTTATATTAAATTATCTCCAAGTACCTTTTCAATTCCCAATCGGTTACTACTTTCGCATATTGTTTACATTCCCAGTCACGCGTCATGGTAAAGTGTTCTACAAAATCATTTCCCAATAGTTCTTTAGCTAAGTCAGAGTTTTTCATTTTCTGTGTCGCATCTACCAAATTACCAGCTAAAACTCCGTTTGATAAATCTGTATAGCCATTACCTTTCGTTGCAGGCTGTTCTAATTTCATTTTGTTTTTAACGCCATACATCCCCGCTGCTAAACAAGCAGAAAGTGCCAAATACGGATTGGTATCTGAGCCGACAATTCTGGTTTCTAACCGTGTAGCATTTTTGCTCCCTGGCAAAGCACGTAAAGCCGTTGTGCGGTTATCAATGCTCCAAGTTAATGTAGTTGGCGCCTAAGCACCTTCTACCAAACGTTTGTAGCTATTAATTGTAGGAGCAATCATGGGTAAAATATGGGGTAAGCAGTGTAATTGTCCGGCAATGTACCTTTTCATCAATTCACTCATTTTATGTTCATCTTTATCGTTAAAAAACAGGTTGGATTTACTGTCTTTATCCCACAAACTTTGGTGAACATGCCCGCTACAGCCTGGTAAATTTTCATTAAATTTTGCCATAAACGTTGCAATTATGCCATGTTTGTACGCAATTTCTTTAACCGAGGTTTTAAATAGAATGGCTTGATCTGCAGCTTGTAAAATTGGTGCATATCGTATTGCGGCTTCATAAACACCTGGTCCAGTTTCTGTATGTAAGCCTTCAATAGGAATGTTAAATTTATTCAGCAGCTCAAATAGATCCGTCATGAATTCATTTTTAAGTGAACTACGCAAAATCGAATAGCCAAACATGCCTGGCGTTAAAGGTTTTAAATTACTAAATCCTTTTTCTTGAATTGATTCTGGCGTTTCCGAAAAATTAAACCATTCAAATTCTTGAGCAAAGTATGGTGAGTAACCTAGATTTTCACATTCAGAAGTTAATTTTTTGAGCAATTGTCTGGGGCAAACATAATTTGCTACGTTATTATCATCAATAAAATCACCCAAGAAAAATGGCACATCGTTTTCCCAAGGAATTTTTCTAAAAGTGCTTATATCAATTTTAACTTGCGCATCAGGATAACCAGTGTGCCAGCCTGTAAACTTTCCTTTATCGTAAGCTACATCTCCAATGTCCCAGCCAAATGTAACATCGCAAAATCCTAATCGTCCTTCTACTAATGAAACAAACTTTTCGGCAGCAATATATTTTCCCCTTAAAACGCCATCAATATCAGCTACGCCAACTTTAACTTTGCCCGATGGATGGTTATTTACGTAATCCAAAATTTCTTTATTTGTACTCATTAGTTTGCCTTTTAGTAATTTGGTATAATAGAAAGCTACCTAAAACAAGGCCCGAAAATAGTAGTCCCAATTTAAGGTTATAAATCAACATTGCGATAAATGATCCGCTTGCAATTACTAACGCTACAAACGGAAAAACCGGATAAAATGGAACTTTAAATGGCCGCGGTAAATCAGGTTGTTTATTGCGTAAAGTTATTATCGAAATCATAGAAATGATGTATAGCGCTAAAGCTCCAAATACGGAGATAACAATAATTTCGGCAGTTTTACCTGTTAATAAAGCGATTATCCCAATCATCATATTTCCAATTAAAGCATTCGCTGGTGTTTGAAATTTTGGAGATATTTTGCCTAAAATGGAAGGAATGTTTTTTGTGTTACCCATTTCGTATGTAGAGCGTCCAGCTGCTAAAACCAAACCATGAAATGATGCAACTAAACCAAATAGCCCTACCGTAATTAGCAGATGATATAGTAAGTGATTATTGCCGGTAATCATCGAAAGTGCGAGCGGTAGGGGTGAATCAGATGTTTCTCCTAAAACTCCATTTTTATAAACAATTGCTTCCCATCCACCAATACCAATTGCCGAAATAAAAATAAGTACGCACAGAATTACCAATGTAAATATTGCCCATCCAAAACCTTTACTTATATCTCGCTGCGGATTTTTAGTTTCCTCAGCAACGTTTGCGATTCCTTCTATCCCTAAAAAAAACCAAATGGCAAAGGGAATTGCTGCCAAAACCCCACTCCATCCATTATGGAAATTATTGCTGATTAGGTTTGCAGCATTAAATTTTGGCAGGCTAATACCTGTAAATAAAAGTAATTCTCATACAGCAAATATGGTGATGATAACTTCGAATGATGCCGCAGCTTTAATTCCGTAAATATTTAAAGCAGTAAAAATAAAATATATGGCTATAGCACTCGTAATAATAGGAACTTGCGGAAAAAACGCATTGAAATACGCACCTATTGCAAAAGCAATTGCTGGTGGTGCGAAAATAAATTCAATCATTTGAGCAATTCCTGCAACAAAACCCCAGTTATTGCCTAATGCTTTATTCGCATAATCAAACACGCCACCAGCTTTTGGAATGGCACAAGCCAATTCAGCATAGCTAAAACTAAAGGTGACATACATTACCATAATTAATATGGTGGCAATGGCCATACCAAGTGTACCTCCTTTTTCCAGACCTAAATTCCAGCCGAAGTACATGCCAGAAATTACATAACCAACACCCAAACCCCATAACATAAATGGAGTAAGCGATTTCTTCAAACCGTTTGTTTGTTCCATTATTTAGTATAAATTATAATTAAACTGCTCAGGAATAATTAAATAAATGGTTTGTTAATGTACTAATTTTTTCAGGTAGTGGTGTAGTATTTTAAGTTAAAAAATTATCAATTTAACTGTAAGCCGTTGTTTCTGCTGTTGTATTCAAAATAAGAATCTACCTTTTGCTTTCTTAACTGATAAGCTTATCTTCGGTACATGCTAACATTGCTTACTTCGGCTCAAATGCGCAAAGCAGATGAATTTACCATTGCTAATAAACCAATTGCATCGATTGATTTGATGGAAAAAGCTGCAAGAGCATTTGTTCAATGCTTTTTAAAAGATGAATTTGATACCAGCAAAAGTGTTGCTATTTTTTGTGGCAAAGGAAATAATGGAGGAGATGGATTAGCAATAGCCCATATTTTATTGGCGAATGGCTACGAAAATATTAAAGTTTATGTTATAAATATTAGCAAAAAACAAAGCGATGATTTTGCTATAAACTTGCAGCGGATAGAAGAATCAAAATGTAAAAAGGTTGAACTAACTAAAGCTTCTGAATTAAAAAACATTAAAGCCGATTTAATAATAGATGCAATTTTGGGTTCGGGATTAAACAAACCTTTAGAAGGAGAATTAGCAAAAATAGTTAAAGCAATAAATAAATTAAATAAAAGGATTTATGCTGTTGATGTTCCAACGGGTTTCCCCGCAGAAGGTAAAATCGCAGGCGAATACAATGGTATTAAAGCATATAAAACCATTTGCTTCCAGCGACCGAAAATTAATTTTTTCTTTCCCGAGTCAGTAGACGCAACCGAAAAATTTGAAGTGGTAGAAATTGGATTGGATGAAAACTTTATTCAAAACCTAAACGGTGATTTCCAATTTGTTGAAGAAACCGATGTAAAGGGTATTTTAAAACCCCGTAAATTATTTACACATAAAGGTATTTATGGGCATGCGTTGATAATTGCTGGCGATACCAATACAATGGGTGCCGCATTATTATCATCTATGGCATGCTTGCATAGCGGCGCCGGATTAACAACGGCATGCATCCCGCAAAGCGGATTAAAAGCATTAAATGCTACTTTGCCCGAAGTTATGGCTTTACCTAGAGATGGAACTTTGGCCATTAATAATTTGGATAAGTATCATGCAATAGCAATCGGACCAGGTCTAGGATTTTCGGCAGAAGCTAATAGTTTACTAAAAAGTTTAATTGCGCATAAAAAGCCCTTGATTATCGATGCTGATGCCTTGAATACATTAGCAGAAAATCCTGATTGGATTGATCGGATTCCTGAAAATGCCATATTGACGCCACATATGAAAGAATTTGACAGGTTATTTGGGAGAAATGATGGTTGGTGGGAGCGGGTTCAAAGTGCTAAAATACAGGCACAAAAATTAAATGTTATCATCATACTTAAAAATCAATTTACATTTATTTGCCTGCCAAGTGGTAAAGTTATCATCAATCCAACTGGCAATCCGGCAATGGCTCAAGGTGGTATGGGTGACGTTTTGACTGGAACAATTGCAGCTTTTATGGCTCAAAAATATTCATCGACGGAAGCTGCAATATTAGCTTGCTTTATTCACGGTAGAGCAGGAGATTGCTTGTCGAAAGAACTTTTCGTAGTCACAGCCTCACAGGTTGCCCAACAAATTTCTAAAGAAATATATAAATTGAACAAAATAAATTAACGCATTCGAAATGGAAAAAAGAGAATACACCTTAAACGAATTAATTCAGGAATCGGCTGAAAATCCGAATGAAAATGATTTTTTTGAGTTAGAAAAACCAGCTATGCTGGAAGTGAATCTTAAGAATCAAAAAATAATGGCTAAGGCGGGCAGTATGGTTGCTTACATTGGTAATATTGATTTTAAAAAGGAAGGTTTACTTAGCAAAGGATTGGGCGGTTTACTGAAAAAGGCAATATCAGGAGAAGGTACATCGTTAATGCATGCTGCAGGAACAGGTAAACTTTATTTGGCTGATGAGGGTAAGAAAGTTAAAATTATAAAACTTCAAAACGAATCGATTTTTGTTAATGGCAATGATGTTTTGGCATTGGAAGACAGCATTAAAAACGAAATTAAAATGCTTAAAAGCATTGCCGGAATGATGAGTGGAGGCTTATTTCAGGTAAAACTTTCTGGTAGTGGTTATATTGCAATTACCACTCACGGCGAACCTATCTTACTTAAAGTTAGTGCCAATCAACCAGTTTATACCGATCCGAACGCAACTGTTGCCTGGTCAGAAAATTTATCGCCTAACATTAAAACCAACTTAACATTTGGTTCATTTATTGGCAGAGGTAGCGGTGAATCATTTCAATTGGAATTTTTCGGCGAGGGTTGGGTTTTGGTGCAACCTTATGAAGAAGTTAAATACGTTCAAAAATCATAACATCTGATTATAATTTGAATGATGGAAATATGTGATTGAGATTACTTCGAGCCTTGCAATGCCGACATCCACTTCGTTATTGCGAATTATGAAGCAATCTCCAATTACGAACGCTTCAAGTCTAAATCAAATTATCGATTACTGTTTTAACAAAAAAGCCTCAACAATTTCAAATTGTTGAGGCTTATATTTAAAGTATTATTTTTTATTAAACACCACCCATTACGGTTAGTTTTTCCATTGTAGGATTAACACTTCCACCCATTGGCTCTAATGTTACTGCAAAAGCCTGAGCCTCTTTAATCGTTTGCATTTTAACCAATGCTTCGTTCGAAGTAGAATCTGTTTTACCAAAAACACCCAAACTTACCGGCTTGCCGTTTACTAAAGCCCACAATTGGTATTCGTGAGTTTCATCAGCTTTAGGCAAATCCATTGCCACATAGTTAATCAAAACCGTTTTATCGTTTCTATTCCAATAAACTTTCATTTTTGATTTTGGACTGTAAGCTTGCCCAGCCATTTGAATGGTTGCCCATTCTTTACTATCGGCCATTGCAGCCATGTTATCTAAACCTTTATTTTCGAATTCAAGTTTACTAACTACACCTGCAAATTTCTGTTTATCTAAATTTAAACTTGCAATCTGCTCATGCGCATCTCCAAGTTTGTTGTAAGTTATAAATAATGCAGCTGTACTTATTGCCAACAAAGCAATACAAGCTACTAAAGCATAACGTAAAGTTCTAACCTTACTATCGCTTCTATCGATTTGTAAAATTTTAGGTTCTTCTAATATTGTAGATTGTGTAGAAACATTAACTGTATCTTCATCTTTCAAACCCAACTTTTCAAACAACCTTGATTCTACATCAGCAGATGGCTCTACCACATTTTGCATAGCGTACTGTTCGATAGTCAGCTCGATGGCTGCTATTTCATCTTTTACCTCATGGTAACGAGATGCCATTTCCTCAACCTGCAACATTTCTTCGGGTGATAAATCACCCAAAACGTACAGTTCAAGTACTCCAGATTCGATATATGCTTTTAAATTTTCCACGCTCAATTAAAACTCCTTCTCAATTCTATAATAGCCAATCTGATTCGGGTTTTAACCGTACCCAAAGGCAAACCTAATTCTTCTGCCGCCTCTACATGTGTAAAGCCTTTATAATAAACTAAATCGAGAACAGACTGTAAATCAGGTTTTAAGTTCTCTACAAGTTGTTTAACTCCCATAACATCGGGGTTAAAGCTTACCTTGTTTTGCTCATCAACGAAACTTACGTTATTTTCTATATCTTGGTTTTTGAGTGAATTCTTAAAGTCTTTAGACCGAAGCTTATCGATAGAAAGATTTCGGGCTATATTCATCATCCAAGTGAATAAACGGCCTTTTGTATTATCGTAGTGTGATGCAGATTGCCAAATTTTTACAAAAGTTTCTTGCAAAACATCTTCAGCTAATTCGGTGTGGGTTATAATTCGAGATATAACGCCATACAAAGCTGACGAATACATGCTATACAAAGTTTTAAGTATTGCCGGATCTTTCGATTGCAATGCTAAAACTAGCTCAGGCTCGGATAGGGTTAATTTTTTTAATGCAGTCACTGTTGGTTACGAAGATACTATACTGAACACACAAAGCAAAAAAATGTTTTATAAACTTATTCTTTTAAGGAATTCGATTTTTCTATTTAAAATTTAGTTTTTTAGTAAACGCCTTCGATTGGGAAAAGATGCTTTTCTGCATGATAAGATGATCGAACTAATGGTCCGCTTTCTACATATTTTAAACCCTTAGCCATTCCAACCTCTTTGTACATAGCAAAAGTATCTGGATGAATCCAATCTACCACAGGGTGATGATTTTTTGTTGGTTGTAAATATTGCCCTAATGTTAAAATATGAACGCCATTTGCAACCAAATCATCCATCGCTTCAAAAACATCCTCTTCGGTTTCACCTAAACCAAGCATAATGCCGGTTTTTGTTCTTAATCCAAATTCTGATATTCTTCTCAAAGCCTCTAAGCTTCTGTCGTATTTTGCCTGTATGCGTACCTGTCTGGTTAAACGCTTTACTGTTTCCATATTGTGCGAAACTACTTCTGGTCTCTCATCTAAAACACGGTATAAATTATCCCAAATTCCTCTAAAATCCGGAATTAAAGTTTCAAGTGTTGTTATTGGGCTTTCTCTACGAATTGCTTTTAATGTCTCAGCCCAAATGATAGAACCACCATCTTTTATATCATCTCTATCAACCGAGGTAATTACGCAATGTTTAACACCCATTAATTTTACTGAATTTGCAACGCGATTGGGTTCGTCAAAATCTACAGCTAATGGTCTGCCAGTTGCTACAGCACAAAATGAACAGCTTCTGGTACAAATATTTCCCAAAATCATAAAGGTGGCTGTACCTGCGCCCCAACACTCGCCCATGTTTGGGCAATTTCCACTCTCGCAAATGGTGTGTAGCTTATGTGTATCTACCAAACTGCGTACCTGTGCGTATTCTTTTCCAACAGGTAATTTAACACGCAACCAATCTGGTTTACGTTTAACTTCAGTTACAGCAGGTACTACAGGTAAATCAATCATAAAGCAAAGTTAAGGATTAGGATTGAAATGTTGTAGCGCAGAAATGTTTGGAGGTTGTAATAAAATAATCCTCTGTATGATGATTAAACAAAAACTGTAATTATTTGGAAAAATACTGAAGTACTAATATCAACGGTTCAGTCCGTCTTTCCGTTATATCCCCGATGAAAAATCTAAGGATGCAACTTCAATACAGTTTAGGTGGCAGGTCCAGATTATAACGTGGGGTTTTACTCAGAAAGGTTTTTTACTTTATGGATAAGTTTCCATTTTCAGATATAAAGATTTGTTATTTTAGGAGATTACACAATTTATATTTTGTATTTATAGTAATATTTAAGCTATTATGTAATTTTTCGTGATTAACACAATTGCTTCTCGCTATATTAATTTCGTTTTGTTGAAATTTGGTTCATTTTATTTCTAATTTTTTAGCCATTTTTTAGGTTTTTTTTGTTTAAAGATCACGACAAGTTTAAAAATGATTTTAAATTTGCGCTTTCTTTAAAATAAGATGACTAAAAAGATAAAGACAGTTGGTAAAACTGACGCAGATGTAATTTTAATTGGGGCTGGCATCATGAGTGCAACCCTTGGTGTTTTATTAAAAGAATTAGAACCCAGCTTAAGTATAGAAATTTACGAACGACTTGATATCGCGGCAGCGGAAAGTTCTGATGCCTGGAACAACGCCGGTACTGGTCACTCAGCTTTTTGTGAATTAAATTACACACCCGAAAAAAAGGATGGAACTGTAGAAACAGTTAAAGCTGTTCAAATTGCAGAGCATTTTGAGGTTTCTAAGCAGTTTTGGTCTTATCTCATCGAAAAAGGATTGGTTTCTAACCCCGAAAATTTTATTCGTAAAATTCCGCACATGAGTTTTGTGTGGGGAAAGAAGAATGTAGATTACCTTAAAAAGCGCTATGATGCTTTGCAGAAATGCAATCTATTTAGCGATATGCAATACACAGAAGATATTGATGTAGTAAAAGATTGGGCGCCATTAATTATGGAAGGGCGTAAAAAGAATGAAACGGTTGCTGCAACAAAAATGGATTTGGGTACCGATGTAAACTTCGGTTCGCTTACCCGTGATATGTTTAATCATCTTAAGAATCAAGCGAATGTTAACCTTTATTTTAATCACGAAATTCGCGATTTGAAAAAGAATAAGGAAGGCAACTGGAGTATAAGTGTAAAGGATTTAGAAACTGGCGATAAACGCAAGAGGGTAGCAAAATTCGTTTTTATTGGTGCTGGTGGCGGTTCGTTACCTCTTTTAGAAAAATCTGATATTCCTGAAGGAAAGGGATTTGGTGGTTTTCCTGTTAGCGGGCAATGGCTTAAATGTACCAACGAAGAAATTATTGCCAAACACCATGCAAAGGTATATGGTAAAGCTGCGGTTGGGGCGCCGCCTATGTCTGTACCGCATTTAGATACCAGAATGATTAATGGCAAGCAAGCCTTGTTGTTTGGTCCTTATGCTGGTTTTTCTACAAAATTTTTAAAAAATGGTTCATTTTTAGATTTACCAAAATCTATTAAATTTAATAACATCCGTCCAATGCTTTCTGCCGGATTGCACAATCTGGATTTAACAAAATATCTGATTGATCAAGTAAGACAGTCGCCTGAAGATAGGTTGGAAGCTTTGAAAGAATACCTTCCAACCGCGGAATTAAAAGACTGGCAACTGGAATATGCCGGCCAGCGAGTGCAAGTAATAAAGAAAGATGAAAAAGAGGGTGGCGTTTTAGAATTTGGTACAGAGGTAGTAAGCGCTGCAGATGGTTCTATCGCTGCATTACTTGGTGCTTCTCCGGGTGCATCAACCGCGGTTTCTATTATGCTTGATTTATTGAATCGTTGTTTTACAGAGGATTTAGCAACTCCAGAATGGCAAGCAAAAGTTAAGGAAATGATTCCTACTTATGGAAAAGCTTTAGCTAATGATACTGAGCTTTGTAAATCAACCCGAAGCAGAACATCACAAATATTAAAAATAGAAGTAGCGTAAATTAAAAAGCCACAGCTTTACAAATATAAATTCGTTAAGCTGTGGCTTTATTATAAATTCGTTATTGGTTTATGCGGCTATTACTTCTGCAACTTCATCTGCAGAAATATCACTATGTGATGATTCCAAAACGCAATCGCCATCTTTAATTAATAATATTTGTGGAGATTGATGCGCAACTTGAAAAACTTCTGCAATTTTATTTGAGATTTCGCGATAAGCTATCAAATCCAAAAAGTACAATTTTGTGTCTTCGGGTATTATATCCCAGTCCATTTCAAAATTTTTTCTAGCCATCATACTGATAGAACAGCGTGTACTATGTTTAAAAATAAGGCTGAAACCACTTGCGTTTTTTATTTCGTCAAGCTGAGCCATAGAAGTTAAATTAACCCAGGTCATAATTTATATTGATGATTTTTGATAGGTAAACAGTTTGCACAACAGAAAGTTCTGCAAATAACCTAAAAATGAAATGCAAGTGTGTTGATTAATTTCTTCTTCTTTTGCCTTCAGGATATGAGCTATATGCCGGACAAAGTTTAGAAGAGCAAGACTCTAATATGGTAATGGTACAAAATACCGACAATAATAGGATAGCAACTTTTTTCATTCAGATAGTGATTTTAAAGTTCTAATGTACAAATAATTATTAAACGGCAATATTAAATGTTTGCAGAAAAATCGGCCATTTTTATGGCAGTAATTGCAGCTTCATCGCCTTTATTGCCATGTTTACCTCCTGCCCGGTCTTGCGCTTGTTCTAAATTATTTGTAGTTAACACACCAAAAATAACTGGTTTGCTATACTTAATACCAACATTTGTAATACCTTGAGCCACAGCATCGCATATAAAGTCGAAATGTTTGGTGTCACCCTGAATTACGCAGCCTAAGCAAATCACAGCATCTAAATCACTTTTTTTGCTTAATAAAATTTCAGCCCCACCGGTTAATTCGAAACTGCCAGGTACAGGTAAAGAAATTATATTTTCTTCCTTTACTCCATTATCTAACAACGTTTTTAAAGCACCATTGTACAACGCACCGGTAATTTCTGCATTCCACTCTGCAACAATTATCCCGAATTTATAATTTGCACCATTTGGAACGATTGTGTGTGAAAAATCTGAAAGGTTTTTTAATTGACTTGACATGCGGCAAAGATAGTGCTATGCAATGAATGATAAAAGCAGGTTATGTTTAAATGTTGTAATTTATCAAAGCAATTGTAAATTGTTGTAGGTTGCTCCGATTGGAATTACTTTATCGCCAATGAATATTTGACTGCGATCGAATTTGGTTATTTTATTTTTTGCAACAATAAATGCCCGGTGACAACGAATAAAATCGGTTTTTGGTAGAAGTTCTGCCAAATCATTTATGGTAATTCTCGAACTCAGCAATTTATCTTTTAGCTGTATTTGGGTATAATTTCCCGAAGCTTCCACAAATAAAATTTCATTCAATTCAACTTTAACCTGCTCATAACCATCTTTTATAAAAATATATTCTGATTTAGTTTCTGCCCGTTGATTACGAAAATTGTATAATTCATGTACCTTATTACAAGCCTTTAAAAATCGAGATAGCGAAAATGGTTTTAACAAATAATCAACCGCATCAAGTTCAAAACTTTGTACTGCATGTTCGGTGTATGCGGTGGTAAATATCACCATTGGTGGTTTGCTCAAGCTTCTAAGAAAATCGATACCGCTTATATCAGGCATCTTTATATCCAGAAAAATCAGGTCGATTTTGTTTTGCTGCAGATAAGTTATAGCTTCAAATGCATTTGTAAAAGCAGCACTTAACTCAATAAATGGCACTTTCGATGCGTGAGACCTAATAATTTCGAGCGCTATGGGCTCATCATCTATAGCAATTGCAATCATTTTTAAAGGTACAATTTGATTTAAAATTCTTTCTAAAAATTATTTTTTTGCAGCTCATAGCTAGTAATCCTTGGCAAAGTATTACCGCCAATACTACAATCTTTTGGTTAATGGTTTTGCTTATTGTAATTTATTCAACCAAAAGTATTTTCGTGTTTGTCGGGGCTATTTAACAATGTTTTTGCGCTTGGCAATTTACAGCAAAAACCTATGTTTATAAACCCGATAAAGCCAAATAGCCCGGAGTGAGGCACGAACGAGGACTATTGGCGATAGCAGGGCTGCACACCGTTAAGAGCATAGAACGTTCGTTTTCAAAAAAAGCAATCGCTAATCTAATTGTAGTGTTAAATGAATAAAAAATTCTTTGGCGCTTTCGCGGATAATTAATTCATGTTTTCCAAAATAAAGTAAAGCCAATCGTTGTTTGACATTTTCTAAACCTATACCACTTTTCAGTTTTTCAGGGTCGTTATCAGCTTTTAAATGAATGCTATTATGAACATCAAAGTAAAGTGTTTGCTCTTTAGTTTGCAGTGTAATTTTAATATGCGATGGCTGTTGCAAGCTAATGCCATGCTTAAATGCATTTTCTACAAAGGGTATTAAAAGCATAGGTGTAATTTGCAAATTGTTTAACTGCTCATCTATTTGCGTTTCAATTTTAATATCGGCCGAGCGTGAAGTTCTAAGTTTTTGTAAGTCTATATAATTGCTTAAGTATTCTACTTCGCGTGTTAGTGATATTTTATCCTGCATGTTTTCGTGGAGCATGAAACGCATCATATCGCCAAGCTTTTGTATGCCTTCACCGGTACGCTCTGCGTTTTCTTGTAAGGCAGTTCCAAAAAGCGTATTTAAAGCATTAAATAAAAAATGAGGATTAATTTGTGATTGCAAGAAACTCAGGCTTGCATCTGATTTACCTAATTCAGTTTTTAGGGTTTTAATTTCAGTTCGATTGGCCAATCGTCTTTTATAAATGTACCATGATAACGGTGCACTAATAATTAACTGTGTTGGTAGATGAAAAATAAATACAATAAAAAACATTTCAACCCGCCAAATAAATAAGGTTGATATTAAACCTAAAGGAACTGCTAAAAGAATTGATATGAAAAAAACCTGCCAGAAGTAAACTTTGAATGGTTTGCCTTTGGCAAAATTTTCTGGCAAAAGGTTATATAAAGAATAAATTACAATACCGATTGATGAGAATATTACCAGAGTCCAGCATACGCTGATTTCTATAGCCGAATTAGTAGATATCCACAATAACAAACCAACAAACCAAAATGCTAAGCCGAAAGACATATCTACTTTGGCTAAAGTGTTTTCACTAGCATCTTTATATTTGTTTTCACCTAAATATTTTATAAAAGTTTTTAATAGCGCATAGGAAGATATGATTACAATAGACCACATACTATAGATGTATCCTTTAAAAAATATTCTATTGTATGCATGTTGTAAATCATCATATTCATCGAGTATGTAGGCATCGGTATAGGTTTTACAAATGCTAAAAATTAATCCACCCAAAATGAAAATTCCTGCTAAAAATAAGCTGTTGGCTAGTACATTTCGTTTATTAATTAAAGCAGGAATGATAGAAAAGTTTATGGCTAAAAAACTTAAATATAGAATTGTAAACCGAAATAGTTCTGGAACCAGATAATTTGAAAAATAGGAATATTCCAAATCTGCCCCTCTAAACTCATAATAGTTGTGGTTATTAATTCTGCCATCGGCACCCGAAATTAGTAAAATAATTACCAGTACGTACAAAGCTGTTGATACCCAAAATTCTACCTTTTGTAAATCTTTAATATTCATTTTATGATGATTTGATGGTACAATTTTACCTAGCTAAATTTAATAAACTTTATAAATGTGATGGAATAATAGAAAAATGTGATGAACTATGGAGGTGCAGGTTATAAGTTGTAAGTCTTAAGTAAGAAAAGTTATCAAAGTTGATGATATGCGCCTATAATTATAACTTAGAGCCCATAACTTAAAACTCAAATGATAGTTTACGGAATACCCAATTGCAATACAGTAAAAAAGGCGCTTGATTGGCTAAAATTGCACAACATAGACTTCGAATTTCATGATTTTAAGAAGAAAGATGTAACTGCAGAGAAATTAAATGATTGGTGCAATACATTTGGCTGGGAAACGGTATTAAATCGTAAAGGCTTAACCTGGAAAAAACTATCAAAGGATGAACAAATAGCGATTGACAATCAGGATAAAGCCATTTCTTACATGGTTAATAATACAAGTGCGATTAAGCGTCCAATCATTGAAAAAAACAATAAGGCTATTTTAATTTTTTTTCAAGAAGATAGTTATGCTGAAACACTTGGCTAATCACTTTGTTTAATGTTAAAGTTTGTTAAAACGAAATTTTAACATTTAAACTAATCTACTTTTGAAATATGTATAAGCTAATCATCTTTTTATTAATTGCTATCCCGTTTGGTACTTTTGCCCAAAATAGTGTAGCAACTGGCGCTATTTATGATTTTTCTAAAAAAACAATGACTTTGCCAGGTGTAACGGTTAGAAACTTAAATAGTAAAAAAATTATTAGTGCAAACGCAGCGGGTAAATTTAGCATAAATGCAAAAGTTGGCGATTTATTAGAATTCTCTCTTATAGGCTATGTAACCGATACCGTTTATTTAACCAATCTACTCCCGAAAGCGGTTTATATGGTTGATAAAAGTAACAATCTGAATGATGTTGATATTAGAGGTGTAAAAATTAATAAAGCTATTTTATCGCCCGACCCAATGGCCGAAAAATATACCCAAATGGGTACTGGTGGTAATTTGGATAGAAAAAAAATGACTGATAAAGTTGGCGGACTAAGCTTAAATTTAGGTTATGGAAAATACAAACGTCAACAGCGTAAAGAAGCGGAATTAGAAGAGCGAGAAACCTATTTAGCAGAAATCGATGAGAATTTTAATGAGAAATCGATTGGCAATCTTTTAAAATTAGAAGGAGAAGACTTAAAGAATTTTATGATTATTTATCGTCCATCTGTTCTTAAGGTACAATCTGAGAGGCCATTTAAGTATTCGTATTATATTGTACAAGCTTATCATGCTTGGTTAAAGTTATCTCCAAAAGAAAGAAAGTTACAAGATTTACCTGATTTAAGTAAGAAGAACTAAATCATAATTGTATTCATCAATTTTATATTGATGATGTGCTCCTCAAACAATTTATGCATTATAGATATAAATATTAAAATCTTGTAAAGTAACATTATAAGCACACACATTTCTGTTTGTGCTTATTTTTTATATTTGCCGCCAAATACATAAACATTATGAATATCAAACTAAACAAATTAATCACTATGTGTTTGGTTTGTTTTGCAATTGCAATCTCTGCATCTGCTCAGCAAGCTGCCACTACAACAACAACCAATTACAGTCCGGCGGAAGCCTTTGGCCCACTATTTTACACTCAAAATGGAAATGAGTTTCGTTCGGCAAATGGTGCTCCCGGCGCAAAGTACTGGCAAAACCGTGTCGATTATAACATTACAGCAAGCCTTGATGAAACTAAAAACATGGTTAGCGGAACGGTTACCATAACCTATAAAAATAATAGTCCAGATAAGTTGCCGTATTTATGGTTGCAATTAGACCAAAATACATTTAAAGAAGGTTCTAGAGGCAAGCAAGTTACGCCTGCCCGTAGTCGTTACGGCGCTCAGGGCGAAGCTTTAGATGGAGGCTACAAAATTCAGAATGTAAATGTATCTCAAAAGGCTGGTGCCGTAAAATTTACCTCAATTATTGAAGATACAAGAATGCAGATTCGTTTGGCTCAGCCACTAGCCGCCAATGGAGACATTGTAACCATAAAAATGGATTATTCTTACATCGTACCAAAAGAAGGATCGGATAGAACAGGACATTTAACTACTCAGAATGGTGAAATTTTTGCAATTGCGCAATGGTTTCCCCGTATGTGTGTTTACGATGATGTTTTGGGTTGGAACACTTTACCTTATTGGGGTGGAGGAGAATTTTATTGTGAGTATGGCGACATAAATTTTGCAATTACTGCACCAGCAACACATATTGTTATGGGTTCGGGAGAATTATTAAATCCGCAGGAAGTGTTTACTGCAGAACAATTAAAAAGATGGAATGCTGCAAAAGCAAGTGATGCTACCATTCACATTCGTTCTGCCGAAGAAGTTACAGATGTGAAATCTCGTCCGGCTAAAGATAAACTTACCTGGAAATTTAAAATTTTAAATGCCAGAGATGCTGCATGGGCTTCTTCAAAATCATTCGTTTTAGATGCTGCTCGAATCAATTTCCCAAGTGGTAGAAAAGGTTTAGCGGTTTCTGCCCATCCAGTAGAAAGTAATGGAATGGATGCATATGGACGTGGCGTTGAATATGTAAAAACTACCATAGAGCATTATTCTACAAAATGGTTCGAATATCCATATCCAATGGCTGTTAATGTTGCAACCAACATAGGCGGAATGGAATATCCAGGCATTGTTTTCTGCGGCTGGAAAGCTAAAAAAGGAGCGGCTTGGGGTGTAATCGACCATGAATTTGGTCACAGTTGGTTCCCGATGATTGTGGGTTCTAACGAGCGTAAATACGGCTGGATGGATGAAGGCTTTAACACATTTATCAATGGAATTTCGGCAGAAAGTTTTAATAATGGCGAATATAAGGCTCGTCCTGCTGATATGAACCGTATCGGAAAAGCAGCTATTGGTAACCCAGCTTTAGAAAATATTATGCTAATGCCTGATGGAATGGCAGAAAGAAATATTGGAATAAACCTATACAGCAAACCAGGTTGGGGCTTGGATATTTTAAGAAACCAAATTTTAGGAGAAGATAGATTTGATTATGCTTTCCGTGAGTACATTAAAAACTGGGCTTTTAAACACCCAACACCATTTGATTTTTTCCGTTCGATGGAAAATGGGGCTGGAGAAGATTTAGCTTGGTTTTGGAGAAGTTGGTTCTTAAACAGCTGGAAAATGGATCAGGCAATTGCTGATGTTCAAGCGGTGAAAACTGATGGAAACATTACGGCATATGCCATTAAGGTAAATAATTTGGAGAAAATGCCGATGCCAATTATTCTACAAGTAAAAACAAAAAGCGGCAAAACAGATATCATTAAACTTCCTGTTGATGTTTGGATGAAAAACACATCGTGGACAGTTCGCTATCCAACAACCGAAGAAGTGGTATCTGTAGTTTTAGACCCGAACAAAGTATTGCCAGATTCTAATCCAGATAACAATACTTGGACGAGTCAATAAAATACATATTATAAATATTAAAAAGCCATTCTGAATTTTCAGAATGGCTTTTGTGTTAAAGGCAAATTACAAATAATAATTTTACAAATTGATTTAACTTTGTTGCATGGTCGAACAGCAGAAAAATAATCCATTACATGGTATTACTTTGGAGAAAGTAGTAACCGATTTACACGCTCATTATGGTTGGGAAAAATTGGGTTTACTTATTAAAATAGATTGTTTTATTAATAATCAGAGCATTAAATCGAGCTTAAAATTTTTACGCAGAATGCCTTGGGCACGTAAAAAAGTAGAAGATTTATTTTTGGAAACGTTTCACAAATAGTTGTAACTACTTGCAGCCATTTGTATTAATTGCTCGATTAACTGATAGTCTTAGCTAATATAATCTCGACCATCCTTGCCACCTAAACCCGATATAGGCGAAAATCCAACAATTTTTCATTGTTGCTTGAAGCATTAGCGGGGTCGAACCTAACCAAAGAACTACTGCAATTGCTTTCAAAAAAAAAATTCATTATTGAGATGCTGAAAAAAGTTCAGCATGAGGGGTGCGTTAATGAATTTCGCAAAAGAATTTGTAAAATAACAGTTTAGTTGGCAGACCAATCCGATAAAATCTCGACCATCCTTGCCACCTAAACTCGATATACGCGTAAAGCCAACAATTTTTCATTGTTGCTTGCAGCATTAGCGGGACTGAACCTAACCAAAGAACTACTGCAATTGCTTTCCAAAAAAAAAATTGTGCTATTAAGATGCTGAAACAAGTTCAGCATGGCGAATGCGGTAATCTTCCAGTTTAACTGATAGTCTTAGCCGATAAAATATCGATTATCCTTGCCACCTAAACCCGATATACGCGTAAAGCCAACAATTTTTCATTGTTGCTTGCAGCATTAGCGGGACCGAAGCTAACCTAAGAATCACTGCATTTGCTTTCCAAAAAAAATAATGCTTGTACTGTTAAGATGCTGAAACAAGTTCAACATGACGAGTGTGATAATCGATTTCGCAAAAGAATTTGCAACTCCTTAATCATCAACACCAAACTGATAATTGCGAACTCGAAAATTTTTCTCCTAACCCCTTGATTTATAAAAAGAATTGTTCTACTTTTGCAGTCCGTTTTATGGGCTATCTGTAAGGATGCCGGGGGAGCGGTAAATAATTAAATAAAAAATTAAAAAAGCACAATGCCAACCATTCAACAATTAGTTAGAAAAGGTAGAGTAGCACTGGAGTTCAAGAGTAAGTCTCCAGCGTTGGACAGCTGTCCACAGCGAAGAGGTGTATGTACACGTGTGTACACCACTACCCCTAAAAAACCAAACTCAGCAATGCGTAAAGTAGCCCGTGTTCGTTTAACGAACGGTAAAGAGGTTAATGCATACATTCCTGGAGAAGGTCACAACTTACAAGAACACTCAATCGTTTTAATACGTGGTGGTCGTGTTAAAGATTTACCAGGTGTACGTTACCACATTATCCGTGGTGCATTAGATACATCAGGTGTAGCTGGTCGTAACCAACGTCGTTCTAAATATGGTACTAAACGTCCTAAACCAGGACAAGTAGCTGCGGCGCCAACTAAAGGTAAAAAGAAATAATCGGGAGGAAATAAGAAATGAGAAAGTCAAAACCAAAAAAGAGAATTATTCTTCCTGATCCAAAATTTAATGATGTTCAGGTAACTCGTTTTGTAAACAATATGATGTACGATGGAAAAAAATCTATCGCTTATTCTATTTTTTATGATGCTGTTGAAATTGCTGAGAAAAAAGCAGGTGAAAACGGTTTAGAGATATTTAAACGTGCTTTAACTAATATTATGCCAGCTGTAGAGGTTAAATCTCGTCGTGTTGGTGGTGCTAACTTCCAGGTTCCAACTGAGGTTAGACCAGAGCGTAAGACAGCTTTAGGTATGAAATGGTTAATTTCATACGCTCGTAAACGTGGTGAAAAAACCATGAAAGAGAAATTAGCTGGTGAAATTGTAGCCGCTGCTAAAGGTGAAGGTGCTGCTGTTAAAAAGAAAGAAGATACGCATAAAATGGCTGAGGCTAACAAAGCGTTCTCTCACTTTAGATTCTAAAAAATACAATGATTGAATGATTGAATTTTGAATGAGCAAATGGTTTTTTATCATTTTCACATTCTCTAATTCAATCATTTTGTCATTCATTCATTAATAAAAACAATGGCAAGAGATTTAAAATTTACAAGAAATATTGGAATCGCAGCTCACATTGATGCAGGTAAAACTACAACAACAGAGCGTATCCTTTATTATGCTGGTGTTAGTCATAAAATTGGTGAAGTGCATGAAGGTGCTGCAACAATGGACTGGATGGCGCAAGAGCAAGAACGTGGTATCACGATCACTTCTGCTGCAACTACGGTTGAGTGGAAATACAGAGGTCAGGCTTACCATATGAACATTATCGATACACCCGGACACGTGGATTTTACCGTTGAGGTAAACCGTTCGTTACGTGTATTGGATGGTTTAGTATTCTTGTTTTCTGCAGTTGATGGTGTTGAGCCTCAATCAGAAACTAACTGGCGTTTGGCTAACAACTACAATGTTGCCCGTATCGGTTTCGTTAATAAAATGGACCGTTCTGGAGCTGACTTTTTAAAAGTTGTTAAACAAGTTAAAGATATGTTAGGTAGCAATGCAGTTCCATTGCAATTGCCTATCGGTGCTGAAGACGGATTTAAAGGTGTGGTTGATTTAATTAACAACCGTGGTATTGTATGGAATGAGCATGATAAAGGTATGACCTTTACTGAAGTGCCTATCCCAGAAGATATGATTGATGAAGTTGCTGAGTGGAGAGAGAAGTTATTAGAATCTGTAGCGGATTATGATGAGTCGTTAATGGAGAAATTCTTTGATGCTCCTGAAACAATCACCGAACGCGAAGTTTTAGATGCTTTACGTGCCGCTGTATTAGATGCTAAAATTGTACCTATGGTTTGTGGTTCATCTTTCAAAAACAAAGGTGTACAAACTATGCTTGATTATGTGATGGAATTATTGCCTTCACCTATGGATAGCGAAGGTGTTGTTGGTACTAACCCAGATACAGGTGCTGAAGTTTTATTAAAACCAAGCATTAGCGAGCCGTTTGCAGCTTTAGCATTTAAAATTGCAACTGACCCATTCGTAGGTCGTTTATGTTTTATCCGTGTTTATTCGGGTAACTTAGAAGCAGGTTCTTACGTATACAACACTCGTTCAGAAAATAAAGAGCGTATTTCTCGTATCTTCCAAATGCATGCTAACAAGCAAAACCCGGTGCCTAATGTGGCCGCTGGAGATATTGCTGCGGTAGTAGGATTTAAGGATATTAAAACAGGTGATACACTTTGTGATGAAAAACACCCTATCATTCTTGAATCAATGAACTTCCCTGAGCCTGTTATCGGTTTAGCTATCGAGCCTAAAACTCAAGCTGATGTTGATAAATTAGGTATGGGCTTAAGTAAATTGGCTGAAGAAGATCCAACTTTTAGAGTTCAAACAGACCAAGAAACTGGTCAAACTGTTATCTCTGGAATGGGTGAGTTACACTTAGATATTTTAATTGACCGTTTAAAACGCGAATTTAAAGTTGAGGTTAACCAAGGTGCACCACAAGTAGCGTACAAAGAAGCAATTTTTGGTACAACTACACACCGTGAAACATACAAAAAACAATCAGGTGGTCGTGGTAAATTTGCCGATATTTCGGTTGTTATCTCTCCAATTGATGCTGATTTTGAAAAAGGTGGTTTACAATTCGTAAACGAAATTACAGGTGGTTCAATTCCACGTGAATTTATTCCTTCAGTAGAAAAAGGTTTTGCTGCTTCAATGGCAAATGGTGTGTTAGCTGGTTATCCACTTCCAGATATGAAAGTTCGTTTAACGGATGGTTCATTCCACGCAGTCGATTCAGATGCTTTATCATTTGAGCTTGCAGCTAAAATGGCTTACCGTGAGGCTTTACCTAAATGTAAACCAACTTTGATGGAACCAATCATGAAAATCGAAATCTTAACCCCTGAAGAAAACATGGGTGATGTTATCGGTGATATGAACCGTCGTCGTGGTCAGTTGTTAGGTATGGATACTCGTAACGGATCTCAGGTAATTAAAGCAACTGTGCCACTTTCTGAAATGTTTGGTTATGTAACTCAGTTACGTACAATCACTTCAGGCCGTGCAACTTCTACAATGGAATTTGACCACTACGAAGCTGCGCCTAAAAACGTACAGGATGAAGTAATTGCTAAATCTAAAGGAAGAGTAAAATCTGAAGACTAATTAAGATAGAAGGTAAAAGGCGTAAGGCAAAAGGTTTTAAACCCTAAGCCTTACACTTTAAACCCTCCACCTTGTTAAAAGATAAATCCGATTTCTGTTGTTAATAGCTCTAACAGGAAATCATAAATTAAATAAGATGAGCCAAAGAATCAGAATTAAATTAAAATCTTACGATTACAACTTAGTAGATAAATCTGCTGAGAAAATCGTTAAAACTGTTAAACCTACGGGTGCAGTTGTAAGTGGACCGATTCCACTTCCTACAGAGAAAAAAATCTTTACTGTTTTACGTTCTCCTCACGTAAATAAAAAAGCTAGAGAGCAGTTTCAATTATGCGCTTACAAACGCTTATTAGATATCTATAGCTCTAACTCTAAAACAGTTGATGCTTTAATGAAACTTGAATTGCCAAGTGGTGTTGAAGTAGAAATCAAAGTGTGATAGATTTGATGAAATTGAAAAAGTCTCGGTGTAAATCGGGACTTTTTTTGTTTTTAGATATCTGTAAATTAATATCATAGCAATCGAAATTATCTCTCTTAAAACAAAAGGCAGAATTTTAAGTTAAGCCATAATACAAATAGCTATAATGGATAATACGAAACAAACAGAAAGTGACCAGAATCCAGTTAAAGGTCATGATTTTGCTAGCCCGGAAAACGAGGAGCAAAAACCATCATCGCATGGGGAAGTAGCAAATCAAAAAGGTAGTGACTTTACCGATTTAGAAGAAAGTCGAATGGATCATCCACCAAAGCATAGAGATACTAATGGCTCTACAAAGGATGATGCTGAAAAACCGAAAGGTGATGTTGATCAAGAAAACGGAGTTTAGCCCTTTAGATAAATACCTAATCTATAATTCTATTTCGCACAACAAAATTTACTAAAGAGGCGGTATTTTTTGTTCCGGTTTTTTCGAGTAAATTTTGTCGGTTTCCTTCGATGGTTCTTTTGCTTGTAAAAAGTTTATCAGCAATTTCACTATTTGTATAGCCTTGAGCTATTAGTTTTAAAATTTCTATTTCCCTTTTTGATACCTCTACATTAGATTTTAGAGGTGTACGGTTAGAATTATTTGTACGATTTATATGCGCCAGTAATTTGAGCGAAATATTCGTACAGATGTATTTATTGCCTATGGTAATTTGTTTAATGGCAAAAATCATGGTATCGATATCTACATTTTTTAACAAATAGCCAGAAGCACCAGCATCCATAGCCTGACTAATATTTTTCTCATCATCCAATACCGAAAGTACCAAGACTTTAATGTTTGGAAAGTTCGCGTTTAATATGCTTATCAATTCTACACCTTTTGTATCTGGCATATTGATATCAGTTATAATAACATCTGGCTCTATCCCTAAGCGTAAATGTTGTAAAACTTCGCTACCATTTTTAGCCTTTGCAATAATTTTTATCTCTGGTTCTCCTCCCAGTAAAGCAACTATGCCATTTCGTACAATTGTGTGATCTTCAGCTAGTAATACCTTTATAATGGTTTTCAATTTATGATTATGTAATAATAGTTTGGTCAGTTTCAAATATCGATATATTTTCATGCTTGATGGTGCGTGTTTATACCGCATATTTTCGTATAAATACGCTTAATGGCACTAACAATAGCTATTAAAGAAGATAATTACTGAAAGTTAAGAATTACAATAAAACCACGACGCGGTTTTAGAAAATTTGGAAAGGCAATAAAATGTGAACATATAACTATTTAAATGTACGTTATTATTATATCAATTTAACTGTAAAAACTATATTAAATATTTCCTTACTTATTGCAATAGATATGTTTTGAATTATAATGCAATTTGTTACTAAACTTTTTAATAATAATGATTGTTGTATAGATATCTAACCATCATAAAAATTATTGTTATGGAAATGAATAGCAATCAACAGCAAAATCTAGATTCTGATAATCATATCGAATGGGATAATGATACTTATGGACATTTGAACCCAGAATTATTGAAGAAAAAAAACGAGCCTGAAGAAGCACACTTGGAGTTTATAGAAAATGACGAGGCTAGTGCAGACTTAGAAACCTCTAAAAAGTTGAAGAATATTAATTTAGCTAGTAATGATATCGCTTCAAGAAATGATGATCAGGAAAAAGGAGTCGGCGGAAAACCACTATGATTAGCTTTATATTATTAGATGCCAGAATCTAATACATCATCTTCATTCCTTTGAGATGGCTTTTTGCTTTCACTAGGAAAATCATCTGATGAACTACCTGTATGGCTAGAAGCACTTTCAACAGTGGGATTTTCTTCATCACTATTAAAGGAATCATCACTTAAAGAATCCTTTCCTTGAGTACCAGAGTTATCATAACCGTCTTTAGCTAAAGGATTACCAGCTATCATTTCACTACTTTCCTTTCCATAAGAAGTTACTTCATTACTATCGTTTTGCTTTTCATAATCTTTCTGTACGTCAGATTTTGATGGTTTAGATTTATCTGAATTTGAAGAATCTACAAACCCTTCGATATGCTCATCCTTACGATATATGCTTGTTTTCATACTTGTATAACATGCAAAATTTCAAATGGTTTTTTCTTATCATTATTAGTATGTTAATAGAAAATTATCTATTTAAATTCTGCCACGGTTTTAGCTTTTGATTAACTTCGCCGAATAAAGCTAAATTTTAAATGGAGTGGAATAAATTACTTTCGAATAAACGTTTTGGGCAAGAGCAGTATGGAGCAAGTTCGGATAAAGCCCGTTCTGATTTTCAACGTGATTATGATAGATTAATCTTTTCTTCTCCATTTCGCCGATTGCAAAATAAAACACAGGTTTTCCCATTACCAGGTAGCGTTTTTGTACATAACAGACTTACGCATAGCTTGGAAGTGGCAAGTGTTGCCCGCTCTATGGCTAATATTTTTTTAAATAGCATCGAAGAAAAAACACCAGAATTGATTAAAAAGGCACCGCTAATTTCGGAAGTTGGAAATATTGTGGCAGCAGCAGCTTTAGCTCATGATTTAGGCAATCCGGCTTTTGGGCATTCTGGTGAAGCAGCCATTTCTAGATACTTTACAGATGGTGACGGAAAGGTGTATGAAAAGGACATGAGTAAAGAACAATGGCATGACTTGATAAATTTTGAAGGGAATGCTAACGCAATACGAATTCTTACACACCCATTAAAAGGTAAAGGCAACGATGCTTATGCACTAACCTATTCTACATTAGCTTCTATTGCAAAGTATCCTTGCGCATCAATTGCTGGAAAACAAAAAGGTTTACTCCACAGAAAAAAGTATGGTTTTTTTCAATCGGAAGAAGAATCGTTTAAGAGAATAGCTACCCAATTAGGTTTAGAGCAAGAACCAAATGAATACCTAATTTACAAGCGACATCCGTTGGTTTATATTGTAGAAGCTGCAGATGATATTTGCTACAGCATAATAGACTTAGAAGATGCACATCGATTAAAAATTTTATCATACGAAGAAGTTAAAAGTTATCTAGTTCCATTTGCAAATTCTACAACGATAGAAAACAGGCTAAAGAACGATTATGAAGATGATGATGCCAAAATTGGATTATTAAGAGCGAAGGCGATAAATACGCTAACAAAAATTTGTGCCGATATATTTTACAGGGAACAAGAGACTTTGTTGAAAGGAGATTTAAATCATAGTCTTACTGACTTAATTCCTGAACCATATCAATCAGCCTGGAAAGCCATTGAGAAAGTTTCTGTCGATAGGATTTATAATTTTTCTTCAGTGATACAAAAAGAAGTTGCAGGTTATAAAATTATGGCAGGTTTGCTTGAAGAATTTGTGCCGGCTTTAATACATAACAACACACACTATTATAAAAAGCTGGTAAAATTAATACCAAAACAGTACCATACAGACTTAACCGATATCTACTCAAGAACACAAAGCGTATTAGATTTTGTTTCAGGAATGACCGATTTGTATGCCGTAGATTTATACCGAAACATTAAAGGGATATCTTTTCCTTCAGAAACTTAGGAGCTTTTGGTAGAATAAGATAGTGAATAAAAAAGCCAATTTTGCATGCAAAATTGGCTTTGTCAATTAAAGTTAACCTGAAGATTAGCGTCGTCCGCCTTCATCCCATTTATTTCGTTCATCTTGCAATTCTCTTGCAAGCTTCATTTCTTTATCCTTGGCTTTAACTTTATGAGCCTGAAATTCATCAGCTACTTCCTGGTAAAGTTGTGTTCTATAAGTAGCTTCTTTTCGAAATTTTCCGGTTTGTAAAATTACAATAGCCAAACCTGCAGCCAATAGTATAATTATTGTCCAAACAATCGTATTATAAGTTCCTTTGTTAAAAGATATTCCTAAAAAGGTAATTTCGTTAACCGATGCCGTGGCGCTAGCCAATGAACTTTCTTTACCAGTTACTTCGCCTTTTAAGCTGGCAATATTATCTGCCTGAGTTTTAATTTGGGTTCTGGCTTCTTGCAATTGTTTTCGTTCTTTGCGCAAAGTATCGTTTACGCTTTTCCAAACAGAAGATAATCTAGCTGGATTAATCAATTTTGATCCATAAAGGCTTTTAGATTTTTTCAACATAAACTGATACTGACCATTTAAAGATGGGTCAGTATTTTTAGAAGTGTCTTGCTGAGCAAGCGCAAAAGAAACGTTTAAAAAGATTAACGCTCCTAAACAATAAATAACGTGTTTAAATTTTTGCATAGTTCAAAGGTAATGTTAAAATGTAAAACTACATTTTTATACAATTTATTATAAATTAATTTATGATAGATTACATTTGTTTCATGCAAATAGGAATTATTGGTTTAGGTGATATGGGGAAATTATATGCCATATCATTTGCAAATGCAGGTTATAATGTTTGTGGGGCCGATATGCCTTCACGTTTTAACGAATTAAAAAAAGAACTAGAACCACTAAAAATTGAAGTCTTAAATGATGGTCATGAGGTTTCCAGGAAATCTGATTTCATCATTTATTGTGTCGAAGCCGAAAAGATTGATGAAGTTGTTTCAACATTTGCCCTATCAACAAAATATGGTGCAATCGTAGCTGGTCAAACTTCAGTAAAGCATCCCGAAATTGCTGCTTTTGAAAAATATCTACCTAAGGAAACCCAAATTGTAACTTGTCATTCTCTACATGGGCCAGCGTTTAGTCCCGAAGGGCAAACTTTAGTTGTGGTTAGGTACCGTGCAACTGATGAAGTATATAATGAAGCATTAGAAATTTATAAATCGCTTAAATCGAATATAATTGAGTTAAATGATTATAAAGAACACGATAGGATAGTGGCAGATACACAGGCTGTAACCCACATGGGTTTCGAAAGTATGGGTTCGGCATGGAAAAATGCAGGTTTTTTCCCTTGGGATAACCCTGTATATGCCGGTGGAATTGATAACGTTAAAATCTTAACCACACTTAGGATATTTAGTTATAAATCGCACATTTACGCAGGCTTAGCCATTCTTAATCCTTACGCTCAAAAACAGGTTAAATGTTATGCACAAGCAGAATCAGAGTTATATAAATTGATGATTTGCGAAAATGAAACTGAATTTAGAGCTAAAATTTATGCAGCCCGAGATTTTGTTTTTCATGAAAGTCGCAAGCTTTTGCTGCTTGATGATAATATTATGAAGGAATTTAGCTTATCAGATGCAAATCACAATCAAAAACCCAACTCGCACCTAAGTTTGCTTAGCATGGTTTATGCCTGGTACAAAATGGGTGTAAATCCTTATGATAATCTGATTTGCCAAACCCCACCATTTAAATTACGTTTAGGCATTGCCGAATACCTGTTTAAAAATGAAGAAATGTTAGAGGAATCGATTCATACTGCTTTGTATGATAAGTCCATTCGTGGCGATGATTTAGAATTCCATACTGCCGTGCATGAGTGGGCGTCGATAATTGGATACGGAGACTTAAAAGGCTATAAAGAACATTTTGAAGCAGCAAAGTCGTTTTTCGCTAATCGTTTGAATGATGGCCGTGATCTAAGTGCGGAAATGATTAAAAGGTTGGGAAAATAGGTGAGATGAAAGTGAAGTTACAAAAACCCGAATTAATTAATATTTTGGTGGAAGAGCTGCTAAAATTAGAAAAGCTCTCCGCTGATTTTGACTCGGAAAGTCAATATATGGTAACTGAAATTGCTAGAATCATAAGTCATATATTTCATAATACAGAAACTTCCAAATCCTTATTAAGTCAACTTAAATTAACACATTTGCCAATTTATTGCAGCGCCGAATTGTATAATTACAAAAGCTTGGTAAATTATTTGGGGTTGCTAAAATTAGAACATAATGTACAGTTGGGGTGGAATTATTATCCAAAGTTAAATCAAGAAGAACTAAGGTTTGTTTCTCAGGAAAACTGGTGGCTAAATAAAAAAGTAATCATTGATTCACTTGAAGCCTCTTACACAAGAAGCAAAATAATAAAATCAGTTGCTAATGCAGATGGAACACTTGATAGGATGGATACCTCGGGTTGGAAAATTAATGGGAAACTAGATGTCAAAATAAACCCAATTCCAGCTACGGTTAATCAAATCGCATTTGAATTATTAGCAAGTTTTAAAAATATAAATCTGAGCAAGGAAAGTAAGCTTCATTATAAGATATAGCTTAGGCTATTATAGAACAACAGTTTTAAATTACTATAAATAGACTTAATTAATATGCTGAACGTTTTAAAGGGTAGTCCTAATAAAGATAATTGGCAAATCATGCTATCCATTTCTCATCTTCATCTATTTTTCCATTTTCCATCTTACTTCATCCATATAATATATAGACTTTATTTTATTCATTTAATCTTTCGTTTCCCCAAAAAGCGTATCTTATATTTGCCTGCATGTCGGTTTTGTTATTTACCATTGTCGTTTTGCTTGGCGCTTTTTTAGCTGGTTTATTAGGCTCTTTAACTGGTCTGGGCGGTGGTGTTATCATAATTCCATTATTAACTTTAGCCTTGGGTGTAGATATACATTATGCAATCGGGGCTTCGATAGTTTCGGTAATTGCAACCTCCTCTGGGTCAGCTGCTGCATACGTTAAAGAAGGCATTACAAACATTCGAATTGGGATGTTTCTCGAAATTGCCACTACAATAGGAGCCGTTTGCGGGGCAATAGTAGCTGTTTATCTCAACGCAAATTACATTGCTATAATTTTCGGTTGTATCCTTATTTTTTCAGCAATTATGACATTGAAGAAAAAAGTAGATCATTCTACTTTAGATGATTCGGATAAATGGGCTAATTTTTTCAAATTGAATGGTTCTTATCCTGATAAAGGCATAGAACATAAATATGCAGTTAAACATGTTCCAGCTGGTTTTTTAATGATGCTCTTTGCTGGAACACTTTCAGGATTATTGGGAATTGGAAGCGGAGCACTAAAAGTTATCGCGATGGATAACATTATGCGGTTACCTTTCAAAGTTTCTACAACCACAAGTAATTTTATGATGGGTGTTACGGCAGCAGCAAGTGCAGTAGTTTATTTACATCGGGGGCAAATAGATCCTGGTATTGCAATGCCGGTATGTATTGGTGTTTTAACCGGTGCATCAATTGGTTCTAAAGTATTACTAAAAACAAAAACCGATAAACTCAAAATAGTTTTTGCTGTAGTGGTTACATTTTTAGCGCTGCAAATGATTTTTAAAGGTATTAGCGGGTTGTAATGAACACACCAAAAAAGGAAAATTTAAGCGATAAAGACATTCAAATAATTTTGGGTAGACTTTTACGTGCCGGAGTAATTATCTCGATGAGCATCGTTTTAATTGGTGGTTCAATTTTCTTAATCCATAATAAAGGTGCGATAACGGATTATAAAGTTTTTAAACCAGAGCTTTCCAAATTTTCTTCTATCAATGCAATTTTCAAAGGCGTGTTAACATTTCATGGCGATGCAATTGTTCAGTTTGGTATTCTAATGCTCATCTTTACACCGATAGCCCGCATTGTTTTTGCTATTTTTAGCTTTTTAATCGAGAAAGATTATCTATATGTACTCATAGGATTAATCATTTTAGCCATAATAACTGTTAGTTTAAATGGTGGTTTGGCACATTAGCCTATCTTTTTTAGTTAATTCCCATCATATCAGCAAATTATTTGAAAAAATATTTCGCTAACTATTTGAATATTAAGAATTCTTTCCTATTTTTGCCCTCCCTTAAAAGGGATGAACAACCACCTTGAACGAAGCCCTACTGCTTCGATGGGTGTTAAAAAGAAAAGATAAAATGTCAGGAATTATTGGAAAAAAAGTAGGAATGACCAGTATCTTCGATGCAGATGGAAAAAACATTCCATGTACTGTTATCGAGGCTGGGCCTTGTGTAGTTACACAAGTGAAGACCGAAGAAGTAGACGGCTATTCATCAATCCAATTGGGTTACGATGAGAAAAAAGAGAAAAACACAACTCAACCGTTAAAAGGCCATTTCGCGAAAGCAAACACAACTCCAAAACGCAAGCTGGTAGAATTCGATTCGTTTACAACTGCACTTAATTTAGGTGATGTTGTTACGGTTGATGCATTCGCAGAAGGTGATTTTGTTGATGTTGTAGGTACCTCAAAAGGTAAAGGTTTTCAAGGTGTTGTAAAACGCCACGGATTTGCCGGTGTTGGTATGCAAACTCACGGTCAGCATAACCGTTTACGTGCCCCGGGTTCATTGGGAGCATCGTCATTCCCTTCACGTGTATTCAAAGGAATGCGCATGGCTGGAAGAACAGGTGGAGACAGAGTAAAAGTTCAAAACTTACAAGTTTTGAAAGTTTATGCTGAGCAAAACTTATTAGTAGTTAGTGGTTCCATTCCAGGAGCTAAAGGTTCTTACGTAATCTTAGACAAGTAATCAGATGGAAGTTAAAGTAATAAACATTTCAGGTAAAGAAACAGGTGCCAAGGTGCAACTTCCTGAATCGGTATTCGGTATTGAGCCTAACGACCACGCGATTTATTTAGATGTTAAACAGTTTTTGGCTAACCAACGTCAAGGAACTCACAAATCTAAACAACGTAATGAGATTGCAGGTTCTACCCGCAAACTATACAAACAAAAAGGTACAGGTGGTGCCCGTGCCGGTAGCATTAAATCTCCGTTATTTAACGGTGGTGGTCGTGTTTTCGGTCCTCAGCCACGTGATTACAGTTTTAAATTGAATAAGAAATTAAAAGTATTAGCACGTAAATCAGCTTTAGCTTACAAAGCAAAAGATAACAACGTGGTAGTTTTAGAAGATTTCAGTTTCGATACCATTAAAACTAAAAACTATATAAACTTAATCGCTGCGTTAAACGTAGGTAACGAAAAAACTTTATTGGTTTTACCTGCACAAAATAATAATATCTATTTATCAAGCAGAAACGTTGAGAAAACTAAAGTAATTACTGCAGCAGATTTAAACACATATGATGTGTTAAATGCAGGCGTACTTGTGTTAACTACAGATTCTGTTAAAACTTTGGAGGAGGCATTTGCCAAGTAATATGGAAATTTTAAAAAAACCAATATTAACCGAAAAAGCTTCAGCTTTAACTGAAAAATTAAACGTTTTTACATTTAGCGTTAACCACAAAGCAAATAAATTGCAAATCAAATCTGCAATCGAAAAACTTTATGGTGTAACCATTACATCAATCAATACTATGGTTGTAGATGGTAAAGCTAAATCTCGTTACACAAAAGCAGGTTTTGTTTCTGGCCGTAGCCCGAAATATAAAAAAGCTATCGTAACCTTGAAAGACGGTGAAACAATAGATTATTACGCAAATCTTTAATTTAATTATTAATTATAACTATGGGCTTAAGAAAATTTAAACCAGTTACTCCGGGAACCCGCTTTAGAGTTGGTGCCAGCTTTACGGAGATTACAGCAACCAAGCCCGAAAAATCATTGGTTGTATCATCAAAAAAGTCTGGTGGACGTAACAACACAGGAAAGATGACTATGCGCTACATGGGTGGTGGTCATAAAAAATCATATCGTTTAATCGACTTCAAACGCGATAAATTTGATATTCCTGCTACAGTAGCATCTGTAGAATACGATCCGAACCGTACTGCCCGCATTGCATTATTAAATTATGCAGATGGCGAGAAGCGTTACATTATTGCTCCAGAAGGTTTGCAAGTAGGTTCGGTATTATTATCGGGCGATACAGCATCTCCAGAAGTAGGTAACACTTTAAAATTATCGAACATTCCATTAGGTTCTATCGTTCACAACGTAGAAATCCATCCTGGAAAAGGAGCACAATTAGCTCGTAGTGCAGGTGCTTACGCACAATTAGCTGCCCGCGATGGTAAATATGCTACTTTAAAAATGCCTTCAGGCGAAACCCGTTTAATCTTGACAACTTGTCTTGCTACAATCGGTGCAGTATCTAACTCAGATCACGCAAACGAAGTATTAGGTAAAGCTGGTCGTAAACGTTGGTTGGGCCGTCGTCCGAGAACTAGACCGGTAGCGATGAACCCTGTCGATCACCCAATGGGTGGTGGTGAAGGTAGATCATCAGGTGGTCACCCTCGTTCAAGAAATGGTGTTTTAGCTAAAGGCTTTAAAACCAGAGAACTTAAAAAATATTCTAATCGTTACATCATAGAGAGAAGGAAGAAATAATGGCTCGTTCGATAAAAAAAGGACCTTATATTGACCATAACGTAGAGAAAAAAGTAAGCTCTATGAATGATTCAGGCAAAAAGTCTGTAATCAAAACTTGGTCTCGCAGATCAATGATTTCACCAGATTTCGTGAATCATACATTTGCAGTACACAATGGAAATAAATTTATTCCTGTGTACGTAACAGAAAACATGGTTGGTCACAAGTTGGGAGAATTTGCTCCAACCAGAACATTCAGAGGACACGCTGAAAAGAAAAAATAATTAGACAATGGAAGCAATAGCAAAATTAAACAATTGTCCAACCTCACCACGTAAGATGCGTTTGGTTGTAGATCTTATCAGAGGTGAACGTGTAGAAAAAGCATTAAGCATTTTAAAGTTTACCAATAAAGAAGCAGCAATAAGAGTTGAAAAATTATTATTATCTGCAATTAAAAACTGGGAATCTAAAAATGAAGGTGCTCGTCCTGAAGAAAACCAGTTGTTTGTAAAAACAATTATGGTAGATGGTGGTCGTCAGCTTAAACGCTTACGTCCAGCTCCTCAAGGCCGTGGATATAGAATTCGTAAACGTTCTAACCACGTAACGCTGATTGTAGATAGTAAAAGTACAGAAACAACTCAAAACTAATTTTAGGAAATGGGACAAAAAGCAAATCCAATAGGTAACAGGTTAGGTATCATCAAAGGATGGGATTCTAACTGGTTCGGTGGCAACAACTACTCCGATAAATTAGTTGAAGATGAGAAAATAAGAAAATACCTTTCTGCTCGTATTGCAAAAGGTGGTGTTGCAAAAGTAGTTATTGAGCGTACTTTAAAACGTATTACAGTAACTATCCACACAGCTCGCCCAGGTATTGTAATTGGTAAAGCAGGTGCTGAGGTTGATAAAATTAAAGAAGAGTTAAAGAAATTAACTAAAAAGGAAATTCAAATTAACATCTTCGAAATTAAACGCCCAGAACTTGATGCACAATTAGTTGCAGAAGGTGTTGCAAAACAATTAGAAGCAAGGATCTCATTCCGTAGAGCAATGAAATCTTCTATCGCATCTACAATGCGTATGGGTGCTGAAGGTATTAAAATCATGACTTCTGGTCGTTTAGGTGGTGCTGAAATGGCACGTTCTGAGCAATATAAAGAAGGAAGAGTGCCTTTGCATACTTTCCGTGCTGATATTGATTACGCTTTAGCAGAAGCTTTAACTACTTATGGTAAAATAGGTGTTAAAGTTTGGATTTGTAAAGGTGAGGTTTATGGAAAACGTGATTTGTCTCCAAATATTGGTGCAACAAATAACGGTCCTAAAGGTGCATCTGATAAACCAGCTTTTGGTGGAAGAGATAACAGAGGCGGAGGCAACGACAGACGTGGCGGTGGTAATGACAGACGTGGTGGAAACCAAGGTGGTGGTCGTGGTCCAGGTCAAGGTCAAGGTGGCCCCGGAGCAAATAGAGGTGGTGGCGCAGGCACTAACAGAGGTCCTCGTAAATAATTGATTTATTAACATCGTTTAACGATTAGAACAAAATAAAATGTTACAGCCAAAAAGAACGAAGTTCAGGAAGATGCAAAAAGGCAGAATGAAGGGTTTAGCTTCACGTGGAGCTGAATTATCATTCGGATCTTTCGGTATCAAATCTTTAGAAGCAACTTGGATAACAAGTCGCCAGATAGAGGCTGCCCGTATTGCCGTAACTCGTTTCATGAAACGTGAAGGCCAAGTATGGATCAGGATTTTCCCGGATAAACCGGTAACTAAAAAGCCTGCTGAAGTACGTATGGGTAAAGGTAAAGGTGCTCCTGAATACTGGGTTGCAGTAGTTAGACCAGGACGCGTAATTTTCGAAGCTGAAGGTGTGCCTTTAGAAGTTGCTA
Source organism: Pedobacter lithocola (assembly GCF_042650845.1). NCBI lineage: Bacteria > Pseudomonadati > Bacteroidota > Sphingobacteriia > Sphingobacteriales > Sphingobacteriaceae > Pedobacter > Pedobacter lithocola. The sequence continues at coordinate 672,873 of NZ_JBHSBW010000013.1, read as the reverse complement.
AAGAAGCATTACGTTTAGCAGCACAAAAATTACCAATCCAAACTAAATTTGTAGTACGTAGAGATTACGTAGAAGCATAGTAAAGTTGTTGAGATGAATGTTGTAAATACTTGTTTATTATAACCGCTACACTCAACCGTAAAGAAAAATAAAAATGAAAAATTCAGAAATCACAGGGCTTTCAAAAGAAGAATTAGTAGCTAAGATTGCGGAAGAAAAAGAGAACTTATCAAAATTGAAGTTCGCTCATACTATTTCAGCTATCGAAAATCCTTCACGTATTGCAAAAGTAAGGAAAGACATAGCCCGTTTAAACACTGAACTGACTAAAGTGAAAAACACTGAGTCAGCTACTGAAACTAATTAATTTGAGAGTCGACATGGAAAGACAATTAAGAAAAACAAGAACCGGGTTGGTGGTGAGCAACAAGATGGATAAATCTGTTGTAGTGAGCGTTGAGCGTAAAGTAAAGCACCCGATTTATGGCAAGTTCGTAAAGAAAACTACCAAATTTATGGCTCACGATGAGAAAAACGAATGCGGTATCGGTGATACAGTATTGATTATGGAAACTCGTCCTTTGAGTAAGAACAAGAACTGGAGATTGGTACAAATTTTAGAAAGAGCTAAATAATATGGTACAACAGGAATCGAGATTAAACGTTGCTGATAACAGCGGCGCTAAAGAAGTATTGGTAATTCGTGTGCTAGGTGGAACCGGCAAACGTTATGCTTCAATTGGTGATAAAGTGGTTGTTACTGTAAAAAGCGCTTTACCGTCAGGTAATATAAAAAAAGGTACAGTTTCTAAAGCAGTTGTTGTTAGAACTAAAAAAGAGATTAGACGTAAAGATGGTTCTTATATCCGTTTTGACGATAATGCAGCTGTATTATTGAACGCACAGGATGAGCCAAGAGGTACACGTATCTTTGGCCCGGTTGCGAGAGAACTGCGTGAAAAACAATTCATGAAAATTGTATCATTAGCACCGGAGGTATTATAAAATGGGAAACAAGATAATTACACCATCAAAATTAAAAATCCGCACAGGAGATTTAGTTAAAATCATTGCCGGCGATTCAAAAGGTCAGCAAGGAAAAGTATTGCAAGTAATCATTGCAAAAAACAGAGCCATTGTAGAAGGCGTTAACTTAGTATCTAAACATACTAAACCAAATGCTGCAAACCCTAACGGTGGTATTATTAAAAAAGAAGCTGCTCTTCATATTTCTAACCTGATGTTGGTTGATCCAAAATCTGGTAAAGCTACCCGCGTTGGCCGTAAAGCTAATGCAGAAGGTAAATTGGTTAGAGTTGCTAAAATATCAGGAGAGGAGATTAAATAATGGCTACTACACCAAGACTAAAAAGCAAATACAAAGAAGAAGTTGTACTTGCATTAAAAGAAAAATTCCAGTATAAAACTGTAATGCAGGTTCCTAAATTGGAAAAAATCTGTATCAATCAGGGTGTTGGTCGTTTTTCTGTAACAGATAAAAAGATTATGGACACTACAATCGTTGAGTTGTCAACCATCACTGGTCAACAAGCGGTTCCTGCCCAATCTAAAAAAGATATCTCAAACTTTAAATTACGTAAAGGTATGCCAGTTGGTGTACGTGTTACTTTACGTGATAACAATATGTATGAGTTCTTAGATCGTTTGATCTCTGTAGCTTTACCACGTATTCGTGATTTTAAAGGTATTAATGATAAAGGTTTTGATGGTAAAGGTAACTATACATTAGGTGTTACTGAGCAAATCATCTTTCCTGAGATTAATATCGATAAAATCAATAAAATTTTAGGTATGGATATAACTTTCGTAACTTCGGCAAAATCTGACATTGAAGCGTTAGAGTTATTGAAGCAATTCGGATTACCATTTAAAAATCAAAAAACAGCAGAATAATGGCAAAAGAAGGTGTAAAAGCACGCGAAGTTAAGCGCCAAAAATTGGTAGCTAGATACGCTGAAAAACGTGCGGTATTAAAAGCTGCAGGAGATTTCGAAGGTTTAGATAAATTACCTAGAAATTCATCTCCGGTACGTTTACACAACCGTTGTAAATTAACTGGTCGTCCACGTGGTTATATGCGTACCTTTGGTATCTCAAGGGTAACGTTTCGCCAAATGGCACTAGACGGTAAAATACCAGGAGTTAAAAAAGCTTCTTGGTAATATAGCTTAAAGTAGAAAGTTCAAAGTCTAAAGCGGATATATGTCGCTTTAGTCTTTGTGCTTTAGTCTTTTTGCTTTAAAAGAATTTTAACCGATAGAAGGTCCCACAGCTGGGTAGCAGAAGGAAACCACTATCAAAAACAATAAAAAATGAATACAGATCCAATAGCAGATTATTTAACAAGAGTAAGGAATGCCATTAAGGCCAACCACCGTGTTGTAGAAATTCCTGCATCAAACCTTAAAAAAGAAATTACTAAAGTTCTTTTCGATAAAGGTTACATCGCGAACTACAAGTTTGAAGATACAACAGTTCAAGGCACTATTAAAATCGCTTTGAAATACAATCCAATAACTAAAGTTCCTGCTATTCGTACTTTGATGCGAATTAGTAAACCAGGTTTGAGAAACTATGCTGGTGTTGAAAATATGCCAAGAGTATTAAACGGTTTAGGTATCGCAATCTTATCTACTTCTAAAGGTGTAATGACTGATAAAGAAGCAGCCAAATTAAACATTGGTGGTGAGGTATTGTGTCACGTTTATTAATTATTAGGAGAACAGCACAATGTCAAGAATAGGAAAAGCCCCAATTACAATTCCTTCAGGTGTTACAATTACCGTATCTAAGGATAACGTAGTAACTGTAAAAGGACCAAAAGGTGAATTAACACAAGCAGTAGATTCAGATATCACTGTAAGTCAGGAAGACGGAATTTTATCAGTAAATCGTCCTTCAGAACAAAAGAAACACAAAGCATTACACGGTTTATATCGCTCTTTGCTTAACAATATGGTTATTGGTGTTACAGAAGGTTATAAATTAACTCAAGAATTAGTAGGTGTTGGTTACCGTGCTACAAACGCAGGTAATACATTAGATTTAGTTTTGGGTTACTCTCACCATTATGTGTTTCAATTACCAGAAGAGATTAAAGTAACAACTTCATCAGAAAAAGGTCAAACGCCTAAAATTATTTTAGAAAGTATTGACAAGCAATTGATTGGCCAAGTAGCAGCGAAAATCCGTTCGTTACGTGCACCAGAACCATATAAAGGTAAAGGTATCAAGTTTGTAGGTGAAGTGTTAAGAAGAAAAGCAGGTAAATCAGCATCTAAAAAATAGTAATCATGGCAGGTAAAAAATTATCAAGAAGAGATCGTATTAAAAAAGGGATCAGAAAAAGACTTACTGGTTCGGAAGAACGCCCAAGGTTATCTGTATTTAGAAGCAATAAAGGGATTTATGCTCAGGTAATTAACGACGTTACAGGTACAACAGTAGCTTCAGCATCATCTTTATCTAAAGATTTTGCAAGTAAAGGAAATAAAAGTGAGCAATCAGTAGCAGTAGGCAAGTTAGTTGCTGAAAAAGCTATCGCTGCAGGTGTTAAAGAAGTTGTTTTCGATAGAAACGGTTATTTATATCACGGACGTATCAAATCGTTGGCAGAGGGTGCCCGCGAAGCTGGTTTAGTATTTTAATCTGAAGAAAAAGTAAGATGTCAACTATCAATATAAAAAGAGTAAAAACCACCGATATCGAATTAAAGGATCGTTTGGTTAGTATACAACGTGTTGCCAAAGTAACAAAAGGCGGTCGTACTTTCAGCTTCTCAGCAATTGTTGTTGTAGGTGATGAGAACGGCGTAGTAGGCTTTGGTTTAGGTAAAGCAAAAGAAGTAACTGAAGCAATTGCTAAAGGTGTGGATGATGCTAAAAAGAACTTAGTTAAAGTTCCAATTTTAAACGGTACTGTTCCTCATGAGCAAATCGGTAAATTCTCTGGTGGTTTTGTTCTAATTAAACCAGCTGCAGTAGGTACAGGTGTAATTGCTGGTGGTGCAATGCGTGCAGTTTTAGAAAGTGCTGGTGTACATAACGTACTTGCAAAATCTAAAGGTTCATCAAATCCTCACAACGTGGTAAAAGCAACTGTTGATGCATTAACAAAAATGCGTGATGCATATACTGTAGCTCAAACTCGTGGTATCGATTTAAACAAAGTTTTTAACGGATAATATCATGGCTAAGATCAAAATAACACAAATTAAAAGCGTTATCGACAGAAGCGAGCGCCAGAAAAGAACTGTTCAGGCTTTGGGTTTATCTAAAATGAATCAAAGTGTTGAAGTAGAAGCTACTCCCCAAATTATCGGTATGGTTCGCAAAGTGAACCATTTAGTAGCTATCGAGACAATTTAATAGAATTATTGAATGATGAATTTTGAATGAGGGAATTAGCATAATGCAAATATTCAATCATTCAAAATTCAATCATTATTTATTTATCGTTGTACCTGTTTAGTGAAAGCGAAGGGCAACACAAATTCAAAGAAATGAATTTAAGTAATTTAAAACCTGCTACAGGTTCAGTAAAAAATAGCAAAAGAATTGGTCGTGGTACTGGTTCTGGTCGTGGTGGAACTTCAACTCGTGGTCATAAAGGCGCTGGTTCTCGTTCTGGTCACAAAACCAAAATTGGTTTTGAAGGTGGTCAAATGCCTTTACAACGTCGTGTGCCTAAGGTTGGTTTCAAACCAATTAACCGTACTGAATATGTTGGTGTAAATTTAGATGTAATTCAAGAATTAGCAGTAAAATTTAACTTAACAACTATTGATTTTGCTATTTTGAAAGAGCATGGTTTAGCTTCTAAAAACGACTTAGTTAAAGTTTTAGGTCGTGGTGAAGTAAAAGCAAAATTAGAAGTTACAGCACATGCGTTTTCTGCAACCGCACAAAAAGCTATTGAAGCAGCAGGTGGTTCAATTGTAAAATTGTAATTATTAAATGAAGAAGCTATTTACTACTTTAAGTAATATCTGGAAAATTCAGGAATTAAAAGAACGTATATTATTTACGGTCATGATTCTTTTGGTGTACCGTTTCGTATCGCATGTGGTTTTGCCAGGTGTAGATCCAGCTGCTCTAGGAGCTAACGAAAAGTCAGGTATCTTAGGCTTACTCGATATGTTTGCCGGAGGTTCTTTCTCTCGTGTTTCTATTTTAGCATTGGGGGTAATGCCTTACATTTCTGCATCAATCGTGGTGCAATTATTAGGTATTGCTGTTCCGACTTTCCAAAAAATGCAGAAAGAAGGCGAAAGTGGTAGAAAAAAACTGAACCAGATTACACGTTATTTAACAGTAGCCATTACGATTGTTCAATCTGTTGGTTATGTTAAAACACAAGTACCACCAGAGGCAATTTTGCCTGTGATGAGTCAAACGATGTTCTACATCGTATCTACATTTGTATTAACTGCGGGTACATTATTTGTAATGTGGCTTGGTGAAAAAATTACAGATAAAGGTATTGGTAATGGTACATCGTTAATTATTATGACTGGTATTATTGCTCGTTTACCGCAAGCTATAAGCCAAGAGTTTTCTGATAAAGTAGGTGCTTCTAGTACCGGTGGCGGTCCTGTTGCTTTAGTATTGGAAGTTGTTGCCTTATTTGCGATTGTGATGTTTACTATCTTAATTGTACAGGGTGTTCGTAAAGTACCCGTGCAATATGCTAAAAAGATAGTAGGTAATCGTCAATTCGGTGGAGTACGCCAATACATTCCTTTAAAAGTTAATGCAGCGGGTGTTATGCCAATCATTTTTGCTCAGGCGTTAATGTTTATTCCGGGAGCCTTAATTCAATTTGTTCCTTCTTTGCAAGGTTCTTGGTTAATCCAATTTAGTAATACAACATCTTTAGCTTACAGTTTGACATTTGCATTTTTAATTATAGCATTTACTTTCTTCTATACAGCTATTACTGTAAATCCAACTCAAATGAGCGACGATATGAAGAAAAACGGAGGTTTTATACCTGGTGTTAAACCAGGGGTTGCAACATCAACTTTTATTGATGATGTAATTTCTAAAATCACTTTTCCTGGTGCTGTGTTTTTAGCTATTATTGCTGTACTACCATCAGTAGCTGTTAAGTTTGGTATCAAACAAGAATTTGCTCACTTTTTTGGTGGTACATCATTGCTAATTTTAGTAGGTGTTGTATTAGATACTTTGCAACAAATTGAAAGTTATTTATTAATGCGTCATTACGATGGATTAATGAAAACTGGTCGTGTTACTGGTAGAACAGGTGTTCCTGCAGCTAGTAGCAACGCTGCCTTGTAGTTTAAGGAATTATATAATTTTGAATGATAGAATGAGTGAATCGCTGGTCGATTTACTCATTCTAAATTTACTCATTCAAATCTTACAATGAATGTCTAGAATTTATTACAAATCTCTTGAAGAGATTGAGTTAATAAGAGAAAGTTCACTACTGGTTTCTAAAACCTTGGCAGAAGTTGCCAAAATTATTGAACCAGGGGTTACAACAAATCAGTTGGATAAACTGGCTTACGAATTTATAAGTGATAACGGAGCAATACCTGCATTTTTAAATTACAATGGTTTTCCCAATTCTTTATGCATATCGCCGAATGAACAAGTTGTTCATGGTTTTCCAAGTGATTATGTAATAAAGGACGGTGATTTAATTTCGGTTGATTGTGGTGTAATTAAAAACAACTACTTCGGCGATTCGGCTTACACTTTTTCCATTAGAGAAGTAAATGAAGAAAAGCAAAAGTTAGTTGAAGTTACAAAAAAATGCCTTGATTTAGGTATTGAAAAAGCAGTGGCTGGTATGCGTATTGGTGATATTGGTTTTGCCATCCAACAATATGCAGAAGCAAATGGATTTGGTGTAATAAAAGAATTGGTAGGACATGGGGTTGGTGTAAAGCTTCATGAGCAACCAGAAGTTCCTAATTATGGAAAACGCGGTAACGGACCAAAGCTTGAAGAAGGAATGGTGATAGCTATTGAGCCGATGATAAATGCTGGTGCTGCAAGCGTACTTTTTCATAATGATGGATGGACAGTTACAAGTAAAGACAATAAACCTTCAGCACATTTTGAACACACAGTAGCAATAAAAAAAGGGCAGGCAGACGTTTTATCGACCTTTTCATTAATAGAAAAAGTTTTACAACAAAAAAAATAAATAATTAAAATTTTTTATTTAATTTTGCAACCCTGTTTAGAAGCAGCTAATTAAGTAACAATCAATAAAATATGGCTAAACAAGCCTCAATTGAACAAGACGGAGTAATAAGAGAAGCATTATCTAATGCCATGTTCCGGGTAGAACTAGAGAACGGACATGAAATTATTGCACATATTTCAGGAAAGATGCGGATGCACTACATCAAAATTCTTCCTGGCGATAAAGTAAAATTAGAGATGTCTCCGTATGATTTAACAAAAGGTCGCATCACTTATAGATATAAATAAAATGAAAGTTAGATCATCAATTAAAAAACGTAGCGCTGATTGTAAGATTATTCGCCGTAAAGGTAAACTTTACGTTATCAACAAGAAAAATCCTAAATACAAACAACGTCAAGGGTAATTAAAAATATTGTAATCAACCGCACAACGGTGGCCCGCCGTTCGGAATTACTTAAAAACAAAAACAAATATGGCAAGGATTTCAGGTATTGATTTACCAAGAAACAAAAGAGGAGAGATCGGTTTAACTTATATCTACGGTATAGGTAAAACAACTGCACAACGTATATTAACTACTGCAGGCATCGATGTTAACAAAAAAGTACAAGATTGGTCTGATGATGAATTATCAGCTATTCGTACAATGATTAACGATGAGATTAAAGTAGAAGGTGCTTTACGCTCTGAGGTTCAATTAAACATTAAACGTTTAATGGATATTGGTTGTTACCGTGGTTTACGTCACAGAAAAGGATTACCTTCTCGTGGTCAGCGTACTAAGAACAACTCACGTACTCGTAAGGGTAAGAGAAAAACAGTTGCTAACAAGAAAAAAGCTACTAAATAATAGATAGATATGAGATGTGAGATTTTAGATATGAGAATCATATCTTTTAACTCTGTTCAAATCTGGAATATAAAAGATAAAAATTAGGATGATGAGTGCCGAGGTTTATAAAATCATACATCTCAATTCTCACATCTAAAATCTAAAAGCAAAAATGGCTAAGAGTAAAAAAGTAACCAAAAAACGTATCGTTGTAATTGAGTCTGTTGGTCAGGCACACATCAATGCTACCTTCAACAACATTATCGTTACCCTAACAAACAACAACGGACAGACTATCTCATGGTCTTCAGCTGGTAAAATGGGCTTTAAAGGTTCTAAAAAGAACACACCTTATGCAGCTGGTCAAGCAGCTTCAGATTGTGGTAAAGTCGCGTTTGACTTAGGTTTACGTAAAGTTGAAGTATTTGTAAAAGGTCCGGGTTCAGGTCGTGAATCTGCAATCAGAACTTTACAAGTAGCAGGTATTGAAGTAATGTCTATTAAAGATATCACTCCACTTCCTCACAACGGATGTCGTCCTCCTAAAAAGAGAAGAGTTTAATTAATTTTAAAGCTAAGAATCTCCAGCTAAAGGTTGGATGATACTTTAAAACACAACAAAAAATGGCAAGATATACAGGCCCAAAAAGTAAAATCGCACGTAAATTCAGAGAACCAATTTTCGGTCCTGATAAAGTGTTAGACAGAAAAAATTATCCTCCTGGGCAACATGGCTCATCAAAAAGAAGAGGAAAACAATCTGAATATGCTATCCAGTTAATGGAGAAACAAAAAGTAAAATACACTTATGGTGTATTAGAAAAACAGTTCAGTAACTTGTTTAAGAAAGCATCTTCACGTGCTGGTATTACTGGTGATAACTTACTTCAATTATTAGAAGCACGTTTAGATAATACAGTTTACCGTTTAGGTATAGCAACAACTCGTTCTGGTGCACGCCAGTTGGTTAGCCACAAACACGTGACTGTTAATGGTGAAGTTGTAAATATCCCATCATATCAGTTAAAAGCTGGTGATGTGATTGCGGTTCGTGAGAAATCAAAATCATTAGAATCAATTAGTAACTCAGTTGCAGGCAGAACTATTAACAAGTTTGCTTGGTTAGAGTGGAATTCTGGCGAATTGACAGGTAAGTTTTTAACTTATCCACAACGCGACGAGATTCCTGAAAACATTAAGGAAAACTTAATTATCGAGTTATACTCAAAGTAATAAATGATATAGTTAATTGCCTCGAAAGGGTAATTAACTTTTTTCATGTTACTATATATTCAATAACGAATTTAAAAAAATATAAATGGCAATTTTAGCATTTCAGAAACCAGACAAAGTGATCATGCAGAAATCAACTGATTTCGATGGCATATTTGAATTTCGTCCTTTAGAGCCCGGTTTCGGTGTAACAATTGGTAATGCCTTAAGAAGAATTTTACTTTCTTCGTTAGAAGGTTATGCTATTACTACTATTCGTTTTTCAGGCGTTTCGCATGAGTTTTCTACCATGAAAGGTGTTGTAGAAGATTTAACTGATATTATCCTAAACTTAAAACAAGTTCGTTTTAAGAAAACTGGTGATTCTGGTGATGCTGAAAAAGTATTCATCATTGTTAATGGTCAGGATCAGTTTAAAGCTGGTGATATCACTAAATTCTCTAACAACTTTACAGTTTTAAATCCTGAGCATGTAATTTGCAATATGGATAAATCTGTTACTTTAGAAGTGGAATTAACCATCAATAAAGGACGTGGTTATGTACCTGCTGAAGAAAATAAAGTTGCTGATGCTGTTGTAGGTGTTATCGCTATCGATTCTATTTACACACCAATGAAAAACGTTAAATACACAATTGAAAACTTCCGTGTTGAACAAAAAACGGATTATGAGAAATTGGTATTAGATATTTCAACTGATGGTTCAATTCATCCAGAAGAGGCATTAAAAGAAGCGGCTAAGATTCTTATCCAACACTTTATGTTATTCTCAGATGAGAACTTAGTGTTAGAATCTCAAGCTAAGGAAGAAACTAAAGAAGTTGATGAAGAAATTTTACACATGCGTAAAATTCTTAAAACGGAATTAGTTGATATGGATTTATCAGTTAGAGCATTAAATTGCTTAAAAGCTGCTGATATTCGTACGCTAGCTGATTTGGTTTCTTACGATGTTGCTGATATGTTAAAATTCAGAAACTTTGGTAAAAAATCTTTAACTGAGATACAAGAACTTGTAAAATCAAAAGGTTTGTCATTTGGTATGAACCTGTCTAAATTTAAATTAGACGAAGAATAATTCAGTTTTTCAGTTAATGGTTTTCAGCCCTAAGGATTGAAAACTGTGATTTGAAAATGGAAAATTAAATATTATTTCACAGTGTATAATTCCCTCAGCTTAATTGCAAAGAGACGGTATGCACTCAATTAAAAAACAATGAGACACGGTAAAAAAGTAAACCACTTAGGTAGAACCGCAAGCCACAGAAAAGCGATGTTAGCTAACATGGCTTCATCACTAATTTTGCACAAAAGAATTACAACAACTTTAGCTAAGGCAAAAGCTTTACGTATGTATGTTGAGCCAATTATCACTAAATCTAAAAGTGATACTACACACTCTCGTCGTACGGTATTTGCTTACCTACAAGATAAAGAAGTAGTAACAATTTTATTCCGCGAAATTGCTGAGAAAGTTGCAAATCGTCCGGGTGGTTATACACGTATCATTAAATTAAATAACCGTTTAGGCGATAATGCTGAAATGGCTTTAATTGAATTGGTAGATTACAATACTGTTTACGGTAAAGATGTAGAAGCTAAAGAAGAGAAGAAAACAACTCGTCGTGGTAGAAGTAAAGCAGCTGCAGCCCCTAAAGCTACAGAAGCAAAAACTGAAACTACTGAAGAAGCTGCTCCTGTTGAAGAAACTCCTGCTGTTGAAAAAACTACAGAAGAATCAAAAGGAGAATAGTTTAATTAACTTTAAGTTTAAAAAAGTCCTGTTCACTCGAGCAGGACTTTTTTTATTTAAAAATATTTTAATCAAACGTTTGCTTCATTTTTTCATTACAAAGCTATATTCCCACGCGGTATCTATAAATTAGCTTAAAATAATAATTGTGATGAAATTTCAATTTATCTTCTTCTGCTTTCTTTGCACTGCATTTTCGCTAAATGCACAAGTTCTAAAATATACCAACGGTAACAATCAATGGAATCCCGATTCTTTGGGCAACCATAGAATTGTAATTTTCTACAACGGAAGCGGAAAGGTTGCCCATGCAAAAATAGATTGGAGAAGGAGAGATGAACATCCCGAAGGCAAAAGATTGATTATTAAAGATGAAAATGGCAAAAACATTACTATTTTAGGTGTAGAAGGTTTTAGTCGTGAACGTGCTGATGTTTATTTTGAAGCTACAAATAAGGGTAAATATTTTGTTTATTATTTGCCTTACAAAAATGAGGGTAGAAGTAATTATCCTAAAGGTGTTTATTTAAAGGCGAATTACAATGCTCCAATTAAAGCAAATAAGGTACCGGTAAATGCATCTTTTTTAGAAATTCAATCTATCGATGCATTTAATTCCTTCTATCCGATGGAAGTTATCGCAACAGCGAAGGAAACAGCCGCTGTTAAATCGAAATATATATCCTCATCTTTTATCGTTTTTCCTGAAGATAGAATGTATCCAATTAAGATGAAAAGTGATCTGCCATATCGGTGGATTCAAAATGAAGTTTCTAAATCTTTTAAAGGTTCGGCAAACAGAGGTGAAAATTATGCTTTTCAACTAGGTATTTATGCCTTAAAAAACTTAAAAGATGTTAGGGTTACTTTCGGGGATTTAAAAACAGCATCAGGGAAAGTAATTTCATCTAAGTTTATCAACTGCTTAAATACAAACGGCACTAGTTATGATAACAAACCCTTTAAACGAGAGGTAAATGTAGCATTAGGTGAGGTACAGCCGATGTGGATTACTGTTGATATTCCAAGCGCTGCATCTGCGGGTATCTATAATGGGAAATTTACAATTAAATTCAACGGAGAATCAAAAGCTATAAATTTTAATTTGACGATATCCAACAAAATTTTAGCTGATGCCGGAGTGGGAACACCCAACAAACAAACTCGCTTAACATGGCTCAGTTCTACTATGGCTCAGGCAAATACTGTTGTAGCACCTTACACTCCGCTATCGGTTGAGGGCAATATCATTTCATTGCTCGGTAGAAAATTTGAAATTAATTCAGATGGCTTTCCAAAGCAAATACAAACTTTTTTTAATGATGAGATGACGGCTTATACTGAAAAGCCAAACAATATTTTATACGAACCCATTCATTTCCATTTTTACAACACTTCAAAAACACAAGAAAAATTTACCACGAGTAATTTTAAGATTATTAGCAAAGATGCTGGTACTGTTAGATGGACGGCAACCAATACATCAGATAATTTGGAAATGGATTTAGAAGGTGCATTAGAATTTGACGGCTATGTGCATTATGTAATTAAGGTTACAGCATTAAAGGATGTAGATTTTAGCAATGTCGATTTCCACATTCCTTTTGAAAAGGGTTCTGCAAAATACCTGATGGGTTTAGGCGAAAAAGGAGGAGTGAGACCAGATACTGTAAATTGGAAATGGGATGTAGCCAATAAAAATCAAGATGCGGTTTGGATTGGCAATGTTAACGCTGGTTTGTATTACAATTTAAGAGACGAAAATTATGTTCGCCCGCTAAACACGAACTTTTATTTGCAAAAACCTTTGGTGCTTCCAAAATCATGGGGTAATGATAACAAAGGCGGTGTCCAGATTAATGTGAAAGGAAGTTCTATGTTGGCCGATAATTTTACCGGAGCAAGGACAATGAAAAAGGGTGATGTATTATATTATAATTTTAATTTGCTAATTACGCCTTTCCATTTGTTGGATACCGATTTCCAGTGGGATAATCGCTTCTATCATAAGTATGGAGATTTGGATTCTATTAAATCGACGGGTGCAACAGTAGTAAACATTCACCACGCTACTCCAATTAATCCGTGGATAAATTATCCATTTATTGAGTCGAAAAAAATGAAATCTTACATAAATGAAGCGCACCAGAAGGGTTTAAAAGTTAAAATTTATAATACTGTTCGCGAACTTTCCAATCATGCTTACGAGTGGCCTGCTTTAAGAAGTTTAGGAACAGAGGTTTATTCGCCAGGAAAGGGCGGTGGTTTTAGTTGGCTGCAAGAACATTTAGATTCTAATTACCTAGCTGCATGGTTTGTGCCTGAGATTAAAGATGCAGCAATTATTAATAGTGGAATGAATCGCTGGCATAATTATTATGTTGAGGGCATGAATTGGTTGGTAAATAATGTAGGTATTGATGGTGTTTACTTAGATGATGTAGCTTTTGACCGGGTGACAATGAAGCGGATTAAGCGTGTTTTAACGCAAAATAACCATCCAGGCATTATTGATCTGCATTCAGCTAACCAGTATAATAAAAGCGATGGTTTTAACAATAGCGCCATTTTATACATGGAACATTTCCCTTATTTAAACCGTTTGTGGTTTGGTGAATATTTTGATTACGAAAAAAATAATCCTGATTTCTTTTTAACGGAGGTGAGTGGAATACCTTTTGGTTTAATGGGAGAGATGCTCCAAGATGATGGAAATCCGTGGAGAGGAATGATTTATGGAATGACGAGCCGCTTGGGCTGGTCGGACAATAGCGATCCAAAACCATTGTGGAAAGCCTGGAATGATTATGGAATAACGGGTTCTAAAATGATAGGTTACTGGAGCGAAAACTGCCCTGTTAAAACTGACAATCCAAAAGTTTTAGCTACTGTATATAAACAAAAAAGCAAAGTGATGGTCGCCTTGGCGAGTTGGGATGAAAGCGATGCTAAGGTTAATCTAGCTATTGATTGGAATAAGTTAGGTATAACAGCCGATAAAGCCAAAATTTCAGCTCCAAATATCGATAAATTTCAAGCGGCAGGAAATTACTCTGATGGAAAATCTATTTTGGTTGAAAAAGGGAAAGGTTTGATTTTGATTATTGAATAGCCGATTTAAAGCGGGTATTGTATATATATTACTTAGGTAAACAGGGAGGAATCTTTGAATTGATTACAAAGATTTCTCCACTTCAGTCTAAAAACAAGCTAGACTTATTAAATTTTTACGTTTTGCATGCCATATTGTTTCAAAATATCATCTGGCACACCAGCCCATTGATTTGGCGAATTACCAACATAACCAATATCCTTAACGCCAATCTCTGTAGTGTAAAACCCCGATGCAGTTAAATCTCTCATTTTATTGAAAAATGCTACACCAGCCTGCATTTCTGGTCGTGCTTTTTTAGGGTAAGCAATTTCATCAACTATAGATATCTGTTCCTTTTCAGAAGCTTCAACAAAAGATTTCTGGAATTTATTAAAGCAGTAAATATCTAGCCATTTCAACCCGCCACGCATTGGCGTTTGGTGGTAGGGCATATCTTTTACTATAAATTCGATAAATTCTGGCACTTTCGCATCCGAAGCACTTCCTGAAACATCATCTTTAGGAATAATAATATCAGCCAAAACAGTAATTGTAGCCATTTCATGCTTTGTAAAAAACGTTTCTGATTTTAGTTTTTTATCTCTATCAACTTCCCATTGCTCCTTTCCTGCTTCTTTAGCAGTTTCTTCTGGAGCAGCAACGGTGGTTTTATTTTCAGGCTGCTTGCAAGCTTCAACAAGTACAGAAGTACTTAGTGCAGTTATGCCTAAGGCTTTTAGTGAATCACGTCTGTTCATAATTCTTAAATATTTTGTTTTTTCTTTTCGGCTAAAATATATTCGGCAGTTCTCATTGATAATGCTAGAATAGTCCAGGTTGCGTTCTTATCGCCTTGTTGCACAAAAGGACCAGCATCAACCACAAATAAATTTTTACAGTCATGTGCCTGGCAATATTTATTTAAGGCAGATTTTTTAGGGTCATCACCCATTCTAATTGTTCCAACTTCGTGAATAATTTTTCCTGGATTAAGTAAGCCATAATTGGTTTCAGGACCTTGAATTTCTGAAGTAACTACTGCACCCATTTCTTTCATGATAGATAAAAATGTTTCTTGCATGTGTTTGGCTTGCAGAATTTCTTCTTTTGCCCATTTATAATTAAATCTTAAAACAGGGATACCGTATTTATCAACCATAGTCGGGTCGATTTCGCAATAATTATCTTCACGGGCAATTGCTGTTCCGCGACCTGCCATACCTACACCAGTGCCATAAAATCTACGGTAATCATCTTTTAATGATTTTCCATAACCTCCTGCTTCTTTTTTCTTTCCATTTCTATCGGGCACCATTCCGTTTATCGATGAAACACCACCGCCAAAACCGTAAGATGGCATACCCATACCTCCACCATATTCAATGTGATAGCCACGAGGGAAATCAAGTTTTTTATTGTCCAACCACCAAGGCGAATAGATGTGCACACTACCTAAACCATCTTCGTTATAGCGTTTTCTATCCATTAATTGAGGTAAAAAACCAGAAACACCTGCGCCGGTAGAGTCATGCAAATATTTACCAACTACACCACTACTATTTGCTAAGCCGCCCGGATGAGCCGAAGATTTTGAATTTAATAATATACGAGCAGATTCACAAGCACTTGCACCCAAAATTACGAGTTTACCATTTACCTGATATTCTTGCAAATCTTTTCGGTTAACATAAGATACACCTTTTGCTGTTCCATCTTTATCTGTAATTACCTCACGCACCATAGCATCGGTAATTACAGTTAAATTGCCTGTTTTAACTGCAGGGATAACTAAACACGAGGATGCAGAAAAATCGCCATATACTTTGCAACTCCTACCGCACTGACCGCAATAGAAACAAGGAGCACGGTCGTTATTACCTTTTATCGATTCCGTCATAACGGCACCGCGACCAGTAATAACTTTTACGCCAGCCTTTTCTGCACCTTTTTTTATAAATAATTCATTTAAACGAGGTTTAGGTGGTTTCATGAAAATTCCATCGGGCTCGTTTTCTATACCTTCTGAAGTTCCATAGATACCAATCATTCGGTCGATTTTATCGTAGAATGGTTTTACATCGTTATAGGTAATTGGCCATGAATCTGTTAAACCATCCGTTGGTTTAAAATCTTGCGGACCCATTCTTAACGAAATTCTACCCCAGTGATTGGTACGACCGCCAAGCATACGAGAGCGAAACCACTCAAATTCTGTCTTGTTTTTTTGAGTATAAGGTTCGCCATCCAATTCCCAACCGCCATATGAGGCGTCAAAATCTCCAAAAGGGCGAGTTGTTCCTGCACCACGACGAGGCGATTCCCAGGGCCATTTTAGTTGATGTGAATCCAATCTTGGGTCGAAATACTGACCAGCTTCGAGCATTAAAACTTTTTGGCCTGCGTTTGCCAATACATACGCTGCCATTCCACCGCCTGCACCCGAGCCAACAACAATGGCATCGTAAACAATGGGCGATTTTTTTATCTGAAAGTCACTCATGAATAGAATTTAGAAATTAATCAAATTCTAATCTAAAACTAAATTTCGTAAAATTAAAATGCTTTACTGCTCATTTGCTATTTTGGAATCATTACAGATTAATGTTGATAATTTTTATTCCTAAATCGTATTAGTTATTTTGGTTAATCGATTCTCAAAGCATAATTATTTAAAGGGCTAAAAAAATATCAACATTTATGAGTTTTTCATAGTCGCTCAAATGTTACAATATTGCTATACGATTGCGCTCCAAATAAAATGGTTTATCTTTGTGTATTAAACTTTATCGATGGTATTTTCAGAACACATAGCACAATTCATAGGTGCATTAGAGCAAAGCTTAAACTTGCAAACTTTTGTAAAAATCTCTTTGGGGAATTATAAAGGTGAAGAAGATGCTTTGAAACAGATTCTGGTAAGGAAGGTTATTATTAAACGTGAAGAAAAATTAGCTTTTACCTTTCGTTACAAAACCCGCGATATTGTAAAAAACTTCGATTTGATGGAAGCGGTAAACTTGGTTTCTGAATATCTACAAACTGGTTTCAAAATCGGAACGCTATTTACCACCAAAAATGATTTGATTTTTGAAGAGCTAAACAATGGTAAAATTATTTTAAGAGAATTACCAGCCTCAACCAAGGAAATTCCAGACGGGAGTCATGATAAAGAGAAATTGAGATTGATTAAAGCAGAATCTAAATCGTATTTAACTGCACTAAAAATTACTGATAGTGATGGAAAAGTCTTTAAAAATGCTCAAGATAAGTTTCGGCAGATTAATCATTATATAGAAATATTAAGTTCATTAATTAAAGAATTACCCGAAGAATCAATTAAAAAGGTTGCCGATATGGGTTCAGGGAAAGGTTATTTAACTTTTGCATTGTATGATTATTTACATAACATTTTAAACCAAAATATCGCGGTGGTAGGGATTGAATACCGACAGGATATGGTTGATTTATGCAATTCTGTTGCTGAAAAATCTGCATTTGATAAATTGAATTTTGTTCAGGGAACAATTGAAGATTATAATGCGGAAAAGGTAAATTTACTTATCGCATTACATGCTTGTGATACCGCAACCGATGATGCAATTTTTAAAGGCATTAAAGCCGGCGCTGAATTAATAGTGGTTGCACCTTGTTGCCATAAACAAATCCGTAAAGAAATTGAACAAAACAAAGTTAAAAATGATGTTTCGTTTCTAACCAAATATGGCATCTTTTTAGAGCGACAAGCGGAGATGGTTACCGATGGAATTCGTGCTCTTATCTTAGAGTATTTTGGGTATAAAACAAAAGTTTTTGAATTTATTTCTGATGCGCATACACCGAAGAATGTACTTGTAGTGGGGATTAAGAGCAAGGATAAAGGAGCAAAGACCAAGGATGAGATTTTACAAAAAATTAAAGCTAGTAAAGCATACTTTGGAATCGGTTATCATCATTTGGAAAGATTATTAGAATTGTAATAATTAACTTTAATGTAACGGAATAGATTTTGCGGATATGCACCATATAAGGAATGTAAGAAAATATAAGACCTGGTAAACTCGATCTTAACATAGATCGAGCTTACATGATTCACAAATATCTTACATAGTAAAAATCGAAACGCTTATCTTGTAATTATGCCTATCCAAGAAAAATTACAAATGCAATAAAATTAATGCAATTAATGCTGGTACGCTCTGTACAAAAATTATCTTTTTGCTTGCTGTTGCTGCTCCATATATTCCCGCAATGAGGACACAGGTTAAAAAGAATATTGCAACATAAAATTTCCATTGATGATCGCTAATGCATAAAGACCAGATTAATCCTGCTGCTAAAAAACCATTGTACAATCCTTGATTTGCCGCCAACACTTTTGTAGGTGGAAATAATTCTTTCGGTAAAACGGTAAAAACTTTAGGCGCCTTGGTGGTCCACGCGAACATTTCTAACCAGAGGATATAAATGTGGATTACAGCAATTAAGCCGATTAAAATTTGTGCTGCTAGTTGCATATCATTTTGTTTGGTAAAATGAAGATACAATAAATCAATTAATTTTATCAATGACTTTTTTTCAATCCTAATTTTTTGGAGTGATTGTATCTAATAAGGAGACGAAAATAATATTTCCAAATCCATAAAAAAATGTTTAATTATTTCTTGCTCAATAACCTCGAAACGAAATAAATAATTAAAAAGCCAATAAAAATATACAGTCCGTTTAGCGCTGCATTTGGGTCATCAGCATAAATACTAAAGGCAACAAATGTATAAGCTGCGATAAATATGATGGGCAAAATTGGATATAATGGAACCGTGTAAATGGTTTTTTTATCGAGATGGGCTGTACGTTTTCTTAAGATAAAAATGGTTGCTGCTGAGCTTGCCATGCTAATGCTTTCTAAAAATATGGTGTAGTTTAAAATTTTATCGAAGGTTTTGGCGTAAAATATTATAACCACTGCGGCAATAGTAAAAACGGTTAAACTTAGTGTCATTACTTCGGTTTTTTTATTCATACTGCTAAAAACTTTTGGTAAAGCACCTTCTTCGCCCATGGCAAACATAGCCCTTGGGTTGCTAAGCAAATTAACATTTACATAACCCATTACCGAAATAAATATAATTACCGAAAGTAAGTTGTAGCCCGCCGGACCGAATATTTTTGATGCTAAAATTGCAGCAATACTTTCTGCTGATTTAAGTTCTTCGAAACCAATAACTTGAACATAAACGTAATTAAGTGCTAAATAAAGCATTACAATTATGGTTAAACCGATGATTATAGAACGAGGAATTACTTTTTTTGCTTCTTTAACTTCGCCGCCAAAATTGATGGTTTGTGCATAACCTGCGTAGGAAAAGGAAACCGCAATTAAACATAGACCTAAAGCTTTTCCGTAATCAAACCAAGTTGGTAAAGAGCCGTTCGCTGTTTTAAAAAGTGGCGTAATGGTTTGCACTTGTTCGCCAAAAAATACAGCACAAATAAGTGTTAAAATAAGTCCGATTTTGATAACTGTTAAAATGTTTTGTGTCTTAGAACTTGCTTTTAAACCTAAAAGGTTAATGAGATAAAAAATTAAAATGGTTACGATAGCAATTGCAACCCTGTAAATATCGGTTTGCATTGCTTGTGGTAAAATAATTTTGCTCAAATATTCTGCACCAATTATAGAAATTGCAGCTACCGATGCTGCACTTGATATGAGCACGATACAATTTATGGCAAAAGCAATTGATGGGTGATAAGCTGTAGAAAAAATTTTATAATAACCACCTGTAACAGGATACCTCGAACCGATTTCTGCATAAGTAAGTGCACCGCAAAAAGCAACGAAACCGCCTATAAACCAAGCCAGGTAAAAAAGTTCTGGGATTTGGGCTTTGGCAGCAACATTAACCGGCGTACGAAAAATACCCATACCAATAACTAAACTAACCACAATCATGGATAAATCGAAGAGCGAAAGTTGCTTTTTTTGTTGCATTAAGGGGAGAATAAGTTGATGGGATGAAGATAAGGAAATTATGGAAGATGGATGATGCGAAATGGGAGATGGGTGATGGGAAATGGAAGATGGGTGATGGGAAATAGATGATGGTTAATGGACAATATTGAAATTATGGAAGATGATAAATGAAAAATGCAGATTTTGGATTTCCCTCCATCATCCATTTTCCCTCTTACATCCTAGATTTCCCCATCTTCCCTCTTACATCTTCCATTTTTTTTACCTTTTTTGTTGAAATTTTGTTGTTGTTTGCTTCGTATAATAAAACTATTTTTGTTTAATAATTTTTGCTATTCGAGATTTGCGAAACTATTATAATAACAAATAAACAATTCTCGGTATCAAATCATTCCTAAAAACTTGTCATGTTGATAGTTAAAGCCTCACCCGACCATCCCTCGGCATGGCTGCTTTGTGTATATGCAAAGTTTTATCAAACTGACAAACAACAACAAAATTTATGGCAGAAGTAATTTACAACGACGACAGTATTCGTTCATTAGATTGGAAAGAACACATCAGATTGCGCCCCGGTATGTATATCGGTAAGCTGGGTGATGGCTCTGCGCAAGACGATGGAATTTATGTTTTGTTAAAAGAAATTGTAGATAACTCTATTGATGAGTTTGTGATGGGCAGCGGAAAAATCATCGAAATTACCGTTTCTGAACAAAAGGTAAACATACGCGATTATGGTCGGGGCATTCCCTTGGGGAAAGTTATAGATTGTGTAAGCAAGATAAATACTGGCGGTAAGTACGATAGCAATGCTTTCCAAAAATCGGTTGGTTTAAATGGTGTTGGTACCAAAGCTGTAAATGCGCTTTCTACAAATTTTGTAGTGCAATCTTATCGCGATGGCAAAACTAAAAAAGTTGAGTTTTCTAAAGGCGAAATTGTAAATGAGCAACCTGTTATTGATACCACGCAACGCAATGGTACATCAATTACTTTTTACCCTGATGAAACCATTTTTAGAAACTACCACTACATACCTGATTTTGTAGAAAGCATGGTTTGGAACTATGTATTTTTAAATACTGGTTTAACCGTAAATTTCAATAACAAAAAATATTTCTCAGAACGAGGTCTTTACGATTTGCTTTCGAAATTTAATAAGCCAGAAGAGATTCGTTACCCAATAATTCACATGATTGGTAACGATATTGAAATTGCGATGACTCATGGTCAGCAGTACGGCGAAGATTACCATTCTTTTGTAAACGGGCAGCACACAACTCAGGGTGGAACGCATCAAGCTGCTTTCAGGGCTGCGGTTGTTAAAACCGTTCGTGAGTTTTTTAAGAAGGAATTTGAAGCATCAGATGTTCGTTCATCTATCATCGCAGCAATATCTGTTCGTGTGCAAGAACCAGTTTTCGAATCGCAAACAAAAACTAAACTAGGTTCTCAAAATATGGGTCCCGAGGGACCATCGGTTGCAACGTTTATAAACGATTTTGTTAAAAAAGAACTCGATGATTATTTACATAAAAATCCTGATGTTGCCGATGCACTTTTGAAGCGCATCAATCAATCGGAAAGAGAACGTAAAGACATCGCCGGAATAAAAAAATTAGCTAATGATAGGGCTAAAAAGGCATCGTTGCACAACAAAAAGCTTCGCGATTGCAAAGTTCATTTCAATACCACACACGAAAAAAGATACGAAACAACTCTATTTATTACCGAAGGAGATTCTGCTTCAGGTTCGATAACTAAATCTCGTGATGTGGATTGCCAGGCGGTTTTCAGCTTAAAAGGTAAGCCTTTAAATTGTTATGAATTAACCAAAAAGGTAGTTTACGAGAACGAAGAGTTTAATCTTTTACAGCATGCTTTAAATATCGAAGATGGTTTAGAAGGCTTGCATTACAACAATATTGTTATTGCAACCGATGCCGATGTAGATGGAATGCACATTAGGCTGTTAATGATGACTTTCTTCCTTCAGTTTTTCCCTGATTTAGTAAAAGCAGGCCATGTTTACATATTACAAACCCCATTATTTAGGGTACGAAATAAAAAAGAAACCATTTATTGTTATAGCGATGAAGAACGTCGAAATGCCATCGAAAAATTAGGGAATAAACCAGAAATTACTCGTTTTAAAGGACTAGGCGAAATTTCTCCTGATGAATTTGGTTTGTTTATTGGAAAAGATATCAGGTTGGATCCTGTTATTTTGAAAGACCAAACCATTAAAAGTTTGCTTGAATATTATATGGGGAAAAACACTCCGGATAGGCAACAACACATCATCAGAAATTTACGTGTAGAGAAAGACGAAGTAACTGAAGAACCTAAAATTATCGATGAAGTAGCATAGAATAACGGCGTTGACTTAATCACAAATTAATTCAACACAATTGAAACCCACTAAAAACACAGCAAAAAAGTATCTGATAGTCGTATTTTTAATTTTATTAATTTTTGGAATAACTGCAGGTTTATTCATTAATTTCTCAAAAATACCACTCTTAAAATCAGTAAATAAAATCGTTCAGGTTCAAAATGATTTTACCAAACTTGATAGCTGTATTTTTAAACTCTACAATGCAGAAAACAGCTGCAGGATGTACGTTGTAAGTGGAGAAAGGGTTTATTACAATCATTTCGTTGCCGAGATTAAGGAAATCTCTTCGATTATGGATGCAATCGAAGAGCAAAATTATTCGGAGCGATCACTTTCAAAAGAGGCATTTAACAAACTTATTAAGCAGAAAAAACTTAGAACTGCACAATTCATCGTTTTAAAAAGATTATCAGATAGTTTAATAAATTTTTCTATTGAGGTTAATAAAGATGTTGAAAAAATCAATCCCAAAAGCAGATTATTTACCGCCCGCCAGTTTAAAAGTATTATTACCGTTGATACACTTAAACCAAAAATTGTTGCTCAACCAAAAAAGAAATTCTTTGGCAGAATAATAGCCGCTATAAGTGCTAAAGATAAAAAGGCTGTTGATAGTTCTAAATCTACTTTAATTAGAACCATAGTTTCTGCTGATACCGCTTCAATAAATGTTGCATACAATAAATTGCAGCTAAAAGCGATAAATGATTATTACTTAAATCTTTATCGGATTAATAAACGCCTTAAAGATAAAGAGAAGGAATTATTAGCTGTTAATCACAAGCTAATTGAAACCATTGTAGATGGATTGAAAGAGTATAAAACCAATGAAAAGGAATACTATTCATCAGTTCAGCAAGAAGTAAATTACGCTGCCTATAGCACTGTAGAAAACCTTGACAAATTCACATTACTGTTGTTGATTTTTGCTAGCGGATTATTGCTTTTTGTTTTTTACACCATATATAATTTATACAAAAGCGAGCAAGCTCTAATAGATTATAGTAATAAAACATCAATGTATGCAGTTTCTAAAAGTAGGTTTTTGGCGAATATGAGCCATGAAATTAGGACACCACTAAACTCTATAGTTGGATTTTCAGAGCAGTTAACAAAAGTTAATTTAGAAACCGAGCAGCAGGAGCAAGTAAACGCCATCAGGAATTCATCGGTAATGCTGCTTGATGTGGTAAACGATATTTTGGATTTCTCTAAATATGAAACAGGTAAAGTTGCCTTCGAAAAAATTCCTTTTTCGCCGTTTGTTAGTATAAATGATGTGTTTGACAGCATGAAGATTTTGGCTGAAAAAAAGAAGATTGGCTTTGTTTTGAACATGCCAATTGATAAAAATATTTATATTCTTGGCGATGTACTACGCTTAAAACAGGTGGTAATGAACTTATTAAGTAACGCTATAAAATTTACAAATGTTGGTTCAGTAACTTTACACGCAGAATTAATAAAAACTGTAGAAAAAAATGCGCAACTAAAGGTTAGAGTAGTAGATACAGGTTTGGGTATAAACGAAATAGATCAGAAAGTTATTTTTGACGAATTTGCCCAGGTTTACTATGCATCTACAAAGGAGAAACAACAAGGCACAGGTTTAGGATTGGCAATTTGTAAAAAGATAGTCGAATTTCAAGGCGGAACCATTTCTGTTACAAGTGAAGAGGGCAAAGGCTCTACTTTTTCTTTTGAATTGCCTTTTGAAATTACAGATAAGGTTAAAGAGGATGTTGTGAATAGAGCGGTAGGTGTAGAAGATGCTAAATTTTTAGAAAATAAAAGAGTACTTTTGGCCGATGATAACATGCTCAATATTTTATTGGCAAGCACCATTTTAAAAAAATATAAAGTAAGTTATGATGCGGCTTACAATGGTTTAGAAGCGCTGGAACTATTTAATGAAAACAACTACGATATTATTTTAACTGATATTCAAATGCCAGAAATGGGTGGAATAGAATTAACCAAAAATATAAGAAATTGCAGCAATGAACTAAAAAGGAACATCCCGATTCTAGGTGTTACTGCAAATGTTATGCAAGAGGATAGAACAAAATATCTTAACTCGGGGATGAATGAATTGGTATTAAAACCTTTTTTAGAGAAAGAATTGCTTGAAAAAATGATTCTTTATTTAAAATAATGCATTACTCTACTAAGTAATCATAATGCCTGAACCGTATCTTACGATATAGGCATTAAAGAATGTTGTTATTTATCTGGTGCATTAACAGTATCTTCAGGATGCTGTGGAGGCAATACATCAACAACTTTCTCTACAATAGTGATTTTTGTAAACACAGCGTATTTACTTGGGGCAATACCTCCATCGAATTTCTCCGCGTAAGCTTGTGTAAACTCTGCTCCAAAATATAGTATTACCGAGGTATAATATATCCAAAGTAATATGATGATAATTGAACCCGCCGCACCAAATGCAGAAACTGTACTTCCTTTTTCGATATAAATGCCAATTAAATATTTACCCAAACTAAATAATAAAGCGGTAAATAAAGCACCAATAATTGCCGATTTCCATTTAATTTCTACATCGGGCAGTACTTTAAAAATGATGGTAAATACAGCTGTTACAGCAGCTAAAGTTATTATATTGTTTAAAACATAAATGAGTAAAGCCATGGTATCGTTGGCAACAGGAATTACATCATCAATTTTGGTTTGAGAAATTAGCGATACGATTTTATCACCCAAACCAACAACAATGCTATTGATAACAAGTGAAACTAAAAGCAAAAAGCCCATTGAAACAATTAGAGAGAAAGATAATAGCCGATTGGTAAGCATCTTCAGCCATCCCTTTTTAGGCATAGCTTTCACTTTCCAAATCATATTAATACTATCCTGAATCTCGATAAATATTGCAGTTGCACCAATAATTAGTGTGGCTATACCAATAATTAAACCGATGGTAGATTGACCAGTTTTATTTGCATTTTCTACAAAGCCTTGAATTTGTGTTGCAGCATCTTTACCCACCAAGTCGGTAATTTCCATAAAAAACTTATCTCTGGTTTTCATTCGTTCACCAAAAAATAAGGTAGCTGCCGAAAGGACAATAATGATAAGCGGTGTTAATGAAAATATTGTATAATATGCAAGAGCAGCACTTAATTTTAATATTCTATCTTCTGCAAAACCTTTTCCGGCTGCAATAAATAAATGATAAAGTGCAATAAAAAAATGTCTAACCTTATGAACTGCTTTCATTGTAAAAATTAGAAAGGATAACCAATACCAATATTAAAAATCAGATTTTCTCTGCGCCAATCTTTGTTTCCAAATGCTATACTATCAAATACCCATCGTTGTCCTTCGGGTAAATAGGGTTTTCTAACCGGAAATGCAACGTCTAAACGAATCACAAATATGGTCGCATCAACCCTTAAACCTGCACCTGTACCAACGGCAAGTTCATTTAGAACATTTTTAGCTTTAAACTCTGAACCAGGTCTGAGTGGGTCTTCTTTTCTTAACCAAACGTTACCAGCATCGGCGAATAACGCTCCGTATAAAACGCTAACAATTTTAAATCTAAGCTCCGAATTTAGCATTAATTTAATATCACCTCCTTGGTCAGCAAATACTGCAGAATCTGCAACTTTAAATGTACCGGGACCTAATGCTCTTGCCGGAAATGCCCTTAAATCGTTACCACCGCCTGCAAAAAACTGTCTAACAAATGGCAGAGATGTGCTATTGCCATATGCATAACCATATCCAAGATTTAATCTGTTTGCCCAAATTAAGCTTTTATTGATTTTATAATAATTTCTAAAATCGGCTTCTAACCTAACAAACTGAGTAAGTGGAATATTAAAGATTGATTTTTGATTTTGATCATTATTTGGTGCAAATAAACCCCAAACATTTCCGCCAGTTTCAATACCTCCAAAGAAATAAGAATTATTTCTTCGGCTATCTTCCATTTGGTTGGTGTAGGTAAAGTTGTAACTACTTCCAATTATGAATTGATTTTCTAATGTTGCTTTTAGCAATGGATTAGCATCATATAAACTATCTCTTACAATATCTGATGGAAAACTTGTAGAAATATAACTTAATGATATAGGATTCAAGTTATGTTCTTTATAAATGTTTTCCTTGAAATTATATCCAAATTCACCTTTTAACGCATGCAATGTATATTCAGAGCCACGGTTAAGCATTTGGTAAGAAAGCGATGTTATCGTTTTTGGGATAAATGCAGTAGTTGTGTTTGGTTTATAAAACGGTACGATAAGCCTTGGGAAAGTTAATTTACCTTCAGCTGTTAACGAAATTTGATTCCTGCCTAAAGATGTTCCTCTTGTTTGGGTTTCAAAGCCACCACTTAAACTAACATCTAATTGTTCTGCTCCACGAAATAGATTTCTGGTGGTTTGTGTAACCTTTACTTCAGACCCAACAAAATTGTTCGACTTACTCGTTCCGGTTACAGAAAAAGTTAAAGAATTTTTCTTAAGCGGAGTTAAATAAATGTTTAAATCCATTTGATCGTTCTTGAAACTATCTAATGGTAAAAATTCTGCCCTAACATCTTGAAAAGCGCCGACGTTAACCATTCTATTTAACGATTGGTTATGATCTTTTCTGTTATACAATTCTCCTTTTTGGAAAAACACTAACCTATCAAACAACCTGGGCTTAAATGTATTTTTATCATCGTAAATGTTAAAGTCTTTGTACTCAATTGGTTTTAATTGCCTTAAAGTACTGTCTCTTCTTAACGAATAATTTGGGTAAATATTTATGTTTTTAATGGTGTACGGCTTTAAACCAGCATCGGGCGCAATGTTTTTTATTGCTACCGAAACATTAACTAAATTCTTACCAATTGTACTATCAACCTGCATAATTAAATAATCAGGACTGAAATAAAAATACCCACGTTCTTTTAAATCATTATCGATTCTGATTCTTTCATTTTTATAAACATCTAAATCGTAAAAATCACCAACTTTTAATAAGCTTTTACTTTTATTTTCATTAATAATTTTGGTTAAAACTCCAGTATCAGCCGGAAAGTTTATCTTATTAATTTTATATCTATCACCAGTATTTGCGGTGTAAATTGCTTTACCTTTTTTGTCTTTTACTACAGTATCACCAATAACTTCAGCTTGTAAATAGCCTTCACTAATTAAATAGCTCGATAAAACATCGTTATTGTATTTCAGCTTTACCTCGCTTAATAAAACAGGTGGTTCGCCTTGCTTTCTTAACCAGTTTTTAAAGCCTTTAGGTTTTTTTGGCTCGCCGGCAAGGTTGTAAATCCCAAGTTTATATTTTATACCTAAAATAGATTTATTTGGGCGAGGTCTGGTTTTCGATTCCAAATCCGTTTTCACCTGTTTTTGGTCATCAATTTTTTTAGATGAATCTGGATTTATGATAACTTCGGCGCCAGTGTATAAAACCTGGCCCGGCTTTAACGATTTTGTGCTACTGCAACCTGCCCAAACTAAACAGGCCATTATAAATAAAAAGGGTCTAGTTAGTGGTCTCATTTTGTGCTTTCTCTTCAACGTTTCTTATTCTTCTAATTCTCTTCTTTTGAAATATCTCTTTAAATTTATTGTAGTCAACTACAAGTGTAAAACCTAACCCAGTTTCAATAATTTGTCCTTGTACAATAACGTCGTTCTGATTACGTCTGTAAGCCCTTAATCTATATCTTCCATCGGCAGATAGTGCGTATTCTACATTTACGTTTCCTGCTATATTTGTCGATTTTTCTCCTGGTGCCTGCGGTCCTTCTAATGCAAATGAACTACCAACAGTAACTGTTAATCTATCATTCAGTAGCTTTTTAGATAAGCCAATTTCCAAATCGGTTTTTTGTTGCATCGAACCTGTAGAGTAATCTTCGGATGAGTTTACACCGAAATTTAAATCTACACCCTGAATTAAATCAGAAGTTAAATTATTTAGTTGCTCGGTTAATAATTTACTTACACTCGAGCGGGCTAGAGTAGAAACACCACCGCCACCGCCTGCCAAACTTTGGAAAGGATTATTTGCTATAAATCTGTTTAATGCAAGCAAAGCAAAAACCTGTTTATTTAATTCGCTTTCATCGCGGTTTACATTTAATAGTTTTGTGTAAACAATGCCACTAAGCGCTCCTCGTTCATTTTCTGGTAAGTCGAGTTTGAAAGATATAATTGGTTTAAGCAATTCGCCTTTCATCATTAAATATACCTGAAATGGTAATTTCGTTTTTGCCTGAATGTTCGATGGGTCATTAATTAAATCAATTGGAGCAGCATTGACTTCGTACAATGCACTTAAATTAACGTTTGCTGTTGTTGGTTCGCCCGTCCAAATGATGGTGCTACCCTTTACCAATTTAAATTCTTTTTTACCCAATGGACCAACAGATAGATTATATGAACCATCTGTAATTTCATATCTACCTGTTAAACTAATTTTACCGCTTGGATCCATTGTAGCGTTTAAATTAGCATCTCCTCTAACTTTTAAAGCATCGCCATTTGCTGGGTCAACAACTACATTTAATTCAGCTTCTGGGTCAATAGTTACATTTGCAACTAAGTTTATGCCTTTAACTGGCGATTTACTAATGCTATCTACTTTTAGAGCTCTTTGTCCGTTAAATGGTGGCGCATCAGCATCAATGAATTGTACAATTCCGTCCTGATCGATAACCGATGGATCGCTCGATGGTAGTGCGAAAAAGAATTTGGTTCCTTTATTTACCTTAACCGTCATATTCACATCAGGTTGGTTTAAATCGCCTCTTACCTTAATGTTGCTGGTTAAAAATACAGTTCCATAAATCAATTCATTATTCGCTGCGGTAGAATTTATTGCCCTAAAATTATTCATTCTGATGTCTAATCCAAAGCGATAATTTTTATAATCTGTAGTTAGGATTTTTCCATTGATAGTAGCTTTTTGATTTAAAGAATCTATCAGCGTAAAGTTATTGAAACTAATTCCCTCATTTGTGAACGATATTTTCTCATTTGGCATTCGGAAATAAGAATTTACATATGCTACATTAATACCAGCATTTTTGAAGGTTAAATCGCCAAGAATTTTTGGTGATGTTAACGCCCCTTTAACTGAAAGAGCTCCTGTTAAGGTACCAGTTCCATTTTTCAATTGTCCTTGCGATAAACTTTCAATGTTCTTCATCTCGATTTTATCGATGTTGACAGTTAAATCAAGCGCACTTTGTGGAGCAGTATAATAAAACCCATTAACCCTCATTTCATGAACGCCGGTAAGTGCCATATTAACTTCGAAAGCATTTGCAGTGTTGTTATTAACGGCCAATCTCAAAGTACCCAACTGGTCTTTTTGATATCTTAATTGATCTACAGTTAAGTTTGCTTCAAATTTTGGTGTTGATGCTAAATCTTTAACATTAGCTGTTCCATTTAATCGACCACCAACTAAAGTTGTATCTGTTTCGGCAAACTTTGTTAAAGTTTCTAGCTGAAAATCTTTAAACTCGACTGCCAATGGCGCATTTGGAGAAGTTGGATTACTGTTTATAGATAAAGATTGACCACTATTGCTAATTTGAAATTGGTTAACCAAAATACCTGATGCGCCAAACTGAATGTAATTATCTTGTGAAACAACCCATTTTTGATAATCGAGCAAAAGTTTTTGAGGGTCTAAACTAAATTTAAAATCTTTATTTATGGATTGAAAAGTTCCGCCAATTACGTATTTATCTTTTAGTTGCCTATCGCGAAGAAAAATATTAACACCTAAGTTGTTATTTGCAGCATCACCACTTATTTCTGTATTAAATAGCGATACCGATGGGCTTTGCAAACCTTTTACGGTAAGTGCGTAAGCTAGTTTATTATTATCGTTATTGATGTTAATAACAGTTGTATCAACTTTGAAATCTCCATATACAACCTGAGGAAAATTACCTCTTATTTTAAGGCTATCTTTTTGTGTATCTATCAAGCCATAAAATTGTGATGATTTAAAAACCGTTAATTCAGGTACAAATTGTTTTAAAAGTTTTGAATCGTAAATGTTAACGAAAAATCTCATCCTTTGGTCAGGAATTTTGGTAACAGTACCGAAGGCGTAATATTTATTTATTTCGTTGATGATGGCATTGCTAACTTTAGTAAGTTGGTATTTTCCATCAATTTTTGCCGAAAGTATTTCTGATTTTAAGGTTAATTCGTTTTCGGTTTCTGTTGATTTTGCTCGAACTGAAATGGTATCGATATTTATTTTCTGCGCATCTTTTACAACTTGCAAACTAGTAATATCTACAGTACCATTCAGGTAATCAGCATCGGCGGTTTGTAAATCAACTTTAATTAAACCTGCGGCACTTAAAACTGTCGGACTAAAATTTAAAGCTTGCAGATTTACTTGTTTTAGATTTAAATTAGCTTTAACCGCAGGATATTTGCCTGCCATATTAACCTTTGCATCTAAAGCAAAATTGGCATTGCTATCGGGCATGCTGCTTTTTATGTTGATGTTTTGATTGCTATAATTTCCAGCTAAACTTAAGTTTCTGTAAGTGTATTTATTGTAAAAAGCACTAAGTACTTGTGCGTTGAATTTTGCATTAATTTTCTTAGGGTCTAAACCTGTTCCGGCAACATCGGCTTTTACTGTTACTCTACCTAATTTTGGTTGCATTTTTAGCAATCTACCTACGTTAAAGTTGTTAAGGTTTATGTTAGCCTTATAACTCTCACGCCCTTTTGGTCCTTTCATTGCAGCCGTTAAGATTGCACCACCCATATCTGTTTGAATGTTCATGTTGGTGTTAAAATCCGTCATCGAGCCTGTAAATTTACCTTTAGCGTTTATAACGTTAGGCAATTCAATGCTTGGTGGCAACGATTTTTTTGGTACAACAACCAAAATATCGCTTTTGGTTAAATACATTTTCTTAATGTTCAAATCAAGAAAGGTTTTCTTAATATCGGGCAAACCTTTGGCTGTACCACTTATATCAATTTGCGTATTCTTAAGTCCGCTTATTTGCAAACGCGGAATGTTTAGGTTATTTAAGTAACCATTAACATCTGCATTAAGCTTTATTTTTTCATTACGATAATTTGCAGGAATAGCATCACTAAAAAAACCAGCATCTTTTAAACCAATTGTAGTGTTTTTAAAATTTAGTGCTAGTTTAACACGTTCAGGATGTTTTGTTAAATCATCCATTGATGTGAAATTTAATTCTGTAGCATTTTCAATTGTTGTGTTTGGTGTTTTTAAAACGAAGTTGCTTAGCTTAATTTGTTTATCGTTATAAACTGCATTTCCTTTTAATTCATTTAAAGTAAAACCGCTCTTCTCTCTTAAAGAACCATTTTTTACATTGGCTTTTATGCCTGCAGCGCTATAATTTACATCACCTGCACTAAAATTTAATCCGGTAATTTTAAGGTGATTAAAATCCATTCCTTTTGATGCTGGCTTAGCACCTAAATTATCAAACTGAACTGTATTATCAGCTAGACTAATGTTTTTGATAATTAATCCTAAAGTCGATTTTTCTGGAACAACGGTATCTTTTACTTTCTTTAAATCATTTGATGGTGCAGGTTTAAAAGCAAAAAGGATGTTAGATTTATTCAGTTTAGCATCATCAACAGTGTATTTGCTGTTGGTTAAATCTACTTTTAAATTAACCAAACCCAGTTCATTAACATCGGCAATTGCTTTTGTAGTTGAGATTTGGTCGCCGTAATTAACTTTAACATTATTAAAAGCGAAGTTTTCAACCTCAATTAATGGCAATTTGCCGGTAGCTTTTTCACTGCTATCTACCTTATTTGTTAAATGTTGCACCAGTTGCACTAAAGGCTTTTGCTGCAAATATTTAAGCGATGTATTTTTTAAGGTTAAATCGCGAAAAACGTAATGTTGGTTTGCTAAATCGAAGGTTTTTAACTTAGTTTTAAACGCACCTAAATAAACTTTTACATCATTTCCAGCAACATCATCGCGGTAGGTAATACCAATATCTTCAAAGGAAACCTTATCAATCGAAAATTTAAGTGTAGATGTAGTGTCTTTATTAACCTTTTCTTCTGGTTTTTTTTGGTCGCTCATAAAAGCATCAACCAAAAATGAAAAGTTAAACGTAGTATCCGGACTTATCCTTTTAACGTTCGCCCGTATGTTTTTTAGTTCAATATTATTTATCTCAACAGTATTTTTAAGCAGCTTAAACAGGCTAATATCTACCGCTAATTTCTCGGCATATAACAACGTGTCGCCCTTCTTATCTTCGATGTAAAACTTGTTTAAAACCACATCTTTTGGTAAAGCAATTTTAATGCTTTCGAGGCTAACTTCTGTCTTGGTTTTGGTTTTAAGGTAATTTATGGCTTTACCTTTTACAAAGTTTTGTACCGCCGGAATATTAAGCGATAGCGCAATCCCAACAACTAATATAATAATAGATGCGATAACCCAGAGTAAAACTTTTAGACTTTTACGTACGTATTTATTCAAAGCAAATTTTGTTTGGTTAAATTTTGAATGCCAAAAGTATGCCACTAAAATTTATTTTAAGGCTCTTTTTATAAATAATACAAAAAATAACCTAAATTGTTCGCCCCGCATGATTATTTAACATTGGCGGTTTTGTAATTTTTTTAACATGAAGTCGATAACCCTTAATATAAATATTGAGCAGTATAATAACCTTAGTGAGCTAAATGAAATTGATGCAACGCTTTGCAACTTTGCAGAACAAGCTCTTGCCAGTTCATACTCGCCTTATTCTAAATTTAGGGTTGGTACAGCTGTTCGTTTAAAGACAGGTGAAACCGTTTTAGGTAGCAATCAAGAGAATTTGGCTTATCCATCTGGGCTTTGCGCCGAACGTGTTGCGCTATTTTCTATCGGTGCGGCTTATCCAAATGCAGTTATAGAAGCTATGGCAATTACGGCTCAAACCGATGCCTTTGAAATTTTAAAACCAGTTACATCATGCGGTGGTTGCTTGCAAGTAATGGCAGAGTTTGAGCGTAAACAAGCCAGCCCAATTGCAGTTATATTTTATTGCTTAAATGGTGAAATTTTGAAGGTGCCAAGTGTAAAAAGTTTATTGCCTTTCGCTTTTGTAGAGGACAGGTTGGAGAAGTAAGTTTTTGTAAAAGCTGATACTTACTTATTGCCTTAAACCATTATTACGATTTTTTTTTGGAAATGAAAGGTTCGGTAATTCTTCTGGAACAGCAGTCCCGCCATTCGCTATAGCCCTCATGAAATATTCGGGACTGCCGCTGCTGTCGGGTTTATAATTATCAGTTTGTGCTGCTTGGTAACCAACTAGGCGGTTAATCATTTATTCATTGTGTTACACTTCTTCCTAATCAAGAGATACTGAATTATCTTATTTATATTTGATTTTTCTACATCCATGAAACAGTTTTCCTTATTCCTCTTCTCCCTATTTTTTTCTTGTACAGCTTGGTCTCAGCAAACGCTGAAATCCAACTCAACTTATAAAATTACTTATTGGCGTTCCTCCGATGGGAAACCTAAAGAAGACAGAAACCCCACGGTAGTTATCGCTGGTGCAAATCAAAGTTTAATAAGCACTTCAACTATTTTAGATGGCAAAGGGAAATTTCCTTTTGAGCAAAGCATCATAAATAAGCCTGATAATATCTTATTTCAAATAGCAGATTTAAGTGAAAATAATCAAATTTCTGCAGCAGATAGTTCTTCAATATCAAAACAAGTTTATGAGTTTAGCAACGAAACTAAAGTTATTTTGGGCTACACATGCAAAAAGGCTAAAACCATCGTAAATTCTAATACTATTGAATTGTGGTACGCCGCTGATGCAGGCATTAAGGCAGCACCAACAGTTTTAGGGCAAAATTTGGGTTTGGTTTTGGAGCAGGTTCGTAACGGAAACAGTTTCGTTACGGCTACTAAAATAGAAGAAGTAAAAAATACGAAACCTATCAATTTAAACACACTAAAATTAACCGATGGCTTAAGCTATAAAGATTTGCTATGGAAAAGTAGGTTCACCACATTAAGCATTTTTAGAGATGAAACGATTAACTTCATAGATAAACCACAATCAAACGATTCTGTTTTTAAATTTTCAGGCGGAACTGTTATCGTCCGCAAAGTAAAGTTCCCCGAACTGCAAACAAATCCAAATGTTTTTGTGGATTTGACTGAACAATCCAATGGTGATGCTTACGACAGAACAGGCTCGGTATTTATTATTCCAACCGATAAAAACATCAGTTTAATGGATGCACTTAAAAGTTCGATTAAAAATCTACCCATTTACGAAAACGGGAATGGAAAACAATATCAAGGTGTTGTAGCAACCTCAAACTATAATCCGGTAATCGAACTTATGCGTTTCTTCACACCTTTCGGCGTTGGCAAATACAATAACCTAAAGCTAAAAGATAAAATCTGGGCAGATAAAGTTTATTATAGGCAAGATGTGAGCGAACTGTTTCCATTAATGAATGGAAAGGAAGTTTGGGTAGCCGTTTTCATTGGCAATTATGATAAAGGCGGACATAAAGTGTCACTCAACGTTACACTTCATAATGGCGGAAGACCAAAACCTGAAAAGGCTGTTATTATGCCATTGTTCAATTCTACAAATGTTATGGAAATGGCCGGACAAGAATACGCAACCATGTTTAGTAACGATAAAGGTTTAGAAGTTTCATTTACTTTGGATAAGGATATTAAAGATGCAAAGTTACGATACATAACAACAGGACATGGCGGCTGGGGTGGAGGCGATGAGTTTGTGCAAAGGAAAAATACCATTTGGTTGGATGGCAAAGAAGCTTTTGGTTTTGTACCATGGCGACAAGATTGTGGTTCTTACCGCTTATCAAATCCAGCCTCGGGTAACTTCGAAACAGGACTTTCGTCATCCGATTTAAGTCGTTCAAACTGGTGTCCAGGTACGGTAACAAACCCAAATATTATAGATTTAGGAAATTTAAAAGCTGGGAAACATACGATTAAAGTTTCCATACCAATGGGTCCACCACAAGGCTCGAGTAGCAGCGCTTGGAATGTTTCTGGCGTATTGTTAGGAACGGAATAATTTGGTTTGAAGCTTTGACAAGATTAGTTTGGATTTATTAAGTTTTTGTGAAAGCCGATAATCACCCATTAAATGTGAATAACCTCAATCATTCTGTAAAATCATTTTTATTATATTTACGGCTGCCAATTTTTGTAATTAGATGAGTGAAGAATTAGACCAAAACCTAAACGAAGAACACAAACACACCATTACCCCAATTAACGGTTTATACGAAAACTGGTTCCTCGATTATGCGTCTTATGTAATTCTAGATCGTGCTGTGCCGCACATTCATGATGGGTTAAAGCCAGTTCAACGGCGTATTATGCACTCGCTGAAAGAAATGGACGATGGGCGTTTTAATAAAGCTGCAAACGTTATCGGTAATACGATGAAGTATCATCCGCATGGTGATGCCTCGATTGGTGATGCAATGGTGCAAATTGGTCAAAAAGATTTGCTTATTGATATGCAGGGTAACTGGGGCGACCCAATTACCGGCGATAGCGCTGCGGCACCACGATACATTGAAGCTCGATTATCAAAATTTGCAAACGAAGTTGTTTTTAATGCCGATACCACCGAGTGGCAATTAAGTTACGATGGGCGAAACAACGAACCGATTACTTTACCTGTTAAATTCCCTCTACTTTTAGCACAAGGAGCAGAAGGAATTGCCGTTGGTTTGGCAACCAAAGTAATGCCACATAATTTTATCGAACTTTTAGATGCATCAATAGAAGCTTTAAAGGGTGTTAGGCCAAATATTCTGCCCGATTTTTTTACAGGCGGAATGGCCGATTTCTCGAATTACAACGAGGGGCAACGTGGTGGAAAAATACGAGTAAGGGCAAAAATAACCGAAAAAGATAAGAAGACTTTAGTAATTACCGAAGTTCCGTACAGCACTACAACAAGCTCGGTAATTGATAGCATTTTGGCCGCCAATGATAAAGGCAAAATCAAAATCAAAAAAATTGAAGATAGTACAGCTGCGCATGTAGAAGTTATTGTGCATTTGGCTCCAGGTATTTCTCCCGATGTAACCATAGATGCGCTTTACGCCTTTACCGCTTGTGAAGTTTCTATATCACCAAATACATGCATCATTCAGGATGACAAACCACATTTTTTAAGTGTAAACGATATCCTGATTGAAAATACAAAACATACAAAACGCTTACTAAAAAAGGAATTGGAAATTCGATTGCATGAACTGCAAGAGAAAATTTTCTTTAGCTCTTTACTTAAAATATTTATTCAGGAAGGGATGTATAAAAATCCTGAATACGAAAATTCGCCTAATTTTGATAATGTTGTAGAGGTTTTGCATATTCTTTTCGAACCCTTTAAGCCATCACTTTACCGAGAAATTTTGCCCGAAGACTTTAAAAAGTTAATCGACAAACCGATGAGTAGCATCACCCGTTTTGATGTTAAAAAGGCCGATGAACAAATGAAAAATCTGGAGGATGAAATTAAAGTGGTTAAAAATCATTTAAAACATTTAACGGATTATGCCATTGCCTGGTTTCAGCGATTAAAGGATAAATACAGCAAAGGCAGAGAACGCAAAACAGAAATTAGATTATTTGATAGGGTTGAGGCATCGAAAGTAGCCTTAGCGAACGTTAAATTGTACATGAACCGCGAAGATGGTTTTATTGGAACAGGTTTGCGTAAAGATGAATTTATTGCCGATTGCTCTGATATTGATGAAGTGATTGTATTTCGTGAAGATGGAAAGTGCATGATTACCAAAGTGGCCGATAAAACGTTTGTGGGCAAAGGAATTATTCATGCACAGGTTTTTAAGAAAAATGATGAGCGAACCATCTATAACATGATTTATAAAGATGGCGGTACCGGAACATCTTACATAAAACGTTTTGCAGTTGTAGGCGTTACCCGCGATAAAGAATACGATTTGACTAAAGGAACGAAAGGTTCTAAAGTATTGTATTTTTCTGCAAACCCAAATGGAGAAGCCGAAATTGTAAATGTGGCTTTGAAACCTCATTCCAAACTTCGTAAGTTACAGTTCGATCAGGATTTTGCTGAAGTTGTGATAAAAGGTCGTGGTTCTCAAGGAAATATCATCTCTAAATATCCTATTAAAAAGATTGTTTTAAAAAGCAAAGGTGTTTCAACCTTATCGGGACTAAAAATTTGGTATGATGATTTACTGAAACGTTTAAATGTTGATGGTAGAGGAAAATATCTTGGCGAATTTGATGGCGATGATAGAATTTTGCAAATTCATAAAGATGGTTACTACGAATTAAGTTCATTCGAGTTAAGCAATCATTTTGATGATGGTTTGATATTGATTGAAAAGTTCAATCCTGAAAAAGTTTTTGCTGCAGTTCATTTCGAGGGTAAAGCACAAAATTATTTTATAAAACGCTTCGCTTTCGAATTACAATCTGTTGGGCGGAAAACAATTTTTATTAGCGAAGAACAAAAATCTAAATTACTGTATTTAATAGCAAATCCTGCTGCCAAAGTTGTGGTTGATGTTTTAAAGGGAAAAACTCAAATTCCTGAGGCAGTAGATGTGGTGCTATCTGAAGCGATTGATGTAAAAGGTTTGAAAGCCAATGGCAACCGACTATCGCCACACGATGTACAAAAAGTTACATTGATTGAACCAGAAATCGAAGTAGAAGAAGATACGGAAGATGATAGTATAGAGGAGGAGATTCCTATCGAAACTGAAGATTCTAGTGATATTAATGAACCAGAAGTTTCATCAGATGATGTTATTGAATCACCAATTTTAGAACAAACAAAGCCTTTACCTACCGAACAGCCTTTGTTAAATGAAGCTGAGGTAGAGGAAAAAATTGTAGAAAAATCTGTTATAGAATCTCCTAAAAAGGAAAATGCGAAACCAGCGGCGAAGGTTGAAGAAGATAAACCAGAAGCTGAGGAAAAACCTGCTAAAAAGATAGATTTCGAAATTACCAACCCGAATGATATCGAAATTGATGATAAAGGGCAATTGGGGCTGTTTTAGTTATATAGGCAGACTAAATTGCTATAAACGTTCGTCACCCTGAATTCATTTTATGCTATTAATAACAAGGTGGCTTAGCAGGAAAGATGCCGAAATAAATTTAGTATGACGACCGCGAAACCCATTGCTCTATGAACGGCCGTGAACCTGAATTCAATTCAGGGTCTTAATAGCAAGGCTGCTTAGGAAATAACTGTCGTCCGGATTTATGTTTCATTTTTAGAATGCTAAACATGCTGAATGATAAATTAAAACTCTTCATCTTCCATTTTAAAAACTATATTTGCCTCACTCAAAGGGGTGCTTTTTAATAGGAATTTCTTTTTCCATCAAAAGGCTGAGATTACACCCATTTAAGAGGCTTAAGACAAAAGGCTTAAGATATAGGGTTTTCACCTTGTGCCTTATTCCTCAAAACCTTTCGGCTTTTAATGCACCTGATTCGGATAATGCCGACGTAGGGAAGAGGTTAAATTTACAATGCTGTCTCGCCCCGAAAGCAGTTTTTCAATAATTTTTATTGGTCGAAAGACATAGCGTATTGTAAATGAATTTTCAGGAGTGGTTTTATCTTTTTCGAGATCAAATTTTCCATACATCTATTGTAGAATGGATGGCTGTTGGTTTTGGTGTATCAGAAGTTTTATTGGCGAGAAAAAATAGCATCTGGCTGTATCCCACAGGGATTATTTCAATTCTATTATCCATGTTTCTGTTGTTAAATGTAAAGCTTTACGCAGAAATGCTTTTAAGCATATACTATTTGATAATGAGCGTTTATGGCTGGGTAATATGGAAAAAACGAAAGGCAGATGGTGAAAATCAGGTTTCATGGAGTACAAATAAGGAGCTTGCCATTGCAGTCATCATATCGGTTGTAGGTTTCTTCGTTTTCTATTTTGTGTTACGAAACCACACCGATTCTGATGTGCCGCTGCTCGATGCTTTTGTATCATCAACTGCCTGGGCGGGTATGTGGTTGCTAGCAAAACGTAAAATAGAAAACTGGATTTTTCTCAATATCTCTAACATCGTTGCTATACCGCTATTATTTCATAAAAAATTACCATTAATGGCCTGTTTGACTACATTTCTTTTTGTTGTAGCCATTTTTGGTTTTTTGGATTGGAAGAAAATTATAAAAAACAGAAAACTGAAAACGGCATAATTATTACCAGATTATTTCTGCTTAAGTCTTCGCGACAAACATAAAATATATGCAAAATACCATAACCCAAAACTGGCAAAAAAAGGTAAGTGCACTAGCTGCACAATCAGAAGCAATGGGCAAATTACATCAAGAAATTCTTGAATTGGCTTATCAGGAAAACTGGTTTAAACTTTTTGTACCTAAAGTTTATGGTGGCGCAGGGAAGGAGCTTCCCGAGATTTTAAGGCTAGAAGAAGAACTTGCTGAAGCGGATGGAAGTTTGGGATGGACAATAACCTTATGCGCTGGAGCCGCTTGGTTTGCGGGGTTTTTAAATCAAGATTTAGCTACTGAAATATTTGCTGATAGAAAAGTCTGTTTTGCTGGAAGTGGTGCAGTTGGTGGCCTTGCAATTAAAACTGATGATGGCTATACAATTAATGGACATTGGAAATACGCAAGTGGAGCGCTACATGCTACAATTTTTACAGCCAATTGTTTACTCAAAAATAATGATGGAACAGATATTTTGGATGAGCGTGGCAATCCAAAAATTCTATCTTTCATACTAAAAAAACATGAAGTTGAGATTTTAGCAGGTTGGTCTTACTTTGGCTTAATAGCAACTGGTAGTCATGCTTTTGAGGTAAAGAATTTAAAAGTTCCCATCAACAGGACATTTGAGATCAACCATGAGATCAAATTTGATAGTAATGGATTTGATTACCCTTTTTTGCAGTTAGCAGAAACCACTTTAGCCGTAAATAGCTTAGGCATGACCAATCATTTCATTCGCCTGGTGGAAGAATCTTTTTTGTCGCGATCGGGTTTAAAGAGGTATAACGAAAGTCAAATCGCTTATTTTAATGAAGAATTAATACGCAACAAAGTAGAAATAAAAGAATTGAGAGATAATTTCTATCAAACATTTGATGAGTCTTGGAAACAATTAAAAAATACTGGCAATGTCGAAATTGTCAAGCTCACGGAAGTTAGCTTAATAAGCCGGAAATTAGCGCATGCCTGTCGTAAAGCAACAG
The DNA here is from genome assembly GCF_042650845.1 of Pedobacter lithocola. Lineage (NCBI taxonomy): Bacteria > Pseudomonadati > Bacteroidota > Sphingobacteriia > Sphingobacteriales > Sphingobacteriaceae > Pedobacter > Pedobacter lithocola. Next base: position 632,082 of record NZ_JBHSBW010000013.1, on the reverse strand, counting down.
ATGTTCTATTTCCATATTGTGGTTTAGAAGCTGCTAAAAAAGAATCAGAAATTAATCGGGTTTGGAGAGATATTCATACTGCGAGTCAACATGCATTGCTTACGTTTATAGATTAATCGGAAAGCAATTCTGGTTTAATTTTATCTTGAAATTCTCGTACAAACTTATCTAATTTAGGTTGAATTACGAAAGAGCAATAAGGCTTTTCATGATTTTTAGTGAAATAATTTTGATGATAATCCTCAGCATCATAAAATTCCGAAACAGGACTTATTTCGGTTATTATTGGCCTGTCAAAAATATCATCTCTGGTTAATTCTGTTATCATTTTTTCAGTTTCACGCTTTTGCTCCTGCGTATCATAAAACACCACCGAACGATATTGAATTCCTCTATCGCTATCTTGCCTGTTGAGTAAAGTTGGATTATGTGTTTTAAAGAAAATCAGTAACAACTCAGTAAATGAAATCTGAGTTTCGTCAAAATCAATTTGAATTACTTCGGCGTGGCCAGTATCGCCATTTGAAATTTCCATGTATGTTGGGTGTTTTAAAGCCCCACCCATATAGCCTGAAACTACTTTTTCTACACCCTGTAATGATTGAAATACTGCCTCTGTGCACCAAAAGCATCCTCCGCCAAATATCGCTGTCTGCATAAATCTATTAACGAAAATTTTATACGAAAGGTTTTGATTGTACAAAAAAAGCCTCTTGAATGATTCAAGAGGCTTTTAAATGGGGTTTAAGTATTATTTAGAATGGAATATCTATTTTTCTAAAATATCTAATCCATCATTACTGATACTGAATATATATGGGCTTAGGCGTTAATTTTAATAGTTCTTCTGGTGTCATTAAGCGTTTTGGTTCCTTTTTTAAATCATTTTTGTAAAACAATTTGAAGCCGGTAAATTGAACAGGTTCGCCAAAAATGAAATGGCGGTAAGTGCCTTTTTTCAATTCTGGTTCTCCCCAACCATCCATGTGCATTACTACTTGTACTTCTGGGCGTAATTTAATATTGGCAGAATTAGTAACCATTTTCTTCGTAAAACGATGCAAAACGAAAACTTTAGGAGGCAAATTGTATTTTTTTACTAAATCTGCAAGATAACCTGTTACATAATTGATATCTGCTGCATCATAAGTACCTATTTTTCTGCCAGGTAAAGAACCATCTTTCATAGAGAATTCTGGGTCGATGCCTAAGTGTACATAAGGTAGTTGTAAATATTTTTCAATATGAGGAAGTTCTGCTTTAATTGTACTTAAGGCTACTTGCAAATCCAGGAATACAATTGTATTAGGCTGCATTTTAGCAATAGATAAAACTGAGTCTATCTGCTTGTTTCCCATACGATTAATGTATTTTCCATCTTTACCGGGTGTGCCACTTGCTACTGCTGCAATGTAATGTAAACCAGGCTGAACAGGAGTTGTTGGGTCTGCTTTTTCCCAACGTTTAACTTCTGTATTTAAGCGCTGCCACATCTCTTTTGGAGCATATTCGCCAAGTGCTCCCATTTTTTTTGAGTGTAAATTACCATAATAAACTACAATACGTTTAAATGGAAGTATTGCACCAGCTAAAGGAATTGGCTGATTTTTAACAGGCCATTTTCCGGTGGTATCTCCAACTGATAGTTTGCGAACCAATGAATCATATAATTTAGGATCAACAGGTTTCATCACATTTACTGCCGAATCGGTTTTCTTTTTGCTGGTATCAGAAGAAAATATTTTACCAACACCACCGCCTTTACCATCCGAATTACAGTTGGCAAATAAACTAATTGCGGCAAATCCAAGTACTAAAGTGCCCGCTAATTGAGGAAATTTCATAGAGTTATTTATAGATTTTTAATGTTTAGACAGCTTTTCCGAATCTGTTTATACATGAAAGTAGGATGCAAAACCGGTACTTCAAAATAAAGTAATTAACATATTACACATTGCAGAATTTTCCAAAAACGCCAAGTGGGAGTTTAATGCCTGCAGTGGCTTGTAGATACAATTCTCCAGTTTCTAAATTTTTAACATTAGGGAAGGATGTGCGTATTAAATTTTCTACAATTACTGAAGAAAATCCTAATGAGTAGGTATTCAAAATTAAAAAATGTTCTTTTTCATCAAGCAACTGTACAACATCTTGCATCATTTCTTGAATATGATCTTCCAGTTTCCATTTTTCGCCATTTGGACCGTGGCCATAAGCTGGTGGATCTAATATAATGCCGTTGTATTTCTTGCCTCTTTTAAGCTCTTTTTTTACAAATTTTAAGGCATCTTCAACCATCCATCGAGTGTTTTTTAAACCCGAGAGTTCTTGATTTTCGTTTGCCCAAGTCACAACTTGTTTAATTGAATCTACGTGTGTGGTTTCTGCGCCAGCAGCGTTAGCAATAAGTGATGCTGCGCCTGTGTATGCGAATAAGTTTAAAACCTTAGGTTGAGGTGTTTTAAATTTCTTGATTGATGAGGAAATGAAATCCCAATTTACAGCCTGTTCAGGGAAAACACCAACATGTTTAAAAGAGGTTAATCCTAAACGAAGTTTAATGGCAACTTCATTGTTTTTATATTCAACATGCCAGCGATCCGGTGTAGCTGGATTCTTTTTTACCCACTCGCCCGATGTAGCTGAACGACCTCGAAAAGTAATGTTTGCTATTTTTTTCCATTCCTGCTCTGATAGGGTTTTTTTCCATACGGCTTGAGGTTCAGGGCGTATTAGGGTAACATTACCAAAGCGTTCTAATTTTTCAAAATCCCCGCAATCTATCAGTTCATAATCTTTCCAATGGGTTGGGGCAAGTAATTGTATCATTTGTTAAATATAGTTCGTTATTGCGAGGCAAGAAGCAATCTTAATTCGATCGATTTATTGAAGAGATTGCTTCGTGCCTCGCAATGACGGTTAATTAAAACTTATCTTTTGCAGCTTTCATAAAACGACTTGCAAACACAAAATCGTTAAGTTCTTTAATATCTGTATGGGCAATTTCTTTATTACTGCCTTCCCAGAATTTTTTGCCTTCGTGTAAGAATAAAATATAGTCACCAATACCCATTACGGAGTTCATATCGTGGGTTACAACAATTGTAGTTGTTTTAAATTCTTCGGTTAGTTCCTGTATAAGTTCATCAATAACGATAGATGTTTTTGGATCTAAGCCTGAGTTGGGTTCATCACAAAACAAATATTTTGGGTTCATAGAAATAGCACGTGCAATACCCACACGTTTTTTCATCCCTCCAGATAATTCTGCCGGAAACAAAGCATTTTTACCAACCAAATTTACTCTTTCCAGGCAAAAATTAACTCGCTCTAATTTTTCTTTTCGGGTTTGTTCGGTAAACATGTTAAGTGGAAACATAATGTTATCTTCCACTGTCATACTATCAAAAAGTGCCGAACCTTGAAAAAGCATCCCAATTTCTTTACGAACATCAATACGTTGCTCATAACTCATAGGTGTAAAATCACGCCCATCGTATAAAACAGAACCCGAATCTGGTTGATGCAAACCCACCATACATTTTAGTAGAGTAGTTTTTCCCGAACCAGAACCACCGATTATTAAGTTGGTAACTCCTTCTTCAAATTTTCCGGATATGCCTTGTAAAACATCGTTTCCTGAAAAGGATTTATAAATATCTTTTACTTCAATCATTATAATAAAAGTTGAGTAACCAAATAATCGCAAACCAGAATAGAAATACAGCTAATAACAACTGCTCTGGTACTTGCCTGAGATACTTCTAATGCACCGCCACGAACATAAAACCCTTCGTAAGCAGGAACTGATGTGATAATAAACCCAAAAACAAATGCTTTAACAAGTGCCACAACAATTGTGTAAGGATTAAAATCAGTTGTAATACCTTGAAGATATTCTGCCGGAGTAACCGCTCCTGAAACAGAACCACCAATATAACCACCAGTTATGCTCAAAAACATAGAAATGATTACCAACATAGGTACCATCGTTATGCCTGATATAATTTTTGGAAGTATTAAATAACCTGGTGCATTAATACCCATAATTTCTAGGGCATCAATTTGTTCGGTTACACGCATAGAACCAATTTCTGATGAAATGGCAGAGCCAATTTTTCCGGCTAATACAATTGCGCTTATGGTTGGACTTAATTCTAAAATACTCGAATCTCTGTTAACCGAACCGATAATTGTTTTAGGAATGAAATCACTAACCAGCTGAAAGGCAATTTGCAAAGTCATTACCGCACCGATAAAAGTAGATATAATCGCGATTAACCCTAAAGAGCCAACGCCAACGTAGTCCATCTGTTTAGCTATTTCCTTAAGATATATCTTCAGTTTTTCCGGCTTTCTGAATACAGATTTGAGTAGCAGTATATACCTGCCGAAATTGGTAAAATTCATTCCGTATGTGTTGCTTAGTTTAAATATTCAATATATAATACTACAAAGAAACGATAAAAAAGTTGTAGCACTTTGTTTATTACAAAAATATTCGTGGTTTAGAATATAAATATGGTTTTTTGCTTACAAATATTAAACCATAAAACATGAAAGCTTTAATAACTGGGGCAACAAAAGGAATTGGCAGAGCAATAGCCGTTAAATTATGTAAAGAAGGCTATGATGTAGTGCTTGCTGCAAGAAATTTAAATGAGTTGGAAAAGCTTCGTGATGAACTATCCGTTTTTGAAAGCGCTGTATTTATATATGCTGCAGATTGTAGCGTTAAGCAAGAGGTGTACGATTTGCTACAATATATTGAAGGAGAAATTGGTTTTATTGATGTTTTAGTAAATAATGTTGGTGCTTTTTTGCCAGGAATTTTGTTAGATGAATTGGATGAAACCTTCGAAAATCAACAGCAAATAAATGTTAATGCTGGTTATTACATCAGTAAATTAATAGGTAAAAAGATGCGTACAAACCATAGTGGACACATCTTTAACATTTGTTCGGTTGCCAGTAACGCACCAGTAAAAAATGGTGGAAGTTATAGTGTAACAAAAGCAGCGATGCTAAGTCTTAATCATGTATTGCGGCAAGAGTTAGCTCCACACAACGTTAAAGTAACTGCATTTTTGCCGGGTTCTACCAAAACATCATCCTGGGATGGAACAACAATTCCGGATGAAAAATTTGTACAGCCTGAAGATATTGCAGAGGTTTTATATACCATTTTAAACTTAAGTAAAGGGGTAAATGTTGATGAAGTGCTAATCACTCCGCTAGATTTTTAAACACAAAATGAACAGCGTTATGGAAAAGAAGCTTTTTAGAAACGAACACGATAAAATGATTGCCGGTGTAGCTTCTGGCCTTGCAGATTACATGCAGGTAGAGGTAACCATAGTTAGATTATTGTTTGCATTATCAACCATTTTTATGGCCGGAGGTGGTTTGGTTGCCTATATTATTATGTGGATTATCGTTCCGGTAAATAACGACCCGGCAGCGAAATTCTCAAAATTTAATAACTACTTCAATAAAAATAACCCTAATGTGCCGCCATTTGCTCAGGCAGATGCTTTTGCTGGTCCGGTAGGTTCGGGTAATACGAATTGGTCGCAGCCGATAAATGATGCACAGAAAACACCATTTGAAACACAGGCAAATTTTAATCAATACAACAAACCAAACGATACCGGACGAACAATTGGTGGTTTGCTTTTACTTGTAGTTGGTTGTTTCTTCTTAATGCGTGAATTCGATTTTATTCCGGATTGGTTTAGATTTAGAAACTTTTGGCCAGTTATATTCATTGTTTTAGGTATTAGCATTATCGCTAAATCTAAAAGGAAAAACGAATGGACAGCTTTTCAAAATCAGCAACAGGCGGCAGAAGAAACAAAAACAGACATTGTATCTGATGTTATAATAGTTGAAGAAACAAAACCTGAAACAAACACAACACCTACTAACCCTCAAGCATAAATATTATGAAATTAGATAGATTAATTTGGGGTATTTTACTGCTTTTTATTGGCGGTGTACTCTTACTAGAAAACTTTGGTGTAATCGAATTTTATTGGCGCAACGTTTGGCATTTTTGGCCTGTGTTTCTAATTATAGCCGGGCTAAATATTTTATTCAACAGAAATAATTCGCAGGCAGGTAGTATGGTTTCCATTGGTGTACTTGTAATTACTTTAGGATTTCTTTTCTTTAAAGGTCAGCAAGAACCGGACAGAAATTCTTGGTGGGGCAATCGATTAAAGAATGATGTTGATATCAATATTGATGATAACGATAATGAAGACAGTGAAGATAATGACGGCGACACATCGTACAATCAATTAAATCTTTCTGAGCCTTTTGCCGCTGTAGATAGCGCAAAGAAAGCCATTTTAAACATTTCTGGCGGTGGCATTTCATTTAATTTAGATGGCGAAACAAATGATTTAATTAAAGCTGATGTTAAGAAACGACATGGTGAATTCTCGCTAACGAAACAAACTACTAATAGTGCAACCTTGCTCACCTTTAAAATGGGCAATAAAAAAAATAGGTGGAATTTTAACGATGGCGGTAATGATGTAGATTTTAAATTGAATAAAGCACCAAACTGGGATATTTTAATGAAACTCGGTGCGGGTGAAGCTGATTTTGATTTTGCAGATTACAAAGTCCGAACCTTTCGTTTTGATGGCGGCGCTGCATCTTTAGATATTAAAATGGGCGATTTATTGCCAATTGCAGATGTTGTTGTTAAATCAGGCGTTGCTGATGTTAAAATTCAAATCCCATCAACTTCCGGCTGTAGAATCAAAACCAAAACTGGTTTATCAGCAAAAGATTTCGAAGGATTTGAAAAACTGAGTGATGGTGTTTATGAAACATCAAACTATAAAACATCTACTAAAAAAATCTTTATCAATTTAGATGGCGGATTAAGTAACTTTGAGGTGAGCAGATATTAGATAAGTTTGAAGGTTTAAAAGCAGGTGGTTTAAAGCTTTACTTTGCCAAGCTTCGAACACAACTATCTTGAAAACCCAAAAATCCAATGAATCCTGACCAGTACACAGTTGTTATAGATGGTAAGCCAAAAGGTCCATATAGTTTGGTTGAACTAGCTGATTTGAGTATAAGACCAAATACATTTATTCGCAAACCAGGAATGGATGATTATAAAGAAGCTCATGCAATTGTAGAATTGCGTGAGCTTCTTGGCTTTAGTTATCAAAAAACAGCTCCTCAATATTTCGCTGCTTTCGATTTGCGTTTGTTGGCTTCGGTAATAGATCACTTTCTAATTTTTGTAGTTTACTGTATTATTATTTTAGTAAGTTTCATCGCCATCGAAAGTAAAGACCAACGTATGATGGCTTTTTTAGTTCCATTTCCTTTAATCTTTCTAATAAAATTGATTTACGGCAGTTTTGCAGAATCTTCAAAGCGACAAGCAACAATAGGCAAGCGCCTGGTAAATATAAAAGTTACCGATTTAGAAGGAAGCAGAGTATCATTTGGTCGCTCACTAGCACGCAATTTTTCGAAAATAATCTCAGTTATTCCAGCTTTTTTTGGGTATTTCTACAGCTTTTTAAATAAAAAAAATCAATGCTGGCATGATATAGCTGCGGAAACCTTGGTAATAAAAGAACGGTTGATATAGATTTTAAGTCATTCTCTAAGTCAAATTGCGCTCATTCAAAATTCTATCTATATCTTTGCTGTAGCATGGAAAATTTATTGGTAAAACCAGAATTAGGTGGTGGATATTGCAACAGTTTAACGCAATATTCGAGGTTTTTAACCCGCGAGGTGAATATTGGTGATATTGCACTTGGCGGCAATAACCCGATTCGCATTCAATCGATGACAACCACCGACACCATGAATACCTTAGCTACCGTTGAGCAAACCATCCGGATGGTAGAATCGGGTAGTGAATATGTTCGTATAACTGCTCCTAGTATCAAAGAGGCCGAAAATCTAGCTAACATCAAAAAGGAACTTCGCTCTCGTGGCTATAATGTTCCGTTAATTGCCGATATCCACTTTACACCTAATGCTGCGGAAATGGCAGCCAGAATTGTAGAAAAGGTTCGTGTTAATCCTGGAAATTATGCCGATAAAAAGAAATTCGAAAATATAGAATACACACAAGATGCATACAATGCTGAGCTTGCCAGGATTTACAAAAAGTTTATTCCACTTGTAAAAATTTGCAAAGAGTATGGTACAGCCATGAGAATTGGCACTAATCATGGTTCCCTATCAGATAGGATTATGAGCCATTATGGTGATACACCAAGAGGAATGGTAGAATCTGCAATGGAATTTATCCGCATGTGTGAAGACCAGAATTACTTCAATCTGGTAATTTCTATGAAAGCAAGTAATACGCAGGTTATGGTTCAGGCGTATCGCTTACTGGTAGAAACCATGGTGAAAGAGGGTATGAATTACCCTTTGCATCTTGGCGTTACTGAAGCAGGCGATGGAGAAGATGGTCGCATAAAATCGGCAGTTGGCATCGGTACTTTATTAGAAGATGGATTAGGAGATACCATTCGTGTTTCTTTAACCGAAGACCCTGAATTTGAAGCGCCGGTTGCGAAAGCTTTGGCCGATAGATATGTTTTTAGAGGTAGGGAATTGGAAGTTGGAGGTCGGGAGATAGATGGCAATTCCTCCAATTTACAAACTCCATCTTCCATCCAAACTTATTCACCTTATGCCTATTCTCGTAGAGTAACAAATCCGATTCAGCATATTGGTGGGCATCATCATCCAGTGGTAATGATTGATGTATCAAAAGAAAACCTTAAAGACCCATATTTTTTAAATGCTGTTGGTTACAACTATAGTGCAGGTTTAGATAAGTACAACCTTGCCGACCAGGCTTGCGATTTAGCTTATTTGGGAGATAATCTGCCTTCCTTCTCTTTTCCGGGAAACCTAAAACAAATTTATAATTACGCCACCTGGTTAAATTTAAAGGATAAGGATAATTGCCATCCATTATTTACCTTGGATGAATTTAACAAAGCCAGTCTGAAAGATGAGTCTTTAAATTTCGTTGCAGTTGATGCAATACAATTCAAAAATTCAACAATCGAACAATCAAAAAATGTTGTACTAATTCTCGAAACCTCTGCTAACCATGGAATGGCAGAACAAAGGGCTTTTTTTGTTGCTTTGCAGCAAAAAAACATTCAGATTCCGGTAATTATTAAAAGAACCTATCAAGATATTGATGCTGATAACTTAATGCTTTATTCTGCCACAGATATTGGTGCATTGTTTACTGATGGTTTTGGTGATGGAATTTGGATTGATGCGGCTGATAAAAATTTGGCATTAATTAATGCAACCAGTTTTGGTATTTTGCAGGCAACCAGAACCAGAATTAGTAAAACCGAATACATTTCTTGTCCAAGTTGCGGAAGAACGCTTTTCGATTTGCAAGAAACTACCCAACTTATCCGCTCTCGTACCGACCATTTGAAAGGACTTAAAATAGGTATTATGGGTTGCATCGTAAATGGTCCTGGTGAAATGGCCGATGCTGATTATGGTTATGTAGGCACTGGACCAGATAAAATCACATTGTACCGTGGTCAAGAAGTGGTTAAAAAAAATGTTAACACCGCTTTTGCACTAGATGAACTGATTGATATTATTAAAGGTGATGGCAATTGGGTTGAAAAAGAATAATATTAGTGCTTTAGCTGATGTTTTTTGATGGAAATGAGGCGATCGTCATTGCGAGTTAAGAACCAATCTTCAAATCCTATAAAAAATCTTTCTTTACCAATTAGACCTAACCAATCCATATGAAGTTATTGGAGTTTCAATTTATATTTAGTGAATTAAGAAAATTCTTAGTAGAGCAGGGTTTAAATGGTAGTGCATTAATCTGGACTTATTTTTTAATCGGTCTGGTTGGTGTTACCCTATTTTTATTCATTACCATATTTGTTACCCGCCAAGTTTTTATCGGCGTTATCAAAAGCGCCAAAACCAAATCAAATTGGCAAGATGCACTATTCGAATTTTTTGTTTTCAGGGCTTTTGCACTAATTTTTGGTGCTTATATTATTTATAATGTTGTTCCTTTTGTTTTTGTCGATTTTAAAAACTGGCTCTTCTATGCTTTAATTTTTTCAAGAATATATGTGGTTTTGGCCACCATGTTTGCGATAAATGCTTTTCTAAATGCTTTAGTTTCCATTATGGAAACAACAAGGAAATATGCTGATAAGCCCATTCGAAGTTATAAGCAGGTAGCAAAAATCATCATTTATATTTTAGGTTTTGTACTTATTTTATCCATTATATTAAACGAATCTCCATTGTATATTTTTGGTGGTTTTGGTGCTGTTACAGCTGTTTTTATTTTAGTTTTCCGCGATCCGATTTTAGGTTTCGTAGCCTCAGTTCAAATGAGTGCTATCGATTTAGTGAGGGTTGGCGATTGGATAACGGTAGAAAAATATGGAGCAGATGGCGAGGTAACTGAAATTAATTTAACCACCATTAAAGTTCGGAATTGGGATAAAACAGTAACTATTGTACCAAGTTATGCCATCGTTAGCGAGTCGTTTAAAAACTGGCGGGCTATGGAAGAAAGTGAAGGACGGAGAATAAAAAGACACATCAATATAAAAATTTCGAGCATAAAATTTTGTAATGAAGAGCTTATCATTCGGTTAAAAAGTATTGATTTTTTGAAAGATTACTTAAAGGAAACTCAGGCGCAAATTGAGAAATTTAATGCTGAAAATACTGTAATTCCGAACAATTTGGTTAACGGCAGGCACATGACAAATATTGGTACATTTAGGGTTTATGCAGAAAAATATTTGGAGAGCAACCCACACATTAATACCGATTTAACTTTTATGGTAAGGCAATTGCAGGCTACAGAAAACGGACTTCCGATTGAAATTTATGTTTTCTCAAAAGAAAAAGCACTTAAAAAATTTGAAGAAGTTGCTGCTGATATTTTTGATCATTTATTGGCTGCGGTTCCATATTTTGATTTAGAAATTTTTCAAAGCCCTAGCGGAAGTGATATGCGAGGTTTTGTTAGCAGAGGAAATGATTAAATTAGTTAACTAACTCTGCAGAGAACATAATTTAACTATCGTCATGCTGAATTCATTTCAGCATCTTACTAATTAATACCTTGTGGTAAATTCAGTGTGACCGTTGCCTTATTTGAAATATCTAAAAGTGTAAATTGAAGGCGAACATAAGATTAATCCTTATATTAAAAATGCTAAACATTTCTCGCAAACCTTAAATAATAACGGTGGCAATGTTTCTTTTTCATAAGGATGATTTGCACCATACACATGATTTGCACCTTCAATTTTTACCAATTGGCTATCTAAATTGGCATCAGCAAGTTTCTGAGCATGTGCGAAAGGAACATTTACATCATCATCGCCCTGAACAATTAGCCACGGAATATTAATGCGTTTTGCAGCACTTAGAATGTCAAAAGTATCTGCATTTTCTTCAAAATCCTCCAGTAGAGTTACATTTAAAGGCATTTGTTCTTTGGTTCTGGCATTGGTTACAAAGATTTTTCCTGTTTTTTTCCAATCTGCCTCTTGCTCTTTTTTCCAGAGACTATTAAAACTCGAAATGGCACTCCAGGTAATTAATTTATTAACGCGTAGGTCGTTAGAAGCCTGTATAATGCTTAAACCACCACCGCGACTATGCCCAATCAAATTAATTTCAGTTTCTCGCCCATAAACTTTTTCAATGTAATCGATTACGGCGTTCACATCAAAAAGTTCTTTTGATACGGTGTTATTAGCGAAAGATTCTAAATCAGTTACATCTATTGGGTTATCTAACGAAACTCCACTATGTGATAGATTAAATTTCACATAGCGAAATCCATTATTTGCAAAATACCTTGCTACCAAATTATGTGCACCCCAATCTTTAAAACCTTTAAATCCATGTATAAAAAGTATAATTGGGGCATTCGGGTTTTTATCATCGAGTGTAATATCGCCTATAATTAATTTTCCATCAGCACCGCTTAAGCTGAACGCTTTTTGTATAATCATAATTTTTTAACAACCTGGTGTGGTATAGTGTTTGCCTTAACTCATAAAAAAAATTAAAATGTCAACAGAAAACAAAGTGCCAAACCAAGAGTCAGAAAATGGATTTTTTGATAATCTAAAGGGTAAATTTAACGAATTTAAAGAAAAAGCGGAAGATGCATTAGAGGATATACAAGATAAAGCGGAAGATATTTGGGAAGATACCAAAGATAAAGCTGAGGAAATAAAAAACACAGCTGAGGAAAAATAGGAAAATTTAACCTCAGATGAGGAAGAAAAAAAATCATAATCTCGGATTCTTTTTAATGGGGTGAGGATTTTTCCTCACCTTTTTTACTTAAGCATTCAATTAAATCTTCTGTATTTTATATTCGTTCATCATTATTTCTATAGTAATAGTAAGCCCAGCCAATAAAAAACAGCTGAAACGGAATTCTTACCCATGCTATAAAAGGAGTTACAGATATTTTACCAAGTAAAAATGGTGCTTTCTGAATCATATAAATATGAGCAGGAATAAATGCTAAGAGCATTAAAATAATTCCCAAAGCAGCTATTTTTCTGGTTTTTGGAAACAGCAATAAAACACCTAAAACAACTTCGATCACGCCAGATAGGTAAATTAAAAATTCGTGGGCAGGTAGCCATTCTGGCATTATTTTAAAATATCCTTCAATCGAAATAAAATGATTTATACCCGCTAGGATATAAAAGAGGGCATAAATCCAAAGAAAAATTTTATAACGCATATAGGTTTGTAGTTATTTTGTGTCTATTTAAAACCGTTCTAAATTGATGTAAATTACAGATTAATGACTGTGACATGCGATTACCATGTTACTTTTGTATCCCGATATTAGTTAACAACGGAAGCACTTGGAATATTTAAAAGTAATAGCTTTTACGCATCACCACATCGACCTGAAATCTTTAGGGAAATTAGTTATTTGTGACCAGAGTTTAGATAGCAGATTGAAAAATCTTCAGGCCGAACTTCCTGTTAGCGAAATTTTTTACATTGGTACCTGTAATCGTGTTGAGTTTGTTTTCCTCACAAAAGAAAAAACTGATAAAGAATTTGTAACCAAGTTTCTTACGGTTTTAGATATGGGTTTACCTGCAGAGTTTATGGAGCGTTTCTTAGATAATGTTACTGTTTTTGAAAACGAAGAAGCTTTTAATCATCTTTTAAGAACATCATGCTCGCTAGAAAGTTTAGTAGTTGGTGAAAAGGAAATTCTTGCTCAAATCCGCAAGGCTTACGAAAATTGTCGCGATGCTGGTTTTACCGGCGATTACATGCGTATGATTATGGATAGAGTGGTTAAAACTGCGAAAGAAGTTTATACCCATACCAATATCTCGAAAAATCCTGTTTCAGTGGTTTCTTTAGCTTACCGCAAACTAAAAGAATTAAATATGTGTGGCAATTCTCGCATTTTAATTATCGGCGCTGGCGAAACCAATCAAAATATTGCTAAATATCTTAACAAACATAAGTACTCAAATTTTTCTATTTTCAACCGCACATTTTCTAAAGCCGAAACCTTGGCAGAAGAATTGAATGGAAAGGCTTTTCATTTAGAAGAATTGCAGAATTTTACCGAAGGTTTTGATGTTATCATTACTTGTACAGGTTCTACTGAAGCTATCATTACAGAGGAGTTGTATGCCAAATTACTTAATGGAGATACGGGCAAAAAGGTAATTGTCGATTTGGCTATACCGAACGATGTTGCGCCTGCAGTTGTTCACAATCACCCTATTCACTACATCGAGGTAGAATCTTTAAAAGAAGTTGCCCGAAAAAATATCCAGGAACGTTACAACGAGCTGGTTCATGCAGAAGATATTATCAGTGCAAACATTACCGAATTTTTTACTGTATTAAAGCAACGCCGAATTGAATTGGCTATGCAAGAGGTTCCTAGAAAAATTAAGGAAATTAAAAATACGGCTATCAATGGTGTTTTTGCCGATGAAATTAGTCAAATGGATGATGCATCTCGCGAAGTTTTAGAACGAGTAATGAACTACATGGAGAAGAAATACATCAGCGTACCAATGATTATGGCCAAAGAAATTTTGGTTAATCAATCTTAAATTAACCAGTTCTTATACAACCGTCATTGCGAGGCACGAAGCAATCTCAAAGCACTGGGTTAGTGTTTTTGTAATCTCAGATTTACATCTTTTAAGTGGTAAAAATTATTTAGAAAGCAGGTTTCTGTGCACTTCGGTTATTTCAGTCCCGCTTTTTGTTCCAATCTTTTTGCGGTTGTCAGTCTGAACTTGTCGGAGGTCTGCACCAAAAAGTATTTACACTTCAATCGGGTTTACACAACTTCATTCAGTAACCCTTTCTGACTATCCACCTAATCACATCGTCATGCTGAATTTATTTCAGCATCTTAACAGAATAGACAACAGCCTTAGCATGAATGTCAATTAACAATCAATAAACACAGTAACTCTGTAACCTCACTGTCGCATTTTTAAACATTTTACTAGATAAAGCCGTATTTAGTTAGATTTGCAAATCATTTAACAAAAACAGTGAAGAAATTAACCATCGGAACACGCGGTAGCGACCTGGCTTTGTGGCAAGCAAATCATATAAAAAATGAATTGTCTGTTATTGGAATAGAAGCTGAAATTAAAATCATTAAAACGCAGGGCGATAAAATCCTGAATTTGCGTTTAGATAAATTGGAGGGAAAAGGTTTTTTTACCAAAGAATTGGAAGAAGAACTTATTGGTGGAACCATCGATTTGGCTGTTCATTGTCTTAAAGATTTGCCTACTAACCATCCCGATGGATTAGTTATTGCCGCCATTCCAAAACGCGAAGAGGCGTCTGAATATCTTTTAATTTTGAAAGATTGTGTTGATGTTTCACAAAAGCTTTCATTAAAAAAGGGAGCAATGGTTGGTACATCTTCCAATCGTCGTAAAGCCCAATTATTGGGTTTGCGCCCTGATTTGGAAGTGGAAGATTTACGGGGAAACGTTCCAACACGTATTCAGAAACTTAGAGATGAAGATTACGATGCTATATTAATCGCTAAAGCCGGTGTAAAACGCCTGAATTTAGATGTTAGCGATTTGCATGTTGAAGAGTTAGAAACTACCGAATTTGTTCCGGCACCTGCTCAAGGCGCTTTGGCGATTCAAATCAGAGCAAATGATACCGAACTTTTTGAGGCCTTGCAAAAACTGCATCATGCAGAAACAGCAGAAGAGGTTGGTGTTGAACGCAAAGTTTTAAATATTTTTGAAGGTGGTTGCCACATGCCTCTGGGTTGCTATTGCAAAAGAGATAATGGTCAATTCGAAGTGTGGACATCAAAAGCCGAAACTGCAGATGATTTTCCGGAACGCTTGTTTTTAAGGGCTGATACTACAGAAGGTTTAGCCGAAAAAATTGTAGCCAAATTTAGTGAAGAAAGGAAGAAACCTGCAAAGGTTTTCATCTCCCGTGAAATTGGTGAGCACAGCTATTTCCGTAGAGCATTAGAAAATAACAATATAGAAATAGAAGGTCGCTCATTGATTCGTACTTTCCCAATTGTAACCGTTTTAGATCAATTTATTTTGAAAAATATTGATTGGATTTTCTTTAGCAGCCGTAATTGCGTAGAGTATTTCTTCAATTTAAAACCGCAATTGCCTAAGAAAACACAATTTGGTGTGGTAGGAAGAGGCTCAGAAGATGCCTTGCGTAAATTTGGACACTTCGCTGATTTTGTAGGTGCAAGTGGCGATATTACAGAGGTTGCCGAAGATTTTGCTGCATTGGTTCCGGGGAAAAATATTTTATTCCCAAGAGCGCAGGATTCTTTACAATCGATTCAAAAATCTTTACCTGCGGATGCGAAAATTATCGATTTACCTATTTACGAAACCGTAATCGAAGAAAATATAGACCAAAGTTATGCTGATGTGCTGATTTTTACCAGTCCATCGAATGTTGATGCTTACTTTGCTGATAATTTATTAGAGCCAGGGCAACAGGTTATTGCTATTGGTAACTCTACAGGTAAGAAATTTGATGAAATGGGCGTAAGTTACGCCTTGCCTTATTCGCCTGATGAAATTGGACTAGCGGAAGCGGTTTTTGGAATAGAAATTAATAAAGGTTAAGGGTTTAAAGGTTTAAGGTAGAGGGTTTGGGAGCAGAGAGAACAAATACTAAAGATGAAAGAGAAAGACTAAAGCTGGAATACTTAGGCAAACAGCAAGTCCATATCGTCATTGCGAGGTACGAAGTAATCTCACAATCTTGCCTTTAAGCATTTACATTGAAAAACTGAATTAAGTTCTCTAAACCCGATTGAAATGGAAAGCTTTTTAATGTCAGTCTGAGCTTGTCGAAGACCATTAAAAACTTGAAACGAAAAGCGGGCCTGTATTATCCGCGAAGCTACTGATTTGCTTTTCAAAATATTAAATGAAGTTACGCTGGTAAATAAACCGCGGCGTTAAAAAAAATAATAGCACATCAAGCTTCGATACTTGATACTAATACACTCGCTAAGTCCTCCCCTCTGGGGAGAGTTACGTGGGGCTTTAATAATAAAATATGTTACATCGTCCGAGAAGATTGAGGAAAAACCCGTTGGTTAGAGAGATGGTAGCCGAAACCCGACTATCGAAAGATATGTTTGTGTACCCGTATTTTGTGGTACCAGGAACGAATGTTACCCATGCAATTGATGCCATGCCGGGCGTAAACCACTATTCGGTTGATGCTTTGGTAAAGGACGTGGAAGCAGGAATGAAAAAAGGCTTAAATAAAATTATGCTTTTTGGTGTTGGTGACGAAAAATCAGCCGAAGCAAAATCTGCTTATCACGACCATTCGTTAGTACCTACAGCGGTGCGTGAATTAAAAAGGCAATTCGGCGAAGATTTATACGTGATTACCGATGTTTGCGTTTGCTCTTATACCACACATGGGCATTGCGGTATTTTAGAAAACGACTACGTTCAGAATGATAAAACCGTTGAAGTGATTGCTAAGATGGCTCTAACACATGCGGAAGCCGGTGCAGATATGTTTGCTCCATCTGACATGATGGACGGACGAATCGAAGCGATGCGAAATTTGTTGGATAAAAACGGTTTTGTGAATGCAGCCATTATGAGTCATGCTACAAAGTTTGCGTCTGCTTATTATGGTCCTTTTAGAGAAGCAGCAGATTGTGCACCAAGTAAAGGCGATAGAAAAGCCTATCAAATGGATTTTAGAAACCCTTTGGAAGCCTTGCGAGAAGCACAACTGGATGAACAAGAAGGCGCAGATGTTTTAATGGTAAAACCGGGTTTGGCTTATCTGGATATTATTCAGCGGTTAAAGCAAGATACAAATTTGCCTATTGCGGTTTATAATGTATCGGGCGAATATTCGATGGTTAAAGCGGCTGCAGAACGTGGCTGGATTGACGAACAAAAAGTAGTAATGGAAACAATGCATGCATTTGCAAGAGCTGGAGCAAGTATTATTACCACTTACCACATTAAAGATATTTTAAATAACGATTGGCTTTAAAAAGGTGGAGGGTTGAGGGTTTAAGGCTTAAGGTTTTTGCCAATTCGATAACAATTCCATCAATAAATAAATATAGGTATTATGATGTTTAGGTTTTTAGGCTTAATGCTTTTACCTTAAACCTTACGCCTTTTACCTTATACCTTAATAAAAATGTTAGATTCATTAAAGAAAATGTTTTCGGGTAACGAGGCCGATGTTCCGGTAAATACAGGCAGCAAACCCGATATTTCGAGGGTAAAATCTGCAGAGTTGTATGAGAAATCGAAAACGTATTTCCCTGGAGGAGTAAACTCGCCTGTTAGGGCTTTCAAATCTGTTTATGGTACACCACTTTTTATTGAAAAGGGTGATGGTTGCTACATTTGGGATGCGGATGGCAATCAGTTTATTGATTTCTGTGGAAGTTGGGGTCCGTTAATTTTGGGGCATAATAATACTAAAATCAGGGAGAAAGTTACCGAAGTGATGCAAAACGGAATGAGTTTTGGCGCTCCAACAGCTTTGGAAAATGAATTGGCGGAATTGATTATTAAGAACAATCGTTTTGTAGAAAAAATTCGTTTTACAAGCTCTGGAACAGAGGCTGTAATGTCGGCGATTCGTTTGGCAAGAGGGTTTACAGGTAGAGATAAAATTTTAAAATTTGAGGGCTGCTACCATGGCCATACAGACGCTCTTTTGGTTAAAGCGGGTTCGGGTTTGGTAACCTTTGGCGAAACTTCTTCGGCAGGTGTTCCAAAATCTTTTGCTGAAGAAACCATTGTAATTCCTTTAAATGATAAGGTAGCAATTGAGCAAGCTTTTGCGCAATTTAAAGACCAGATAGCAGCAGTAATTATCGAAGGAATTCCTGCAAATAACGGGCTGATTATTCAAGACGAAGATTATATTCATTTCCTACGTAAAATTTGTACAGAAAATAATTCATTACTTATTTTTGATGAAGTGATTACTGGTTTCAGGGTTGGTTTTGAAGGTGCAGCGGCACACTATGGTGTTAAACCGGATATTGTAACTTACGGAAAAATTATTGGCGGCGGTTTGCCTGTTGGTATGTATGGTGCATCGGCTGAAATCATGTCGAACATTTCTCCAGATGGTGGAGTTTATCAGGCCGGTACGTTATCGGGTAATCCGGTAGCTATGGCTGCGGGGATTGCAACTTTAACAGAATTAAATAAATCAGGTTTTTATAAAGATTTAAATAATAAAACCCAGGATTTTGTAGCAAGTATTCAGCGTTTTGCTACAGCAAGAAATTATAAATTTAAGGTGTTTACTGTTGGTTCCATTTTTTGGTTCGCTTTTACAGATAAAGATAAAATTCAATCGGCTGATGATATTGATGCGGGTAGCATGGAAAAATTCAAAATCATGCATCGTGAGTTGTTGAACAGGGGAATTTATTTAGGGCCATCTGGTTATGAAGTTGGTTTTGTTTCTGCAGCACATACCAAGGTGGAATTAGAGAAGGCGAAGAGAGCGATTTTTGAAGCATTAGATTTGGTTTTTAGGTCGTAGCATCAACCTTTGCGGCTGATAATTTTTTACGATATAGAAAACGTAAGTTTTCATGTAGAATAAAGAGTTTTCGACCATATAAGACATATAAGAAAAGATAAGCTTATTGTGTCATTGAAACGAGGTTTTAAACTTTGCGGGAATTCCCCTCTTTTAGAAGGGTGCCTGAAAGGCGGGGTGTTTCTGTTCAAGGCACAAACCCAAATTATCTAAACCCGATTGAAGTGGAAATACTTTTTGATGCAGGTCTTCTACAAGCTCCGACTGACAATCGCAAAAAGATAGTAACAAAAAGCGGGACTGAAATAAGCGAAGAAAACAGAAACTTGCTTTTCATATTTCGACTATACTCAGTATTAATATGCTAATAAATATTTTAAAATCCTTAAATTATAAAAATCCTGATAAAGACAGATGAAAAAATCCATCATAATCTTTTACGCTTTACTACTTTACGCCTTAATTCAGCTTGTATCTTGGGGTACTTTGGTGGTGCGTTTGCAACCCAGCCGCATGACAATGATTATGGGTGAAGGCTCTGTGTTTTTGTTTCTGTTGTGTATTGGAGGTTATTTTTTGCATCAATCGTTAAAACGTGAGGATAAATTAAGAGAGCAGCAACAGAATTTCTTGATGTCGATTACACATGAGTTAAAATCGCCTTTGGCAGCGATAAAACTTTCTATACAAACGATAGTTAAAAGAGATTTAGATAAAGCCAGACAAACATCTTTGCTTAATAATTCACTAAAAGATATTGAGCGTTTGGATGATTTGGTTGAAAATATGTTGTTGGCAACCAAAATTGAAAACCGCTCATACACCTTTCCGAAAGAGGAATTTAATTTTTCGGAGTTGGTTTACAAAATTACGGATAGATTGCAGGTACATTCTTGTGGCAACGAACAATTAATAAATGCGCAAATTCAGCCAAATTTGCAGTTGGTGGGTGACAAATTTGCCTTATCGTCTGTAGTTACCAATTTAATAGAAAATGCGGTGAAATATTCTAGTCCGTGCGACGAGATAAATGTGCTTTTGGATGAGTTTGAAGGGCATTTGAGATTAAGCGTAATAGATAAAGGTCCGGGTATTTCAGATGCCGAAAAAATGTTGATATTTGATAAGTTTTACCGCGTTGGTAATGAGAATGTCAGGAAAGCGAAAGGAACGGGTTTAGGCTTGTTTATTGTGAAAGAGGTTTTACAATACCATGATGCAGATATTACAGTAAAAGACAATTTGCCTCAGGGAAGTATTTTTGAAGTAACATTTAGTTAATCTCAATTATGTCACAAAAATTAAGAATTCTATTGGTAGAAGACGAGGACCACTTGTTAGATGCTATCAAATTAAACCTCGAACTTGAGGGTTATAAAGTTCACGCCGTTAAAGATGGCAAAACCGCTCTTAAAATATTTAAGGAAGAACGTTTTAATCTAATTATTTTAGATGTAATGTTGCCAGAAATGGATGGTTTCCAGGTTTGCGAAACAATACGTTTAGAAAATGCAGAAGTTCCGATTATGTTTCTAACAGCTAAAAACACATCTGAAGATCGTGTTTTAGGTTTGAAAAAAGGAGCTGATGACTATTTAGTTAAACCATTTAACTTAGAAGAGTTGATTCTTCGTGTGGGTATTTTGGTTAAACGTAGCTTAAAATCAGATGATTTAAAAGAGTTAAACTCTTACAAAATCGGCGATAAAACCATCTATTTTAATTCATTCGAATTGAAACACGATGATGGAACAATCACACCATTAACAAAAAAAGAAACCATGTTGTTAAAGCTTTTAATTGAGCGTAAAAACGATGCAGTTTCTCGAGAGCAGATTTTAGAAACCGTTTGGAATTATGATGTCTATCCATCCACAAGAACGATTGATAACTTTATTTTAACATTCCGTAAATACTTCGAACCAGACCAGAAAAATCCTGTTTATTTTCATTCTATTCGTGGTGTGGGCTATAAATTCACCGATATTCATTAATGTATAGCAGTCTCGGCAGGTATATTTTAATGGCCGTATTTGTGCTTGCCGCATTGGTTTGTGTTTATTACAATCAATACGAGTTGGCAGCAGTTGCTGGCTTTCTATTCTTTTTTCTAATTTGGAGTCATTTCAGGCATAGTTCAGTTTTAATGGCCTCTAAATATTTTAAGAACAATGAATTTTCTAAAGCAAAGCTGATGCTTGCCGAAGTTCCAAATCCGAAAAGGCTATCAAAAAACAGGAGAGGTTATTACGAATTTATGCAAGGCAACATGGCCTTGAAAGAAGAAGATTACGAAAAAGCAGAATATCATTTTCAATTGGCAAGTCGTTTTCCCGTTGGTGGCAAAACCCAAAAAGGTTATGTTTTAATACATTTAGCTAATCTCGCTTTGCGAAAAAAAGACAAAGAAAGAGCCGAGGCATATGTTAATTTGGCCAAAGAACTTTCAGAACCGACACGTTCGAAAGATATAATCGTTAAGATTGAAAAAGAAATAAGTAAATTATAATACTCGTATTGTCATTTTGAGAAACGAAATACCGCTTTAGGCATAAAAAGGTAGTTCGTTTTTTTTTATTTTATACCTTTGCAGAATTAAATTTTTGCTCAACGTCATGCTGAATTTAGTTCAGCATCTTTCTTGCTATTAAGACCCTGAAATGAATTCAGGATGGCGACAGTACGACACTAAAACAAAACATGAAGAACAATTTATTTTTAGACGCAGCATTTTCGAAACAGACAGAACGTCCACCTGTGTGGATGATGCGCCAAGCTGGTCGTTTTATGCCACAATACTGGGAGATTAAGAACAAATACTCTTTTTTAGAGATGTGCAAAACTCCGGAAATTGCAGCCGATGTTACCATGTTACCTGTCGATTTGTTGGGTATTGATGCAGCGATTTTATTCTGCGATATTTTAGTAACTGGCGAGGCTATGGGTGGCGATTTGAGCTTTACTCAAGGCGTTGGTCCGAAGTTTGCAAACCCGGTACGCACTGCACAAGATGTAGAAAACTTAAATGTTGATTGTTTGGATGAATTGCAGTACGTAGCTGATGCCATTAAAGTAATTCAACAGCGGTTAAATGGAAGTATTCCTTTAATCGGTTTTGCTGGTGCACCTTTTACGGTAATGAGTTACTTAATTGAAGGCGGTTCATCAAAAGATTTTAAATTAACCAAGCTTTTCATTCATAACCAACCAGAGTTAGCGCATAAACTTTTAGCTAAAGTTGCTAAAGTAACGGCTGATTATTTGAATCTTCAAATTGCGGCTGGTGTAAATGCAGTTCAGATTTTTGATAGCTGGGCACTTGCTTTATCATGGAATGATTATCAGGAGTTTTCTCACCGCTATATTCAGGAAATTATCTCCAACTTAAACCGAAAAGATATCCCAGTGATTTCTTTCTGTAAAGGAAGTTCGGTTTTTGCGCCGATGATGGCAGAGGCTAAACCTGATGTGATTTCGGTTGATTGGAATGCAGATTTGCTTAACATTAAAAATGCTTTGCCTGCTGGTATTGCCGTTCAAGGTAATTTAGACCCGCATATTTTGTATGCAGACCAATCGGTAATTAAAGCACAAATTCATAAGTTGTTCGAACGCATGCGTGGAACTGAAGGTTTTATTTTCAATTTGGGCCATGGTATTATGCCTGATATTCCTTTCGAAAATGTAAAATATGCGATTGAGGTGGTAAAAGAGTTTAGGTATTAAACTGCATATATAAAATGATCGAAACTCTTTTGCCATATTATCGCTACTTCATTGCATTACATGTTGTTTTCGTAATTAGCTGGATGGCAGGATTATTCTATATTTTAAGTTTATTCATTTACCATACCGAAGCAAATGATAAACCTGAACCCGAAAAAAGTACTCTTATAAAGCAATTCACAAAAATGGAGGCCACGCTATGGAATATCATTGCAACCCCAGCGATGGTTATTTCTGTTTTAGCGGGTATTTCAATGCTTACTTTACGCCCAGGTTTGCTTCAAACCGATTGGATGTGGGTTAAACTCGGTTTTGTAGTAGGGTTGTTAATTTATCATTTCATTTGCCAAAATATCGTTAGGCAACTTAAAAATAATCAGTTTAAAATGAACAGTTTTCAACTTCGGTTGTGGCGAGAATTGGCAACTATTTTTATGATAGCAATTGTTTTTGTTGTGATTTTAAAAGATTCATTAAACTGGATTTACGGTTTGATTGGCATAATGGGCGTTGCACTGGCGATTATGATTGCAGTTAAGTTGTATAAGAATTATCGGTTGAAGAAATAAACTCAATGATTAAAGTAGAAAGACCAAAGCAAAAAAGACACAAGCATTCTTTGTTTTCTTTGCGTAAACTTCTATTTAGTTCTTGATACTTGATGCTTGTTACTTTATACTTTACCAAAAAACTATCCTAAATTTGAGCCATAAAACCAAGCTCATGTTAACAACAACAGGTCTGAAAAAAACCTTACTCTCAATTACTTTTTTATTTACATCTTATTTTGCTTCAGCACAGTTTAATCAATCGGCTTTAGAGAATAGAATTCGTCCGGACAGTAGCTTAACCAGAGAGGTTCATTTTAATTTTTACAATTTTAATTACGTTCGGAATTACGAATATACCAACGATTTCCATGATGGATATACTTTGTATGGAACACAACTGCAACCGCAAATTGTATATTATGCACACCCAAATTTGGCCATAACGGCTGGTGCTTTTATTAGAAAGGATTTTGGCAGAAATGGTATCTCCGATGCAAAGCCTTTGTTCAGTTTAAAATATCATAAGCGCAACTTAACATTGATTTTCGGAAGTTTGGAGGGCGGTATTCAGCATAAATATATCGAGCCACTTTACGATTTTGAAAGAACGATAACTACACCAATTGAATATGGAACGCAGTTATTGGTAGAGCGCAAGAAATTCAATCTAGATGCCTGGATTGCCTGGCAAAAAATGATTTACACAGGTGAAGCTGCAAAAGAAGAAATTATTGGTGGGTTATCAACAGAAAGTACAATTGCTGAAAATAATGGATGGAAGTTTACTTTTCCTGCACAGTTTCTGGCTTTCCATCAAGGAGGACAAATTGATGTGTTAAAGCAAATCCCAATTAGTACTGTTTTTAACGGGTCGGCAGGGTTGAAGTTACATAAGGCTATTAACACCAACATCACACAGGTTTATACAGATAACTACATTGCCGTTTACAAAGATTTTTCGCCTGATAAACGTCGTGCTTATCAGGGTGGTTTTGGTATGTGTTTAAATGCTGGTGTAGAAAGTAAGTGGGGAAGTTTAGTGGCCTCTTACTGGAAAGGAAATAACTTCATTTCGATTAGAGGAATGCCTTTATATGAATCGGTTTCGAGTAATTTATATACAAACGGACTAAAGCAAAGTGGTAGAAATATTGTCTCGTTGCGTTATGCTTACCAAAAGGAATTGATTCCGCATTTGTATTTAGATGTTCGTTTTGAGCCTCATGTTGATTTAGATAATACAGATAAACAACTGCAATTTAACCATTCATTTTTTTTGACCTATAAACAAGATTTTAGGTTATTTAAGGTGAAGAAGAAAGATTAAAATTTCCGTCAGCTAAAGCAGACTGCATTGAATTGCCATCTGGCTAAACTATCGCTATCATTGCCGTTGGCTTCAGCCAACGGAAAAGTTAATTTTGGCCTTATTAAAATTTTGCAACTATACTTCTTTGTGTGGTGTACAAGCCTGTGTTTCTAAACCCGATAGGAGCGGAAAACGCGAAGGTGAGGAACGAGCCGAGGCTTTGAAGCGCATAGCGGGACTGCTATTCCCAAAGAAATACTGAATGCTCATTTCCAAATAAAATATATATCTTTCTGAAAATATATTAATGATTTATCTTATTGATAATCAGCTTATCTAAACCAATTTTAACTTTTATTTAACTTTTTTATATCTCCCATGCAACCAATGTTTGTAATCCAACATCTTCTATATACAAACACACAATGAAATTGACGCGAAGTTACACGATAAACGATTTGATGGAGGGCTGCAAAGCTGGCGACCGGAAGATGCAAGAGCTGCTTTACAGGCAAACGGCATCGAAAATGATGGCTGTTTGTATGCGCTACGCAAAAGATAGGATGGAGGCAGAAGATGTATTACAAATGGGCTATATCAAAATTTTTCAGAAGATTAAGGAGTATAGAGGCGATGGTTCATTTGAAGGTTGGATTAGGAGAGTGATGGTGAATACCGCAATTGAAAGTTACCGTAAAAACTTACGCAGCTTAAATGTGGTCGAAATTGATGAGGCTTACGAACAACCGTCGACAGGTTTTGATTTTGGCACTTTAGGCATGCAAGATTTGATGAAAGTGATACAAAAACTGGCTGATGGTTACAGAATGGTTTTCAATATGTATGTAATTGAAGGTTATTCGCACAAAGAAATAGGAGAAACGCTCGGCATCTCGGAGGGAGCAAGTAAATCTCAATTATCGAGAGCAAGAGCAATTTTAAAAGAAGAAATTATAAAAATGGAGGGATTTGGTTATGCAACCTATACAGGATAAGGATTTTGATAAGTTATTTAAAAATGCTTTCGAAGATGCTGAAATTGCACCATCTAGAGATTTGTGGGGCAGCATTGAAAGTGAAATTGAACCAAAGAAAAAAAGGATTATCCCAATTTACTGGTTAGCAGCAGCGGTGATTTTATTAATTGCAACCGTAAGTATTTTGGTTTATCAGCAACAAGATGTTAAACCAAAGCAGTTTGCAAATCATGTTGAACCTAAGGTTAAACCAGTGGTAGAAAATCAAATGGTTAAAGATTCTACAGAAAACGAAAGCTCACTGAAAGAAAAAATGGTTCTACCTGTAGCATTAAAGGTTGAGGCTGTAGCAAAAACTAAGGCCACAGAGAGGAATAAACCTGTAGAAAAACAAAAAATAGTTACCGCCCCGGAAATGAAAAAACAGGAAACGGTGATTGCACAAGTAATACCGACTCAAGAAATTATCAAAAAGAAAATTGATGAGGCCATTTTACAAACCAACCCGGAAACTGTAATCGCATCAACAGCTACAAATGTTAAACCTGATGATGTAATCGATTATGAAAACCAAACTGAAAGTAAAGGCATACGTAATGTTGGCGACGTGGTGAACTTAATCGTAAATAAAGTGGATAAAAGAAAAGATAAGTTTATCCAGTTTCGTACCGATGATGATGATTCTTCACTTTCATCGATAAATATTGGTCCGTTTAAAATAGGGAAAAAGAAAAAATAACAAGGATTTTAGAGATTGTAGGATTTTAAGATTAAAGTATTTATTCATTCAATAGTTCTTTTATTTAGCAATTCAGTCATTCTCTCAATCAATAATTCAATCATTCAAACACACACACGAAAAAAATATGAAACATCTAATTTTTACAACACTTTTGGTAAGCGGGCTTGCCGGTGTTATGGCTCCAAGTGCTTTTGCGCAACAAGATACTCTTGCAATGGATACCGTAGTTAAGAAGAAAAAAGCAAAATACACCTTAACCATTGGTGGCGGGAATATAATTACTAAAACAGATTCTACAGAGGATGTTAAAAAAGGCCGTTTTGTTGGAGGGATTACGTTTACAAGAGTAGATTTAGGTTTCTCCAGATTAATTGATAATGGTGACTTTGATTTATCGCCGAACAATGAATTTTTAGATTATAAGGGCGGTAAAACCAGTACGTTTTCTTTTGACGTTTTGCAATTTGGTTACCGTTTTAACTCCAACTTTAAGGTTTATGTTGCAGGTGGTTTCGATTGGACATTAATTCGTTTGAGAGATAATATTACCATTCAGAAAAACCAACCGACTTTAACATATATAAACGAACCGATTGACTTTTCTAAAAATCGTTTCTCAAGCAGCTATGTGCATATTCCTTTAAACTTCGAGTTTCGTACTAAAGAGAACAATAAAGGTAAAAGATTCTACTTTGTTGTTGGTCCGGAGGTGAGTTTCTTGCTAAATGGAAAGGTTAAACAAATTAGCGAAGAACGCGGAAAAGAGAAACAGTATGACAGTTACCATTTTCAATCTGTTCGTTACGGAGGTACAGTTAGATTTGGATATGGTGGTTTGGGGTTATTTACCAAATATTATTTCAATGATATGTTTACCACACCTGCCCAAGCTGGTTTAAGAAATATGAGTTTTGGTGTCTCTTTTGGATTGAATTAGCTTTAGAATTGAAGTTGAGATTCAGAGGTCTTAAAGGCCGAAGTTTAATAACAAATGAACGATTATACAAATGAACCAATGAAATCCTGTTTCGGTTAGGCGGAACAGGATTTTTTTGCGAAAATCATTTCGATTTAAGCTTTAGTCTTTCCCCTTTAAGCTTTATCTTTACTCTGTGAGCGATACCATAATCAGCGTAAAAAATTTAACAAAACAATACCAGACTGAGCAAGCTGGAGGAATTAAAAACATCACTTTTGACATTAACAGAGGGGATGTAGTTGCTATTATTGGCGAAAGTGGAAGTGGAAAATCAACTTTGCTGAAATCCATTTACGGTTTATTAAAAACCGACGTGGGTGATATTTTTTTCGAAGAGGAAAAAGTTAAAGGTCCTGATGAACAGTTAATTCCCGGGCATAAGCAAATGAAAATGGTTACTCAGGATTTTTCATTAAACATTTATGCCAAGGTTTACGATAATATTGCCTCACAATTATCGAATAGCGACCTAAAAACCAAAGCAGAAAAAACTTTGGCCATAATGGAGCATTTGCGAATTTTACCGCTCCAAAATAAAAAAATTATCGAGTTAAGTGGAGGTGAACAACAACGTGTAGCAATTGCTAAAGCCATGGTTGCTGATACTAAAGTTTTGTTATTGGATGAACCTTTTAGTCAGGTTGATGCATTATTGAAAAACCAGTTGCGAGCCGATATTAAACGCGTTGCAGCAGAAACAGGTGTAACGGTGATTTTAGTATCTCACGACCCGGCAGATGGATTATTTCTTGCTGACCAACTGCTTATCCTGCGAAACGGCGAACTTTTGCAAACAGGAAAGCCAGTAGATATTTATCAACAGCCAAAGCACATTTACACCGCACAAATTTTAGGTAATGCTGTTGTTCTATCTCGTGGCGATGCTGAAAAACTCGGACTGAAAACCTTCGCCGCATCGGTTGTATTTTATCCGGAATGGGCAGAAATAAACAGCAATTGGAGCAGCAGAAGATTTGAGGTGAAAGACGTTTACTACAAAGGTTTTTACGATGAATTATTGCTCGAGCGAAATGGCGTTACCGTTAGAGCTTTGCAATTGAATAGGGGAGAGCATAAAAAAAACGACTACGTTCAATTGAACATTAGTCGTTTTCTAGAGTTTCATTAAATTAATCTGCGTATTCAGAAGGAATTACAACAACCTTAACCAATATTCTATAGCTTGGACGTACTGAACTTGTTAAGTTTCTGCTATCCTGAACATCAAATGTTATCCCTCCGCTGAAAAGTTCATAACTATAAACTGTGTAATTAAAAGTATATGGCAGTTGAACATCACTATTGTCATTAGTAGGGTGAGTGAAGTAAACAAGTACGCCCTCATCGTCTAGAGTTACGCCATCGAATTCTGGTTTATTCCAGGTAAAAGAGAAAGTTCCGTTCGAATTTTGAACCCATTGATTCGGTTCAATGTATCTGTTATAAGTTTTTGCCGAAGGTGGGTAGATAATTGTGTCTTTTTTGCAAGATGCCAAACCTAGTGTGGCAATGCAAAGCATCAGGATAGTAAGTTTTTTCATGTTGATTGTGTTTAATTTGTGTGTGTGTACTTTGCGTAATACAAAACCACTGCCAAAAACTTTAACAATCACAATGTGGTTTAATATTTGTTTATTCGTGAACACACACAATTGAAATTTGAATTAATATAATCACAATGAGAATCATTTTTAGAGTTTTACCTTGGTTGATTTTACTTGTAGCCGGATACTTTTTTATCTCCAAAAAGTTTAGCATCAACACATCTGTTGAAAGCAAACATCAGCTTTTGGTTGATAAAATAGAGGCTATTGGTAAATTGGAACTAGTTCGCTACCAAATTAGCGATGTATTGGAGCACAAAAATAAAACGGATTTTTTGCCTGAGGCAAGTGTTTTACTAATCGTAAAAGCTGAGGCCGTTGGTTGTATCGACCTTACTAAAGTTACACGAAACGATATTGAACTTGATGCCGATACAGCTGTAGTAAATTTACCACAGCCAGAAATTTGTTACGTAAAAATCGACCACAAAAATTCGCGGGTTTATGATACCAAGATGGCTTTCTTCCGCGAGGCTGGATTAGTTGATGAGGCTTACAAAGCAGCCGAAAAACATGTAACTGCTGAGGTAAAAAAATCGAATATTTTAGCACAAACCAAAACGAATGCTATGAATGTTTTAAAACCAATTATAGAAGGCTTGGGTTATAAAAATGTGCGTTTAACTTTTGAATAGATAGTAACTGCCATTAATAATTTTGCCACCTTAGGAGTTCTAAGCTGCCTTAGGTGGTGAAAACATTATTTCAAAAAGTCTTCACGATGCGGATTAAATACATCAATTAAAAGTCCAGGTTCTAAACATAGCACACCATGAAATACCATTGTGGGAGCAAAAAATACATCGCCTTCATTTAAGATTTTTTTATCATCACCCATCATTACTTCAAAACTTCCTTTAGCAACATAGCTCAATTGTAAATGCGGATGGTTATGAATGGTTCCAAAAGAATCTTTTTCAAACTCAACTTTAACCAACATCAATTTATCATCGTAAGCCATAATCTTTCTCCTCACACCGGCACCTAAATCTTCCCAATCTACGTCGTTATCCGCAATTAGTGTTTTGTTGGTTAAATCTTTGAAGTTCATTTTTTTATGAGATTATGTCACGTTAGGCTTGTCGAAACGCTGTTCTTCGACAAGCTTATAATGAAATTTTTTTATATTGTTTGTTACCTGAAAAACTGTATGTTCATTTCTATTAACTCCCTTAAACCAAATACTCAAACAAAGTCTGGTCTTGGTTCAGTTCTATAATTTCGAATTTAAAATCTTTCATGCGTTGCAATAAGCTTGCATAATCGTTCTTATTCGAAAGCTCGATACCCACCAAAGCTGGTCCGTTTTCTTTATTTGTTTTTTTAATAAATTCAAAACGGGTAATATCATCCTGCGGACCTAAAACTTCGTTCACAAATAATTTCAAAGCGCCTGGTCGTTGAGGGAAACGCACAATAAAATAGTGCTTTAAACCTTCAAAAAGTAAAGATTTCTCTTTAATTTCTTGCATTCGCTCGATGTCATTATTGCCTCCACTAACAATACAAACAACCGTTTTGCCAGCAATTTGGTCTCTCAGCTGGTCTAAGGCTGCAACCGATAAAGCGCCTGCAGGCTCCACAACAATAGCATCTTCATTATAAAGTTTAAGTATTGTAGTACAAATTTTTCCCTCTGGAATAAGGTGCATTTGGTCTAAAAGTTGCTGGCAATATTCGTAAGTAATATGACCGATTCTTTTAACAGCGGCACCATCCACAAAACGGTCGATTTCCTCCAGTGTAAAAGGTCCGCCATTTTCCATAGCCGTAACCATAGATGGAGCACCCAAAGGCTCAACGCCAACCAATTTTACATCAGTTTTAACGGTTTTTATATAAGCACTCACACCCGATGCTAAACCACCACCGCCAACAGGCATAACAATCATATCTAAATCGGGCAGGTCTTCAAAAATTTCTACCCCAACTGTCGCTTGTCCTTCAATTACTTTCTCGTCATCAAATGGAGGTATAAAACTTGCCGAATGAGCTGCACTGTAAGCTAATGCCTCTTTTAAACAATCATCAAAAGTATCACCAACCAAAATTACTTCTACGTTATCTCCACCAAACATATACGTTTGTTTAACCTTCTGTTTTGGTGTAATTTCGGGCATAAAAATTACGCCCTTTATACCAAGTTTTTTGCAAGAAAATGCCACACCTTGCGCATGGTTACCTGCACTGGCACAAACCACACCATTAGTTAAAGCCTCTTGCGGCAACGAACTAATTTTATTGTAAGCACCACGTAATTTGTAAGAACGCACAATTTGCAAATCTTCCCGTTTCAAATAAATATTTGCATTGTACTGGGCAGAAAGTCCGGCATTAAACTCTAATGGCGTACGTTTTACCACGCCTTTCAGCCTTTCCGATGCAGATTTAAAATCTAGTTTATTTGGTGTTATTGTGTTCATTTTTTTAGTTTCAAATAGCGTTAAGGTATCCGGTAATAAGATTTTTTAATGCTTATGTGTTTTTGAAAAGCAGGCTCCGGTGCTTTTCGGTTAATTTAGTCCTGCTATTCGTTACAATCTTTTTGGGATTGTCATTTTAAGCAGTTACTGAGCTGCAGCAAAAAGTATTTCCACTGCTATCAGGTTTAGAGGGCAAACACTGTGTTTAAAACTCAAATCCTCCCCCTGTCCCTCCAGAGGGAGATACCTCTTAAAGTTTGCAAATTGCAGCTTTTTATTTTTAAGGGATTTGCTCTTCTACCTTTCAGCTTTGGTCTCCATTCTTTCAGCTTTAGTCTTTATTCTTATAGCTTTCTTCTTTTTCCTTTGGTCTTTCATCTTTGCTCCTTAATCCTTAATCTCTTTCCGTTCCCTACAAAAACTTATTAATCGCATCTAAATAAGCATTAGCAGATGCTTTTACAATATCAGTGCTAAAACCATATCCTACAAAAGATTTCCCATTGTAATCAACCTTCATATTTACTTTACTTACATCATCGCTACCACCATGCATCGCCTGGATAGTAAACTCTTTAAGTGTAATGTCTTTATCAATAATGCTAACAATTGCGTTTATGGTTGCATCTACAGGACCATTCCCTTCAGCTTTTGCCTCTTTCACTTCACCATTATATTGTAATTTGATGTTGGCTGTAGGTTTTTCCTGGTCGCCACAAACTACTTGCAGTAAGTTTAATTTATAGCCGTTTTTATACGATTCTGTTTCACCATTGCTCATCAAGAAAAGTAAATCATCATCGGTAATGTCTTTCTTTTCATCGGCTAAAACCAAGAAACGTTCGTAAACATCATCAATATTAATTTTTTCGATATCATAATCCAAACGTTCTAAATGGTGTTTCAAAGCATGGCGGCCGCTACGAGCGGTTAAAATTATATCAGCGCTGTTTAATCCAACATCCTCTGGATTAATAATTTCATAGTTTTCGCGGTGTTTTAAGAAACCATCCTGATGAATACCAGAACTGTGTGCGAAAGCATTTTTGCCGATAATTGCTTTATTTGGTTGCACCGGCATGTGCATCATACGGCTAACCATTCCACTAATTTCAGTAAAATGTTTGCTATTGATACTCGTATGCAAGCCCAAACTGTGCGTTTTTAAAATCATCGCAACTTCTTCCAAAGCTGTGTTTCCTGCTCTTTCGCCAATGCCATTAATGGTACATTCAATTTGGCGGGCGCCATTAACTACACCTGCAATACTATTTGCCGTAGCCAAGCCTAAATCGTTATGGCAATGAACCGAAATAATGGCTTGATCGATATTTTTAACGTTTTCTTTTAAGTAAAGAATTTTAGCGCCATATTGGTCGGGCATGCAATAACCATTTGTATCTGGGATGTTTACTACAGTGGCACCAGCGGCAATTACTGCCTCAATCATTTGAGCTAAAAAAGCATTATCCGCTCTTCCTGCATCTTCAGCATAAAACTCAACATCTTCAACAAACTTCTTCGCATACTTTACCGCATCAACGGCACGTTCTAAAATCTTTTCGCGTGTGCTGTTAAATTTGTATTTGATGTGCATATCCGAAGAACCAATTCCAGTATGGATACGTGGATGCTTTGCATATTGTAAAGATTCTGCAGCAACATCAATATCACCTTTAATTGCTCTTGTTAAAGCACAAATGGTTGGATTTTTAATCGCTTTAGATAATTCTACAACACTTTGAAAATCACCAGGACTCGAAATGGGAAATCCGGCCTCAATTACATCAACACCAAGTACTTCCAGTGCTTTCGCAATTATAATTTTTTGGTCGGTATCTAACTGGCAGCCCGGAACCTGCTCTCCATCACGTAAGGTGGTATCGAAAATATAGACTTTATTTGGGTCGTGTATCATTATAATTGGGGTGTTGTAGTTAATTTTTGAGATAAATATTTAATAACCAATTTGCCCATTTCGGCGGTGCCTAAAACTTTAAATCGGTTGGTGTTTTCGTCTGCAATGTCGTTGGTTCTAAAACCATCTTTTAAAACATTATCAATGGTATCAACCAATAATTTTGCCTCCTCTTTTAGTCCGAAGCCAATTTCGAGCATCAGTGCAGCCGATAGGATAGAGGCGAGTGGATTGGCCAAATCTTTACCAGTAATATCATGTGCCGAACCATGGATAGGTTCAAAGAAACCTGTGCTTTCGCCAACAGATGCCGACGCTAGCATGCCCATAGATCCTGCAATTTGCGAAGCCTCATCGGTAAGAATATCGCCGAATAAGTTTGCTGTTAAAACCACGTCAAATTTCTTCGGGTTTTTGATAAGTTGCATCGCTGCATTATCAATAAACATATGTTCAGTTTCTACATCAGGGTATTGTTTTGCAATTTCCTGAACGGTTTCACGCCATAAGCGAGAACTCTCCAAAACATTTGCCTTATCTACCGAGCACAACCTTTTGCTACGTTGTTGTGCCGCCTGATAGGCTTTGTGCGCAATACGCTCAACTTCGTAGCGGTGATATATCATCAAGTCAGAGGCAGTGTTTCTATCTTCTGAACGCGTTTTTTCGCCAAAATATACATCGCCCGTTAATTCACGGAAGAATAAAATATCAGTTCCCCTTAAAATTTCTGGTTTAATGCTCGATGCCTGAAGAAGCTCATCAAATAGTAATATCGGGCGGAGATTTGCAAACAAACCCAGTTCCTTACGGATTTTTAACAAACCTTGTTCTGGCCTTACTTTTAAGCTTGGGTCGTTATCGTATTTAGCATGGCCAATTGCGCCAAAAAGGATTGCATCACTTTTTCTTGCCTTTTCAAGTGTTTCATCTGGTAGCGGTTCACCAGTAACTCCAATAGCAGCATGACCCATTAAAGCCTCGTCAAATGTAAATTCATGGTTAAAAATCTCAGCAATTTTCTCTAATGCTGCTTTTCCCCATGTGGTAACTTCGGGTCCTATACCATCTCCGGGTATTACTAAAATGTTCTTCTTCATTGTATTATATATTGCCGTCATTGCGAGGTAC
The DNA here is from genome assembly GCF_042650845.1 of Pedobacter lithocola. NCBI lineage: Bacteria > Pseudomonadati > Bacteroidota > Sphingobacteriia > Sphingobacteriales > Sphingobacteriaceae > Pedobacter > Pedobacter lithocola. The sequence goes on along the minus strand of NZ_JBHSBW010000013.1, from coordinate 597,600 downwards.
GAAGCAATCTCATTTAAATAGTACGGTGCAAAAATTGCTTCGTACCTCGCAATGACGAGTTTTGGTATTCAAAATTTCTACGGCTTTAATTTCGCCGTTTTCTAATAATATTCTTTTTTCCAGGCAGTTTGGTAGCTGCGATTCAAAATGACCAACATAAATTAAAGTCATCCCGTTGCTACACAATTCATCGATAAAATGATTGAATTGTCGTGTTTGTTGTTGGTCTAGCCCTTGGCAAGGTTCATCCAGAATTAACAATTCAGGATTTTTAATGATGGTTCTTGCCAATAAAACCAGTCTTTGTTTTCCTAAAGGAAGAGTGCTTAACAATTCATTTTTTGAGGATGTTAAACCAAAATATTCTACTAGTTCATCAACTTGCTGGCTTTTAGTGTATGGGAGTTTTTGGAATAAACCAATTGTATCGTAAAAACCGGATGCAATACTTTGCCAAACCGTTGAGTTGGCATCAAAATACCAATGAAATTCGGGAGAGATTAAACCGATGTGCTGCTTGATATCCCAAATGCTTTCTCCGCTACCGCGTCTGTTGCCAAATAAATAAAGTTCGTTGGCATAAGACTGCGGATGGTCGCCATTGATTAAGCTTAGCAAAGTTGATTTGCCCGAACCATTATGCCCTTGCAACAGCCATTTTTCGCCAGCTTTTACTTCCCAATTGATATTCTTTAAAACCTGTTTTTCACCATAACTGATGTTAATATTCACCATTTTAACGATATCACTGGATGAATAAGCGGGTGATTCTTTTAAAAAATCTGGGATTTCTTTTAGAATTTGTACCGTAGAAATTGTCGAGGTTTCTTTTGAATCGGAAACGTTGATTTGGCCGTTTTGTAATTCCGCAAAGCGATTGATAGCGTTTGGATATTCAGAATCGTTAGAAATCAAAATCAACTGTACACCTTCTTTGGAAACTTCATCTAAAAGGATGTTTAAGTATTTACGAGATGCAACGTCTAAACCCGTGTAAGGCTGGTCGATAATCAGTAATTGCGGTTTTAGCCATAAAGCTTTAACCAACTGTAGTTTTTTATGTTCTCCGCTTGATAATTCTATTAATTGCGAACTGGCAAATGAGGAGAAATTTAATGCGTTTAAAATTGGTTCAACAGCATCGAAATTAAGACCTTTTTCTTTACCGTAATATACCAATTCTGCATGAATGGTTAATGTATCTTTAGCTTGCTGACAGGTATATCGCTGTTGATAATAGAAATTTGCGACACCTTCTAAATTTTTAAATTGATACCAACTTTCTACAAATAAAGCTTCGGAAGGTAAATAGCTATTGGTGTCGAAGTTAATTTTTACTTCGCCAATTCCATTTTGTAAGCCCGCTATTATTTTTGCTAAAGAAGTTTTTCCACCTCCACTTTCGCCAAATAAAACATAATTTTCGCCAGCATTTATTACCCAATTCAAATCCTTTAACACCGCTTTTTGCTGGTATTTTAGAGTTAAATTTTGAATATTGACGAAACTTTCTTTCATGCTATTTATTTTTACCACCTTAGAAACCTTAGTACATCTAAGTGGGTTTTAGGTATTGTTTTGAATCCTATTTTTGGTGGCCCTCACCCTGAATTTTTTTCAGGACCTTTCATGTTATGAGGTGCTGAAATGAATTCAACATGACGACGAATTTATCTCGCTTTTTGCTATAGTTGTTTCTATTTTTTTTCAAATTCTTCTATTAAGTCTTTTTGCGCTAAAATGAAGTCTATATCATCATAACCATTTATTAAACACGATTTTTTGTAGGCATTAATCTCGAAAGATTCTGCCACACCTGTTTCAATTAAGGTTACAGTTTGGTTTTCTAAATCAACCGTTAAGTTTACATTAGGATTTGCCTCAACAGCTGTAAAAATATTTTTTAAGAAATCCTCGCTCACCTGTATTGGCAATAAGCCATTGTTAAGGGCATTTCCTTTAAAAATATCGGCAAAAAAACTACTGATTACGACATCAAAACCAGCATCTTGAATGGCCCAAGCCGCATGCTCTCGGCTACTACCACAACCAAAATTTTTGCCTGCAACTAAAATTTGTCCGCTGTAAGTAGGGTCATTTAATACGAAATCTGTTTTGGGTTGATTGTCGTTTTCATAACGCCAATCGCGGAACAAATTTTCGCCAAAGCCTTCGCGGGTAGTCGCTTTCAAAAACCTGGCAGGGATAATCTGGTCGGTATCAATGTTCTCTATATTTAATGGCACTACGGCCGATGTTAATTTTGTGAATTTTTTCATTGTATCGTTTTTTTGTTTTTGGTTTGTTTGTTGTTTAGACTTACAACTTATAACCTAGAACGTATTACTTTTTAATCGCTTTCACTCGCAGTCTTCTATAATCTGCAACCCATTCTCCATTAATAAAGTAATTAGGTTTGAGGATTTCGACAGCTAAATTTTTGATTGATTCGGCTTGTTCTGTATGAAGGTTTTTAAATGCGTGCTGTGCAAATTGATTAATCCAAACATACATTCCATCATCACCGATTAATTTCGTTGGCCTATCAAATAGCCAGGCTTGCTCCACTTCGAAACCTTTTGATTCTAGTAATGTGGTGTAAGTACTTATGGATGGGAAAAACCAAAAGTTTGTGGCAATTTTATCCGCTAAACCCAATTCCTTACCAGCAGCTGAAATTGCATCTGTTATGCTTTTTACATTTCCTTTGCCACCAAACTCTGCAATTAATCTTCCACCATGTTTTAAGCTTTTGAATAAACCATGTGATAATGCATTTTGGTCCTCAATCCAGTGGAAAGTAGCATTGCTAAAAATTGCATCGAAGTCTTCATAGTAAGGAAGTTTCGTCGCATCTATTACTTCGAAACTTAATTTTGGATAGGCTTTTTTTGCATTAGCGACCATTTCTGAAGATGCATCGGTTCCTAAAACTTTAGCACCGCTCTCTGCAATTTGTGCTGCCAGCTGACCTGTTCCGCAACCTATGTCTAAAATATCTTCGTGTTCCTTTGGTGCTAACCATTGCAAAACATCCGTTCCATAATCGGACACGAAATGATGTTGTTTATCGTATAATGTGGCATCCCAAACTATTTCTGGCATATTTTCTATTTTTTGACCAAGTTTACAAGATTTATGGAATTTTAAGATTAAGGCGCAATGCGATATTCTTACCTTCAATCATTCAAAACTCAATTATTTTTTATCTCCTCATAATGTTCAAAAATCGTAAAAGGCTCATAAAAATGATGCAATAACTTTTTCCAATCCTGATATGCTGCTGAGCTCCTGAAACCTTTGGTATGTGATTCCAATGTTTCCCAGTTCACAAGCAGAATATCTTTATCTGTCTTTTCCATGCATTTCTTTAGTTGATGGGAATTGTAGCCATCCATCGATGCAATGATTTTTTGAGCCTCGCTAAATGCCTTTTCAAAATCAGTTGATAGACCTGCTTTTATATTTAATGTCGCAACTTCTAAAATCATGTTTTTAAATTTTCCTCAATGAAGAGTGACTAGGCAAATCGCAGAAACCTTAAATCGTTCACCGTTTAACCTTCTACCTTTTCTAATAACTCCCTCACATCCGTAATTACACCTGTTACAGCGGCAGCAGCAGCCGTTAGCGGACTAGCCAATAACGTTCTTGCATTTTGTCCTTGTCGGCCCTCAAAATTTCTATTTGATGTAGAAACACAATATTTACCTGCCGGGATTTTATCTTCATTCATTCCTAAACAAGCACTGCAACCTGGTTCTCGTAATTGGAAACCAGCCGCCTCGAAAATTTTATCTAAGCCTTCATTAATGGCCTGTTGCTCTACTTGCTTTGATCCTGGAACAATCCAAACGGTAACATTATCTGCTTTGCGCTTATCTTTTACAAAATCTGCAACTTCACGTAAATCCTCAATGCGAGAGTTGGTGCAACTTCCAATGAAAACATAATCAACTGGTTTACCAATTAAAGATGCATCATCATCAAAGCCCATATAATCTAAAGCCTTTTGATAAGAAAGTTTTTCTTTTTCTGGTTGAGCTTTTGTAGCCGGGATATTTTCCTGGATACCCATTCCCATACCAGGGTTGGTTCCATAGGTAATCATTGGTGCAATATCTGCTGCATCGAAAGTTAAAACACTATCGAATTTTGCATCAGCATCGCTATATAATGTTTTCCAGTAAGCTAAAGCTTTATCCCATTCTTCTCCGGCAGGAGCAAATTCTCTGCCCTTGATGTAATCGAATGTGATTTGATCTGGCGCAATTAAACCACCTCTGGCACCCATTTCGATACTCATGTTACAAATCGTCATTCGTGCCTCCATGCTTAAAGCCTCAATCGCCGAACCTGCATATTCTATGAAATAACCAGTACCCCCAGCCGCAGAAATCTGTGCGATGATGTAAAGAATAATGTCTTTCGCACCAACGCCTTTTCCTAGCTTACCATTCACTTCAATTTTCATGGTTTTAGGTTTCGATTGCAATAAACATTGCGTTGCGAAAACCTGCTCTACCTGCGATGTTCCGATACCGAAGGCAATTGCGCCAAAAGCACCATGGGTAGAGGTGTGACTATCGCCACAAACCATTGTTTTTCCTGGTAAAGTAATACCCAATTCAGGACCAATTACATGAACAATACCCTGAAAAGGATGACCTAATCCATAAAGTTCGATGCCGAATTCTGCACAATTTTTGGTTAGCATATCCACTTGATAGCGAGAAAGCTTTTCTTTAATTGGCATTAATTGGTTTAAGGTTGGTACGTTATGGTCGGCTGTTGCCACTGTTTGCTGTGGACGAAAAACAGGCAAACCTCTTTTACGCAAACCATCAAAAGCCTGCGGCGAAGTAACCTCATGTATTAAGTGTGTATCAATGTATAAAATATCGGGAAAGCCTTCCTCACTTTTCACAATGTGAGCATCCCAAATTTTTTCTACTAATGTTTTTGACATTGTATTATGTGTTTAATGTTGTCATTACTGATGATGACATTCTTTTTATTCTATGCTGTTTTAATCGCCTTCATTGCTATCATCGCTTTGCGTAATGTAGCGCCAATTTGTTCTACCTCGTGCGAGCGAATGGCCTCATTAACCTCGATTAATTTTCTGTTATCAACAGCGCCATCTTTGCCTTCGTTAAAGTTTTTACCCACTAAATCGGTATCTACTTTTTTCATAAAATCCGCTAATAAAGGCTTACAAGCTTGGTCGAACAGGTAACAACCATATTCTGCGGTATCAGAAATTACGCGGTTCATTTCGAACAACTTCTTACGTGCAATGGTGTTGGCAATTAGCGGAGTTTCGTGTAAAGATTCGTAGTAAGCAGATTCTGGCTTAATTCCAGCCTGAACCATCGTTTCGAAAGCCAATTCAACACCAGCACGAACGAAAGCAACCATTAAAGTGTAGTTGTCGAAATATTCTTGCTCACCAATTTTTACATCGCCGGCAGGTGTTTTTTCAAAAGCAGTTTCGCCAGTTTCAGCTCTCCAAGCTAATAGATTTTTATCTCCATTTGCCCAATCTTCCATCATAATGCGGCTAAATTCACCGCTCATAATATCATCCTGGTGTTTTTGGAACAACGGACGCATAATGTCTTTCAATTCTTCTGAAATTTCGAAAGCTTTAACTTTAGCTACATTGCTCAAACGGTCCATCATTGCAGTAATACCGCCTTGTTTTAAGGCCTCGGTAATTACCTCAACACCATATTGAACCAATTTAGATGCATAACCCGCATCGATTCCTTTTTCTATCATTTTATCGAAAGATAAGATAGAACCCGTTTGCAACAAACCACAAAGAATGGTTTGCTCGCCCATTAAATCTGATTTTACTTCGGCAACGAATGATGATTTTAATACACCAGCCCTATGGCCACCTGTACCAACTGCATAAGCTTTTGCTTGTGCCAAACCTTTACCTTGTGGGTCATTTTCTGGGTGTACTGCTATTAAAGTAGGTACCCCAAAGCCGCGTACATATTCTGCTCTAACTTCGCTACCCGGGCATTTTGGTGCTACCATAATAACGGTTAAATCTTTACGGATTTGCATGCCTTCTTCTACAATGTTGAAACCGTGAGAGTAAGATAATGTTGCTCCATCTTTCATTAAAGGCATTATTGCATTCACTACGGCAGTATGTTGTTTATCAGGAGTAAGGTTAATTACCACATCGGCAGTGGGAATTAACTCTTCGTAAGTACCAACATTAAAGTTATTTTCTGTTGCATTTTTCCACGAATCCCTTTTGCCTTCAATTGCCTCTTTACGCAACGTGTAGCTCACATCTAAACCACTATCTCTTAAATTTAAACCTTGGTTTAGGCCTTGAGCGCCACAACCTACAATTACCAGTTTTTTGCCTTTTAAAGCGCTAACGCCATCTAAAAATTCGCTGCTATCCATGAAATCGCAAACACCAAGTTGGTTCAATTTTTCTCTAAGAGGTAATGTGTTAAAATAATTTGACATCGTTTTATTGGTTAATTTCTATTTATTATCGGTTTAATTTTATTTTTTCTCCTTCGGTTTGATTACACTGATGAAATGATTTCACCAATTTATTTTTTGAAAAGGTGGTTTCAGTACGCTTCGGTTCGTTCAGTCCCGCTTTCTGTTTCAATCTTTTTGTGTTTGTCAGTGACAGCCTGTCGAAAACCTACAACAAAAAGTATTTCCACTTTAATCGGGTTTAGAGAACTTAGGTTTGTTGTTTCAAACCCTCATCCATCTTCCATCATTACAAATTTTTCTTCAGTGCTAAGGCATAACCATAATGCAGGTTATCATGCCCAATCGTTGTAATTAATATTTCTTCAATGCTTTTCAGCTCTACACCATAAGTTGCAGTTGGAAAAGGAGTTATGGTAGCAAACACATCATTCGCATAATCTTGTTTTATCTTTTCAATACTTTCTAATGCCAATGCTTTCAATTCTGCAACTTCCTGTTCCGTTACTGTGTAAGTCGGGCGAGTATCTTTTTTATAAAACTCATTATATTTTACGGTACTCGCATTTTCCAAAATTCCGGTTCGAACGTAACAAAGCGTTTGCGTGCTCACTACAATATGCCCAGAATTCCAAATGATATTATTGTTATAGCCATCAGGGATTTTGTTCAACTCCTCCATGGTTAATCCATCAATTAATTTGATAAATGCTTTTCTCGAGTTTATTATAAATTCAAGTACTTGATTCATTATACTATATGTTTTTGTAGTTGTTCGTCTGAGTTTATTGAAGACTTTTTATAACGTGCTTCGACTGGTTCAGCATGATATTTCGCTTTAGCCTTTCAGCTTTTATCTTTAGCCTTTCAGCTCAACTACATTGTAAAGATTTTCTCTCCTTTATCTAAAAACTCATTTTCAACAAGTTCTTCTCCAGGTTCAAAAGCCTCAAATTCTTTTAATTTTTCGTGGAAACCAGCACTATCTTTTATAATTGCTACTCTTGCCGAACGAACAAATTCAATCAATTCATAAGGTTCTAAAGCTTTCACCAAGGCATCGGTTTCTTCTCTATGTCCGGTTACTGCAAAAACTGTATAATCTTTACGAATCACTACAGCACTTGCACCATACTGTCTAAGTAATCTTTCTACCGTCACTTTCTCTGCAATTTCATCTGTAGAAACTTTGTACAAAGCCAATTCTTGCCAAATAATTTCCTCGTTGGTATTGAAATAAACCTTTAATACTTCAATCTGCTTTTCTATTTGTCGGGCAAGTTTTCTTAACACCTCATAACTTTCATGAATTACAATGTTGAAACGATGTATTCCATCGATTTCTGACGGAGAAGTATTTAAGCTTTCGATATTGATTTTTCTTTTCGAGAAAATAATCGCGATTCTATTTAATAATCCGATACGATTTTCAGCGTACACCGTAATGGTGTATTCCTGCTTTCCTTCTAAATCGGCTTTATCTATTGTATGTTGTATTGTGTTTTCAGTACTCATGTTGTTTGGATTAAGGGTGAAGGAGCAAGGATAAAAGACATAACATCTACACTTTTGCCTTTATTCCTGGTTCTTTATTCCTTGTTCTTTTATCTTTATTCTTATTTCAACCTTATTTCACTCACACTCATTCCTTGCGGAACCATTGGAAAAACGTTGTTTTCTCTTCCAACCATTACTTCTAATAAATAAGAGCCTTCGTGGTTAATCATGGTTTCTAACGCTTTTCTCAGGTTTGCACGTTCATCTACTTTGTCAGCCTCTATGTAATAAGCTTTGGCCAGGGCCACAAAATCCGGACTGGTAATGTTTACGAACGAATAGCGTTTGTCGTGAAATAATTGCTGCCACTGGCGAACCATTCCTAAAAAGCGGTTATTTAAAATCAAGATTTTTACCGCTGCACCAAACTGCATAATAGTACCCAATTCTTGTGGCGTCATTTGGAAACCACCATCACCGATTATGGCAATAACTGTTTTATCTGGAGCACCATATTTGGCGCCGATTGCTGCTGGTAATCCAAAACCCATGGTTCCTAAACCACCTGAAGTTATATTGCTACGACTGTTGTTAAACTTGGCGTAACGGCAAGCCACCATTTGGTGCTGACCAACATCGGTTACAATTATCGCATCACCACCACAAATTTCGTTAATGTTGCGTAAAACTTCGCCCATTGTCATTTCATCACTTTCAGGGTAAAGCTCTGGCGTAATCACCTGGTCTATTTCCTGTTGATTGTAATCTCTGAATTTAGCAAGCCATTCTTCATGTTTTTTAGCATCAACAAGATTGGTTAATAATGGTAAAGTTTCTTTACAGTCGCCCCAAACACCAACATCGGCCTTAACATTTTTGTCAATTTCTGCCGGATCAATATCTAAATGAATTACTTTAGCTTGCTTTGCGTATTTATCTAAACGACCGGTTACACGGTCATCAAAACGCATTCCGATAGCAATTAAGATATCACACTCGTTGGTTAAAACATTTGGTCCATAATTACCATGCATCCCCAACATGCCAACATTTAGTGGGTGTGAAGTTGGAATGGCACTTTCGCCCATAATGGTCCAAGCTGCCGGAATGCCGGTTTTTTTAATAAAAGTTTTAAATTCTTCTTCGGCAGTTCCTAAAACAACACCTTGTCCGAATAATACAAATGGTTTTTTTGCTGCATTAATTAAAGCTGCTGCTTGCTCAATATATTCTATTCTAACCTTTGGTTTCGGGCGATAAGAGCGAATATGGTTGCACTTTACATACTCAGGAAATTCCTCAATTTGTAATTGTGCATTTTTAGTAATATCGATTAAAACTGGTCCGGGTCTGCCACTTTTGGCAATGTAAAAAGCTTTTGCTAGAACCTCCTGAATTTCGTTGGCATCAGTAACCTGATAATTCCATTTTGTAACAGGTGTTGTGATGTTGATTACATCCGTTTCCTGGAAAGCATCTGTTCCTAATAAATGAGCATAAACTTGTCCGGTTATACAAACCAATGGTGTACTGTCAATCTGCGCATCTGCTAAACCGGTAACCAAGTTTGTAGCACCTGGCCCGCTGGTTGCGAAACAAACACCTACTTTGCCACTTGTTCTGGCAAAACCCTGAGCAGCATGAATACCACCTTGCTCATGGCGAACCAAAATATGCTCTAATTTATCTGCATAATCATAAAGTGCATCATAAATTGGCATGATAGCGCCTCCTGGATAACCAAAAATAGTGCTAACACCTTCTTCAATTAATCCATTTAAAAGAACTTGCGAACCTGTTCCTTTAAATCCCCCAACCTGCTTAGAGGGTTCCGATTTAGTTTCGGTTTGTTGTATTGTATCTTGTGCAGTTTCCATAATTATGTTTTTGCGGTACTATTGTTCTTTAGTTTTAAACCCAATTCTTTCTCTATCATTCCACTTTAATTGAGCAATTTTTTCATCAATTAAATTTTCCATCGCGTCGTAAAGCTCATTTAGTTGAACATCATGTTCACCAATCCGTTCTTTAATTTCTGTAAGTTGTTCATTGATGTTGTTTTGCTTTAGCAAAATTTTTCGAACATCAACAAAGGCACTCATTATGGCAATGTTCATGTTTATTGCCTTTTCACTTTTCAAAACACCACTTAGCATGGCTACACCTTGCTCGGTAAATGCGTATGGCATCTTTCGAGTGCCACCCCAACTTGAAGTCACAATTTGTGACTTCAAGTTGGGGTCGTATGTTGTCAAGGTTTGTGACAGCATACTTTCCCATTCAATTTTTGTTAGTTGAAACATAAAATCTTCCGGAAAACGCATTAATTTCGCTTAACCGCTTGGTTCAATACTTTAGTTTCTACTTCATAAAGTGATGCTTCTTTCACCCCGAATTACATAAATTCTGCTTTCAATGCTTTTAATAATTTGCATTTAGTATTCATTTAAATATTAATTTATTGTCGGGATGACCTCAAATTTAATATTCATCAGTTACGCAGCCACTTGCAGCGTCTGATACAGTTTTAGCATATTTATAAAGTACACCTTTAGTTACTTTCAATTCGGGCTGAACATATTTTTGTCTTCGCTCTGCGATAACTTCATCGCTAACTTGTAAGTTGATGATGTTATTTACAGCATCGATTAAAATTCTATCATCATCTTCCACCAGGCCAATTAAGCCACCTTTGTAAGATTCTGGTGTGATGTGTCCAACCACAAATCCGTGTGTACCGCCAGAGAAACGGCCATCAGTTATTAGTGCAACTGATTTACCTAAACCAGCACCAATAATTGCAGAAGTTGGTTTCAGCATTTCTGGCATGCCAGGAGCGCCTACCGGACCAGAATTTTTAATCACGATTACATCGCCAGGTTGAACGCGACCGCTAGAAATACCAGCAATTAAATCGTGCTCACCATCAAATACACGTGCCGGACCTTCGAATTTTTCACCTTCTTTTCCACTTATCTTTGCCACAGAACCTTTTTCGGCTAAGTTTCCATACAGAATTTGTAAGTGTCCAGTTGCTTTAATTGGCTCGCTTAATTTTTGGATGATTTTCTGGTCGTAATTCATAATCGATTTCACATCAGCTAAATTTTCTGCTACTGTCTTTCCTGTTACAGTTAAGCAATCGCCATGCAATAAACCTTCATCTAATAAATATTTTAAAACAGCTGGGATGCCTCCGTATTGATGTAAATCTTGCATTAAATATTTACCACTTGGTTTAAAATCGGCTAATACAGGGGTTACATCACTCATTCTTTGGAAATCATCTTGTGTAATTTCTACGCCAATGGCTTTTCCCATTGCAATAAAATGTAATACTGCATTTGTACTTCCACCTAAAATGATAATCGAACGAATGGCATTTTCAAATGCTTTTCTCGTCATGATATCAGATGGTTTAATATCTTTTCCTAGAAGAATTTTTATGTATTTACCAGCATCTAAACATTCTTGTTTTTTCTCTTCGCTAATGGCTGGGTTTGAAGAGGAGTAGGGTAAACTCATTCCCAAAGCCTCAATTGCTGATGCCATTGTATTTGCTGTGTACATCCCGCCACAAGCGCCTGCACCAGGGCAAGTATGTTTGATAATTCCCTGATAATCTTCTTCAGAAAGGTTGCCACATATTTTTTGGCCTAAAGCCTCAAAAGCAGAAACGATGTTTAATTCTTCACCTTTATAGTAACCTGGGGCTATTGTTCCACCGTAAACCATAATCGATGGGCGATCTAAACGAGCCATTGCCATAATGGCACCAGGCATATTTTTATCACAACCAGGGATGGAAATTATACCATCATAATATTGTCCGCCACAGATGGTTTCGATACTGTCTGCAATAACATCGCGACTTACCAAAGAGTAACGCATGCCATCAGTACCGTTGCTCATACCATCGCTAACGCCAATTGTATTAAAAACTAAGCCAACCAAATCATTTTTCCAAACGCCTGTTTTAACATCTTTTGCAAGGTCGTTAAGGTGCATATTGCAGGTATTGCCATCGTAACCCATACTTGCGATACCAACTTGTGCTTTTGACATATCGGCATCAGTTAAGCCGATTCCATAAAGCATGGCTTGTGCTGCAGGTTGTGTTGGGTCTTGTGTAAATGTTTTACTGTACTTATTTAATTCGCTCATTGTTTGAATGTATTCTGGTTCTAATTATTGTTGTTTTGTCCGTTATAATTTTACCCCGATAATAATTCCGGTTGCCCATACTTGTTTGGTTAATAGCAAGTCGCTACGCAATTCTAAGTCTTTGACTAACTTTATTGCTTTCTCATTATGCCCTTGAGGCCAATTTGGTTGAGGTAGCATATCATCTATAATATAAATACCGCCTTTATTAAGCATGGATATAGCCTCTTTTAGTAGTAAATATTTTCCATGCCATGTATCTGCAAAAATGAAATCGAATTTTTTGTCCTTATTTTCCGTTATCCAATTTTCTCCATCTGTTAAAGCTAAATTCAATCGTTCATCATTCCCTAGATATTTTTCTGCAATTTTTAGATACTCATCATTATTATCAATAGATGTTAATGTTGAATTTTTGTCCATTCCATCTAATATCCATGAGGTTGACAAACCTGTGCCGGTTCCCAATTCCAAAAAATTACCTGCTGGCTTTGAACTTGCAAGTGTTCTTAACAATGAACAAGTTAACACATTAGATGCCATATCAAATTCTGATGCTTTTGTCGCATCAGCAATATCGTAGTAGGCTATTGGAAAATGTTGATTAATTTCTTGATTCATTGTTAAAAATCTATATCTCGCTTTGTTGGTATTATTTTTAATCTTTATACTAAACTCGCTACTAAATAATCACCTCATAATTCACTTTTTCTAACACGAGATTTTTATATGCACGTTGTATGGTATAACCTAAAGATTCTCTCCATAAGTTGCGGAATACGATATCGTCTATCGATGCAATGCCGGCAATTTCTGTAGCTGTTCCACATAAAAAAGCACCATCTGCATTTCTTAAATCCTCAACTGTCAATTTCTTTTCTATGCATTCGATATCTAAAACGGTGCATAGTTCTTTAACAGTTGCTCGGGTTATTCCTGGTAAAATATTCCCAATAGATGGTGTGCAAAGTTTCCCATCTTTTTCGATGAAAATGTTTGCGCCAGATGCTTCAGCCAAAAAACCATGCATATCTAAAAGCAGCGCCTCATCGTAGCCTTTGATATTGGCGGCAGTTGTTGCAAGTATAGAGTTTACATAATTCCCGCTCAATTTAGCCTCCATCGGTGTTGATTTTGGATTTGGCCTTTCGTAATCTGAAATTGTTAATTTCAATAGTTTGTTACCCGAATAAGCATCCCAATCCCAGGCGCAAATTAAAATTGAAACACCAGTTGGTCCATTCAATTTCATATTGGGGTGGCAAAAAACAAGCGGACGGATATACGCGTCTTTCAGTTTATTTAGCGTAAGTAATTTATAGGTTTCTTTAATTAACTCATCCTTATCCCATGGAAACGGGATATTTGCTAACTGGCAAGAACGCTCTAAGCGGTCGAAGTGGGCAGCAGCTTTAAAAATGCGATTTCCATTATGCGTTTTATATGCTCTAATGCCCTCAAAAGCTGCGTAGCCATAATGTAGAGACTGACCATAAAGATCGGTACTGCTATCTACAGCTTTCTCAAACCGTCCATCAAGGTAAATAATTGTATTAGAGTTGTAGTATTTCATAATACTGCGTTTTGTTATTTAAAAAAAGCGTCCTGTTTTTATCAGGACGCTTTGGGTATAATTAGTTTTTTAAAATCTATTTAAAAGCAGTCCATCTTCTTTCCAAAAATATTTAGGAGTAGTAGGTTCAGAATAATGACAGGTAATAGCACAACATTCACAGCTGCAATTGCAGGTACTTGATTTAAAAAAATGTTGTTTTGGATTGTCATTATTTCTTGATGCTTTATAGAAACCAATTTAGTTTTTGGTTCATTAATATGCAAGAGAAATCAGAAAAAAATGAAATAAGAATATAATTCTTCTAATTGTAAATTAATCGGAATATAATTCTTCTTGTTGGTTGATTTAGGGATTTAATGTTGATGGCGCTATACCAAATATCAAAACGGTATATAGTATGTTTGTTATGCTTGCATCATAAATTTTAGTTATTTCTTCTTAAAATGAACTTTGCGAGGTAAGAATTTGAAAAGTTAATAGATTTAAGTGGATTGGATTGTTGTAAGTAATTTTGCAATTTATCAAATCAAATTTTTGTAATTGATAGAAAAAAATCAAATCTCAAACCCCAAAAAAAAGCCTTTCCGAAATTAATCGAAAAGGCTTTGTTATTAAGATGCTGAAATAAATTCAGCATGACGTATTTCTATTAAGCAATACCTTCTGCTAAAACTACAATTTTATTGTGAATAGCTTCAACAACACCGCCTTTGATAAAAAAACGTTGCTCATCAGTTTTGTTTGCTCTAATAATAACTTCTCCATCTTCTAAAGTTGAGATGATAGGAGCATGGTCTTTCAGAATCTGAAAAGAACCCAAAGTACCAGGAACCGTAACTGCTGTTACTTCACCTTCGAAAACTTTTTTATCTGGCGTTAATATTTCTAAATTCATTTTTTTATAGATGTGAGATATGAGATATGAGATATGAGATTTTGCACCTCGTCTCACATCTCAAATCTAATGTCTCAATTCTAATTCGCTTCTGCTAATAATTTTTTACCTTTTTCAATAGCATCTTCAATGCTACCAACTAAGTTAAATGCAGCTTCTGGATATTCATCAACTTCACCATCCATAATCATGTTGAAACCTTTGATGGTATCTTTAATATCAACCAACACACCTTTTAAGCCTGTAAATTGCTCAGCTACGTGGAAAGGTTGAGATAAGAAACGTTGTACACGACGAGCTCTTGATACGACCAATTTATCTTCTTCAGATAATTCGTCCATACCTAAAATCGCGATGATATCTTGTAATTCTTTATAACGTTGTAAAGTTTCTTTAACGCGTTGTGCAGTATTGTAATGTTCATCACCTAAAACAGCCGGAGAAAGAATACGAGAAGTTGAATCCAATGGGTCAACCGCTGGGTAAATACCTAGCTCGGCAATTTTACGAGAAAGTACTGTAGTCGCATCTAAGTGGGCAAATGTTGTTGCCGGTGCAGGGTCAGTTAAATCATCCGCAGGTACATATACCGCTTGTACTGATGTAATTGAACCGCGTTTAGTTGAAGTAATACGCTCTTGCATTAAACCCATTTCAGTTGCCAATGTTGGTTGGTAACCTACTGCAGATGGCATACGACCTAATAAAGCCGATACTTCAGAACCTGCCTGAGTAAAACGGAAGATGTTATCAACGAAGAAAAGGATATCTTTTCCTGCGCCTTCGCCATCACCATCACGGAAATATTCTGCAACTGTTAAACCTGATAATGCTACACGAGCACGTGCACCAGGAGGTTCGTTCATTTGACCGAAAACTAGCGTTGCTTTTGATTCTTTTAATTTTTCAGTATCAACTGATTTTAAATCCCAACCACCTTTTTCCATTGAGTGTAAGAATTCATCACCATAGTTAATTACACCTGATTCGATAAACTCACGAAGTAAATCGTTACCTTCACGAGTACGCTCACCAACGCCTGCGAATACTGATAAACCAGCATAAGCTTTAGCGATGTTGTTAACCAACTCCATAATCAATACCGTTTTACCAACACCAGCACCACCGAATAAACCAATTTTACCACCTTTTGCATAAGGTTCTAATAAATCGATTACTTTAATACCTGTAAAAAGCACTTCAGTTTCGGTAGATAAATCTTCGAACTTAGGAGGAGTTGCATGGATAGGGCGACCATCTGTTTTATCAACCGCAGTAATACCATCAATGGCTTCACCAACCACATTAAATAAACGACCTTTAATTTGGTCGCCTACAGGCATTTTTATTGCTGAACCAGTATCAAGTACCTTCATTCCACGCACTAAACCATCTGTAGAATCCATCGAGATTGCACGAACGCGATCTTCACCTAAGTGCTGCTGAACTTCTAAAACAATTTTTTGTCCGTTTTCTTTCGTTATTTCTAACGCATCAAAAATTTTAGGTAGATGGGCATCATCAGCAAAGCTAACGTCAACCACTGGGCCGATAATTTGTGCTATTTTTCCTAAGTTAGGCATATCTGTTGTGAGTAAATTTATTACAATCAATGAATTAAAGCTGTTTGTAGGGGCTCCAATTCGGTTGGCAAAGTTAAGTTATTCTTACCTAATTTTAAATATATATTATAAATTTTTTCAACAGAGATTTATTAGATAATTTAGAGGCATAAAATCATCTGATGAAAACCATTTTAACAACAGGTAGCAACGGTTTATTAGGGCAAAAAATAACTGAAAAAGTTTTAGCTGAAGGGAGGGTAAAATTGATAGCAACTTCAAAAGGTGCAAATCGTTATCCAAACAAAAGTGGTTATGAATATGCCGAAATGGATATTCTAAATCCAAAGCAGGTAAGCGCAGTTATCGAAAAATATAAGCCTGATGCAATTATTCATACCGCCGCAATGACAAATGTTGATATTGCTGAGGCAAATAAAACGTTGTGCCATCAATTAAATGTTGATGCTGTGAAAACTTTAGTATCGCTTTGCGAAGAAAAAAACATTCAGATTGTACATTTGAGCACCGATTTCGTTTTCGATGGAGCGAATGGACCATATAGCGAAGAAGATGAAACGAATCCTTTGAGTTATTATGGAAAATCAAAAGTACTTGCGGAGGATGTATTGAAAAATTGCAAAGCAAATTGGGTAATTTTGAGAACGATTTTGGTTTATGGAATTACCAATGATATGAGCAGAAGTAACATTGTACTTTGGGCAAAAGGTGCTTTGGAAAAGGGTTTACCAATTAACGTGGTTAACGACCAATGGCGCATGCCAACTTTAGCCGAAGATTTGGCCGACGCCTGTTTATTAGCTGTTGAAAAATGTGCGCAAGGAATTTATCATGTATCTGGCAAAGATTACATGAGCATTGCAGATTTAGTGCGAAAAGTTGCCGATTATTGGGCGCTTGATAAATCGATTTTGTCGGAGATAAGCTCCGAAAGTTTAAATCAAACTGCTAAAAGACCCGTGAAAACGGGCTTTGTATTAGTTAAGACGATAAAAGATTTAGGTTACAATCCGCATAGTTTTATTGAAGGATTAAAGATTGTGGATGAGCAAATAAGAAAAAATAATTAATTTATTAGTCATTGGTTCACTAGTCATTAGTTCATTTGGCGAGTGTACTAATGAACAAGTAAACATTAACAAAAAACAAAACAAAAAATATATGTCACTACAAATTGGCGACCAAGCCCCAGATTTTAAATTAAATAGCTCGGATTTAGCAGAAGTTGCTTTATCGGCTTTTGAGGGGAAAAAAGTTATTATTCATTTTTTTCCAATGGCTTTTACCGGAACATGTACAGAACAATTGTGTACCATGCGAGATAATTTCAGCTTTTACGAAGGCATTGATGCACAAGTTTTAGGTATTTCTGTAGATTCTCCGTTCTCTTTAGCCAAATTTAAAGAAGTTCAGAGTTATCAGTTTCCGTTATTATCTGATTTCAATAAAGAAACATCGCAAGCCTATGGTGCTTTTTATGATGAATTTGTATTCGGATTAAAAGGTGTATCAAAAAGAGCAGCCTTTGTTATTGATGAAGATGGAAAAGTCATTTATGCTGAGGTTTTAGAAAGTGCTGGCGATTTGCCTGATTTTAAAGCTATTAACGATTCTTTAAAAGCATAAATAGATTTTTTTTCAAATTTAATTGCGAATTTAAATCTCAAATCTTACTTTTGCATTCCGTTAACCATACGGTAACGCATTTGTAGCTCAATTGGATAGAGCATCTCACTACGGATGAGAAGGTTTGGGGTTCGAATCCCTACAAGTGCACTAAAAGAGAAATTCATTTTTGAATTTCTCTTTTTTTGTTTTATACTATTTTGTAATGAGGAACATCTTATTTCTCGAAAAATTATTACCGCATTTCATTAAAATTTTATTTTAAGAATATCTTTCACAAATTTTCTTTAAAAATTGTTTAGATAGGTTTTAAACTACCTCGTTTTTTAAATAAATTATCAATATTAATGGCATGTAAATTAATAATTATATATTTGCAGCCTTGAAGGGCAGCAATTTGTCTGATTTTCATATTAATAATTTGCGAGCCATAGAAATAAGGCTTTTTTTAATTTTAAAGACACCTAAACCACGTTGATGCTTAATTTAGTTCTCTTTGGCCCACCGGGGGCGGGTAAAGGTACCCAATCCGAAAAATTGATATCAAAGTATCAATTATTACATATTTCTACCGGCGATTTGTTTAGAGCACATGTAAAGGGAGAAACCAAACTAGGGAAAAAAGTTAGCCAGTTATTGGCAGATGGCGAATTAGTGCCTGACGCAATAACAATTGCCATGCTTGAAGAAGAGGTAGATAAAAATCCTGATGCAAAAGGATTTGTGTTTGATGGTTTTCCACGTACTGTTCCTCAAGCTATAGAACTTGATTTGTTTTTGGAGCGTAAAGGCAGTAAAATTGCCGGTGTTATTGCTTTAGATGTAGATCAGCAGGAATTGACAAAACGCATTGCAGAACGCCATAAAGTTAGTGGCCGACCGGATGACGATGCAGAAAAGTTGAAAAAGCGTATTTCAGAATATTTTGATAAAACTATCCATGTTTTGCCTTATTATGAGGAACAAGGAAAGTTGCAAAAAGTAAATGGAATTGGAGAGATAGAAACAGTTTACAATGACCTTTGCTCGGTTATTGATAGATTCTAGTACAATATTTTAAAATAATTGCATCCGCAAAAAAATACATTAGTTATTTTTGAGCGGATGTTTGTTTTTTAGCGATTTTTATATTTAAAAATCGAAATTTATAAATGCACTTAAATTACCGTCAATTTTAAAATCTAAAATCGACAATCTAAAATCGTCAGTTAATTATGTCACAAGGTTCTAATTTCGTAGATTATGTAAAAATTTGTTGCCGTTCTGGTAAGGGTGGGGCAGGTTCAGCACATTTACATCGTGATATTTTAACATCAATGGGCGGTCCGGATGGTGGCGATGGCGGTCGTGGTGGCCACATTATTGTTGTAGGCAGCAGTAACATTTGGACATTATTACACCTCAAATACCGTAAACACATTATTGCCGAAGATGGTTTAGCTGGCGGAAGTTCCCATAAATTCGGTCGCCAGGGTAAAGATGAGATTTTAGAAGTTCCACTTGGAACCATTGCTAAAGACGCAGAGACCGGCGAAGTGCTTTTTGAAATTACTAAAGATGGTGAAACCAAAATCTTAACACCTGGTGGTCGGGGCGGTTTGGGTAATGCGCATTTTAAAAACTCAGTACAGCAAACACCGCGTTTTGCACAACCTGGAGAGCAAGGCAAAGAAGTTTGGAATATTCTCGAACTTAAAGTATTAGCTGACGTTGGTTTGGTTGGTTTCCCGAATGCTGGTAAATCCACTTTACTTTCAGTTGTTTCAGCAGCAAAACCAGAAATTGCTGATTATCCTTTTACTACAATTGTCCCGAACCTGGGAATTGTGAGCTATCGCGGTGGAAAATCGTTTGTTATGGCCGATATACCAGGAATTATTGAAGGTGCATCAAAAGGAAAGGGCTTAGGTTATCGTTTCTTACGCCACATTGAGCGTAATTCTGTATTGTTATTTATGGTTCCTGCAGATACAAGTAGAACGATAAAAGAAGAATATGAAATATTAAAAAGAGAATTGGAGTCGTACAATCCTGAATTGATGCAAAAACCGCATGTTTTAGCCATTACAAAATCTGACATGTTGGATGAAGAGTTAATGAACGAGATGAAACAAGATTTGCCTAAAATTCCATCTATATTTATTTCATCTGTCGCAGAAAAAAATATTCTGGAATTGAAAGATATGCTTTGGAAAGCAATTGAAGCGTAAAAATCAAAAGTAGAAAGTCCTAATTCAGAAGAATTCGTTTTAGAATTTTGTGTTCTAAAGTAACAGCTAAATCATTATTAGCTAGTATTAAATTCTCATTCTATCAACGATTAAACCTACCCATTCTTTTAAGATAGACTGCCAGTATGCAAAAGCTCCGGCATCAGGTAAATAATAATCAGAAATATCATAGTTTTCTTTTCCAAAATAATCAGTAGGATAATAATCCAATTTGCGATTAAAGACTTTGTCGAAAATCATTTTTGAACGCGGAATGTGCCATGCACTGGTAATCACAAGTATCGATGCATCTGGCTTCATCTTATTTACCAGCTCGAAAGTATATTTTGCATTTTCAATGGTGTTCTTGCTTCTGTTCTCTACTAACACTACAGAATCAGGAATGCCAATTTCCTTCAGGTATTTTGCGGTTAAATCTGCTTCAATAGATTCTGAACCAATTAACTTACCAGAGCCGCCGCTTATTAAAATTTTTTTAATGATGCCTTTTTTGAGTAGAGCGATGGATTGTATAAGCCTGTCTCCACGCTCATTAAGAGCTAAATCACTGTGTTGAGTTGATTTGGAAAAACCACCTAACAAAACCCCAATATCGTACCTTTTGGCTTTAGGATATTTGGCCTCATAAAAATTATAAGCTTTACCAACCAAAAAACGATTAGAAAAAACGAACAATAAAGAAAAGGAGATTATTAATAATGTCTTCTTACGTTGCTGTTTTTTAGCAAATATTGCGAATACCAATAATATTAAAACCCAAATGATAGGCTGCAATATAAAAACTAGAAGTTTAGAAAAAATGAAAGCCATTAAGTAAGATAAAAGCTTAAATGTATAATCTAAATCAATTAAATTATATTTTATCAGAGTATCTATTCAGATAATTGCTAATTAGATACTCTGATTGTAGATATGACCACGTAATAATATTAACAACGTATTATGCTTGTTCTTCGTCAGCATGACCATTTTGATGTGCGCTATCTAAGATGTCTTTCACATCAGATTTACGTTTTTTTTCAACCTTATGTTTAAAATGTGGAATTTCATGCTCTACAATATCTTCTTCAATTGCCTCTACGCCAAATACTTTTTCTTTTAATAGATTGTATTTATCTTGAAAGCCATAACGTAAATTTTTTGCACCACCAGCAATTCTTCCTCTAGTATTGGCACCTTTATCTGGTGCAAATAATACACTAATTATTGCACCAGCCGCTAACCCGGCAACCATGGCTAATGCTACCTGAGCACTATTATTAGATTTTTTTTCAAAATATTTTCCGATTAACTTTCTGTATTTCATAATGATAAGATTTGTATAAGAAACAATTGCACCGATGTAATGTTTGGGAAATTTGAATTGATAACTTAAGCGCAATTATTGCTAAGTTTAAATTGATTATCAACTAGATTTATGAGGTAAATTTTTGGTTTTGTTGATAGTACGAAGTGACGAAGTGAAATAAACCTGATTATAGTGTAAATCCTTTTTTGAAGCACGTATGAATGTAATTATCCTGTAGTTTCTTCATGCAACAGCGTACAAAATAACCATAACAGCTGTTAAAAAAGATTGAAAGGAAAAGCAGGACTATCGGAACCTATAAAAAGCAGAACGATACTTTTCTTATAAAAATTTAAAAATAAAAATATATGGTAAAAGCAACAATTAACAAAGAACATTATGCTTGTTCGGTAACAAATGGCTCGCACGAAGTTATCATTGATGAGCCTTTAGAATTAGGAGGAACGAATGAAGGATTTGCGCCAAAGGGTTTATTGATGGCCTCCTTAGCATCTTGTGTAGCCATTACGCTACGTATGTATGTGGATAGAAAAGATTGGCCAGTTGATAAAATTGAAGTTGAAGTAAACATGGGTATTGAAAATGCAGAAAACATATTTTTAGAGGAAATTACATGCACCGGCGATTTGACTGACGAGCAAAAACAAAGGTTGGAAGATATTGCGGCAAAATGCCCGGTAAGTAAAATTCTTACCGCGGGTAACGAAGTTCGCTCAAAAGTGTTGTAAGCAAAAGGTGCATAACTCGTTTACATATTGCTAAAAAGCTTTGATATATTTGTATGACTTCAGCTTTGTGTGAAGTGATAAAATATTTATGGCGACTGAAATTAAATGCCCCAACTGTGCCCATGTTTTTCCTATGGAAGAAGCCATGGCCGAAGATTATAAGAAAGAGCTGCGTGAGAAAATGGTAAGTTTTACCAGACAAAAGGATGAAGAATTTCAGCGGAAACTGCAAGCTTTTGAATCGGAGAAGCAACTTCAACAGAAAACTTTTGATGCAAAATTGGTTGAAGAGAAGAATAAATTAAAGGGTGATTTGGAAGAAAATTTGCGTAAAAGTATTGCATCTGATTTTGAGACCAAATTGCAAATGTTAGAAGGAAATGCCAGGGATAATGAAGAAAAACTAAAGCTAGCCCGTGAAAAAGAGTTGGAATTTCTTCGTCGCGAGCAGAGTTTGAAGCTGAAAGAAGAAGAGATGGAATTAGCCTTTCAACGTAAAATGCAAGAGCAACGCAACGAGTTGGTAGAGCAAATCAGGAAACAAGAGGCAGAAAAAAACAGCATTAAAGATACCGAGCATCAGCTTCGTTTACGTGAGTTGGAAAAACAGCTTGACGACCAGAAAAAACTGGCTGAAGAAATGAAAAGAAAAGCTGAGCAAGGCAGCATGCAGTTGCAAGGCGAAGTGCAAGAATTAATTTTAGAAGAATTGTTGCGCAGTAATTTTCCCTTCGATTTAATTGAAGAGGTTGGCAAAGGTGTACGTGGTGCAGATTGTGTGCAGGTAGTGCGTAATCAGTTTGGACAAGAATGCGGCAAAATCATTTATGAAAGTAAGCGTACCAAAGATTTTGGCGGCGATTGGATAGAAAAGCTGAAGAAAGATATGCGAAGTATGGGCGTTGATGTTGCTGTAATTGTAAGTCAATGTTACCCTAAAGGCATGGATTGCTTTGGGCAGAGAGATGGCGTTTGGATTTGCTCTTTCGAGGAAGTGAATGCTGTTGCATATGTGTTGCGTGACGGAATTTTGCGCTTATCATCAGCCATGAAATCGCAAGAGAATAGGGGAGATAAAATGCACATGTTATACGATTATTTAACCGGAGCTGAGTTTTCAGAACAATGGAAAGCCATTCGTGAGGGTTTTATGAGTATGAAATTATCTATTCAACGCGAACGCGATGCCATGGAACGTTTGTGGAAAGCCCGAGAAAAGCAATTAGAAAAAGTGTTGTTAAATGCAACGCATATTCGAGGTTCTATTGAAGGCATTGCAGGTAGCGATAGCATTCAATTGAGTTTAACTGATGATGACGATGAAACACTGTTACTAGACTAGTTTTACCACAGATAAAACAGGATAACCTTAGATTAAATTCAAGCTTCTATTTCCTTAAATGTCTTATATGTTAAAATAAAATGAATAACTTATGAATCTAGTTATTTACCATAAGATGATTTAACCACCTAATGCACCTAAGAACACTTAGATTAGTTGTACTAAGATGGCTGAGGTGGTGAAGAATAATAGCAATGAAAAACAAATTTTTAATAACAACTTAGCACCGCTAAGAATATTAAGCTTAGGTGTACGAAGATGTCTTAGGTGGTGATTATAATAGCAATAAAAACAAATTTTAAAATAAATTATATACAGTGAATAAAAAACGAAACTATAAACCCCTTAAGCGCTCTAAATTATTAACAACACTTTGCTTTTTGCTTATTGGCATAACGGCTTTCGCTCAGGAATTAAAATCTCCTGATGCAAATCTGGTCGCTAAATTTGCACTTGCAGATGGCGGCGTACCAACGTACAGCCTTAAATACAAAGGTAAAGATGTAATTAAAACCAGTAAGCTGGGTTTAGAGCTTAAAGAAGGGAAATCTTTAATGAATGGGTTCTCCATAACCGATACAAAAACCAAGACTTTTAACGAAACCTGGAAACCAGTTTGGGGAGAGGTAAAGGAAATCGTAAATCATTATAACGAGTTGGCGGTAACTTTAACCCAAAAAGAAACCAACCGTTTTATCATTGTTCGTTTGCGTTTGTTTAATGAGGGTTTGGGTTTTAGATATGAATTTCCAGAACAGAAAAACCTTGATTACTTCGTAATAAAAGAAGAAAAAACACAATTCGCATTGGCTGGCGACCATAAAGCATTTTGGTTGCCTGGCGATTATGATACGCAGGAATATAGCACCATGACTTCAAACTTATCAGAAGTACGTGGTAAAATGAAAGCTGCGGTTACGCCAAATGCATCGCAAACAACGTTTTCGCCAACAGGTTTACAAACGCCTTTAATGATGAAAAGTAAAGATGGATTGTACATCAACATTCATGAGGCAGCCTTGATTAACTACTCGTTAATGTCGTTAAATCTTGATGATAAAAACATGATTTTAGAATCGTGGTTAACGCCTGATGCAGTAGGTGATAAAGGTTATTTGCAAGCGCCTTGCTTATCACCATGGAGAACCATTATTGTTAGTGATAAAGCTGGCGATATTTTAACATCGAAATTGACATACAATTTAAACGAGCCTACAAAATTTAAAGATGTTTCGTGGATAAAACCAACTAAATATGTTGGTGTGTGGTGGGAAATGATTACCGGAAAAAGTACCTGGGCTTACAACGATTTAACCAGTGTGCAATTAGGTGTAACTGATTATTCAAAAACGAAGCCAAACGGAAAACACGCAGCAAATACAGCTCACGTAAAAGAGTATATCGATTTTGCAGCAAAAAATGGCCTAGACGCGGTTTTGGTTGAAGGATGGAATGAAGGTTGGGAAGACTGGTTCGGTAAAACGAAAGATTATGTTTTTGATTTTGTAACGCCATACCCTGATTTTGATGTGAAGGAGTTGCATCGCTATGCAGCCAGTAAAGGCATTAAAATGATTATGCACCATGAAACATCTTCATCGGTTCGTAATTATGAAAGGCATTTGGATATTGCTTATAAATTTATGAAGGCCAATGGCTACGATGCCGTAAAAAGTGGTTACGTGGGTAATATGATTCCTCGTGGAGAGCATCATTATGGCCAATGGTTAAACAATCATTATTTATATGCCATTGAAAAAGCTGCCGAATACAAAATTATGGTAAATGCGCATGAGGCTGTTCGCCCGACGGGTTTGGCTCGTACGTATCCAAATTTAATTGGTAACGAATCTGCCCGTGGAACCGAATATGAGGCGTTTGGCGGTAACAATGCCGACCACACAACGATTTTACCTTTCACACGTTTAATTGGTGGTCCGATGGATTATACGCCTGGTATTTTTGAAACCAAAGTTAGTGCTTACAATCCTGAAAATACGTCTTTCGTTCACACAACTTTGGCTCGTCAACTAGCTTTGTATGTAACCATGTATAGTCCGTTGCAAATGGCTGCAGATTTGCCAGAAACCTACAATAAATATATGGACGCATTTCAATTCATTAAAGATGTGGTTGTTGATTGGGATGATACAAAGGTTTTAGAGGCTGAACCTGGAGATTACATTACATTTGCCCGTAAAGCGAAAGGTAAAAACAACTGGTTTGTTGGAAGAACTAACGATGAAATTGCCCGCACATCAAATATCAATTTTAGCTTTCTGGATGCTGGTAAGAAATATACAGCTACCATCTATGCTGATGCGAAAGATGCTCATTATGAAACCAATCCAAAAGCTTATACCATTCGTAAAATGGAGGTAACCAATAAAACAAAATTAACTCAATATTGTGCGCCAGGTGGTGGTTATGCAATTAGCATAATGGCAAAATAAGTTTGGGTTTAACCGCAAAGGCGTAAAGTTTTTCACAAAGCACACTAAGTGTATTTGTTATTAAGAGGGTGTATCATTTTTAAAAAAAAAGATGAACACCCTCTTTTTTTATTAGTCAATCGGCGGCCTTTAATTGCGAGGCATGAAGCAATCTCTATCTGAACTATTTTTTTATATCTTCAAGTTAACAATGATAGGATATCGAAAAAAGGCAAAACTTAATTTTCTTTGCGTTTCACTTTGTGTACTTTGCGGTTAATCTAAATACTTTAAACCTGTCAACATGGCTAAAATCAAAAACCACATCGAACTGCAATTTTTAAGTGAACCATCTGATGTAAATTACGGTGGAAAAGTACACGGTGGTATGATGATGAAATGGATAGACCAAGCTGCTTTTGCTTGTGCTTTACAATGGAGCCAAACCTATTGTGTTACAGTTTATGTTGGTGGCATTAGGTTTTTCCATCCGGTGCATATTGGCCATTTAGTAAAAATGGAAGCCAGGATAATTTACACCGGAAAAACGAGTATGCACATTGCAGTTGATGCTTTTTCAAAACCAGTTGGACAAGCAGATTTTGTTAAAAATACACATTGTATTATCGTTTTTGTGGCTGTTGATGATAATGGACAACCCAAAGCAATTCCAGCTTTTACACCAAAAACCGAAAAGGAAATAGCGATGCATGGTTATGCCATTAAATTAATGGAGTTGCGGAAAAGTATTGATAAAGAAATGGAACCTTACATTGTTTAAATACTAATTTAAAGGCAAACTAAAATAGAAGCTAGAACCTTTATTCACTTCGCTTTCTACCCAAATTTTACCTTTATGTCTGCGTATAATTTCTGCACTGAGGTATAAACCAATACCAAAACCTGCAATGGTGTGATTGCTTTCAACACGGTAATATCTTTCAAAAAGTTTGTCAATGTCATCTGGCTTAATCCCGATGCCATGATCTTTTACGTAGCAAGTTACAGTATCGTTAACAGTTGTGCAATGCACATCAATATCTCCTCCACCGGGAGAATATTTTATCGCGTTATTTAGTAAGTTCGAAATTACATTGCCAATCTTATCTCTATCTGCATTAATCTCCACAGATTTATCAATATCTAAAGTAATTTTATGAGAACTTTGTAATATGCCTGCATCTTCTACCACTTCTTTAAAAAGCTCTTCTAAATCAAATTTTCTTTTATCAACTTGAAGTTTTCCCGATTCCAATCTAGAAACATTTAAAAAGCCATTAATCATTACAGTCATTTTTTTAATTTGATTGTAAGCCTTTTCGAGTGCTAATGCCGCAAAACCATCTTCAGATTTTTTGGCTTTAAGTTGCAGAACCTGTACAAAGCCATTTAGGGCAGTTAATGGTGTTTTAAGTTCGTGGCTAACCATTCCTATAAAGTCGTTTTTCCTCAACTCATCAAGTTTCCGTTCTGTTATGTCCATAAAAAGACCCGAATACTCACTAGGAACTCCACTTCTGTTTTTAAAAACCCTGCCCGTGGCTTTAACCCACTTTATTACGCCAGTTTGTAAATTTTTAACTGGGTATTCAGAATCACTGGATTCTTGATTTTCAATTGCATTTTTTAAAGTTGATGATAGCATATCATGATACTCGGGAAGTATAGCTTTATTAATCAACTCTAAATTTGGCTTCTGATCTAAAGGAATACCCAATATGTTCTTAACAAAATCAGACATGGTAACTTCCAGCGTTACTGGGTTTATACTCCATGTACCCATATTAGCGGTATCAATTGCTTGTAGAAGTCGTTCCTCCGTATCGGATAAATCTTTAACCCTATCTTCAACGCGATTCTCCAGTTCGCGGTTTAAAATGCTTAAATTTTCTCTTGCTTCGTGTAACTCTTCGTTCGTTGCATTAAGTTCTTCATTTGATGAGGCTAGTTCTTCATTTATAGTAGCCAATTCTTCATTTAAAGCCTGCTCTCTTTCTAATGCAATTTCTTTCTCTGCAGCATCCTTTAATTGTTCTTGATTCATTACCCGCTCTGTAACATCAATTGCGGTGTGCAAAATGCAAAGTGTTTTACCTTCATCATTTTTGATTGTCCGATATTCAAAATCAAAATAAAAGGTTTTAAGCTCGCCATCAATAATTAAATCTGCTGCGGTATCTTTTCCAGAAATTACAAGTCCTTCGTTCCACACTTTTTTAAACATTTCTAAAAAAGGTTGTCCTTTCAATTCGGGTAATGCTTCGCCGAGTGGCAAACCAATTATACTTCTGTTTTTACCCCAAATGGTTAACATGCTATCATTTGCCATTTGTATGGTAGCGTCTTCTCCGATATGAATTGCGGTTGCTGTAGGTGTAACGTTAAATACATCTAACAGTTGCTCTGAACTTAAATACAAAGAATCTGAACTCATAAAATAGCAGGATAATCTCTATCAAAAAATTAAATATCTGATAATAACAAGATCATCAAAGATATGTTTGCATTTTGTTAAAGCTTTGTGCCGATGGGTTACTAAGATATTATATGTCGTACCGAACTTGGCGAAGTATAAATATTTTATGCATTTTAACTTGAGTTCGATTCTTAAACTTAATATTTTCTGCTTATCGCGGTATTGCTTGTACGATACGTCTTGCTGAATTTTATTTCAGCAGATTTCCTGCAAATAAGACCCTGAAATAAATTCAGGGTGACGAACACTAAAAATGCAGCTTATTAATAATTCGAGGGAAATTAATAATCGACCCCAGGTTTATAAGCTAATCTTAACATAACTGGATTAAGTACTTACTGTATTTTCTTAATTTCTTAATGGTCAATAATATTGGTTAGTATAATAAAATAAAAAAATACCAGTATCGCATTGCGAAAGAAACATTGATAACAAAAATTTAACCAGCCACAGGTAAGGTAAAGCAAAATTTACTGCCTTCGCCAATTGCACTAATTACCCAAATTTTACCATCTTCGGCCTCGATAAAATCTTTGGAAATGGCTAAACCTAAACCCGAACCAGATTTGTTTTGTCCATCGGTTGGTACCTGAAAATAACGTTCGAATAATCGTTTTTGATATTTTTCGTCAATACCTTTTCCAAAATCCTGAACAGAGAACTGAATAAATTTATCTTTTTGGAAAACATCAATTACAACTTTTGATTTTTCGGAACTGTAGCGTAAAGCATTGGATAGAAAATTGACCAAAACCCACGCAGTTTTTTGAATATCAGCATTTACGTTTGGAAGATTTTTATCGCAATTTAATTCTAAGTGAATTGATTTTTGGTCTGCCTGAAACTTAACAGCATCTATTGCGTAATTTACAATATCTTCTGGCTTGGTAATGGCAAAGGTGAGTTTTAAATTCCCGGTTTCTACCTGCGATAAATCCAGTAGTTCGCTGGTGATTTTTAACAATCTGTCGCTATCTTCTTTAATGTGGCTCAACAACTGACTTTGCTCTTCATTCATAGCGCCAACACGCTCATCATTTAACAGTTTTAAACTCATTTTTATTGATGAAAGTGGAGTTTTCAATTCATGTGATACCGTTGCAATGAAATTAGTTTTAGCCTCATCCAATTCTTTAAATTGTGTAATGTTTTTTAATACGTACACGCTTCCAGATGATTTAGAAGACTCAAATAAGGTTTTGCCTTCTGGCGTATCATAATTCGGGATGATGATTTCACGGTTTTCGAGCAAGAAATATGACTCCTTTTCATCTGCGTAAATTTTTAGTGTTTTATCCTCCGTTTCTGGTTTGATAATTCTTTTCAAAAGCTCGTTCTTTTTCATCAATTCAGTAGCATTCTGACCAACGATTTTTTCTTCATCTAAGTTCATCAGCTTTGCTGCCAAATGATTTAAAAACAGAATTTCACCTTTTTCGTTTAAACCAATGATGGCATCTTGCATTTGGGCAATTATGGCCTCGATTCGCAGTTTTTCTGATTTAAGTTTGGATAGATTGCTGTTTTCCCATTCGTTTAATTTAACCACCATGCCGTTAAATGCATCTGCAAGTTCAGTAAATTCATCATTGTTATCAAAAGTTAAACGTTGCTTGTAATTTTTGCGACTAATGCCCCGAATTGCTGCACTAAATTCAGCCAAAGGATTCGCCACAAAACCAGGGAAATTAACGATGAAGGTGAAGAGGATAATAAAACTCAAAGTTGCTGCAATCATGATGTACAAATTTGCCCTGCCTGCGGCCTCGTTAGCGAGCTCATTCTTCGCATAGATTGCTTTTAAATTCAGTTCTTCAATCTTTTGAAGTGCCGAACGTAAATCTCTTATGTTCTTTTGCTGTAAGCTTAAATTGGCATTCTGGAGTTGATTAAAACTGGATTCCAGTTTAATAAAAGCATCTTTTTCTCCTGATTCGGTGATGTTATTGCCTTCATCTTTCAGGTTTTTTGCAAAGCTTTGAGCTACCTCTGGCGATAGGGGAAAGGCATGCTCATCTACAATATTTCGCATGGAAGCCACATATCTTAAAGATTTGTAATTGTCTTTCAGAATAACTTTTGATTTATCTGAAAGCTCATTTAGGAAAAATAATGCGATTAATCCGAAGGATAGAACGATGATGAAGAGAAATCCGAATCCGAGGCGGAGCTTGGTTTTTATTTTCATGGTGTTTTGTTTTTTTTAACTGCAAAGTTCACGGAGCTTTTCGCAAATAGACGCAATGCTACTTGCTTTAAACTTTGGGTTCTTTGCGTTTTGTCTTTGTGTTCTTTGCGGTTGCATTTTATTTTTTACCACCTTAGACAACTCAGTAAAGCTAAGCTTATATGTTCTTAGGTGTCTTAGGGGGGTATATTTTATTTACGATTGGGTTAACTAAATCTATTTCTTAAATTTTATCACCTTAGTAAAATTAAGCTTATATGTTCTTTGGTGTCTTAGGTGGTATATTTTATTTACGAAAGTATAACCAAATCTATTTCCTGACTGGCTAAATTACGCAACAGTTGGTTAAAAATTGCCGTTCGCATAATCACTTGAAAAATATTTAAATGTGGTTTGCCAATACAAATGGTTGTAATTTCTTTTTCAGTTGCCATGTTGATAATACTTTGTGTAACCTGATTGCTTTTGATTTTGATTACTTCGGCGCCTAACTCTGTAGCCAGTTTAAAATGATTAATTAAATGTCGCTGTTTATCCAGTTTAATCTTATCGAAACTTTCGGCATCACTTTGTACGTATAAAACCACCCATGAAGACCGATAATAAGAGGCCAGACGAGCGGTTTTTCTAATTACTACACCTGCAGTTTCTGCATTGGATGATATGCAGGCTAAGAACCTTTCTGGTCGTAATTTGATTGATTTTGGTATTTCAGTTTGGATTTTTCGCTCCACCTGATGAACCACTTCTTTCAAAGCGAGTTCTCTTAATTGTAAAATTTTATCGGCCTGAAAAAAGTTTTCTAATGCCCTTTCAATTTTACTTTTATCATATATTTTTCCCTCTTTTAGTCTGGTAACTAATTCATCAGCGGTTAAATCGATGTTTACGATTTCATCAGCAATTTCTAAAATTTTATCGGGAATTCGCTCGGTAACATTGATGCCGGTTATCTGCTCAATTTCTTCGTTTATACTTTCTAAATGCTGAATATTTACGGCTGATATTACACTAATTCCGGCTTCTAATAAATCGAAAACATCTTGCCAGCGTTTGAAGTTTTTACTTCCCTCGGCATTGGTATGCGCCAATTCATCAACCACAACAATTTCTGGATGCCGGTTTAAAATGCCTTGCAAATCCATTTCATCAATTTCCTTACCTCTGTAGAAAATATTTTTCCTTGGGATTATTGGCAAACCAGCAACCAGCGCTTCGGTTTCAGCTCTTTTATGAGTTTCTACATAACCAATGCAAACATCAATTCCATTGCGCAAAAGAGCATGAGATTCTTGTAGCATCCGATAGGTTTTGCCCACACCGGCGCTCATCCCAATGTAGATTTTGAGTTTTCCCCTTCTTGATTTTTTTATCAGTTCGAGAAACTTTTTAACCGAATCGTCTTTCATGGTTTTAATAATGTAAGATGTAAGATGTGAGAGGGAAGATGGGCGAGGTGGAAGGTGGATGATGGTAAATGTGCAAGATGTATTAATATAGTGAACGCCATTTTACCTCTTCCATTATCCCTCTTTCATTTTCGATCATGCATCCATCCATTTTCCATCTCCCCTCATCCATCTTACATAGCTAAAATGCTACTGCGATGCTTGCTGTTAAGGTTGTATTTGCGTTAACCGAACTATTTTCTCGTACAAAAATTTTATCCTTGCTATCATAAGTTTTACCCTCTAAACGAATTACTGCATTCTGAATTGGTGAATAATCTAAGTTTAAAGAATAACCGTTTGTTTTAAATCCGTTAGGAGTTCCTGTTGAAATAAAAATACCATTTTTATCTTCATAATATTCGTATCTACCAGCAATTGCCCATTTATCGGCAAATTTATATTGTGCAATAACTACTGGCGAAATCACCTCGTTTTTATCGCTAATGCCTTTTAATTTTTGTTGTGTACCATAATCGAAACCAACTGTTAAGCCAAATTTATCGGTTACCTGGTAAATTGCGTAAACATTGTGGTAAAAACGATTCACACGAACAGAATCTGCTCCTTCAGTTCCTAAGTAATTGCTATAGTTTAAGGTAATTTTATCGGTTGGTTTCCAGGTTAATTGCAAACCACCAGCGGGTTTATTATTTCCATTTTGGCGGGTAATTCTTTGCCATCCGTTTAAATAAAGTAAGGTAGCAATTAATTTTCCATCTTGTGTGCCATAAGATATTTTAGCTCCTGATTCATAATATGGTGTGTTTTCTGAAGAAATATTTCTGGTTAGTACCCAGCAATCTTTAGAAATGGCACTTTCAAAACCAATGTGTGAGGAGAAGATACCGGCATCTACCCATAAATTTTCTGATTTTGAAAGTTTTACGCCTACATTTGCCTCGAAAATGTTTTTCAAAACACCAGGTTCTGCAGCTAAATTTGCATTTGCATAAGTTCCGGCCATAACGGCAACGTTTGCTCTAATGGTGCCGCTATCGTAAGCCGCTTTTATAAATCCTAAATTTAAATTTACCTCGTTGGTACGGTTGTGCGAATAAATAAATCCCGGGCGATTATGATCGGCAGGCTTGTTAAAATCGTAGCCATAGTAAGTTTCTAAGTAACCAGAGAATTTAACTTTTGGCTCGTCTTGAGCGAAAGCGGTAAGGGTTGCTGTTAATGTTATTATAAGAGTGATTAGTTTTTTCATTATTGTATCTAGTGATGTACTGATTTAATATGTTTACAAATTTTTCAAGCGGTCGTCCATGCGAGGTACGAAGTAAACTAACATCAATAGATTATATTGAATGCCATAAATCCTTCGTACCTGGAAATTACGAGATGAGCTATTACAAATTATCTAATGCCAAATTCAATTTCAATACGTTAACCGATGATGGACCAAATAAGCCAAATAAAGGTTTTAAAGTGTTCATTGCTACCATTTCTTTAACTTTTTGCTCGCTGATTTTTCTTGCTTTAGCAACTCTTGCAATTTGAATGGCAGCGCCTTGTTCAGAAATGTTTGGGTCTAAACCACTTCCTGATGCAGTAACCATATCTGCAGGGATTTGAGATTTTTCTAAGCCTGGATTGTATTTTAAAAGCGTATCAATTCTTGATTGAACATCTTTCAAATAATCCGGATTTGATGGTCCTTTGTTCGAACCTGCAGAACCTGCTGCGTTGTATCCAACTGCTGATGGTCTGCCCCAAAAATATTCTGGTTTGGTAAACGACTGACCTAAAAGTTCGTAGCCAACAGTTTTTCCGTTTTTAGTGATTTTTTCGCCACCACCATTTCCTTTAGATAGTTTGCCTGCAAGTGCAATGCTGATTGGGTAAATGATGCATAATAATACGATTAAAACTAAGGTTAAGCGTATCGATTGTATGATGTATTTTTTCATGATTTTATTTTTTTTTCTTCTTCAAACTCTAACAAATTTCTTTTGCTATTTGCTATTAAATTTGCTAGAGCTTAAGGCACGTTTATACAAATAATCCAACTAGTAAATCAATTATTTTAATGCCTATAAATGGTGCTACCACACCGCCAATACCATAAATAAACAGGTTTCTACGTAATAAAGCGGTTGCGCCAATTGGTTTGTATGCCACGCCTTTTAACGCCAATGGAATTAAAATCGGAATGATAATCGCGTTGAAAATAACAGCCGACATAATTGCACTTTCCGGAGAATGCAAGCCCATAATATTTAAGCTTTGCAAAGCCGGAATTGAGGCGATAAATAATGCGGGTACTATGGCAAAATACTTCGCCACATCATTGGCAATAGAAAATGTAGTTAACGTTCCTCGGGTAATTAATAACTGTTTACCGATTTCTACAATTTCGATTAACTTGGTTGGGTCGTTATCTAAATCAACCATATTTCCTGCCTCTTTTGCAGCTTGTGTTCCACTGTTCATGGCAACACCAACATCAGCTTGTGCAAGTGCCGGAGCATCATTTGTTCCATCACCCATCATGGCAACCAATTTACCTAAAGCTTGTTCATCTTTAATGTAGTTCATTTTATCCTCAGGTTTTGCCTCAGCAATAAAATCATCTACACCAGCTTTTTCGGCAATGTATTTGGCAGTTAAGGGGTTATCACCAGTTACCATTACAGTTTTAACACCCATTTTGCGCAAGCGTTCAAAACGTTCGCTAATGCCTGGTTTGATAATATCCTGCAATTCGATAACACCCAGCGCTTTTTCATTTTCAGAAACCACTAGTGGCGTTCCACCGTTTGTTGCGATGGCTTTAACGTGGTCTTCAATATCCGATGGGAAAATATTTCCTGCTTTTTCTACAATGTTTCTGATGGAATCAAAAGCACCTTTTCTAATGCGTCTTCCATCTACTGTATCCAATCCGCTAGAACGGGTTTCGGCAGTAAATTTGATAAACGTAGAACCTTGAGGCGTACCCGAATTTTTAAATCCTTGTTCAGCAGCCAATTCGATAATCGATTTTCCCTCTGGGGTTTCATCAGCTAAAGAACTCAGTACACAAGCATCCGTAAAATCTTTAATAATTACGCCTGCAGTAGGGTAGAAGTTGGTTGCTTTACGGTTACCAATGGTAATGGTTCCGGTTTTATCCAAAAGCAAAACATCAATATCGCCTGCAGTTTCTACCGCTTTACCAGATTTGGTAATTACATTGGCCCTTAAAGCTCTGTCCATTCCGGCAATACCGATGGCTGATAATAAACCGCCAATTGTTGTTGGAATTAAACATACGAAAAGCGAAATTAAAGCTGCAATGGTGATTGGTGTATTTGCATAATCTGCGAAAGGTTTTAAGGTTACGCAAACGATGATGAACACCAAAGTAAAGCTGGCTAAAAGAATAGTTAAAGCAATTTCATTTGGTGTTTTCTGACGGGATGCGCCCTCTACCAAAGCAATCATTTTATCTAAAAAGCTTTCACCAGGTGCAGTACTTACTTGCACTTTTATCTCATCTGATAATACTTTTGTACCACCAGTAACGGATGATTTATCGCCACCAGATTCGCGAATTACCGGAGCAGATTCTCCTGTAATAGCCGATTCATCGATGGTTGCAATACCTTCGATAATTTCTCCGTCAGTAGGAATTGTATCGCCTGTTTCGCAAACAAATACATCGCCTTTTTTTAACTGATTTGAAGAACGGATTTCGATTGTTCCATTATCTAAAAGTACTTTTGCAGGTGTTTCTTCACGTGTTTTACGTAAGCTATCCGCTTGTGCTTTTCCTCTTGCCTCGGCAATGGCCTCCGCAAAATTGGCAAACAGAACGGTAAGCAAAAGCACGAGGAAGATGAAAAAGTTATACAAAGGAGAGCCTTGTCCGCTGTTGCTGAAAGAGTAAACTGTAACGTAAGCCATTACAAGTGTACCCACTTCTACAGTGAACATAACCGGGTTACGAACCATTACCCGTGGGTCGAGTTTGATGAAAGATTGTTTTAATGCAGTTTGCACTAAAGCAGGTTCGAACAATTTATTATTGGGTTTCATTTTAATTTATGTAAGATGTTTGATGTAATATGTTTGATGAAAAATGGAGGATGTAAAATGGATCATGTTTTAACACATTTCCTACCCATCTTCCATCTTACATTCTACCTAATTAGTGTAAAATATTCTGCCAACGGACCTAAAGCCAGCGCCGGGAAATAAGAAAGTGCATTCAGTACTAAAATCACAGCAAAGGTCATCAACGCGAATGTTTTTGTATCTGGTTTTAATGTTCCTGCAGATTCTGGGATGAATTTTTTAGCACCTAATAAACCTGCAATAGCAACCGGACCAATGATTGGTAAGAAACGACCAAGGAATATAATTACACCTGTAAGTACATTCCAGAATACGTTATTATCGCCTAAACCTTCAAAACCAGAACCATTGTTTGCGTTTGATGATGTTACTTCATAAAGCATTTCAGAGAAGCCATGGAAACCAGGGTTATTTAACCACGCTTTTGGTTGCACTGCCCAGGCTGAATCACCATGATTGGTAAATACATAACTGGCAATTGCCGTTCCTGCTAAAATCATAAATGGACTTAACAGCGTAATAATCGCAGCAATTTTAATCTCTCTGGCCTCTACTTTGTGGCCTAAAAATTCTGGCGTTCTACCTACCATTAAACCCGAAATAAATACGGCGATAATCAGGTAAATGAAATAGTTTAATAATCCAACACCACAACCACCATAAAATGCATTAATCATCATACCTAACAATTGCCATGTGCCCGACATTGGCATTGTACTATCATGCATGCTGTTTACTGAACCTGTAGAGATAATCGTAGTAACAGTTGCCCAATAAGCTGAGGCTGCTGGTCCAAAACGAACTTCCTTGCCTTCCATGGCGCCTGTTGTTTGCGAAATGCCCATTTTAGCCAAGGCAGGATTACCGCCAAGTTCTGAACTTATCATCGGGATAAGTAACAGGAACAACCCAATCGTCATTACACCGAAAATGGTCCAGGCTAATTTTTTTCTTCTGATGAAGTAACCAAATGCAATAACCATTGCTATCGGTATAATTACCTGTGCAATAAGCTCTACCATATTGGTAAAGTAGTTGGGGTTTTCAAATGGATGCGCAGAGTTAACACCGAAATAACCACCACCATTTGTTCCTAAATGTTTAATGGCAATCATTTGTGCTGCAGGTCCGCGAGAAACATTAACCGTATCGCCCTGAACAGAAATAAACTGGTCTTTACCTTCGTAACTTGCTGGTGTGCCATTAAAAGTTAAGATTAAAGCCATAATGATAGATAATGGCAATAATAAACGGGTAATTGCTTTTACAAAAAACTCCCAGAAGTTGCCCAATTGTGTTGCAGTTTTATCTCTAAAAGCTTTAAACAATACTACTGCTGCGGCAATACCAGTTGCAGCACTTACAAATTGAAGAAACATCAACACATATTGTTGTGTCAAATAACTTACACCGCTTTCTCCCGAATAATGTTGGAGATTACAGTTGGCTACGAAACTGATGATGGTATTAAAAGCCAAATCAGGCGTCATGCCTGGGTTTCCATCAGGGTTAAATGGCAGCTTATCTTGAAATATCAATACAAAAAAACCATAAACCAACCATAAAACATTGATGGTTAGTAAGGCTTTTAATTGTTGTTTCCAGTCCATCTGTTCTTTAACGTTGATGCCTGAAAGTTTGTAAATTCCGTTTTCGAGCGGTTTTAAAAAGTCTGTCCAGACTTTCTCTCCTGCAAATACCTTTGCCAAGTATTTTCCCAAAGGAATGGCTATAATTAAGGTAAGCAGGAAGGTGGCAATAATGCCGGTTAATTCAGTGTTCATTTTTAAATGTTTTTTAAATTGCCTTTAAGGGAGGCTAAAATTTTTCGGGTTTAATCAACACGTAAATCATATAGATAAATACGGCGATTGCGATGATGAATAGTGCTAACATTTTCTTTAAATTTTTTCAAACCAATCGATAGAAAGGTAAGTTGCCCAGCAGAGCAGGATTAGAATTAAAAACAGGATAATTGTCATAACTTATTGATTTATAAAATGCCTATTGCCAACTCTTGTGCCGATGCACACAGTGTAATGTTAAGTTATTTATTATCAGTTACTTATGTTTATTAATGGTGTAATTCGATATTTTGAACATAAAAAAACCCTTCCGTTTTGGAAGGGTTTTTTCTTTTTTGGAAAGGCGTTATAATACTTAAAATGATTCGTTTAAATTCAATTGTTGTAGCAACCTGATGTATAATGTTATGCCTTCTTCTATTTCTTCAACAAGGATAAACTCATCGGCTGTGTGTGAACGAGAAGAATTTCCAGGTCCCATTTTTACAGAAGGCATGTTTAGCCAGCCTTGGTCCGAACTGGTTGGAGATGAATAGGTTTTTCGGCCTATACTTAATCCAGATGCGACAATAGGATGGTGAATATCGATATTTGAAGGTTGCAACACATTGTGCCGAACTTTGAACTGACAATCGGTATGGTTTATAATCGTATTCAGGATTTCTTTTTGCGTGTAGTTGTGGTCAAAACGAATATCTACAGAAAAAGCACAATCTGATGGGATTATATTGTGTTGTATGCCTGCGTTTATTTGGGTAACACTCATTTTTACGGCTTGGGGTAAGTTATCTTCAATCGGGAAACGATAATTTATGAACCAGTTAATGTCTTTTATGGCTTTATAAATGGCATTATCGCCTTCATCCCTAGCTGCATGCCCGGCAACACCTTTTGAATGACAATCTAAAACCATCGAACCTTTTTCTGCTATGGCCATTTCCATACAGGTTGGTTCGCCAACAATTGCAAATGAAATTGGCTTTAAATGATTTAAAATGCTTTTTATGCCTTTATCGCCAGAATTTTCTTCTTCAGCAGTAGCGGCTAAACAAAGGTTAAACGGTAAGTTTTCCTGTTCGTAAAAATATAGGAAGGTTGATATCAAGGAAACCAAAGGTCCGCCAGCATCATTACTTCCTAAACCATAAATCTTGTCGTTTTCCATAATTGGTTCGAAAGGATTTCTGGTGTACTGGCCATTAGGCCTCACCGTATCATGATGTGAATTGAGTAATATTGTTGGCAGCGTTTCATCAAAATTTTTATTGTAGCACCAAATGTTGTTATGCGTTCTAAATGTAAAAACATGATGTTCGTTTAAAAAGGCCTCGATTAAATTTGCTGTTTCCAATTCTTCTCCACTAAATGATGGTGTTGCAATTAGGTTTTTTAGCAGTTTGATGGCTTTAGTGTAAAGCTCATTTAAATCGGGTGTTGTAACCACATTTTGCTCAGTACTAAAATTCATTTTGAAGGGATTTAAATTGAGTTTTTTGATTGAAATGGTTGTTTTTTTCTGTAGAATAGAGTGGGATTTCTATAATATTTTCCGGGTCGAAAAGCATAGCTGTACAAAGGCAGTTTCGCTTCTTTTTCCTTTCTAAAATATCATAGTTCACGCAGCTTTCACATCCTTTCCAAAAACGCTCATCATGGGTAATTTCTGCAAAGGTTACTGGTAAAAATCCTAACTGTGCATTCATGTGCATAATAGCCGCACCAGATGTTATGCTGAAAATTTTTGCATTTGGATATAACCTGTGCGACAATTTGAAGATTTTTTGTTTGATGCTTTTGGCTACTCCAGAATTTCTAAATTTCGGAGAAACTATTAACCCCGAATTTGAAACAAATTTGCCTTCTTCCCAGGTTTCGAAATAGGAAAAGCCAACCCACTCACCATGATTTGTTACAGCAATAACTGCTTTACCACAAACCATTTTTTCGATTATTGATTCAATACTTCTTTTAGCAATACCCGAGCCACGGGCAATAGCACTATTTTCTGTTTCTGATTTGATTTCTTCGGCATAAATCGTATCCCGAAAGTTGGCAACACGTATAAATATTATCTGATTATCCATTTTTTTTAAATTTCATACGCTCGCTATATCAAATGCAGCACCTGAATATTTAAAAGCATAAAAAATGAACTTTAACGAGTAAAATAATAGAAAAATATTTCTGTTGATTTTTGGCAAAAAAATAAACCCTTCCGTTTTGGAAGGGTTTATTTCATTTTAAAAAGGAATATTATTTGAACGATTAATTTAGAATTTTCCTTGTTGATTTAGCAACGCAAAATACTTATCTAAATTTACACCAAGCGATTTTTCCATAGAAGCTTTAAAATCTGCCGGAGATGGATGTTTATTTTTCCATTCGCTAAAGTAAGCTTGGAAAGCTTTATCAAACTTCTCTGAACCAATTTCTGCTTCTAGTATATACAACCATAATGCTGTTTTTGCATACGAAATCAAACCATATTCTTCAGATGTTTTAAAGTCCGCTGCGGGCGTTTCTATAGCTGATTGCATAGGTACGTTTGCCAATGCACCATAAATACTTGATAGAAATTTATCAGTTGGCAAATCTTTTAAACTAGCTAGAATGGCATCGCCAAAAATAGAGTTTGATTTATATTTTTCTGCTTCGTATCTGAATTGATAAAAAGTATTAAAACCTTCATCTTGCCATGTGTGCATGCGCTCGTTACTGCCAAGCATACTCATAAACCAATTGTGCCCAACTTCATGCGTAATTACACCATCTAAGCTTTCTTTTTTAGCATCAGGACTTGTGATTAGTGTTATTGTTGGATACTCCATACCACCGCTGGCGTTATTTTTTGGTCCTTCAATTGCTTGTACCACAGGGTATTAGTATTCACCAATCCATTTGCTGTATTTTTGAGTTGCATCTTTTATATAATCAATACTGTTAACCCAAAGTGTATTTTTTTTATTGTGGTAATAGCTAAAAGCATCGACAACTTTACCCGATGCAAGCTTCACTGTATCGTATTGAATTACCAAATCTTTATCAGCAAACCAGGCAAAATCAGGAACGTTATTGATAGCATAAGCTAAAGTTTTGGTTGCCGATTTTGTTTTTGGATTATATAGTTCGGGTTTATCGGTTCTGAACGATACATTTTTAGTTCCAATACGTTTGTAATCTGCTAGTTCGGTTTCATTTTGCATAACTCCAGTTGCACCCACAACATAGTTTGAAGGCAACGTTATATTAACCGTATAATTAGCGTATTCACTATAAAATTCACCCATATCTAAGTATGGAAATTCATGCCACCCGTCTCTATCAAAAACGGCGGGTTTTGGGTACCATTGGGTTATCATAAATTCTGTATCGGCATAACCCGAGCGAGAAAAATAATTTGGCAATTTTACATTAAAACCAGTGCTTATGTTGATGGAATCGCCAGGCTTTAAAGCTTTTGGGAGTATTAATTTAATGATATCAATGTACTGTGGATTTGGATGAGCTTCGGTTTTTGCAGCTTGTCCGTCTACTTTAAAGTTTAGCCCATCAATGCTTCCGTAAGTAATATTTTGAAGTTTCTCTTTTCGTGAAGTATCACTTCTTATTTGCTGAAAAAGCGCTGTCGATTCATTCTTATAAGCATTTGGCCAAATGTGAAACCAAATAAAATCAAGAGCTGTTGTAGAATTATTTTTGTAATTGATCGTTTCAAATCCTTTTAACGATTTTTCTTTATCATTTAGGGTAACGTCAATACTGTATTTTAAACTTTGCTGAAAATAGGGTTGTTGTGCAAATAAAGTGAGCGTTAGAAATGAGGTAATGATGGTTAGAAAAAATTTACGCATGCTAATATTTTATATGAATTTGATAAACTAGGTTAAAGACAAATAATTTGTTGTAAAGTTTAAAAGTTTAAATTTCCTTAATCTGGTATTCCTCAATCTTACGATAAAGTGTTGTTAATCCAATTCCCAATAATCTCGAAGTTTCGGTCTTGTTTCCTTTTGTATGAACAAGCACTTTTTGGATGTGTTGCTTTTCTATTTGCTGCAAATTGTAATCATTTTCTAAAGGCGAAAATTCATAAAATTCGGGCGGCAAAGCCGATGTGTTTAGCGTTTCTCCATCTGATAAAATAACCAGCCTTTCAATAATATTTTTTAATTCTCTGATGTTTCCTTTCCAGCTATGTTCCGTTAGCAACGCTAAAATTTTATCATCAAACTTTAATCCTTTTCGGTTTACTTTATCTGAAAATTCTTTTAAATAATATTCTGCTAATGGTAAAATATCACCTTTACGCTCTCTAAGTGGAGGTAAAGTAATGCTGAAAACCGAAAGGCGGTAGTATAAATCAGAACGAAATTTTCCGGTAGATGCATCAGATTTTAAATCTTTATTGGTGGCAGCTAAAATTCGCACATTTACTTGCTGCGTTAATGTATCGCCAACTTTTATAAAACTCTGATTTTCTAAAACCCTTAATAATTTAGCCTGCAAATCAAGGTTCATTTCTCCAATTTCATCCAGAAATAAAGTGCCACCGTTTGCCTCTTCCAGCAGTCCTTTTT
Source organism: Pedobacter lithocola (assembly GCF_042650845.1). Lineage (NCBI taxonomy): Bacteria > Pseudomonadati > Bacteroidota > Sphingobacteriia > Sphingobacteriales > Sphingobacteriaceae > Pedobacter > Pedobacter lithocola. Next base: position 555,178 of record NZ_JBHSBW010000013.1, on the reverse strand, counting down.
TATCTTTATTTGCTCCTGTAAAAGCCCCGGCTTTATAACCAAACAATTCGCTTTCTAATAACTCCGGACTAAAACCGCTGCAATTTAAAGCCACAAAGGGTTTCATTGCTCTTGGGCTTTCATAGTGAATGGATTGTGCAAAAACCTCTTTCCCGGTACCGGTTTCACCTAAAAGTAAAACAGTAGTATCGGTTTTACTTACTCTTTTAGCTAGCTCTATAGCCTCTTTTAAAGCTTTTGATGTACCAATAATAGTGGTAAAACTGTGCTTTCGGGTTATCTTGTTTTCCAAATCGAAAACTCTTTGCTCCAGGTTCGATTTCTCCATCGCCTTGTAAAGCAAGGGTATAATTTTATCATTATCATCGCCTTTTACCAGATAATCAAAAGCACCATTTTTTATGGCTAAAACACCATCTGCAATGGTTCCGTAAGCGGTAAGATTTATAATTTCTACAAATGGTTTTATCGCTTTAATATCTTTTACTAAAGCAACGCCATTAACATCAGGTAACTTTACATCGCTAATAACCAAGTTTACATCATTGGTTTTTAAAAGTTTTAAACCTTCTTTGCCAGTGTTGGCTTGCAAAGTTTTAAATCCCTCCAATTCAATAATCCGCGAAAGCAAACTGCAAATTTTCTTTTCATCATCAATGATGAGGACAATCCCATTCATAGGTAAAATTTATGAGGCAATATTAAGAAATTCAAACCGATATTTATTTGATGATTTTATGAGTTGATAAGCTTAAAGCATTTAAATCTGTTTCCACATCAACAAAAGAAAATGTTTGTGCTAATATTTAGCAAATTGATTAAATTTCTGTACCAATTTTGTTTTCTGCGCTTCAAAATAAAAGCATTTTAGCATCTTTGAAATACAACAAAGCAAATTATATGTTTAAAGTTATAACAGCCATTATTTCGTTTGGTTTCTTTGCTATTACAAGCTCAGCTCAGCAGGTTCGCCCGGCAAAATCGTCGGAAATTTATCGAGAGCTAAAAACCCTGAAGCATATTCCTAAAGTTTTATATTTAGCCGCACATCCTGATGATGAAAATACAGGATTATTATCTTGGCTAATAAACGAGCAAAATGTAGAAACCGCTTATTTATCTTTAACCAGAGGTGATGGAGGGCAAAATTTATTAGGTACCGAACAAGGTGCTGCGTTGGGTTTAATCAGAACACATGAACTTTTAGAAGCCCGAAAACTTGATGGTGCTCAACAATTTTTTACCAGGGCTATTGATTTTGGTTTCTCTAAAAACACTAATGATACTTTTAAACAATGGGATGCGGATAGCATTACTGCAGATGTAGTTTGGGTAATACGAAAATTTCGTCCAGATGTAATTATTTGTCGTTTTCCACCAACTGCAGCGGCAGGACATGGGCAACACGCAGCATCAGCTGTGGTTGCAGAAAAGGCATTTAAGGCAGCCGCCGACAAAAATATGTTTCCTAACCAATTAAAATATGTTAGTGTTTGGCAGCCTAAGCGCTTGCTGTGGAACACGTTTCGCTTTGGTAGTGTAAACACCACATCAGAAAATCAATTTAAAGTGGCTGTTGGTCAGTACGATGCACAACTTGGTATGGGTTATGGAGAATTGGCAGGCTTAAGCAGAAGTTTGCACAAAAGCCAAGGTGCAGGAACACAATCTGTTGCAGGCATTAGAAATGAATACTTTACCCATGTTTTAGGCGAACAAGCGAAGACATCTCTTTTTGATGGAATAAAGCAAACCTGGACGGCTAAAGGCGATGCAGATATTGACCAGTCTCTAGATAAAATTATTAGCACGTTTAATTTTAACCAACCTGATTTGAGTTTAAAAGCTTTGCTGACTTTACGTAAAAAGATTATCGCTTTAAAAGATGCAAATCTAAAAAAGGATAAGCTAGCCGCAATCAACAACATCATATTAAATTGTGCTGGTTTTATGGGCGAAATGGTAACCAACCAAGCCGAAGCTGTAGCCGGAGAAAGTTATAATTTCAGGCTTAATTTAATTTCAAGAACCACAAGTCCTATCGTTTTGGAACAAGTAAAGTGGCTAAATCAAACCGAAAATTTAAATGCAAAAATATCGGGCGATTCGCTGATTACGATTAACCATAAAATTCAAATTCCGGCAGATGCTGCATTAACAGAGCCTTATTGGATGGCAAAACCTGCAAAAAACGCAGCAACCTTTTCGGTTGATAATGATACCCTAATTGGTTTGCCTGAAACAGAATCTGCTTTAAATGTTATTCTTTCATTAAAGATTGGTGACGAGAAATTCCAGGTTAAATTGCCCTTATCCTTTAAAAAATTAGATCCTGTTCGTGGCGATGTTGTTGAAGCATTAAGGATTGTTCCGGCATTAGAATTAAAGTTTACCCAACCTGTTTACTTAATTAAAAATAACGAAGATTTGCATGTTAGTTTAAACTTTAAAGCAAATTCTACTAAAAAGTTTGATAATGGAATGGTGAATATTTTTTACAATGGTGCGCTTGTAGGTGGCGGAGAGTTAAAGCAGATAAATGCTAACGATGTTACTGTAGATTATACGATTCCAAAAGCGAAGCTTTCTGAAATAAATTCAAACCGAATACAACTGGATGTAAGCTATGGTGTTGATGGCAAAACTTACAGCAAAAAACAGGTGCTTATTCAATATCCACATCTGCCATCTTTACAATATTTTGCTCCTGCAAGTGCAATAGTAATGAAAAGTGATTTTCTATATAGTGTTAAAAAAGTTGGATATGTGCAAGGTGCAGGAGATTTTATTCCAGAGTTTCTACGTGTAGCCGGAGTTCAGGTTGATGTTTTACAGGATGATGATTTCTATGGGAATTTAGATGAGCCTGCAAGTCAGAATAAACTTTCACAGTACGATGCAATCGTTTTAGGTGTTAGAGCAAATAATACGGAGAAAAAACTAGCAAGATGGATACCTTTTTTATGGGCTTATGTAAAAGATGGAGGTAATTTAATTATGCAATACAATACCAATCAAGATGTTTCGGTTGATAGATTAGGTATGTATCCTTTCAGTATTGCAAACAAACGGGTAACTGAAGAAAACGCTGATGTTAAGATTTTAAATACGAATCATAAATTACTAAACTATCCGAACAAAATTACTGCCGATGATTTTAAAGGTTGGGTACAGGAACGTGGCGCCTACTTCCCTGATAAATGGAACAAAGAATACGAGCCGCTATTTGAAATGAATGATACAGGCGAAGAGCCTTTACAGGGTTCTACGTTATATGCAAAATACGGTAAAGGCAATTTTATTTACACTCCTTTATCGTTTTTTAGGCAGTTGCCAGCCGGAAATGTTGGTGCAGCTAAGCTTTTTTTTAATTTCATATCTGCACAACCAAACTAATGAAAAACCAACTCAAACACTGGAATACCTGGTACATATTATTGGCAATTGCATTGATATTCCAAATTCTATTTTATTATCTTTTTACTAAATTTTGGGCATGAGTAATATCGATTGGATAGTACTCCTTTTTACACTTTTTGCCGTAGTGGCTTATGGCGTATATATTGGTCGCGGGCAAAAAAGCAACGAATCTTATTTAAAGGCCGATAATAAAATGCCTTGGTATATTGTGCTTTTGGGCATCATGGCGACACAGGCAAGCGCCATAACATTTCTTTCTGCACCTGGTCAAGCCTACACCGATGGGATGCGTTTTGTACAATATTATTTCGGTTTGCCTTTGGCAATGATTGTAATTTGCATCACTTTCATTCCAATTTTTCAGCGGTTAAATGTTTACACGGCTTATGAATATCTAGAAAATAGATTTGATAAAAAAACCAGGGTTTTAACTTCCTTACTGTTTCTTTTTTCGCGAGGATTATCGACCGGAATAAGCATTTATGCGCCAAGCATCATTTTATCTAGCGTACTAAACTGGAATATTTATTTAACCAACGTTTTAACTGGAGGAATACTTTTAATTTACACCTTTGTTGGTGGAGCAAAAGCAATTGCACATACCCAAAAACTTCAATTTTTAATTATTTTAGGTACAATGGCTTTCGCGGGTTATTTGCTTGTACAAAATATGCCAAATGGTATCGGTTTCAAAGATGCACTTTATCTTGCAGGCAAATCTGGTAAGTTAAATGTAATTACCACCGATTTTGATTGGAAAGATAAATACAACATTTGGAGTGGTTTAATTGGTGGATTTTTCCTTGCACTTTCATATTTCGGTACCGACCAAAGTCAGGTTGGAAGGTACATTACAGCTAAAGACAATACCAATGCAAAAATGGGACTTTTATTAAATGGTTTGGTTAAAATACCTATGCAATTTGCCATACTTTTAATTGGAGCTTTACTTTTCGCTTTCTTTTCTTTAAAACCAGCACCCATATATTTTAACGAACGTTCTTATCAATATTTAAAAGATACAAAACCGGTACAGGCTGCGGTTTTTGAGAAGGAGCATCAGGCTTTGCAGCAAAAATTCAATGCCGAATCAAAAGAAATCATTAAGCTTAAGGAAAGCAAATCGGTTGCATTAAGCAATAAAATTGAAGACTTTAAAGAAACACAAGCAAAAGTTAAGGATTTACATGGTAGGGTAGAAGAAGCGATAAATAGTTCAAATTATAATGCCGAAAAAACCGATACCAATTATATCTTCCTTTATTTTGTAAAAAACACGCTTCCCGTCGGGATGATAGGATTACTTTTTGCTATAATATTTTTAGCCAGTTGGGGGTCAATTTCCGCAGCATTAAATTCATTAGCTGCATGTTCATTAAAAGATATTCATTTGATATTTAAAAAGGAACTTCCTGATGATGAAACAGAATTAAAATATAGCAGATTACATACTTTGGCTTGGGGTATTTTTAGCATTGCTGTAGCCATGTTTGCAACGCAAATGGGCTCACTTATAGAAGCTGTAAATGTTTTAGGTTCGCTATTTTATGGACCAATTTTAGGCATTTTCTTAGTCGCTTTTTATTATAAGAAAATAACTGGACCAAATGTATTTATTGCTGCAATCTTATCAGAAATTGCAGTTATTGCCGTTTATAAATTCGATATTGTATCCTTTCTGTGGCTAAACGTAATTGGGGCAGCAGCGGTAATACTTTTTTCAGCTATTGGCTTATTGTTTTATCGACCCAAAGCATTAAATTCGTAAAATAAAAAACAACAAATCAGATAATTAATTAATACTATGAAAACGATGATTAAATCGGTTACAATGCTTTTAACGGCAATAACCATTTCAGTAAGTGCATTAGCTCAAGAGGCAAAAAAACCTGCTAGTCCGGCGGCAACTGCTACAGGAAAAGTGAAAGATGCTACCATTACAATTGCTTACAGTAGCCCGTCGGTAAAAGGCCGTAAAATTTGGGGTGGTTTAGAAGCCTATGATAAAGTTTGGCGTGCAGGTGCAAATGATGCTACAACGTTCGAAACCGATAAAAATATAATGGTTCAAGGTAAAGCATTAGCAGCTGGAAAGTATAGCTTTTTCTTAATTCCAAAAGAAAGCGGTACATGGACAGCTATTTTCAATAAAGAACCTAAACAATGGGGTGCATATAAATATGAAGAAGCTAAAGATGCTTTAAGAGTTGATGTTAAAGTAAAACCTTTAAAAGCAACACAAGAAACTTTGGTTTATAAAGTTACAAAAAGTGGTTTTACAATGGATTGGGACAAAGTTTCAGTTCCTGTAACGATAAAATAATTTTAGATTTTGTCTTGGAGAGCTTCGATGTATATCGAAGCTTTTTTTTATGCACTACATTCCGCTTCTGTGGCAAAACAGAAGAAATTTCTGTAAACATTCTTTGCCACAGAAACACAGATTTTAATAGAATTTATTATAAAAACACTTGCTGTATTTCTATTGATATCACTAGTTAAGCTTTTCAGGTTTAAGTAGTAAATTTGATTATATTTTTATAAATAGCCCTTATATAGAATTTATATATCTGTGGTAAAGGAATACAACAAATATTTTCAATTTGACTATTTTCTAACAAACTAATTTCCATTGAGCCTGTTTATATTAAAAAAATAATAAGAACATGGCCCCATTAGATTTAAACTTGCAACAAGACGCTACACTCACCAACAAAAACACACAAAACGCTGAAAACGATGCATTGTACGATTTACATCCTGAGGCTTATAAAGTAAAAGGTCCGGCTCCAGAGAAAATGAAGTCAGTTTCATCTTCATTACGTTCTTATGGTCACGGTTTATACGGATTATTATAGCCCGAAAAGCATCATTTGATTTCTCTTAAATTTTGGGAAAACCAAAATAATTAAGAATACTTAGAATCAGTTCAATGAAAGTAAAAAAGCTTTCTAGAGCTGATTTTTTTGTTTCCTAGTGACGTCTTTATTACATTAATTCCAAATTCAGTACCCTCATTCATGCCTTCTTCAACTTGAACTAAATTGTGGCTAATTATAACCTGAAGATATTTATGGATTATTTTGTAAAATGAAATCCTTTCATTTTAAGTGATGATGTTCAATTATTTTCTGCTCCAAAAACCAAATATTTCTAAAATACGTTTATTGTATAAGCAGTCCTCAGCTTAAAACTGAATAGAACCAAACGAATTGTATTTTAATTAATCCAAGCAATTTAACTTTATAATTTAATTCTTAAACGTTAATATCATTTTTATTTCAATGTTGTAAATTGATTTAACAAAGTAATGGATTAGTTTTTGCAATAAGATTTGTACAAAATGTGTGATTGTTATTACATGATTATAAAAAAATGCGTTAATATTTTGTATTTTTAATAAGTAGAGAATAATAATATAATTAAAACATCTATTACATTTTGCAGATACAATAATAATATTTTTATCGGTTTTGATGATTTCATCAATTGTACGATACAGGTAATTGAGATTATCCCAATTTAGTTATTACGATGGTAGTTAGAAAAAATAGTACCCATATTCGCTTAGAATTTATAAGGTTTATTTTAATCTCTTTGCTTACTAGCATGTTTATGTTTGGAACATCTGCTTGCAAATACTTCAATACAGAAAACCCTAATCATGATGAACTTATAGTTAGTATTATAAGGAAGGCAGACACAATAAACGATAATCAACAAGCATTTTCTTATTTAGATTCTTCCTTTAGGGTTTTAGAAAAACCAGGCATTAAAGACCAGTTTAAAGTGTTGTATTTTAAACAACGTAAATACCTAAAAACATCAATTGAAAAAAATAGCCATTCTAGCTTATTGAAAGCCTCAAAATACGCAGATAGCATGATTTTGATAAAGCGAACATCAGACCTGATGCTGCCAAAGAATTAGATAAGCTTGTAAAAATATTTAAAGACAACCCAACCATTTGGATAGAACTTGGTTCGCATACAGATAGCCGTTGCAATGATGAATACAACCAACAATTATCACAAAGAAGAGCAAGCTCTGCTGTTCAGTATATTATAGATTGCGGTATTGATAAAAACCGAATTTCTGCAATGGGCTATGGCGAAAGTCAATTGCTTAACGAATGCTCTAATGGGGTAAAATGTAGTCCTGCTGATCATCAGTTAAACAGAAGGACAGAATTTAAAATAGTTAAACAGTAAGGGGTTAAACTATCATAAACAAACTATTACACAAATAACCTGAAGGTTGCGGCTAAATGCTGCGACCTTTTTTTTGTTAAAATTTTTTACCACCTCAGCCATCTAAGCTTATTTAAATTTGACTAGTTTAAAGTCTTTGCTTTTTAACTAAGGTATCTTAGGTGTTTTAATTTTCTTACTACTTTACACATCTAGCGTATTTAAGTTTTACTAGTTTATTTTCTTAATTTTTAAACTAATTTTCATTAGTTGGTGAATCCAATTATTTTACCAACTTTGATATATAGGCATATTTATACTACCATTGAAACAATGAAAATAAGTGCAGGCTTAATGCTGTTTCGAAATTCGGGTAATGGATTAGAATTTTTTTTAGTTCATCCCGGCGGACCATTTTTTGCTAAAAAGGATGAAGGTTGGTGGACAATTCCCAAAGGCGAACTTTTAGAAAATGAAGAACCCTTAGCTGCTGCCATTAGAGAATTTGCAGAAGAAACTGGTTTTAGACCTTCAGGAGAATATATAGTATTAAATCCCGTTACACAAAAGGGCGGCAAAAAAGTATTGTGTTGGGCTATTGATTTTGATGTCGATGCATCCAAATTTGTGAGCAACACCTTCGAAATTGAATGGCCACCTCGTTCGGGTAAAATGAAAGTTTATCCAGAAGTTGACAAAGCAAATTGGTTCTCTTATGAAGAAGCTTCCAGATTAATTAATGAGCGGCAGATTGCCTTTCTAAATCAAATTAAAACTATCGTTACTAAAAGCTAATCAAATTATTACCCAACAAATTAAAAATTTGAGCTTAATAATTGATATTTGTTTATGGAAGAAACTCACATCGGATGGATTGGCTTAGGCAATATGGGCATCCCAATGGCCGAGCAATTGATTAAAGCAGGTTATCAATTATCGGTTTACAATAGAAGTCAAGATAAAACGGAAACGCTAACAAAATTAGGTGCCTCAATATGTTCGTCGCCAAAAAAAATCTTTGATAATACAGACGTTGTAATTATTATGGTTTCTGATGATGAAGCAATTAGGCATATCTTTACCAACGAACAGGGCTTATTAAATAGCAAATCCAGCGGAAAAGTTATCATTAATATGAGTACTGTTTCGCCAGCAGTTAGCATAGAGATGGCTCAAATGTGCAGAGAAAAAGGAAATTTTTATTTAGATGCACCAGTATCTGGAAGTGTAAAACAGGCCGAAACAGGCACATTGGTTATCATGGTTGGTGGAGAGGAAAAACCCTATCAATCAGTTAAACCTATCTTAGAAAAACTAGGCAAACTTGTTATGCATATTGGCGATGTGGGAACAGGCAATAATGCAAAACTCGCAATAAACTCATTATTGGCATTGTATGCGCAAGGTTTAGCAGAAACGATTCTTTTTGCAAATGATAAAGGAGTTAAACCTGAAGATTTATTAAACTTAATTAATAATGCTGCAATTGGAAATATCTTTACCAAAATTAAAGGTGATGCTATTTTAAACGATAATTTTAAAGCTGCCTTTGCTTTAAAACACATTGTTAAAGATTTGAAGTTAGCCCAAGCAGAAGGACTGAATTCTCCCTTAGCTCAAACAGCTCTAAAAACATTTACGAATGCAGAGGAGCAATTTGGTGAAGAAGATATTATCTCAGTCGTAAAAGCTATAAAGCGATAACATTATTAAACATATAATTCAGTTACTTGTTGTATCTCAACTAATTGATAAAAATATGAACATTACTTTAGCACAAGCAGAATCTGTTATTACAGCTGCGAAACAAAAGGCCACAGAAATTAATACAAAAATGAATATTGCCGTTGTAGATGCAGGAAGCAACCTTGTTGCCTTCGTACATATGGATGGTGGTTGGATTGGCTCGGTAGATATTTCCATCAAGAAAGCAAAAACTGCTGCTTGGTTTCAAATGGATACTAAAGCATTGACGCCATTGGTTGGGCCAGGGCAGCCATTGTTTAATATTGAACACTCTAATGGGGGATTAATAACTTTTCCAGGTGGTGTAATATTAAAAGATGAATCAGGAGAAATTATTGGTGCGATAGGCGTTTCTGGAAGTACAGTTGATGACGACCATGAAGTAGCTGAAGCAGGAGCATCAGCAGTTAAATAAATTTAATCTGGTTGTATCATAAAAAGGTGGTTCTTTAAATTTGAAATGAATTTGATAAGAATTAACAATTTATGGTACAGCCTTTTTTTTAATAATTTTTTCTTATCTAAAATTTTTGTAAATTTAATACACATTCCGCTTCTAACTCACTTAAAATAAATGGGATGCCTACACTTATAAAGACTTTAAATAACCATATTCTAATCGAATTTGATAAAGGAAGTTTCGATGATTGGTGTATCTATTTAACAAAGAATGGTAACAAACGTTATCCTCCTTCAGATGCTGAATACTTTGGTCGGCTTCAAGAACTCTCCAAACAATATTCGGCTCAAAAAATTTACAACGATTTTTTAAAATTTTATCTTTTTGCGGATAAAACCATCGTGCCTAATGTTTTAAAACTTATTGATTTGTTAGCAAGTGATTACGCAGAAAATACTGAAGAAATTAACATTTGGTTTACGGTTATTTATGCCGGTATGGTTGCAGAGGAAAATAAAGAACATGCAATTTTAAAGAAACGAATTAAAAGATTGGGGATGCACCAAGTTCTTGTAGAGAATTTACAACCAGATTATGCGGCAAGCTTTTCGAAAGGAAAAAAATGGCGAGATTTAGATGTCATGATGAAAGAATTAGGATTTTAAAGCATTTTAATAGGGTAATTCATAATTAAAATTTCATTTATTTCACCTCTCTTTTGTGCGTTAGAATTTATCATTCGCCTTGCTTTTACCCTTAAAATTGTGTTGGCTGGTTTGTTGTAGAGTTCATCAAAAAACAAATCATCAGGGTTTAAGTTTTTTGGGTCAGAATTGCTCAAAAGCCAAAAGTGTTCTTTTGTGGTTAGTTGCTCTGTAAACGCTGCTAGTTTATTTTGTTGTTCATCATCAAAATTATCTTTTGCATACGCATTGAATGATGATGTCTTGCTAATTGGTTTGTAAGGTGGGTCAAAATAGAAAAAACTATTTTTATTGGCATGTTTTGCCGTTTCAGTATAATCGCCATTTAAAATGGTTACGTTTTTTAATAATTTGCTAGTTGCAAGTAGGTTTTGAGCGTCGCAGATTTTGGGTTTGATATATTTTCCAAAGGGAACATTAAATAAGTTTTTACTGTTTACGCGGTATAATCCATTAAAACATGTCCGATTTAAGAAGATAAAAAAGGCAGCATTATCGATTTCTTTATCACTTTTAACGTTGAATTCACTTCGTTTTTCCAAGAAAAAATTCTTTCTATCTTCTTCAAAAGCTAGTGCGTAATATTCCCTTTCTAATTGGGTAAGCTTTTCGATTAATTTTTCGGGTTTGTTTTTTATGACCTTGTAAACGTTTATTAAATCGGTATTTATATCGTTGATTATTGCTTTTTTGATGTTATATTTTTGAACAAACCAAAAGAAAACTGCACCACTTCCAATAAACGGTTCAATGTAAGTTAAATCTTTAATTGCGGATATATGCTGAGGTAAATGTTGCTCAATTGCAGAGATTAGCTGTGTTTTACCACCTGCCCATTTTAGAAATGGCTTAGCTAAATTGTTTGGTTTGGTGGTATTATTCAAATGAAAAACTTAATTATTTACTTTGCAAGTTATACAATTAACAACATTCTAAACGGCAAAAATTTTACTATTTATTAATATTACGCAATTAAAACCTTGCTACCGTTTATTTTGAGTATTTTTGAACAAATCAAGAATTGGTCGCGTGCTCCCGGCTAAAAAATTAAATCTGTTAAAGCGGTTACCATCTGCTTTCTTTTTAGGTTTTCTTTAAACATCAGGAATAAAATAATATGCTAACTAAACTAGGTGGTTGGTACAAAAATAAATAAATGGAAAATCAAGAAATAGAATTTCAAGCAAAAATGTATGCTTATGCAATAAATAGTGCTACAAAAGAATATGGTTTTAAAAAAGATGAAGGTTGGAAATTAAGCTTGGCAAATGCTGCTGAAAAACTAGAAATAGAACAAAAATATTATCCAACAGTTTCTACGCAAATTGATAGTAAATCGTTATTACAGTTATCAGAATTTGTAAAAACGGTATTAAATGAAACACCTATTTTTGCTAAAGATCCAATAAACACTTTCGGTGCGCAGCACTCAGATTCTGAATTTATTATTGCTTACAATCCTATCCGAGTGCATCGTTAATTCGTCATTTTAGTTTCCTTCATTTCTTAAAATTTGCAGCGGTGGTTTATTTAAAATACTTCTGCTGCTTAATATTCCTGTTATTACGATTAATAAAACTACACTGCTAAAAAGTAAAAGTGTTGGTAGTAATGGAGGTATAAATGTTGCATCGAAACTAAATTTCGCTAAAGCCCAGCTGCCACTTATTGCCAATATTAAGCCTGCAGCTGCGGCAAATAATCCTAAGAAAAAATATTCAATTGCATTTATCGCTAAAATTTGTTTTCTGCTGGCGCCCATAGTTCTTAGCAAAATGCTTTCTTTTATTCGTTGGTTTTTACTGGTAAGCACAGCTGATACTAATACAATCCATCCGGTGACCATGCTAAAACCTGCCATAAATTGAATCACAAAGCTAATCTTACCCAACAATTCATCTAACAGTTTAAGTACTAAGCCCAAATCAATTACCGAAATGTTTGGAAATTTGCGAACCACCGAACCTTGAAAATTTGCTGATGTTTCACTATTAGGCACTCTGGTCATCAAAACATGAAACTGTGGTGCCTGTTCTAAAACACCTGATGGAAAAACAACTCGAAAGTTGGTTTGCATTCTACTCCAGTTTACTTCTCTTAAACTACCAACAACCGTTGGCAAAAGCATGCCCTGAACATTAAAAACTATTTTATCATTCAGTTTTACTTTAATGCTTTTGGCGAAATTCTGATCAAGAGAAATATAAACTGCATCGTTAGCATTATTAACTTTTCCAATCCATTTTCCATCAACAATTTTTTCTGCCGCTGTTAAAGTATCTTGGTAAGTCGCTCGGATTTCATTTCTAAAGGCCCTTCTGTTGGTGCTATCAGCGCCAGCCTTTTTCCCGTTAATTTCTTCAATCCTCATTGTAATTACCGGCACCTGATTCATCAATGGCAATTTAAAAGATTTAGTCAAATCGGTAACTGCTACTTTCTGAGTATTCTGAATATCAAACAAAACCATATTTGGTTGCGATTCACCTGAAGATAGTGTTACCCTGTTAATCAAAATGCCTTGAACAAAATATAGTGTGCAGATAAACGCGGTTGATAAACCGATAGAAACTGTGAGCATTAAGGTTTGATTGTTAGGGCGGTACAAATTCGCAAAACCTTGTCGCCATAAATAGCTTAACGACGCTGGCATTAACTTGCGCACCAGGAACATTAATATGCTAGAGAAGGCCATTAATAGAAGGAAGGCGATTAAAATCCCAACGGTAAAGGCAATGGTTTGTACCCAACCCTGCATTTGTAGGTAAGTAAAACCAACTATAAAAACAACCATTAGCAAATAAACCAACCCTTTTAATAAATCTATTTTTTTAGATGTATTGGATTCGAATGTTGCTCTGATAGCATTTAGTGGAGAGATTCTTCTAACCGATAAGAGTGAAGGTAAAGCGAAAAGTACGGATATGACTAAACCAAGCAATAATCCCTGCCCAATTGCCGACCATGAAACTTGCATTGTAATTTCAACAGGAAGGAAATCTTTTAAAACGATTGGCAGTAAAAATTGAATTAAAGTACCTAAAACAGAGCCAAGTATTGCGGCAATAACACCGATAAAAGCAACTTGAATAAGGTAAATTAAAAATGCATCCCAGGCTTTTAAACCCATGCACCTAAGTGTTGCGATTGCAGATAATTTTTCTTGAATGTAAACATGGATAGCACTTCCAACACCCACACATCCTAATAACAATGCAATAAAACCTGTTAACGCTAAAAAGCGATTCAAATCTCTAAAGCTTCTGCCGGTTTGTTCTTTTCTTTCTGCTACGGTATCTAAATCCAAACCTTCCTTTTCTAACTTTGGTTGGAGTTGTTTAATAACTGATTCGAGTTCGTTCGGGTTGCTGAATTTGTAATAATATTTGTAATTAATTCTGCTTCCGGTTTTGATTAAGCCTGTTTTATCTAAGTATTTTAAGGGGATGTAAATGATTGGTGCTACACTAGATGAGATTCCCGTTTGCCCTGGTGCTTTATCTAAAACAGCAGCAATTTTAAAAGTTAAATCGCCTATAGAAATCGAATCGCCAGTTTTTGCGTTGAATTGTAGCATTAAAGTCTTATCTACCAAAGCTTCTCTGCCATTAAAAAAACTTTTTGCTGCGCTGGCCGGAGTAGTTTCGATGGATCCATAAAAAGGATAATTTCCTTCAAGAGCTTTCATTTGCACTAATCTGCTTCCGCCACTTTTAACAAAATACACCATTGAACCGAATGTGCTCTCAGATGCACGGTCGTTGCCCATGGTTTTAAGCATTTGTTGTGTTTTTTTGCTTACAGCTTTCCTGCTTTCTACAATTAAATCGGCACCTGTAAGTTCTTTGGCTTGCCTATCAATATCATTTTGAAGGTTATCTTTAAATGAATAAACAGCTACTAAAGCTGCAATTCCTAAAATTATCGATGAGATGAAAAGCAATAACCGCGACCGATTTTTACGGCTATCTCGCCATGCCATTTTAAATAACCATGAAGTAGGAACACTTTGTTTTGGAAGTTTGTTAAGCATAACTTGGGTTTTCGTCGGCTATAATTAAGCCACCTTTCATTTTAATTACTCTATTCGTTCTGGCAGCCAAATCTGGGTCGTGTGTTACAATAACAAGGGTTGTTCCGGCATCTTTATTCAAATCAAACAACAATTTTATAATTTTTTCGCTCGTTTCGGCATCCAGGTTTCCGGTAGGTTCATCAGCAAAAAGTAGGGCAGGTTTATTTGAAAATGCTCGGGCTAAAGAAACCCTTTGTTGTTCGCCACCAGAAAGTTGAACAGGATAATGGTGACCTCTATCGGCCAAACCAACTTTATCTAACAGTTCTAAAGCATGCGATTTTATATTTTTTGCTCCGCGAAGTTCTAAAGGAACCATAACATTTTCTAATGCAGTTAAGGTTGGCAACAGCTGAAAGTTTTGAAATATAAAGCCCACATATTGGTTACGAACTGCTGCACGTTCATCTTCAGATAGTTTATCTAAAACCACCCCATTAAGCTCTACACTTCCTGTACTTGCCCTATCTAAACCAGCACAAAGTCCGAGTAAAGTTGTTTTTCCACTTCCCGATGGCCCGGTTATGGCAACTGTAGAACCTGCATCTATCGAAAAGTTTACATTGTTTAAAACAGTAAGTTCACGACCAGCGCTTTGATAAATTTTACTTACATTTCGGATATTTAGTATACTTTCCAATGGCTAAAGAATTTAAGTTTTGGGTTAAAACGCAAAAAACATAATGCGCCCTTTTCCGTTAAAGATAATGACTTTTGATTTTAAGAGATAGAATAAATAGATATGTTACGAAAACGCTTAATGGTATTAATTGTTTTGACAGGAATATTACAGGCCTGCTCCAATAACGATGCTAAAAATAAAACTGAATTAACCGATTCTGCAAAAAATGCTAAGGGTGAAACTGCCCAAGCTATAAAAAATATTTTGTTTTTTGGAACCAGTTTAACTGCAGGTTATGGCTTAGACCCAACAGAGGCATACCCGGCTTTAATTCAAAATAGAATTGATTCGTTAAAAATGCCATACAAAGTTATTAATGGGGGTTTAAGCGGTGAAACCTCGGCAGGTGGAAAAGGTAGAATAGATTGGCTTTTAAAGCAGAAAGTTGATGTTTTTGTTTTGGAACTTGGCTCAAATGATGGTTTGCGTGGTGTACCCGTAGCTGAAACAACTAAAAATTTACAATTCATTATTGATAGGGTAGAAGCCAAATACCCTGATGCTAAATTGGTAATGGCTGGTATGCAAATGCCCCCAAGTATGGGTAAAAAATATACTACAGATTTTAAAGATATGTTTCCGCAATTGGCTAAGAAAAATAACATGAGTTTGATTCCTTTTTTACTTGAGCATGTTGGTGGTGTAGCTAAACTAAATCAAGCCGATGGAATACATCCAACCGCAGAAGGCGATAAAATTTTGGCAAATAATGTTTGGGCGGTTTTAAAACCTTTGCTATAAACTCATCTTAATTATTGTGTTATTGTTTGCTGGCGAAAAATCTCTTTTCGTAAAATCTTCGTTTATTGCAAAGTATAATTTAAGCCAATGCAAAAACGAGTTCTATGATAAATTTTCTTAAAATTGTATTTTCAGCACTTTTCATCTTTATGTGCTATAAAGTAATCTCCACTTCTTTAGAAAGAAATTTATTTGAGGAATGGGATTTTTTGGGTAGCATTCCATGGATGCGTGCAACCCTTTGGGATTTTTACGCCAACATCTTCATTATCACACTGTGGATGTTTTATAAAGAAAAAAGCATTATTCTTAAAATCTCTATTACAATTTTGTTCGTATGTTTAGGCAGTATAGCTACTCTAGCCTATGTTTTAGTGCATTTATTTAAACTGAAAGATGGTGAAGGTATTAAAGAATTGCTTGTCAAAGTATAGTGTGTGAGGTTTAGGTTGTAAGGTGCTTTGTTAAAGTTTCAGTTATACGAGCATGGCTTTTGGCCTTAAACCTTTTATCTTAACCTTATGCCTTTTCAAATAGCACATTTACTTTTTATTGCTTTAATTTCCCTAATTGCCTGTTGTACCATCATGTTTGTGGTATGGCTTTGGGCAAAGAAAATTAAAAATGCTGGAGTTGTAGATGTTTTTTGGGCACTCAACTTCCCCGTAATTACATTAATCACTTATTTTTTATCAGAAGGATTTGAAACCCGTAAAATTTTAATCTGCTCAATTTTTTTACTGGCAGAATTGCGTTTGGGCCTTCATTTATGGCAGCGGGTTATCGGCCATATAGATGAAGAAGAGGGTAGATACCAACAACTTCGTAAAGAATGGGGCGATAAAGCTGAGCGGAATTTCTTTTTCTTTTTTCAGTTTCAGGCCATTTCAAATGTTTTATTAGCCATTCCAATATTTATTATCACAGCAAATCCATCTCCAGAAATTTCTATTTTAGAATACATAGGCTTAGCAATTTGGGCAATTGCATTTATCGGCGAAATGGTGGCCGACCAGCAATTGGCTGCCTTCAAGAAGGACCTAGAAAACAAAGGTAAAGTTTGCGATACGGGATTGTGGTACTACAGTCGCCACCCAAACTATTTTTTCGAATGGCTAACCTGGATGGCTTACTTCATCTTTGCCTTGGCATCACCCTGGGGAATTTTAGCCATTATCAGTCCTGCAATAATTTTATATTTATTAACCAGAGTTACCGGTGTTCCGAATAATGAAGAACAAAATTTAAGGAGCAAACCCGAAGCTTATAAAAAATATCAACAAACAACCTCTTCCTTTTTCCTCTGGGGGAAAAAGGATGGATGATGGACGATGTAAGATGGATGCTAAAGGGATGTAAGACGTCAAATGGTTGATAGACCAAATCCATAAATCCTCTTCCATCGTAAATCAACCATATTCCATTTTACATAATTTCTTCCATTTTCCATCACAAATCTTCCATCTTACATAAATATTAACATTTTCCATACTATGTGGTACGATAAACTTTTAGAAAACAATAAACTTCCTGATTCTGCTTTGCGTTTGGGCATTAGAAAACTTTGCAAGCAGCGCTTAGATGATGAAACGCTTGGAGATGAAGAGCTCCAGCAAGAAAAATTTATGGATTTGGTGACCGAATTAAAGCAATCGCCAATTGCCGTAAATACTGCTGAAGCCAACGAACAACATTACGAATTACCTACGCAATTTTTTCAATATTGTTTGGGTAAAAATTTAAAATATAGTAGCGGTTACTGGAAACCAGGCGTTAAAGATATCGATACATCAGAAGATGATATGTTGGCTTTAACCTGCAAAAGAGCAGATTTGCAAAATGGGCAAAACGTATTAGAATTGGGCTGTGGTTGGGGTTCGCTGTCTTTGTATATGGCGGCAAATTTCCCAAACAGTACTTTTACCGTTGTTTCAAATTCTGCAACGCAGAAAACTTTTATCGATGAAACGGCAAACAAAAGAGGTATTCAAAACTTAACAGTTTTAACTGCAGATATGAATACGTTTACCATTGCCGATACTTTTGATAGAATTGTTTCAGTAGAAATGTTCGAGCACATGCGTAATTATAAATTCTTGCTTAACAAAGTTGCTGGTTTCTTAAAGCCCGACGGGAAATTATTCGTTCATATTTTTACACATAAAACGCTGGCTTATAAATTCGAGGTGATTGATGAAACCGATTGGATGAGTAAGTATTTTTTTACAGGTGGAATAATGCCATCCAACCATTTGTTTTTTTACTTCAATGATGATTTAAATATTGATAAACATTGGGTGGTAAATGGTACCAATTATGGTAAAACATCTGAGGCTTGGTTAAGCAACATGGATAAGCACAAGGCCCAGATTATGCCAATTTTAGCAGAAACTTATGGTAAAGATCAAGCTGTAAAATGGTGGGTATATTGGCGGTTATTTTACATGAGTTGTGCCGAATTGTTTAATTACAATAAGGGGAATGAATGGATGGTTTGTCATTATCTATTTGAAAAGAATAAAAAAGGATAGAGAGGTGAGGAAGTAAATGGATTAGGGAATGTCACAAATCCCATAAATTTCACATCCCAATGGACATTACCCACCTTACATCCTCAATACATATTAATATTATGAAGAAACTTGCCATTATTGGCTCTGGTATAGCAGGCATGGGTTGTGCCCATAAGCTGCAACATAACGATATTACTGTGTTCGAAGAGGCAGGTTATGTTGGTGGTCACACCAATACGGTAACACTCGAAGAAGATGGTAAACCTATTTATTTGGACTCTGGTTTTATGGTTTTTAACTATCAAACCTATCCAAATTTGTGTGAACTATTTAAAGAGATTAATGCGCCTGTTATCAAAACTGATATGTCTTTCAGTGTTCAGTTTTTACCGAAAAAATTAGAATATAGCGGTTCTAGCTTAAATCATTTATTCGCCCAGCGGAAGAATATTTTTAATGTTTCTTACTTGAAAATGTTGATGCAAATTAATCGTTTCAATAAACAAAGTGTTGAGATTTTAGATAAGCCTGAATATCAAAATCATTCAATAGGGCAATTTTTTAAAGAGTTTGGCTATAGTGATGATATGCTTTGGCAATACCTGATTCCGATGAGTGCTGCGGTTTGGAGTGCACCAATGGAACAGATTTTGGATTTTCCTGCAGTAACACTCATCCGTTTTTTCAAGAATCATGGTTTTTTAGGCTTAGATACCCAACACCAATGGTACACGTTGGAAAACGGGAGCCAGGCTTACCGCGAAAAACTGATTGCTCCTTTTCGCGATAGAATTAAAATTAACAATAAAATAGTTTCAGTTAAGAGATTAGACAACGGAAAGGTTGAAGTAGAAAATGCCCAAGGTGATCGATTTGAGTTTGATAAAGTGATAATGGCCTGCCATGCCGACCAAACTTACAAAATTGTAAAAGATAAAACAGATTTGGAAGCTGAGCTGCTTTCCAAATTTAAATACCAATTAAATAAAGCAGTTGTGCATACCGATGAGGCACAAATGCCAAAGGCTAGATTGGCTTGGAGCAGCTGGAATTATCGCGTAGAAAAACAAGGTGAAAAGCTTTTGCCTAGTACCATTTATTGGATGAATAACTTACAAGGCGTTTCTAAAAAAGCAAACTATTTTGTTTCTATAAACCCGACAAAGAGCTTAAATCCTGATAAAATTATTAAAGAAATTGATTACCATCATCCGTTATTTGATGTGCCAGCCATGCAAGCTCAGGAAAGATTACATGAACTGAACGGGAACGGACCTATATATTATTGTGGCAGTTATTTTAAATATGGTTTTCATGAAGATGCATATAAAAGTGCGGTAGATTTGTGTAGGGGGATGTAAAAGGAAGAGGGAAGATGGATGATGGATGATGGAAAATGGATGATGGAAGAGGGGAGATGGAAGATGTGAAATGGAAATTTAAAAAAATTGTAAATAAATGGAAAATGTATAAACGTTATACCTCCCATAAACAATATTTCATTTTACATTATTAATGAATAATCCATTTTCCATCTTTCTACGTTTTTTTTATTAGTTTTATTAAGTCATCCCTAGAGATTTTATGAAAATAATTTATTTAAGATGAACGAAAAAACTGTAATTCTGCTAGAACGAACATTTCGATTTGGTGTTAATATTTTAAAATTTCTAGCTACTCTTCCCTATCATTTTGTTTGCAAAGTGCCAATATTGCAGCTTAGCCGATGTTCAACATCTATTGGAGCAAACTATGAAGAGGCACAAGGTGCTGTCACCAAGAGGGATTTCAGCTATAAGATTGGAATATCTTACCGAGAGGCTAGAGAAAGTGTTTATT
The DNA here is from genome assembly GCF_042650845.1 of Pedobacter lithocola. NCBI lineage: Bacteria > Pseudomonadati > Bacteroidota > Sphingobacteriia > Sphingobacteriales > Sphingobacteriaceae > Pedobacter > Pedobacter lithocola. Next base: position 534,868 of record NZ_JBHSBW010000013.1, on the reverse strand, counting down.
GGTTACGGATATTAAGTGAACTTTATGTTGATGAAAAATATATATCAGATTTTGATAGATTTAAAACAGAGGCTATGGAATTGAAGAAAATATTTACATCCATAAAAATATCATCAAGTAAATAATTTTCAATAACTATACCCCATCTTCCATCACACATCTTCCATATTACATCTTACAAAATAACTAGAAATGTTTCTCTAACCATGTCCCATCTTCCATCATCCATCTTCCATCTTAATTCTTCCATTTACACCGCCAAAGTAATGCACAATCGCATTGCGCCAAAAAAGCATTTTTTTTGGTATAACGTGTATATGTTTTACATCGATTTGGATGAAATAGACTTGTTGACAAAAAAACTTCGCTGGTTTAGTCGCAACAGTTTTAATCTTTTTTCTTTTAGGGATGCTGAGCACTTACAATTACCCAGAGAAAATCCAGATAAAACTAAAACCGTACGACACCAATTAGAAACTTACCTAAATGAAAATGGTGTTGATGGCACAAATCTTAAAATCAAACTGCTTACCAATCTAAACGTTTTAGGCTATAATTTTAATCCGGTTTCTTTCTATTTTTGTTTTGATGATGCTGGAATTCCGGTGTGTTGCGTGGCAGAAATTAGCAACACATACCACGAAATGAAACTTTTTTTCTTCGGAAAGGAAGAATTGCATGGAGATACTTTTAAAAAAATTACGGTAAAGTATTTTTATGTTTCACCATTTATCGACCATGATGATTCCTTCGATTTTAAACTGAAAGTACCAACAGATAAACTCGATATTAAAATAGATGATATTGATAAAAAGGGAAATAAGTTTTTTTTCACCACATTAATGGGTACTAAAAAACAGCTTACCAACAGCAATTTATTAAAATGTTTCTGCTCAATTCCCTTAATTCCACTGCAAATTATGGGCATGATACATTGGCAGGCTTTGAGATTATGGCTAAAAAAACTATCTTTTCATCCGAAGTCAAAAAACCCTGAACTGCAACGTAACGTATATAAACCCTATAAACCACAAACAAAATAGATTTTAAAGATTATGAATTCGCTTGTCGCCTCAAAAACATCAACAGGTTTCTTTGAAAAAGTAGTGCTCAATGCACTTTCTAAAATGACTTTGGGGAAATTGGAACTTTCGTTACCTAATGGCGAAACTTTGGTTTTTGGAAACAGCGAAGATAAAATAGCTGCAAATATTCAAGTTAACCATCCAGATTTTTTTAAATCGATTGCCTTGTACGGTGATATTGGTTTCGGCGAGGGTTATACCTCTGGTTTATGGGATACATCGAACATCACCAATGTAATTAAATGGGTGATTTTAAATATCGAAAATGCACCATCCATAACAGGAAGTAAAGTGAAATCGGCAGCTTTAAATTTATTTAAGATTGTAAATAAGCTCACACACGTAAGGAGAGCAAATACGCTTGCGGGTTCTCAAAAAAATATTTCAGAGCATTACGATTTGAACAACGATTTCTTTGCCACTTTCTTGGATAAAACCATGACCTATTCTAGCGGGTATTTCCTAAATGATAATGTAAGTCTGGAGGAATCGCAATACGCTAAATACGATAGACTAGCGAAACAATTAAAAATTAAACCTACAGACCATGTTTTGGAAATAGGCAGTGGTTGGGGAGGAAATGCGATATTTTTAGCTAAAAATTATGGTTGTAAAGTAACATCGGTAACCATCTCAAAAGAGCAACAAAAACTGGGCATAGAACGTGTACAAGCAGAAGGCTTAGCCGATAAAGTTTCCATTATCATTCAAGATTACCGCAATATCGAAGGTATTTATGATAAAATTGTTTCCATTGAAATGCTTGAAGCTGTTGGTCATCAATATTTAGAAACGTATTTCGCGAAGTGCCAATCCTTATTAAAACCGGATGGAATTTTTGCTTTCCAAGTTATAACATCGCCCGATTGCCGTTACGATAAATTAAGAAACGGTGTTGATTGGATACAGAAGCATATTTTTCCCGGGTCATTATTGCCATCTGTTGCAGCCATTAATAAAGCAATAAATAATACTGGCGATTTAACAATGGTTGATTTGAAAGATATGGGTTTAGATTATGCTAAAACACTTCACCTTTGGTTTATCGAATTTAATAAACACCTTGATAAAGTAAAAGCCTTGGGCTTCGATGAAACCTTCATCCGCAAATGGAATTACTATTTAAATTATTGTGAGGCTGCTTTTGCCATGCGCAATATCAATGTAATGCAATTGGTTTACTCACGCCCGAATAATACAGGCAGGTAAGATGGTTTGTGATGGAAGATGGTTGATGGAAAATGGTTGATGGCCGAAACGTGCTGAATGTAGTGAACACCATCATCCAAATACTGATCTCCATCATCCATTTTCCATATTTCTTCCATCTTCCATTTTACATATCTCCATTTTACCTCTTTTTTCCGTCTCCCATCTCTACCTATTTCCTCCTTCCGTCTTTTTTTACCGATAAAAGTCGCACCTTTGCCGACCAATTAATCCAAACCGCGTAAAAAGTATATGTTGCCATTGTAACAAATGCGACCTTGTGCAGACTAAATACAAAAGACTATTATTTATATGAAACGAATTCTACTATTAACTTTCATCCTCGGAATATTTTTTAACGCCCATGCACAGTTTGGTCTCGGTGGAGCTCAAAAAGCAACTGTTGCTGGTCGTATTACTATAACCGTTTTAGATTCGGTTAGCAAAAAACCGATTGATTACGCAACAATCTCCCTTCTATCTGTAAAAACATCAAAATCGGTTAATGGTGGTGTTACCGATGAGAAAGGAAAATTAATTTTACAAAATGTTGCTCCTGATGCCTACAAGTTAATGATTGGCTTTATGGGTTACAAAACTAAAACCGTATTGGTAACTACTACTCCTGCAAAACCCGATGTAAACTTGGGCAATGTTTTAGTTTCATCAACAGAAAATAACTTGGCTGATGTTCAAATTACGGGTACTAAAGCAATTATCGAAAACAAGGTTGATAGAATGATTTACAATGCCGAGGCGGATGGAACAAATGCGGGTGGCGATGCTACAGATGTAATGCGTAAAGTGCCAATGCTTTCTGTAGATGCAAATGGCGATGTACAACTTCGTGGTGGTGCAGTTCGGGTTTTAATTAATGGTAAACCATCAGGAACAATGGCGGCAAGCGTTTCAGATGCTTTAAAAATGATTCCTGCAGAACAAATTAAAAGTGTAGAGGTAATAACAAGTCCATCAGCAAAATACGATGCAGAAGGTTCGGGTGGTATCATTAACATTATCACCAAAAAATCGAATGCGCAAGGTGTAAGTGGAAGCGTAAATGCCTCGGTAGGTACTCGTCAAAACAATGGAGCATTTAATTTAACGGCAAAAACAGGGCGTTTAAGTGTTAATACTAGCTTGGGTGCAAATGTAGCTTATGCTCAAGATTCAAGAACAGAGTTTGTTACCAACACAACTTATTTAAACGGCACAACCAATAATATTTTGCAAAGTGGTGTTTCTAAATGGGCTCGCAACGGCTACAATGGCAGTTTTGGAGTAGACTATGATTTTAATGCATACAACAACATTAGTTCGAACGTTAAATTCAACCGCTTCTCAAACGGCGGACCAGGCTCATCAAATTACATCATTAATAATATTCCTGCTACCAATATAAGCAATATGGATATGACGCGTAACAACATGGATTGGAACGTTGATTATAAAAAAACCAGTAAAAAAGAAGGTGAAGAATTTACAATTTCTGGTCAGTTATCAACTGGTCGCACACCTACAAGCTTCAGCAATATTCTTACTTCGGCAGCTTTTCCAAATGGAATAGTTACTTCTAGCGATAATACCGCAAAAAATAATGAATACACCGCTCAAACAGATTACACTTACCCATTCTCAAAAACTACTATTTTAGAAGTTGGGGCAAAAGGAATTTTTAGAAATGTAAAAAGCCAATATGGTGCTTCTGAAAGAGATTTTGATTACAACCAGGATGTAGCTGCGGCTTATGGTGTTATCGCTTTTGATCTTACTAAGAAACTTAAATTTAAAGGTGGTATAAGAGCGGAGTATACTAAAATCGATTTCAATACGCAAACCAGCGGTTTAGAGAAAAACGATTATTTTAACTTATTTCCAAGTTTAGTTATCTCTCAAACCCTTAAAAAAGGTGGTACAGTTAAATTTAGCTATAACAGAAGGGTGCAAAGACCAAGTGAAAATTTCTTAAATCCATTTAGAAATGAAAGCGATCAGTTTAACATCATGCAGGGTAATCCTCAGTTAAGTCCAGAATTAAGTCAGAATTTAGAATTTGGTTACAATACGTATATTAAAGGTTCGATTATTAATGCATCTATTTTCTACCGTACTACAGGTGGTGTAATCGAAAGTTCAATTTCTCCATTGATAGAAAATGGAGTAACTAAAGTTTTATCATCGTACATTAATGTTGGTAGATCAGAAACTTATGGCTTAAACCTATTTGGTTCATACAATCCAAAACCTAAATGGACATTGATGAGTAATTTCTCTGCTAACACTTACGAGGTTACCAATACCGCAACAAATATTAGTACAGGAACATTTTTAAATTATAGCTTATTTGGTCGTTCGGCTTACGGTTTTGGTAAAGGTTATAACTTCGAATTATTTGGTGTTGCAACTTCGGCACGTAGAACTTACCAAGGTAAAACAGATCCATTTTACTTTTATGGTGCATCAATTAAAAAGGATATCCTTAAGAAGAAAGGAAGCATTGGTTTAAACACTTTAAATCCATTTACAAAAAATTTGCACATTAAAACAGAAAACAATTCTGTTAATGCGGTTGGAAATGTTTTCCAAAGTGCAAATATCTATTACCCACTACGCTCTTTCGGAGTAAATTTTAGCTATAGCTTTGGTAAACTTAAATTTACAGAGAAAAGCAAAATTAAAAATGATGATGTTAAGCAAGATCAGCAGCAGCAAGGTGGTGGAATGGGAGGCGTTCAACAATAATTACAAAAACTCAATAAAACATATAAAAAAGCTTCTGGTGCAAACCAGAAGCTTTTTTTATTTCTTTTTTACCTTTTTTAAAATCATTAAACTCAAAGGATTCATCGGGTAACCACTAATGTTATTTTGCAACATAACAACCGATTGGTCGTAAAAAACGGGTATAACCGGAGAATAATCCATCACCATTTGGTCCATTTGGCGATATAGTTTAAAACGCTTCTCATTATCAGGTTCGTAATAGCTTTCCTCAAATAATTTATCGAAGTTTTTGTTGTAAAAAGCGGTATAATTTGGCCCATACGGAACCTTGTTTTTTGAGTAAAACATCGATAAATAATTTTCGCCATCTGCATAGTCCGCAATCCAGCTTCCCCTGAAAAAGTTTACGTTGTTTTTCGACATTAAATCTCTTAAACTGGCGCTCGGACTAACATCGATTTTAGTTTTAATGCCAATTGCACTTAATTCGCCTTGTATAAATTCTATTAAATCTTTATAGGTTGTAGTGGTATTTAAAGTAATTTCCGTTAAACCCTTACCTTCAGGATAACCAGCTTCTATCAAAAGTTTTGCAGCAAGTTTTGGGTTGTAATGATAGCCGTGAACCGCAGAACTATCAAAACCTGGCATCCCTTTAGGTATAAAGCCTGAAGTTGCAGGTATGCCGATTCCGTTTCTTAAATATTTTATTAATTTTTCTCTATCGATGGCATAATTTATGGCTTGCCTAACTTTTTTTAATCGTAAAGGCGAATTTTTAACGATATCCAAAGTAGAATCAACCAAAATGCCAACATACTCTGTACATAAATATGGTCCCTTTCTTAAGGTAAATTTCCCTTTATATTTTGAAGTCATTTTGCCACTCTTGGTTAAAATATCATCACGGTAACTACCATCAACACTATAATAAAAATCAAGGTCTTTTTTTAAGAAACTCATAAAACCACTTTGCTTATCAGTAATAAATGATGCTTTCAATGCATCTATATAAGGCAATCTGGCTCCATTTTCATCTTTTTCCCAATAGTGGTCGTTCTTTAAAAGCACTAAAATTTCTCCCTCTTTCCAATATTTAAAGCTAAAAGGACCAGTGCCAATCGGGTGGCTTCTGAAATCTTTTCCATAATGTTCAACCACTTCTTTAGGTACAACTGAACAGTATTGCGAGGTAAGTAAACTCATAAAAGGAGGGAAGGGGCGAACCAATTTTATTTGAAAAGTAGAATCAGTTAAAGCGATAAAATTACTTTGATCTTTTACTTTATCGCTAAATATCCATCCTCCAGATGAAGCAACTTTTGGGTCTATCAAACGATAAAAACTGTATGCAAAATCGCTCGCCACAACTTTTCTGCCTTTTCCATTTTTAAAAATTGGGTCGTTGTGAAAATATACATCATTACGAAGATTAAATGTATATGTTAAGGCATCGGCAGAAATTTGCCACGATTTAGCAATGCAAGGAACTGTTTTCAAGGTCGAATCAATTTGAACCAAACCATTAAAAATTTGATTGGTCATCCAAATTGCGTTTTGGTTACGAGCAAAAGCTGGGTCTAAGGAAGTTAAACCTTGGTCGAGGTTGATATTAAAAGTTTTTTTATTGTTGTCATTGGCTTTTTTATTGCAAGACAGCAATGCAATGCAACAAAAAATCCAAAATATATATTTAAATGAGCCTCGCATGCGGTAAGGAATGTTATTTTTGCACAAAATAATAAATTTAACGCAGATGTCTTTTTTAAACGATTTATTTATTGGGCTTGATGCCGCCAAGCAAGAAGAATTACAAGATCGATTGGATATTGTTGAGCACAAAATTAAGTTTATGGATAAAATGCCGGTGGCTTTGCTTGATGTAAACAACAATCCAAGTTATTTTTTAGCTGAAGAAATTGCATTGGCTGGCGGAATGCTTGAAGCAGATGTTTTTAGTGCAGCATTTATTATTTATTACCAGCCGGGTAAAAATTTATCAGATTTGATGCGTGAAGTACCAACAATGTTAAATGCAGAATGGCAAGCCGTAAAAAACAATCGAATTATTTTGCTGAATGATGATGTAAATCGGAATTTATCTGCAGAAAATGCGGTATCCTTGATAGAAGATATGGCTGAAATGATCCACCCCGGATCGTTTATTTTTGGGCATGAAGGTGATAAATGGATTCGGTTTGGGGCTTAGGTTTTGTCTAATCCAATTTAAAGCTCCAAGATAGAAATTCCATGAGGTTTAAGACGCCCAAGGCAAATCGCTTAACGCAAAATACCTATTCATAGCTTTTTAACGTCGAAAGATTCAAATAGTATTTGATTAATAGCGACTTAAATATTCCTGTAAGTTGTTTTATTCCTGAAACTATTATATATTAGTGCATGATTAATACTATAGCTTATGAAAAAGTTGTGTTTAATCATCCCGCTCTTCTTAATCCCATATTTAGTTTTTGCAGATTACGGTTGTCTTGTTCCAGGATATCCTGAACTTTTAACTTATCAATCTAATCCACCTGGTGGTATTTTTTCTAACTCACCGGGCCAAATTTACCCGAATTCTGGTTGTCAGTGGGTTTTAGATAACACTTTGCCATCAGCGGGTTGTATTGGTCATGGTCGAGCTGGAGTTAAAGGTACATATTATCAAATGTGTCCAATAGATGACTTTCTCCCGGCATTTTTTATATTTACCGCTGGTATTGCTTTTCTGCACATCAGAAGAAAAGCATCAATCGTTAAGCATGAAGATATCTATAATCACGGTAGTTTATAATGGTGAAACCTTCATTAAAGATTGTATAGAATCTGTTATCAGCCAAACCTATAAAAACATAGAATACATTGTAATAGATGGAAATTCTACTGATGGAACACAACTAATTATAGAACAATACCAAAGGCAAATTACCAGATATGTTTCTGAAGACGATAATGGCTTATATGATGCATTAAATAAAGGTATAAACTTGGCTACAGGAGATATCATTGGAATTTTAAATGCCGACGACTTTTTTGCTAATGATGATGTAATTCAGAAGGTTGCAGATATTTTTCTAAACGATTTTTCTGTAGAAGCCCTGTATGGAGATTTAAATTATATTCACCCATTAAATAAAAGCGTTATCAGGCAATGGAAATCTAAAGAGGCAAATGAAACAGATTTAAAAAGAGGATGGATGCCTGCACACCCAACATTATACCTCAAAAACAATCTATTTGAAAAATATGGTAAATATGCTTTAAACTTAGGCACCGCGGCAGATTATGATTTAATTTTAAGGTTTTTTTATACGTATAAAATCAAAGCTTATTACCTGCCAATATTAATGATAAAAATGCGGATTGGTGGATTAAGCAATCAATCGTACAAAAGTTTATATCATGCTTTTCTTAACGACTATAAAGCTTTAAAGAGAAATCAACTTCCAAACCCAATATTCATTTTATTACTGAAAAAATTATCAAAAATTAAGCAATTTTGGTAGCTTAACGGAATAAAATTTAATTGGTTTGGTTAAATAATTTTAAGCAATTACTTAAGTTAATTAACAGCAAACCTTTTTTTATAAGCATTCAAATTATTGTTAATAAACGAGTTGCAAAGTACCTGCATGTAATGGCAAATTATTATATTTGTTAGTAAACCTTCTACAACTTGCTTCTACATTTATTAAGTGCAAATCCTGTATATTTTTATCTGGCTATATTTATTCTGGCTGCAGTGATAGTTTTATATAGCATTCCGTCTGTTATTTACATCTCTACAAAATACAGCCTATTTGATAAAAATGATATGCACCGTAAAACGCATCAACGAAACATTTCGCGTTTAGGTGGTGTAGCTATTGTGGTCAGTTTTACCATAACAACATTGCTTTTTTCTACATTAATCAGGTTCGAAGAGGCTAATTTTCTAATTGTTTCTTGCATAATTCTTGCAGCTTTAGGCTTAAAAGATGATGTACATGGAAGCAATACAAGCACAAAGTTTATTTTACAGCTTTTGGTTGCCATGATTTTGGTATTTTTCGGTGGATTTAGGTTAACAAGCTTATATGGCGTATTGGGAATCTGGGATATGCCGTTATTTTGGGGAGGAATTTTTTCGGTTATTTTAATAATCTTTCTAAATAACGCATTCAATCTTATCGATGGTATCGATGGACTAGCAGCCTCTATAGGCATTATTGCAAACCTTATCTTTGGTATTTTATTTGCCTTAATGCATCAATTGCCTTATGCATTTATTGCGTTTTCTTTAGCAGGCGCAATTGGCGGTTTTTTAAGATATAATTGGTATCCGGCAAAAATATTTATGGGCGATACCGGAGCATTAATTATCGGTTTAGTTACTGCTGCATTAGCTATAAAATTCATAGAACTTAATAAAGTTACGGCAAGTAACACACCGCTAATTTTATCAGCACCTGCAATTGCAGTATCTATTTTAATTGTACCAATTTTCGATTCGCTAAGAATTTTTACTGTTCGTGTGCTCAAAGGGAAATCTCCGTTCATAGGTGATAGAAATCATATTCACCATCGCTTAGAAAGATTAGGTTTAAAACCACCTTATGTTATTTATACTACTGCAGGCCTAAACCTTTGTATGGTAGCGTTAGGCTTATTAATAAGGTATTTGGGCAATTTTTTTCTTATCTTTTTTTTACTTGGGTTATGTTTGATACTCGATTTTATTCTGGTTTACAGGTTAAGAAAAATGGGTAAGTTTTAGCTAATGGTTGGTTTACTTTTAGCTCAAAGGAGCGATTTAAAAACCATTAGAATTCAATATTGAACCTTTTTTTCAAAGTAATTTTTGTAAAAACTAACCTGAATAAATATCATATATAAGTATTTCTTTATCCGCTACTATCTCAAAATAAACATTAATTTTGCGTATTAATTTTTATAAATGAGAATAGCAGTAAATGGTTTTGGCCGCATTGGCAGAACTTTCTTACGTTTGGCCCTAGCCGAAGGTTTCGAGGTAGTGGCAATTAACGATTTGTCGGAACCAAAAACAATGGCTCATCTCTTTAAATACGATACCGTTCATGGTGTATTTAAAGGCAAAGTTTCGGCAAAGCCTGATGCATTAATTATCGATAATTTATCCATTCCAATATTTTGCTTTAAACAAGCCGCTCATTTGCCATGGTCGGCATTAAAGGTTGATATAGTTGTAGATTGTACAGGCAAAAATTTAACATGCGAAGATGCTGAAGGACATATAATTTCTGGAGCAAAACAGGTAATTATTTCTGCGCCTGCTTCTGATGATATACCCATGGTGGTACTAGGCGTTAATGATGATACGGTTGATTTAACAAGCAAAATACTTTCTAACGCTAGTTGTACCACGAATAACATCGCCCCGATGATTAAAATTTTGAATGATAATTGGGGCGTAGAAGAAGGTTACATTACAACAATTCATTCGATGACCGGCGACCAAAACCTGCACGATAGTAATCACAAAGATTTACGCAGGGCAAGAGCCGCCTCAGCATCAATCATCCCCACAACAACTGGAGCAGCAAAGGCAATTACACATATCTTCCCGGAGTTGGATGGCAAATTGGGCGGTGCAGGCATCCGTGTTCCGGTGTTAAATGGATCTTTAACAGATTTTACCTGCATTTTAAAAAATAAAACCACCATTGATGAGATTAACAAAGCTTTTAAAAATGCCGCTGAAAATAAATTTAAACAGGTTTTAGAATATACGGAAGACCCGATAGTATCTGTTGATATTATTGATAATCCACACTCATGCATATTTGATGCCCAATTAACATCAATAGTTGGCGATTTAGTAAAAGTTGTTGGGTGGTACGATAATGAGTATGGCTACAGTAGCCGGCTGGTCGATTTAATAAAAAAAATTGAAGCAGTCCAGAAGAAATCAGCTGTTCAATTGCATCTAAATCAAACTCAGCCAGCTCATTAATTATAAATTTAATCACCTATCCTTAATTAATATGGTAAAATTCATCACCAAAGAAGAGGTTCTTCCGCTAAGAAGTTTAGTGCTAAGAAATGGTAAATCTTATGATTTTTGCCATTTTGATGGTGATGAAGCCTATGATACTTTTCATTTGGGTTATGAAGTTGATGGCGAAATCAGATCAATAGCAACATTTATGCGCAATGATTTCTTTGAAGGAGAGGGCGAAGGTTATCAGCTGAGAGGCATGGCAACACATCCCGATTTTGGAAAAAGAGGTTATGGCGCAGCTTTAATAACTTTTGCTATTGAATATCTAAGAGAATATAAAACCGCATATTTGTGGTGTAATGCCCGTTCGTCTGCCGCGGTGTTTTATAAGAAAATAGGCTTTACAACCGAATCACCAGAGTTTGACATCCCCGGAATTGGGTTCCATTACGAAATGAAATTAAACTTAAATCAAAATAATAAAGCATGAAAACGATAGACCAGATTAACTTTAAAGATAAGAAGGCATTAATAAGAGTAGATTTTAATGTTCCGTTGGATGATGATTTTAAAATTACCGATGATAAAAGGATGCGAGCTGCATTACCAACGATAGAAAAAATATTAAATGATGGCGGTTCGGTAATTCTTATGTCGCATTTAGGTCGCCCAAAAGATGGACCTACAGATAAATATTCATTAAAACATATCCTAGGCGATTTATCTCGCATGTTAGATTTGGAAGTAAAATTTGCCGACGATTGTATTGGTGAATCAGCAGTTAACCAAGCTAAAAATTTATATCCTGGTCAGGTTTTGCTATTAGAAAATCTTCGTTTTTACAAAGAGGAAGAAAAAGGTGATGTTGCTTTTGCTGAAAAATTATCGGATTTGGGTGATGTTTACGTAAACGATGCTTTTGGTACAGCACACAGAGCACATGCATCTACAGCAGTTATTGCACAATTTTTCCCTGATGCAAAGTATTTTGGATATTTAATGGCATCTGAGTTAGAAAATGCTGAGAAAGTGTTAAATCACCCGGAGAGACCATTTACAGCAATTATGGGTGGTGCTAAAGTTTCTGATAAAATTCTTCTGATAGAAAAATTATTGGATAAAGTTGATAATTTAATTATCGGTGGTGGTATGGCCTATACTTTCGCGAAAGCGCAAGGCGGTGAAATCGGCACATCATTGTTAGAAGCGGATAAGCAAGAACTTTCTTTAGAATTGATTGAAAAGGCAAAGGCAAAAGGGGTTAATTTAATACTTCCTTCGGATACTGTTATTGCAGATAAATTTGCAAACGATGCAGATAAGAAAGATGTAGATTCTGGTCAGATTCCTGCAGATTGGATGGGATTGGATATCGGTCCGAAATCGATTGCTTTATTCCAGGATGTTATTAAAAATTCTAAAACTTTGTTATGGAACGGTCCGATGGGTGTTTTCGAAATGGAAAATTTTGAAGCTGGTACCAAAGCAGTTGCAGAAGCTGTTGTTGCAGCAACTAAAAATAACGGTGCGTTTTCATTAATTGGTGGTGGAGATTCTGCAGCAGCCATTGCAAAATTTGGATTAGAAGATGAAGTGAGCTATGTTTCTACCGGCGGTGGAGCGTTATTAGAATATATGGAAGGTAAAGAATTGCCTGGAGTTAAGGCAATAAACGAATAAGCCCTAAATATTTAAAATAAGAATGGTCAGGTTATTAAATAATCTGACCTTTTTTTTTAAGATAAATGAATACTCACTCGATTTATTTAATATTTCCCGTACTTTTTAACGCCCAATAAACTAAAATAGGTTGGAACAATAATCTTCCAAATCTTTTTGCGTCTGTGTCTAATCCAAAAGCACTTCTCTTATTTTTGTATTGCGCAATATTACCCGTAAAAACTGATGTAAAGAGTCCTGCAGTAATTTTACCTACAGTTTTTTCATATTTTTTTGGTTCAAAAATTAGGGCAGTTCCTAATGCAATTTCAACCAAGCCAGATTGTATAACCGTATCATCTTTCTTTAATGGAACCCAATTCGGCACTTGTGCCTGAAATGCTTTTCTGGCAAAAGTTAGGTGACTAATTCCTGCAAATATTAATCCTGCACCAAGCAAAATTTTCGCCGATTGTTCAAAGCTTTTATCTTTAATGTTCATTGCTAAAACTTTCACTTCTTAATTAACAATACAAAATTAGGAATGTTAGTTAGCCAGTATTAATAGGTAATCTTGGCGTTCCAAAAAAATCAAAATTGTGAGTAAAATTCTAGTTAATAATGGCAATTATCTGCTTAGCTTTGGTATTCTATAGGTTTAAATGCTAAAAATTTATTTTAAAAATAATTTTTGTACTAAAGTTGATTTTGTTTCATAACCTGCTTTTTATCAATGATTAAGCAGTTTTTTAAAACGGTGTAGTAGCACTTTTTTATCTCATTGTGGGAGAAAAAGCATGTGGAAAACTTTTTTGTGGTAAAAAGTGGTAAAAAGTGGTAGAACTATTTACTTTTACACTACATAAAAAGTGTAAATACCACTATGACCCATCTTTTAGGAGAATTTGATTGTAAGCTTGACGCAAAAGGCCGTTTGATGGTGCCTTCTGCGCTTAAGAAACAATTGCCTGATGTGGAGCGTGAAGGTTTGATAGTAAACCGTGGTTTTGAAAAGAATCTTGTTATCTACCCAAAAAGTGTTTGGGATAAAATTGTTAGTCAGTTAAGTGAATTGAATGTCTACGATGAAGAAAACAGAAAATTCATTAGAGCTTTTACCCGTGGCGCAACCGAGCTTAGTCTTGATGCAGCTGGCCGGGTTCTGCTTCCAAAATCGCTAACAGAATATGCTGGCATTGGTGCCGATGTAATGCTTGCCTGTCAACTTGATAGAGTAGAAGTTTGGGATAAACAGGCTTACGAAGATACCTTAGATAATACTCCTGCTAATTTCGCCAGCTTGGCGCAAAAAGTAATGGGTAGTAAAAAAGGAGGGAATGATGGAGAATAATTACCACATTCCTGTAATGTTACAGCCCTGCATCGATGGTTTGAATATTAAACCAAACGGCATTTACGTTGATGTAACCTTTGGTGGTGGTGGCCATTCTAAAGAAATTCTAAAACATTTAGGCGCAGAAGGCAGGTTGATCGCTTTTGATCAGGATCCAGATGCTCAAGCAAATATTCCAGATGATCCTCGCTTCATTTTTATCGACCAAAATTTCGGATTTTTAAAAAATAACGTTCGCTTAAAAGGCTTTAAACAAGTTGATGGTATTTTGGCCGACCTGGGTGTTTCGTCCCATCAATTTGATGTACCTGAACGTGGTTTTTCAATTCGTTTCAATGCAGATTTAGACATGCGGATGGACCCGAATGGAAACTTAACTGCCGCAGAGGTTTTAAATACATATTCTGAAGATAAGCTTCATAAAATTTTTGGCATTTACGGTGAAGTTAAAAATGCGAAGTCTTTGGCTCGTGCAATCGTAACAGCACGTTTAGAAAATCCATTTACAGATATTAATAGATTTAAAATTGCCATTGCTGAATACATCCCGAAAGGAAAGGAAAATAAATATTTGGCGCAAGTTTTTCAGGCATTACGAATTGAAGTGAATGCAGAGATTAAAGTACTTGAAGATTTTTTACAGCAGGCCGCTGATGTTTTAAAGCCTGAAGGTAGGTTAGTGGTTATGTCTTATCACTCGCTTGAAGATAGGCCTGTTAAAAATTTCATGGCAAAGGGTAAGTTTCAGGGCGAGGTTGAAAAAGATTTTTTTGGCAATCAGCAAAAGCCATTTAATGTAATTACCCGCAAAGCGATAATTGCTTCAGACGAAGAAATTGGGAGTAATAACCGAGCTCGCAGTGCAAAATTAAGAATTGCAGAAAAGATATGAATAAGTTCAGAGCAGATGAGGAAGAAATCGGACCTGAACCTGAATTAAAGGTTAAAACCGAAAAAACGAAGTCGGAAGACGATAGAAAGTTTAGCGAAACTTTTATCGGTAAGTTTTTTACCGAAGGTGTAATATCTAAAGAAGCCGCAACAGATGCGTTGCCTTATTTGTGCTTCTTGGCGCTGTTAGGTATGATTTATATCGCCAACAGCCACTTCGCGGTAAACAACGTTCGTAGAATTGATAAATTAAATAAAGAAGTAAAAGAGTTACGATGGGAATATAAATCGCTTAAAGCTGACCTCATGTTTAAAAGTAAATTAACAGAGGTTGCCAAAAAAGTAGATACCCTCGGAATAAAAGAATTAATAGAACCACCAAAAAAACTAATTGTTAAAAGCGATGAATATTAGAGCAAATATCCTGCTTCGTGTATATCTGGCATTTGGCTTAATCGTGCTTTTTGCCTTGGCGGTATTTTTACGTCTTGGGCAGGTGCAGTTTGTACAAGGACATAAATGGAAAGCTATGGCCGATAGTCTTTCTACACGTTATATGGCTGTAGAGGCTACTCGTGGTAATATATATTCGAATGATGGAAGTTTGCTTGCAACTTCGGTTCCTGAGTATGAATTGCACATGGATATGTTTGCCGGTGGCATTGCCGATGATAAAATTTTTAATGAGAAAGTAGATTCATTAGGGATGAAACTTGCTGGTATTTTTCAGGATAAATCAGCCAAAGATTATTCACGCATTCTTCGCAAAGGCAGGCAAGATAGTGCTCGTTATTTATTAATACACCGTAAAGTTGGATATTCTGACTTAAAAACCATCAGAACTTTCCCGCTTTATAATGTGGGTAAGTTTAGCGGCGGTTTAATTGCCGTACAGCAAAACAAACGTATTTTACCTTTTAAGGCTTTGGCCGCTCGTACAATCGGTTATAAAAATGCAAATGTTAAAAATGGAGTTGGATTAGAAGGTGCTTATACCGAGTATATCAATGGTGAAGGAGGCAAAAGGTTAATGCAACGTATTGCTGGTGGAGTTTATGTACCTGTAAATGATGAGGAAGAAGTTGCCCCAAAAGATGGAGCTGATATTATTTCTACCATTGATATTAACATGCAAGATCTTACTCAAAATGAGCTCGAAAAGCAACTGATAGCGATGAGAGCAGACCATGGAACTGCAATTTTAATGGAAGTTGCAACTGGTGAAATAAGAGCGGTAGCGAATTTTTCAAAAATTGAGGAAGGCGTTTACAAAGAGAAGTTTAACTATGCAATTGCCGGGAATCAAGATCCAGGCTCTACTTTCAAATTGGCCTCATATATGGCTTTGTTAGAAGATAAATTGGTGGATACGAATACATTAATTGGTACTGGTTATTATCAAATTCCGGGGAAACTGATTACAGATTCGCATCCAAAAATTGAAACAGTTACGGTTAAAAAGGCATTTGAAGAATCATCTAATGCAGCAATCGCAAAATTGATAAACACACATTATGGCGATGATCCAATAAAATTTACAGATCATTTATACGATTGGCATTTAAACGAAAAAATGGGTTTACAAATTCCTGGTGAAGCAATGCCGGTGGTTAAAAATCCAAAAACAAACAAAAGCTGGGGAAAAATGACCTTGCCTCAAATGGCATACGGTTATGAAATGCAATTAACACCACTTAAAATGTTATCGTTTTACAACGCAGTAGCAAATAATGGAAAATATGTGGCTCCAATTTTTGTAAAAGAAATTAGAAGATTAGGTAATCCAATTGAGCAGTTTAAGGCAAGAGTGATAAATGAGCAAATTTGTTCGGATGTTACCTTGAGCAAAATAAAAAAGATGCTAGAAGGTGTGGTTACTGAAGGTAGCGGAAAGCAAATTGTTTACAACCCGTTGTATAAAATTGCGGGCAAAACTGGTACTGCTCAGGTTGCTGATGCAAATAAAGGTTACAAAGCAAATAAGCAATATCAGGCTTCATTTGTAGGTTATTTTCCTGCTGATAAGCCGAAATATTCTTTAATCGTGGTTATAAATGATCCTAAAGGTGCTTATTATGGTGCCACGGTTTCTGGTCCGGTTTTTAGAGAAATTGCCGATAGGATTTATGCCAGCGACATGCAAATGTATAATGATGTACCAACACGTTTAGTTGGCAACACCATTAATCCTCCAACTAAATCAGGTCAAAGTAAAGCAACTCAAAAAGTTTACAAAGCTTTTGGTTTTAAACCGCTTTTTGCTTCCAAATCAGAATACTACAATACAATTGATACGAGTGCCGGAACTATTTTTCAGGAAAATAATGAACGTAAAGGTGTTATGCCAAACGTTGCAGGAATGGGCTTAAAAGATGCACTTTACTTATTAGGAAACGCCGGACTTAAAACAAGAGTTACAGGTTCTGGAAAAGTGATAAGGCAATCGGTACAAGCAGGCGTAAAAGTTGGTAAAGGTTTACAGGTAGATATACAGTTAGATTAGAAAAAAGGAATGATAGATTGATTGAATTAGAGCATGATGGAATTATAGCGATTTACTTAACATTCACTCATTCAAAATTCACTCACTCAATAATAAAAAAAAATGCAATTACAGGATTTACTATATGGTGTAACGATAAAGGAATTGGTTGGCAGAACTGATAGAACGGTTAATGCCTTAAATTTCGATTCACGTAAAGTAACAAATGATGATGCATTCTTCGCAATTGTTGGTACTGCAGCCGATGGTCATCTTTTCATAAACCAAACGGTAGAACAAGGTGCGAAAGTAATCGTTTGCGAAAACCTTCCTGAAATTGATAATTACGATGTAACCTACGTGAAGGTTGATAATACATCTGTTGCCTTAGGGATAATGGCGGGAAATTTTTATGGAAATCCATCAGCAGATTTAAAGCTAATTGGCATTACAGGAACCAACGGTAAAACCACCATTGCAACCATATTATTTAAACTTTTTAAAGATTTAGGTTATAAAACCGGATTACTATCTACGGTAGAAAATTATATAAATGATGTTGTTGTAGCGGCAACGCACACAACGCCAAATCCGATTGCATTAAATGCTTTGCTTCGCGATATGGTAAACGCAGGTTGCGATTATTGCTTTATGGAAGTAAGTTCTCACGCAGTAGCGCAACATCGAATAGAAGGCTTAACATTCTCTGGTGGGGTGTTTTCAAACTTAACACACGACCACCTCGATTTTCATAAAACTTTTGATGAATACCTAAAAGCTAAAAAAGCCTTTTTTGATGTATTACCAAAAACTGCTTTTGCATTAACCAATATCGATGATAAGAATGGTATGGTAATGTTGCAAAATACTAAGGCTTACAAAAAAACTTATGCATTAAAACAACTTGCAGATTTTAAAGCAAAAATTATCGAAAACCAATTTAGCGGTTTGCATTTAGATATTGATAACGAAGATGTTTATTTCAAACTCGTGGGCTCGTTTAATGCGTATAATTTGCTTGCTGTATATGGCACTGCAATTTTGCTAGAACAAGACAAACTTAAAGTATTGACTTTATTAAGTCGTTTGACAGGTGCAGAAGGTCGTTTTGATTACATCGTTTCTCCTGAAAAAGTGATAGGAATTGTAGATTATGCACACACTCCTGATGCGGTTCAAAATGTGTTAAGCACAATTGCAAACATTAGAAAAGGAACGGAACAGGTAATTACCGTTATTGGCTGCGGTGGCGATAGGGATAAAACCAAACGCCCGGTTATGGCTCAGGTTGCTTGCGATTGGAGCGATAAAGTAATCCTTACTTCTGATAACCCTCGTACGGAAGATCCACAAACCATTATCTCTGAAATGGAAGCTGGTGTTTCGCCAACCAACAAACGTAAAACTTTATCCATTTTGGATAGAAAGGAAGCAATAAAAACAGCTTGCCATTTGGCAAAAAGTGGAGATATAATTTTAATTGCCGGTAAAGGGCATGAGAAATACCAGGAAATTAATGGTGTTCGAAACCATTTCGACGATAAAGAAATTTTACTTGAACAATTAAACCCTCGCAGCTAATGTTATATCTATTATTCGAATACCTATATAAGCATTACGATATTCCTGGATTAAGGTTGTTTCAGTACATCACCTTTCGAGCTTCTGTTTCGATAATTTTATCATTAATAATTACCACAGTTTACGGTAGAAGGTTAATAGATTATTTACACAAAAAACAAGTAGGCGAAACCGTTAGAAATTTGGGTTTAGAAGGCCAAATGCAAAAACAAGGAACACCTACAATGGGTGGTATTATTATTTTGCTTGGTATTTTAATTCCAACATTACTATTCGCAAACATAACCAATGTGTATGTAATCCTAATGATTATTACCACGATTTGGATGGGAGCTATTGGCTTTTTAGATGATTATATTAAGGTTTTCAAAAAAAATAAAGAAGGATTAGCCGGAAAATTTAAAGTTGTTGGTCAGGTTGGTTTGGGTTTAATAGTTGGGTGGACAATGTATTACCATCCAAATATTGTAGTAAGAGAAACCGTTCAGGATAATGTTAAAACAACAAATGCTGCACCAATGGTTTTGCGCCAAAAGGGTGAAACATTTTACTATACCCAAGATGTAAAATCAACTAAAACCAACATTCCGTTTTATAAAAATAATGAATTTGATTATGCTAAAGTACTTAAGTTTTTAGGTACAGGTTATGAGAAATATGCATTTTTAGTGTTCCTTGCTTTTACCGTATTTATCATCACTGCAGTTTCAAACGGCGCAAATATTACTGATGGTATTGATGGTTTGGCAACAGGAACATCTGCCGTTATTGGTACAACCCTCGGTATTTTGGCTTACGTATCGGGTAATGTTGGCTTCGCTGATTATTTGAATATTATGTACATCCCCAACTCTGGTGAACTGATGATTTTTGCTGGAGCCTTTGTTGGTGCTTGCGTTGGTTTCTTATGGTACAATTCTTATCCGGCTCAGGTTTTTATGGGCGATACCGGTAGTTTGGCAATCGGTGGCATTATTGCTTCATTCGCCATCATGATTCGTAAAGAATTATTAATACCAATTTTATGCGGCATCTTTTTAATCGAACTGGTGTCTGTGATTCTGCAGGTATCTTATTTTAAATATAGCAAGAAACGATTTGGAGAAGGCAGGCGAATTTTATTAATGGCACCATTGCACCATCACTATCAGAAAAAAGGTTACCATGAAGCCAAAATTGTAACCCGTTTCTGGATTATTGGAATTATGCTCGCCATTATGACCATAGTAACATTGAAATTGAGATAGAATTAGTTTTTCGTAGTTCGTTTTTCGCTTAGAAAAATCGACTACTTTACAAACCAACAACGAATAACTAATAACAAAAAACGAAGTAATGAACACAAATCAAAATAATACATTAAGCAATTCTGAGCCAGCAATGGCAGGGCAGGGCCGTGTTGTTATTTTGGGTGCAGGAGAGAGCGGTGTTGGTGCAGCAAAATTAGCTCTGCAAAAAGGTTTTGATGTTTTTGTTTCCGATTTCGGTGTTATCACAGATAAATATAAAGCAGCATTAGAAAAATTGGGTGTTCCTTTTGAATCAGAAAAACATACAGAAGAACTGATTTTAAATGCATCAGAAGTTATTAAAAGTCCGGGTATTCCTGCAACTGCCCCGATAGTAAAAAAACTGAAGGATAAAGGAATATCAGTTATATCAGAAATTGAATTTGCCAAGAGATATACCAATGCGAAAACTGTTTGTATTACTGGCTCGAATGGAAAATCGACAACCAGTTTACTTACCTATCATATTTTAAAAAACGCCGGAATTAACGTTGGTTTAGCAGGTAATATCGGTAATAGTTTTGCAGCTCAGGTTGCTGATGAAAATTATGATTGGTACGTATTAGAAATATCAAGTTTTATGCTTGATGATATGTTCCAGTTTAAAG
Source organism: Pedobacter lithocola (assembly GCF_042650845.1). Lineage (NCBI taxonomy): Bacteria > Pseudomonadati > Bacteroidota > Sphingobacteriia > Sphingobacteriales > Sphingobacteriaceae > Pedobacter > Pedobacter lithocola. Next base: position 514,024 of record NZ_JBHSBW010000013.1, on the reverse strand, counting down.
CAGATATCGCAGTTCTATTAAATATCACACCCGATCATTTAGATAGATACGATTATAAACTTCAAAATTACGCTGCATCAAAAATGCGGATTATACAAAATCAAACACACAATGATTTTTTTATTTACTGTGCTGATGATGAAGAAAGCTTAAAGGCAATTAGCGGTTTAAACCCTGAAGCCAAAACTTACACCTTTTCAATATTTAATGCAGTTGAAGCAGGTGCTTACTTACAAGTTAATACAATACACATCCTTACAGAACCAAATAAAGAATTTACCATGTCTATTTCAGAATTAGCCTTACAAGGCAAGCACAACATTTATAACTCCATGGCATCGGGAATAATAGCCAAAGTTTTAGAGTTAAGAAATGAGACCATTCGTGAAAGTATGGGCAGTTTCAAAAATATCGAACATAGATTGGAGCATGTTGCCAAAATATCGGGAATTGATTTTATCAATGATAGCAAAGCAACAAATGTAAATTCAACTTGGTACGCCTTAGAAAGTATGACTACCGATGTTGTATTAATTATGGGTGGTGTTGATAAAGGCAACGACTATAATATGCTTAAAGATTTGGTTAAAAGTAAGGTAAAGGCAATTGTATGTTTAGGAAAAGATAACAAGCGAATTCACGACGCTTTTGAAGACGATGTAGAAGTAATTGTAAATACATTTTCGGCCGAAGAAGCGACACAAATTGCTTTCCATTTGGCTAAACGTGGCGATGCAGTTTTACTTTCTCCAGCTTGTGCAAGTTTCGATTTGTTTAAAAACTACGAAGACCGTGGCAATCAATTTAAGGCGGCCGTTAAAGAATTATAAAAGGAGGTTAACAGATGTTCCAAACTTTACTTAATAAAACAAAAGGCGATAGATGGATTTGGTTAATCATCATCCTGCTTTCGCTAATATCTGTAATGGCAGTTTATAGCGCTACAGGTACGCTAGCCTACAAAAGAGGGGAAGCAGTTGAAAAGTTGTTATTAACTAAACACCTCATATTTGTATTGCTAGGTATTGGAATGATTTACATTTCTCATTTATTAGATTATCGCTATTACGCTGGTATATCTAAAATTTTAATGATTGTAACAATTCCCTTATTGCTTTATACGCTAATATTTGGTGCAAATGTAAATGATGCATCTCGTTGGGTAAAGATTCCAGTAATTGGATTAACCTTTCAAACATCCGATTTAGCAAAACTTGCCCTTATTACATTTTTAGCCCGAATGCTTACTAAAAAGCAAGAGAACATTAAGAATGTAAAAGAATCATTCATTCCAATTATGGGTTCGGTTTGTGTTGTCTTCGTTTTAATTGCTTTAGCAAACTTATCAACTGCCTTAATGCTTTTTGGCGTTAGTATTTTACTTTTAATAATAGGTAGAATTAGTATTAAGCAAATTTCATTGGTTTGTGTTGGTGGTGCAATCTTATTAATGTTTGTTGTTTTTTTAGGACCAAGAAGAGCAACTTATGCTTCAAGGATAAAATCTTTTTTGCATCCTGAGATGCAGCATTCAGACAAAACTTTCCAGGCAGACCAGGCAAAAATTGCTTTGGCGACTGGTGGTGTATTTGGCAAAGGACCAGGTAATAGTACACAACGCAATTTCTTGCCACACCCTTACTCTGATTTTATTTTCGCCATTATTATTGAAGAATGGGGAACGTTTGGGGGAGTTGTAATTATGACACTTTACCTGGTGCTTTTGTATCGATGCATAAAAATTGTAACCAGAGCGCCTAAAGCATTCGGAGCGTTACTAGCGGCCGGGTTAAGTTTTAGCTTAACCATACAAGCTTTTGCCAATATGGCTGTAGCGGTTGGTTTAGGTCCGGTAACGGGTGTGCCATTACCATTGGTAAGTATGGGTGGAACATCGATGATATTTACCAGTGTGGCTTTCGGTATCATTTTGAGTGTAAGCCGCGATGTTGAAGAAAATACAGCAGGTAAAACTGGAACAGATAAAGCAAAAGTTAGTAATAAAGTAATAGTTGGAGAAATACCGGCGTTTGGATAGGTAATAAAACCACAAAAGAAACAAAAGAACACAAAACTTATAATGATAGTAAGTAAAGCATATTTAAAGGATTTAACATATCAAGTTAATGGTGCTGCCATTGAAGTGCATAAGGCTTTAGGTGCTGGATTATTAGAAAGCACTTACCATAGATGCATGAAACATGAGCTTAATCTAAGAGGAATATCTTTTGAAACTGAAATGCTGGTGCCTGTTAATTATAAAGGAATGGATATAGATACCAATCTTAGATGCGATTTATTTGTAGAAAATGTTTTAGAAGTTGAATTAAAATCTGTGGATAAAGTGATGCCCATTCATGAGGCTCAAATTATTACTTACATAAAGCTATTATGTTCGCCAAAAGGAATTATTTACAATTTCAATACAGTTAATCTGTATGCCGAAGGACAAAAAACTTATGTTAACGATTTATATAGAATTTTACCAGAATAATACCTTTTGTTAACTATTGTTTCTTTTGTGGTTAACTAAAAATAAATTAAATAAAAATGAATAATTCCCCAAAAATTATCATATCAGGAGGTGGCACAGGCGGGCATATTTTTCCCGCCGTTGCCATTGCCAATGCATTAAAACGCATTGTGCCAGCCTGCGAAATATTATTTGTGGGCGCAACTGGTCGCATGGAAATGGAAAAGGTTCCTGCAGCCGGATATAAAATAATAGGGTTAAATATAAGTGGAATTCAACGGGGTTCAATTGTTAAAAACCTTGCTCTACCTTTTAAAGTTTTAGGTAGTGTGCGCAAAGCAATGCAACTGATAGATGGTTTTAAGCCTGATGCAGTTGTTGGCGTTGGAGGTTATGCTTCTGGGCCACTGTTGTATGCAGCTTCATTAAAGGGAATTCCATATTTAATCCAGGAACAGAACTCGTATGCAGGAATAACCAATAAGTGGTTGGGTAAAAAGGCATCTAAAATTTGTGTTGCATTCGATGAAATGGGACAATTTTTCCCTGCTGATAAGATACTGAAAACGGGTAATCCTGTTCGTCAGGAAGTGATTGATATAAAAGGTAAACATTACTCCGGAGCCGAACTTTTAAAGCTTGACCCTCAGAAAAAGACCATTTTAGTAACAGGTGGAAGTTTAGGAGCAGGTACATTAAATAAAAGCATCGAAAAACACCTTCCTGAAATTTTGGCTCAGGATGTGCAAGTGATCTGGCAAACTGGTAAGTTCTATTACAAAGGAATTATCGAAAGACTGGGGGTAGATTACCATCCAAATGTTCGGGTTTTAGAGTTTCTAAACCGAATGGATTTGGCTTATGCTGCTGCAGATGTAATTATAAGTAGGGCAGGAGCAGGTACAATTGCAGAATTATGTTTAATCAAAAAGCCAGTAATGTTAGTGCCATCGCCTAATGTGGCCGAAGATCATCAAACTAAAAATGCTATGGCTTTGGTAAAAAACAATGCGGCAATATTAATAAATGACAGATCTGCCGAAGATACGCTGGTAACAGAAGCTTTAAGATTGTTAAATGATAAAAACACTTGTGCTACCTTATCTGAGAATATAGGAAAAATGGCACTTCTGAACGCTGATGAAATTATAGCAAATGAAGTTTTAAAATTGCTAAAAAGATAAAAGAACAAAGCTGAAAGAGTAAAGAATCTTGAAGCTATACAAATTAAAAATTAAACGATTTGAAAGAAAGCTTTCAGTTTTAATCTTTCAAATTAAGCTTAAAAAATATGGAATTAAGTAAAATAAATAGGGTGTATTTTGTTGGTATCGGTGGTATCGGTATGAGTGCTATTGCCCGTTATTTTGCTAAACGTGGTCAGGCAGTTTGTGGCTACGATAAAACACGCACCAAGCTTACAGAAACTTTAGAAAGAGAAGGAATCCTAATTTCCTATCTTGATGAACCAGCAGCCTTGCCATGTGCATTTTTAGATAATCATGATGATAGTTTGGTTGTTTACACACCAGCCATTCCTCAAGATTCGAAAATATTAAATCACTTTAAAAATAAAGGTTTCGACCTTAAAAAACGTTCTGAAGTATTGGGGATAATCAGCAAAGGCATGTTTTGTATAGCCGTTGCTGGTACACATGGTAAAACCACAACTTCATCAATTGTAGCCCATATTTTAAAAGATACAGGTTACGATTGTACTGCATTTTTAGGTGGTATTACTAATAATTACAGTAGTAATGTTTTGTTTGGAGATAACAATGTAGTAGTCGTAGAAGCTGATGAATACGATCGCTCGTTTCTAACTTTGCATCCTGATGTAGCAGTAATTACTTCTATGGATGCAGACCATTTGGATATTTATGGTGATAAAAGCAAGCTCGAAGAATCATTTCAATTATTTGCTGCACAAATTAAGCCTAATGGAAACTTATATGCTCATGAGGGCTTGCCTTTAGGTAACAGCACAAGTTATGCGGCAAGTTCAACTGCAGATGCTCGAGCTGAAAACCTTCGTGTAGAAGGCTCAAAGTTTGTTTTTGATTATTATGATGCAAATCATACCATTAAAAATTTAAACTTAATGTTGCCCGGCAAGCATAATGTAGAAAATACAACTGTTGCTATAGCCATTGCATTGCAGTTGGGTATCGATACCGAAAAAATTAAACTCGCAGTTGCTAATTTTAAAGGTGTAAAACGCCGATTTGAATATGTATTTAATAACGATGAACAAATTTATATCGATGATTACGCCCATCATCCTGAAGAATTAAAAGCTTGCTTTGATGCAGTTCGTCAGTTATATCCTGATAAAAAATTATCTGTTGTTTTTCAGCCACATTTGTTTACGCGTACGCGGGATTTTGCTGATGAATTTGCGAAAGTTTTAAGCACTGCTGATGAATTAATGCTTTTAGATATTTATCCTGCAAGGGAATTACCTATAGAGGGCATCAACGCTCAGTATTTGCTCGATAAAATTACTTTATCAGATAAGAAAATTTGTGGAAAAGATTTTGTTATTCAGCATGTTAAACAAACTAAACCTGAATTACTTTTAACAGTTGGTGCAGGTGATATAGATACATTAATCGAACCATTAAAAAATATATTAAACAATGCTTAAGCGGATAAACTGGAGCGCAATTTTTACTGGCTTTGCTTGGCTAATTAGTCTTGCAGGCGTAGTGGTGCTTTTAAGTTTCATCAACATAAAAAAGCAAACCGTTAAGTGTACAGAAGTTAAAATTTTAATTCCTGGAGCAGATAACTTCATCGAGCGAGAAGAAGTTGATCAGATTTTGCGTGAAGATCAGGGCGTTTTGGTGGGCCGCAACCTGGAGCAAATCAATATTCATCAAATTGAGAAAAAACTACAATCAAATCCATATATCGGTTTTGCTAAAGTTTATGCAGATATGGATGGCGTGCTAAGCATCGAGATTAAACAAAGACAACCTGTACTTAGGATTTTAAACGCCTCAGGACAGGATTTTTATATTGATAACGATGGTTTAAAAATGCCAATTTCACCAAATTTCACCGCAAATGTACTTGTTGCTACCGGAAATATTCAGGAAGTTTTCGGCACTCGAGTTGATACTTTGAGAACGCAAATGGCTCGTGATTTATATAAAACAGCTCAATACATAAAACAAGACACACTTTGGGATAATCAAATTGAACAAATTGTTGTTGATGCAAAAAACGATATAGAATTAATACCAAGAGTTGGCAACCAACGTATAATATTGGGTAGCGCTGATTCTATCGATAAGAAAATGAAAAACTTATTGGTTTTTTACAAAAAGGCAATGCCGCAAGTAGGCTGGGAAACGTACAGAACAATAAACATTAAGTACACCAATCAAATCGTTTGCGAGAAAAGAGATTCAACATTAATTGCAAAAAGAACTAAAATATTTACCGCTGCAGATAGCGTTAACATAACAAGAAAAGTTTCTGATTCGTTGATAAGAGATGTTATCGCTGACGCTATAAAAAATGGTGATAACGTAGATGATAATGTACCTGATAAACCGGTTGTAGCGGCAATAAAACCAAAAGCAACAACTGTGGTTAAACCAAAAACCGTAACAGCTAAACCTGAGGTTAAAAAGGAAAAACCGAAAACAACTGAGGTTAAAGCGGAAGCAAAAAAGACAAATCAACCGCAAAAGACTACGGTAAAACCGAAGGCTGATGCAAGTAAAAAAGTGACAGATAAGAATTAAAAAGATCCCTCTGATAACAAAATATATAACTCAACAAAATTAACGAATATGGACAAGGCAAAATTTACCAGTCAGTCTCCAATTGTAGTTGGCCTGGATATCGGTACTACAAAAATATGTGTTATTGTAGGCCGCAGAACACAGCATGGCAAAATAGAAGTTTTAGGCATTGGCAAAGCCGAATCTGCAGGTGTAACGCGTGGGGTGGTTTCTAACATTCAAAAAACCGTTCAAGGTATAGCGCAGGCTGTAGAAATTGCCAGCGGACAATCAAATGTAGAGATACAGGTGGTTAATGTTGGTATTGCTGGTCAGCACATAAAAAGCCTACAGCATCGCGGTATTTTAACCAGAAGGGAATTAAATAACGAAATAGGTAAAAAAGATATCGATAAGTTAATCGATGATATGTTTAAGCTGGTTATGCCTCCAGGCGAGGAAATTATCCATGTTTTACCACAAGAATTTACCATTGATAATGAACCGGGTATTAAAGACCCAATAGGAATGGCTGGTGTTCGTTTAGAAGCGAATTTCCATATTATTTCTGGTCAGGTTACCGCAGTTAAAAACATTATTAAATGCGTCAATAATGCAGGCTTGCAAACACAAGATTTAATTCTTGAGCCATTAGCTTCTTCTGAATCGGTGTTGAGCGATGAAGAAAAAGAAGCTGGTATTGCATTGGTTGATATTGGTGGTGGTACAACAGATATTGCAATTTTTCATGAGGGCATCATTCGTCATACAGCCGTTATTCCATTTGGTGGCAATAGCGTAACGGAAGATATCCGCGAAGGTTGTTCTGTAATGCGCAACCAGGCCGAACTATTAAAAACGCGTTTCGGTTCTGCCTTGGCCGAGGAGAATAAAGAGAACGAAATAATTTGTGTGCCAGGATTGCGTGGTAGAGAACCTAAAGAAATTTCAGTTAAAAACCTGGCCTATGTAATTCAAGCTCGTATGGAAGAAATTATCGAGCATGTGTATTATGAGATTAAAGCATCAGGTTACGAGAAAAAATTAATAGGAGGTATAGTTATTACGGGTGGCGGTGCATTGCTAAAACATTTAAGTCAGGCGGTTGAGTATGTAACAGGTTTAGATTGCCGTATTGGATATCCAAATGAGCATTTATCTAAGTATGAAGATATGCCAAAAACCATTTACGATGATTTGAAAAGTCCAATGTACGCAACCAGTGTTGGTTTATTAATCAAGGGAATTCAAAAAGCTGAAGAGCTTATCGAAGAAATGAAACAACCAGGTGTTTTTGTAGAGAAGCCTAAAACCGCTAAAGAAAAAGAAAAACGCGGACCAGGTTTGTTTGATAAATTGCTTGCTAAAACCAGAACTTTCATTCAGGATGATATGGACGTTAGTGATGAAGATTACCTGAAAGGCTAATTCTTTTTCAACAAAAGATGAGTTTTCCACATTATGAACAGTTGTGGAAAACCTATGTGGAAAAAGTGTTAATATTACGTTTGGTAATGAACAGAATTTAAGAATTTTAAACAACTGATTCATAAGATTATGCAGTTCGAAATGTTAAAAGATAAGTCGTCAATCATCAAAGTAATTGGTGTTGGGGGCGGTGGCGGCAACGCAGTTAACCATATGTACCTATCGGGTATTACTGGTGTGGATTTTATTATTTGTAATACCGATGCTCAGGCATTGGAATCAAGTCCTATTCCAAACAAAGTTCAATTGGGTGCAAGCTTAACTGAAGGAATGGGTGCTGGTTCTATTCCTGAAGTTGGTAAAAACTCAGCAATTGAGAATATAGATGATATCAAAGCCATGCTTGGTAGCACAACTAAAATGTTGTTCATAACTGCGGGTATGGGTGGTGGTACAGGTACGGGCGCTAGTCCGATTATTGCCAAAGCTGCCAAAGAATTGGATATTTTAACTGTCGCAATCATAACCACACCATTCTCTTTCGAAGGTAAGCGACGTAGGTTGCAGGCCGATGAAGGTATGGAAGAGTTGAAGAAATACGTAGATTCTTATCTGGTAATTTCTAATGATAGGCTACGCGAAATTTTCGGCAACTTAACTTTAGGTTCTGCATTTGGTCAGGCTGATGATATTTTAACAACAGCTGCGAAAGGTATAGCCGAAATTATTACAGTACCAGGTTACATCAACGTTGATTTTAAAGATGTGCGTACCGTTATGAAAGATAGCGGTGTAGCCATTATGGGTAGCTTTGCTGCAGATGGTGAAGACCGTGCTTTACAAGCTGTGGAAGGTGCTTTAGCATCACCATTATTAAAAGATAATGAGATTGAAGGTGCACGTTATATCCTATTGAACATTAGTTCTGGTTTACGTGAAGTAACTATGGATGAAGTTTCGATAATTACAGATTATATTCAAGATAAAGCAGGTTTATCGGCAGATTTAATTTGGGGTAACTGTACGGACGAATCTTTAGAAGATAAACTTTCAGTAACGATAATTGCAACTGGTTTCCAAACCTCAGAGCAACGTGTCAACGAAGAAAAAAACAAAAAGAAAATTTCACTTTTAACGCCAGAAGAAGCACCACTTGTTCGTGCTGTCGAACCGGTAAATTCTTTTATTCAGCCTAAATCAGTTCCGTCTTACGAGCCTGTTTTAAAAGCTAAGGAAGAAGCACCACAAGCTGATTTATTTGGTGGAATGTTTAGTAAACCAGAAGCACCAAAATATCAGGAGCCTGAGAACAATGTTGTTCGTCATACTTTAGTGGAAGAAGAATCGCAAGCAGAAGCACCAGTAGAAACTGGTTTTGAATTTGAAATTAAGGTATCTGAAACACAATTTGTATTCGAACCAATTGAGGAAGTTCAGGCGCCTGAACCAGAGCCAGTTGCGGGATTGGATGATAATCAGAATGATGAATCGGTAGAAGAACAATTAAAAAAATCGAGAGAGCGTATTATGCGTTTAAAAGATTTAAGTATGAAGCTTCGTACAACCAATGGCTTACAAGAATTGGAAAATGAACCAGCTTACAAACGCAAACAAATGCAATTGCAACAAGTTCAACATTCCTCAGAATCGCAAATTAGTCGTTTCACTTTAAGCAACGATGAAGATGGCGGAACGGAAATTAAACCGAACAATTCTTTCTTGCATGATAATGTTGATTAATATAAACCAAATATAATTTTAAGGCCTCGATTTAACATCGGGGCTTTTTTGGCATAAAATTAGATTGTTAATTTTCTTTAATTGACATCGCAAAGATGAATCGGGTTGATTTTAAGCTGAATAAACCTTAAATTCGCAACAATTTAAATACAATAAACACATATTACATTGGATATATTTGATAAGATAACGAAACACATGGGTCCATTAGGGCAACACCAAAAATGGTCTCATGGGTATTTCTCGTTTCCAAAATTAGAAGGAGAAATTGCACCACACATGCAGTTTAACGGAAAAGAACATTTGGTTTGGAGCTTAAACAATTATTTAGGTTTGGCCAATCATCCAGAAGTTAGAAAAGCAGATGAAGAAGCAGCCGCAAAATTTGGAATGGCCTATCCAATGGGTGCTCGTATGATGAGTGGAAACTCAAAATACCATGAGCAGTTGGAACAGGAATTAGCAGAATTTGTTGGTAAACCTGATGCATTTTTATTGAATTTTGGTTACCAAGGTATGGTTTCCATCATCGATACGTTGGTTGATAGGAATGATGTTGTGGTTTATGATGCAGAATCTCATGCTTGTATCGTAGATGGTTTACGTTTGCATATGGGTAAGCGTTTTGTGTACAAACATAATGATGTAGATAGTGCTCGCAAACAATTAGAGCGTGCTACAAAATTAGTTGAAGAAACTGGTGGTGGTATTCTATTAATTACTGAAGGCGTTTTCGGAATGAGTGGTGCTCAAGGGAAGCTAAAAGAAATTATAGAACTTAAAAAGGAATTTACTTTCAGAATTTTAGTTGATGATGCGCATGGTTTTGGTACAATGGGTAAAACTGGTGCCGGAACTCACGAAGCACAAGATTGTATAGAAGAGGTAGATGTTTATTTCTCAACTTTCGCAAAATCGATGGCTGGTATTGGTGCCTTTGTTGCTTCAACGGTTGATATCACGAACTTTCTAAGATACAACATGCGTTCGCAAACTTTTGCCAAAGCATTGCCAATGCCAATGGTTATCGGTTTGTTAAAACGTTTGGAACTTTTGAAAACGAAACCTGAACTTAAAGATAAACTTTGGGAAATAGCGATGGCCTTACAAAAAGGTTTACGCGAACGTGGCTTAGATTTAGGTATTACGGATACGGTTGTAACACCAGTTTTCTTAAAAGGTGAATTATCTGATGCAACGGCCATCACTTACGATTTACGTGAGAACTATGGTATCTTTTGTTCAATTGTAATTTTTCCGGTTATTCCAAAGGGTTTAATAGAGTTACGTCTTATTCCGACTGCAGTTCATACGCTTGAGGATGTTCAACGTACACTTGATGCATTTAGCGAAGTTGCGGAAAAGTTGGAAAATGGTTATTACAAAGAAAATCAGTTTGCTGCAGTTTGAGCATCTATAGAAATTTTACAATGCCCTTTAATTTATATTAAAGGGCATTTTTTATTGTAGATTATCTCTATTTATCTGTTTTACAGTATTTTATCGCTTTATTTCTTTTGATTTATACTCTTAATTATGTTTGGTGTGGAAAAAATGCAAACTAACACGCTGATTTTGTGGGCTTAAAAGTTTTTTTATTTAATTAAACACATTAAATTAGAGTTAGAAATTAAACCTAAAATTTACAGGAGCCACAAAAAAATGAAAAAATTCGAAGAAGTAAAAAGTTTAGTAGCAGCTTTGGAAGCTGACGCAGACAAATTTTATAATAAGGGTAACAGTGCAGCTGGTACTAGAATACGTAAAGGCATGCAAGATTTAAAAAATTTAGCGCAAGCCATCCGCTTAGAAGTTCAGGATGCAAAAAATAAGGCATAAGCTATTATAGCATATTAATGAAAGGGGTTACTCAAATATATATTGAGTAACCCTTTTTTATATACCAACCGACTTCGGTTCTTAAACTTAATATTTTGCTGTTTTATCCCAGTATTGCTTTTAAGACACGTCTTGCTGAATTTATTTCAGGATCTTACCTGCAAAAAAGACCTTGAAATAAATTCAGGGTACCTTCAACTATGAAATACATTTAAGTTATCATAACATTTGCTATCTCTAATTGTAATTTTACCTAATTTATATTCCTATACGGAGTATCTCTGCGCAAACGTTTGTTCGTAAAAATATCTTCTCCTGATATTATTAAGCAAATATCATAAAATACAATAACAATCCTAAAACCTTCCGTATTTCCCGGATTATTTACGCTCCGTTATTTTATAGAACATTTTTGAAAGTATAAGATCAATCTTTATTCAACTACAAAGTTATACTGAGTTAGAATACAGAATTATGCGTTTTTAAAACCTTTAATTTTCGGTAAGTCAAACGTTTGTCTGCATTTTGTAGTTGCAAAAACTGCCCCTCCTTTGCTATTTAATATATTTTTACCATAACTAAACAATAAACTAACTAAATGTCTTATGGTAAAAAAATTAAAAGAAAAATATTTCTGACCAGTATTTTTGTTTTTCTATCACTAATCAGCTTTGCGCAAATTAGCATAAAAGGTGTTTTGAAAGATAGTAGTGGACAACCACTCCCGGGTGTAAGCGTTCGCGTAAAAGGAACTTCAGTTGGGGCAGCAACTAGTCCTGATGGAATTTACGTTATTAGCGCACCTTCTAATTCTATCCTTACCTTCTCTTGTGGGATACAATACGCAAGAGGTGATAATAAATGATAGGGCTGAAATTAATGTAACGCTTACAGATGCTCCATCATCCAATTTAGATGATGTTGTAGTTGTAGGTTATGGTACTCAAAAGAAGGTTAATCTCTCAGGTGCTGTGAATACGGTGAGTACTAAGGCAATCGTTAACAGACCTACAACCTCGCTTATTAATGCACTACAAGGAACCGTTCCTGGAATGGCTATAAAATCTACTCCGGGCGATGTGGGAGCTGATTTGGGAAGTATAAATGTGAGAGGAAGAGGTAACTTAGGTGCTTCAGAACCGCTTTATTTAGTAGATGGCGTAATTGTACCAGCCGGCGATTTTGCTCGTATTAATTCAAACGATGTCGAAAATATCTCGGTATTAAAAGATGCTTCATCATCATCAATTTATGGCTCCAGAGCAGCTTATGGGGTAATTTTAGTTACGACAAAAAAAGGAAGTGGTGCAGCAAAAGTTACTTACAACGCTTATTATGGCAATCAAACTGCTCTGTATCTTCCTGATTTTGTAGGTGCTTACGATTATGCGATACTAAGAAATGAAGCTGCTTCAAATGCAGGAAAATCTGCAGTTTATTCTGCAGCAGTATTAGATATCATCAAAAATCAGTCAGACCCTGATAGATATCCAGATAATGATTGGTTTGCATTAACACTTAAGAAAAATGCTCCAATGATGGAACATCAACTTAATATTTCAGGAGGAGAAAAAACCAGGTATTATTTAAGTGGTGCATATTTTACTCAGAATTCATTAATCCCCGGTAAAGATTTAAAGCGATATTCTTTAAGAACAAATATAGAAACGCAAGTTTCGGAGAAATTTAAAATCAGTACAAATTTATCGTTTGTAAGAGATGGTTTCGATAACGAAAAAGGCGCAATTAATTTTACTACCTTATCAAGAGAAACACCTCTTTTAGTAGCTAGGCAGAGCAACGGTCAATGGGGAAGTGTTAATGGCGGTATTATTGATGCAACTCTAGCCCGTGATAACACTTTAAGAAAGTTAGAAGAAGGTGGAAGAAATTCTTATAACACAAACCGTTTTATTGGTAATTTAAATGGTACCTACACTCCGGTAAAAGGTTTAGAAATCGGTGGTTTATTTTCTTACAATTTCTACAATACCTTAAATAGCGCATTCATTAACACAATGAATCCTATCAATAATTTCTTTACAGGATTACCAATTGCAAGTACTGCGGTCACTACCAATCAACTAACAGAATCTTGGGAAAACACTGGTAGAATGTTAGCACAAACAACTGCTAATTATGAAAAAACAGTGGGTAAGCATTATTTTAAAGCTTTGGTAGGTGCATCTTACGAGAATTATAATAATCGGACAATCAGTACCATCCGCAAAAACTTTGTAAATAACGATTTGAATGCAATTAATGGTGGTTCGCAATTACCAGAAAATACAACCGCCAGCGGAGGAATTCAACAACGTGCTTTTGCTTCAGTTTTTGGTCGATTAAACTATTCATTTAATGATACATACTTATTTGAAGCGAGTTTAAGAAACGATGCATCTTCTCAATTTGCCCCAGGTAATAGAAGTGGTTTATATCCATCGTTTTCTGCTGCTTGGCGTATTTCGAAAGAAGGTTTTATGCAAGATGTTAAAGCCGTTAATGAATTGAAACTAAGATTATCATACGGTAAATTGGGTAATATCAACAATGTTGGTAATTATGATTTCTACGATGGTTTAAATACCGGTACCGTGGTTATTTTGGATTAAACGAAGCAAGATGGCGTTTATCCGGGTAAAATATTTAATAGTTTGCTTAGTTGGGAAAAGGTTGATATGTACAATGCCGGTTTAGATGCTACTTTGTTTAAATCTTTCAACTTGCAAGTAGATGTATTTAACAGGTTAACAAAAGATATTTTGCTGTCTAATCCAAATATCCCATCAGAAGCAGGATTGGCTTCGGGTGAAGCACCGTCTATAAATCTTGGTCAGGTTAGGAACAGTGGATTTGAACTTTCGTTAAGTTACAATGGAAAAGTAAATGATTTTACCTATTCAATTGGTGGTAACGTAAGTAAAATTTGGAATAAAGTAATCGAGTTAGGCGGCACCAATGAAACACCACCAAGTGGATATTACATCAATAGGGTAGGTCAGGCTATCGGTTCATTTTATATGTACCAATCTGATGGTTTATTTTCTTCAAATGCTGAAGTTGCATCACATGCATTTCAATCTACAGCAACTAAAGCTGGTGATATTAAATATGTTGACCAAAATGGTGATAAAAAAATTGATGGAAATGATCGTGTAATTACCGGTAATGATGTTCCTTACTTTATATATGGAATCAACTTTACGGCAAATTATAAGAACTTCGATTTATCTGTTTTGGGTCAGGGTGTTAACGATGTAAAAGTGTATTTGGAGAATGAGGCATCTCAAGCATTTTTTAATAGTGCTGGTGCAAAATCTTATGTTTTAGATAGGTGGACTGCCGATAATCCAAACCCAAATGCAGCATACCCAAGAGTTTTAAGCTCGGCAGATAATAGTCAAAACCTTGTTCAGTGTGATTTTTGGCTCTTTAACGCTGATTATTTCAGGGTAAAAACAATTGCTTTAGGTTTCAGCTTACCGAAAAAAGTTTTAGATAAATTAAAAATTGGAGCTTTAAGAGTTTACGCTTCGAGTAACAATCCATTTACGATAAGAGGAGATAAGCGATTGAAAGATTTCGATCCTGAAACACCTTCAGCAAGAGCATCTTATCCAACATTAAAAACCTATTCATTCGGCATAAACCTAACCCTATAAACACATGAAAAAGATATTTTATATAACATTTGTTTTTGCAGTAATCGCAATGGGTGGCTGCAAAAAATCAGATTTGGATTATGTTCCACAAGATCAATTATCCAGTAATTCCTTCTGGAAGACCGAAAAGGATGCTACACTAGCTTTAAATGCTTGCTATGGTTATTTTAGTAATGCCTATACCAATGCTTATGACGATGGCTCAACCGATAATGCTTATGCACAATACCCTTGGGAAAGCAATGCCACGCCTATTGCAGCAGGGAATATAAATGCAACAATAGACCAAGGATATGGAAGTAGGTATGTGTATATCAGACGGTATAATTATTTTTTGGATAATGTAGCTAAGGCACCACTATCTGCAGCAGTAATGAAAAGGTTTGTTGCTGAAGCAAAAGTGCTTAGGGCAATAACTTATTATGATTTAGCCAGGATTTTTGGACCAGTACCTTTGTTAAAAACTGCATATGCCGAAGCATCAGAAACTGCTGTTACGCCAACGCCGGAAGCCGATGTTATTAATTTTGCTATAAGCGAAATACAATCTGCTGTAGCTGATTTAAACCCAGCAATTGTACAAAGTGGAAGAATAACCTCTGGAGCTGCATGGGCATTTTTAGCTAGAATACAACTCCAATATCAGAAATATGGTAATGCAGTAATTAGTGCAGAAAAAGTAAAATCTTTGGGTTATCAACTTTTCAGAAAAAATACCTTAACTGCTGATGATTTGACTGATGATTTTAGCAATTACCTAACATTTGCTAATGCGGCCGAAAGGGACAAATTCTATAAAGGATTGGCCAGTTATGAACAACAATTCTGGGCGGCTAATGAATTAGATAATAAAGAATTAATTCTGGCTTCACAAAATATTTCCAACTCATCTTATGATTATGGAAATGGTTTAAGAACCTTATTTCCGTCGAGTGACTTGGGAGGATGGAGTTCAATTACCCCAACTCAAGATTTAGTGAATGCTTATTGGACACGCAATGGTGATGTATTTACTCCACCTGCAGCAAATGTTAGAGCAACAAATTATAATAGCGGAAAACCAAATGCTGCTTATATTGATGAATTTAAGAACCGTGATACCAGATTATATGCATCCATTTTATTTCCTGGAACACCATGGGGAAGAATTAATGCAGGTTATAGCTTTGCCTGGGGTAAAGGCGGTGGAAATAACAGTGCAACAGGATACAATTTCAAAAAATTGGTAGATCCATCACCAGAAAGTTCTCAAAATGAATGGGATGGTGCTCAGGATTTTCCAATAATAAGATACGCAGAGGTTTTGTTAGCATTTGCGGAAGCTAAAAACGAATTGATTGGTCCTGATGCAACAATTTATGCAGCACTTGATGATATCAGAACCAGATCAGGTATGCCTGCCGTAAATCAAACAGCAATAAATACAAAAGAAAAGCTACGCGATTTTATTAGAAATGAGCGAAGAATAGAATTGGCTGGTGAGGGACAAAGGTATTCGGATATTCGACGTTGGAATATTGCTAAAGATGTTATGAAAACAACTTACGACATTACAAATAGCATTGTACAAACCAGGGTTTGGGATAATAAATTTATGTTAATGCCTTACCCACAAACTGCAATAGATAGAAATGCTAATTTAAAAACCGCTCAGAGTACGAAGGGTTACTAATAAAATTGAAAAGCGTCCTAATATTAAATTGGGACGCTTTTTGTTTAATGTTTTTAAGCTATAACCTTTAATTTTTCTATTTCCTTTACTATCAGATTTTCTAGTGTTGAGCTTGCTTTAATAAGTGGTAACCTTACTGTATCGCCGCAAACGCCTAAGTGTTTCAAAGCTGCTTTTATCCCGGCAGGATTACCTTCTGCAAAAGCTAATCTTGTAAATTCTACCAAACTTAAATGAGCTGGTTGAGCTGCCTTAAAATCTCCTGCCAAACATTGCTTAACCATAGTAGAAAATGGTTTAGGCACGGCATTCGCAATAACAGAAATAATTCCTGATGCACCTAAAGCAATCATTGGCAAAGTAATAGGATCATCTCCAGAAATCAATAAAAAGTCTTCAGGTTTATCTCTCATTATTTGATTAAACTGATCAAAACTTCCCGAAGCTTCTTTTGTTGCTATGATTTTTTTAAAATCATGCGCCAACCGGCAGGTTGTTTCAGGGCTCATATTGCTCATCGTACGGCCAGGAACGTTGTAAAGGATTAAATCTAGCGGAGAAATTTCTGCCAAATATTTATAATGCTGGTAAATACCTTCTTGTGTAGGTTTGTTGTAATATGGACTAACAGAAAGTATTGCACTGTAACCTGTTGTATCAAAAGCTTTAATATCTTCAGCAACCGCTAAAGTATTATTACCGCCAATGCCTGCAACCAAAGGCAACCTGTTGTTGTTAATTTCAGCAGTATAGGCCCACACCTTCTTCTTCTCATCCTTGGTCATCGTAGCGGTTTCGCCGGTTGTACCCAAAGAAACGAGATAATTTATCCCTCCGTCTATCAAATAATTAATCAGGTTTTTTAAACCATCATAATCAACTGACCCATCTGTGTTAAAAGGCGTAACTAATGCTACACCAGTTCCCTGAAATTTGTTCATTTTTTGTTTGTAATTATTGAATTTCGAATGAAAGTCTAAGTGAATATAATAACATTAATTCATTCACTAATCCATTCATTCTTTCATTTTAATTGTATCATTTCTAACAATTCAGCATCGCTGATTATTGGGATATTTAGTTTAGTAGCCTTCTCTAACTTAGATGGTCCCATGTTTTCGCCAGCTACCAAATAATTTAGCTTGGCAGATATGCCGCTTAAAATTTTCCCGCCATTGGCTTCTATCAAGTCTTTTAGTTGATCTCTACTGTATTCTTCAAAAACGCCCGAAATTACAAATGTTTTTCCAATTAGTGCGTCACTATCCAAGGTTATTACTTTCTCTTCAATTTCGAATTGTAATCCTGCAGCTTTTAATAATTCTATTTGCTTTAAATGCTCGGGCTTCCCAAAATATTCAACAATACTTTCGGCTATTCTTTGTCCAATCTCATCAATGGCAATTAGCTCTTCTAAACTCGCCTTGGCTAAATTATCTATGTTTTTAACCCCAACGGCAAGTTTTTTGGCAACGGTTTCTCCCACATATCTTATGCCTAAACCAAATAGCACTTTTTCAAAAGGCATTTCTTTTGATTTCTCTATACCGCCAAGCATGTTTTCTATCGAGCGTTCACCAAACCGATCTATGCTTTTCAGTTGGTCAGATTTTTGATAAATGGTGTACAGATCACTTATGTGGTTTAACAAACCTCTTTTGTAAAAAGTCTCAATCGTTTCGTCGCCTAAACCATCAATATTCATCGCTTTGCGGCCAATAAAATGCTGTATTTTGCCAATAATTTGTGGTGGGCAACCCTCATCATTAGGGCAATAATGTACCGCTTCACCTTCCTTTCTTATCAGCTCTGTTCCGCATTCTGGGCAATTGTGTAAATATTTAACCTTTTCGGTTCCTGGTTGGCGTTTATCTAAATTCACCCTAATAATTTTTGGAATTATCTCACCACCTTTCTCTACATAAACGGTATCGCCTTCATGCAAATCAAGTCGTTCAATCTCATTGGCATTATGTAATGTAGCTCTTTTAACTATTGTACCAGCTAACAGAACAGGTTTTAAATTGGCAACAGGCGTAACTGCACCAGTTCGACCAACCTGATAGGTAACTTTCTCTAGGATAGTTTCTACTTCAGCAGCTTTATATTTATAAGATATTGCCCAACGAGGTGATTTTGCAGTAAAACCCAATTCTTGCTGTTGAGCATAATTATTAACTTTAATAACAATGCCATCAATATCATAGCTTAGTTTAAATCGTTGTTCTTCCCAATGGTGAATAAAAGCTAAAACATCATCGATATTTTTAACCAATTTGTTATGCTCACACACGTGAAAACCCCAATCTTTTACTGCATTTAAGCTATCCCAATGGGTTTTAAATTCATTCTTATCTGGATAAAGAAAATAAATAAAGCCATCTAAAGGGCGCTTTGCTACTTCTTTACTGTCTTGCATTTTTATGGTTCCAGAAGCAAAATTTCTTGGATTTGCATACTGAATTTCACCAAGTTCCTCTCTTGAAGCATTTAATTTTAAAAACGCTGCTTTATGCATAAAAATCTCACCCCGAATTTCGAAATGCTCTGGTGCATTATTTGCTTTTAATTGATGTGGAATGGTATGTATCGTTTTAACGTTATTGGTAACATCATCGCCTTTTGTACCATCGCCGCGGGTTACAGCCCTTAAAAGTTTGCCATTTTCGTAGGTGAGGCTTATAGATAGACCATCAAATTTCAATTCGCAAACGTACTCGAAATTATCTCCTATAGCTTTTCTAATACGCTCATCAAAATCACGTAAATCTTGTTCGTTATAGGTGTTACCCAATGATAACATTGGATATTTATGTTGAACTGTAATAAAATTTTTGGTAATGTCGCCGCCAACGCGTTGTGTAGGTGAATTTGGATCTGCAAAATCGGGATTTGCCTGCTCAAATTCGGTCAAAAGCTTCAGTTTTTTATCGAATTCAAAATCGCCAATTGTAGGCATAGCCAAAACGTAGTAATTGTAATTGTGCTGATTTAACTCAGCAACCAAGGCATCCATTTCTTCTTTTACGGTAGATTGCGACATGTAGCAAATATAAAAAAAGGGTTGAATTGGTTAATGAAATGGTGAATAAAAAGGCTTATTTCTTGTGTATTTTATGCCAATTTATTTTCAATAGAATTAAAAATATCAATAAAATCTTTTTGTAAGATTTCTTTGAAGATAGAAAGCTGATAAGTTAACTCACTAACTTGATTTTCAGATAAAGTTTCTGGCCACAGCCGCATGCAAATTCTATTTAATGCATAACTAATGTTTTCTAACTTTTGATAACTGAGTAAATATTTGCTACTGATAAATTGATCGAGAAATTTAAAGAATGCTTCTGGATTTTTCAATTTGCAATGTTCTAAAAAATCACTTAGTGATGATTTATTTACCTCAATTAATTTGTCGTAAAAATGATTTACCTGAATTAAATTGTGTTCGACAAGTAAATGATCAAGCAGCAATTCCAAACCGATATGTGCTAAGAATGATGGTCTGATGGGTGTGTTTTCTACAACTGGTATAATTAAGTGTTTTAAGGTAGCTGTTTTTTCAAGAAAGAATTCAGACGAATGAAATATCAAATCGACTGCTAAATGTCTTTTCCAGCCATGTAATAAAGCCTCTTCATCATTATTTCCTAAAAATAGAAACTCATCTTTTTGAGGATACAAATTTGCTTCTTTCGATGCGTTTTTTACTAAATCGGGCAATACAACGCCCATTACAACATTGGCATTGTTGTTTACCCTATCAAAGTAAAAATGAGAAAGAAAGTTCATATCGTAAATATAGTTTTTATCGCCTCAGAATTTTCTTTATAGAAATATCTTAACCACAATATAACAATTCGGTGTGAAATCGAGTTTTCGGCATCTTAATTCTCCTTTCAGCTTTACACTCAAAAAACTATCTTTGCGCAATAATTTTATACCATGACAAATTTTGTTGAAGAGTTACGTTGGAGAGGCATGTTACACGACATTATGCCGAATACTGAAGAAAAATTAAATGAAGGTATGACTTCTGGTTATATTGGATTTGATCCTACTGCAGATTCGTTACATGTTGGTCATTTGACTCAAATCATGACGCTAATTCATTTTCAAAATGCTGGTCATAAGCCATTTGCCTTGGTTGGTGGTGCTACCGGTATGGTTGGTGATCCATCAGGAAAATCAGACGAGCGGAACCTTCAAACCGAAGAAATGATTGAGCACAATCTTAAAGGTATGAAAGCGCAATTGGCTAAATTTTTAAAATTTGAGGATGCTGGCAATGGTGCAGTGATGGTTAACAATGCAGACTGGTTTAGAGACATGAACTTGTTTACCTTTATTAGAGATGTTGGCAAGCACATTACCGTTAACTACATGATGGCCAAAGATAGCGTTAAACGCCGTTTGGAAGGTGATTCGGGCTTATCATTTACCGAATTTTGTTACCAATTAATTCAAGGTTATGATTTCTACTATTTATGGAAGAATAATAACTGTTTGGTGCAAATGGGAGGTTCAGATCAATGGGGAAACATTGTTACCGGAACAGAATTGATTAGAAGAAAGGACGCTGGAACAGCTTACGCCATTACCACTCAATTAATAAAAAAAGCCGATGGTACAAAGTTTGGTAAAACCGAAAGTGGCGCCGTTTGGTTAGATCCAGAGAAAACATCACCATATAAATTTTACCAGTTTTGGTTAAACGCATCTGATGGTGATGTAAAAAAATGGATTAGAATTTTTACATTAAAAACTAAAGAAGAAATTGAGGCTTTAGAAGCTGAACATAATGCAGCACCACATTTGCGGATTTTACAAAAAGCTTTGGCTGAAGATATAACAGTAAAAACCCATTCTTTGGAAGCGCTAGATACTGCCATTAAAACCTCAGAATTTCTATTTGGAAACGGTTCTTTAGAGTTTTTGAAAAGCTTATCTGCAAATCAGGTTTTAGAAATGTTCGAAGGTATTCCGCAATTTCATATTTCAAAAGTAGAATTGGCTAGTGGCATAGATGCTGCAACATTGTTAGCAGAAAAATCTGCTGTAGCTTCATCAAAAGGAGAAGCGAAAAAATTAGTTCAAGGTGGTGGGGTTTCTGTAAATAAAGAAAAAGTTTTAGAATTTGGACAGATATTTAATGCTGAGCATTTAATTAACGACAAATTTATTGTTGTACAAAAAGGCAAAAAAAATTACTTTTTATTAATTGCTGAATAAATTAAATAATAATTTTAGTTTCAGACAAAATGTGTATATTTGGGTATAATTGTCTGTTTTTATGAAGCGAAAACTTGAAAGTTCTAATATAGTCGAAGAGCCAATGGGTTTGTACTCAGCTACGGTTTCAACACCTATGGTGGCAATGATGGGTAATCAATACGCCCATCCAACTGATTTTGATCTTCTTAATCTTGCTAGAAAAGGCATTTCTAAAAAATCGCTCATTGCTTTGGCCAAACAAATTTCTTTAACTATTGAAGAAGTTGCAAATGTTTTGCACATTTCTGAAAGAACTTTACAGCGCTATACACCAACAACATTAGTTAAAACTGAACACGCTGATAGAGCTATAGAGTTGGCACGTTTATACGAACGCGGTACCGAAGTACTGGGAAGCATTAAAGCATTTAATGTTTGGCTTAAAGAACCAAATCTTGCCCTTAACGGTGAAATTCCCTTCAATTTGTTGGATACCAGAATTGGCTTTGAAATGGTTTTAAATATATTAGGCAGAATAGAGTACGGCGTATTTAGCTAATGGTTTTATATAGAATTAGCAGTTGCTTACACGCAAAAGATTTTAGCGGTACTGGTGCAAAATTATTTGGTGGCAGGTGGAATTCGGTTGGAACACCATTACACTATATGGCTAGCAATAGAGCGTTGGCTGCATTGGAAGTTTTGGTAAACAAAAATTCGATGATAAATTCTAAAAATTTTTGTTTAACCGTTTTTGAACTGCCAGAAAAATCTATTAAAACGCTGGAAATAGAAGATTTGCCTGAAGATTGGAAAAGTTATCCGGCACCAACTAGATTGGCTAAAATGGGTGATGCTTTTGTTAATGAGAATAAATATTTGCTATTAAAGGTCCCATCTGCCATAATTATTGATGAGTATAATTATATGATGAACGTTAATCATTCATTAGCGGATAAAATTAAAATTATTGAGGTTAAGCCATTTAACTTTGATAACAGGCTTTTATAAATCTATTGAACCAATAAATTACATCCTCTAATATCGGCGTTATCAAAACGGCCTAAAACCTCGAAGCTTTTATCACTAATTATTCTTCCTAAATCTTGAGTAGCAATAAACGAGCATGAATTAATATTGGCTAAGTCGATTACATTTATACCACCTGTCTTTCCATTTTCTATTAATGTTAAAGGGTCGTTAGTGTCCCTAATTAGAATTTTCATCCAATTCGGACATTTGAAAATTCCTTCACCTAACGAGTAAGCCTGAGATAATAATTCGGTCATTCCGTATTCGCTGTGTATTGCTGATACGCCAAAACCTTTTGTAAGTTGCTGGTGTAATTCATCTCTTACCATTTCTTTACGTTTACCTTTCATGCCACCAGTTTCCATTACAATAAGTTCAGGAAATTCTATTTTATATTGCTCAATAAAATCTAGCAATGCATAAGTAACGCCAATTAAAACAGTTTTCTGATTTTTTGATTTTAAATTTAAAATTGTCTCAAAAAGTTCATCGTGATTGTACAAAAAATAACCGCTTTGTGGATGGTTACTTTTTTCAATCAAATCATTAACCATATAAATTAAAGATGAGCCCGAACGTTGCTGATAGGATGGAAGAAGTGCTAAAAAACAATAATCCTTCACGTCGCCATAAAATTGGTTAAAAGCTTTTAAGTAACTCTGCTCATAAAGTTTCACATCAGTTACAATGTGACTGCTTTGAACCATTCCTGCGGTGCCGGAACTGCTGAATCTTATTTCTACTGGCTCGGTATTACTTAAAACAGACTGTGTTTTAAAAAAACCTATTGGTAAAAAGGGGATGTCATTGATGCTGTTTACATTGTCGGTATCAGTATGCAAATGATGAATATATTGTGAATAAACTTTACAATTTTTAGCTTGAAACCTAAATATTTCTAAAGCTAAGGCTTCAAATTCTACAGCATTTTGAATTGAAAAGATATTTTCAGGAGTAAGATTCACATGGCAAAAGTACAAAGCCTTATGCTAATTTTTCGTCAGTTTTTTTAATAAGCATTGCTTTGCGAAATTGATATCCGCAATAGCCACTTATACCTGCCACAAGTCCACCCAATATTCCGGTAACCAATAATAAAACCCACCATATTTTTACGCCTGTCATTATTGCAACGCGGCTTGCCAAAACATTATCATTTGGTAAACTTTTAAATAATGCATATCCAATCCACAATAAAAAAATAGCAAAGAACGATTGCCAGAAAGCAATTTTACCTGTTTTACCAATAATACCACAGGTGGCAAAAGCAATTACAATAATAATCCACCATGGGGCTATCATTTGAAGCAGAAAACAAACAATTAATATAACTAGGAAAACCATTTTATTTATTTAGAAATTTTTAAACGAGAGATAATTGTACCAGATTTGTCATCTGGAGTTTGCATAAAGAATAAATCATAAAGTTGGCCATTCGCCCAGGTATCAATCATATTATCATAAAATTTGCTTCCAGGATTACCCGATTGGCCACCTGGATAAACGCCATGGCCTTTTGGTTTTTTCCCTAATTCAATAACCATTCTCCATGATGGTCCGTTCGTTTCGCTGATTGCATTGATGGTACTTTTAGCTCCACCTATCAGCAAAATTTTTGAGCCAAAACCAGGGATTTTAGCAAGATGAGGAACATTGGTTTGTTTAACGTTTGCCCAATTCCAATCTTTATTTATAGGTCCAAATCTTCGTTCGAGGCTATCGCAACTATACTTGAAAGCTTCATTAACTAAAATCGAAAGTGTTTCCACCGCAGGTGTTTTAACGTTATCAAACCATTTCGCATTTGGTTGGTTTAAAATCATTTCTATAGTTCTATCTCTAGATGGATAGCGCATGGGTATGCCTTCAACTTCAAATTCATCGTTCCAAATATCAAAACTCAGTCTCTTAGTCCAAATTTCGAAAACACTAGCTGCAATCTCATTGGCATTATACCGTTTATTCCATTTTGTTAAGTAACTGTAAGCTTCTTTTTGTGTTGCATTTAACTGTTCGTTATTAACCAATGGCATTAACGCTGGAATTAAATTTTGAGCCATAATGCTGTAGTTGTCTGTTTGCATTAACCGAATGCTATCTGCAGTAGCTTTAGTCATTACGCCAAGTCTGTCGTTAATGCGTTTGCCGCGTTCGTAAGGTGCAAATTCCCAGTTAATGTAATATGGATATGTTTTATCTGTTGAAGATTGATTTGCAGAACTTACAAAGCCTCGCGGTGGATTTTTAACCGTTGGATTTTGAGCAGCCGGAATCCAGCCTTGCCAATCATAAGCTTTATCTGTTCCATCTAAAATAAATTTACCCTGGTCTTTCCATTTCAAAGGAAACTTGCCGTTTGGTGTTATTGCGATATCATTATCTATACTTGCAAAGACAAAATTTTGTGCAGGAGCGGTATAAAAGGTTAAGGCTTTTCTGTAGTCATCATAATTTTTACCACGGTTAAGGTAGTAAAAGGTCATCAATTCATTCGATTCATCATGCGCTATCCACCTTAATGCATTACCAACAGGAACATTATTTGCCCGAGCATATTTAGGTTTTTGAAAATAAACAACCGGACCATGATGGGTGTAATAAACAGTATCTATTTCATCTTTAGCGCCACGAATTTTTATGGTTTCTAAACGAGAGCTTGTAGGTTTCCAGGCATTATTGTACCAATATTCCTTATGGCTGTTATCTTTAAATTTTATCTGATAGAAATCTAAAACATCAGCTGCTACATTAGTAACACCCCAGGCAATTTTTCCATTAAAACCGATAACAACACCAGGAGCGCCTGGTAAAGATACGCCATAGGTATTTACGCCAGGTGCATGCAATTGTATTTGATACCAGATGGATGGTAGGGTTAAATCTAAATGCGGATCGTTTGCTAAAATCGGATAACCTGATGCAGTTTTTAAACCTGAAAGCGCCCAATTGTTACTTCCTATGCCTTCAATTTTTTCTTTTGTTTTAACATCACCGGTTTGCGCATTGGTAAATGATTCGGGTGTTTTTGGAGTAGGAAGCGGGTTAAAATCCCATTTGGTACCTACCGGGATAATAGGATCTTCACGGAAAGGATAGTCAGGAAATAAGTCTTTAGTAACATCTGGTCCGAATTTTTTCATAATGTTAGTCATGTAAAATTCATCAGAACCCATAGCCAAAACAGCCGACATTTGTTTAAGCAGTAAAGCGCATTTAATTGGCGACCAATCTTCCGGTTTAAAATCTAAAATTTTATATTCTATCGGGTAGTTGGCGTGCGATAGGGTTTTAATATAAGCGTTAATACCTTCTGTATAAGCTAAAATCATTTCCTTAGCTTTAGGGTCGGCCATCATTCCTTTTAAAGAATTTTCGGCGCCATAAACCATACCCATTCTCCGTTGGTATCTATCAACTTCAATGGCTTTATCTCCAACAACTTCGCTAATTCTCCCAGCTGCAAAACGCGTTTGAAAATCCATTTGCCAAAGGCGATGCATAGCAGTAACATAACCCTGTGCTAAATATAAATCGTGATCATTCTTAGCAAAAATGTGCGGTATCATTCTATCATCAAACACAATTTCTATCTCATCTATTGCGCCTTTAATTTTTGCCTTATGATTAAATAAGAAGTGGTTATTTTCGGCGTTTTGCCAAAACCCCATAAACGGATTTAAGAATTTGAGTAATGGAGGCGTGCTTCCGATTTTTGTATTTAGTAAAAATGCCAGTGCAATGGGAATGAGAATGCAGCAAAGCGCCTTGATTTTATTCATAATGGTTAGCAAAAATCAATATTTTGTAAATTAGTTAAAGAGCAATAACATTGCAAATTACGATAAACTAAATATGAATCAAAATCATAAAATTGATATTAATATTATTATGCTTACATAATTTGTTTAATTCAAAAAAAGGATCTAAGTTTAACTAACTAAATAAAGGGATAACCAAATTAAACATCTTATGAGCAAACTTTTTACACAGATTTTCTATGTGTTTTTACTTGTGTGCGCAACTGGGTTTGCAGTACAAGCTCAAAACATAACCGTTAGCGGAACCGTAAAAGACAGACAAACCAAAGAACCATTAGTTGGTGTAACGGTTGTTATTAAAGGTCAAACGGGTGGAACAGCAACCAGCGCCTCTGGCGCATTCTCTTTTACTACAGCGGCAAAAGCTCCATTTACGTTATCTGCAAGTTATGTTGGATATGGTACCATAGAACAACAAGTAACAGGTGCAACAACTGGCATAACCATAGAAATGGAAGCTGGAACCATTTTAGGTGGCGATGTTGTAGTTTCTGCCTCGAGAACTCCTGAGCGTATTTTAGAATCTCCAGTTTCAATTGAGCGAATGAGTGCTGCATCGATAAGAGAAATTGCTGCGCCATCATTTTACGACGCCATTAATAACATGAAAGGTGTAGAAAGCAGCATGCAGAGTTTAACTTTTAAATCGATAAATACTCGTGGTTTTAACTCAAATGGTAATACCAGATTTAACCAGTATATCGATGGAATGGATAACCAGGCGCCTGGTCTTAATTTTTCTGTAGGTAATATCGTTGGTATTACCGAGCTTGATGTTGATAATGTAGAACTTTTGCCTGGAGCTTCTTCGGCTTTGTATGGTGCAGGAGGTATTAATGGAACTTTATTAATGACTTCTAAAGATCCATTTAAATATAAGGGTGCAAGTTTTCAATATAAAACTGGTGTTAACCATGTAAATGATAATAACTCTAGTGTTCAGCCATACAATCAGTTGGATGTAAGGTTAGCCAAATCATGGAATAATAAATTCGGAGTAAAGGCAGCTTTCTCTTTTTTGCAAGCTAAAGATTGGTTTGGAAATAACTATTCGAACTTTGACCGTAACGCCAGAACTGCTAAAAGTGGCGACCGTAATAGCGATACAAATTATGACGGTATAAATGTTTATGGCGATGAGGTTAGTCAGAATATGCGTAACGTTGCTCAAAGTGTTGTGGCTGCTGGTACAGCAACTTTTATAAGAAACTTTGGTACTGCAACAGGAGGATTAGTTCCAAGCCAGGCTCAAATTAATTCTTTTTTAGCTACAAATGCTCAAACTCAACCATTTTTTGTTGGTTTAAATACACCAGGTTTAATTCCCAACCAAAATGTATCTAGAACAGGTTACAATGAAGAAAATTTAGTTGATTATGATACAAAATCGCTAAAGGTATCTGGTGCAGCATATTATAACATAACAAATACAGTTCAGGCTGTAGCCCAGGCAAACTGGGGAACAGGAACATCGGTTTACACTGGTTCCGATCGTTATTCATTGCGTAATTTTAATATCGGTCAATATAAATTAGAAGTTAAAGGTCAGGATTTCTTTGTAAAAGCTTACACTACGCAAGAACGTTCTGGAGATTCTTACATTTCTTCTATTTTAGGTAGTTACATTAATGAGGTTTCAAAACCATCAACAACTTGGTTTCCTCAATACATTGGTAATTATGTAGGTGCCCGTGCTGCAGGTCAAAGTGATGCATCGGCTCATGCAATAGCAAGAGGAGCTGCAAACCAAGGTCGTTTTGAGCCAGGAAGTGCTCAATTTGAAACTGCAAAGCAGAGAATTATGAACACTACAATAAGCTCAACAGATTTTACGAAAGGAATTTACGGTGCTAAGTTTGATGATAAATCAAATTTGTATCATTATGAAGGTATGTACAATTTCACCAATGCATTTAATAATGTGGTTGAGTTTCAGGTTGGTGCTTCTTACCGTTTGTATGATTTAAATTCAGCGGGTACTATTTTTAACGATTTAAATGAATCAATAGATATTAACGAATATGGTGCATTTGCGCAAATTGGTAAAAAATTGTTTAACGATAAAGTGAAATTTACTTTTGCAGGGCGTTATGATAAAAGCATGAATTTTGAAGGTCGTTTTACACCACGGATAACAGGAGTTTTCACAGTAGCTAAAAACAATAACATTCGGGTATCTTATCAAACAGGTTATCGTAATCCAACAACACAAAATCAATATATCGATTTATCAGTTGGTGGCGGTTCTCAGCGTTTAATAGGTGGTTTGCCAGAAATTATGTTCGGCAAATATAATTTAAATGGAAACAAAGCCTTTACTGATGTGAGTTACCGTGCTTTCGTAGGTTCGGCTGCTGTTGGTACACCAAACCCTGCTTTATTACAACAATATACTTTTGATGATAGAGGTGTCCGTCCAGAAAGTGTTCAATCTTACGAGTTGGGTTACAAAGGTTTAATTCTGCCAAATTTATTGATTGATGCTTACGGTTATTACAATATGTACAAAGATTTTATTACTGCTGTTGATGTTTACCAAAACGTTGGTACGCTTGCCGCTCCTAATTTTGTTAAATTTGGTGTTCCTGTAAATGCAGCTGGCGAAGTTACTTCTTATGGTGCAGCTTTAGGCTTAGATTATTTGGTTGGTAACTATAATTTCAGTGGAAACGTTTCATACAATCAAATTGGTGATCTTCCGGTAAACTACATTAACGATTTTAATACCCCTAAAGTTCGTTTCAATTTAGGCTTTGGAAATAAAGAAATTATTAAAAACTTTGGTTTTAATGTTTCTTACCGTTGGCAGGATAAATTTTACTGGAACTCATCATTCGCTTCAGGCGATGTTCCATCATACAGTTCTGTTGATGCACAGGTTAGTTTAAAAATTCCATCTGTTATGTCATCAATCAAATTAGGTGGTTCAAACATTTTAAATAAATATTACATCACCTCTTATGGTAACCCAGCTGCAGGTGCTATTTATTATTTAGGCTTTACTTTTAACCCTTAAAATATTTATTTTATCAAAGCCCTCACTATTTTCAAAATGGTGAGGGCTTTTTTGTGGAATAAATCTATTGCATGCTTCCATTGGTTAATTATCGGCACATATAATCTTATCTAACAATAAGGGCTTTTTTATGAATAATTGCATTGCCTTTTATAAAATATTTGTATTATAGTACTTTCTTAAGCACATCCCAGTTTAAGGGCAATTAATATTAATTTTGAATAAATAAGGATGGAAGACACACAAGACAAATCGAGCGAGGTTAATGAGCTGATAGATAAAGAGCAAGAAATACAGCATTTAAATAATCCGGTTGATATATCTGTAAAGCCAATTGTTAAGCAATATTTGGGTACAGTTAAGAAAGTAAAGAAAGAAGGTAATCGTTTTTATTTTTCTGATGGTGATGCTAGAGTTGAAATTAGAGTAGTTAGCGATGAAATTATTCGCGTTCGTTTAGCACCACATGGTGTTTTTTTAGATGATTTTTCTTATGCAGTGCCAGAGGTTGATCAGAAAGTTTCTGTATTTAAAATGCAGGAGCAGGATGATAGTTATACGGTTTCAACCCACTCGGTAACCTGTAAAATTGACAAAGCAAATTTCCATATTTCGTTTTCTGATAACATTACAGGTACCTTGATGGTTGATGAAGCAAACTCCATGCACTGGGAAGAAAACACGGATTTTGGTGGGTACTATATTTATGCTACAAAAAAATGCAATCCCGAAGAAAACTTCTTTGGTTTAGGTGATAAATCTGGAAATTTTAATTTACGCGGACGAAGATTCGAAAACTGGAATACTGATGCTTATTCGTTCGGTTGGAATCAAGATCCCTTATATAGAACCATCCCATTTTATATTGGCTTGCACAACCAGGCTGCTTACGGTATATTTTTCGATAATACCTTTAAATCGTACTTTGATTTTGGTGGAGAAGATGTAAATAAAACCAGTTTCTGGTCGGATGGCGGTGAGTTGCAATATTATTACATCCACGGGCCACACATGATGGATGTTGTTAAACGTTATGCAAGTTTAACGGGTACACATCCAATGCCTCCAAAATGGACATTAGGCTACCAGCAATGCCGCTGGAGTTACTATCCCGAATCCAAAGTAAAAGAAATAGCAAAACAATTTCGCGAAAGAAAAATACCTTGTGATGCCATTTACCTCGATATCGATTATATGGATGGCTATCGCTGCTTTACCTGGAACAAAAAGTATTTTCCAGATCCTCGGAGGATGATAAAAGAGCTCTCGGATGATGGTTTTAAAACCGTTGTAATGATTGACCCAGGAATTAAAGTAGATGATGATTATTGGGTTTTCAAAGAAGGGAAAGAAAAAAGATTTTTCTGTCGCCGAAGCGATGATTATTATATGGAAGGCCACGTATGGCCAGGTCGTTGTCAATTTCCTGATTTTACCAACCCAAAAGTGCGTAGCTGGTGGGGAAATCTGTATAAGGAATTGGTAGATATGGGCGTTGCTGGGTTTTGGAATGATATGAATGAACCAGCAGTTTTCGGTTCAGGAACATTCCCGAACGATGTTCGCCATAATTATGATGGTTTCCGTGGCTCGCACCGGAAAGCACATAATGTTTATGGTATGCAAATGGTGCGCTCAACGTACGAGGGTTTGAAAAAACTCATGCGTAATAAACGTCCATTTACGATTACCCGAGCAGGTTATTCAGGTATGCAACGCTATGCAAGCGTTTGGACAGGGGATAATCTTGCAAGTTGGGAGCACTTAAAAATGGGTAATATCCAATGTCAAAGGTTATCAGTTTCTGGAGTACCTTTTTGTGGGACAGACATCGGTGGCTTTAGCGGAGAGCCTGATGGAGAACTATTTACCCGCTGGATACAGCTGGGTACATTTTCACCTTTTATGAGAGCACACTCCGCCGGTGATACCGCCGAACGCGAACCGTGGAGCTTTGGAGATTTCTTTGAAGATATTAACCGCAAATTTATAGAGTTAAGGTATCGTTTAATGCCTTACTTGTACTCTGTTTTTTGGGAACATCACCGTTATGGCTTTCCTATTTTGAGGCCATTGGTAATGTTAGAACAAGAAAATATCAGTAACCACTTCCGCCAGGATGAGTTTTGTTATGGCGATAAATTATTAATTTGTCCGGTTTTAGAGCAAGGTGCAGTAGCACGAACAGTATATTTACCAAAGGGAACCTGGTATAATTACTGGACGAACGAGGTTTTAGCAGGAGAGAGCGAACACTTTGTAGAAGCAAAAATCGATAGCATGCCAATGTTCGTTAGAGCTGGTTCGGTTATACCCGAATATCCGGTAATGCAGTATGTAGATGAAAAGATAATAACCGAAGTAATATTAAACATTTACTATAGCGATTACGAAGTTAATTCGTTCATGTACGAAGATCATGGTGATACTTTTGCTTACGAGCAAGACATTTATCTTGAAAAGAAATTTACTGTAAAGGGAGATGGAGGAGCGTTAAAAATTAATCAACTTACCGAAGGCCTATACACACCAAATTACGAGTTTTATGCTTGTAATGTTTTCGGCATAAATTTTAAAGTGAAAAAAGTAAGTGTTGATGGCAAAGAGGTAAGTGATTTCATTATAGATGATAATAACAACTTACATTTCAAATGCAATAAAACCTTCGTTGAAATACAGATTTTTAGTCTGTAAAAAATCATAACCCCGAAAACATAAAAAGGCTTTCGGGGTTATTAAAATCTAACCGAAATTTATAATGGTAGCAGCAAGAAAAGCATCTGCAAAACCTCTAGCTAAAAAGGCAGTTGAAGTAACATTACCTAGCATTGATAAAAGTTTGCCTGTTTGGCCGTACAGCTTATTTACAGATTACGATGTTGATTTATTTCTAGTTGGCAAGCACTTTCGCTTGTACGAGAAAATGGGTTCGCATTTGTTAACCATTGAAAATACAGTAGGTGCATATTTTTCGGTTTGGGCGCCAAACGCCATTCGTGTTAGTGTGGTTGGCGATTTTAATGATTGGAACAATACAGCGCATTCATTAAATAAAAGATGGGATAAATCTGGCATTTGGGAAGGCTTCATACCTAACCTAAAAAAGGGCGATGTTTATAAATATTTTGTTAAAGGTTTTGATGAATCTGAGCATTTAAAAGGCGATCCATTTGCAGTGCGTTGGGAACACCCGCCGCAAACAGCCTGTATTATTTGGGACACCGATTACAGCTGGAAAGATAAACCCTGGCTTTCAAAAAGACCGAAAATTAATGCATTAAATCAACCCATCTCTGTTTATGAATTACATTTAGGTTCTTGGCAACGCGATCCAAACGAGCCTGAGCGGGTTTTAAATTGCAGGGAAGTTGCTGCGGCGCTGGTTCCATACATTTTAGAGATGGGTTTTACCCATGTAGAATTAATGCCAATAATGGAATTTCCGTATTTCCCAAGTTGGGGTTATCAAATTACAGGATACTATGGTGCAAGTTCAAGGTACGGTTCACCACAAGATTTAATGTATCTAATTGAAGAATTGCACAAAGCAAATATTGCAGTTATATTAGATTGGGTGCCATCGCATTTTCCAGGCGATAGACATGGTTTATACGAATTTGACGGCACGCATTTGTATGAGCATGCAGATATGAGAAAAGGCTTTCATCCAGATTGGAAATCTTACATCTTTAATTACGATAGAAACGAAGTCCGTTCATTCTTAATTAGCAATGCATTATTCTGGTTAGATAAATATCATGCCGATGGTTTAAGAGTAGATGCAGTTGCATCTATGTTATATTTTAATTTCTCTAGAGAAGATGATGACGCTGCAACAAATGAATACGGTGGAAGCGAGAATTTAGGTGCCATTCAATTTCTTCAAGATTTAAATATTGCCGTTTATGGTAATTTTGATGGTGTACAAACCATTGCTGAAGAAAGTAGTACTTATCACGGTGTAACACATCCAGTACATGAAGGTGGTTTGGGCTTTGGTATGAAATGGATGATGGGGTGGATGAACGATACTTTAAAGTATTTTAAAATTGACCCTATAGAGCGAAAGCATCATCAAAATTTGCTTAGTTTTAGCATGACCTATGCTTTTACAGAGAATTTTATGGTTCCTTTTTCTCATGATGAAGTTGTTCATGGTAAATCGCCTATGTTATATAAAATGCCGGGCGATGAATGGCAAAAATTTGCAAATTTGAGGGCACTATATTCATATATGTATACTCACCCAGGAGCAAAACTTTTGTTTATGGGTAATGAGTTTAGCGATACCAATGAATGGAATTTTACGCAATCTTTAGATTGGCATTTGTTGCAATATCCACCGCATAAAGGAATGCAAGAAACGGTTAAAGCCTTAAATTTTTTGTATAAAAAGGAGCCGGCCATGTATCATTTTAACTTTAGTTATGAAGGGTTTGAATGGTTAGATGCTGATAATCGTGATGAATCGGTATTTGTTTACATGCGAAAAGGACTGAAAGCGAAAGACACTTTAGTAATTGCTTTAAACTTGACACCAGTTGTTCGCGAAAACTATAAAATTGGAGTACCATTTAAAACCAAATGGAAAGAGATATTTAATTCAGACGATATTATTTACTATGGAAGCGGGATTAATAACAAGGGAGATGTAATTCCTTTTGAAGAGGGTTACAATAACCAACAATTTTCTATATCTGTTACTTTACCACCATTAGCGGTGATAATATTCAAAAGCAAATAGTGTTAAAATATTTAAGATGAAAAGGAAGAGGGAGCAATTAAACTTCCTCTTTTTCATTTCCATTAATTTCACTTTCAATCTCAGTTAGTTCGTAAGCAAAGGCTCCATTTTTCGGTACGATTGGTGTCTCTCTACCTACACTTAATGCTTTTATAAACGATGCGCCAAAATAAAATATTAAGGAAGAATAAAATACAAAAAGCATTATAACAATTATAGAACCTGCCGAGCCATAGATGTTGCTGATGTTACTTAATGGTAATAAGATGCGCAAAATATATTTTCCTAAGGTAAATAAGCATCCGGTTAGTAAACCACCTGATAAAGCTGCCCTCCAGGTTGGTCTTCCGTTAGTTAAAAAGCGAAACAATACGCTAAACCATGCCGTAACAATTATTATAAACATTAGCTGATTAATAATTGATGTAGCCACCAATTCGAAAGAAGGAGAGTTGGTTTTAAGATAGCTACCTATTAACGCTTGAACGCTATCGGCTAGTAAACCGACTAAAAACAACATTCCCGCTAATAATATAATGGTAACCGATATTGCTCTAGATTTTAAAGTATTTACAATACCTTTTTTATCTTTCATGGCAATGTTCCAAATTTGCTCTAACGAATTTTTTATTACGTTAAATAGTGTTGTTGCCACAAATAGGAAGAACACAAAGCTAATCAGGGTAATGTACCAAGCTTGGTCAATACCACGTATATTTTTTAAAGTAAGCCTAATTTGAGCAATACTCTCATTGTCAAGAATGTTACTTAATCGCTGAAATATATTTGTAATTAATTGCCTCCTATCGGTAAACATGCCGAATAACCTAATCAAAATAATTAGTATTGGCGGTAAAGCGAAGTTTGTAAAAAATGCTGTTGCTCCCGCCAAACGTAAAGGGTCATTTAGCTGAAATATATTAAATGCCTTTCTCAAGGTAGAGAAGAAAAATTTCAATTCGTTTTTAATTGATATCGGCATTGTGCTGTATTAAACTAAGAAGCCCGAAAATACTAAAAATAGTTTATTCGGGCCTAGAAATTAGTGTTATAAATATTAATTTACTTTGGTGAAAACCAGTAAGGTTTGCTCACCCTTAAGCAGTTGAAGTTTGCCGTCAGTCATTTTTGCATGATCTGTTTCTTTTAATGCATTTAAGAATGCTCTCTCTTCAGAATCAGTTCCCTGACACATCATTCTAGTGCCATACACATTTTTAACTATTACTTTATCATCAACTATTTCAGCCTCACCACCATAATTATTGCAAAAAGATTTTCCGGTTACTTTTAAGCTATCACCAAAATTTAAAGTTGCTTTGGCGCTTATCGGAAGTTTTTTGCCCGTTAATTCTGATAATTCCCACTTGGTGTTGGTTAAAGAAGCTGGGTTAATTTTTTCTAAACAGGAAGTAAAACAGCAGATTATTAATCCGAGTATGATTGTATTTTTCATAATATATGTGATTTGGTTAGATGCTATAAATACTAAACCAATTGATTTAGTTTAAGAAATTATTTTATACTTAACTTTTCTTCTTTAAAAATTCTGTTTTTAATACCAGAATTGTTCCATTCACTTTACCCTCTATCGCTTTTGGGTCATCCGTTAAACGAATATTTTTAACCGCTGTTCCTTGCTTAATGTCAGCCGCCATTCCTTTAACCTTTAAGGTTTTTATTACGGTAACTGAATCGCCTTCGCTTAATATATTTCCGTTGCTGTCTTTGGTTTCCATATCCTAATTTAGGATGCGAAATTAGAATTAATAATTGAATTTCCATTTTCAATTTTCATCCAATGATGTAACCGACCATTATAGTTAAATATACTTATTCTACTAAGGCCTATTTTTTCTAATACTTTTATAGAGGATGTATTTTCTATATCTGCGATGCCAATTATTAAAGAAAGCTCCATTTTACTAAATCCGTAATCAATTACAGCTTTAGCGGCTTCAGTTGCATAGCCCTTGCCCCAGTATCTTTTAATCAATCGATAACCAATGTCATAGTAGTTTGATTGATTATTATAGGTTTCGGTTATAAGTTTGAAGCCTGGCCAACCAATAAATTTTTCGCTTTCTTTTTCAATAATAGCCCATCTTCCGATTCCATTCTGTATATATTGCCTTCTAATAAATTCAATATTAACTTTACATTCATCCAAGGTGGTGCAAGGTAAATTTCCTAAATAAGCATGAACTTCTGCGTTAGAATCCATATCAAACATTGATTCAGCATCATCAAAAATAATTTCCCTTAAATAAAGCCTTTCGGTTTCTACAAAAATTTTCATTTAATTTCTTTGCGATATAGTTTCTTTCAGTTTAAATGCTCAAATTAAGCAACAATAAAATTTGTAGCCTTCACATCGTATTCAACCAAAACTAACAATTAAAGAACATAATTTTAACCTAAATTTTTTAACCTTTGTAAATAAAAGCTATACTTACAAAAAACCTCAATACTCATGAAGACGACCCTTTTAGCCCTTGTATTATCCGTAATTTTATTTTCTTGTAAGCAAGAAAAATTAGAAAAAACCTATACTCCAAGAGCTTTAGTAAATGGAGAGAACTTTAATGAAACAACAAAATCAAAAGAAGACGCTCTTAAAATTGTGAAAATTGATTCAGGTAAAAAGGATGGCGATGTTTATGCGGTAACTTTTAAAGACACTTCAATTTATATCCAGGATAATCCAAAGCCTTTAATAAAGCAGTTTAAAGCTCCAAGGTTTTTAAATACTCAAAAGACTGCTGCAATAGTTCAGGTTGCAGACGGAACAGGATTGGTATCGCCATTTTATATTGTTGCATTAAAGGATGAAGTACCTAAGGTTGTAAAACTAAACCAAGAATCGAATGGTGCTAACGACAGCAAATTTACGGTTGGCCTACAGGAAATCAGCTTGAGTACGTTTTTAATTAATAATGATTTTGTAGTTACTATAATTAATGGAAGAGTATATCCTGTAAAAAGAGAGCATGACAATGAGCGAATTCAAGGTAAATTTTTGCTAAACTCTGCCGATAGAGCAACGCTGGTATTTGCAATGGATAAATCCTTATATCAAGTTAATTATTTGACCGGAGAAACATTTAATTTACCGGTTTCTGCAGAAACGCTAAATCCTCAAACGATTATAAAAAATATTCAGCAAAATTTTACGTGGCAAAAAAATAATAAAGGAACACTTTTTTTAAAAGAATACGATAACGATAGGATTATTGATATTAGTGAGTTTGGTAACTAGTATCAATTCATTGTTCTAAATGTTAGGTTTATTCTTGGTTTGCTAACTTTCTTTGTAGTTGGTAATCGATGCAGCCAATTGGTTTGTGTTTCATCGGCCATAACTAGTAAACTACCATTTGCCAAAAATATGCCTATGGTTTCTTTGGTTTGTTTATGCTTTAATAAAAACTTTCTTTCTGCACCAAAACTTATTGATGCAATTGCAGAATTCTTAGCTAAAGCTTTTTCATCGTCGCTGTGATAAGCCATACCTTCATCACCATCATGGTATAAATTTAACAGGCAAGAGTTAAAAGTGGTTCCGGTTTTTTCTTCGGCTATTTCTTTGAGCGATAAAAGTTCGGCTGTCCATGGTAATGCCGTTTTCGATGATCTGGAATACGTGTAAGCGTAATCACTATCTCCGTACCAGGCAACTTTTCTCTTAGTTATGATGTGCTTTCCCATTATAAAAGCTTCATCATTTTTCCAATCAATAGTGTTCCACAATACATCAAAATATCCATCTGCTTCTGCTTGCGAAAATAACTCACCATAATAATTAACCGTTCCGCCATAAGGTAAAAGGTTTTTATTGCTATCTATTGTTGAACCGAATAAATCCATTTTTGATATTTCTGTTTTCAGCAATGTACACCAGGTTGGCAACTATTTGTTAAAGCAACAACTGAAACTTGCTATGCTACTTTTCTACTTGTTTTAACCACTCTTTGATAATGTTTTGTAGCGCTTTTTCTTTCGCTTTAACATCTTCCAAGTCCTTAAAAGTTATCAATCTTCGCCCGTCTTTATATGCTCCTTCGAGCAAGGAATCTTTTATTTTTGCTCCAGTTGGAAAAACAAGCATAGTTTTTCCTTTATATAAATTCATCACCACTATATATCTTTTATATTCTTTTGGGTCAAATGGTTTCATTTCGCCAGTGTAATAAAAGCTTGGATTATTCCATTTTATATGCTCGGCAATATCTTTATCTGTTGAAAGAATATTTTTGCGGATAGTTTCGACAATGATTTTATGATTAATGGCTAAGCTTTCGATGTGTAAGGAAACCTTTTCACTATCTGTTAATTTTTGATTTTTAACCATTAATTGTTAACCTTTAGTTTGCCACATCGGGCTCTCTTTTAATATCTTTTTATTTATTGGGCAATCTTCATCATGGCAACCAGGTAAATAGCCAATGCTCATTAAAAATTCATTCACAATTTCTCCACCTGTAAATTTAAAAGTTTTTTTAAAAAGCTTTATCCATTCCTCTTTGGTTTTAGGGTGGTGACTTTCAAGCCATTTTTTAAAAGATCCAAACTCTTTTTGGAGTAGGCGAATGGTTTTTGCATTTTCAATTGCTGCGTTTATTTTTAATCGATTTCGTATAATCCCAGGATCATTCAATAACCTTTCCCAATCGCTTTCGTTGTAAGCAGCAACCTTTTTTATGTTGAAATTATCGTAAGCTAAACGAAATGTTTTTTCTTTTTTCAATATGGTTTCCCAACTTAAACCGGCTTGATTAATTTCCATAACCAGCCTGCCAAATAATTCATTGTCATCATGTATTGGGAAGCCGTAATGATTATCATGGTAATTTTTATGCAAAGCCTTTCTGTCTTCAGGTTGCATTAGCTCTATTGCGCTACAATACGACATTTTATATTAATTATTGGTATTAAACTTTTAATGACCCACGAAAGCCTCTTGCTGCATAATATGATTCAGCGCCGTTATGGTAAGTGAAAACGGTATCGTAACGCCAATCGCAAAAAAGTGCGCCGCCAAGTTTTCTTATTTG
This sequence comes from Pedobacter lithocola, assembly GCF_042650845.1. NCBI lineage: Bacteria > Pseudomonadati > Bacteroidota > Sphingobacteriia > Sphingobacteriales > Sphingobacteriaceae > Pedobacter > Pedobacter lithocola. The sequence continues at coordinate 474,601 of NZ_JBHSBW010000013.1, read as the reverse complement.
TTCAGGTGTTTTTATCCAGCTCGATGTTTTGGCATCAAATTTCCCTAGCTGTTGCAATTCCCGATATTGCTCTTCTGTAAGTATTTCAATATTCATCGTTTGAGCCATTGCAATAGCACTATTTTTTGGTTTGTTTTCTTTTCTCGATTCTAAGGCTTCGTTATCGTAACAAATGCTTCTCCTACCTTTTGGGCTTTCGGCTGCACAATCGTAAAAAATAAATTCATCAGTTTCTTTATTGTAAGCAACAACATCTGGTTCGCCACCGCTTATTTCCATCTCATTTAGCGACCATAATTTAGTAGCGTTTGCTTCTAATTTATCTTGAACCTTTATCCAATCTAACCCTTTGTGCCTGTTCATATTTTGTTCGAAACGAAGTTTTAAGATGCCTAATAATTCTTCCTTTTGATTTGCTGAGAGTTGATTGTTGTTTTGCATAAGTTGCTCAAGGTTTCAAAATATGTGTGCTGGCTATTAAAATAGATCCTGGGATGATTTATATTTAATACAATAAAGATTTATCTTAATGCCAGAAGTAAATTACTTCCGTACAAATGAAAAGAAATTATCTGTTATTGGCAATAGTTCATTTATACCTAATATAAGTCCGAAGAGATGAAGGCTCATGTTTGTAGAATATGTCATAAAAAATCGCGAAGGTGTGATATTTTATCTTTATAAGATAATCATATCACTTCTCCGGGCTAGAGTATATCTGCAGAATGTTTCAGGCATTTAACAAATGCCAGTGTTACTATTTAGTTTGTTGGGAAGGGGATAAGCGGCCTAATTTCTACCGAACTATTTGGGTATTTAAGTATCGGACAAGTTTTGCTCCATTCTTGTACTTCTTCCAAATTATCTGCTTTGCAAATTAAAAATCCTGAAACCAGAACACTATTTGCTTCTTTGAGCGGGCCATCTAAAACCTTATTGTTATTCACTATAGATGCTTCATACTGAATTGGTGCTGTATGAATTAATTTGCCCTGCATAGCAATGCTTCCAATCCAAGATTGCCATTTAGGCATATCTTCTGCCATATCTTGGCCAGTTGCTAAATAACCATTCTCGCCACTTGCGTTACGGAATAATAATAAATACTCTGTCATAATTTTAATTTTTAATTGTTCATGATTAAGCAAAATTGAACGATTAAAATTAGTTGAACGATGACAAAAGTCGATGTTTTACAATTTGGACTTAAGTCTGCTAAAAACATCTTTATTAATGCCCAAGTAAGATGCAATAAGTTTGCTAGAGATGCGTGACATTAATGTGGGGCGGTTTTGCATTAGCCATTTTATGCGCTCTAAAGCCGAAAGTGAAACAAAAGTATTTATGCGATAAACAGAATTTGCATAAGATGCTTCAAGAATTTGCTTGTAAACTTTATCAAATTGTGGAACAGTTTCCATCAAGGTTTGAAATAATTTCCTGTCGATTGCAAAAAGTTCACATGGCTCAACGGTTCTGATGTTTTCTTGTGAGGGATTACCACTTCCAAAACTTACCAAGTCTGAGCACCAATTATCTTCAACAACAATATCTCTGGTGGTTTCATTAAAATCCTTATCGTAAACATACACTTGTAAACAGCCTTTTGCTATAAAATAAACGTATTTGCAAGTATCGCCTTGTTTTAAAAGTTGTGTATTACGTTTTGTTTTGATGTGTGTAAATGAAGCAATAACCTTATCTAAATTCTCAATATCGTTTCCCAGCCGACTGATTATGTGGTTTTTTAAAACTGCTATCATTTCTTCAATTTAGTAATTATAAACTTACTATAGTATTAAATTCTGCAGTTATCAATTCTTTACCAGCCATTACACCGGCTAATCCGCCCTTTGCTAAAGCATTAAATAAACTTCGCAACATGGTGGTATTATCTCCACAAGCAAATATTCCTGGTTCAGTTGTTTTTTGAAATTGATCAGTTTTTATATGGTTGTGTTCTGAAAATTCACAGCCGAGCTCTTTTGTTATATCTCAATGTTGTTCAAATTTTGTTTCCATTTTACAACAGTTAATTTTTTTACTCTGGCTATTAAATCTGTATCTTTTTTAAAATATATAGCAATTCTGCTTTGTCCATGATGTACAACTACAGCAACTCACCAAATTAACTTTTCTTCTGCCATCTATTTCTCCTCCCGTTTTACCAATAAAAATTCATTTTCGGTCAAAACTAGCAAGCCATACTCATAGCAAAAAGTATAGGTTTTTCCCGTTTGTGTTTGGTAAACAGAAGTTAAATAATCCAAATTAAAACCATTATCGAGCAATATCTTCCGGCTAATTTTCTTTGTTTTCCCTTCTGGATTTAGTTTAATCAGAATAATTCGGTTTTGCTTAAGGATATGATTTACCTTTTTAACAATATTGCTATCTGCTGCCTTAAGGTTGTTATTATAATTGTTACGACACAAATCATCACAATATTTTTTGTCAGCACGGCCTTTAACAGGTGTACCGCAATCGAGACATAAACGTTCCATAATTTTTTATTTATTAATTATGGGATGATGTTTAAATCTAAAGAATTTGTAAAATAAATCAAATAGCAAATGGTTTTTAAGTGCATAAGCGATGATTATCCGTTTTTAAACGTTTATAAACGACTATAAATATTTAATTTACGGTTAAGTTTTCCTAACTGTTGCAACTTTGTTCTGTCGGTAGTCGTGGTGACTATCGTTCTTTAAACATTCAGAAACTAAATTAAAAGATCATGGAAAATGGAACAAACAAAGTTGTATTAAGCGGTTTTGCAGGTGCTGATGCAGAGGTTAAAAATTTATCAGGAAAACAAAAATTAGCAAAAGTAAGATTAGCCGTAAATGATTACCATAAAAATGCTTCTGGCGAAGCGGTAAAAAACACACAGTGGTTTACTTTAACTTTTTGGAATGCCAATGCAGATTTTGCTGAAAAGCAAATTAAAAAAGGAACATATATTAACATTGAGGGTAAATTAGTAAATAATTTTTATGAAGCTAAAGATGGCAGCAAACGCTATTCTATAGAAATTGTGGTCAGTGGGGTTTCTACTAAAGAAACGGAGGTTAATTGATACTGGTTTTCTCAATATGTAGGTCGTTACTAATGCCTACAAGGAAACAATATGAGGTATTTTGAATAAAATTTGGCTTTTTCTTCACTTTCTACTTGGTAGGGAATCTTAATGGTGCACGTGTTTTTGTATATACTCCATTAAGATTCCCGCCTGCATATATAAGACGATTTAAGTAGAAATCCTACGAAAAAGCAAGCGCTACAACTTTACAGAAAGACCCGCAAAGAAATTTCTTCCTGGGGCTGGGTTAAAATACCTATTGTTTGCCGCGTTTAAATCATTTCCAAGGCTATAATTTTCATTTAGCAAATTATTTGCACCTCCAAATATTTCAAATTTAGTTTTACCAAGCTTTAAGTTTCTAATTCCTGCCTTAACCTCTATTAAATCATAGCGTTTTGCATAAACAGAATTTGCATCATTTAATGGAATGGATGATGTATAGTTATGCTGACCAAATAAATAAATTCCATCATTAAATAAAAATTCTAAACTACTAACCAAAACACTTTCGGGCACACCTGTAAGTTTATTACCCGAGAAATTTGAATTGCCGTTTATAAAATTTTCAAATCGATAATGGCTATAAGTATAGCTGCTTCGTAATTGTAATCCATTTAAAAAACCTTCAGCGTTTTGAAGTAACCATGCGGCAGTTTCTAATTCAATACCTTTTTGTTTGGTACCGCCAGCGTTTATAAAAAATTCTGTATCATTTGCATTCAAGCGTCTTACGATTGCATCTTTAAGCTCATATTGGAAAATATTTGCGTTTGCATAAAACCGATTGTTAAGTGATTTATACCTCAAACCAATTTCATAATTCCAACCATTTTCTGCTTGTAAATCGTTATTGATATTGTTATCTGATGAGCGTACTTCGGCAAGAGTAGGTGGCGAGTAGCCTTTGCTAACAGATGCTCTAAGTGAAACCTTTGGACTGAATAGGTAAGATAAAGCTAGTTTCGGCATCAACTCCGCATCAAAATTTCTTTTCTGTTCGTTAATAATAGTTGGGAAAAAACGTTCGTATTTATAATCGAAAAAGTTAATGCTCGAAGCCAGTTCAATTAATAACTTGCTATTGATATCGAAATTAAACCGAAGAAAAGCAAAATCTTGATTGGCTCTTAAATCATCATAAGCCATCAAAGCCGAAGGTGTGCCAGCATTATTGTTAAAGTTCTTCACCTGTGTTTTTGTTCCCGACCCTTCAAATCCACCTTGCACATTCCACTTAAAGCGATCATTCCTTTGAGCATACTCTAAAAATGTTCTAAAACCTAAAGTACTTTCGTAACGCTTTTCATAATTAGTAATAAATGGGTTTTTAAAATCGGTGTATGATGTAAACAATGCAAAAACGTGACGGAAATGTTTATCAATTTGATAAGTATTCGATAATCCTCCAAATATGGTTTTGTTATAAATCGCCGCTTGCTGTGTTAAGGCACCAGGTATGGTTGGTGTTGCAGGTCTGGCTAGTTTAGGGTTTTGCTCCAGCTGAACAGCCGTTAATCCGCCAGGTGTTTCGTAGCCTAAATCACTATAAAAAATAAATGCTTTTAATAAACCCGAAGCATTATAATTCCATTGTTGTGTGGTTTGGAAGTATTTTCGCTCTACGGCGCTGTTTTGTCTGTAGCCATCGCTACGTTGATAGCCTTGCGAAACGCTAAATTTATAATTTTTAATCGTTTTAGAAACATTTGCCGTTTGATGAAATAACCCATAAGAACCACCAGTAATTGATGCACTAATATCGTTCTGAATATCAGGAGTATTAATTAGAATGGCACCGCCAGTATTTGCTCCATAAATACTTGCATCCGGACCTTTATAAATCTCTAAAGAACCTAATGAGGCAACATCTAAAAGGTTTAAATATGTATTTCCGCCAGCATCCGTAAGTGGAAAATCATCAACATAAATTTTTATATTTCTTATACCAAAAGGCGAACGCAATAAACTTCCGCGTAGCGATAAGCGATAACTTCCGGGAGAACGTTCTTCCATTCTAACACCTGGAACAGTGTTAAAAATACTTACAGGCGAACTACTCTGTTGATTGCGAATTGAATTACTATCAACTAAACTTACTGCAGAAACTGACCTTAAAAGCGGTACTGTATTGTAGTAGCCCTTTATAATAACGTCGTTTAATTTGTTTGCAGAATCTGGTTTAGCAGTTTGAGCTTTAACAAAAATTGTAGAAAGAAGTATAATAAATGTAAGTGCTGATTTCAATAGGATGTTTGATTATGGAGATAAAAAAAATCGCAGGTTATGTGGCAAAAATACCAATAACCTGCGCATGTACTATGGGGTGCACAACTATTTTGCTGCTACCTTCCAAACGATTCCGCTAACATCATCTGCAACTAATAAAGCGCCGTCTGGGGTTAATGTAACACCAACAGGTCTGCCATAAACTTCTCCTTTTTCAGCATTTGCTATAAATCCTGTTAAAAAATCTTCCGCATCGGCAATTGGTTTTCCATTTTTAAATGGTACAAATGCTACTTTATAGCCTGATAATGCAGAGCGGTTCCAAGAACCATGCTGACCAATAAAAGCCCCACCTTGGTATTTTGCAGGGAACTTATTTGCCTTATAAAATGCTAAGCCCAAAGAAGCGGTGTGCGAACCAACAGGAACATCAGGAGCAATGGCTTTTTTTACCAACTCAGGGCTTTTGCCTTTCATTCTTGGGTCTTCGTTTTGTCCATAATAAGAATATGGCCAGCCATAAAATGCACCTTCTTTAACACTGGTAATATAATCTGGCACTAGGTCATCACCTAAACCATCACGCTCGTTTACGGCTGTCCAAAGCATATTTGTGCCAGGAGCCCAATCTACTCCAACAGGGTTACGCAACCCGCTAGCATAAATTTTCTCACCAGTACCATCAGGGTTTACTTCTAAAATATTAGCTCTACGAACTTCCTTATCCATTCCGTTTTCACCAACGTTACTACCAGAACCAACGGTAATGTAAATTTTACTTTTATCGGCGTTTGTAATTAAATTACGTGTCCAATGGTTGTTGTAACCACCGGCAGGTAAACTCAAAATTTTCTTGCCTTTTCCTGTAATCTTCGTATCCCCAGCTTTATATGGGTATTGTAATAAGCCATCAGTATTTGCAACATAAAAATTATCGCCAATTATAGCCATTCCGTAAGGCTGGTTTAATCCAGATAAAAATGTCGTAGAGGTTTCTGCTTTCCCGTCTTTATCCGCATCGCGATATAACACGATGGTATTTGCACTTTTACCCGGAACTTCCGATTTCGATTTACCAGTTACTGCACCAGCTATAACTTCTTTGGCACTTCTTTCAGAATTGGTAAGCACAACCAAAACATCCCCATTTGGGGTAAATATCATATTTCTTGGGCTTTTAATTCCCGATGCAAATTTAGTAACCACAAAGCCTTCAGGGGCAACAGGTGTTTTTCCTTCTGGCCAACCAATTACTTTACTAAACTTACTTTTAGCTTCTTTTTCATTAGGTGCAGGAAGTTTCAATTCTGATATTGATGTTTCAACCGTTGTATCAGTTGCTAAGCTATCAGCATCGTTTTTTGAATTTGAACTGGATTGGCAACTTGTCAAGGCAGCGGATGAAAATAACGCCGCGTATAAAATTTCTTTTTTCATAATTTAATTGTGAGCTAATGGATTATCCTTACTTATTATTACAACATAAAAGTTGATAGGATGTTTTTATACAATTAATCCAATTTAGAATATTACTTACAGGCTAAATCTGTTTTATAATGGTTGATAAATAACATTGATGTGTTCCTTAATTCAATCGATTATTTTATCTTTAGGCGATTTTAAAAAGAAGGGTTTCTAATCAAAATTCAAATATTTTATTTACATTAATTAGTAAAATTCGAATATAACATGTCAAATACATCAAAAATTATCTACACCAAAACAGATGAAGCGCCAATGTTGGCAACTTATTCTTTGTTACCTATTGTACAAGCGTTTACTGCCTCGGCAGGGATTGATGTAGAAACCAGAGATATATCTTTAGCGGGTAGAATTTTGGCAAATTTTCCAGAATATTTAAACGACGACCAAAAAATCGGTGATGCTTTAGCAGAACTTGGTGGTTTAGCTACAACGCCTGAGGCGAATATTATAAAATTACCAAATATATCAGCTTCTATACCACAATTGGTTGGTGCAATTACCGAATTGCAAGCTCAAGGATTTGCGATTCCAAACTATCCGGATAACGCACAAAGTGAAGAAGAAAAAGCAATTAAAAATAAATACGCGAAGGTTTTGGGTTCGGCGGTAAATCCTGTTTTACGTGAAGGTAATTCAGACAGAAGAGCACCAAAAGCCGTTAAGAATTATGCTAAAACCAATCCACACTCAATGGGTAAGTGGTCTGCAGATTCTAAAACTAAAGTTGCTAGTATGACGGAAGGCGACTTCTATGGTTCAGAAAAATCAGTTACTTTAACACAAGCAAGTCAGTTTAAAATTGAATTTGTTGCAGAAGATGGTTCTGTAAAAGAATTAAAAGGTTTAGCACCGTTAAAAGCGGGTGAAGTTATCGATAGCTCTGCATTAAGTTTATCGGCATTAAAAACCTTTGTTGCCAAAGAAATTGAAGAAGCTAAAGCCGCTGGCGTTTTATTATCAGCACATTTAAAAGCAACGATGATGAAGGTTTCAGATCCATTAATTTTCGGTGCAATTGTAGAGGTTTATTTTGCAGATGTTTTTGCAAAATACGCTGATTTATTTAAGGAGCTTAACGTTGAAACCAGTAATGGTTTAGGCGATGTTTATGCTAAAATAGCTGGCAACCCTAAACAAGCAGAAGTTGAAGCGGCATTGGCTGATGCAATTGCAAATGGTCCAGCTTTGGCAATGGTAAACTCTGATAAAGGTATTACCAATTTACACGTTCCATCTGATGTTATTGTTGATGCTTCAATGCCTGCAATGATTCGTACTTCTGGTCAAATGTGGAATAAAGAGGGCAAACCACAAGATACGATTGCTTTAATTCCTGATCGTTGTTATGCAGGTGTTTACACAGCAACAATTGATGATTGTAAAACTCATGGTGCTTTTGATGTAACGACAATGGGTTCTGTTCCAAACGTTGGTTTAATGGCTCAAAAAGCTGAAGAATATGGTTCTCATGATAAAACTTTCCAAGCTGCAGCAAGTGGAACTATCCGTGTAACGGATGCTGATGGTAAAGTGTTTTTCGACCAGAAAGTAGAAAAGGGCGATATTTTCCGTATGTGCCAAACTAAAGATGCTCCAATTCAAGATTGGGTTAAACTTGCAGTTAACAGAGCTCGTTTATCAGAAACACCAGCAATTTTTTGGTTAGATGAAAACAGGGCACACGATAGAGAAATCATTGCTAAAGTAAATAAGTATTTAAAAGACCACGATACAAATGGTTTGGATATTCGTATTCTTGCGCCAATCGAAGCGACTAAATTTACATTAGAACGCATTCGTAAAGGTGAAGACACTATTTCGGTAACTGGTAATGTACTGCGTGATTATCTAACAGATTTATTTCCAATTTTAGAGTTAGGAACTTCGGCGAAAATGCTTTCTATTGTTCCTTTAATGAATGGTGGTGGTTTATTCGAAACCGGTGCAGGTGGTTCTGCCCCAAAACACATTGAACAGTTTATTGAAGAAGGTTATTTACGTTGGGACTCTTTAGGTGAATTTTTAGCACTACAAGCATCTTTAGAACATCTATCGCAGACACAAAACAATGCAAAAGCACAAACTTTAGCCGATGCTTTAGATGAGGCAAATGCGAAATTTTTAGCTACCGATAAATCGCCAGGTAGAAAATTAGGAACAATTGACAATCGTGGTTCTCACTTTTATTTAGCGTTGTATTGGGCAGAAGCTTTGGCAACACAAACTAAAGATGCTGAATTACAAGCGAGATTTGCACCGCTTGCAAAAGCTTTAGCCGAAAACGAAGTGAAGATTAATGAAGAATTAATCGGTGCTCAAGGCAAGCCTCAAAACATTGGTGGTTATTACAACCCTAATGATGAATTGGCAAGTAAAGCGATGCGCCCGAGTGAAACACTGAATAGAACATTAGCATCTTTGTAATTAGATAGCGTTTAAAAAGTAAATCCCCAACTGATGCGAATGAGTTGGGGATTTTTTATTTATTCGAGATTTTCTACAAGTGGTTAAACTGATTTACAAATTGAAATAATACCAAAGATACTTATCAAAAACCATCTTGCCTCACTATTGTTATTATAATAAAATATAGGAGAAAATATCATGGATAATAACGAAAATAAAGGTTCGCAAGATAAGATTCACAGCACTACCGAAAATAGCGAAATCAATAAGGAAAATTTATCTTTTGATGAGCATAAACAAAGCTACGAACTCGATGTAAAAGGTACGGAGCCAGATTATGATCATCCAATGGGTTACGAAACTGTTGCCGCAGGTGCTGTTGATGATGACTCTACTTATGACGAAGCAAATCCTTACGTTGGTGATGAATATGCCAGGGAAGAAGATATTGCCGAAGATAATTTAGAAGAATTGGGAATGCATGTTGATAATGGAGAAAGTGTTAAATTAAGTCCTGAAGACGAGATTTTAGCACATACACCCGAGGATGATCGTGATGATTTAGATGAAGAAGGATATCCGATTAATGATGCACCAGAGAAGTAATTAAAAATTTCAGTTAGCAGTGATGTAAGCTGCTAACTTAAAATTAAAATCTATAATCTCACTAAGGGTTAATATCTAGATTAAATCTCCTTCTCAATTCGTCTAATTTTGGGTTTTTGTTAACCAAATAATCGTATTTCTCTCTGTTTCCATACAAGCGATTCTCAATTTTCCGCTCCATTAATTTGTAGGTAACTTCTATGCCGAAATTTTTCAGTTTATTTCTTAAATAATTAAGCAATTCAACCGATTCCTTTTGAACAAATTGTTCTTGTGTTTTGCTTTCTACAGAAATTTCAATTAATTCTGGCTTGAGTAGGGCAGGAGCAAAATTATTTAAAATTGTAAAAAGGTTAATTTTGTCTGTAGATTTTAAAATCTGAATATAGCTGTTCCAAACCTGTAATAGCTTTTCATAACTAAACGCTTCCCGTGCATCACCCGTAACTTTTTTAGGGCCAGTATCTTCTTCGCCATTAGCTACACGTTCTAAATCATTTAATGATGGAATAAATGTGCTAGTAGCGTTTGGTTTTGGAATGTTTATTTTAATGGAAGTAGCCGAAGAAATTGGATTTAAACTTGGTATATCTTTTAAATAATTTTCGTCTTCTGCTTGTGAAGAGTATTTGCTTTGTGCGTTCGCCTTTACATCTTCAGCTTTTGAACGGTCTTCGCTTTCAGCTTTAATCTTTGGACTTTCTGACTCAACCTTAGTTACATCAGTTTTTTTTTTATCCTGACCTTGGTCAGTTGCTGTGTTATTAATATCTAAAGGCTGTTGGGCTAAATTGACTACCGACCGGATATGGCACATTTTTATCAGCGCCAGTTCCACTTGCAATCGTTGATTTTTAGAGTTTTTATAATTTAAATCGCATGTATTAGCAAGATTTAAGGCCGTTAGTAAAAACGAAAGCTCGGTTTGACTGCACTGCTCTAAATATTTTTGTTTTATATTTTCGCTAACCTCTAAAAGTTTAATTGTTGCAGGATCTTTACCAACCAGAAGATTACGGAAATGACTGGCTAATCCATTGATAAAGTTATTACCATCGAAACCGTTATTTAAAATCTCATCAAATAATAGTAAAGTTTGGCTAACTTCTGATGCGGTTAAATAGGAAGTGAGTTTAAAAAAATAATCGTAATCTAAAATGTTTAGGTTGTCGATTACAGCTTTATATGTGATATTTTTATTGGCATAACTGGCAATCTGGTCAAACATCGAAAGCGCATCACGCAAACCTCCATCTGCCTTTTGTGCAATAATATGCAATCCATCCGATTCAAAAGCAATATTTTCTCTTTGTGCAATTGCCGCTAAATGGTTGGCAATGTCTTCTACCTGTATGCGGTTAAAATCAAAAATCTGACAACGGGATAAAATCGTCGGCAAAATTTTATGCTTCTCTGTTGTTGCAAGAATGAAAATTGCATAAGAAGGCGGTTCTTCTAATGTTTTCAAAAAAGCATTAAATGCATTTGCCGAAAGCATGTGCACCTCATCAATAATATATATCTTATATTTTCCGGCTTGTGGTGGTATTCTTACCTGTTCAATTAAACTTCGAATATCATCAACAGAATTATTTGATGCTGCATCTAATTCATGAATGTTAAAAGAGTGTCCGGTTTGAAATGAAACGCAGTTTTCGCATTGTCCGCAAGCTTCCATTTCAGCTGTAGGATCGGTGCAATTAATGGTCTTTGCTAAAATCCGGGCGCACGTTGTTTTACCAACCCCACGCGGACCACAAAACAAAAAGGCTTGCGCCAACTGGTTATTTTTAATGGCATTTTTTAAAGTGCCTGTAATATGCTGCTGACCAACAACGGTTTCGAACGTGGCTGGGCGATATTTACGGGCAGAAACAATAAAATTTTCCATCGGCACGAAAATAGGAAAATTTTGGATGTTCTTTGATTGAAATCTTTGAATGTTGAAAAGTCAGGTTTTAATAGAAAAAGTTAATTTTCTAAAGAAGACTTCGTTCTAGAAATGTCATGTCATTAACTACTTAATCACTGCCTTAAGCTCATTTCTGTATTGTGATGCACTTTTGCCGGTAAAAGCCTTAAATAACTTATTAAAATGACTGAAATTATTAAAGCCGCTTTCAAAACAAATATTAGATATGCTTATGGGTTTTTCGGCCAAAAGTTTTGAAGCATGTACAATGCGATATTCATTAACAAACTTTGTAAAGGTTTTTTTAGTGATTTTTTTAAAGTAACGGCAAAAAGATGGAACGGTCATGCTTGCCATTTCAGCAACTTTTTCTAGGCTTATCTCTTCTAAAAAGTGGTCTTTAACATAATTAAATACCATGTTAATTCTATCGTTGTCTTGAATTTGCATTTCCATAGAAAATCCTGAAGCATTTAAAATTTTATAGTCAGAAGATTTTTCCAGCTCTTTTAAAATTTTTAATAAGCTCACTAATCGTTCAAATGGCTGCTGGCTTTCCATTTTTTCTATTTTGGTACCTACAGTCTTAATGGTTTCCGCTCCAAATGCTATTCCACCTTTGGCTTTATCAAACAACTCATAAATTGGCTTAACCTCCTGGAGCATCAAAAAATCGTTACCAAGAAAATCAGGTTTCATTTGAATTACAGTTTCATTTTTATTTCCCGTATGTGTATCCGTAAAGCCGCAATGCGGTAAATTACTTCCAATTAAAATTAAATCGCCTTCGGTATAATAAGAAACATGACTACCAATTTGCCTTTTGCCAGAGCCTCCATTTACAAATACCATTTCTATCTCTGGGTGATAGTGCCACAAATGCGCTTTATTATTTGCATTCTCATCATATTTCGAATAGTAAAAAGAACTCCCGAAAGAAGGTTCTACAATTTCAAAACTTGGTTTAATTTTTTTCATTTCTTAACCAAAAATAAATAAAATAATATGCTTTATTGTTTAGTTATTGTTAATAAACTATTATTTGGGTTAATATAGCATAGAAATTGGAACATATTGAATCACCTATGTGCCTGAAACAGTGGTAATTTAGCATTATCAAATAATTACTAACCCCCATAAAATTATTGATTATGAAAAATTTACTAAAAATCAGCCTTATTGCAGCAACAATGTTTGCCGCTTCTGCATCATACGCAAACGATAATGTTTTTACGCTTACTGTAAAAAGTGAGGATAACAAATCAATTCGTTTCTCTATAGATGAGGCATCGGATATTAAATTGTCTATCAGAGAAATAAATAATCAGGTTTTGTTCGAAGAAAACATTCATTCTGAGGGTGCATCTACTAAAACTTACGATTTAAATGCATTGCCCGACGGAGAATACGTGCTAAACGTTGCCTACGAAGCTAAAGTTGCTGAATATACTATTGTTATTAAAAATGATAAAGCTATTGTTTCAGCGCCGAAAGTAACAGAACTTTTAAAACCTGTTTTCACGCAAGAGCAATCTATGCTAACACTTTCTTTGGATAATGCAGATAAAGGCCCTGTTGAAGTTCAGATTTTAAATGAGTACAATGAGGAACTTTATAATGAAACTTTTACCAATAAATCTAAATTGGTTAAGAAATTTAATACTGGAAAAACGTTTGGTAAAGAATTAACTTTTGTTGTAAGAGCTAAAAATCAGGAAGTATTAAAAACAATTGCAATTCGCTAATTCAATTAAATATCTATTGTAAAAGGGATAGTCCGCAAAGATTATCCCATTTTGTGTTTTAATACAGTTTCTATCAATTAGATAATATTAAAGTAAGGTGATTTAAAACTGAATGATAGTTATTGTCCCCAGTTTACCTGTATATTATTTTCTTTAGCGTAAGCTTTTCCTTTATCCATCAGTGCATTATAATTTTGTTCAAAACGCAGACCGTACTGCTGGTCTATTTTGTCTATAATTTCATCTTTTGAGGTTTGACTACCATGTTTATCGCAAATTCTAGCATACTTTAGGTATTCATTTTTATAAACTGGAATTACCATTTCATACAATTGCAACGATAGTTTCTTTATTTCCTCTTCATCATCACCCGATGGAGAAAGTTTTTTTACTTTTTCTAATGATTGTTCGAGGTATAGAATTTTATTGTGGATAACTGTTTCAGCCTCATTGCCCTTTTTCTTACTTGATGGGATATTTGGAAATTCTTTTGTTTCCTCGTCAATATGTCTAGCTAAATCAGGACTTGCAAAATCATTAATCATGTTGGTATTAAGGATTGCTATATCGAAGAATTTTTCGGGAGTTTCAGAACAGGATGAGAGCAATAAGATGCATAATGTTAAAGAATAAAAGGAAATTTTCTGTTTTAAAATTGGGAATTTGTTCATCATAAAAGGGAGATTTTGCTTTAAATTTAGCTTTTTAGCGAACAAAAACTAAGCCCAATTAGTTGGATTTAAAATTTGAAATTGAGGGAATAATTGTAGAAAGTTAAGTTTTGTGCGCTAAATACGATTTGTGTATTGAGTTTCTAGCTGAAATTCAATTAGATAACTTAAACTTTTATTCAAAAACAACGCTAACTTTTTTAACTAAAGGTTTGATTTAAAGAAATATATTGCTACTTTTGCATCCCCGTAATATACCTCGGGATTAAAAAAATTAAATTATATAACAATGAATCAGTACGAAACTGTTATCGTTCTAACCCCGTTGTTATCAGAAGAAGTTGCGAAAGAGGCATTAGCTAAATTCAAAGCTGTTCTTACTGATGGCGGTGCCGAAATTGTCCACGAAGACAATTGGGGTTTGAGAAAATTAGCGTATCCGATCGCTAAAAAATCTAACGGATTTTTCAACTTAACCGAGTATAGTGCTCCGGGTGACTTGATTGCTAAATTAGAATTACAATTAAAACGCGATGAGCGTGTGCTTCGTTTTTTAACCATCAGGTTAGATAAACATGCTGTAGCATACAACGCAAAAAAACGCAGCGGTGCGTTTAACAAAAAAACTAAGGAGGTTGCAGCGTAATGGCAAGAGAACAAATACAATACGTTACTGCCCCTAAAGTAGAGGATAACCGTAAAAAATATTGCCGTTTCAGAAAAAACGGTATTAAATACATTGATTACAAAGACGCAAACTTTTTGTTAAAATTTATTAACGATCAAGGTAAATTATTACCACGCCGTTTAACTGGTACTTCGTTAAAATTTCAACGCAAAGTGGCTCAGGCCGTTAAACGTGCTCGTCACATCGGTTTGTTACCTTTCGTTGCTGACCAATTAAAATAGGAGGATTTGATATGGAAATTATTTTAAAACAAGATATTAAATCATTAGGCGAGAAAGACGATATCGTTACGGTAAAACCAGGTTATGGTCGTAACTATTTAATTCCGCAAGGATTTGCATCTTTAGCTACTGCTTCTGCAAAGAAGGTTTTAGCTGAAAACTTAAAGCAAGCTGCTTTTAAACAAGATAAAATTAAGAAAGATGCTGAAGGTATTGCTGAGCGTTTAACTGATGTTAAACTTTCTATCGGTGCTAAAGCTGGCGAAAGCGGAAAAATATTTGGTGCTGTTAACACTATCCAAATTGCTGAAGCATTAAAAGCTCAAGGCTTTGATGTTGACCGTCGTCGTATTACTTTCGAAACTGACCCTAAATTTGTTGGTGAATATATCGCTAACTTAAACTTACACAAAGAAGTTAAAGTTCAGGTTCCTTTCGAAGTTATTGCTGAATAAGCAATTCTTTAACTAATTAAAAAAGTCCTTTCAGTTTTGCTGAAAGGACTTTTTTTTGATGTAAGATGTAAGATGGATGAGGTATGATGTTTGTTAGTCCAGCTTTAATATAACAGTTTAACCAATTTTATAATTTATCATTATCCATTTTCCACCAATCATTTTCTATACACTATTACCCATCTTCCATTTTCCATCCCCACATCTTCCATCCTTTCTATCCCTTCGGTGTTGTAGGTCTGATTTCTATTTTACTTGGTAATGTTCTTGCTGGCATAGCCAATAAATCAACTACTAATTTGCCCATATCTTCTGGTTGTATTTTCCAAGCATCATCTTCTGCATTCGGGTTGTGATCGTTAAAATGGCTTGCCACAGAACCAGGCATTATCGTGCTAACTTTTACACCATATTTTCTTAAGTCGAGCATTACAGATTGTGTAAAACCTGTTAAGCCAAATTTACTGGCATTATAAGCCGAACCTCCCGCAAAGAAATTAGTTCCTGCCAAGCTAGATATTGTAATAATCGTTCCTTTAGTTTTCTTAAGTTCTTCTACTGATGCCTTAATGCCGTAAAATACGCCGGTTAAGTTCGTATCTATAGTTTCTAGCCATTGCTCAGTGCTAATCTCGTCTATTGGCGCAAAATGCCCGATGCCAGCATTAGCAATTAATACATCTAATTGACCCCATTTCTGTACAATTAAATCAACTGCATCTTGTTGCGATTTGAAATCTTTTACATCAGCTTCTATTGCTAAAATATCTCCATGTTCAACTAAAGAAGATGCAGCTTCATTGGCGGCATTTAACGTTCTGCTGGTTATGGCAACTTTATAGCCATTTTTTAATAATGCTTCCGCTATTCCAAATCCTATTCCTTTACTTCCTCCTGTTACGAGGGCTACTTTTATGCTCATAATAAATCTTTTTTTATTCAACGTTCGAAAGGCAAATATGTTTAATATTCATTTAAATAAGGTTGATCAATTGTCATTAACCTTAATACCAAATTATCATGAGATAAAGATTTTATTAACTTTGCCACATGGCAAAACCTAGAGTTTCAAAAGCAAAAACCAAACATCCATTTTTAAAAAGAGCAACCAATATTGCCACTAAAATTTTTATTTACTTTTTGTTGGTTTCTGTTTTTTGGGTTATTGCACTTCGTTTTATCAATCCGCCAATTACTTTGTTAATGGTGCTGCGAAACATTGAACGTAAAGCAGACGGAAAATCTTTTAAAACAGAAAAGAAATGGATAAAATTTGAAAATATATCAAATAATATGAAGCGGGCGGCCGTATCAGCCGAAGACCAATTATTTCTACAGCATATAGGTTTTGATTTTAAATCCATTGAAAAGGCTTTCGCCAGTAATGCTAAAGGGAAAAGAGTTAAAGGAGGTAGTACGATTTCTCAACAAACAGCTAAAAATGTTTTTTTATGGCCTGGTCGTTCGTGGATTAGGAAAGGTTTTGAAGCCTACTTTACACTTTTAATCGAAATTTTTTGGAGTAAAGAACGCATTCTAGAAGTTTACCTCAATGTAATAGAAATGGGCGATGGAATTTACGGTGCGGAAGCCGCTGCTCAAGAATACTATGGAAAATCGTGTGTTAAACTAACCCGAAACCAAGCTGCATTGATAGCTGCGTGTTTCCCAAATCCCAGAAGATGGACACCAAAAAATGCAACACCTTATATCAGGCATCGGCAATATTTAATTTTAAGAAATATGAAAAGGTTAGGGCCATTAGATTTTTAGTTCTGCAACGCAATAACTTAAGATAAATAATGGTAGAAAAACAACATTTTGCTGTTTTGGATTGGTTAGCAGGTGTTGCAGCTATGGAGATGGTGGTAGTAGTCCATCTTTTTGAATCTGTTTATCAAAGTCATAATACTAATCTTTTGATGCATGATGCCTTGCAGTTGATTTTTTTCTTTTGCTTATCTGGTTTGTTATTGTCTATTCATTATTGTCTATTCATATTAAGGCAAAATTGGCAAATTGATGTTCTATCTTTTTTGAAAAGAAGATCAATTAGAATGTATCCCTTGGTCATTTTAAGTTCCTTTGTAAGCCTTCTTATTTATTTCTTAGATACATGGGATAAATATTCCAGAGCATGGGCAATAAATTTAATTTGGTAGCCTATCATTAATCTAACCTATTAATTCTATATTAATTTCAATTCCAAATAGATATGGGAATTTATTTCCTTTTAATCCTCTCACGTGGTCATTAAGTTTTAGATGTATCGCGAGTATTGCATATAGCTTCATTTTATTAATAACTGGCGAGTAGAATTATTTATTTTCACTTTGTTATTTCCAATAATAATTTCTTCATGGGATAGAGATTTCAAAACTAAATTAAAATGCGTGTTTGTTCGTTAAATATGTTATCTCATACACTTTACTCAATATTGGTTTATTTAGCCTTAGTAATTTTTGTTAATCGTACTTTCTAATGGTTTAGAGGCATTAGTTTTTATTGTTTCTGTATTCATAGATTTAGTCTTATTTGCTTACTTAGCCAGACGTTTTTAAGTTCAGCCTGTTAGTTGGTGGCTCAGCAAAATTTAGTATTAGTTTGCCAAATTGCTTTAAATTCCATCAACAATACTCAATTTATTTATTACACTTTGAATATATAGCTTATTACTACTTGCAATAATCATCTAATTTCCTAATTAAAAATAAAATACAAAACATCTGCCCAATATAAAACGTTTTGTTAGACGTAAGACTGAAAGAATTTAAATTGAATTATGTATTTATTCAAAACATATCTTAACATTGTGTTTATATAATTTGACATTAAAATGCAATATTTATTTAATCATCCCTTTGCAACATAATGTCTGATTATCACCAAAACTCTTTAAGAGTTATTCCTTATAATCCACAGCTAGACGGATTACGTTTCTGTGCTGTACTTTTCGTTCTGTGTTATCATTGGTTACCAAAAGTATTCCCTACAGAAATGAGTTTCCTATTTATTGGGTTTGTAAATTTTTTCTTTGTGCTTAGTAGTTATCTTATAACAAAAATATTAATTTTCTCTAAAGCTAAGGCAAATACAGTTGGGGCTTCAGGGTTACAGTTAATATCTTTTTTTCTTTTTAGAAGAAGCATAAGGATTTTTCCCGCTTACTATTTATATTTAATCATTCTGTTATTTCTTCCAATAATTGGAGATGAAATTAATAAGAATGCTATCATGTATTTCTCTTACCTTTCAAACTATCAAATATATTTTGGACAAATCTGGCCAATATCTACAGCGCACCTTTGGACATTAGCTGTTGAGGAACAATACTATATTATATGGCCTATAATAATAATTTTCACTCCTGAAAAGTATATTTTTAATACACTTTTGGGGATTATTATTTTTGGAGTTCTACTAAGAGTTCTATTTTATGTACCCTCTACAGCAATTCCTCAAGTAATATTAACGCAATTTTGTATCGATCCTTTTGCAATTGGTGGTTTGTTAGCATACAAATATTCAAAAAGCGAATATGAGAATCATTGGCTTTCAAAATTTTTCAACTTTTTAATTTATCCGTCTATACTTATAGCAATTATATCCATATTTGTTAAATCTTATTACGCGTCTTTTGTAATTAATAATTTAATATTTTCAATTATCTCGTACAGATTAATAGAAATTGCCATTTTTGGGTATAAAGGATTTTTAGCTAGATTTTTGGAGAATAGATTCATACTTTATTTGGGTAAAATTAGTTATGGAATTTATCTTTACCACCTAATTATTCCAGTAGTTTTTTGGAAACTATTTAACAAAATTTATAGTCACTTTTATTTTTTATATACATCGTTTTTCATATCAAATCAAAAAGGATTGAACGTTTTTATAAAAATAATTTCATCAGAAATCAGCTGTTTTATTATCTATTTTTTTTTAACAACGGGTATAGCGATGCTATCTTGGAATTTGGTAGAAAAACAGTTTAATAAACTAAAGTTTCTTTTCAATCCTGCCAAACAAAAGCAAGTTTAACTTAGCCCAATTGCATACAATTAAATACTTAACCTTTAGTTAATCGATTTTAGAGGCATATTTAGTTTAGATTGAACAACACTAACTATTGAATCTTGATTAGTATATAATCTTATCTTATATCTTGATGGATTTTTTGGTATAGAAACATTTATAGGGTTGCCCGTACCAATATCGATAACCTCTATTGGATTTTCATATTGGTCATATTTAATTAATTCCCAACGAAAATTAAAACGTTTTAATTTATCTGTTAAGTGCCATTGTTTATCTTCATATATCAATGCATGATAGGTAGCTGAAGTATTTGGCCATATGGTAACCGCGGGCAAAAGAATTTTTATTAATGGCATTTTTACCTGAAGCTTCAAAGCATTCCATTTATATGATAAATCGTAAGATTCGAGTTTAACTTTTCCTGTATTATCTTTTATTCCATTAAGAGAGACATAGTTAGTTGTTTTTTCATCCTGCCAGTTAGATAAAAATACTCCTTTGGTTATTCTTTTACTCGTGAGATAGGATTTTGTAGAAATACTGCTCATAAAGGCTGGTTGGGCTGGTCCATTAGCTTGAATATTCAGATTGCTATTCTCAACTAAACCGATGCAGTCGATACCGGGAACTGCGCTTAGCAACAAATTATAATCCTCAGCAAAATTTTCGTCAATATAAATATCCATACTTATTGGTCTTATATTATCAATTTCCCTTACACTTCGAATTAGTTTATTTAACCAAAGAAAATAAGCCTTTTGTTCGGTAAGCAAATCGGGCTTATAATTTTTGTAACGTAATGAATTCATTGGGTTATTAGCAATATTCCAGAAAATTATGTTTTTTCTATCCTTTAGCTTCTTAATCATAGCAAGAATTTTTTTAGAATATTTATTCATAGACAAGCTATCGGTTATGAAGCTTACATTTTCAGGTAGCCAGAAGCTAAATGCAACTTTTAAATTTTTCTCATCCGCAACTTCTAGAATATTTTTATCATAAACGCTAAAACCATATATCTTGATGGTATTGAAACCCATTTTTTTGATTTCATTCATATCTTTAGTGATAATTTTCTTTTTTAGTACAAGCCCGTTGGTCGACCAATTCTGTCCCTTATTATAATTAACCCCCCTTAACTTATCAAGAAAGTCTAATTTCTTTTTAGTTAAGTTATTTAATAATTGAGCACTTAAAGTAAAATTATCAAGACTTTGTAACCAGTTATCATTTTTACGGCTGGAATGAAATAGTCCTTTTAGATTAGAATAGTCCTCAATTTGCCAGTCTAAAGTCTGCCCAGAATATCCATCTGGCAAATTGAAATCCACACCACTATTAAATAAGATGAATGCCTTTATTTCAGGAAATTTAGATTCTAATGTTTTCGCAGCTTGTTTAAACCATTCTCCTTGTTTTTGGTTGGTTTTTAGAGAACCCATTTCTGCGAGCATTACCGGTAATCCTATATTAAAAACCGGATGCTTGTGGAAGGGTTGATAAAGTTGTTCCATACTAAAGTAATCGCTGTTTTTAATATTGTAATTTAAGTTTGTTACACCAATCCAATCAACAAATTCTTTACCAGGAAAGTATTTACTGATAGCCACAGGTTTCCAGGGGTTCCATACCCAAATCACATTATTTAATTTCCGTTCAGAAAAGAAATTATGAATATATTTCCAAGCCTGTTTAAATTCTTCAGCACTATTTATTCCTCTGGAACTCCACGGATATTGTGGATTATCAGCTTCATGAGCAAAACGAAGAAATATTGGTTTATTAATTTTTTTTAATCGATTTGCAAAATCTTCCAGGTATTTATCATAACGGTGCTCAATTATTCTCTGGAATACGTGCGTCTCAATATTTTCTGGTTTGAATTCTTTCGACTGTGCAAACAAACTCTGCCAAGGCTCCCAAGATATCATTGGGATTGCACTGTTCTGATATATAGAATCTAAAAGTTTTGTAGGAAATTTGGATTTATCAGAATCTCCCCAAGAGAGATATAAGGAAACAATTCCAAAATGAACATTGTTGCTTTTTTGTATATCAATTACATTTTTTACTGATGACAATCCGTTTGAACTACTAGGAGCAAAAATACCAGGTACAAGGATATTTTTATTGTAATTGCTTAGAAGTGGTTTCTCTATAACGTATCTAGCTTTAATTGACCAAAAAACCATAAATCCCGTTATCATTACTGTAAGTAGGAGTGCTGAATTTCTTACTTGCTTATATAAAAACCTTCTTAAAAGCCAGAATTTTTTCTTGAAAATTGAAACTTTCGTTAAGGAAGCCTCCAAAATATAATTTCTTCGTTTGAGCGAACGGAAATATGCTTGTCGGGCTGCGAAAATAGAAAACGATAAGATAATACAGTTTAGAGTAGCAAAACCACTCATTATCAAATTATATGGATTCCAGTCTGTATGAAGACTATAAATTATGGAAAGTATTGAAGCAATAATTATCGCAATATTCGGAATATTAATTTTCCAGTTATTCTCTTCGTATCCATCTTTTGGTGTTGGATTATAAGGGACTTTTTTTCTTAAAATCGCATAGTATAAACCGATTAAAAAAATCCACCAGGTGCCTATCATCAATAAGCCGCCAACAATATGAAATCCCCTTTCTTCTTCTTCCATAACCCAGCGCTGAACAAATAGCCGGATAAGAAAAGACAATAACACCAATGGCCCAGCATATAGCATAAAGTATAGGAAATCAATATTAATTGGACTTGTATCAAAAGCTAGAGAAAGAATTGGAATTAAGAAATTAATAAGAAATATAATTCCAGATAGATAGTATAAAGGAATAAGTGCATAGTGAATTTTCTGTTGCCAGGTAAATTTATTAAAGAGTTTTGGATAGGAAGTAACCAAAAGTTCAAATACGCCTCTAGACCATTTGAGCTGCTGCGAATAATATGCAGACATTGTGGAAGGAACAAGGCCTCTGGCTAAAATTTGAGGAACATAAATAGACTTCCATCCTTTAGCATGAAGATGCATGGCGGTATTCATATCTTCAGCTAAGCCGGCAGCATGGCCTCCGATTGAATCAAGTGCTCTTCTCCTAAATGTACAATTGGCGCCAATTGCAAGCACTGTTCCATATTTATTCATTGTCATCATTATTGGACCATAAAACTGGAATGTTTGCTGAGCTGCTCCCTTTGCTACAAGACTTTCTCCAAAGTTTTTGTATGCTTGAACAATCTGTACAAAACCAATATTTTCATCATTAAAATGAGCAACAATTGGATCGAGAAAATTCGGCTGCGGAACATGGTCCGGATCTAATATTACACACAATTCTCCAGAAGAAATAAGTAAAGCGTTATTTATATTTCCTGCTTTTGCATTTTTTTTATCTGTTCGAGTCACGTGAATTATTCCCATCTGATGACATAATTCTTTTAAATATTGGTCATCCGATTCATCGCATAAATAGGATTTGTGAGGATAGCTTATATTTACAATCGCTAAAAGAGTTTCCTCTATCATTTCATAGGGCTCGCCCTTGCAAAAAGTTGTAAATATATCTACTGTGTATATTTTTTCAGTGTGTTTACTGACGGGAACAATGATGTAAAAGTAATGAATCCACTCGTGTAGCAATCTTAAGCAAGTGTAAATAATAGTAACGAGTAGCATATAATATAATACTGGAAACTCAGACTTGCCTTTTAAAACTTCATTTAAAAAAAGTAACATTACAAGCGTGCCAGCAAATATCATTACACGCAAACGAAAGCGCTCCCATTTTGAAGGACTGTTTATAATTTCGGGTTTATTCATGAGAACGAATTACATAAAATGGTATGTTCGCAGTAGCAATATTTCCCTTATTATCTAAAACTGTTGAAAATAATCTATATGGACCTTCAGCGGTTGGTGTTTTGAATCTGACCTTAAAGCCAGACTGCTGAATAATTAACCCTTTTAAAATTTTTGGTTTAATTAAATTGTTTACATTATTTTTTTTAAACCAGTCTTCAGGATATATTTCCCAGATAACTGAAAAGCCGGATGTATTTTGCAAAACTTTAATTTCGGCAGACTGCAACTCGTCTGGATCTAAGAAAATATTATCAGGGGCCACCTTTCCAGATAAAAATATATTAATAATTTTTGGTCCTCGAAAATTTAAAGTTTTTCCTTTCCAAATTTCTTCAGCAACACTTACAGCCTCGGTTTTATTTCCATATTCATCGAACAAACTAAACCAGGTATGTGTGGTTTCTTGCTTTTGGCCCCAGAAAAATATAAAGGAACCCAGAAAGCTTGGATCTTCAACTGGCATGTAGTTATTGTATCGTGTAAGATATTTTTTAGCCTTTGTAGTACTTGTTGGTTCTATTTTTGCATTCTACGCTGTACCAGGGGCACCTTGCCATGGTCCGTCAATTCCCCACTCCGTTATTAGATAAGCACCGTCCCAAAACCAGCTAAAGTTTTTTAAGTCGTCTTTAAGTTCGGTTATTCTACTGAAAATGTTAAAAGAAATAACATCAATATTGGTTCTAATTTTCAAGTTTACTAAATCATTTTTTTGAAAATTTACCATCGTTGTTGTTACTGGGTGATCAGGATCATCCTCATGAATCATATCAACGATATTGTTAAATTCTTTGTAGAAATTATAGTAAGATGGTTTATTAGGAAACACTAATTCGTTACCAACACACCACATCAAGATTGCAGGATTGGACTTAAGTCTATTAATCAACTTTTTGATCTTTTTAAAGTCGGTAGAAACTTTTGAGGTATTATTATAATATGACAAATATTGACTTTCCGGTATCGAAATCCCAACGATCACCGATATACCATTTTTATTTGCATCTTTTAATATTTTGTCAACATTGGTAGTATCCCATATTCTAATGGTATTTCCTCCACATCTTTTTAATTCATCTAAATTAATATAACCAGAAGCTCCTTTAATAGTAAAAATTTTTCCATTTTTAAGTATAGAATACTTTCCATTAATTTCTTGTACTATGATTTTTTTATCACCTTTTATGTTTTTTTTTGGCGTACAACTATAAATAGCAGCGCACAGAATTAGCAAGTAAAGTTTTAAAAAGGGATGAGTAGTCATGATTGTACTTTACCCTAAAAGTACTAATTATTGTATAACTTATATTGTAGAAGTTTATTTTATACACAACAGGGAAACTAGGGATGAATTCTTTTTATTGAGATCTCAATGGCTTTTGCATATTAAAAATGATGTTTTAAAAAAAAATATGTTAAGAATTATTATCAGATAAGTTAGCAATTCTTGAATAATTTTATTTAATTTTTAAAACTATCTATTTTTTTTTAAAGAATTCCAGACTTATTTACTTTGTAAATTTAATCCAACAAACTAAAAGCAAGCTAATCATGGTCTCTATTCCACTTCACTTTTAATTCGCCCTTTTCTTCAAACGCTTTAAGGTGCAAAACAATACCTTTCATCCTGGCTTCGCGTTTTTGTTTTCTATCTAATGTTTCATCTCCTTTTGGATTTCTTAATGGAATATCCATTTCGATATTGGTGCCGGCAGTTAAGCCGTAAATGCCTTTAACATTTAAGTTTAAAACGCTAGAATTGATTTGCATCGGACTAATCTCAATTTTATCGCCTCGAATGGTTAGCGTCCCATCTAAATTCGGAATTTCTATATTTGATAAGTTACGATTTGCGAAAGCAAGTTTCCCTACTTTCTGCAATGGTTCAAAATTAACTAAAGCGGCTTTCTTTAGATTAAAGATAACTTTTCCATTTATGGAACGCGGTAGGATTTTTCCTGCCTGTGATATTCTACCCGATATATTCACATTTGATGATAAATAACCTTTTAGGTTTTTATTGGTAATGCTATTTTGTCCAAAATTATCAAAAGAATAAAAGAAATCTTTAACGCTTACATGGCTAATTTTTGAACTTAACTTGAAAATATTTGAATTCGGTTCCTGGATGATTGTTCCATTTAAATTGAGCAAACCACCAGCATGAGCAACACTTATTTTGTTAAAATAAATTCCTTCTCCCCGAAGCGCGATATCTGCATCTAAATTTTTCGCTGAAAACTTATCATATATTGCCTTATCAACAACCAAACGAATGTTCATTTTCGATACTTCTAAAACATTACTTAACTGTTTTGAAGCCGTTTTCGTTGGACCACTTGATCTAGTTTTTTTCTGTGCAGCTCTCGGACCTAAAAATGGTAAAAACTCATTAAGGTAAAGCTGTGGACTATACATTTTAAGATTTACGATAATCTTATCCGGGTCGGTATAATATAGATTGGCAAAATTTGCGATATCACAATCTACATTCAATTCACTTTTTCCCAATTGGAAATGACCATTTTTAATTGATAAATTATTTTGATCGAAGTTGATATTTAAGGCACTTTTTATCAAATGCAATTTGCGTGGAATGTACAAAATATCTGCATTAGCAATTTGAATTTTACCTGAAACAACCGGCTTTGTGAAACGGAAGTTATCAATATCGGCTTTGCAATATAGACTTAAATTGGCTGTCCCATTTTTAAATTCGAAATCGTTTGTGCCAATAGAATTGTTAAGGTTAGATAATGGAAATTGCGATGTAACTAAACCTGTAGCAATTGGACGGGCAAGGTTATTTACCGTAAACAAATCAATTTTTAAAGGTGCATTGAAATATTTGGCCGTTAATTTTACAAACTTTATTGATGAGTTTTCATCACCAATCATACCTCCTACAGTATCTTGGTTGGTAAAAGAACCATCGAAATTGCAAGCAGTTAGCGTTCCGGCTGGTATGGTTACAACGTTATCTCTTACTTTTATTCCAACTTTAATTAAAGGGTCTTTATGAACCGGGTTTCCATCATCAATAATGTTACCGCGTATTGATACTGGTTTTTCAATTCCGAATTTTAGCAATTTGCTAGAAATATTTGGCGCCAATAGTAATGCAACATCTTTGTATAAAATATCATCAACGGCAATACTTATTGCAAAGCCTCCAGACTTTTCTTTCAAATTAATTTTGGCTCCGATGGTAAATGGATATTTCCCAATATCAAGTCTTTTAGGTTCTATAACAACTTCTTCAGTTTTGTTGCTGTAGTGAAATGACAAGGTTCCTTTTAAGACTTTATCCTTTAAAAAACTTCCTCTCTTGGTATTAAATGAGAAACTTTTAACCAAGGTATTTAACTTCATGGTTCCAGCCCAACCAGAGTCTGGATAATCAATTTTTCCGTTAACTTCGTTAATGGCGAAATCGAATAGCTTATGTTTTTGCTGATTATCTACGATAAAATTTACATTATTAAAGTCAATTTTCTTAACCTCTAAAGCTGCAGATTTTCCTTGTTCAGTTCCTGCCGATTTACTTTTTTTTCTAAATAAGTTGGTGTTACTGTAACCATTACTATCGGTAAATAGGTAAACCGATGCATTATTAATTGTAATTCTATTGATTTTTGTATTACCAGCAATTAAAGAAAATACATTTAACGAAACATCAATATCTTCTGCCTTAAGTAATTCATGTTTGTGAATGTTTACAAGGCTGTCTTTTAATGAAACATTTTTTAGCGATACTGAAATACCCGGAAAACCCTTTAACAAGGTTGGTTCCATATTAGATGCAGTGACCTGGCCATTCAGGCTTTTATTTGCTTGTTCTAGTATCGATGCAAGAATTTCTTTTTTATTTCTGTTAATGTAAAATGCACCAGCAAGCCAGATTAAAATAATCAATCCGATAAAAATAGATAAGATTCTTAATGAAATTTTAAGCCAACGTGCCATACAAATTATTTATAATCTGTAATATAAAGCTTTTATAAGCAATATTGTTTGTTGCCGCAAAATTATTTAAGTTAAGATTTACTTAAAAACATTTTACAGTAAATGCGCAAATACCGAAGCATGCCAACTGTTCTTGAATGGAACTTCCCACTTGGTTTGCAACTCGTCTAAATTTTGAACCATGTTATTAAACACAATAGTATCTGGTGTTATACTTTTAATATTTACTAAGGTTTCAAAATCTTCTTTGCCTTGTACATGGACTTCATTATCAATTTTATAAGCAATATTAAAGCGGTTAAATAAATCTACCTGATAGGCAAGTTCTACATCCTTTATAATCCTTACCGAACTATCGATAGAGCAACCTGTAACATTGGCTTGATTTTCATCAACAGTTAAAATAATAAAAAAGCCGTACCTGATTTCTGCTTTCGCCATCAATTCGTTTCCATGCGCTTTCCATTGACTTGTAAAAGCTTCGAGTTTTTGCAAAATTTCTGCTTCTTCAATAGAAGTGAATTGTCTGTTGCTTTGGTATATCCAAACTCTGGATTGTGGAGAAAAAATCATAAGCAAATTTATCAATTTAATTAACTTGTTCTTATCAAACTGCTTTCCCTATGAAAAAGTTTACATTCTGCTTGAAATTACTTCTAATTCCTGCCTTATGTTTGTTTTTGACTGCTTTTTCTTTCAAAGATACGATTGAAGATTACACTTCGTTTTTGCAAAAAAGCTTTACTGAGCATTATGATTTTAGTCAGGAAAGTACCGTGGTGAAAAAGTATGAACTAAATGTTACTAACAATGGATTTTGCAGATATAAGCGTTATTTTACAAATGGAAAAATCGAATATTTCGCTTTCAAACTCGCTAAGTTCAAGGATTTGGATTATTACGGAACAACTACATCCGGTCAATTATATTTAAGAACCAAAAATGATGATGTTATTGTACAAACCTACAATGATAAAAAAGGCGATGTAGATTCGATGGGAACTTGTGTAGTTATTCCATTAAAAAATATTGAGGCCGAAGATTTAAATCAAATTAGAGAAAATTTAACAAAAATTACCAAGCCTTAAGATTGTAAATTACAATCCATTTGCCCTTGCTGTAATTTCTGCAATGTCTAAAACTTTAACCTCTTGTTCTTTATCTTTTAATTTAATTCCATCGCTTAGCATCGTCATACAAAAGGGGCAACCGGCCGCAATAACTTGCGGGTTAGTCTGTAGTGCCTCATCAATACGTTCTACATTAATATCTTTGTTTCCTTTTTCAGGTTCTTTAAACATTTGTGCTCCACCTGCGCCACAGCAAAGTCCGTTACTTTTGCAACGTTTCATTTCAACCAATTCAGCATCTAAAACCTCTAGTGCTTTTCTTGGCGCTTCATAAATTCCATTTGCACGACCAAGATAACAAGGATCGTGATAAGTAATTTTTCTGCCTTTGAAGCTTTCTCCACCTTCGGCTTTTAACTTGCCTTCGTTAATCAAATCCTGTATTAACTGAGTGTGGTGAATTACGTCATAACTACCGCCTAAACCGGGATATTCGTTTTTAATGGTATTAAAGCAATGAGGGCAACCAGTAACAATTTTTTTTATGTTGTAGGCATTTAGTACCTCAATGTTAGTCATAGCTTGCATTTGAAACAGAAATTCATTTCCAGCTCTTTTTGCAGGGTCGCCTGTACAACTTTCCTCAGTGCCTAAAACAGCATATTTTATTCCAACATGGTGCAAGATTTTACAAATGTCGCGGGTAATTTTTTGTGCCCGCTCATCGTAACTTCCAGCACAACCTACCCAAAATAAGATTTCAGGTTCTTCTCCTGCAGCCATTAATTCGGCCATTGTTGGGACTTTAAATTCCATTTTAGTATCGAGTAATTTGTAGTGAATAGTATTTAGTATCAGGTATCGAGTATCAAGTTTTGAGTATCAAAATTTGATGTCGGGTTCAGGTCTTTTAATTTATTAATCTAGTTTCCTTCTGCCCAGTTAAAGCGATCAGCAGGAGAATATTTCCATGGAGCCTGGTTATTTTCTATATTTCCCATCATTGCATTTATACTTGCTGGTGCTTGAGATTCTTCCATTACAGCAAATCGACGCAATTCCATAATAATTTGTAGCGGATCTATGTTTACTGGGCAAGCTTCTACACAGGCATTACAACTGGTGCAAGCCCAAATTTCTTCTCTGCTAATGTAATCATCCAATAAAGCTTTTCCGTCATCATGTCCAACGCCATGCTTGTCGATATTCTTACCAACTTCGGTAATTCTATCGCGGGTATCCATCATTATTTTTCTGGGCGATAAAAGTTTACCGGTAATATTTGCAGGGCATACCGAAGTACAACGCCCACATTCAGTACAAGTGTAAGCATTCATCAAATTTATCCAACTTAAATCTGTAACATCCTTTGCCCCAAATTTACCTGCCTCTGTTTCTAAAGGTACAAAAGATGGATCGAGCATGGCTTTAACCTCATTAGTAACTGAAGCCATATTTGTAAATTCACCCTTTGGTTCTAAATTAGAATAGTACGTATTTGGAAAGGCAAACAGAATATGAAAATGTTTTGAATAGGGTAGGTAATTTAAGAAAGCTAAAATACCTGCAATGTGAAACCACCAACAGCTTCGCTCCAATATAATTAGGCTACTTTCTGTATTTGGTAATAAACCTATTAAATACTGACTAATTGGGAATGAACCAGCAGTAATGTAATGGCCTGCACCTAATGTTTGAAGTTTTGCATCGGCTGCGTTCATTATTAAAAATGCAGACATCAGTAAAATTTCAATGATTAAAATGTAATTGGCATCAGATTTTGGCCAAGCCGTCATTTCTACACCTTTAAAGCGTTTTAGGTTTAAAATATTCCTTCTAATTAAGAAGATTACGCAAGCAAGCAAAACTGTAAAAGCTAGTATTTCAAACGAACCAATTAAAAAATCGTATAAACCGCCTAAGCCATGAAAAATACGGTGAGTGCCAAAAAGCCCGTCAATCATAATTTCCAAAACTTCGATATTAATAATGACAAAGCCTACGTAAACAAAAAAGTGTAGTATGGCAGGGATAGGGCGAACAATCATTTTAGATTGACCAAATGCAACCCGCATCATAGTAATAAATCTTTTTTGAGGCTGGTCGTTACGATTTACATCTTTACCTAAACGGATATTGCGAATAATTTTTCGAAAATTAACTGTAAAAAGCGCCACAGCTGCTAGCGTTAAAATCAGAAATATAATTTGGCTTACCATATTTTATAGCTTAATAACGCTAAATTAGGATATTTAATTTGAATAAATTACTATGCATGCATAAATTAATTTGAAAATGTGATAGTTTGTATTGATTCTAAATTTTATTGATTCGGTTATTTAGAAACGCATATAAAAATTAACAAATTGATTATCAGCAATACATGTGCTATTTTAAAATAAAATTTCGCTTTTAGAAAAAGAACACTACATTTGCATTCCCAAAAGGATGGTGCCATAGCTCAGTCGGTAGAGCAAAGGACTGAAAATCCTTGTGTCCCTGGTTCGAATCCAGGTGGCACCACTTCCAAAAGCCTTTCAGAAATGAGAGGCTTTTTTGGTTTAAAGGCATTTTAATTACTAAATTTTTTAAAAGTTTTTTTGCATTTGAAAAAAAGAATACTACATTTGCAATCCCAAATGGGAGGTGCCATAGCTCAGTCGGTAGAGCAAAGGACTGAAAATCCTTGTGTCCCTGGTTCGAATCCAGGTGGCACCACTTAAAAAAAGCTATTCAGAAATGAATAGCTTTTTTGCTTTATAGACACTTTCGGCTAATAACTGTAAAGGTATTTAATTAAGCATAATCTTCAACACATCCTGCAATATCGACTAAATATAAGGTTTCATCTACTTCATTAAATCCAAGTTAATTTAATTTTTATATTTATTTCAATTCAATAACACTGGGTTAGGAAATGGTATTAAAAACCAAATTTGGAATTTTTTAAGTTTATCAAAGTCATTATAAAAATATTTTCAGTTGGTAGAAGGACTGAAATAATCTGTGGCATTATCATCCCTATTTGTTACAGCGAAAGCCTTTCAGCAATGAAAGGCTTTTATGTTTTAAACGTTAAATTTTCTCATTTAACAAAACATCGGCATGTATTTAAGATTATAAGCCTAAATTAGATGATATTATTGGTCAATATCTTTTACATAAACTTTTAAGTAAGTTTAATCGTATATACCGTTATACAAATTTGATTATCATCCGTTATGATACCACAACATATAAAATATTTGCCAGCGGTTTTAGTCGCTTTTATTTCTTTAGCCTTTGGCTGTAAAAAAGGTGATACTGCACCTGTTGTAACACCAGACCCACCAGTTACTGCTATAACTGGTACAAGAGATGAGCTTACCAAAGATTCTATCTTTTTGTATACTAAAGAATTGTATTATTGGAATACATCATTGCCAACTTATGATGCCTTTAAACCGCGTAGTTTTAGCTCCAATGAAACTGAATTGTATGCTTTAACGCAGTATTCGCTAAATCCGGCTACGGGCAGACCTTATGAGTATGTAAGCAATAGTACATCTCCAAAATATTCGTTTTTTGATTATGGTACTACTGGCAAAACAGCCTCTTTAAAGGCAGATGTTAATGGTACTGAAAACGATTTTGGTTTTTCTGTGCTGTACAACACAACAACGGATATCCGTGTTAAATATGTTTATCCGAATTCTCCTGCTAGTCAGCAAGGCTTAACAAGGGGTAGTAAAATAACGGCAGTAAATGGTAGAACTTCGCTTTCTTATACATCAAACAACCTTACCTTTTTAAATGATGCTTTATTCGGTACGAATTCTAGTGTAAGTTTAACTTTTACAGATTTAGCGGGTGTTTCGAAAAGTGTTACGGTAACTAGGGCTACATATACTGTTAACCCAATTTTATATACTGGTGTTTATACTGCAGGCACTAAAAAGGTTGGATATATTGTTTTTAATAGCTTTACCAATAATGCTTCAGCAGCAATAAATACGGCATTTTCTAATTTTGCAAGCCAGGGTGTTACAGAACTTATTGTAGATTTAAGATATAACGGTGGCGGATATGTTAGCACAGCAACGCAGATAATAAATATTTTAACGCCCGCTGCACAGAATGGAAATGTGATGTACACAACCTATTATAATACCTTTCTGCAAAATTTAACGGCTACTCAAAGAAAGGCTTCTATTTTGGCTCAGCAACCTTTAACTGACGATCAAGGTAAACTGCAAACTTTTACAAGCGGAGTAAATGGTAAATATGCAACCTATGCAGATTTGGATTATTCATCTACCTCGTCTGATAATATCGAAAAATTTGCAAAATCGGGGACACTGAATTTAAGCAGGGTATATTTTATCGTAACAGGAGCTACTGCTTCTGCAAGTGAATTAACTGTTAATAGCTTAAGGCCTGTAATGGATGTAAAGTTAATCGGTACAAAAACTTATGGTAAACCGGTTGGCTTTTTTCCAATCAAAATTGATAAGGTGGATATGTATATTCCTGAATTTGAAACCAAAAATCAATCGGGTACCGGTGGTTATTATGATGGTTTAACTGTTGATAAAGAAGCATTAGAAGATTTAACTAAAGCTTGGGGTGATGAAACAGAAACGTTATTAGCTTACGCTTTACTTTATGCAAGAAACGGAAATTTTATAACTACACCAGCTAAAACCGGCAGCTTAAGTGCTCAATCTACAACACTATCATCAAAACTGTCTGCTGCAGAAATTAAAGAAGTTTCAGAAAGTTTAGATCAAAATAATTTTAAGGGGATGGTTAAAGCACCACACCACAAATTTTAAAATCTAAATAATAAATCATAAAAAAAAGCTGGTCAGAACATTTATAAATGTTCTGACCAGCTTTTTTATTTTCGGATAATTTGTATTTAAAGCAATATCTTATTTGTGATGTCTTTGTTTATGGTGATGTAACCAGGATATTTAACAGGTGTATTGCCAATCATAAACGTAGGTTTTATCTTTATTGTAAGTAAACCAAGCTTCTCATCGCTTTTAGATCCCTTTTGAGCAGCTTTCATTATATCACTTAAAACGTTTCCGTTAGAAATTAAGCCATAAATATTGCTACCCATTTGTATTGGCACAGTAACAGTTTGTCCTTGTGGTATACTAACGGCCTGATTAACAAAACCTTCTGCTAAATCAGTATTGTTTACCATAATTTTATATTCAAACTGGTTAATTGCCGCTAGGTTTGCAGATGGATTTGTTATCTCCAAATTCAAATTTGCCCTTAATGGAATATCCTTTCTAAGTAAACCCAAAGCAACACCGGGTAAGCTTGCTAAATTAAAATCTTGTTGGTCTATTAAGCGTTTTAAATCTGTACCAGCTAATGTAATTTGGTTTACATTTTTAATTTTATAGGTACAATCTTCAAGTGCTTTAATTTGTTGAGCCTGCTTATTTATCCCGCATCCGAACATCGAAATGGTTAAAAAGCAACACAATAGAGTCTTTTTCATGTTAGTCATAACGCCAAATTAGCAAAACTATTTTAATGATTTAGCAATTCTTATACACTAACTGTTTCAATGTCATCGCTTTTATCTTCCTCGTCATTATTTTCAGTAGTATCAGAATTTGGTTTTGACTCCTCGTTTTGCTCTGTTTCCGAGTCTTGCTTTGGTTCTTCATTTTGCTCTAAGTCAGCATCCTCTTCCTTTTCGGTAGATTTAGGTTCTTCAGAATGTTGTTCCTTAACTTTAGTGGTAGTGCTCGCTTCTGATTCGGTTGAAGGTATGATTGTTTCTATTTGCGATTGAGCATCATCAGATGGTTTTGGATGTGCTTTTTGTTCTTCGGTATTGTTATCTAAATTTTCCATAATAATTCTTTACCTAACAAAGGTTTATAAATTGCCTTTTGTTTTGTAATCGTGAAATAATTCTGGAACCTAACCTAAATTTTAAGCGTTTTTTAAGAAAATGGTTTCTATCACATTTGCCAAATCATCGCATTTATCGGTGGTTTTCTCTAGCTGACTTAAAATATCTGATTGTCTGATTAAAGAAATTGCATCAGCTTCATTATCAAAAAGCAACGAAATTGCCTGTTCGTAAAGTCTGTCGGCCTTGCTTTCCAATTGTCCAACATTGTAGCAGATATCTACAATGAGTTGTTTGTTCTTAAAGTGTTTTATCTCTTTTATCGCGATAGCCAATTCACTACACATTTTGGCAATAATTTCTCCAAGTTTTAACATCGCCTCGTTTGATGTATCGAGCTGATATAGTTCCATATTAAGTACGGTGGCTAAAATATCATCAGCAATATCATCTATTTTAGTTGCAAGGGCATGTACATCCTGTTTATCAAAAGGAACAATAAAATTTTTGTTAAGCTCTTCGTAAATTTTATCAGTTGCTTTATCTCCTACAAGTTCTAAAGCTTTAATTTCTTTCGCAAGCTTTATCTTTCCTTCTTTATCTTTAGAACGGATAAAAAGTACCAAAGCCTCAGAAATGTTAAATAGGTTTGTTGCACCTTCTTCAAACAATGGCTGAAATGTTTTATCCTTCGGAATAAATAAGCTAAATATCTGATTCATGTTGAGTATTAAATATTAGTAAATGTACCTTTGGTATATTAAGTAAACATAAATTGTGTATAATTTTTTAAAGTTTTGTTTAAAAGTATGAGCGTTCAAATAAGAAAGATAGAGCAAACAGACAATCAGGAATTGGCCGATTTAATTCGTGTAGTATTTAGAGAATTTAAGATTGATAAGCCTGGCACAGTTTATACCGACCCTACGACAGATCATTTATTCGAAGTTTTTGAAAAAGAAGGCTCGGCTTATTGGCTGGCAGAAGAAGATGGTGTATTACTTGGTGGCTGCGGTATTTATCCCACCGATGGTTTACCAGATGGCTGTGTAGAATTGGTGAAATTCTATTTATCTGCTGATGCAAGAGGAAAAGGAATTGGAAAAGCCTTGATGCAAAAAAGTATAGAATCTGCACAGCATTTTGGCTACAATGAAGTGTATTTAGAATCTTTCCCCGAACTTGCTACCGCAATTGGCATGTATGAAAAGGCTGGATTTAAAAAACTCGAATCGCCCTTAGGTAATTCAGGGCATTTTGCATGCAACGTTTGGATGTTATTAGTTTTATAAATTAGGCATAGGAAACATACCGTTGGGATAATTTAACAGCTGGTTGGGATAAGAAAATGTGATATGGAAATATGGATGTTTAGGTTTATAGCATGAAGAGAACTAAAACCATATTAACTCATTTAGTTTGTTGGTTAGCTGTGTTGGCCTATTTATACGGAGAATCACTAATAGCTGGCATAACTTTCGAAAAATCTGCCTTTAAAATCTCAATGAATTTTATACAAATTGTTGAGTTTTATATTTGCTATCTGTGGGTTTATCCTTATTTCTTAAAGCGGGGGAAAATTATTCAGCTTTTTGCAGCACTAATATTTACCATCGCTATTTTTATTTCCATGAGGTATTTAATTGAACAGATTTTATATTTCGAATGGTTTGGGTGGAAGAATTATTCTGATGATACACCAATTTCAACTTATATAACAGATAATATTTATTACAGTATAGCATTCATTGTTATTCCGGCTGCGGCTTATAGTGTTGTGCAAAATTTTAAAGCCGAAACAACAAATAGGCGCCTAAAAGACGAAGTGGTAAAGGCAGAGCTTGCGTTTTTAAAATCACAGATAAATCCTCATTTTTTGTACAACACCTTAAATTATATCTACTCGCTTGCAATTCCCGTTTCTGATAAGTTAGCGAATGCAGTACTGCGTCTTTCCGATTTGATGCGTTATACGCTTAATGATAGTCCTGATGGGATGATGAGCCTTGCCAAAGAAGTTGACTATTTAGAAAGTTACATCGAACTTTTTAAAATGAGATTCGAACCTCGCTTTTATGTAAATTTTACAACTGAGGGAATTTTAAATCAAAAAATTGCTGCTTTGGTACTAATTCCATTTGTTGAAAATGCCTTTAAGCACGGCATAATCGACGATGAAAAACAACCCATTCGCATTAAACTAAAGGTGGTTAACAAGAGATTAAGCTTTGAAGTAAGCAACAAAATTAGCCATGCTCAAAAAGACCTCTCAAGCGGTATTGGTTTAGTTAACATACAAAGAAGGTTAGATTTAATTTACCCTGAAAAACATGAGATGCTTATATCCAACAATGGAAATACGTATAAAACCACATTAATAATACATTTATGATTCGCTGCCTAGCTGTTGATGATGAAGCCTATGCTTCGGATATAATTGCCACATTTATTAACAAAACACCCTTTTTAACTTTGGTTGCAACAACCACAAATGCTTTTGAAGCATTGAGTTTGGTACAGGATGGAAAGGTTGATTTGGTATTTCTGGATATTCAAATGCCCGAATTAACAGGTATCCAGTTTTTAAAAATTTGTGGCGATAAATGTAAAGTTATTTTAACAACAGCTTACCCCGAATATGCTTTAGAAGGTTTTGATTTAGACGTGGTAGATTATCTTTTAAAACCAATTTCTTATGAAAGGTTTTACAAAGCAGCACAAAAAGCACAGCAAATTATATCACCTGCGCAACAAGAGGTTGTTCAACAGAATATACAAACCAGCGATTTTATTTTCATAAAGGGCGATACTAAAAATAAATTTATCAAGGTTAACTACAACGAAATTCTCTACATCGAAGGATTAAAAAATTACGTATCAGTTTATACAGCTAATCAACGTATAATCAATTATCAATCTCTGAGAGAATTAGAAACGCAACTGCCGAATCCACCTTTTTGCCGGGTTCATAAATCTTATATCATTTCGCTCGAAAAAATAAAAATGATTGATGGAAATGCGCTTTATATTGGTGAGCAATCTATCCCGATAGGAGATACGTACCGAGAAGAATTTTTTAAAATTGTAAGAGAGAAAAAATAAAATGCTGCTGAATTGTTGAAACAATAAAACAAATGCACTAGCTCTTTATCATTCAATTTTTTTAAGTTTGCTGCATAAAAATTAATACAAAATGCAGGAAACCAATTCGCTCAATCAAGTTGCAGAATTTCATACAACTTTTAAACATCCAATATTAGAAACACCAGTTATTCCCTCAAAACAAAGGGCAAATCTTCGAATTTCTCTACTGGCAGAAGAATTGAAAGAGCTGCAAGAAGCTGTTGAAAATGATGATTTAATTGAAGTTGCTGATGCACTATGCGATTTACAATACGTTTTGGCGGGTGCAATACATGAATTTGGGTTGGGTGGAAAATTTAAATCGCTATTTGATGAAGTTCATCGCTCGAACATGAGCAAAGCTTGCAAAACTGTAGATGAAGCTGAGCAAACCATACAATTTTATGCAGATAAGGATGGTACAGAATCTTATTACAAGGAGATTGATGGCTTGTTTTTAGTGTTTAGAAAATCGGATGATAAGACATTAAAATCTATAAATTATTCGCCTGCTGATTTAAAAACCATACTAATTTAGTTTTAAGAAATAGGCGATTGAAAAGGTTAAAGGCAATTATTACTGAGCTTAAAGGCTCAACAAACATTCAGCATAATGATGTTGAGGATTTAATACGCAAATATATTTTCTATTCGCCAAAAATGCCATTGCGTTTGCATCAAGAGCAAATTCTGGCAGCTTCAAAACCATTTACTTTACCAGTTGCCGATACCTATTTTACTGGCAAAGAACTAAGCATTAATTGTTTTAGTTGGGGTAGTGGTAAAACAAAAATTTTGCTTACCCATGGTTGGGCATCAAAAGCAGCCGATTTTTTTGAATTGATTACCGAACTTCAAAAACTAAACGATGTAGAAATTATTTCTTTTGATGCACCAGGAAATGGAAGCTCGGAATCAGAATTTTCCAACCTGATGCTGTATGCCGAATCGGTAAAATCAATCCATACAAACTACGCCAATGTTGATGTAATTATTGGTCACTCGTTGGGTTGCATGGCTAACATTATAGCTATTCAAGAAAGCGATATACAGCCTAAATTATTAATTAGCATTGCGCCATTAATTAGGTTAAAAGAAAATTTTGAGCAAAGCATGGATGCAGTAAACATTGGTGTTACTGCTCAGGCTAATTTTTTTAAGAATTTTAGTGATGAATTCCCTGTTGCTGTAGATTATTTCAATCTTGAAGAACTTTATACGCAGCAGAAAAAGGTGCCACATTTTTTAGCATTTGATGAAGAAGACCATATTTCTCCTTTTGCTTATTTAAAACCATTTCTTCAAAAAAATGCAGCAATCGAGGTGAAGGCCTATGAAGGCGCTGGCCATTACAAGATTTTAAAATCGCCCGAAGTAATTGCAGATATAATTTCTAAAATAAAATCTGCGGTCTGATTTTGTTGCTGTATTTTCTAATTATATTGCGATAAATGAACGAAGAAAACCCTTACGATTATATTTTAAAGGATTTTAACCTAAAAAATTTAAGTAATGTAGTTATTCTTAAACATTTAAATCAGCAAATTAATACCAACGTTAAAGGGTTTTATACTATTGTTCCTGAACAATTGCAAATAGATTTCGGAGCTTTCAGTCACGAATCGTCTTCAACTTTTTTTCCAATTGTACAGGTTCAACAAGATTCTAATTCGGTAAAATTGTCTTGCAGATGCGATGCGCCAAAAAATAAACTTTGCGAGCACCAGGCCCAAGTTTTACACAATATTTTACAGCGACAAGATTTATTGATTTTTTTTGATGAAAATCTTCGTCGCCAAAGGCTAAAAAAAGTTGCCGCAGATTATGGCTTAGATAATGAAGAAAATTACGATGCACTTTTCAACCTAAAAATAGAAGACGACACGCTAATCATAAAGCCAAAAATGGCGTCTTTGCAGGCTTTTAATGCAGAAGCAAGGCAAAATCTTGAAGTGGCTTTATTGCCCGATAAGCAGAAGATACCAACAATTGCCACACCCGAAACAAGTAATTTAATTTTAGTACTTGGTTTGCATCGGTACTATAACAATTTAAACATCGAACTTTTTGAAGCGAATATTACCAAAAGTGGCAAACCAAAAAATCCTTTTAAAAGTGTAAATCCTGCAGATTTAATTTTTAAAACAGAAGAAAGTACAGAGCTTAAATATTATAGTGGCATAGCAAAATTTCAAAATAACTTTGCTACAGAACAAATAGAGGTTGAATTGGCAGCTTTGAAAGCGATTGTTAGAAATCCGCTAAATATTCCGGCGTTTTTGCACGATAATAAAATATCACCAAATATCCAGGCTACATCTGTTGTTCCTGTTCAACTGCATATTTTGGATGTTGATTTGCACCTGACTGTTAATCAAAAGGATGATTTTTTTGAGATAAGTGGCAGACTAATCATAAAAGGAAATTCTTATTCGCTCGATAATCTTTTTATCAGATATAATTATTTTGTTCAACTTAAAGACCAGCTTTATTTATTAGGAAGGGCAGATTTGGTTAAAGTTATAGGTTTCTTTATTAAACAAAGCAATCGGTTAATCATTCATAAAAGCAAATATCCAGAGTTTCAGAAAAACATTTTGATTCAATTGGAAGGAAATATCCATGTAGATTATTCTTATTTGCGACCTGCAACGCCTAAGCAAATTGAAGAAAAAGGCTTTGATTTGGAAATTGAAAGGCTTATTTATCTGTCCGAATCTGAAGATTTTATTTTGATTACACCCGTAATGCGGTACGGAAATTTAGAAATTCCGGTACTATCTAAAAACAAAATACAGGCACAAGATAAGTTGGGCAATCTCTTTACACTTCACCGAAATGAAGAAGAAGAATTGCAATTTATCGGAGAAATTATACGCCAGCATCCTTTCTTTTATGAGCAAGAAACCAACGACTCATTTTACCTGCATCGAAAACGCTTTTTAGAAGAATTATGGTTTCTTGATGCTTTTGAAGCATGGCGAAGTAGAGATATTCATATTTTAGGTTTCAATCATCTTAAAAACAATAAACTCAACCCTCATAAAGCTGATATCAACATTGAAGTTTTAAGCGGAACGGATTGGTTTGAAACAAAGGTGAAAGTAAAATTTGGCAAGCAAAATGTGGCGCTAAAACATCTCCATAAATCCATTAGAAATAAGAGCAAATTTGTAACGCTTGATGATGGAACACAGGGTATTTTGCCCGAAGATTGGATTAAAAAATTTACTGATTATTTTACGGCAGGTGAAATTGTTGACGATACTTTGCTTACCCACAAGATAAAATACGCTTCGATAAGTGATTTGTATGAAGATGCAATGCTTAACGGAAGCGTTCGTGATGAACTTAAAAGTTTTAAGCAAAAATTTGAAGGGAATGAAGCCATTGAAGAAATTGTTATTCCGAAGGCTTTAAATGCAACACTCAGACAATACCAGATAGATGGATTAAATCGATTGAACTTTCTTGATGATTTTAACTTTGGCTCGATACTGGCGGATGACATGGGACTTGGAAAAACGATTCAAATTATTGCTTTTATTTTAACGCAACGAGAAAAAGTTAAGCACAATGTAAATCTCGTTGTTGTGCCTGCTTCGTTGATATTTAATTGGAAAGCAGAAGTAGAAAAGTTTGCTCCATCGATAACAGTGAAAACCATTTACGGCAACGATAGAATTAAAAATACAGATACTTTCAATGATTTTGAAATCATCTTAACCTCTTACGGTACACTACTTTCCGATATTCGTTATTTAAAAGATTTCCATTTTAACTATATCTTTCTGGATGAATCACAGAACATTAAAAATCCAGAATCGCAGCGGTATAAAACGGTAAGGATGTTACAATCCAGAAATAAAGTGGCTTTAACCGGAACGCCTGTTGAAAATAATACCTTCGATTTATACGGACAGTTATCGTTCGCTTGCCCGGGTTTATTTGGTAGCAAGCAGCAGTTTGCAGATTTGTATTCTACTCCAATAGACCAATTTAAAGACAGTAAAAGAGCCACAGAATTACAGAAAAAAATTCGTCCTTTTATATTAAGGCGAATCAAAGAGGAAGTTGCCAAAGAATTGCCAGATAAAACTGAAATTATTCTCTACTGTGAAATGGGAGAAGAACAGCGAGAGGTTTACGAAGCTAATAAAAAGGAAATTCAGGATTATATTATGAATAAAACTGAAGATGATTTGCCAAAAAATTCAATGCATGTGCTAAAAAGCATAACCAGATTAAGGCAAATTTGTAACTCAGCAGCTTTGCTGGCCGATGGAAAATCTTATATACAAGCATCTTCTAAAATTGATGTGCTTATCGAACAAATTGAGTTGAAAGCCGATAACCATAAAATATTGGTGTTTTCTCAATTCGTAACTATGCTCGATTTGATAAAAAAGCAACTGGAGATTAAAGGAATAAAATATGAATACCTCACCGGGCAGACTAAAAACAGGCAGCAGGTTGTGCAATCATTTCAAAATGATAAAGATATCCCTGTGTTTTTGATCAGTTTAAAAGCTGGCGGCACTGGTTTAAATTTAACCGAAGCAGATTATGTGTATTTGGTTGACCCATGGTGGAATCCTGCTGTAGAAAATCAAGCTATTGATAGAGCATACCGCATTGGGCAGCATAAAAATGTAATGGCTGTCCGTTTAATTTGCCCAGATACGATTGAAGAAAAAATCATGAAATTACAGGCTGTAAAAAAGGATTTGGTTAAAGATTTAATCCAAAGTGAAGGCGGATTATTTAAAAATTTAACAAAAAAGGAGTTGTTGGGTTTGTTGAGTTAAGCAATATTTTAGCTTGCGCTCCACTCCGTGGTCTGTGTCCGCACAGACCACGATAAGTTATATTACTTTTCCTTAACATTATTACTAAGCTTAACGTCACCCGAATTTATTTCAGGGGCTTATTTGCGGGAAAGATGCTGAAATAAATTCAGCAAGACGTGTAGTACAAGCAATAAGGCGGTAAAATAGCCACTCCATCGTCTGTGTCCTCACAGACCACAATAATTTACATTAGATCATCACCTGAAAACTGATATCCTAAAAACTTAGGAACATTTAAACTTTCAACAATTTTCCAACTGGTTTTTTCTTCCACAAATTCAGGAAGAGGATGACCGCTTTCCATAGCTGCTTTAGTGTAAAACTCTTTTTTAGTGGGATGTGTAGGTGAACAAGCATTATAAGTTTTACCAAAGGCTTGCTTATCCAAAATAGAAATGGCAATTCCTACAGCATCTATTTGATGAATTAAATTAACAGGAGTAAGACCGTTGGGTACATTAGTTTTACCGGCAAAAAATCTGCCTGGATTTCTATCAGGCCCAATTAATCCCGCGAAGCGGATAATAGTATAATCATTTGGATTTAACGCTCTAAAAATTTCCTCTGCAGCTAAAACAACCTTGCCAGAATCAGTGTCTGGATTGGTGGCACTATTTTCATTTACAGATTTATTTTCATCGCCAAATACACTTGTAGAGCTTATCAGTATAACTTTGCTCGTTTTGTTGTTCGAAGCTTTTAAAATCGATTTTATCTTATCTGGATAATCATTTAATTCTACTGAGTTTCGTTTTGGTGGTATGCAAATAAATAGTACATCAGTTTGAAAAAAACTTTCATCTGCCAAAATGCTATCCGCTGTAAAGTTAACTAAGTACGGTTTAATATTTTCAGCTTCTAATTGTTGTAATTTATCAGGCGTTGTGGTAGAACCATTTACATCAAAACCTAGCGATACTAAAGCTTGGGCTAAAGCGAATCCAAACCATCCACAGCCCAAAATAGAAACTGTTTTAATTTCCTTTGATAAAACCATATACTATTGAACTAATGAGAAATGAACAAATAAACAATATTAACCCTTTTCTACATTATAGCAAGCTCTGCAGCGAGGTTCGTAGCTTTCTTTTTCTCCTAAAAGTACGGTTGATTCGTTGGCGACCGTTCTGTAACTATACAATGCCGGATTGCCACAGCAAACACAAACTGCATTTACTTTTGTAACATGCTCGGCAATGGCCATCAAAGCGGGCATTGGTCCGAAGGGTTTACCAGAGAAATCCATATCTAAGCCAGCAACAATTACCCTAATGCCTTTCATGGCAAGTTTGTTGCAAACATCAGGCAATTCATTATCAAAAAACTGTGCCTCATCTATTCCGACAACTTGCGTATTTGTACCCAATAGTAAAATTGCCGAAGCGCTATCAACGGGTGTAGAATTTATCGAATTTAAATCATGAGAAACCACTGCACTTTCGTGATAACGCGTATCTGTACGTGGTTTAAAAATTTCGACATTCAATTT
Source organism: Pedobacter lithocola (assembly GCF_042650845.1). Taxonomy (NCBI): domain Bacteria; kingdom Pseudomonadati; phylum Bacteroidota; class Sphingobacteriia; order Sphingobacteriales; family Sphingobacteriaceae; genus Pedobacter; species Pedobacter lithocola. The sequence goes on along the minus strand of NZ_JBHSBW010000013.1, from coordinate 430,845 downwards.
AGCGATTTGAGCTCTTTTTAATCTGCGAATTAATTCTTCTGTTTTACCAGAAAACATAGAGCCGCAAACAACTTCTATACTTCCCGAAAATTCGCCTCTTCTCCTAAAATTTTGTTCGCTAAATAACATGCTAATTTATCGTTTGCCCTATATTTCTTTAATTTTTAAACCGAACAAATATCATAATTATGTGTTATTTTTGAATACATAGTTACCAACATAAATCACCAAAAAATTCGTTTAATAATTTATGATGAACCAACAAGATATTTTTAGAAAGATTGGTAGTATTTTGACTGAACTTAATGAGCAATACCAATTCCTGGCTCAAAATCCTGATAAATTAAATGAATTAGAAGTTGAACTTTTTCTGGCTAATGCCGATTTTCTTTCAGATCATGTTAAAATCGTAAAAAAATTAAATGCTTTAGTTGAAGATAAACCTGCTGAAACCAATACAGGATTTTTATTAGAAGAGCAAAATACAATCGTATTGCCTGAAGTACAAAGCTATAAGCCTGAAAGCGAATCTTTTGAGCCTTCTGAATTGGAGGAAATCGTTTCTGCAGAAGAGGAAGAAGAGCGGATTGATATGCAGCCAGAGGAAGAAATTCTGGAAGAGGAACGTATCCACGAGGAAACTGCAGAAAAAATATTAGAACATAATTTTTTTAAGCCCGACCAGGATTCTAACAGTTTCGAGTTTGTTTTAGGCAACCACAGTAATGACGATAAATTTGATTACGAGGAAAAACCAACAAATGAAATTTTCGATAGAGCTTTAAGTAAAGAGGAGGAAGAAATACTCGCACAAAAAAGGAGAATCCATGATAAGGAACAAGAAACCGACTTATATGAACCAGTAGCAGCTTTCGAAGATGAGATAGGTCCAGAGCCTTTCTTAATATCACATGAAGAAGAATATGCTGTAAATCATCCTGAGGTTGAAACCTTATTTTCGGAATCCAACGAGCAGCACAAGCATGTAGAGGAAGTAAACAATTATGATGACGATATCATCTCACCAGCTGTTGAAGATAGTCCGGCATTTATTCCAGAAGCTGTTCCGGTTAAACCAATTGTTGAACAAACGATTCAGGATAAACCAACTCCATCTTTAAATGATTTGCTGGCAAAAACGAATGGAGCTCAGAATGAAGTTGCAAAAGCACCAATTTTAGATTTAAAGCAAGCCATAAATTTAAACGAGAAACTTCTGTTTATTAAAGATTTGTTTAGCGGATATAATATGGCTTATTCTGAGGCATTGGATATTGTAAATAAGATGCCAAATTTTGAAGCGGCTGATAGCTTTTTGCAAAAGAATTATGCTTCGAAATACAACTGGGCTAATAAACAATCCACTGTAGATCAGTTTTATGAATTGTTGAATAGCAGATTTAGTTAGTAAGTATCAAATTATGGATTTACAATTAAAAAATAAAACTGCTTTTATAAGTGGTTCTACCGCAGGCATAGGTTTCGCGATAGCGGAAAGCTTATTAAAAGAAGGTGTTAATGTTATCATCAATGGCAGAAGTGAAGAAAGTGTAGATGCTGCGGTTAAATTGCTCCAAAGTATTTCGGGTAATCAAAACGTAAGTGGAATAGCTGCTGACTTTTCCAAATCGAAAGAAGTTGATTCGCTTATTGCCAAACTTCCCGAAATTGATATACTAATTAATAATGCCGGCATTTTCGAACCTAAGGCTTTCGAGGAAATTTCTGACGAAGATTGGTTTAGATTTTTTGAAGTGAATGTTATGAGTGGTATCCGTTTATCACGTCATATTTTTCCTAAAATGTTAAATAGAGACTGGGGACGAATAATCTTTATTTCAAGTGAATCTGCTGTTTTTATTCCTGATGAAATGATTCATTATGGAATGACAAAGACTGCCCAGCTTGCGGTTAGTCGCGGATTAGCAGAATTAACAAAAGGTACGCAGGTAACGGTTAATTCTATTTTACCAGGCCCAACAAAATCTAAAGGTGTTGGCGCCTTTATAGAAGATTTAGCAAAATCTGGAAATCTTTCTGTTGCTGAAGTTGAAACGGATTTTTTCAAAAATATGAGACCCACCTCGCTTTTGAAAAGGTTTCTAGATGTGCAAGAAATTGCAAATACGGTAACATATTACGTTAGTCCACTTGCATCAGGAACAAATGGAGCAGCCATTAGGGTAGAAGGTGGCTTAGTTCGCTCTATTCTTTAAATAAACCTATTTTGTTGTTTACATGGTTTTTGTCTTCATAGATAATTAAATTATTATTTGGTGTTTGAAGACACAGATAATTGAGTAGATAAATTAAAAAGTTTAGATGCATCTGGACAGGCAACCCGCAACAGAAAACCAGCAACAGAACTTAAATAAAGCCCATTCTGTTAGAATCAAGCTTAAGGAAGATGAAAATTAGTATGGTAAAACTCCATAAGGATGAACCTCCATAACTAATTAAAGGCAGTGGAATTCCGATTACGGGTATAATGCCAATCGTCATCCCGATATTAATAAAAATATGAAAGAATAGGATGCAGGCAACACTGTAACCATACACTCTGGAAAATGTTGATCGTTGCCGTTCTGCCAAATTAATTAATCTTAGCAGTAGAAAAATATATAAAGCAATAACAACGCTACAACCTAAAAAGCCCCATTCTTCTCCAATAACGGAGAAAATAAAATCAGTAGTTTTTTCAGGCACATAGCCATATTTGGTTTGAGTACCTTGTAAATAACCACGACCAGTTAATTGCCCAGAGCCAATGGCAATTTGCGATTGTATTACATTATATCCAGCACCTTTATTATCCGTTTTTAAACCGAGCATTAACTCAATCCGGCTGCGTTGGTGTGGTGCTAAAACCTTTTCATAGGCTACCTTAATCAAAAAAAGATAGGCTATAGCAATTAATGTAACAAATACGGTTGTAATAATCAGCTTTTGTTTTCGTCGGTTTGCATAGATAAAAAGTCCGCCAATTGCCACTAAAATAATAATTAGTGCTGCCGTTGGTACCAGGAAATCGGCAACAAATAATACAATCATGCCCAAAAATATCAGTAAGAAGTAGCCTGATAAACCTTCGCGATACAAGGGAAACATAAAGGCTAAAAACACCAATGCAGAACCCGTATCGGGCTGAAGCATAATTAAAAGCAACGGTGCGGCTACGATAATCCCTGCAATAAAAATCGACTTAAAATCTCTAAATTTTGGATTGAAGGTACTTACATAACGGGCGAGTAAAAGTGCTGTACCAAATTTGGCAAACTCTGAGGGCTGTAATCTAAACGAACCTATCGGAATCCAGGCTTGATTACCACCAACATTTCTTCCGATAAATAACACTACAACCAGCAGCACCAAAGTTCCACCATAAATAAAAGGCGCAAATACGTTAAAAAGGCGGCCATCAAACAACAAAATAGATAAGCCTAATATTAAGCCAGAAATTACGTAGATGAGTTGCTTGCCGTAGTTACTACTGAAATCAAAGGCTGCATTAGTATCATTATGGGGTACAGATGCATAGATATTTGTAAACCCTATTACACAAAGTGCTATGTAGATTAGTACAGTAATCCAATCAACATTGAAAAAGAACCTATTGCCCTGTTGCTGTATCATGGTTTATTGGTTTCAGGTTTAGTAGCAATTATAGGTTTCTTTATCAATTTTGCTGATAGTGGCCTTTTGGCCATAGCAGCTTTTAGTTTTAAGCTATCATTAATGCGCTTAATTGAGTCTGTTTTTCTTATAATTAAACTGTCGGCTTTTGTAAGTTTTGTCTTTTTTGTTTTATCAATAAGCAAAGGTAGTAAGTTTTGGTTTTTCATCCATTCTACCTGCGCTATTCTGTTGCCACTAACCACACCATTTATATATTTTTCTACCATATAACTGGCAATTGGTGCCGCATAGGTACTTCCATAACCTGCATTTTCTACAATTACGGCAATCGCAATTTTTGGATTATCTCTTGGGGCAAAGCCAATAAATACAGAGTGATTTTTACCTCTCGAATTTTGAACTGTACCAGTCTTACCACATAAGATTATATCCGGGATTCTGGATAAAACTGCTGTTCCCCAGGCGGTATTTACTGCATCCTGCATACCATCAATAACGGGTTCAAAATGTTTTAAATCTATGCCAACGTAGTTTTTTGTTACATATTCTTTCTTTACAAGCAATTTATCGCCCATTGCTTTAATTAGGTGGGGCTTGATATAGTAGCCGCGATTTGCAATAACAGCCATCGCATTTGCAATTTGCAACGGCGTTGCGGTTATCTCACCCTGGCCGATGGCTTGCGAAATTACATTTGTATATCCCCATCGCTTTCCATAAATCTTATCGTAGTGATCTGAATTGTAGAAATATCCTTTTTGCTCGAAAGGTAAATCGATTCCAAGTTTATCTCCAAAACCAAATTTAGCAACTTTATCCCTCCAATCCTGATAGGTTAGGCGCTGGTTTTTCATGCCATTTTTGGTAATCAGCTTTTGAAAAACGTAGCAGAAATAAGTATTACAAGAACGGGCGATGCCTCTTCTCAAACTTATGGAACCATCAAAATGCTCACATTTAATTCTGCGGTTACCGGCTTGGTAATAATGCGGACAAAAAAATGTTGTGTTTGGATCGATAACACCTTCTTGCAATCCAATTAAAGCATCAATTGGTTTAAAAGCGGAACCCGGAGGATAATAACCCTGTATTGGTCTTACGAGTGAAGGACGGTAAGGATTACCGATCAGGTTCATGTAATTATTGCCCTGACTTTTACCAACCAGTAAGTTTGGATCGTAACCCGGGCTACTTACCATCGCTAAAATCTCTCCAGATGCTGGTTCGATTGCAACGATAGCTCCAACCTTATTGTTCATCAATTGTTCGCCAAGCTTTTGTACTTCAATGTCTATCCCCGAGATTAATCTTTCTCCAGAAACTGCATTGATATCATATTTGCCATCGGCATAACTGCCTTGCGGGATGTTTTTAGCATCGTAAACGGTATTGACAACCCCTTTTTCTCCACGTAGCATTTCCTCATAAGAACGTTCCAAACCACTTTTGCCTTTGTAATCACCAGGACGATAGAAACCCTCTGAACGAGCAATATCTGCACTATCTACTTCTTTAACATAACCGAAAAGTTGTCCGCCAACACTATCCGGATAATGTCTTATCGTTCTATCCTGAGTGGAAAAACCCGGGAAACGATACATGATTTCCTGCAGGCGGGCATAGCTTTGAACTGAAATTTGTTTGGAAAAGGGAGTGGATTGGTAGTTGGATTTTAGTTTCGCTTTACGCATGTTTTTCCGAACTTCATCCACTGAAATATCTAGTGCATTTGCTAAAGCCAGGGTATCAAATGATTTAACTTCATTAGGGATAACCATTAAATCGTAAACGGGTTCGTTTTGAACGATTACCCTCATTCTTCGGTCGAGAATTGCACCACGAGCCGGATATTTAAATTTTTTCTTAAGCACATTACTTTCAGCCGCAACAAAAGCTTTGTCGCTTACGATTTGGATGTAAAAAAGTTTTGCCAATAAAATAATGGCAATAACAATAAACAAACCCTGAATGATGTAGTTTCGATTAAATAATTGCTCCATTAACGAGATGTTCTTTTATAGAAAATAAACTCTACCAGTAAGATTAATAGGAGGGTAAAGATACAACTTAAGCCGCATCTCATTAAGGTATAACCAATTTCTGTTAGCCTAAATGTTTCTAAAAAGAATAATACCAGGTGATGTGTTATCACACATAAGAAAGCATAAAGTGCAAACCATTGAAATCCCATGTAACTTAATGATGGTTCTGGGTCATCAATCGCATCTTTATTTAAACTTACTGTTATAAATGATATTCTAACAAACGCTAAAACCACGCAAGCTGTAGCATGAACGCCCATGGTATCATAAAAAGCATCGAGTGTTAAACCCGTACCAAAAGCCAATACATACAATAAGATATTCGGTATGCCGAAGGGTAGGAGCAACAAAAATAAAACGTAAATAAACGGCGTTGATAAATCGTAAAAGCCCATGTTTTTAAGCAAGAAAATTTGCACAAAAAGCAGGATTAGCCACCTAAAGATATTTACTATAATTAGTCTGCTATTCATTTTGCTTTAACAGGGGTTTCTAAAAGTTGTTGTTCTTTTGCCAACTTGTTTTTTATTACGTAAACATATTGCAACGTACCAAAATCATTAAATAAATTTAGCTCTGCAGATAGAAAATTATCATTTGTTGCAATATTGGTTTTACTAAGCTTTCCAACTAAAATTCCTTCGGGAAACTGACCGAAGCCAGAAGTTACCACCGTATCGCCAACGTTCATTTTAATGTGATTAGGAACTTCTTTAATAAATGCTTTCCTGATATCGAAGTTGTTATCACCCCAAACCAAAGAGCCTAAGGCATTATCTTTTTTAATTACAACGCTAATTTTAGTGTCTTTATGCAGCAGGGATTGGATAGTAGCCAAATGGGCCGAAACATCTCTTATAAAACCAACAACACCTCTTTGTGGAGATATTACAGCCATCCCGGTTTCAATTCCATCTAGAGTACCCTTATTAATCGTCATTACATTATTTCGCAATGTGATAGAATTTTTAACAACCTTGGCGGCTAAATATGTGTATTGTTGGTTTGTAACGGTATCAATAACCTGAACTTCTTTTGTAGAATCTACGGTGGTTAGTGCTAATAGCTTTGTTTTAAGTTTAGCATTTTCGGCTGCAAGGCTATCATTAACCACACCCAAATTTAAATACCTTTTAAAAACATTTAATCTCTCGTAAGCTGTGCCAACGACCTCATTGGTTGAATTTAAAGTAGCGCTGCGTTGGTATGCATTATTTTTAACGGTAAGGTAAATACCAATTAAAAAAAAGATAAAAAACAAGAAAAATGCGTTGTATCTGCTTATGAAAATCCAAAGGTTACGCATGCACGTGATAAGTTATAAGTGATACGTTATAAGTTACAAGACTTAAAACTTATAACTTACAACGTACTACTCTGTTTATTGCATTAAGAATTTGTATGTTCCGATGTTTTTTAGTGCGATACCGGTACCACGTACAACTGCACGTAATGGGTCTTCGGCAACATGAACTGGCAATTTTGTTTTAGCAGCAACACGTTTATCCAAGCCTCTAAGCAAAGCACCACCACCTGTTAAATAAATACCTGTTTGGTAAATATCAGCAGAAAGTTCTGGTGGTGTTATCTCTAAAGCTTTTAAAATTGCTTCTTCAATTTTTGAAATGGATTTATCTAAACAATGTGCAATTTCAGTATATGAAACGGTAATTTGTTTTGGTACACCGGTCATTAAATCACGACCCTGAACGGCGAAATCAGCAGGAGCGTCCTGTAATTCTGGTAAAGCTGCTCCAACTTCAATCTTAATTTTCTCGGCTGTTCTGTCTCCAATCATAATATTATGCTGGCGACGGATGTAATTCACAATATCCGAATCGAAATTATCTCCCGCAACGCGGATAGATTGATCGCAAACAATACCCGATAATGCGATAACCGCAATTTCAGTAGTACCACCACCAATATCAATAATCATGTTTCCCATTGGTTCTTCCACATCAATACCAATACCTACCGCTGCGGCCATTGGTTCATGAATGAGGTAAACTTCTTTGGCTCCAGCAATTTCAGCCGAATCTCGTACAGCACGTTTCTCTACTTCGGTAATGCCCGATGGAATGCAAATTACCATACGTAAAGACGGGAACATCCAACCTTTGCCACCGTTAAGCATGCGAATCATACCTTTAATCATCGCTTCTGCAGCATTGAAATCGGCAATTACACCATCTTTCAATGGGCGAACGGTTTTAATATTATCGTGGGTTTTACCCTCCATTTGCATCGCCTGGCGACCAATGGCGATAACTTTGTTTGTAGTACGGTCAAAAGCAACAATTGATGGTTCATCTACAACCACTTTATCGTTATGTATAATTAGGGTATTCGCTGTGCCCAAATCGATGGCAACTTCTTGCGTAAACCAGTTAAATAATCCCATGTATAAGGTTCGTTATTTTAATTTTGTTAAATCTATACTATTCCTAATGTAAAAATAGCTTTTTTATTGTTTTAAGTTTTATTTTCATTGTTCATTTTAATCGAATTAGTTGTAATTAAAATGATAAGAAAATCAAAACCAGTAATTCTTCGGTTTAAACAGTCCCGCTATCCGTTTCATATTTTTGTTAAAGTTTGTAGTTGAACTTAGTTGTTGCAACAAAAATATTTCTCTTCTATCGGGTTTATTCTACTTCGGCTACTGCTACTATTCAGGTAGCAAATTGCCCAAAGCAACGTTTTAAATATTTAATCTCTGTATTGGAAATGAATGGAGATTGCTTCGTTCCTCGCAATGACGAAGAGGGGGAAACGCTCTACCTTAAACCTTCTACCTTTCACCTTCAACCTTTAAAGCTTTCAGCCAACCAACCAAACAACTAATCAACCAAACAACTAGTGTTTAAAATGTCTAACGCCAGTTGTTACCATCGCAATGCCTTTTTCATTCGCTTTTGCAACAGAATCAGCATCTTTAATCGATCCACCAGGTTGTAAAACAGCGGTGATTCCGGCGTCGGCAGCAATCTCTACACAATCAGGAAAAGGGAAGAATGCATCAGATGCCATCGAGCTTCCTTTAACGCTAAAGCCAAATGCCGCAGCTTTTTCAATCGCTTGTTTTAATGCATCTACACGTGATGTTTGTCCTACGCCGCTTGCAATTAAAACATCATCTTTTACCAAAACGATGGTATTCGATTTTGTATGTTTTACAATTTTATTTGCAAAATATAAGTCTTTTAATTCCTGCGCTGTTGGTGTTTTTTCAGTTACGGTAACCATTTGCTCCGGACCTTCGATAATCAAATCTTTATCCTGCTCAATTACCCCATTCAATAATGTTTTGAATTGTTTTTTGCTTAATTCAACCTCATTGCGTTGCAAAATCACACGGTTTTTCTTTTTGCTGAATAACTCAACAGCCTCGGGTTGATATGAAGGCGCAATTAATACCTCGAAAAATAGATTGTTAATTTCTTCTGCAGTTGCTAAATCAACTTCAACATTGGTAATTAGAACGCCACCAAAGGCCGAAACTGGGTCGCAAGCCAATGCATCTAACCAGGCTTGTTTAACCGTTGGGCGAGATGCAATACCACAGGCGTTTGTATGTTTTAAAATGGCAAAAGTTGGATCTTCAAATTCATCAATTAAAGCAACAGCAGCATCAACATCTACCAGATTATTGTAAGAAAGTTCTTTTCCGTTCAATTTGGTAAACATGGCATCTAAATCGCCATAAAATTTACCGCCTTGGTGTGGGTTTTCACCATAACGCAAGGTTTTTGATGTATTTACACTTTGCTTAAAAACATCAAGAGGTTCTTCCGCATTAAAATAGTTAAATATTGCAGTATCGTAATGTGATGAAGTATGGAAAGCAGTTTTAGCAAAACTTTTACGTTGTGCTAAACTTGTTTCGCCATTCTGAGCTTCCAACTGAGACTGCAAAGTAGGGTAATCATTTTTTGAAGCAATGATAACTACATCGTTAAAGTTTTTAGCAGCAGCACGAATTAAAGAAATGCCACCAATATCTATTTTCTCGATGATTTCATCTGCAGTTCCACCAGCTTTTACGGTTTCTTCAAAAGGATATAAATCAACAATTACCAGGTCAATTTCAGGAATTTCGTATTCAGCAATTTGCTGTTTATCTCCATCTAAACCACGGCGGTTTAAAATGCCTCCAAATACTTTTGGATGTAAGGTTTTTACTCTTCCGCCTAATATAGATGGGTAGCCTGTTAAATCTTCAACGGCAGTAACAGGCAGATCTAAATCTTTAATAAATTGCTCGGTTCCACCTGTAGAAAACAGCTGTACGCCCTGAGCGGCTAATAATTTTACCAATGGCGCTAAACCATCTTTATAATATACTGAAATTAAAGCATTTTTAATCTTAATCGAGTCACTCATTCTACTGTAAATTTTGAGCCGCAAAGGTAGTAAAATAGGGTGGTTTTTTTGTTATGTTAACAGGGAAAAAAACGATTCGCTAAGCTGGTAGTCGTAGCAGTGATTTGTTCGGCTCGCCGCCGGCGAGGGGCTCTTACCTTTTTCTTGATAAAAAGGTAACCAAAAACCGAGCATCTCTGCGAGCTCATGAATGCAATTAAAAACAGCAATAACTGGCTTTGTTCGGCTCACCGCCGCCGAAGGGCTCTTACCTTTTTCTTGATAAAAAGGTAACCAAAAATCAAGGCTTGCATTTTTTGTTGCGTAAAGCAGGCTCAATCTTAATAGCGGTAATTTGAGGCTTGTCCTTCACACATCCCCCCTTCAGCTGCAAATTCCCTTGTTTGTGCAGGTTGAAAGTTTCTACACAGATTTCACCGCTTTCCGCTACCAAAATCTGCTATGCCTGATAGCAGGGTGCAAAGCCAATCGCTCAGATTTATCATGCTCAGCTTGTCGTAGCACCTTCCAATCCCTAAGTCGTCATTGCGAGGTTGGTTCTTCACCAACCGTGGCAATCTGTTTATATTAAGTCCTCCACTATTGCTTGTCTCGGCTCGTCGCCGCCGAAGGGCTCCTTCTTTGTTCTTGATAACAAAGAAGCAAACAACCGAGCATTTCTGCGAGCTCATGAATGCAATTAAAAACAGCAATAACTAATGAATAATCAAGGCTTGGAACTGATGTCGGATAAATTCGTTAAAGCTTTTGTTGCGGCATCACAAGTCCCGACGAAAGGTCGGGAAGAACGCGATGCCTTGGGCTTTGGTTTATGAAAGTTTGTGCAAAAGCTTTAAAGTTTTCTCCTTCCATCAGTTCCTATGCCGGATAGCAGCGGGGGCAATAGCGATGAGCATGTACATAACGTCATTGCGAGGAGGCACGACGTGGCAATCTATCTTTACGAGAAGATTTCGTTCGGCAAACCTCTCCACTGTTCCAGCTTGAACGGAGGGGTGATAAAAAGGCACTGATACCACCTATTTAGCAAGTTTGTTGGTGGCTTTTGACCTAAGTCATCTAGTCTTCCAGTCTATTAAGAGAAAAGTGCCGGACAAAGTTGCATCTTCTTCTGTAAACCCTTAGTACATGTTTGTTTCAGACCAATTTGAGCGCTAAACTATACCAGGATGAGCGCATCATGCCAGCTTAGGTATTGTGTTACATAAACTGAAGTTGTGCCGAAGCATTTAGGAAGCATTCTGGGCGAAGGGTACAAGCAAACATAGCGGAAACACGGACTGCACATGGACTTGCATCGGACCTGTTACGGATTAAATGGCTGAAAATAAATGGAAAAATTTGGTATATTGGATTGATCAATCCCTTGGTTAAATCAAATATAATCAATTATGGCTACATTAAATGGGATTGTTAGATTTTCCGGCAAAGTGGGAGATCTTATTTTTTATCGGAGCGGCAAGAAAGACGTTGTAAGGCGTAAATCTGGTACTCATCAACTTTCCGAAAACAGTAAAAAAAGCGCTAAAGATTTTGGCGAAGCCAGCAGAAATGCAGCCTATATCCGCAAAGCTTTTGCGCCAATGGTAAAGGATTATGGCTATGGTGATCTCGCTAGCAGACTCACTAAAAGGCTCACTTCGGTTTTTAAAACGATTCCAAATTCGACTGCGGGTAGTAAAAAACTATTGGAGGGCAATCTAAAATTAATTGAGGGATTTGAGTTTAATGCGGATACCCGATTAGACCGGCTCTTGATTCGTCAGCCAAAGGTTTCATGGTTACCAGATGGTTTGATTGAACTCGAACTCCCTAAAATTGAAATGAAACATTTGGTAAAAACCGTAATACAAGCTGATGCCTTCGTTATGCAGGTAATGGTATTCAATTGGAATGTACACGACGGTGATTACGAAATTCTGAAAGTAAATGATTTGAAAGTGGCTTTTAGTCAAGTTCATTTTCCTGGTGCTAAACTTCACGTACCCGTAGTGCAACAAGGCGATCGGATTGTATTGTTAGCCATTGGCATCTGTTATTTACAGGATCAGTTTAGGAAAGAAGATCGCCGTTATTTCGCCTGCCAAATTAGCCATTGTTATCATATCAAAGATGGTGTGGAAGTTGTATTTGTTGAGCCGATTAAGGAAAAGGTAGTGCCAATAGAAGAAGCGCAATCTGGTTTGAGCTGGGAATTGGGAGCGTTATAGGCGATGTCGGTCTACCAACCCGTCATTGCCTGTTTGCGGTAGGCGGACGAAAGCGTACTTCACGCCACACGCAATCTTATCGACAGCCCTTGCTTATATCTAAATGGACATCAATTGTTCAGGTATTTCACCGTAAAAATTTTAAATTGCAAACATGCCAAGTCCAAATATAAAATCACCCGGCGTTTACATTAACTACGAGCCGGAGGAAAATCGAAAACGAAATTGCATTGACATGGTTGGGCAGTTACCATTGATCGTTAAGGAGTTGAATACTTATCTAAAAGCACTCCAAAATACTGTTGAAGATTTTGCAGTTATTGCTTCCTTAGTAGGAGCAGATGGGGCTGTAAAAACCGAAACTCAAAACAGAATAGTTGTTCAGCTTTTAACGATTCAAAATGGAGCGGAAGAAGGCGGGGCTACAGTTTTGGCCGACCTGTTGATTACAGCAAACTTTGATGATCAAATACCAGCCATTAATCAAATAGCGCATGTAGCCGATTTTTTCAGGTTCTCTTCTCGACAAGATCAATTCTGTTTTTTGCAAGCAAATACCCCCAGCTTTGGTTTCAAAGCAATAGATTGCAGTGCTATAGAGTATGCACAAATTTTTAAAGCCTTGGGCGCAGTTTATAAACCTTCGCTGTGGTATCAAATCAGTTCGCCAATAAATACATACAATCCAACTACAATGGATTTAGATGGAAACGCTTTAACGGAAATCAAGGAATTAATCAAAGCAAACGTCACCTTAATCTTAAGGAATTTTGTCTTTTCACCGAATACCTACAGTACCTGGCTGGAAATTAAATACCAGATAGATGACTATCTTTTTGGCTTGTGGGAGCAGAAGATAGTAGAACCTAAAGAGAGAAGAGCGGCTTACAACATTAATGTAGGGTTAGGTATCTCGATGACTGCTAACGACATACTCCAAAATACGCTGATCATCAGTTTACAAGTAGCCCTGGATGAACCTGGCGTTTTTACGGAGCTGACATTTCAGTCTCAACTCGCAGGGCAGGGATAGGTTATTGCGTACTGATATGCCAGTAACGTGGTTTTAGGAATAATTTATTATCAGTATTGTTATGACCAGGGTTTTCAATTGTATTGCAGCATAACATGAGAATTTTTAAACAGATAATTCTGAATTCAATAAAAAGATATATTGCTAAAAATATAAAAGGTGTAAGGAAACATGATAGATTAATTACTAACCATCGAAGAAATTTCAGACGAGATTTGATTCTGCTTGATCGCTTCTATCCTTACTTTAATTGTTAATTCGAAATAATTATCCTCATCGATAAAATGTTGTAAACTATAATCGTTACCATAAGCAAATGCAAGACGGTTTTTGATGTTATCTAAGCCTGAGCTTAAGCCATAGCTTGGTGGAGTAGGTAGTATTTTATTTTTGCTTGCTATTATCAAGTTTTTATCATCGATGAAGATATCTAAACTTGAATGACCGGCAGAACCGTACAAGTCGCCATGCTTAATCATGTTTTCCAATACGGTAATTAGTACTAGGGGAATAAAGCTAAGTTCTGTTGTATCAGGTGCATAAGCTAATTCAAGATTCATGCATGGATTGGTTAACTCGTGCAAGTGAATTAAATTTTCACATTGCGTAATCTCCTCGCCCAGATTTATGTATTCGCCCGTATCATTGGCGGCGGCAGCATAACGCATGATGTCAGCAAGGTAAAGCATTGCTTCTGCATCTTTCGGCGAGTGGTGTTTGAATTTCTGATACACAAATTCAAGCGTATTAAACAACAGATGTGGGTTAATCTGTGCTTTTAAGAATGCATTTCTCGATTGCACGAGCTCTTTTTCGGTTTTTTCCTTTTCTAAAAGAATCCTGAAACGTTGCCTTTCAATACGCTCTTTTTCTGCTTTCGTATCGAGAAAGCTGATTAAAAAATAGTAACCGGTTCCGAAGAACATAAAAAACAAGCATCTCCAAAGTACTGTCAAAGCTCTGGTTAGGGGTTCACCCATTTCTTTACTGAATACATGTGTGTATTTAAACAAAAGGGTATCCACACCATAGATAAATCCGACAAAGACTATTGTTTCTAAAAACATAAAAACCGGTAGTTTCCAAAAAGCCTGTTTCGGATCTTTCAAGCTCAACATCAGCACATGCGCATGTACATAGAAAATGGAAATATTGAGGGCATAGTGGATTGCATAGTTACTGAAATTGCCGAACTGGCCATAGATTAAACCGATGATGACTGACTCCCAAAATATAAATGCCGCCCAGGCAATTAAATGTATCTGGTACTTTTTAATCACGCTATTAAAAACCTGAAATGTGCCTGTTAAGCTATTCATAAAGAAAATTATACCATCTATGTAAACCATCATTCTTCAGCTGCCAGTGGCTTCTAGTTTTCGAAAAAAAGAAAATTATGAAGACTCAAAAGCTAATCAAAAGAACCATTTTTGTATTCAAAAAAAAATCATTGTTCAGCTCATTTGAAACTGATCCTACCGGAACCAGCGCCACTTTAACTGCAACATCTACCGTTCCTGGTTTAGGGCGATAGCCAAAATAAGCAGCTGCTATTTTTTGCGGCTGCTTATAATTACCCGCTCGTTGTAAAATTCTTTAAACTCATTTATGTAGATATCGCCCACGTTAAAGCTTAACTGATTGGTAAGTGTAATTCTTTGCCCCTCGATATGCTGTATGTGTGGTATAGAAATGATATACGCCCTGTGTAATTGTATAAATTGTTTGCTAATGTTTAACTGTTCTCTCACATCTTTTAAACTAAGGTATGCTATGATTATTTTTTTATCGGTATGTATTTTAACGTAGTTATGAAAACTTTCGAAGGCAATGATATCGGCATATTTTACCATAATTGCCCGATGGTCTTCCTCTTTGTTTTTAACTAAAAAGCTTTCGCTGTTTGCCAGATTGTTTTCGGAAGCTTCGTAGTCGTTGCCAAAAAGCCGGGTAATGGTTACCAGAAACTTTGCATAGCTGTATGGTTTTGGCAGGTATGCATCACCTTCGGCCTCATAAGCTTCAAACGCATATTCTTTATGGGATGTGGTAAATATTAATTTCCTGGATTTTCCTCTTATCGCATGAGCAAGCTCAAGTCCGGAAATCTGCGGCATGTTGATGTCCATAAAAATCAGATCGACAGGCTCTGCCCTTGAAAGCTCTTTCAAAGCCAATACCGGATCGGTATAAGAATTAACCAGACGAATATTTGGTGTATCTAAGATGTACTTTTCTAAACCCTGAAGCGAGCTTAGCTGATCATCTATGGCAATGCATCTTATCATGTATTTAAAAGAGGGTAATTTATTTATCACGAAATTACGCCTTTTCGTAACGAAAACCGAAGCTTTTGTACCGAATCTGCTTTATAAAGCCGTGAAATTTTATTTGTTCAAATTCTCAGTCGCTGTTTCTGTGACAATTTTTTCCTGTTAATTGTTGAACTGAAACATTTTAAGTGAAAACTATTCATCTAATACGCAAGATAAAATATTTTGTTGTATTGCTGTCGTTATTTTGAGTCCAGATGTGGGTTAATTGGACGAAAATCCTGTATTGATACGGAGAAATTATTCGTAATCAGCAAGGTGCTGTAAAGAAAATTTACCTGTTTATAACGAAAACAGGCCGTTCTGTGTAAGAAGCCTGATGGTTGAAAAAAGCCTTGCTAAATTTGACTGTTGATATGATAATTTATAGACACTAACCAAATAGACGATATAGCAAAATTAAAAGAAGTGTTTTGCTGAAAACTTAAAACTGGGCTGCTGCGAAGTTAACTTTTCAATAGCGTTTGTATCAAGCTAAATGATTTTAAAATTATTCCCGCATTTGATAGCGCTCTCAAAATCGCAATTTAACGAGGAAAATGCAAACAGTAGATGAGCTGTTTTATACTTTATCAAAGCATGTTGTTGCGAAAATTTCAGAAATGAATTTCGAGATTAAACACTGCCTACATCGAATTTATGGATTACCCTAAGCTTGGTTAGGCCTTGTTTAATACCTTAGCCAAAATTACTTTTAGCCAAACCATAACTGACTACAAAATTACTTTTAAACATTATTGCTTTTCGATTAAAAATTTGCCTGATTTATAAATCATCTAAAAACCCTATTCTTGAAAACGCTCCTCTACATCTTGCTCAGTCTTAGTCTTTTTAATCTAACGCCAAAAAAGTCTAAACCCAAAGCACCCGTTTCTACCTGTTACGGTTATAGTCCTTGTGCAGCCTGCTCCAATTGTAGTGCCTGCAAACATTGTGGCGCTGGCGGAAGCTGTGGTGTTTGCTCATCCAGTTCAGTGAAGGCCATCCGTACATTTACTTCTAGCCCTAAAAGCAGTAGTAAAGCTTCTACTTATGTTGGGCAGTGTAAGGCGCTGACTAAAAAAGGAAGCCGTTGTAAAAGGAGTGGGAATGGAAATGGGTATTGTTGGCAGCATGGGAAGTGATAGTTTACTCACCCCAATAGTTTTATTTTAATTAAAAAGCCATGCACGCTTTACCGGAATGTATAATAGTAAGCAATCATATCTTGATATTTAACAAGGCCCTAACAAATATAATTGCATTGATCGAAAATTTATCAATTAATATTGCTCTTCTTGTACCAATTGAGTTATAAAAATTAACTTTACACTTCAAGAAATTTTTTACAAATACAATGGCTAAATCAGTAAAAACTGAGCAAGAAGAACCTTTAAAGAAAAAGCTTTGGAAAGCTGCAGATAAGCTCCGTAAAAATATGGATGCTGCAGAATACAAACATGTGGCTTTAGGTTTAATCTTTCTCAAATATATATCAGATGCTTTCGAAGAACAATATCAATCATTGGTTTCACAAATAAGTGAAGGTGCAGATCCTGAAGATAAAAATGAATACGTAGCTGAAAAGATATTTTTCGTACCAGCCTCAGCTCGGTGGTCGCACATACAAGGTAGAGCAACACAGCCAAGCATCGGTAAAGATATTGATGATGCAATGGATGCCATTGAGAAAGAAAATCCATCATTACGTGGGGTTTTGCCTAAAGTTTATGCACAGGAAAAATTAGATAAGGCAAGCTTAGGTGGCTTAGTGAATTTAATTGGCTCTGCTACATTGGGCACAAAAGATGCTCAAAACAAAGATTTATTAGGACAGGTATTCGAATACTTCTTGGGAGAGTTTGCTCTAACTGAAGGTAAAAAAGGCGGACAATTTTACACGCCAGAAAGCGTCGTGAAATTATTGGTTCAAATGTTAGAACCTTTTGAAGGTAGAGTATTTGATCCATGTTGTGGTAGTGGTGGGATGTTTGTGCAGAGTGAAAAATTTGTAAAAGCACACCAAGATTATTATCAAAAAAAGGGAGCTAAAGGACTTGCCTTAAACCCTGAAGATAGAATCTCTATTTACGGACAAGAAAGTAATCAAACCACCTGGAGATTAGCCAAAATGAATTTATCCATTCGTGGTATTGATAGCAGTAACGTAAAATGGAATAATGAAGGTTCGTTTTTAAATGATGCACATAAAGATTTAAAAGCTGATTATATCATTGCCAACCCACCATTTAACGATAGCGACTGGAGCGGAGAATTATTACGTGATGATGCCAGATGGAAAGTGCTCGGGCAGAAATTAACCCCACCAACAGGAAATGCAAATTATGCTTGGATACAACATTTTCTATATCACTTAGCGCCAACCGGGCAGGCAGGTTTTGTATTATCTAAAGGTGCATTAACTACCAATACCACTGGCGAAGGCGAAATACGAAAAGCACTAATAGAAAATGGTTTGGTAGATTGTATCGTAAACTTACCAACAAAACTATTTTTAAATACACAAATACCCGCTTGTTTATGGTTTCTCTCTCGAAATAAAGCCACTGGCAATTTTAGAAAAAGAGAAAACGAAATCTTGTTTATTGATGCCAGAAACAAAGGATTTTTAATCAATAGAAAAAATAGAGATTTAAGCGAAGACGACATTAACGAAATTGCAGACACTTACCATAACTGGCGTAATCCTGATGGCAATTATGAAGATATAGCGGGCTTTTGCAATGTGGCAACAATAGAAAGGGTTAGAGAATTAAATTATGTACTTACGCCTGGTAGGTACGTGGGTTTGGCTGATGAAGAAGATGACTTTAATTTTGTAGAACGATTTAACACTTTAAAAACAGAATTAGAAAGCCAAATAGCAGAAGAAGCAGAGCTGAACAGAAAGATAACGGAGAACTTAGCGAAGATTAAATTACCAACCAATGGCTAACAAAGATGTACGCTGGATACAGCGATTTAATAATTTTAATAAGGCATTAAATAGCCTATCAAAAGCGTTAATAGAGTTTAAAGAAGATACCGAAGAAGAAGTGATAAAAGTAGGTATGATTAAATTTTTTGAAATGACTTATGAACTGGCTTGGCTAACGATGAAAGATTATTATGAAGACCAAGGAGA
The DNA here is from genome assembly GCF_042650845.1 of Pedobacter lithocola. Classification (NCBI taxonomy): domain Bacteria; kingdom Pseudomonadati; phylum Bacteroidota; class Sphingobacteriia; order Sphingobacteriales; family Sphingobacteriaceae; genus Pedobacter; species Pedobacter lithocola. Next base: position 412,081 of record NZ_JBHSBW010000013.1, on the reverse strand, counting down.
GGTTGGTATACAAGGTAGTAAAGATGCCATTAAATTATCTTTTACCAGAGGCTTAATTACCAATGCAGAGCAATGGTTCGAAATGGTAAATAGCCGTAAGCTAAGCGTACATACTTATGATGAAGCCACTGCCAACAAAGTTGCAGATGACATTGCAACGCATTATGTAGATTTATTTGTACAACTGCAAACCCGCTTGCAGATAGAAAAGTTAAGTTCTTAAATTGATGATGAAATTCGGACTAACAGAACAAATAATTAAAAACGTTAATGCAATTTTTGAGGAAAACTCAAAAGTAGATAAAGCTATTATATTTGGAAGCAGAGCAAAGGGGAATTTTAAAGAAGGTTCTGATATAGACATAGCCATAAAAGGGCAAGATTTAGGTTTTAAAGACATTTTAAAGTTAACAGGCAAACTAGATGACCTAGATCTATCTTATAAAATAGACTTATTAGATTACCATAACATAAGTGAACCTGCTTTAACCGAACATATTGATAGAATGGGGGTTGAGTTTTATAGTAGGTGGAAAGAATACAAATTATCGACTACCTCTGATGTTTTAACAGGCTTTTCTTTTAAGGGAGACGAGTATGAGGTAAACGGAAATTTAAAAGTCGTAAGAGGTGAGAATGTTACTTTGGGTGCTCTTAGATGGGATTCTGAAAAGCATTGGAATAAATCTACTAAGGATTTAGAAAAATATTTTTTAAAGGAAAACGATATAGTCATAGGAATGGACGGCTCGAGAGTTGGTAAAAATAAAGCTATTATCAAAATGAATGAGTTACCATTAATTTTAGCGCAAAGAGTTGCCTTACTACGAGCGAAAAAAGACTTCTATCAAAAATATATTTGGTATAACATTTTTTCTAAACAATTTGCTGATTATGTTGATTCGATACATACAGGTACATCTATCCCACACATTAGTCAGTCCCAAATAGGAGATTATAAAATAGCAGCGCCTCCAAAAAATGAGCAGAAGGAAATAGCTTCCGTTTTAAGTAGTTTAGATGATAAAATAGATTTATTACAACGCCAAAATAAAACTTTAGAACAATTAGCAGAAACACTTTTTAGGCAATGGTTTATTGAAGAAGCAGAGGAAGGTTGGGAAACAAAAAAACTAGGAGAATTAATTACAATTACATCAAGTAAAAGAATATTTTATTCAGAATATGTTTCTAATGGCGTACCATTTTATAGGAGTAAAGAAATTATTGAGTTAAGAAAAAATGGTTCAACAAATAGCGAACTTTACATTTCAAATGAAAGGTTTGATGAAATAGATATCAAATTTGGATCGCCCCAAGAGGGTGATATTTTAATGACTTCGGTAGGAACATTAGGCGTTGCTTATAGGGTTAAAAAGTCAGAAAAGTTTTATTTTAAAGATGGTAATCTTACTTGGTTTAAAGATTTTAAACAACTGCCAAGTTCAATTATTTATTTATGGTTAATTTCTAAACTAGGACAAGAAGAATTGGGGGCTATTAAAATAGGAAGCACTCAAGAGGCATTAACCATTGAGGGGTTAAAAAATATTAGTTTTAGAATACCTCCATCAGACAAGATTAAGGAGATTGAAATTCAGTTTATTGATATCATTAGAAAAATGGATTTTAATCAATTGCAAATCAAAGTTCTAGAAAATACACGTGATGATTTATTGACAAAATTATTGAGTGGAGAAATTAGGGTTCATTTATAATAATGGACCGATTAAAATTATTATTAGAAAACTATAGCAGATGGCAACCTTTATACGAATACATTAATCGTATAGAAGGTTTTATGGAGACTGATTTTTCTATTTGTATTGAAAATTCGAAATCTCTATTAGAAAGCATTGCAAAGGAAATTTGTAAACAAAGGGGTCAATTACTGGATGGAACAGAATCTGTAGGAAAGATTTTGGGTTATTCATTTGGTTGTTTAGGTTATCCCCCAACTTCAACCATAAGACAAATTGGTAGCTCAGTTGCTAATGTTGGGCAACAAATGGGTAATTTTAGAAATGAAATTGGAACAACTTCACATGGACGGACATTAGATGAACTTGAAAAAAGAAAGACTTCAATCCAGACATTGACAGGTAATTTTCTAGTTGAATCTACCGATTTAGTTTGCTCTTTTTTGATAGAAGCTTTTGAAACTGATAATCCAGCAAAAAAAGCAGAAGCAGAAGATTTAGTGTATGGAGATAATGAGGAATTTAATGAAGATTGGGACCAAAAATTTGATGAATTTGAAATGGGTGAATATTCCTTTCCTGCAAGTGAAATTTTATTTTATAATGATCCAAACGCATATAAAGCGGAGCTCTATTCATTTAATTTAAATAAATCTGATGAAGAAAATAATAATTAAAACATAAATGATAAAATGGAAAATGTTCTAGATTTTAATGAGTGCATTAACCAATCAACTGTAAAAAAGCATTTGATTATTGGCAATGGCTTTAGCGTAGATCTATTTCCTGAGATATTTAATTATAAAAAGCTTGCAGAAAAGATCACTGACCTAAAAATTAAAGAAATATTCAAAGAGTTCAATACATCCGATTTCGAATTTGTAGTACTTAAATTAACAGACAGTTTAAGGGTTTTGAATTATTATGATAATGAAAAAGATATCTTCAATAAAGTTAAAGCCGATTCTGAAAAACTTAAGGAAATATTGATAACAGTTATTAGTGAAAGCCACCCCGAGAATCCAAATTTAATTACCGATGAGCAATATAGAAGTTGTTTCGAATTCTTGAAACACTTCGAAGATGGAAGAAAATATACGTTCAATTATGATTTGATACTTTATTGGGTTTATATGCATTTTTTAGATAGCGAAATAACGCCGTTAAAATCAGATGACGGGTTTAGAACTAACAGGGATGATGATTCGATGGTTACTTGGGAAATAGATCGTGAACACTCACAAAATTTATATTATATACATGGAGCAATGCATATATTCAAAGATGAAAATGCATCTATACAAAAGTATACATGGGTTAATAAGAATAAAACAATCGGCCAACAGGTAAAAGATTCAATTGATGAAAACAAATTTCCTGTTTTTATATCTGAAGGAACTACCGAACATAAATTAAAAAGGATTAAAGAAAATGGTTATTTATCTAGGTCATTTTCTAGTATCAAAAGTATAACAGGTGATTTTTTTATTTTCGGTCATTCGATTAGGGATGAAGATGACCACGTATTTGAAATTATAAATTCAAATAAAAGCCTTAAAAAAATATTTATTAGCTTACACGGTAAAGCTGAATCAGAAAGTGGCAAGAAAATCATTGATAAAATAAACTCCTGGAGAGTACTTTATGATTTCAAGGGAAGAGAGTATATATTTTTTAGTTCTGCATCAGCAAATGTTTGGAAAAAATACCAAAGCGAATGAAACCAATCACCGAAGATAAAATAGAAATTTTTGCGATAGAAACCCTACAAGCTTTAGGGTGGGAATATGTGCCGGGAATTTTTATCGCCCCTGGTGCACAAGAAGCCGAACGCAAAAATTTCGAACAAATTATTTTAATCGATAGGTTAAGGAAAGCAGTTGCAATACTAAACCCTGCCATTCCGCAAGATGCACAAGAACAAGCTGTACAAAAAGTATTGCGTATCTACTCTCCAGAATTATTGCATAACAATGAAAGCTTTCATCAGTTTTTGGTAGAGAAAGTAAAAATCCCTTATCAACAAGATGGTTTCGAACGTAGTTACGAAGTTGCACTGGTAGATTTTGAAGACCAAGCCAACAATGAGTTTCTCTGCATCAATCAATATACCATTGTAGAAAAAAACCAAAACAAACGGCCAGACATTTTATTGTTTGTAAACGGGATTCCTTTGGTTGTCATAGAACTTAAGAATGCAGCAAAAGAAACCGCAACCTTAAGAAAAGCTTATGACCAGCTACAAACCTATAAGGCTACGATTCCTAGTTTATTTAACTACAATACTTTTTGTGTCATTTCAGATGGACTAGAAGGTAGGGCAGGAAGTGTATCTGCAGGTTTTAGTCGATATATGACCTGGAAAACGGCTGATGGCGCAAAAGAAGCATCTCGATTTATGCCTCAATTGGAGGTGTTGTTAAAGGGCATGTTAAACCCTACAACTTTTTTAGATATAGTAAGGAATTTTATAGTTTTCGAAACAAATAAAAAGATAGATGCAAAAACAGGTATCACACAGGTAGAAACCTTAAAGAAAGTTGCTGCTTACCATCAATACTATGCAGTAAATAGAGCGGTGGAATCTACAATTATAGCCTCAGGAATTAAAGGTGATAAAAAAGGTGGTGTAGTTTGGCATACGCAAGGCTCAGGTAAAAGTTTAAGCATGGTTTTTTATTCAGGTAAGTTAATTACGGCACCTGAGATGCAGAACCCTACCATTTTAGTGATTACAGACCGAAATGATTTGGACGAGCAATTATTTGAAACCTTTGCAAATTCTAAACAGTTATTAAGGCAAGAACCTGTACAAGCAAAAGATAGAGAGGATTTAAAGAAGTTATTAAAAGTAGCAAGTGGAGGTATTGTTTTTACAACCATTCAAAAGTTTTTTCCGCAAGGCCAAAAATCTGTTTATGATGAACTTTCCTTAAGAAGAAATATTGTTGTAATTGCAGATGAGGCGCATAGAACACAATACGGTTTTGAAGCATCGGTTAAAGATGTAATGAACAAAGATAAAACTGAAAAAATTGGTCAGCGTATTGCATATGGCTTCGCTAAATATATGAGAGATGCGTTACCCAATGCTACATACATTGGTTTTACCGGTACACCGATTGAGGGTACAGACGTAAACACACCACAAGTTTTTGGACAGTATGTAGATATTTATGATATCTCCCAAGCGATTGAAGATGGCGCAACTGTCCGTATTTATTATGAAAGTCGTTTAGCAAAAGTAAACCTTGACGAAGAAGGCAGAAGATTAATTGAAGCGTTTGATGCGGAATTAGAGCAGGATGAGGAGATAACTGAGCAGCAAAAGGCAAAAGCCAAATGGACAAAATTAGAAGCTATTGTTGGTAATGCAGAAAGGATAAAAAATCTTGCAAAAGATATTGTAAGCCACTTTGAGCAACGCCAACAAGTATTTGAAGGTAAAGCAATGTTTGTTGCTATGAGTAGGCGAATAGCTGCAGAATTGTATAAAGAAATAGTTGCGCAGAGACCTGAATGGCATAGTGATGATTTAAGTAAAGGCGTTGTTAAAGTTGTAATGACATCGACAAGTGATGATGGGCCAGAAATGCAAAGGCACAATACTACAAAGCAACAGCGAAGAGATTTGGCGGAAAGGATGAAAGATGAAACTGACCCCCTACGTTTGGTAATAGTTAGGGATATGTGGCTTACCGGTTTTGATGCTCCAAGCATGCATACGCTTTATGTTGATAAACCGATGAAAGGGCATAATCTTATGCAGGCAATCGCAAGGGTAAATCGCGTTTTTAAAGATAAACCAGGAGGATTGGTTGTTGATTATTTGGGTATTGGGACAGATTTAAAAAAGGCACTTTCGTTTTATTCAGCGGCAGGAGGAAAGGGTGAACCAACTCAAGATTTGAGTAAAGCAATTGCTTTAATGGAAGAAAAATTGGAAATAGTTGTCCAGTTTTTTAATGAGGAAAGCCGAACTCAAATAGATATTTTAGTTGAAGAGCCTCAAGCTTATTATGGAAATAGTTTAAAATTTAACTATAAACGTTTTTTTAAAGCTGATGCTAAAGAAAAATTATCAATTATTTTACAAGCTGAAGAACATATTTTAGGATTGCAAGATGGTAAAAATAGGTTTGTTAGGGAGGTGACCATGTTAAGTCAGGCTTTTGCGCTTTCCATACCACATGAAAATGCGATGCAGATAAAAGATGATATAGCATTCTTTCAAGCTGTAAAGGCCAGATTAGTAAAGTTTGAGGGTATAGGAACAGGTAAATCTGATGTGGAAATTGAAACGGCCATAAAGCAAGTTGTAGATGAGGCATTAAGTTCAGACCAGGTAATAGATATTTTTGAGGCTGCGGGAATAGATAAACCGGAAATTTCGGGTTTGGAAATTCTTTCTGATGAGTTTCTTTTGGAGGTTAAAGGAATGAAACATCAGAATCTTGCATTGGAACTATTAAAGAAATTATTGAATGATGAAATAAAAACACGTTCGAAAACAAACCTGGTTAAAAGCAAAAAGCTTTTAGAGATGTTGGAGGGTTCAATAAAACGGTATCAGAATAATTTATTAACAACTGCCGAAATTATTCAGGAACTAATAAATATTGCAAAAGCAATAAAAGATAGTGACAAGGAGGCTGAAGCATTAGGCTTGACAAAAGATGAAGTTGCTTTTTATAATGCATTAGAAGTAAATGATAGTGCTGTACAGGTTTTAGGTGACGAACAATTAAGAGAAATTGCCCGTGAGATTACTGAAAAAATCCGTGCTAATGCTACAATTGATTGGACAATAAGAGAAAGTGCAAGAGCAAAATTAATGGTGATTGTAAAAAGAACCCTTACAAAAGGAGGCTATCCACCAGATAAGCAAGCTAAAGCAATTGAAACGGTTTTAAAACAAGCTGAATTGATGGCTGATTATTTTGTGAAGGGATAGGCCTTTCTAAAATTAGCTCTCGTATTTACATATTAGGTAGAGAAAAGCTTTTACCAGTGTTTTTAAAATAATTATAATTTAAAGTTTGGGATAATTAAAGGAAGTAGGTTATGAAAGCATTTATATCATACAGTCATAGGGACGAAAATTATTTGGAGCGATTAAAAGTTCATCTTGCTCAAATGAAAAGAGAGAACATGATTGATGAATGGACAGATAAAGAAATTCATGCTGGTAGCAGTTTAGAGAATGAAATAAACGGGGCACTTGCTTCTTCGCAAATTTTCCTTGCGTTGGTAAGTCCAGACTATCTTGCATCAAACTATTGCTTTGAAAAAGAGTTTGAGGCAGCTTTGCAGTTGCAAGAAGAAGGTGAACTTATTATTGTACCAATAATTGTTGAACATTGTGAGTGGCAAAAAACACCTTTTGGAAAATTAAAAGCAATTCCCAAAGACGGTAAACCAATTAGTGATTACACAAATCCTAATAATGCATTTTTAACTGTTGTTGATGAGCTCCGCCGTTTAATAGAAACGAAACCGCAAGTTTACATCAGTGATGACAAGCCATCAAATGAGGTCGCAGTTCCATCTTCCAAAAGGAATTATAAAGTGAAAAAAACTTTTAGCGAAGTTGATAAAGTTAACTTTATTGAGGCAAGTTTTAAATATATCTTGGCTTATTTCAAATCTTCTGTTGATGAAATTAATGATGTTGAAAATATTCAAGCAAGATTTTTGAAGCAAGATAATTCTTCGTTTAGTTGTTTAATTTCAAATCGTGCTAATGTTAAAGATTCATATCTGGCAGTTTCGTTAGTTAATAAGGGGCAAACACATTTTGGGGATCTTCAATATGCTTTTTCTGATCGGGTGAATGAATCCAGCATACATCTAGATAAGCTTTTTAATATTGGTTTCGATGAGTACGAACTTTTTTGGATAAGCCACAATGCTTATGGATTTCAACGTCAGAGAGATGAAGTTCAATTAACAGCAGTAGGCGTAGCAGAAATAATTTGGAATAACTTTATTGAACAAGTTGGTATATCATAAAATAATAATTCAGTTTAAATCACATGTCTGAAGTTGCCCAGAAAATTGTCTCCTATGCATATAAGTATTATTTGAATGCCATTTTATCTAAACTTATATTCAAATTAAAAAGAGCACCACAAGAATATAGATTAAATCCTAATTCGATACTTAAAAATCTTTGGGAAGAGATATGCATCCAAAGGCAAACCGATAAATGGGATGGATTTAATTTGGTTGAAGATTATTTAGAGGCGCAGATATCAATAATTTTAGATAACCAGCCAGAACATATTAAGCTAATATTGTCCTTTAGTGATGAAGATGATAAGCTATCCTTTAACGAGGAATTTGTTATCGGTAATATATTAGGTGCACTTTATAATTTAGCCGATAATTATAGCAGTAAGAGTATATGCCGGTATTTATATTAATTTTTTACAATTCTTTATAGCTTTTTTCTATCTACCCTTAAATACTTCAATTTCTGTCTTTCATTTACCAGTAACCTCTCTTAGTACTATTTAGTATTTAATTCATCCAATTCAGAAAAATCTAATAACTCATCAACGGTTACATTCAAAGCTTGCGCTATCAGCACTAAATTATAAGCAGTTGGATTTGCCCCTTTTAATTCGTAAGTATTGACAATTTGTTTGTCTTTAAAGCCAATTTTTATTGCCAATGCAGATTGAGTAAGACCGGCCTTTTTTCTAAGAAATTTTATCCTTTTTGCCAAGTCGAGTTTGAATTTACTTATGGTTGTTTTTTCCATTCAGCAAACTGTATAATAGTGATAAAATTTAAGTCAATGTTTATATTGACTTTTTAATAAATATTTATATATTCGTATTGTAGTTGAGTAGTAATTAAAGTTCTGTGGTTACGACAATTAAATCGCGGAATGCATTTAGCAGCAGAATCAAATTTTGATTTCTATATACGTAGTTGTGTTAGAAATAGCTTTAGTAGTGCTGAAGGAATATATCTTCAGGCATAGAGAGACGTATAGTTTTAGAAAGTTTAGTTTTTCATTCCACCATGACTTCAATAACTTAAACCAAAAGCTAACCATGCAAGATTGGTTCTACTGCCTCATCCCAGGGCAGTGCATGCTTTTGTATTGAACATTCTTTAAAACATCCCCATTTTTTTAACATCCCAATAAGCTATTGTTTTGATTGTAGCTTAACTTAAAAATTATGTACGGCATAGGTGAAGCCTGTTTCTGCACTGCTTTTGATGAAGTGTTGAGGTAGATGCCCTTCGACAGGCTCAGGATGACATATGGGCTGGTTCAGGATGACATCGTGAGGTTAGGCTTAAGTAGAAAAAATAAAAAGTAAATAAAAAATATATTGTGACAGCATCAAAATTAACCTCAAAATCAGTTTACGAACTTCATTTTACCAAATTTCGGGAAGGGAATGAAAAAGGGCTGGAATTTTTTTATAAGATCTGGTATCCCATTTTATACTACAGGGGCTTAAGGTATATCAAAGATGATGTAAATGCCGACTGTATTGTGAACGAAGCTTTTTTGCGCCTTTGGCTTTTTAGAAACAAGTTTACAGCAGCAGAGCAGATAGAGGTTTTTGTGAAGAAGCTAACGTCTGACGGATGCAAAGCTTATTTTAAAGCCGCTAAACATACGTTTCAGCGCAATATGTTACGTCTTGATGAACTGGAAAATTACCAGGAATTTATTGGTTCTGAAGATACCAACTTTGAAAGCGAGGATATGAATTGCGATGCAGAACCCGATGAGGAGATTAAAAAGCAATGGGCGGAGGTAGAAAAGGTGATTCCAAACCTGAGTACAGATCAGCAATTGTTTATTCGGCTCTGTATTAAATATGCTTTTGATTACGGTCGCGTGGCCTGGCATATTGGTGGGATATCGGATGATGAAGTTGCCAGAAAAGTGGAAAAGACCCTCGTTTGCCTTAAAGCGATTCTAATGGATACACGCAAGCTCGATGGGGTTGGAAAAGCCAATAAATGCAAATTTGAGGGTGATGTAGCTGGAGAGCAATTGGCTATTTTACGCATGCGATACGAACTTCAATATAGCTTTGAGGAGATTGCCAGACACCTCAACCTTAATCAAGGTTATATTCAAAAGACATATGTAGATGCCATGGCTAAAGTCAGGAAGGTTAAACGCTAGCTGATGGAAAAGCATACCATGATTGTTACCCGTAAAATTCAGTTATTAATTGATTCGGAAGACCCTGAAGTTGTTAAACAGGCCAAAGGCCAACTTTACCAATGGCAAAATATATGTTTCAGGGCAGCCAATATAATTGTAAGCCATCAGTATGTACAAGAGCAGGTAAAAGATTTCTTCTACCTCAGCGAAGACATCAAGCTAAAGCTTATGGACCAGAAGAAAGATGAAAAAGGCATGCTTCAGTTGTCGCGGGAGGGTTCTGCCTATCAAGTGCTTTCCAGGCATTTCAAAGGTCAGGTGCCGATGAGTATGATGACTTGCCTCAACCATGTTTTGCTGTCTCATTTCGATAAAGAAAAAGGTGCTTATTGGAAGGGAGAGCAGTCGCTGCGGAATTATAAAAAGAATCTTCCCATGCCTTTTAATGCGGCGGCAATAACGAAATTCACCAAAACAGAAAATGGGAGGGACTTCCGTTTTAACTTTTTTAAAATTCCTTTCAGAACCTATTTGGGTAAAGATAAATCTAATAAGCGGTTATTTCTGGAAAGCATAAGAACGGGTGATTTAAAATTGCTAACCAGTAGTTTACAGCTGGCGAAGGGCAAAATATTCTTTTTAGCTGCCATTAAAATTGATAAGGAACAGCATAGTTTAGATCCTTTCATCATTGCTGAAGTTTCATTGTCGATAGAACATCCGGTGGTGGTTAAGATTGGAAAGTACCAATGTGTAATCGGTAGCAAAGAAGAGTTTTTACACCGCAGGTTGGCCATAAAAGCGGCAATATCCAGATTGCAAAAAGGTTCAAGCTTTAATCGTGGTGGGCATGGTCGAAAGCGAAAAATGAGAAGTCTGGATGATTATTGGGCGATGGAGAAACGCTATGTAGAACATAAGTTGCATGTATATAGCAAAATGCTGATTAACTTTTGCTTAAAACACCAGGCTGCAACGATATTGTTGGTTAATCAGCAAGCGAAGGAAGAATTAACGAAAGAAGAACCTTTCTTATTGCAGAACTGGAGTTACTTTAGTTTAAAAGAAAAAATTAGCTACAAAGCTGAGAAGGCAGGTATTCAGGTTATTGTAGAATAAATATAAGGAGGTTGTTTGCACAACCGTAGGGTGAGGTTTATGTTACACTCACAAAGTTCAATTTATTTTGAACATGCAATAAGAACGTGATTTGTTCAATTGGCAATTGCCAGTGTGTATTAAGGAGTTTAATATGTTTATCAGAGTTTTGGTTGGGGGTGTAATCGTTAAAGACAGAAAATAATCTGCTCTATAATAGGTTTTGGGAGGAGATGGTTTGTCCTTCGACAAGCTCAGAATGCAGAGCTTGTTGAAGCACCTTAACTTCCTATCCTAAAGTCGTCATTGCGAAGCCTGTTTTTCACAGGCTGTGGCAATCTGTTTATATTAAGTCTTTCGCTCTGGATTTGTTCGGCTCGTCGCCGCCGAGGGGCTCCTTCTTTGTTCTTGATAACAAAGAAGCAAACAATCAAGGCTTGGAACTGATGTTGGGTAAATTCGTCAAAGCTTTATAGGCGGCATCACAAGTCCCGACGAAAGGTCGGGAAGAACGCGATGCCTTGGGCTGTGGTTTGTGAAAGTATGTGCAAAAGCTTTAACGTTTTTCCCTGCCATCATTTCCTATGCCGGGTAGCAGGGTGCAAAGACTTGTCTAATCCCAAAGTCGTCATTCTCGCGTATGCGGGAATCTTAATGCAAAAATTTCAACGGGTTATCCTGCGATCAGTTCCTATGCAGGGTAACAAGGTGCAGAGTAAGCATTCGAGAAATGCATACAGGCCAATAAATAAGTCTATTTCTTTATCTTCTTTACCAGGCTCTCTATGATTCTTGGATAATGTAAATGTTCCAGTTGTTGCCCTTTAAACTTAACCATTTCTAAATTATCGTTTTTATCGATTTTGTATTTAGCCTGGTAAATGTATTCCCCTTCATCGTAATGTTCATCTACATAATGTATGGTGATACCGCCTTCTGTTTCGCCAGCAGCCATAACAGCGTTATGAACATTATCGCCATACATGCCTTTGCCACCAAATTTTGGTAAAATAGCCGGGTGGATATTTACGATTCTTCCGGGATAGGCATCAATTAAATTTTTTGGGATAAGCCATAAAAAACCGGCGAGAGCGATAAAATCTATATCAAGGTTTTTGAGTAAATCGATAACTTCATCGGTTTTATAAAATTCGTTTTTATCAAAAATATGGCTGGGAATTTCGAAATTATCTGCTCTTTGTAAAACATAAGCATCAGGATTGTTGGTCAACACCAACGAAATTTCTGTATCGGCACTGCGTTTAAAATGCTCCATCAGTTTTTGGGCGTTGGAGCCCGAACCCGAAGCAAAGATGGCTATTCGTTTTTTCACTCAAATTCTATTTCTTCAAAAATAGCATTTTTAAGCAGCTATTCTTAAATGCTTTTGTTTTTTCTAATTAAATATTGGTTTCGAACTGATAATTTTTAGCTTACATTTGTAAGGCAATTTGTTGGATAAAAAAAATCTTCAAAAAAATTAAAAGTGTTTTGTAATTTAAAAACATTAATCCTATATTTGCAACCCGAATTAAAGGAAACGAATAAGAAAAAATAAAGGCTAAATTACAATGGCAAATCATAAATCTTCATTAAAAAGAATTAGAGCAAACGCTACAAAACGTTTACGTAACAGATATCAGGCTAAAACTACACGTACTTTTATTAAAAGGTTACGTGCTGCAGAAGATAAAAAAACTGCTTCAGATTTATTGCCTAAAGTAATTTCTATGCTAGATCGTTTAGCAAAGAAAAATGTTATCCACAAAAACAAAGCAGCTAACAACAAATCAAAATTAACGAAATTCGTTAACGGTTTAAGCTAATTTTTTACGATATTAGTAGAAGGCATCCCAACCAAAAGTTGGGATGCCTTTTTTTTTATCAAAAAAAATGGCAGACTACGAACAAAAAATAGGCATAAAACTCTGGGCTGAAGAAGACCGGCCAAGAGAAAAACTTTTACTCAATGGTCGCAGGTTTTTAACCGATGCAGAACTTATTGCTATCCTGATTGGCTCGGGCAATAAAAATGAAACCGCTGTAGATTTAAGTAAGCGTATCCTAGGCTACTACGAAAACAACCTAACCAAACTCGGTAGGGCATCCATCGCCGATTTATCTAAGTTTAAAGGAATTGGAGAAGCTAAAGCAATTTCCATTGTGGCAGCGCTTGAATTGGGTCTTAGAAGAAAGGAAAACGTAGAGGAGGAATTGTTACAAGTAACCGCATCAACTGATGTTTACAAATACCTTCAACATACTTTTGCCCACCTCAACCATGAAGAGTTCTGGATATTGTTGCTAAACAGTGCCAATAAAATTATGGGCAAGCATCTTATTAGTAAAGGCGGACAAGCAGCTACCGTAGTCGATCCGAAAATTATCTTCAAAATTGCACTAGAAAATGATGCTGCCTATATTATTCTCGCACATAATCATCCATCAGGAAATTTAAAACCTAGTGATAGCGATAACAAACTAACCAAGAGTTTAGTGGCTGCGGGAACTATGCTGGAATTGCCAATAGTAGATCATTTAATTTTTACCGACAATGCATTTTTTAGTTATAAAGACGAGGGTTCAATGTAAGCTGTAATTAATAAAACAATTGTTACTTAACCTTAAATCAATATTGGAGTTAAACATTTTTGTAATTTGGCCGAATGAAAACTCTATTAAATTTTGTAATCTGTTTGCTTGTAACAAGCGCTTCTTTCGCCCAAAAAAAAGAAACGCCAATTAACATTATAACCTACAATATACGTTACAACAATCCTGGTGATGGTGTTAACGCCTGGCCAAACCGTAAAGAAAATGTTAAAGCGTTGGTAAAATTTTATGATGCTGATATTCTTTGTGTACAGGAAGCCCTGGCCGATCAGTTCGATGCCTTAAGTGAAAATACTAATTTCGCCAGTCAAGGCGTTGGCCGAGATGATGGTAAACGTAAAGGTGAATTTTCGGCAATATTTTATGATAAAACCAGATTTAATAAAAAAGATGGTGGCACTTTTTGGTTGTCAGAAACGCCTGATGTACCTTCAAAAGGATGGGATGCGGTTTTACCAAGAGTTTGTACCTGGGTTAAACTTTACGATAATTTAAATAAAAAGGAGTTTATTGTTTTCAATACGCACTACGATCATGTAGGTGTACAAGCCAGGATAGAATCTGCTAAATTAATCAAGCAAAAAATACAGCAAATTGCGCCAAAGCTGCCTGTAGTTTACACCGGAGATTTAAATGTAACACCAGAAACAGAAGCAATATCTACCATAAAATCGTTTTTGCAAGATACCAAAGAAGTAACAGTAGAAGCACCTTATGGTCCGGCAGGCACATTTAATGCATTTGATTTTAACAGCGAGTTAAAAAACAGAATCGATTATATTTTTGTAAATAATAGCTTAAAAGTTCAAAAGTTTGCTGTACTTAGTGATAGTAAAGATAAAAGATATTATTCTGACCACTTACCTGTTTTTGTAAGGCTATACTTTAAGTAATTATTTGAATACTAACCACTTATTTCCTTTCCAGTTTCAATTGTTTGGTAGCTATTATCATTACCATTACCTATTCGAAACCCTTGCATTCATTATTGGTGTCCGGGTATATTATTATCTGAAAAAGGGAATTCAAGATCCAATTACCGATGAGAACCGGTTGTGGATTATGCTGGGAGCAATGCTTGGGGCTTTAATTGGCTCGAGGGTTATTGCTGTTTTAGAAACGCCTTCAACATTAAATCAAATCACATTTTTAACACTCTATCAAAGCAAAACCATTGTTGGTGGTTTGCTGGGTGGTTTGTTTGGTGTAGAATTAATAAAAAAAATCATTGGTGTTAAAATTGCATCCGGCGATTTGTATGTGGTGCCGATTATCATTGCACTACTTATTGGCAGGCTGGGTTGCTTTTCGATGGGTATTGATGAACCAACTTATGGCATCCCCACCAGCTTTTTTATGGCTATGGATTTAGGCGATGGCATAAAAAGGCATCCGATAATGCTTTATGAAATGCTATTTCTTATTGCACTGCTATTCGTATTTCAATTGCTCAAAAGAAAAAAAATGATCAACGGCGATCGTTTTAAACTGTTTATGGTTTTGTATTTTTTCTTTCGCTTTTTGGTTGAGTTTATCAAACCTTATCAACCTTTATTTCTAAATTTAAGCAGCATACATTGGTCGGCATTGTTTATTTTTATTTATTATTATAAATTCATTAGCAGAATAGCAACAGCTCCATTTACTAATCAAGCACAAGAATATGGCTAATACCAGAGATTATATTTACTACGATTACACGAAGAGCCTTTGTCCGGAATGCCTGATGCTGTGCGATGCAAAAATTGTATTTCAGGATGCAAAGGTTTTTATGCTTAAAAATTGTAAAAGCCATGGTGATAGTAAAGTTATGATTGCCGATGATGTGGAGTATTACAAGCAAATCAGAAATTATAATAAGCAATCAGAAATGCCATTGAAGTTTAACACCAAAGTGCATTATGGTTGTCCGTATGATTGTGGTTTATGTACCGACCACGAGCAGCATTCTTGCTTAACCGTTATAGAAGTTACCGATAGGTGTAATCTTGCCTGCCCAACCTGTTATGCCATGTCATCGCCAAACTATGGCAGGCACAGAACGTTAGAGGAAATTGAGCGTATGCTGGATGCCGTGGTTGCAAATGAGGGCGAACCTGATGTGGTTCAGTTATCAGGCGGTGAACCTACCGTTCATCCTGATTTTTTTGCAATCCTGGATTTGGCAAAAACGAAACCCATTAAGCATTTAATGGTGAATACGAATGGTATTAGAATCGCTAAAGACCTAAATTTTGTAGCCAAACTGGCAAGCTACATGCCCGATTTTGAAATCTATTTGCAATTTGATAGTTTCAATGCCGATGTGCTTACGAAATTACGTGGTGAAGATTTAACTGAAGTACGTAGAAAAGCTATTGATAATCTGAACCAATTTAATGTATCAACCACGCTGGTAGTAACCTTACAAAAGGGCTTAAATGATGGAGAAATTGGTGATATTATTGATTATGCTACCAAGCAAAAATGTGTTCGAGGGGTAACTTTTCAACCCACACAGGTTGCTGGTAGAAATGATGACTATAACGACCAGGCAGGAAGAATTACGTTAACTGAAGTAAGAAGAAGGATATACGAGCAGTACCCAACCTTTACACCTCAGGATTTAATACCTGTTCCATGCAACCCCGATGCACTTTGTATGGCTTATGCCTTAAAAATTGGTGATGAAGTTGTGCCGATGACACATTTAATTAACCCTGAAGATTTATTGAATAACTCTAAAAATACCATTGTATTTGAGCATGATGAAAAACTAAAAGAGCATATGCTTAATTTATTTAGCACAGGCGTTTCTGTAGATTGTGCTGAAGATACTTTTGGTGAATTGATGTGCTGTTTGCCAAGGGTAAAATCAGATAACCTGAGTTACGACAATCTTTTTCGTATTATCATCATGAATTTTATGGATGCACTCGATTTTGATGTTAGGGCTGTAAAAAAATCATGCGTACACATTGTTAGTGATAAATATAAAATTGTTCCTTTTGAAACGATGAATATTTTTTATCGTGATAATAAAATAGATGCCATAAGAGCTAAACTAAATATGAATTGATATGATAATTCTACTATTACTTTATGGGTTGGCCACTGTAGTGTTATTCGTAACGGGCATTATCATGATGATTGTTAGCTCATCCAATAACACGTCGGTTAAGCCGGGTTTAAGATTACTTATTGCATCGGTTATTATGGTTGTAATTGGGCTTGGCGCCTGTGCTGTTCTTTTAGCAAACGGTTAGCGATGGAAATTTTTGTGATTTACTGGCTATTGGTTGCTGTACTTTTTATCATTGGGATAGTTCAGCTGATTATGAAGTCTGTAAAAAACCAGCTGGTAAAACCTGCCTTAAAATTAATTATTGCTTCGGTAATCTTGGTGGTTGTAGGAGCGGGCGCTTGTGCTGTAATACTTTCTAATCTAAGTATTGGTCATTAGGCTAAACAGGATCTTCATTTCCACCAAGGACTTAGAATTAAGCTTAGCGATGCTAAATCTTTTCATGAGCCATATTAATACAATAATTTTTTCCCCGCAGATCACACAGACACCCGCAGCTTCTTTTCTGCGTAAATCATCGAAACATAATGGAAATAATAGGTGACACTTTTTGATTCGCGTCATTCAGCATAATAGTGTCGTCGTTTCAAACATAGCCGAGAAATCTTTTAAAGTTGTTCTACAAGTAATGCTGGTGTCAAAGATCTTCGCGTTACGTTACACTACAGTCGAGATGACGGAATTTTTTATTACATCAAGTTTTCTCGTTTAGGTTCCTGGTTTAAGGTTTAAATAATATCTTTGCATTTTATAAGTTTTCGGGAAATGGATTGTTACACATTGTGTATCAGATCTGTTGTCTTAAATCTCAAACCTCAGTAAATGAAAATATCATATAATTGGCTTAAGCAATTCGTTAAAATAGATAAAACGCCGGCAGAACTTTCTTTGATCCTAACCGATGTTGGTTTAGAGGTAGAAAGTATTGATAAAGTCCAGCCTGTTATAGGCGGCTTAGAGGGTTTGGTTATTGGCGAAGTTTTAACTTGTGTACAACATCCAAATGCCGATCGTTTAAGGGTAACAACAGTAAATGTAGGTGGGAAAGAAAATCTTCAAATCGTTTGTGGTGCGCCAAATGTTGCCGCCGGACAAAAAGTTGTCGTTGCAACTGTTGGAACAACAGTTTTTCCTTTAGAGGGTGAGCCTTTTAAAATCAAAGAATCGAAGATAAGAGGAGAAGCATCTCAAGGAATGATTTGCGCTGAAGATGAAATCGGTTTAGGGAAATCTCACGATGGAATCATGATTCTACCTGCAGAAACCCAAATTGGGATTTTAGCAAAAGAACATTTTAAAATGGATGATGATTTCGTTTTTGAAATTGGATTAACACCTAACCGTGCTGATGCAGCTTCTCATTTAGGTGTTGCTAGAGATTTGGCCGCTTATTTTAGAAGTGAATATGAAATGCCCGATTTATCATCATTCAAAGTTGATAACGAAAATTTGGTTATTCCTGTTGAGGTTGAAGATGTTGAAGCTTGTCCGCGTTATAGCAGCTTAACCATTTCAGGAGTTGCTGTTCAGGAATCTCCGGATTGGCTTAAAGATAAATTAAAGGTGATTGGTTTAAGGCCAATCAATAATGTTGTAGATGTTACCAATTTTGTGTTGCATGGCTTAGGTCAGCCTTTACACGCCTTCGATGCAGATAAAATTGAAGGAAAAAAGGTGATCGTTAAAAAGGTTAATGAAGGAACTCCATTTGTAACCCTTGATGATGTTGAGCGTAAATTAAGTGCAGAAGATTTAATGATTTGCAATGCCGAAGCACCGATGTGTATTGCAGGTGTTTTTGGCGGTAAAACATCGGGTGTTGATGCCAATACAAAAAATATATTTCTTGAAAGTGCGTATTTCAATTCGGTTTCAGTTCGTAAAACATCGAAACGGCATGGTTTAAAAACTGATGCTTCGTTCCGTTTTGAGCGTGGTACCGATCCTGAAATTACCGTTACTGCATTAAAATATGCTGCCATTTTAATAAAGGAAATAGCAGGTGGTGAAATATCTTCATCTGTATCTGATATCTATCCAAGCCATATTAAACCCTTCGAGTTCGAGGTAAGTTATAAAAATATAAATAAACTGATTGGTGCAAATATTCCTGCTGCAGAAATTAAACATATCATTACAGCTTTGGGTATTTCGGCAACCAATACATCAGATGATACTTTGGCTTTAAGGGTGCCTTCTTTTAAGGTTGATGTTACTCGTGAGTGCGATATTACAGAAGAAGTTTTAAGGATTTATGGCTACAATAATATTGCAATCCCAACAAAAATCAATGCGTCTCTTGCCAACACATCAAAACCAGATAAAGAGAATACACAAAATGCAATTGCCGATATGCTTACCGCTAATGGTTATGCAGAAATTATGTGTAATTCTTTAACAAAGTCTGCTTATTCAAAAAATTTAGATGAAGCTGTATTTATTTTAAATCCGCTAAGCAGTGATTTAAATGTAATGCGCCAAAATTTATTAATGCCTGCTTTAGAAAGCGTTGCTTACAATCAAAATCGTAAAAATGCCGATGTTAAGTTTTACGAATTTGGTAAAACCTACCATTTGATTAATGAAAAGTATGTAGAGCGGCCAAGGTTATTGTTATTAATATCTGGCGGGAAAGAGCGTGAGCAATGGAACCAGAATGCTAAATCGGCAACGTTTTATAATTTAAAAGCTGCGGTTGATGCAGTTCTCTCACGTTTAGGAATTTCATCCTATCAAAGCGATGTGCTGCAAGATGAGAATTTTGCTTATGGCATCAAATATTTTAGAGGAGATAAAGCTTTGGTAAGTTTTGGAGCGGTATCTAAAGCAGATAGAAAGCAGGCAGATGTAAATGCTGAAGTTTTTTATGCCGATTTTGATTGGGCAGCATTGCTAGATATTGTTAAAAAGAACAAAATCGTAAATAAGGAAGTTTCTAAATACCCACAGGTTAGAAGAGATCTTTCTATGTTAATTGATAAAAATGTAAGCTTCGATACTTTAAAGGGAATTGCGTTTAAAACCGATAAAAAGCTAATAAAAGAAGTTGGTGTTTTTGATGTTTACGAAGGCGATAAACTGCCTGAAGGGAAAAAATCTTATGCTTTGAATTTTATTTTACAGGATGAGGAGCAAACCCTTACTGACAAACAAATAGAAAATACCATGTCGAAACTAATTGCCAATTTAATAGGGCAGGCAGGGGCAGAAATTAGGAAATAAAATTTAAATTCGTATTTTTAGAAATAAATTCATGGCTTCTGTTGCAGATCAATTAGATAAAGTATTACAAAAAACGGCTCGTATTATAGAGTTGTGTAATGCTTTGCATGAAGAAAATGATTTATTAAAGCTTGAAAATCAATCGTTAAAAGTTGCGCTTGATACTTCGAAAAGCAAACATACTGACTTGGAGGAAAAACTCAAGGTTACTAAAATTGCTAAAAGTATTGAGGGCGCAAGCGAGAAGTCGCTTGATATTAAACAAAAAATTAACGATTTTGTGCGGGAGATTGATAAGAGTATCGCATTGCTTAAAAAATAAGTGATGAGGCAAAATCAGAAACTAAGCTAAACAATGGGAGAAATCTCGATTAAGATAACCATTTCCGACCGTATTTATCCCTTAAAGGTAAATGTGGAAGAGGAAGAAATTGTGAGACGGGCAGCAAAAATGATCAATGAGCGCATAAAAGATTATCAAGATAATTATGCGGTTAGAGATAAGCAGGATCTTCTTTCTATGGCAGTTTTGCACTATGCAACTGCGGTATTAAGAACTGAAAATAAGGTGCAAAACCAAGATACTGCTGTTGCTGATAAAGTTGAAGAATTGGATATTTTATTAAACGATTTCTTTGCAAAATAAGGTACGTTCTTTATATCATTTGTTGTGTTGAGTATATATATTATACCTCAATAAACAAATACGACATTAGCACAAAAACATAGCCGCGGCTAGTTTTTTGAGTTTCAAATTTTATAAAACTTAACACTTCAATATCTATAGGGTTAAGAGGGCGTATTTCATCTGCTTTAGCACCTGAAAATGGCTTAAACCCTAATTATGCTTAGTTGAGGTTTAAAATGTATGAGACTTTAAAAAAATTAGTCGCGGTTTTTTTATTTAACAAACAAAATGGAGATAACGGAAATTTTAGGGTACATATTCGCCGTAATAGCAGGCTTAGGTATCGGTATAGTAGTAGGCAGATTTCTACTGCGCAGCTTACTTAAACAGCAGGAAATTGCTGCACAGAGTAAAGTAAAAAAGATTTTAAAAGATGCAGAAAACAATGCAGAGATTTTAAAAAAGAACAAACTTTTAGAAGCAAAAGAAAAGTTTTTGCAAATGAAAGCGGAGCATGAACAAGAGGTAAATGCTAAAAACAATAATATTAACCAGCGTGAAAATACCATTAAACAGAAAGAGCAATCGGTAAATCAACGCATGGAAAATTTTAATAAAAAAGAAGCTGAGCTTGATAAACAAAAAATTCATTTAGAAAAACAAACTGAATTAGCGATTAAAAAGCAGGATGAAGTTGAAGTTTTAAAAAATCAACACCTAACCCAATTAGAATCAATTGCTGGTTTATCTGCCGAAGAAGCTAAGAATCAGTTGGTAGAAAATCTGAAAGAAGTAGCCCGTACCCAGGCTATGATTCAAATAAAAGATATCGTTGATGAAGCTAAGTTAACTGCAAGTAAGGAAGCAAAAAAAGTAGTTATCCAAACCATTCAACGTACAGCTACAGAGGCTGCTATAGAGAACTCCGTGTCAATCTTTCATATTGAAAGTGATGAAATTAAAGGTAGGGTTATTGGTAGAGAAGGTAGAAATATACGTGCTTTGGAAGCGGCTACGGGTATCGAAATTATTGTAGATGATACACCTGAAGCAATTATTCTATCTGGTTTCGACCCGGTTAGAAGGGAAATTGCCCGTTTGGCTTTACACCGTTTGGTTACAGATGGTCGTATTCACCCGGCTCGTATTGAAGAAATTGTAGCCAAAACTAAAAAGCAAATTGAAGATGAAATCGTTGAAATTGGCGAACGTACCGTTATCGATTTAGGTATCCATGGTTTACACCCTGAACTAATTCGTATGGTTGGACGTATGCGTTACCGTTCATCTTACGGACAAAATCTTTTACATCACTCTCGCGAGGTTGCTAATTTCTGTGCTACCATGGCAGCAGAACTTGGTTTAAACGCAAAGATGGCTAAACGTGCTGGTTTGCTACACGATATTGGTAAAGTGCCTGATGATAACCCTGAATTGCCACATGCAATTTTAGGTATGCAGTTAGCTGAAAAATATAAAGAGCATCCAGAAATTTGTAATGCAATTGGCGCTCACCATGATGAAATCGAAATGACTTCCATGATTTCGCCTATTATTCAAGCTTGTGATGCAATATCTGGGGCTCGCCCAGGTGCTCGTAGAGAAGTTGTTGAAAGCTACATTAAGCGTTTGAAAGATTTAGAAGAGCTTGCACTTTCGTATCCAGGTGTAGAGAAGACTTTTGCTATTCAAGCTGGTAGAGAACTACGCGTAATTGTTGAAAGTGAGCGAATTACAGATGCTCAGGCAGAATTATTAGCGGCAGATATTTCAACCCGTATTCAAACGGAAATGACTTATCCTGGGCAAATAAAAGTAACCGTAATTAGAGAAACACGTTCTGTTGCGTTTGCGAAGTAATTGTTGATTCGTCACTTTGAATTTATTTCAGAGTCTTTATTGTAAGATGCTGAAATGAATTCAGCATGACGGTGCATGAAACAAAACAAAATTTAAAGCGATGGAAATTCCATCGCTTTTTTTATTTTTACATAATGATCAAGCAAACGACTAAAACTGAAATTAAGCGCCCGGTTGATATTTATTTTGATAAATACCAGGAAAGCCACAATAACGAAACCAACGAAGTGATTCATTGGATTTGTGTTCCGTTAATTATCTTTAGCTTATTGGGTTTGGTTTGGTCAATTCCGTTTCCATATCTTGGGTTTTTAGGTAAGTACAATGGTTTTGTAAACTGGGCTTCTTTTTTAATTGCGTTTTCGGTTTACTATTATTATCGCCTTTCTCCTGTGTTATCGTATATGATGTTGCTCTTAATTATTTTAATGAGTTGGGGAATCGTTTCTTTAGAGCAGTTAGAAAAAAATGGCGGTCCGGCAGTTTGGTTAATTTGCTTGGTTTTATTTGTTGCAGCCTGGATTGGTCAGTTTATTGGTCATAAAATCGAAGGAAAAAAACCATCATTTTTAGATGATGTTAAATTCTTGTTAATAGGTCCGATTTGGTTATTGCATTTCATCTGCAAGAAAGCCGGTATTAAGTACTAATCTTAACATTGATCACATTAAATTAACCTTTAGCTAAACAAAGCTTAATTAACACCTAACACACAGCTAACATTGTGGTAATAGCTTTGCCTAAAATTAAATACAGGCAAATTGAACTTACTCACTACTTTTAAGGGCGCAGCATTTACGATGCTGATTTTATTTTTAAGCATAGCTTCTTATGCGCAAACCGGTAAAATTTCAGGTAAAATAACAGATAAAACTACTGGTCAGACATTAGTTGGTTTATCGGTATTAATCGAAGGAACTTCTATCGGTACAACAAGTGATGCAGAAGGAAATTATGTTTTAAATACAGTAAAACCAGGAACCTACAGAATAAGTTTCTCTTTTATTTCTTTCAAAAAGCAAGTTATCCCGAATGTAATTGTAACAGCAGGGCAAACAACAACCATTAATGTGGTAATGGAAGATGATTTATCTACATTAAATGATGTTGTAATTACAGGAACCAGAAAATCAGGAACTGAGGTTTCATTATTGGCAGAATTAAAAAAATCGCAATCAATTGCCAATGGTGTTTCATCACAAACAATTCAAAGGTCTGGCGATACCGATGCTGCCCAGGTTGTTAAACGTGTTCCGGGTATTACCATAGTTGATAATCGTTTTATCAACATTCGTGGTTTATCAGAACGTTATAATAATGTTCAGCTTAATAATGTAACGGCTCCAAGTTTAGAAACAGATGTAAGGTCTTTCTCGTTCGATTTAATTCCAAGTAATCAAATAGATAGAGTATTGGTTTATAAAAGTCCATCAGCTGATATCCCGGCAGACTTTGCTGGTGGTGTGGTGAAGGTTTTTCTAAAAAGTATTCCTGATGATGATAGATTAACCATCGATTATGGAACAAGTTACCGTGAAAATGCAACCTTTAAAAACTTTAAAAGAACCAATACCGGTAGTTTATATTTCACAGGCTTTAATACAGGAGATAACGATTTACCGGTTAATTTTCCTTCAAATTTAAATGCCGTTAATGCAAGTAAGCTGAACGCAGCAGGACATGCGCTAAGAAATAACTGGGTACCAGATGAGAATACTGCCAATCTAGATCAGAAATTAAACATTTATGGTAGTAAACGTTTTAACATCAATAACAAGTTGTTAGGTAACATTACAGCCATTACGTACAGCAATAGCAAAACAAATAACGCTGTGTTTAGAGGGAACTATGAAGTTTATGATCCAGTTTCTCAAATCGCTGAAGAAAACTATCGTTACAACGATGACCAATATACATACAATGTGCGTTTAGGTATTGTACACAACTGGGCTTTCAAATTAGATAATAACAATACATTCGAGTTTAAAAACTTATATAACCAATTAAGTACATCTCAATATGTGAGTCGTATGGGTGCAGAAAAGCAACAAGCCTATGCAAATTTCGCATCAAATGTGCTTTATCGCGGTATTTATTCGGGTCAACTATCTGGTATTCATAAATTTAATGATGAAACTACAAAGTTTGATTGGGTTGCAGGATACAGTAAATCATTTAGAGATCAGCCAGATTATTCACGTTACAGAACTTTAGATAATGGCGATGGAACATTTAACATCTTCGTTCCAACAGGCGGTGCTCAACCAGAGTTTTTAGGTAGATTTTATTCGAAAATGAATGAAGACATTAAAACAGGAGCATTTAATGTTGAGCAAGCTTTAGCTCCAAAATCAGAAGGCTTTAAACCATCAGTTAAAGTTGGTGCATATTATGAAGATAAGCAAAGAACTTTCTCATCAAGAAATATTGGATATGTAAGGGCAAATTCATTAACGTTTGATCAATCTTTATTAAAAGGAACTATCGATGAACTTTTCGATTGGAAAAACATTAATACTACAACAGGAATAAGGTTGGATGAGAAATCTAACCCTTATGATAATTATGATGCATCGAACAGATTGTTAGCTGGTTTTGCAAATTTTGTATTGCCTTACAAAGAAAAATTTACAATAGTAGCTGGCGCAAGAGTTGAAAACAACGTTCAAAAACTAAATAGTTTTGATGCTGGCGGACCTGTAAATGTAAATAACGATATCACAAGAGTTCTTCCGTCAGCAAATGTTCAATACAATATAACTGAAAAGTCTCTTTTAAGATTGGCTTATGGTAAAACGCTAAACAGACCAGAGTTTAGAGAGATAGCACCATTTTCATTTTATGATTTCGACCAAAACTTTAACATCTCGGGTAACCGTGATTTAAAAACGGCCAAAATTGATAACTATGATTTAAAATATGAGTTCTATCCATCAACAAGTGAATTGATCAGTATCTCAGGTTTTTACAAAAAGTTTAAAGATGCGATAGAAATGACTGCGGTTCCTGGTTCAAATGCACAATCTTTTAACTTCAATAATGCTCAAAATGTTAGAAACATTGGTGTAGAGTTAGAAATGCGTAAATCTTTAGCGGGTTTAAGTTCATCTAAATTTTTAAATGATATTACTCTTTTGGTAAACGCATCATATATAAATAGTAAAGTAGAATTTGATGGTGCCAGTGCTTTTGGACAATCGAATAATCGCCCGATGCAAGGTCAATCTCCATATATCATCAACACGGCTATATTTTACAACAACATTAAATCAAAGTTTCAGGTTAATTTATTGTACAACGTTGCAGGCAAGCGTATTGCCTTTGTAGGTACTGATTTAATCAGAGATATATATGAAATGCCTAGGAATGTGATTGATTTAGTAATAACGAAAAATTTCACCAATAAACTTTCTTTAAAAGCCAATTTTAACGATTTGCTAAATCAAAACTTCACCTTAATGCAAGATGGCAATCAAGATGGCACGTTTGATAAATCCGTTGACCAAGTAACGGTACAATTTAAAAGCGGTCGCCAGTTTGGCTTAACACTTTCTTACAAAGTATTTTAACAAAAACCTCATAAAAAGACATAAAAAATAAAAAAATGAATATGACAAAGCTTTACAAGCCAAAATTTGGTACTAACGCCCTTAAAACACTAGTGTTTGTTTTGGCAGGGACATTAATTTTTAGTTCATGTAAAAAAACTACAATCATTGAATATAATGAAGCTGGAAGTAATGCAGGAACTGGAACTGGTACAACACCAGTAAAACCTATCGTTGAAGTTGCAAATGGTAGCATTACGGCTAATACAAGATGGACCAAAGATAATATTTACAGACTTAACGGTTTTGTTAGAGTTGGTAGAGATGCGAAAAATAAAGCAGGTTTAGCTGCAGTTGAAGGTGTTACTTTAACTATCGAAGCTGGTACTGTTATTATTGGGGATAGAGAATCGAAAGGTACTTTAGTAGTACAAAGAGGAAATAAAATTATTGCAGAAGGTACTGCCTCTGCACCAATTATTTTCACTTCAGAACGTGCTGCAGGTTTACGTGAGCCGGGAGATTGGGGTGGTGTTGTTTTATGTGGAAAAGCAACAAACAACCAAGCTGGTGGTGAAGCAGAACTGGAAGGTGCTTATGAAGGATGGCACGGAGGTACAAACGACGCAGATAATTCTGGTATTTTAAGATATGTAAGAATTGATTATGCTGGTACACCAATCAACCCAAATCAAGAAGTTAACTCTTTAACAATGGGTTCTATAGGTAATGGTACTGTAATTGATTATGTACAATGTTCTTATGGTTTAGATGATGCTTTTGAATGGTTTGGCGGAACCGTAAATGCAAAACATTTAATTGCATATCGTGGTTTAGATGATGATTTTGACGTAGATTTTGGATTCCGTGGAACAGTTCAATTTGCTGTTGGTATTCGTGATGCAAACTCAGCCGATCAATCGGGTTCAAACGGTTTCGAAGTTGATAATGATGGAACAGGTTCTAGTGTTGCTCCATATACATCACCTCAGTTTTCAAACGTTACTATCATCGGTCCAAAGAAAGATGCAACCAAAACCATTTCAACTCAATTTCAAAATGCAATGCATTTGAGAAGAAATAATAAAATTAAAATTTACAATTCTGTATTTACAGCTTACCCTAATGGTTTGTTTATTGATGGAGCAACGACATTAGCCAACGCTGCAAATGGCGAGCTAGTGTTAAAAAACAATGTACTTGCGGGTGTTGATGGTTGGGGAGCTAACGGTTATGGAACTGGTGGTACTACAACTTTCCCTAACCCAATAGGCGTTGAAACTAAATCAACTGGTAATGTTGGCGCTCAGACCATTGATGTTTGGTTTAAAACTGCCGCTTTTGCTAATGAAACATATCCAAAATGGGGTGATTTAGGAATTGATGGTAGCATTTTCGACTTAGGCGCTACACCTAAGTTTACATTAAATACAGGTTCTATATTATTAGCTGGAGCAAATTTTACAGGCTTAACTGGTTTTGATGTTGTAACACACCGTGGTGCTTTCGGAACTACAGACTGGACTGCTGGTTGGGCTAATTTTACCCCACAAACTAACGTATATTAATTAATAAACAATATTGCATAAAAAAGCCGGAACGTCTGTTCCGGCTTTATTTGTTTAATTATTCGGCTAATTCTTTAACCGCAGGCTTGGCTTTTTTAGCAATTGGTTTTACAGGTAATGCTTTTTCACTTTTAGAAACCATAACTTCTTCTTTAATAAAAGGTGTAATAGAATCTTCTTTAACAGATATGTTTATTTTTTTCGATAGCTGTTTCGAAAAACGTTCGATAACTTTATCTGCTTTTTTAGATTTTCCATAGCCACCTACAATTTCGTTAAAGGCGCTTGTTAATTTTGCTTCTATTTCTTTACGTATTTTTTTGCTTGCCGATTGCTTTTTCGACTTGGATTTATTCTTCTTCATTTTAATGGACGTGATTTTCCCAAAGATAAAATTTCAGAAAGTTAAATTAATATTATGATTATGTTAACTGTAGGATAAATGTTAACAAGCAAATTATTTAGCTATACCTTTAATCAAAACAAAAATCGATTGTTATGAATATAGATTATATTATTATTGCAGTAGTGGTTGTTGTTTTAATCATCCTGCTTATTTTATTTTTACGCCGGAATAATAAAGATGAAAAGGCGTTTGAGCAAGATATTATTCAGGAAGAACTAAATCCCGAAAAGCATAAGGGCGATAAAACTTAAGCGGTTTTTGTTAGATAAGTGAGCCTGCAGAAGCGCTTCCTCCCATATCTAATGCGCTTTGAAATTCTTCCAGATATTGTAGCAGATGTCTTTCTGCCGTTGCAAAAGATGTAAACGATGCAGATGGCTCATGGGCATCACTACTGTTGTGGTTCTTGTAAAACAAGCTCGTTTGAAATACGAAAATATCTTCTTTATTTACCGGAGACATGATTCTGGCTTTAACCGGGTTGGAATGTATTTCAGTAAAATATTCTTTTAAAACAGTGTAAATTACAGGAATCATATATTTTTATTTTATCTGATAGAGATTAATAACGCATTTAAACTTCAAAATAAAATTGCATACATCTAGTCATATCAAGCTTAATAAAGTCTTACTGATATCTATTCTTCGAAAAAAAAGGCCGATAAGCAATTTACTTATGAGGTAAACAAAATCTAAATTAGTTTAAATGGCGAAACTTTAATGATGTTAGCAATTTAATAACGTCAATTTAACATTAAATTAACCTAAAGATTATGCTATTTTACAGGCATATAATTGTAAACAATTGTATAGTTTACATTTTTTAATTGAGCAGAAAGCTGACCGATTTTTAAATCTGTAGCTTGTGGGGTGGGTTCGCAGAAGGCATATTTTCTGCCATTGTATAATAAATAATCTCCTTTTACAGGCTTATCGAAACTTACAGCCATGGTTAAGTGAGTTGGATATAATATGGCAACCATTGGCAAATTATAAATTTCCTTTACCAGATAAAAGAATAATGCAGCCCGGTCGTCGCAATCGCTATATTTTGTAAGTAGGGTTTCTTCTGGTGATAAGCGCTTTTCTTTACCAAAATTATCTTCATCATTCTCATATAAAAAAGCATAACGCGTAAATCTCATCAAATAATCAACGCCTTTCTTTTGTTCCATACCTTTTAAATTAGCTTTTAGCATTGGTATTAACGAGCTATAGGTTTCTCTGCTGAGTGGGATATTAAAATAAGTTTCAAAATCAACCCCAGGATAATTAGCGAAAATCGCTTTAACATCGTTACTAACCTTTAATTTAAAGTGATATGTTTTTTGCTTATAGCTAAAGTCAACAGCTTTTTCTACATACCTATCTGGATTAAAATCTGGCATCCTCGTTACCTTGTACGAAAATGAATTTTTGGCTTCAGGAAGGAGAATATCTACAGGTTTATATGTATCGGCTTGTTTAAATAGTTTTCCATAATCATGATAATTAAGGCACATATATTTTTTATCGTTAATCATGAAGAAAGGGATATCGCTAATGTTTTCATCATTTCTTACGTAGAAAATAATTTGCCCATTACCCACAGCAAGACGGGCATCGTAACCACATTTATTTAACAAAAACCATTTATACAGGGTATATCGGCTGTAATTTTCTGCCTTCGGACTTATCTCTTCTGCTGTTTTACGGATCAACTGATAATAAATCCAATCGTTAAGTTTGTATTTTTCTTTGTAGCTCATTAAAGCTGAAACTATCGGTTGATAATTGCCCTTGCTAATTTTTGAGTAAAAACTATTTATGGTTTCGGCAGAAGCATTGGCGGAGGAATTTATAACAACGGAACTATCTGCAGAAAAATTGAAAGTGCCATCAAAAAAATCGAAAGCATGGTTTTGGGCCTTTGCTGTTGTAAATGAAAGCATTATGTTAAAACATAAAGCCACAGTTAAAGAATATGTATAAGCCCACTTTTTCAACGTATCATATTTGGTAATATTAAATTTACATATTATTAATGATAAATTAACAATTTATTTATGTTAACAAATGAGATTTCGCTAACGGTAATTTAATACCTACCTGATATTTAATTTGCTATTCAGAGCATATACTTTTGTTCTTAAAAATTTTAACAAAGCAATGTTGCATTGATTGGGTAAAATTTCTTTTGGTAGAATGACCGTACCGATTGTTATTTTAAGAACATGATTTTTCTTGTTAAATAGTTCTGATATTAATTTGGCTGTTTGCAACGATGGATGTAATAGTTTAAGTAAACTGAAAAATAGGCCATTATTACCATGAAAATATACGGGTAATATTGGAACATTGGCTTTCATAATGATTTTACCCACCACCGGGTGCCATGCTCTATCAGTAATTTTTAAGCTTCTAATTTTTAAAGAAGAAACTTCGCCAGCAGGAAAAATTGCAACAGGCACTCCGTCGCATAAAGTTTTTAGGGTTAGTTTTAATCCACTTATACTTGATGAATGCTGAATATTTTCAAACGGGTTTACGGCAATAATACATTTTTCGAGATTAGGTATCTTCTTCAGCAAGAAATTTCCCATAAACATCGTATCAGGGCGATGTTTAACCAGGGTACTTAACAGAGCTAGTGATTCAATAGCGCCATATGGATGATTTGCTATGGCTATGAATGCCCCGTTTTGTGGTATGTTTGCTAGTTCCTTGTCATCAATTTCAATTTTAATTCCCAAACGTTTTATCAAATAATCTGCAAATTCAGCGCCTTCCAATTTATCTGCATCTCTAATTATCGAATTAAAATTTTCGATTTTCATTATCTTCATTATAAAAGAAGTTAAACCTGGTATTGGAACATTGCAAAGTCCGGTAGCTTTAGAAAAATCTGCCTTGGATATAAGTGTCATAGAGAATTTTTAAATCTGAATCTTAATAATTCAAACCGTAAGGATTGATCCACTAAATACAAGGAGAGGAAGCTTCTGATAGAAGCTAAGCGATGCTTATAAGGAGTATCTAAAGATAGCAGAATAATGTTACCTGCATAATTTTTATCGTTTTATTTTTAGGTTAAAAAACCGGGCAAATTTCAATTTTAATAATGATTTATGATTACATAAAATTTGTTGTGCAGGACATAGCGCTTGCACTAAACATAAAATAATTTGCAAAAGAATATTGATTTAAATGCTTAAAAACTAGGATAACAATTTACTCGTATATATATCTGAGCGAATGAGTAAAAGGATTTGCAGAAGTTAAATTCTGCATTTCCTTTAATTATCCTTGTTACTGATGTTAAATGTAAATCGTTGATTTTATAACATACAGTTAATATTTAGATAATGCCATAAGCTCATATTTGCATCATAAATATTTGGTTAGTATTTATAAAGTTTAGGTTAGTTGATAAGAAAAAACCCGGGTGGATATCCGGGTTTTTCTATTTTTAACCTATAAATTTTTTCCTAGTTTTTCTAACATTTCTGGTGGTATGTTATGGGTATCTACCAACAGAAAGCCATCAAGACAGTCAGAAAATTTTGGGTCTATGTTAAAAGAAATAATTTTTGCATTGATATTCATATACTGCCTTAATAACACCGGTACTTTAATATGCGAATTTTCAATATCACCAATAATACTATCTAAATCTTTAAACGAATCGCTACTATCTACCAATGTATCGGTTGAAATAGGCAATAAATCGGCCTTAAATTTGTTGCGTGGTTTAACGTATTTAGCCATCTCATAATCGAAATGATTTTTGGTTATGTAATCAACAATTAATGCTTTGCTAAATTTAGAAAAGTTATTGCTGATGCTTACTGGCCCAAACATGTATCGGTATTGTGGATTATCGATTAAGTATTTTAGAATTCCTTTCCAAAGTAAAAATAGGGGTAAAGGTTTGCCTTGATATTCTTTTCTAATCCACGAACGGCCAAGTTCAATGCCTTGCTTAAGCATTGGATAAAACTGATCTTTAATTTTAAACAATTCTGAAAGATAAAAACCACGGCGACCCATACTTTCTAAAATTTCATCGCCTTTACCAATTCTATAGGCACCAACGATGTTTTCTAAATCCTTATCCCAAATAAAAAGATGGTTATAATAGATGTCGTAATTATCTAAATCAATTTTTTTATTGGTTCCTTCGCCAACTTCTCTAAAAGTAATCTCTCGCAGGCGACCAATTTCCCGTAAAATATTTGGGATTTTTAAAGTAGGAACAATATAAACTTCATAGTGTTTTTCGGTCCATACTCTAAAATCTTCTAAAGTAGTAATCTCATCTTTTATTAAGTTACGAGATGTTTCTTCAATTATATCAGCTGGTTTCTTTTTAATCTTAAACAGTTTAAGCGGATTAAAAAGTTTTTTCTCAGTATCTAAACCAACACCTAAAGCATAAGTACGGGCTCTTAAAAAGTCCATCAGCTTATTGCTTTTATTCATGTTCGAAATTTCGTCGAGCGCAATGGCTTTACCAATTCTTACACGAATTGTTCTGCCATGTTTATTTAAAAACTCAGAAGGTAATTTCGCAGTACGAAGCGTAGGATGTATGAAGCTTAGAATATTAAATAAAACCCCGTTATTGCCATGAAAATAAATTGGTACAACAGGTACTTTCGCTTTCGCTATCAATTTACCCACCACCGGATGCCACATTCTATCCGTTACTTGCTGTGCATCTAATTTGAAAGTGGATACTTCACCAGCCGGAAATATACCTATTGGTGTGCCACTTCGTAATAAATCAAAAGTTGTTTTTAAACCGCTTATGCTCGATGAATGTTGTACATTTTCAAAAGGATTTACGGCAACGAAGAACTCATCCAAATTTGGAATTTTCTTTAAAATAAAATTCACCATAACCTTTGCATCAGGGCGAACGGTACATAAAAGCTTAACTAAAGCCAAACCTTCTACACCGCCGTAAGGATGATTTGCAATTGCAATGAATGGGCCGGTTTTAGGAATGCTATTTAATTCGTCTTCATCAAAATCGATGGTAACACCGATGGTTTCTAAAATTTTATCTACAAACTCTAAACCATTAAAGTGCTGATTTTGAGAAAAAACATCATTAATGTCGTTAAGTTTCATGATTTCCATCATTAAACCCGCCAAACCCGGAACCCCTAATTTATCTATCTTAGTTGCCTTAGCAAATTCTGAGGTAGTAATAATCTTCATAAAATTAATTAGCTTGTTGATATGCCGAACAGCAAGTGCTTTGCAATTCCAAAAATAAGATTTATATTTATAATACACACGTCATATCACACTATGCGAATTTGGCTAAACAAACACTTTGATTTTAGTAAGGGAGAATTTAACGGGTTGTTATTTCTTATTATAATTATTGTGCTGTTGAAAGTGACGCCAATATTAATAGCCTCATATACACCTGTAGAAAAGGATGATTCAAGCCTATTGGCTTCGATTCAAAAGATTACCATCTCTGATGAGCAAAAATTTCAATACAATAGGGATAGAATAGAAAATACTACTAATAAAAAGACTACATCAAAACTATTTAAATTCGATCCCAATACAATTGATGCTGCTGGTTGGGAAACATTGGGTCTATCTCCAAAACAGGCTCAGTCTATTGTGAATTATCGAAATAAGGGCGGCAAGTTTTATAAAGCTGAAGATTTGAAAAGGATGTACACGATTTCGCCTGAAATGTATAACAAACTATTACCTTATGTTGATATTGAAAACAAAGGTGGAACATTTGAAAAGAATGACTTTCAATACGAGAAGCAGGAATATGTAAAGCGAGCGCCAGTTGTTATAGAAATAAACCAAGCAGATTCTGCAGGTCTCGACCAAATTAAAGGCATCGGACCAGCTTTTGCCACCCGAATTCTAAAGTATCGGGAGCGGTTAGGCGGCTTTTATAAAAAGGAGCAACTTATGGAAGTTTATGGTTTAGATTCGATAAAGTTTAATGAAATTAAAGATCAGGTGTTAATTAATCCATCGGCGATAAGAACCATAAATATTAATACTGCTGATTTTAATTCACTAAAATCTTCTCCTTATTTGTCTTACAAACAAATCAATGCAATTATTCAGTATAGAAAACAACATGGAAATTATAAAAGTGCAAACGATTTAAAGAAAGTAGCAATACTTACACCGCAAGTTGTAGATAAACTAACACCGTACTTATCATTTTAAGAATATGCTAGCGATGTTTTAATACAACTATTGGATTTGCATTAAATCTTCATTTGGCTGCAAAACTCACTCCATTAAGGTTTAATGTAATATTTTCTTAAAATTAAATTAATTTGCTTTTTTAAGTTTTATCAATGTTTAAAATTAAAATTCAAACTAATTGAACCAAATACCATTTCGTTCTGCAATTTGACGAATATTTTATGGTAAATAACTATAAAATAATTGTTTATCATTGCCGCTTCTAACCATAAAAAATAAATAATTAATGGGCGTAAGCTATAATTTTTCAGAAACAGAAACACAGGTAAATGTTAAGGCAATGGTAAAAGATTTTGCCGAGAAACACATTCGTCCGAATATAATGGAATGGGATGAGGCACAAACTTTCCCCGTAGAGTTGTTTAAGCAATTGGGAGAACTTGGGCTGATGGGTGTTTTAGTTCCCGAAGAATATGGTGGTTCTGGTTTGGGATACCAGGAGTATGTTGATGTAATAGTAGAAGTATCCAGAGTTTGTGGCTCAATTGGATTATCAGTAGCAGCACATAATTCTTTATGTACCGGGCATATTTTAGCTTTTGGTAACGAAGAGCAAAAACAGAAGTGGTTGCCAAAATTAGCAACTGCCGAATGGATTGGTGCATGGGGTTTAACTGAAGCCAACACAGGTTCGGATGCTTTAAGAATGATGACTACCGCTGTTGAAGATGGCGATGATTATATTATTAACGGTGCAAAGAACTGGATTACACATGGCAAAAGCGGTGATGTAGCTGTAGTTATGGTGCGTACCGGCGAGCAGGGAAGTTCGAAAGGGATTTCTGCAATAGTTGTAGAGCGTGGTACACCAGGTTTTTCTGCTGGTAAGAAAGAGAATAAACTGGGCATGAGAGCATCAGAAACTACAGAAATGATTTTTGATAATTGCCGTGTACCGAAAGCAAATTTGCTTGGCAGTGTTGGCGATGGCTTTAAGCAGGCAATGAAAATTTTAGATGGTGGAAGGATTTCTATCGCTGCATTAGGTTTAGGTATTGCAAAAGGTGCATTTGATGCCTCGGTTTCTTACTCAAAACAACGTCAGCAGTTCGGACAACCAATTTCTAGCTTTCAGGCTATTAGTTTTAAGCTTGCAGATATGGCAACTGATATTGAAGCGGCAGAATTATTAATACGCCAGGCAGCAGATTTGAAAAACAGGCATTTACCGATGACTAAAGAATCGGCTATGGCTAAGTATTTTTCATCAGAAGTGGCCGTTAGGGTTTCAACAGAAGCTGTTCAGATTTTTGGAGGATACGGCTACACGAAAGATTTTCCTGTGGAGAAGTTTTATCGTGATAGTAAATTATGTACAATAGGCGAAGGCACATCAGAAATACAAAAGATTGTTATCGCCAGAGAAATACTATCAAAATAGGGAGGTGTAAAGTAGAAAGTTTGACGCTTTATGCATTAAACCTTAAATTTTATTAAAAACCAAATATATTATGAGCAATCCGGATGGCTTAAAAGCCTCCGGATTTTTTTATGTCTTTTTATTTCAGAAAAATTATTAGCGATAGTGATTGTTTATAAGCTGAAAACGAAGAACGTTTGACTAAAAACTATTGTGGCATGTCTTTAGAAGAAACAATTTTATCTACAACATATACAGAAAATCCTCTCCATGGCAATGTACTTTTATATTCTTTGTAATGAAGTTCGTAGAATTTACCGCTATTTGCCATCATTTTATTTGCTATTTCTTCATTTGCAATAGAAAATTCAAATTCATTATTTTGAAGTGTACCTGTTTGTCTGGATTTTATACCGCTTTGGATTAATTTACCTTCATAGGTTTTGAATAAGTACCCTTTCTTTACCACATAATTTAATTCACCTGCTTTAACTCCCTCCCCAAAAACGAAGAAGTATCTATAATAAGCTAGGGCAGCAACTATTAGTATTGCTATAACTATAATAATTGAGATTGTTTTTTTACCTGTAGTCATTTTGTTATTTATTGATTTTTATTTAAATGTAATAAAACAAAGTATAAAGTTGTTTTAAAAAAACCAATAATTTTTACTGATTACTGATTATTTATTTTTTGCATGCTTTTTATGCAGATTTAAAGATTTTCGCTTGATTTTTTTAGCTTTTAACCAAATTTATCAATGAATTGTACTGTTTAGCATATTATTTTGCGTTAAAAAGTAAATTAGTATTATTTTTATTGATTTTAAGTGTAAAAACGAAATGACTATTTGCTTAAAATCGAGATATGGTAGATTTAATGTTCAATATTTATTAATTAAATATAATTTTTATTTTTTTTTATGATTTTTATTTTGTTTTTTTATAAAATCAAAAACTAAACAAACTTATTCTAATACTTTTCTTATAATTTAATTGCGTATTAATACTTTTTTGTCAAAAAAATTATATTTTTTGAATTAGAATAACCAAAAAATCAGACCCGGAGTGAATTTTCTTGAAGTCAAAGCTTTTTAATGGGCTTTTATTGATTTTTTTTTAGGATTGATATTATATATAATACGATTTCCTCACTAATAATTAATCAAATTACCCTAAAACTAAAAAGTATGAAAGAAAAACTACTCGTTTTGTTCCTTCTAATTGTGTTAAGCATTTCCGTGCAAGCACAACAAAAGAAGATTACAGGAAAAGTAACATCAACAAAAGATGGACTTCCTCTCCCCGGTGTTTCTGTTATTGTTCCTGGTGCAAGAATAGCAGCACAAACAGGTGCAGATGGTATCTATAATATTGCTGTACCAAATAATACAAATTCATTAACATTTCGTTTTCTAGGTTATGTAAGTAAAACAGTTTCGGTTTCATCATCTGGAACGGTCAATGCAGCAATGGATGAAGATAGTAATACCTTAAATGATGTTGTTGTTACAGGTTATGGCACTGTAAAAAAACGCGATTTGGTTGGTTCCATTACTTCAATAAGAGGTGAGCAAGTAGCAAACAAGCCAGTACAAAGCTTCGACCAAGCTTTAGGAGGTAAAGCAGCGGGTGTTCAGATTTCTATTCCAAATGGAGTATTAAATAATCCGCCAGTATTTCGTATTCGAGGTACCAATTCAATCTCTTTGAGTTCATATCCATTAATTGTTATTGATGGTATAGCAACATTTACTGGTGATGCCAGCGGTACAAATGCTGCAGGAAATGCTTTAGCAAGTATTAATCCTAATGATATCGAAACTATGGATATTTTAAAGGATGCGTCAGCAACCGCAATATATGGTAGTCGTGCTGCTAATGGAGTTGTTGTTATTACAACTAAAAAAGGTAAAACAGGTAGAGCAGTTGTAACTTATGATGGCTGGGCAGGTTTAACCAACGTACAAAGATTGCCAGATATTTTAGATGCATTCCAATACACCGATATTAAAAATGAAGGTTTGAGAAATGCAGGCACGTACAATGCCGCTACAAATGCTTATGCATTAACTAATGGACCAGATGGACAACCTATTAACACCAATTGGTACGACTACGCATATCGTCAGGGTGTATCATATAGTAATTCATTAAGCGTATCAGGTGGTTCCGAATCAACAACATATTATATGTCTGTTAATTATACTAATCAACAAGGTATCATTGTAAAAAATGATTACAAAAGATTGGGAGCCATTTTTAATGTAGATCATAAAATAAGTAAAACATTAAGTATTGGTGCAAAATTGCAATATGCAAATGAAGATAATCTTGCTGTTATCAGTTCAGGATCGTTAAATGGACAAGCGTTTGGAACCGCCGGTCTTGGTCGTGTAGCATTGGTAAATGCACCTAACGTTTCGCCTTATTCCAATTCTGGTGGTTATAATTTAAGTGGTAATAACCTAGGGATAATGAATAACAAGGTGTCTCAGGTTGGTTTTTACAATCCTGTAGTTCAGATAGATTTAGACAGATCTTACAATTACTTAAATAGAATTCAGTCAAATGCTTATGTACAATACAAGCCAATATCTTGGGTAACATTGAGAAGCGTTTATGGTATTGATTATCTGTATTCAACAAATGATACTTTTGCCAATCCAATAAATGGTGATGGCTTCGCCGCAGTAGGTTCTGCAGGTTTAAGTTACAGTCAGAATAAACGATCAGTTTGGACAACTACGGCACAAGCTGATAAAACGTTTAATGATGCACACAGTTTCTCTTTATTGTTAGGAACAGAACAACAAAGAACCCTTTCTCGCTCATTTGGTGCGGGCAGAACCGGATTATCTGATTTGGCATTTAATGATTTTACCGCAGGTTATACCCAATTCTCAAATACTGGTGGATATGGTGAAAATTATTTGGTATCATTTTTCGGTCGTTTAAATTACGACTTTAAAAAGAAGTACATTATTAATGGTACACTTCGTCAAGATGAATATTCGGCATTCGGACCTGATAAAAAGGCTGGTATATTTTACAGCGTTGGTTTGGGCTATGAAATAGCTCAAGAAGATTTTTGGAAAGATAGTAGTATAGGTAAATTATTCAGCAGTTTCCGTTTCAGAGGAAGTTATGGAGAAGTAGGAAACTTTTCGGGCTTAGGCGATTATGCGCCAAACTCCTATTACGGAAACGGTTTGTTTGGAGGAGCACCTACATTAAATTTTTCACAAGCAGGAAACAGAGAGATAGGCTGGGAGACAAGTAAAAAACTTGATGTGGGTATCAATTTTGGTATTCTCAATGATAAAATTACTTTCGAAACAGCTTATTATAAAAATGATATAGATGGATTAATTTACAATGTACCTCAAGCACCATCGTCTGGTTTGCCAAATTCTCCTCAGTCAAATATTGGTTCAATGTATAATCAAGGTTACGAATTTACTGTAAATGCTCAGGCAATAAATACCAAAGATTTTAGTTGGACACCATCCTTTAACTTCACATATAATAAGAATTTAATTACCTCACTTACACCAACTATTGATCAGTTTACATCGGCAACTTCAGGTTTAGAAACAGCAAGTATTTCTAAAGTTGGTACATCACTAGGGATGATTTACGTAGTTACAACTGCCGGAGTAGATCCTGCAACAGGAAGACGGATTTTTGTAAGTGCTAATGGAAGAAAAATGCTTTACGACCATAGTTCGCCAGTTGCAAGTCGTTGGAGGTATGAGGATGGCACAATTGCGCCTGGTATCAGCTCAACAGATCAGCAGATTTATGGTAATTCTCAGCCTAAATTTTATGGAGGTTTTATCAATAGCTTTAAATATAAAAACATTGATTTGGGAATGACCATTACGTATCAAGCAGGTTTTTATATTTACAATGGAACTCAGGCTTCTATTATGGATCAGCGTTTTTGGAATAACTCTGTAGATATTTTAAACCGTTGGACTACACCAGGACAAATAACTTCTGTACCAAGAGTTGTAGCAGGAGATAATATGTCTAACGGTTCTGCCGTGCCATTAGATATCAATGTTTATAAAGGCGATTTTGTTAAATTAAGAGAAATTTCTTTAGGCTACACGCTCCCAAATAGTTTGTTAGCTAAATTAAAAATAACTAGTGCCAGAATATACCTAAGCGGTCAAAATTTACTAATTCTTACAAAATACAACGGTACCGACCCTGAAGTTTCATCAAATGGAGGTGCTAATGGCGCTCAAGGTATCGAGCGTAATTCAGTGGCTAGCGGTAGAGTATTTACGGCAGGATTAAATTTCAAATTTTAAGATGAATAACATGAAAAGAAAAATTATATATACTCTTGCCCTGGTTGCCATCTTTGCAACTTCATGTAGAAAAGAGTCAAATTTAAATCCTGTTTCTCTAAATGCTGTTGATATTGATGCGGCTTTTAGTACACCAGAAAGAATTAAAGCACAGATATTAGGAATTTATTCTGGATTAAAAGCAGGCGATTTTTACGGTGGTAGATACATTGTTTACAATGAAGTTAGAGCAGATAATTACATCAACCTTACCACAAATTCAGTAACAGCCTATCAGGTTTGGAATTTTACATCATCCAATAATTCACAAGAAATTACTGGTCTTTGGGCTGCAGCATATTCAGTTATAAACCGCTGTAATTTATTAATTGATGGTATGGCAAAAACTGGCGCAGCAACAGTGGGAACAGCACTTGCCGCTAACTACGTTGCAGAGGCTAAGATGGTAAGAGCTATAGCTTATTATAGTTTGTTGCAATTATATGCCAGGCCATATTATGATGGAAACGGTAGTAAGCCCGGAGTTCCATTAAGATTAACAGGTAATTCTGTAGCCGGCGATTATGATTTAGCCCGTAGTACGGTAGCACAGGTATACACTCAAATATTATCTGATTTAAATGATGCGGAAACAGGTTTGCCTTTAAATTATGCAACAGCTTATGATAATACAATACGCGGTCATCGTAATACGGCAATTGCATTTAAAACAAGAGTTTACCTTAGCATGCAGCGTTACGCTGACGTAATAACAGAAGCAAATAAAATTGTTAGTGCTAATGCACCATACACTGCATCTACTGGAGTCGCCCATGCCCTTCAGGCTAATGTTGCGAATGTATTTAAAGCACCATACACAACAACAGAATCTATTTTATCATCACCAATGAATGCTGCTACCGATGTTGTAGGTGGACAAACAGCATTGGGCTCTTACTTCTTTTCCATCAGAGAATTTAAATTAAATGATGCAGGAATTATTGCAGATGCAGAATGGAAAGCAACCGATGCGAGGAGAGGATTGATTGGTACAGCAACTATAAGTGGCGTATCAAGTAAGCTTATGGGTAAATTTGCTACACCATCACCATATATCGATTATGTTCCTGTGATTCGTTATGCAGAAGTATTATTGAGCCTAGGTGAAGCAATTGCGAGAAGTACTAATTCGGTAGATGCAAGAGCTATTAGTTTATTAAATGCAGTAAGACAACGTTCTGATGCAACTACTACATTTACTGCTGCAAATTTCGTTACTCCGCAAGCACTTATAAATGCGTTCTTAAAAGAAAGAAATATAGAACTTTTAGGAGAAGGTTTAAGAAGTCCAGATTTGTTGAGATTGGGTTTAGACTTACCTGCAAAAGGAACTGTTTCTGCTGTACCGGCAAGTGATAGAAGGTATATCTTTCCTATATCACAATCAGAACTTTTATACAATAGATTAATGACAGATAATTAAATAGCATATCCATTTAAAAAATAATGCCTCGAATATTTCGGGGCATTTTTTGTCTTTATAATTTTTATTGAGACATAAAACTATTTAATAAAAAATCTTTCTCATTTTCAATAATTTACTTACATTTGCATCCCTTACAATAAGGACAATTTAAAAAACCACGAGAGGAGGTATTTCAGCGTTATGATCATTATCAACATTAAAGACGGCGAATCATTAGATAAAGCCCTTAAACGTTTCAAGAAAAAGTTTGAGAAAACTGGTGTATTGAGAGAATTACGTAGCCGTCAGGCATACGAGAAAAAATCTGTGGCCCGTCGTACTGAAATTAAACATGCTGTTTACATTCAAAACATGAATTTAGATGCAACTGTATAGTTGTTTAAAATATAAATTTAATTAATGCCTTCAGGATTTTTCCTGAAGGCATTTTTTTTTGAAAAAATTTGTTGTTAATAATTTCTTAATATTAAAACTATTAGTAACTTCAATCTAAGTGCAGGATTAATATATACTACATGTTAATTAATAGTTTTCTTACATATCTATCTCACGAGAAACGCTCATCTGCGCATACCATAACTGCTTACGAAGCAGATTTAAATCAGTTTAAGATCTTTCTGGAAAAGGAAATCGATTTGGATTTTCTATCTGTTAAGCACACACACATCAGGAGTTTCATGGTTCATTTATTGGAAGATAAATCAATAGAGAGTACCATTAATCGAAAAATTTCAGCCTTAAGAAGCTTTTATAAGTTTTTACATCGCGAAGGTAAAATTTCTCAAAATCCTATGCTATTAATTAAGGCACCAAAAATTCCAAAGCGGTTGCCAAATTTTGTCGGTTCGCAGAAATTAGATAGTTTGTTAGATTCTGACGTTCATTTTGATGATAGTTTTAATTCGGTGAGAGACCATCTGGTTATTGAATTATTGTTTGGTACCGGTATGCGTTTGGATGAACTTGTACAGCTTAAAGAAACGGATGTAGATTTTTATTCTGGTACACTAAAGGTTTTAGGAAAAAGGAATAAAGAAAGAATAATTCCAATAAATAAACAGCTTATTAATCAGTTAAGTACCTATATTGAACTAAAAAAGTTGCAAAACTTTGGCAACATACAGCCCCATTTAATCGTTACAAACAAAGGAACAAAAGCATACCCGAAGCTGATATATCGGATTGTGAGTTCTAATTTAGCATTGGTTTCTACTAATATAAAAAAGAGCCCACATGTATTGCGACACAGCTATGCAACTAGTTTATTAAATGCTGGTGCTGACTTAAATGCCATAAAACAATTATTAGGGCATGCAAGTTTAGCCGCCACACAGGTTTACACACACAATTCAATCGAAAGATTAAAGTCAATTTATAAACAAGCCCATCCAAAGGCATAAAAAAAGGAGGAAAAATGAAAATCGGAGTTCAATCAATCCACTTCAGTGCAGACAGTAAATTGTTAGATTTTATACAGAAGAAGGCTAATAAGCTCGATCAGTTTTTTGACCAGATAATTAGTGGTGAAGTGTATTTAAAGCTAGAGAATGTAGATAACGAGGCTAATAAAGTAAGTGAGATAAAACTTATTGTACCGGGTGGAACTTTATTTGCTAAAGAACAATGTAAATCATTTGAGGAAGCAACAGATTTAGCAATTGAATCATTAAGGAAGCAAATTACCAAGCATAAAGAAAAAACAAGAAAAAAAATAAGTGAACAAAAATCAGTATTAATCGAAAGCGAAATATCTGATTACTAAGCAACTATTTCTTTTAAAATTATATTAAAAATAAGCAGGTTTATAAGCCTGCTTATTTTTTTTTAAAATTATTTTGAATAGAAATATAATTGTGTAGATTTGCATTCCAATTCGGAAAGGGGGTTTCCTCAAATAAAGAAGTGGATTGTTCTGTGAAAGTTTAATATTTTGTAAAATACCCATTTAATTGATTGAAAAATCAGTTTTTTAGGCATAGAACATTTAAAAAAGCCTCCTTAGCTCAGCTGGTAGAGCAACTGACTTGTAATCAGTAGGTCATTGGTTCGATTCCGATAGGAGGCTCTTTTTTATTTTAGATTACAGATTAACAATTGCGGATTGAAAAGTCTTATATTGTAAATCTCGGTTTTAAAATAAAAAGATGGGGAGATTCCAGAGCGGCCAAATGGGACAGACTGTAACTCTGTTATCGCAAGATTTCGAAGGTTCGAATCCTTCTCTCCCCACAATTGATTTTAGATTTTAGATTAACGATTTTAGATTAAATCGTAAATCATCAATCCTAAATTAAAAAGCGGAAGTAGCTCAGTTGGTAGAGCGATAGCCTTCCAAGCTATAGGTCGCGAGTTCGAACCTCGTCTTCCGCTCTTGGAAGTTCATTAGAAATTAGTTCAATGGTTCTATCATAGCCAAATGAACTGCTTAACAAATGAACTAATGAGCTGAAATAAAAAGCCGACTTAGCTCAGCGGTAGAGCACTTCCTTGGTAAGGAAGAGGTCATGGGTTCAATTCCCATAGTTGGCTCAGGTAAATTAAGCTTTGTTAAATCTGTAATAAACAGAATGGGCAAGGTTTTTTTGTGTTGCATTGCATCAAAACAATAAATAAAAATAATAAAAAGTTAACCTACTAATTAGTTATAAATAAAATGGCAAAAGAAAAATTTGACCGTAGTAAACCGCACTTAAACATCGGTACCATCGGTCACGTCGATCACGGTAAAACAACTTTAACAGCAGCTATTACAAAAGTTTTAGCTGATGCAGGTTTATCTGAGGCACGTTCATTCGATTCAATTGACTCAGCTCCTGAGGAAAAAGAAAGAGGTATTACTATTAATACTGCGCACGTTGAGTATTCAACTGCAAACCGTCACTACGCACACGTAGATTGTCCAGGTCACGCGGATTATGTTAAAAACATGGTTACAGGTGCGGCTCAAATGGATGGTGCTATTATCGTTGTTGCTGCTACTGATGGTCCAATGCCACAAACTCGTGAGCACATCTTATTGGCTCGTCAGGTTGGTGTACCTTCATTAGTTGTATTCATGAACAAAGTGGATATGGTTGATGATCCTGAATTATTAGAATTAGTAGAAATGGAAGTTCGTGAATTATTATCGTTCTACGATTTCCCTGGTGATGATATTCCTGTTATTCAAGGTTCTGCTTTAGGTGGTTTGAACGGTGATGCTAAATGGGTTGGAAAAATTATGGAATTAATGGATGCTGTAGATAGCTACATTCCAATTCCTCCACGTTT
Source organism: Pedobacter lithocola (assembly GCF_042650845.1). Taxonomy (NCBI): domain Bacteria; kingdom Pseudomonadati; phylum Bacteroidota; class Sphingobacteriia; order Sphingobacteriales; family Sphingobacteriaceae; genus Pedobacter; species Pedobacter lithocola. Next base: position 367,572 of record NZ_JBHSBW010000013.1, on the reverse strand, counting down.
AACTGAACTTCCATTCTTAATGCCTGTTGAAGATGTATTCTCGATCACTGGTCGTGGTACTGTTGCAACTGGTCGTATTGAGCGTGGTGTAATCAACTCTGGTGATCCAGTTGAAATCTTAGGTATGGGTGCTGAGAACTTAAAATCTACAGTTACTGGTGTTGAGATGTTCCGTAAAATTTTAGATTACGGTGAAGCTGGTGATAACGTTGGTTTATTATTACGTGGTATTGAGAAAACTGATATCCGTCGTGGTATGGTAATCTGTAAACCAGGTTCAGTAACTCCACACACTGATTTCAAAGCTGAAATCTATGTATTATCAAAAGCAGAAGGTGGTCGTCACACTCCATTCTTCAACAAATACCGTCCACAATTCTATTTCCGTACAACAGATGTTACTGGTGAAATTTCATTAGCAGAAGGTACTGAAATGGTAATGCCAGGTGATAACGTTACAATTTCTGTGAAATTGATCAACGCAATCGCAATGGAAAAAGGTTTACGTTTCGCAATCCGTGAGGGTGGTAGAACTGTAGGTGCTGGTCAGGTAACTGAAATTGTAAAATAAAAATAGGGAAAGCTTAAGGCAAAAAGCTGAAAGTTTTCCTGAATAAAGTTATAAGCATAAAGCAACAGGTTTAACCCATTAGCCTTATGCTTTTAACTTCTACACGGGAATAGTTCAACGGTAGAATAGAGGTCTCCAAAACCTTTGATCAGGGTTCGAATCCTTGTTCCCGTGCTTAAATAATGTTTGATTTTTTAATGAATGAATGATTGAATTTGAAGGGTTAACTTCATATATATTATTCACTCATTTTCTCATTCTCTCATTCAATAATTTTGATATGGCTAAAGTAGTTCAATTTATAAAAGAATCGTACGATGAAATGACTCAGAAGGTAACATGGCCTACCTGGGGAGAACTTCAGAATTCTGCAGTTCTTGTTTTAGTAGCCTCTTTAATTATTGCACTAATTATATTTGCAATGGATAAAGGTTCAGTTTTCGTTTTAGATACTTTTTACAAATCACTTTCTAACTAATATACTAATGAGCGATCTTTTAAAGTGGTATGTAGTAAGAGCTGTAAGCGGTAAAGAAAAAAAGGTAAAACAGTACATTGATGCTGAAATTAGTCGTTTAGGTTTTTCACATTTGGTTCCTCAGGTTTTAATACCTATGGAGAAGTATTACCAAATGAAAGATGGAAAGAAAATTGCAAAAGAACGTAATTTTTATCCTGGATATGTATTAATCGAAGCAACTTTAGATGGTGAATTAGAGCACATCATAAAAGGAATAAATAGTGTTATCGGATTTTTAGGCGATAAAGCTGGTAATCCAATCCCAATGCGCCAGGCAGAAGTTAACCGTATTCTAGGTAAGGTTGATGAAATGAGTGAGCAAGGTGAGATGATGAATGTGCCTTTCTACGTTGGCGAAAACATCAAAGTTATGGATGGACCTTTTAATGGGTTTACCGGAGTTATTGAAGAAGTTAACGAAGAGAAGAAAAAATTAAAAGTTATGGTTAAGATTTTCGGCCGTAAAACGCCATTAGAACTTAACTATATGCAAGTAGAGAAAGAGTAGATAGATTTACGATTGTAGATTTCAGATTTTCATATAATATAAAAAGCTTTCCTAAAAAGGGAAAGCTTTTTTTGTTGCATCCATTTACTCTTTAAATGTATTTATGTATGATTAATTTGTAGTTTAAAATTTATTAGTATATTCGTTTACCTCACCTCTCAAATGATACTAATCATAAATCTAAATTAACATATGGAGAAAAATAACAACCTCGTAAAGCAACATTTACTTGCTTTAGTTTTATTGTTTACAGTAACAATTTACTCATGTAAAAAGGAAATCCATTCTGGCGAGTTGATAAATTCTGAAATACTTAAAGAAAATGCAGCTTTCAAAAAAAAAGGTTTCCAGATAACTACTGTAAGTTTTAATGGATTTAAATCAAAAATCAATCAATCAGCATTAGGAATACTTCAAAAACAGTTTGGTTTTTCCAATGCTCCTAAAAGAATAATGAGTATTGCATTGGCTGAAACCTACAAAGGTTTTGCTTTAATAACAGATAGTATCAAAATGATAACGGATGGAAATACGAAAAGCTATATTTTCCCGTAAAACTCAATAGTCCCATGTCCGTTATGTTTCAGAACTTAACAATCGTTGAGTCGCCTCAAGGAACCTCTGCATTTGTAACCTCGTATACTCCTACCATTAAGTGGATAAACAATTGGAAAGCAGGTAAACAAACTAAATTTGATGGCGAAGTTGTGGTGACACCAATTGATTTGGGTAATGGCTATGTACCTATTCCTGCTACACAACAACTTAGTAGCTTATTGAAAAATCAAAAATCAGGGTCATTAACTCCACTAGACAAATCGAGCTTAGCTGCCCCAGGTTGTACTGAGTACACTTTTATTTACTCTGAAGCTTATAAGTGCGGTTCTGGTAACCACTGGCCAGGAGATGCTAATTGTACACTTACTGGAGAAGGGGCTGCGGGTTATGCAAATATTTCCAGCACAATGACTATTTGTACTGGTGAAGGAAGTGGTGGTGGCGGAGGTACTACAACTCCAACACCAGACCCTAACTATAACCCATGCCCTGGAACTCCACCTACTATTGAATTTCGCGGTTTAAGAGGGGAGAGGTTAGCTGTTGCCGCTGGAACAACCCCTTGCGACTTACAACCATTGCCTCCTGCATCAGTAATTAATATAATTCGTAATGAAGTTAAAAATGCTTGCATAAAAAATGCGCTTAATCAAGCATTATCTAAAAATGCGGTTAATGAAATCAAAACACTGTTCTATGACGCTTTCGGTAGTAACAAAAATTATAATGTAGTATTTGCAGATGGTTCGCTTAATAACTATAGTCTTGACGCAAGAGCAAGAACAGAACCTGATGCTAATGGAATCATGACCTCAACCATAACCTTTAATAGCGATATAGCAGGCATACGATCAGAACAATATGCAGTGGCCACAGTTTATCACGAGATGGTGCATGCGGAGTTGAGAAAACTCTTTCCTCAAGATCCGCAAGGCAAGGTATTAGTGCCATCTCAACACGAATACATGGCACAAAATTTTGTTGATAAGATAATGGCTTCTCTTAAAAGTGTATTTCCTAATTTATCAGATACAGATGCTTGGGCATTATCATGGGGTGGTTTAAAACAAACTTCTTTTTTCGATTTACTTAGTGATGCCAATAAAACTATGATAGGGGAAACATTAATGAAATATAGTGACAAGGATAGATATGATAAACTAGGAACCTATTGTAATAACTAAAATTATGAAAAAATTATTATTTATAATCGTAATGTGTCTATCGTTAGTGCACTTTTCCTACGCACAAATGCTTGATATATCGAAATTGGGATTGCCAATAAGTGTTACAGACGAGTATCTGAATAATTTAATACCAAGAAAAGCCTTTATATATTCTATCAACATTGCCGTGAATAAATTGGGCATTATTGATTCTATCTATTTTTCCAAAACCGAGAATATAGACTTGGGAAAGGCAATAAACCTTGAAAAAATAAAAGCCACTATCATGTCAAATACTATTTTTTTTAAAAGGTATAAAAATTGTGTGGTTATAGCTCCCGTAATGATTATTAATTTGAATGATCAATTTATCAGTTTTCAAAATGAATTATTAAGGGAATGGAGCGCACTATTTCCTGATATACAAAAGTTTAAAAACAGGCGAATCGTATTATGTAAACCAATTAATAGATCATATATATTAGATTACGATTAATCAATATACTTTATTACTTAGTTCTGCTTATGTGGTTTAAAACAAATATTTTTTGATCTTTTAAGCAATGCCAATAAAACATTGGTAGGCGAAACATTAATGAAATATAGTGATAAGGATAGATACGATAAACTAGGTAGCTATTGTAACTAATTGTATAATTGGTTTAAAATTTAAAAATTATGGAAAAAAACATTAATGATTGGGTCGTTATTAATGATTGGGTTGTTATTGTTATTAATAACCCAATTTTGTTATGCGCAAATCGTCGATTTATCAAAGCAGAATCTGAAACTCGGTATTGGTTTCAAAGATGCATATATGAATAACACTTTTATAAAAAAGGCATTTATTTTTCTGTAAGTGTATCGGTAAATAAACTTGGTAAAGTAGATTCTATTTATTTTTCTAAAACTGAAGATGTAGAATTAAAAGATGCTATTAATTTATATAGAATTAGGAAATCAGTGCATGAAGAAAAAGCATTTTTAGTCGTTATAAAAACTGTGTGATTATTATACCTGTTATGGGTTTAAATTTAAATGATCAATACATTAGCAATCAACAATCTTTATTGCGTGAATAGGGGGGCTTTTTCCGGATGTAAATAAATTCAAAAATAAGCGAGTTATATTATGCAAGCCTATAAGCTTATGGTTGTAACAGATGTTGATTGAAAACGTTTATTTTTTAATTTTTTGAGTTCTGAACCTTAGGTATTATCGTCGGATGGTTTAACGTACTTCTTTTCTCGATTTATTTACTGATGAAAATAAATATTGATTGGTGAAATATTAATGAATATAACAGTAAAGTCAGCTATAATAAAGTAGGAACTTTTTGTAATTGACAAAATGATGACAAAACTAATATTTGCAACTTTTTCGATTTTATCAACAATGCAGTTGTCATTTGAACAAATTATGATGTGTCGAAATTGAAAATCGGTATTGACTTTAAAGATACATACACGCACAATGCTTTCATAAAAAAAACCTTTATTTTTCCTGTAACTGTTTCATTAGATGAATTCTTTTTATTTTTCTAAAAACTAAAAATGTAGAACTGAAAGATACTAATGGACTTTTGACAAATAGGAAAATCTGTCATTATTGAAAAGACATGTATAAGGCATACAAAAATTAGCGTTTTTATCATACCCATAATACCCCTAAATCTAAATGACCAATTTATTAGCAATAAAGGAATATTATTACAAGAATGGGAAGCTTCATTTCCAAATGTTAGCAAGTTTTAAAAATAGCGGTATTGTATTATGTAAGCCAGAAGTATCTAGTTTGTAGAAGATGTTAATTGAAATTACAGCAGGAGAGATTGCTTCAATTTCTGGAGCTTATAAACTTTCTACTAACGATCCAAGCAGTGCTGGATATACAAAAGGAAATAAAATTTGTAATTAATATGAAGCGATTTTTAGTTTTTTTTCTTGCTCAATTTTGGATTTTCTCTTGTTTTGCCCAAAAAGATAAAGTTCCTAATACTATGCATCAGTTTTTACAAAAGAATGCAGACAGTACCATTTTATATAATTTTTGCCCCAGCTTCCTTGAAGCCCGAAACTATTTAATAGTAAGTAAAAAAGGAGATACAATTTCGATATATACTTATGGCTCAAAATACATTAGAAATAGATTTAATCTTGTGCCAAAAGCATTTACAGATACTTTACAAAAGTTGCATAATTATAGGGCCTATATTGACAGTTACAAAATTGGCATTAATGTTTTTTTTGACACTAAATACATCTCCCGAAAGGATGCTAGAATTTTTTGGAATTCGTTATTGAAATTAGGCCCTTGGAAAATAAAAGATGATGATAGTGATGGTGGGGCGGGATGTACCATTGCTGAAATTAAGAAAGGGAAACCACGTAATTATGCTACTGATGGTGGAGGGATAAGTTTAGGTTTGATTACAAAAAATAACATCGAGTATTTACATTTTGACAACCCATGGTACTTTGAAAGTAAAGAAGGTTGTCCTGGTAGAAAAGGTAGAATAGCAATTATTGAAATTTAAAAATTGTTTAAAAATTATTTTAAAATGAATGGTGAGTGAAAATTTTAGTTAAAGAATAAATTTTGACTAATCTATTGTGCATCTGCAATATTATCCATATCTTTGCAGTCCTTTTGGTTTTGTATAGAACCGTCTAGGGAATTAAATGTTACATGCTTCCAATATTTAACATTGAGTTTTAAATAAACAAAAAACACAAAATGGCAAAAGAAGTCAGTGCAATGATCAAATTACAGATCAAAGGCGGAGCTGCAAATCCATCGCCACCAGTAGGACCTGCATTAGGTGCTAAAGGTGTTAACATCATGGAGTTTTGCAAACAGTACAACGCTCGTACCCAAGATAAAGCAGGTAAAGTATTGCCAGTTGTAATTACTGTTTATGCTGATAAGTCATTCGATTTCATCATCAAAACCCCTCCAGTAGCCATCCAGTTAAAAGATGCTACTAAATTACAGAGTGGTTCTGCTGAGCCAAACCGTAAGAAAGTTGGATCGGTGACCTGGGACCAGATTAAAGTTATTGCTGAAGATAAAATGCCTGATTTAAATGCATTTACAATCGAATCTGCAATGAGTATGGTTGCCGGTACAGCACGCAGTATGGGAATCACCGTTTCTGGTGACGCACCCTGGAATAATTAATTAAAAACAGTTTACAACAGTGGCGAAATTAACTAAAAATCAAAAAAAGGCACATGCTAAAATAGAAGCTGGTAAAGCTTATACTTTACAAGCTGCTGCTGCTTTGGTAAAAGAAATCACTACTACTAAATTCGATGCATCAGTTGATATTGATGTTTCTTTAGGTGTAGATCCGCGTAAAGCCAATCAAATGGTACGTGGTATTGCTACTTTACCACACGGAACAGGTAAAACTGTACGTGTTTTAGCTTTAGTAACTCCTGATAAGGAAGAAGAAGCAAAAGCAGCCGGCGCAGACTTCGTAGGTTTAGACGAATATGTGGCTAAAATTGAAGGTGGTTGGACCGATGTAGACATTATTATCACTACACCAGCTTGTATGGCTAAGGTAGGTAAATTAGGCCGTGTTTTAGGTCCAAGGAACTTAATGCCTAACCCAAAATCAGGTACAGTAACTAACGATGTTGGTAAAGCTGTAACTGAGGTAAAAGCAGGTAAAATTGATTTTAAAGTAGACAAAAGCGGTATTATACACGCTTCAATAGGGAAAGTATCATTCCCGGCAGATAAAATTTATGAAAATGCAATGGAGATTATCTCTGTAATTTCTAAATTGAAACCATCTGCTGCAAAAGGAACTTATTTTAAAAGCATTCACGTGTCTTCTACAATGAGTCCTGGAATTGCAATTGAAACCAAATCAGTAGCGGGGATTTAATCATGAACAGAGAAGAAAAAAACGAAGTAGTTGCAGAACTACAAGGACAAATGCAAGAGTATGGCAATTTTTATATTGCTGATACCTCTAGCCTTTCTGTTGAGCAGGTTAATAATATCCGACGCAAATGTTTTGAAGGTGATATCATTATGAAAGTTGCTAAAAATTCTTTAATTCGCAAAGCGATTGAAGGTTTAGATGGCGATGCATCAGAGATATACGAAGCCCTTAAAGGTTCATCATCATTATTATTCTCAAAAACAGCAAACGCTCCGGCTAAGCTGATTAAAACTTTGAGAAGAACATCTGATAAACCATTGCTTAAAGCGGCATATATAGATTCATCAGTTTATGTTGGCGATGACCAATTGAATAATTTAGTAAGCTTAAAATCGAGAGAAGAGCTTATTGGCGATATCATTGGATTATTACAATCACCAGCTAAAAATGTTGTTTCTGCGCTTAAATCAAGCGGAGGCAAAATTGCAGGAATTGTTAAAACTCTACAAGAAAGAGAAGGTTAACGAACACCTTAAGTTCGCAATTAAACAAAATTATTTTTACGTAAATTTTTAAAATCTTAATAAAATGGCAGATTTAAAATCGTTTGCTGAGCAATTAGTAAACTTAACCGTTAAAGAAGTTAACGAATTAGCTCAAATCTTAAAAGACGAGTATGGTATCGAGCCTGCAGCTGCTGCTGTAGTTGCTGGTCCTGCTGCTGGTGGTGATGCACCTGCTGCTGCTGCAGAAAAAACATCTTTCGATGTAATTCTTAAAGAAGCTGGTGGCGCTAAATTAGCAGTTGTTAAACTTGTAAAAGACTTAACAGGTCTTGGTTTGAAAGAAGCAAAAGACTTAGTTGACGGAGCACCAAAAGAATTAAAAACTGGTGTTACTAAAGACGAAGCAGAAGCTCTTAAAAAACAATTAGAAGAAGCTGGAGCAGTAGTTGAAGTTAAGTAATTACTTAATTTAGCTAAGCTAAAAATGTATTAGACACCGACTGAAAATGTTGGTGTCTTTACCTGTTTATAAACATCTCATTTTGCTTGGTTAATGAGAACGTTTCAAACCCGAACCAAACAAATAGTTTATTCTTAAACTAAAATCTTTTAGTCCATTGGCAAAGACAGTCGAACAAAGAGTAAATTTTGCAACTAGTAAGCACATTATAGACTATCCGGATTTTCTGGATGTGCAATTGCAATCATTCAGAGAATTTTTCCAGATAGATACCACATCAGACGATCGCTCTAGCGAAGGTTTGTTTAAAGTGTTTGCTGAAAACTTTCCAATAACAGATTCAAGAAATATCTTTGTTTTAGAGTTTCTTGATTATTTTGTTGATCCGCCACGTTACGATATACACGAGTGTATTGAGCGTGGATTAACCTACAATGTTCCATTAAAAGCAAAGCTTAAGCTTTCTTGTAACGATGTTGAACATGAAGATTTTGAAACCATTATTCAGGATGTGTACTTAGGTACTATCCCGTATATGACACCAAAAGGTACATTTGTTATCAACGGCGCAGAACGTGTTATCGTTTCGCAATTACACCGTTCTCCGGGCGTGTTCTTCGGCCAAAGCCGTCACACTAACGGAACCAAATTGTATTCTGCACGTGTTATTCCTTTCAAAGGTTCATGGATCGAGTTTGCTACAGACGTTAATAACGTAATGTACGCTTACATCGATCGTAAGAAAAAATTCCCGGTTACCACTTTATTACGTGCTATCGGTTACGATTCTGATAAAGATATCTTAGAACTTTTTGATCTTGCTGACGAAGTAAAAGTTAGTAAATCAGGTTTAAAGAAATACATCGGTCGTAAACTGGCAGCGAGAGTATTGAAGAAATGGGTTGAAGATTTTGTAGATGAAGATACAGGTGAAGTAGTTTCTATCGACCGTAATGAAGTGATTCTTGAAAGAGAAACCGTTTTAGAAGACGAACACATTGATATGGTAATCGAAGCTGGCGTTAAAAGCATCATCTTATCAAAAGAGGATGGCGCAAGTCAGGCAGATTATACCATTATATATAATACATTACAAAAAGATACCTCAAACTCGGAAAAAGAAGCTGTAGAAAACATCTATCGTGCTTTGCGTAACGCAGAACCACCTGATGAGGAAACTGCTCGTGGTATCATTGATCGTTTATTCTTTTCGGATAAACGTTACGATTTAGGTGATGTTGGTCGTTACCGCATTAACCGTAAATTAAAAATGAATACCCCTGATGAGGTAAAAGTTTTAACAAAAGCGGATATTATCGCCATTGTTAAATACTTGATCAAATTGATTAACTCAAAAGAAGAAGTTGATGATATTGATCACTTATCAAACCGTCGTGTACGTACGGTAGGTGAGCAATTGTACGCACAATTCGGTGTTGGTTTAGCTCGTATGGCCAGAACAATCCGTGAGCGTATGAACATTCGCGATAACGAGGTATTTACACCAACTGATTTGATTAACGCCCGTACGTTATCATCAGTTATTAACTCTTTCTTTGGTACAAACCAATTGTCTCAGTTTATGGATCAAACAAATCCATTAGCAGAGATTACACATAAACGCCGTTTATCGGCTTTAGGTCCAGGTGGTTTATCACGTGAACGTGCCGGTTTCGAGGTTCGTGATGTGCATTATACCCACTATGGTCGTTTATGTACCATTGAAACTCCAGAAGGACCAAACATTGGTTTAATTTCATCACTTTGTGTGCATGCAAAAATCAATAATTTAGGTTTCATTGAAACACCATACAAACGTGTTGAAGATGGTAAAGTAGTTGTAGATTCGGATGTTATTTATTTATCTGCAGAAGATGAAGATGGTAAAACCATTGCTCAGGCTAATGCAGAATATGATGATAAAGGTGTATTTACCACGCCACGTGTTAAAGCACGTTACGAGGGTGACTTCCCGATTATTGAGCCTGAGAAATTAGACTTAATGGACGTTGCGCCAAACCAGATTACTTCAATTGCAGCTTCGTTGATTCCGTTCTTAGAACATGATGATGCGAACAGGGCTTTGATGGGATCGAACATGCAACGTCAGGCTGTACCATTGTTACGTCCTGAAGCGCCAATTGTAGGTACAGGTTTAGAAGGTCGTGTTGCTCGTGACTCAAGAACTTTGATCAATGCAGAAGGTAACGGTGTTGTAGAATATGTTGATGCTAATGAAATCACCATTAAATATGACCGTAACGAAGATGATCGTTTGGTTTCATTTGAAGGTGATAGCAAAACTTACCGTTTAATTAAGTTCAAAAAAACCAACCAGAATACTTGTATTAACTTAAAACCAATTGTTAAAAAAGGTCAGAAAGTTACAAAAGGACAAGTGCTTTGCGAAGGTTATGCAACTCAAAATGGTGAATTGGCATTAGGTAGAAACCTGAAAGTGGCTTTCATGCCTTGGCAAGGTTTTAACTTTGAGGATGCGATTGTAATTAACGAACGTATTGTTCGTGATGACGTTTTCACTTCATTACATATTGAAGAGTTTGAGTTAGAAGTACGTGATACTAAACGTGGAGAAGAGGAATTAACACCAGATATCCCTAACGTTTCTGAAGAGGCTACTAAAGACCTTGATGAAAATGGTATTATACGTGTTGGCGCTGATGTAAAAGAAGGTGATATTTTAATTGGTAAGATTACTCCAAAAGGAGAATCGGATCCATCACCTGAAGAGAAATTACTACGTGCAATTTTTGGTGATAAAGCGGGTGATGTTAAAGATGCGTCTTTAAAAACTCCTCCTTCAATCCAAGGTGTGGTAATTGATACTAAATTATTCAGCCGTGCTAAGAAAACTACAAAAGCTGAAGAGAAATCGGCAATTGAGAAATTAGACAAAGGATATACCAATATCACTGAGAAATTAAAAGCAGAATTAGTTGATAAATTATTCACTATTGTAAATGGCAAAACATCTCAAGGTGTATTTAACATTTATAAAGAATTATTGGTTGCTAAAGGCGCTAAATTTACTCAGAAAATTTTAGCAGATCTTGAGTTTACTCACATCAGCCCTAATAAATGGACTACTGATGAGGATAAAAATGAGATGATTAAATTATTGCTTCATAACTACGGTATCCGTGTTAACGAAGAACTAGGAGCTTACAAACGCGATAAATTTGCGATAAGTGTAGGTGATGAGCTTCCATCGGGTATTGTACAAATGGCAAAAGTTTATGTTGCTAAAAAACGTAAATTAAAAGTAGGTGATAAAATGGCGGGTCGCCACGGTAATAAAGGTATTGTTGCACGTATTGTACGTGATGAAGATATGCCTTTCTTAGCTGATGGTACTCCGGTTGATATCGTGTTGAACCCATTAGGTGTGCCTTCACGTATGAACCTTGGTCAGATTTATGAAACTATTTTGGCGTGGGCCGGTCAAGAGTTAGGTGTTAAATTTGCAACGCCAATTTTTGATGGTGCTACACATACTGAGGTAGAAGAGTGGATTGCTAAAGCGGGAGTTCCTGCTTCAGGAAAAACTTACTTATACAATGGTTTAACAGGTGAGCGTTTCGATCAGACCACAACTGTAGGTATTATCTACATGTTAAAATTAGGTCACATGGTTGATGATAAGATGCACGCCCGTTCAATCGGACCATACTCATTAATTACACAACAACCATTGGGTGGTAAAGCTCAATTCGGTGGTCAGCGTTTTGGTGAGATGGAGGTTTGGGCATTAGAGGCATTCGGTGCTGCTAATATTCTTCAAGAGATATTAACCGTTAAATCGGATGATGTTATTGGAAGAGCCAAAACTTACGAAGCCATTGTTAAAGGTGAAAACCTACCAACGCCAGGTGTACCAGAATCATTCAATGTGTTGGTACATGAGTTACGTGGTTTAGGTTTAGATATTACGTTAGATTAAATAGGGTAGAAGGTTTAAGGTATAGGGTACAAGGTTTTTAAACCCTACACCCTACACTTTAAACCCTACACCTTTAACCTTATACAAGAGATATGTCTTACAAAAAGGATAATAAATTAAAAAGCAATTTCACATCAATCACGATTAGCTTATCGTCTCCAGAAATAATTCTAGAACGTTCGAGCGGTGAGGTGTTGAAACCGGAAACCATTAACTATCGTACTTACAAACCTGAACGTGATGGTTTGTTTTGCGAGCGTATTTTTGGTCCGGTAAAAGATTACGAATGTCATTGCGGTAAATACAAACGTATCCGTTATAAGGGTATAGTTTGCGATCGTTGTGGTGTTGAGGTAACAGAAAAGAAAGTACGTAGAGAGCGTATGGGTCATATCGCTTTAGTGGTTCCTGTTGCACATATCTGGTATTTCCGTTCTTTACCTAACAAAATCGGTTATTTATTAGGTTTACCTACTAAAAAATTAGATTTAATTATCTATTACGAGCGTTATGCAGTAATTCAGGCAGGTTTAATGGCTGAAGAAGGTATCAATTATATGGACTTCTTAACAGAAGAAGAATATTTAGATATTTTAGATAAATTACCTAAAGAAAATCAATATCTTGATGATAAAGATCCTAATAAATTCATCGCCAAAATGGGTGCTGAAGCATTAGAAGATTTATTAAAACGTATTAACTTAGATACTTTATCTTACGATTTACGTCACCAAGCTGCTAACGAAACATCTCAACAACGTAAAAATGAAGCTTTAAAACGCTTACAAGTTGTTGAAGCTTTCCGTGGTGCTAATACGCGTATTGAGAATCGTCCTGAATGGATGATTGTTAAAATCGTTCCGGTTATTCCACCAGAATTACGTCCATTGGTACCATTAGAAGGTGGTCGTTTTGCTACGTCAGATTTAAATGATTTATACCGTCGTGTAATTATCCGTAACAACCGTTTAAAACGTTTAATCGAGATTAAAGCACCAGAGGTAATTTTACGTAACGAGAAACGTATGTTGCAGGAAGCTGTAGATTCGTTATTCGATAACTCACGTAAAGTTAACGCGGTAAAAACTGAAGGTAACCGTGCTTTAAAATCACTTTCAGATATCTTGAAAGGTAAACAAGGTCGCTTCCGTCAGAATTTATTAGGTAAACGTGTGGATTATTCAGCTCGTTCGGTAATTGTTGTAGGGCCAAGCCTTAAATTACACGAATGTGGTATTCCTAAAGATATGGCTGCTGAACTTTACAAACCGTTCATTATTCGTAAGATGATTGAGCGTGGTGTGGTAAAAACAGTTAAATCTGCAAAGAAAATCGTTGATAGAAAAGATCCATTGGTTTGGGATATCTTAGAAAATGTATTGAAAGGTCACCCGGTATTATTAAACCGTGCACCAACCTTACACAGACTAGGTATTCAGGCTTTCCAACCAAAATTAATTGAAGGAAAAGCAATCCAGTTACACCCATTAGTATGTACTGCATTCAACGCCGATTTCGATGGTGACCAGATGGCTGTGCACTTACCACTTGGTAACGCAGCAATTTTGGAAGCCCAGGTATTGATGTTGGCAGCACATAACATCTTAAACCCTGCAAACGGTACGCCAATTACAGTACCATCTCAGGATATGGTTTTGGGTCTTTATTACATTACTAAAGGCCGTAGAACAGATGAAACTAGGGTTGTAAAAGGTCAGGATTCAAATTTCTATTCTCCAGAAGAAGTAATTATTGCCTATAACGAGAAAGAATTAGACTTACATGCATTTATCAAAGTAAGGGTAAATGTTAAGCAAGCTGATGGTTCAATCGTTAATAAATTAACTGAAACAACTGTTGGTAGAGTTTTATTCAACCAAATGGTTCCTGAAGAAGTTGGTTATATCAATGAATTATTAACCAAGAAATCTTTAAGAGATATTATTGGTGAAGTAGTTAAAATGACTGGTATGGCTCGTTCTTCTCAGTTCTTAGATGATATCAAAGAATTAGGATTCCGTATGGCTTTCCAAGGAGGTTTATCGTTTAATTTACAAGATGTTAATATTCCTGTAGAGAAACATACATTATTAGAACAAGCAGCTGCTGAAGTTGAAGAGGTAAGAAACAACTATAACATGGGTTTCATTACCAACAACGAGCGTTACAACCAGATTATCGATATCTGGACCCGTATCAACAATAGGTTAACTACATTCGTTATGACTCAGTTATCGTCAGATAACCAAGGATTTAACTCAGTTTACATGATGCTTGATTCAGGTGCACGTGGTTCGAAAGAGCAGATTCGTCAGCTTTGCGGAATGCGTGGTTTGATGGCGAAACCTCAAAAATCAGGTTCAGGTGGTGATATCATTGAAAACCCGATTTTATCGAACTTTAAAGAAGGCTTATCGGTATTAGAGTACTTTATCTCTACTCACGGTGCTCGTAAAGGTTTGGCAGATACGGCGTTAAAAACAGCAGATGCGGGTTATTTAACTCGTCGTTTGCATGATGTTGCTCAGGATATGATTGTTAATTCTGTTGATTGTGGTACTTTAAGAGGTATGTACACGACAGCATTGAAAGATCAGGAAGATATTGTTGAGCCATTATACGACAGGATTTTGGGTCGTACTTCATTACACGATGTTTACAATCCTTTAGATAATACATTATTAGTAAGTGCTGGTGAAGACATTAACGAAGATGTTGCTAAATTAATCGAAGAGTCTCCTTTAGAAGGTATCGAAATTCGTTCGGTATTAACTTGCGAGAATAAGAGAGGTGTTTGTGCATTGTGTTATGGTCGTAACTTAGCATCTGGAAAACGTGTTCAAAGAGGAGAGGCAGTTGGTGTAATTGCAGCTCAATCAATCGGTGAGCCAGGTACACAGTTAACACTTCGTACATTCCACGTGGGTGGTACTGCATCAAACATTGCCGCAGAATCAAACATTGTAGCTAAATTTGATGGTGTTATCGAATTTGAAAATATCCGTACTGTTGATACAAAAACAGAAGATGGTGTTGTACAAGTAGTATTAGGTCGTTCAGGTGAATTCAAAATTGTTGAGCCAGGAAGCGGAAGAATCATTGTAACCAACAACATTCCTTACGGTGCATTCTTATTCGTTAAAGAAGGTGATAAACTTTCTAAAGGTGATAAAATTTGTTCATGGGATCCATATAACGCGGTTATTCTTTCAGAATTTGCCGGTAAAGCACAATTTGATGCAATTATAGAAGGTGTTACTTTCCGTGAAGAATCAGATGAGCAAACTGGTCACCGTGAAAAAGTGATTATTGATACACGTGATAAAACTAAAAACCCATCGGTACAAATCGTTGATAAAAAAGGCGAATTTATTAAAGGTTATAACATTCCGGTAGGTGCCCACGTTTCAGTTGATGAAGGTGAAACTATCCAAACTGGTCAGATTATTGCGAAAATTCCTCGTGCAACTGGTAAAACCCGAGATATTACAGGTGGTTTACCACGTGTAACGGAGTTATTTGAGGCTCGTAATCCTTCAAACCCAGCTGTAGTAACTGAGATTGATGGTGTTGTAACTTTAGGTGGTGTTAAACGTGGTAATCGTGAGATTACAATCGAATCTAAAGATGGTGAAGTTAAAAAATACTTGGTTCCATTGTCTAAACACATCCTTGTACAGGATAATGACTTTGTGAAAGCAGGTATGCCTTTATCAGATGGTTCAATTTCTCCTGCAGATATCTTGTCAATTAAAGGTCCGGCAGCGGTTCAAGAATACTTAGTAAATGGTATTCAAGAAGTTTACCGTTTGCAAGGTGTGAAAATTAATGATAAGCATTTTGAGGTAATTGTTCACCAGATGATGCAGAAAGTTCACATCGAAGATCCAGGTGATACGATTTTCTTAGAAAACAATGCAGTTGACCGTTGGGATTTTGCCGACGAGAACGATGCAATGTACGACAAGAAAGTTGTTGAAGATGCAGGTGATTCAACTGATTTCAAACCAGGTCAAATCGTATCGTTACGTAGATTAAGAGATGAGAATTCTCAATTGAAACGTAAAGATTTGAAACAAATTACGGTTAGAGATGCAAGACCAGCTACAGCAAGTTCTATCTTACAAGGTATTACAAGAGCATCGTTAGGTACTAAATCGTTCATTTCTGCGGCTTCGTTCCAGGAAACTACAAAGGTATTAAATGAGGCAGCAATTGCAGGTAAACGTGATAACATGCTTGGCTTGAAAGAAAACGTAATTGTTGGTCACTTAATTCCTTCGGGAACAGGTGTACGTGGTTACGAAAGAATCATTGTTGGTTCTCAAGAAGAGTACGATAAATTATTAGCTTCTAAACAAGAAGAAGTTGAAGCGTAATTTTTAAATACATTTTAAATTAAGTCCTCCACCAAAAGTGGAGGACTTTTTTATTTGGAATAGATTTTATAATATGTGCGAATGAGCTTTACAGAAATACAACTCTTTCAGATTCTTAAATTGAAACTTGGCGAACTAAAAGGTGGAGATTAGTTTTCAGTTGTAAAGAAGGAAGTTAGAACAGAATTTGATAACCAAAGAGAGATTTTGGCTACTAAAGAGGATACTGCTAATACAAAGGAATATATCTTACAAATAAAATCTGAACTTTCAAAATCAATTTATTCGGTCTTATTCAATTTTTAGCCATAGTTAGTTTTATTAATTTATGATTAAATAGAACTATAAGGCGCCTTATTACAGAAGATTACATTTAATTCCGCTAATACATAGCGGAATTTTTTATTTTTGATACATTATGGAAGAACAACAAAACGAAAATCAATTGAACATAGAGCTATCAGAGGAAATTGCTGAAGGAATTTTTTCAAACTTAGCCATCATAACACATTCCAACACGGAGTTTGTATTAGATTTTATCAGAGTAATGCCAGGATTGCCAAAAGCTAAAGTAAAATCTAGAATTATCTTAACTCCTGAACATGCTAAACGCTTATTATCTGCTTTAGAAGATAATATACAAAAATTTGAAGCTGTTAACGGAAGGATTAAAACTCAAGATGAGCCTCCATTTCCGATGGGCTTCGGAGGGCCAACTGCTCAGGCATAAATATATTTGTACAATTCCTTGCAAATATTTGATTGCTATGTTAGCATAATATATATTTGCTTTATAACCATATATAGATGAGAAAAATTTTATTAAGCGTAATATTATCCGCCCCGTTATGGGTTTTAGGGCAGGGTTTTCAAGTTAATTTACAGGGACAGAAACAAATTGGTATGGCTGGTGCAGGTTCTGCATTAGCTTTAGATGAAGCTTCCGTATTTTTCAATCCAGGTGCCGTTAGTTTTCTAGAAAAGAATTCCATATCTGCCGGAGTAAATCCATTATTATTTAAATCCGTATTTCAGCGGACAGGTTCCAACGTAAATGAGGAAGTAAAAAATAAAATTGCACCACCTTTTGAATTTTATGCAGTTTGGGGTCCAAAATCAAATAAATGGAAATTGGGTTTAGGTGTTTATACTCCCTTTGGTGGCTTGGTAGATTGGGGAGATAATTGGTCTGGCAAGTATGCTTTAACATCATTAAACTTAAAAGCAATTTATATTCAGCCAACTTTGAGTGTTAAAATTACTGACCAAATCGGCATCGGTGCAGGGTTTGTTTACAATCATGGTGATGTTAATTTACAGCGAGCACTTCCGGTTAATTATCCTGATGGACGTTCGGGAAAAGCTACTTTGGATGGAACCGGAAAAGGCTACGGTTGGAATGCAGGTATTTACATTAAAACGCTAAGCGATATCACTTTTGCAATTGTTCACAAATCAAAAGTGATAACAAAGTTAGAAGGTGGCTCGGCAGAGTTTGATGTTCCAAATTCTTTAAGAACTTCTTTCCCGGCAGGTAATACATTTAATGCAGAATTGCCTTTACCAGCAACTACAACTTTAGGCATTGGTATTCCATTATCAAAGAGTACATTATTAGCATTTGATGCGAGCTGGGTTCAGTGGCATATTTATCAAGATTTATCGTTTGATTATGCAACTAATACTAGCGCACTTGCAGATACAAAATCAGCACGTAATTATCGTGATGGCTCATCATTTAAATTGGGTATTAATCATCAAGCTTCAGATAAACTGGCATTAAGAGCGGGTGTTGGATATGCATTTACACCTGTTCAAAATGGATATGTTACTCCAGAGGCGCCAGATGCAGATCGATACATTTTGAGTGCTGGTGCAGGTTATTCAGTAACATCTAAATTTGAAGTTAATGCATCTTTCTTTTTCGAGGATGTTAAATCGCGTAAACAAAAGAATATCGAAACAGGTTTAGATGGTACATTTAAAACTTTAGTTTACGCACCGGGTATTTCTTTAACTTATAAATGGTAGGAGCATCAACAATGAAAAAATATATATTAAATAGTTTTTTAGCAGCTGTAATTCTTTTTGCAGCAGCTTGTAAACCAGAAATTGATACCGTTGCCGGAACTTCTGCAGGGCAAGCAAACTTTAGCAAATACATTGCGGTTGGTAATTCATTAACGTCAGGTTTTGCTGATGGTGGCTTATACCTTGAAGGACAGAAAGTTGCTTATCCAAATCTTATTGCGGCACAGATGACAACCGTTGGAGGTGGGAGTTTTACTTCTCCATTTTTTACAGAGGCTCAAGCTAATGGTTCTGGGTATTTAACATTATCAGCACTTGTAAATGGAACGCCAACTTTAACACCTGTTACCAATAATCTTGCAGTTAGAGATGCATCAGGAAGATTAACAAAATACACCGGAGAGGTACAGAATTTAGGTATACCTGGTATGCGTGTTGATTTAGCATTTGCTGCTCCATTTGGTGCTGCAAACCCTTACCTGGAGCGTTTATTAACAGATACACAGGTTGGTACAGTAAGTTATTTTCAATTTATTCAAGGTAGAAATCATACATTTTTCTCTCTTTGGTTGGGTAATAACGATGCTTTAGGCTACGCAACAAATGGCGGTGTAACAACAGATGCAACAAATGTTTTAACTGATAAATCTACTTTTGCGCTGTTGTACTCGAATTTAGTGAATACATTAACCGCAGGTGGACAAAAGGGTGTTGTAGCTACCATTCCAGATGTAACCTCAATTCCTTATTTTAATACGGTAACCGTGGCAGCATTATTAAATGCCGCAAAAGCAATTAATCCTGCCGCTGCTGCAATATATATCCAAACAGGAACAGGAGCGGTAAGGACTGCAACTGCGGAAGATTTAATTCGTTTACCATTTCAATCTGCTGGTTTATTTGGTGTTCCAAATGCTTCAGGTATGCCTTATGGTTTACACCCTTTAAATCCGATAGCAAACAATTGGGTTTTAGATAAAGACGAAATTGCGAGGATTAAAGATTATGTTTTGAGCTACAATAGCACGATAAAATCATTAGCAGATAGCAAAGGTTTAGCCATTGCAGATACTTATACTTACCTAAACCAAGTTAAAACTGGAATCGTTATTCAAGGTGTTGGTATTAATTCAGCCTTTATTACTGGAGGCGCTTTCTCTTTAGATGGTGTTCATTTAACGCCACGTGGAAACGCAGTTATTGCAAATGTTTTTATTGATGCCATTAATGGAAAATATGGTTCGAACATTCCTACGGTTGATATTACGCAATATAGAGGAGTGAAATTTCCTAACTAACATTTATTTGCTTACGAAAAAGGCCTTGATTATTTCAAGGCCTTTTTCATTTATATCATTTAACCTATTAATTCAATAACCTTCTCAACTTCATCAGGTTCAAACCACGTAATTTCCTCGTCTCGCCTAAACCAAGTTAATTGCCGTTTTGCAAATCTTCTGGTATTCTGTTTAATGGATGAAACGGCATCATCAAAAGAAATTTTTCCATCAAGATATTCAAATAACTCACTGTACCCAACTGTATTTAGGGCGTTGTATTTTCGGTATTGCACTAATGATTTTACCTCCTCCAGCAATCCTTGAGTTATCATTTCATCTACTCTTTTATTAATTCTATCGTAAAGTTGGGCTCTATCTGTATTCAATCCAATTTTTATTATATTAAATGGTCTTTCTTTTTTTGTAGCAGAAAGCATCGATGATAGTTTTTTCCCTGTAGAAAGAAATACTTCCAATCCTCTAATCATTCGCTGTGGATTGTTTTGATCTACTTTATCAAAATACTCTTGGTCATAACTTTTTAGCTGCGCCTGAATTGCTTCTAAACCTTCTTCCTCAAATTGCTCATTTAGTTTTGCTCTGATTTCAAGGTTAATTTCAGGCATTTCATCTAAACCATTAATCACTGCATTAATGTAGAGTCCGGAACCACCAACCATTATTGCGGTATCGTGATTAAGAAAGATTTGCTCTATAACTTTTAAAGCCTCTATTTCAAAATCTCCTGTACTAAAAAGTTTTTTTACGCTGTGAGAGTTAATAAAATGATGTTTTACGGCTGCTAATTCATTTAAATTAGGTTTTGCAGTTCCAATTTCCATCTCTTTGAAAAACTGACGAGAATCTGCGGAGATAATTTCGGTGCGGAAATACTTAGCCACTTCAATTGCCAAAGCGGTTTTACCGATTGCGGTTGGGCCAACGATAACAATTAGTGTTTTAGATTTGTGGCTTGTTGGCATTAGGTTTAGGTATAAAAAAACTGCCGGGGGTAATCCGACAGTTCTAATTTTAAGCTAAATTTTAAATTTAGTAATCGTCTTTATGGGTGTCTTCTTCAAAACCTTCGCTATCTGAAAATTCATCACCAAATTCATCAGCAACCTCGGTATCATCTTCTTCATCACGCTCTTCTTCGTTAATGCCCATTTCGCCCATAGCCTCTAATTCATCTGTATCTTCTGGAACGAAGTTTAATTCATTAAGAAAGTCAAATTCGCTAGGAGCAGTAATACCTGGATCTACAATTGATGGACTATTAGGGGTTAAAATTTTTGGAGCATCACCAGAGCTTTTTGCTAAAAAAGGGTATTGAATATTAGGGTCTGCATCCAAAATAATCTTCACAAGTTCTACATGAAAATCGAATGGGCGATCAAAATTGTACGTGTAATAAAATTTTTGATGTGGGTCTTCGATAAATCCACTTAGTTTAGAGTTTTCCATTAAAACCACTCTATCTTTTTTACGTTCGCTGGGTAAATATGCAATTTCATCGCCCTTTAACCAATTATCGGTGCTAACATAAAATGATGAAGATTTTTCTGCATTATATCCTGTTGATTTATGAATTGCCTTGTGCAAATCTTCAAAAGTCTGGTTAGATTTAATGTCGATCTCTCTCACTACATCGTCAAAATCTTCGAAAGTAATTTTAAATTTATAAATTGCCATTATTGTTTATTGGTGCTGTAAAAATAAAGTTATTTTGTTTATCGCAAAACAGAAAATGAGACAAAAAGTTGTTTTTCGATGCAAATTATTTATTAACAGGATTTAATCCCATTTGTTTCGCCATATTTAGCATAAAATTAAACGCTTCTTCGTAATCGTTTGTTATCTCTCCTTCTAAAATTGCCTCACGAATGGCAGTTTTTATTTGGCCGACTTCTTTTCCTGCTTCAAGTGCAAACGTTTCCATAATATCATTGCCTGTAATAGGAGGTTGCCAATTTCTAATTTTGTCGCGTTCCTCAACATCTTTTAGTTTTTGCTTAACCAATTCGAAATTACTACGATATTTTGTTTTCTTATATTCGTTTTTGGTAGTTACATCGGCATTGCAAAGCAACATTAAGCTTTCTATTTCTTCTCCAGCATCAAATAACAAACGACGTACTGCAGAATCTGTCACGATATCCTGAGCCAAAACTATTGGCCTTAAATGCAATTGTACCAGTTTTTGTACAAACTTCATTTTTTCGTTAAGCGGCAGCTTTAATGTGGTAAAGATTTTTGGAACCATTCGTGCACCTTTATCTTCGTGACCGTGAAAAGTCCATCCGTGTCCTTCTTCAAAACGTTTGGTTGCAGGTTTGGCTATGTCGTGTAAAATTGCTGCCCAGCGTAACCATAAATCATCTGTATCTGCACAAATGTTATCTAAAACTTCAAGTGTATGGTAAAAATTATCTTTGTGGCCTTTCCCTTTAATTACATCAACCCCGTAAAGCTGTGCCATTTGAGGAAAGATTATTTGTAAAAGGCCGGTATCGAATAGAAGTTTAAACCCAATTGAAGGTTTATTCGATAAAATAATTTTATTTATCTCGTCGGTAATCCGCTCTTTTGATACAATATTAATCCGCTCCTTTTGGGTTTTGATTGCATTAATTGCTTCCTCATCAATTGTAAAATTTAGCTGTGATGCAAATCTAATTGCCCGCATCATTCGAAGTGGATCATCCGAAAAGGTTATTTCAGGATTAAGCGGTGTTCGAATTATTTTCTGTTCTAAATCTTTGATGCCATCAAATGGATCTAAAAGTTGCCCGAAATGATTTGCGTTCAAATTAATTGCTAAAGCATTTATGGTAAAATCTCGTCGAAGTTGGTCATCTTCTAATGTACCATCTTCTACAATGGGTTTTCTTGATTCTAAACGATATGATTCTTTTCTCGCTCCAACAAATTCTACCTCTAAATCTTGAACTTTAATGTTAGCGGTACCGAAATTTTTAAATACAGCAACTTTTGTATTTAATTTTCTTCCTACAGCTTCTGCGTATGCTATTCCACTTCCAACAACTACAATGTCAATATCTTTCGATGTGCGATTTAAAAATAAATCGCGGACAAACCCTCCGATTACATAAGCTTCAGTTTGATTCTTATCGGCAATGGCAGATAATGTTTTAAAAATTGGGTTTTGTAAGTGTTGTTGCATTAATTTTAAAAGCTGTTAGGGCACTATGAGTATTTGTCTTTTTAAATGAGAATTATACAGACAATATCGAAAAAAGTGAGATGCAAAAATAGCAAAATTACTTACGAATGAACTCAAACTGTCCACCAGGTGCAAGTTTCATTATCGTTGATGGTTTTCTCAATGTACGGTCTTCCTGCTCAAAATCTACGATATAATCAACAGCTTTTGTAATTGAAGCACTTACATCATCAAAGTTTTTAGGTGATGGTTCGCCGCTTAAATTGGCTGAGGTAGAAACGATTGGTTTACGGAATCTTTGAATAAGTGCAGTACAGAAATCATGTTTTACAACTCTAATTCCAACGCTACCATCTTCATTAATTACATTAGCTGCTAAGTTTTTTGCGCCAGAAAATATAATGGTAAGTGGATTTTCTGCATATTCAATTAAATCATAAGCCACTTCTGGAACTTCATTAATGTAGCTTTGAATTTTGTTATCATTATCTAAAAGAATTATTACACTTTTCTCTTTTGGTCGGTTTTTGATCTTAAGTATTTTATCTACCGCATCTGGGTTTGTTGCATCACATCCTAATCCCCAAATAGTGTCGGTAGGGTATAAGATAACTCCTCCCGATTTGAGTGTTTCTAAAGCCTTATTAATTTCATCTATAAGCATAGCACAAAGGTAGTTTTTAAAACAATATGTTAAATCTCCTAATGGCTCTAATATTTAACATTTGACATAAAACAAAGGCATTTTACAAGCGTTTAAGATTAACTATCTTAGTGTAAAAATGATTACTTTATTTCACTTTCAAATTTATTATAGGTATTTTTATTTAGGTTATTAAACACAAAACACATTGTAAATGAAAACATTCCAAAAATTATTAATGCTAGTTACGGTAGTAATTGCATTAGCAGGGTGTTCATCACTCCGCACCGCATCCGATTTTGATAAGGACATTGATTTAAGCAGCTATAAAACTTATAATTTTTATGATAAGGGGATAGCGAAGGTTAAGCTGAACAATCTTGATAAAAGAAGGTTAATGGCAGCAGTAGAAACTCAAATGAATGCCAAAGGTTTCACCAAATCTACCAGTCCGGATTTACTTGTTAATTTAGTAGTTGTTGCCCGAGAAAGAACAGATTTTTATGGTCCTGGCTATTACGGTGGCTGGGGTTGGGGCGGCGGCTGGGGCTGGCGAGGTGGTTGGGGAGGCTGGGGCTGGGGAGGCTCAACCTTTGCTAATCAATACATTGAAGGAACAATTATTATCGATTTCCTGGATCCAGCTAAGAAAATATTATTCTGGCATGGTCAAGGTTCTGGTTTTAACTTAGATAGCTTTAACAAAAGAGAAGAACGGTTAAATACTGGAGTAAAAGAAATCTTAGCTCAATACCCAACCAAAACAATGGCTACTAAATAAATTTAAGCTAAAATACTTTTATAACAACTAATTAATTGTTGAGTTAATAAAGGGCTGTTGAATTTCTGAACGAATTCCAGCCCTTTTGTTTTCATCTCATTCTGTAAATTAGTTGATGAAAGAACTCTATTTATAGCTATAGCCAATTCATCCTTATTGTTTGGATTTATATAAATGCCATTAGGTCCGCCGGCTTCTTCTAAACATGAACCGGTAGCTGCTATTGTAGGAATCCCAGAATATAAAGCCTCAATAATAGGAATTCCGAAACCTTCATAAAATGACGGGTAAACGAATAAACTTGCCATTTGATAAATTCCTGGCAAATCTGCAAAAGGTATATTTTCAAGAAAAATTATTCTTTTTTGTAGCTGTAATTTTTCAATTTCGTTTTCAACAATTTTAAAATAACTTGTTTTTTTTCCTATTACAACCAATATATAATCCTCAGCAACATCTTTTAATGCCTGAATAATTAGTTTCACATTTTTTCTTTCTTCAATCGTACCTACATTAAGAATGAATTTATCAGGAAGTTTATACTTGGCTTTAATTCTACTTAAGGTTGCTGTATCAAAAGGTTTTTTAAAACCATCATCGCAGCTTTGATAAATCACATCAATTTTATCGGCTCCAACACCGTAAAATTCGATAATGTCTGCTTTAGTTTTCTCACTTATTGCAATAATTTTATCAGCTCGGTTACAAGCAGATTTGCTTTTCCAATCGTAAATTTTTCTATCGATATATTTATAATATTGCGGATAGCGAAGAAAGATTAAATCGTGAATGGTGACAACAGTTTTAATTCTGGTGTGTTGGATGGCGAAAGGAATTTCATAACTTAATCCATGAAAAAGCTGCACTTCATCTTTAACTAAATCTTTTAAAATATTTAAGCTTCTCCATAAAAAGCTTCCATTTTGAGGAAGTTTTAAGGTGATTTTTTCATTTGAAAAAAAAGAATCAATTTGCTTAGCAAATTTTACTTTTGGCGAGTAAACCAAATATTCATTTTCGGGAAAATCCTTAGCCAAAGCGTCTATCAAAGAGCGGCTATAATTGCCCAAACCTGTTAAATTGTTTGCAGCACGTTTTCCATCGAAACCGATTTTCATAAAGGTGAAAGGTTTAAGGTAAAAGGTTTAAGGCTTTGGGTGTTGCCTTAAACCCCAAACCCTATACCTTAAATCATTTATACTGCTACATTATTTTCTCTCAACGCATCGTTAAGTGAAGTTTTTTTATCTGTACTTTCTTTACGTTTGCCAATGATTAATGCGCATGGAACTTGAAAATCTCCGGCAGGGAATTTTTTAGTATAGCTACCAGGAATTACAACAGAACGAGCAGGCACAATACCTTTATATTCTACAGGTGTTGGTCCGGTTACATCAATAATTTTGGTAGATGCTGTTAACACAACATTCGCACCTAAAACCACTTCTTTTTCTAATTTAACGCCTTCAACAACAATTGCTCTAGAGCCTAAAAAACAATCATCTTCAATAATAACAGGAGCAGCCTGAACCGGTTCTAAAACACCGCCAATGCCAACACCACCACTTAAATGTACACGTTTACCAATTTGCGCACATGAGCCTACAGTCGCCCAGGTATCTACCATCGTACCCTCATCAACATAAGCACCAATATTTACGTATGATGGCATCATAATTACACCTTTAGCTAAAAATGAACCATAACGAGCACTTGCCATTGGTACAACACGTACACCAGTTGTTTTATAGTCGGTTTTTAAATCCATTTTATCGTGGTAAACAAAAGGGCCGCTTTTAATTTCTTTCATCTCACGAATCGGAAAATATAATATTACAGCTTTTTTTACCCACTCATTAATGCCCCAAGAGTTTAAAACAGGTTCAGCAACACGAATTTCACCTTTATCTAATCCCATAATTACGGCTTCGATGGCTTCGCAATAGTTGCTATATTGTAAAAGGGTTCTATCTTCCCAAGCGGCTTCAATTAATTTCTTTAAATCTGAATACATTTTCTTTTTAAATTTTACGCAAAATAACTTAAAATTTTCGGTTTTTTAGTTTTTTAGGTGTTTGGTTTTTTGAGTTTTGGTTGCTTAACTTTGATTTTTAGTTTTTTGAATTTTTTTAAGAAAATAGAACAATTTACACTTTAGCTAAGCACAATCAATCAAATAACGAATAAACCACAAATGGCAGAGATAGAAAAACTTAGGATAGATAAATATTTGTGGGCAATAAGGCTTTTTAAAACCAGAAGTTTAGCAACCGATGCCTGCAAGGCAGGTAGGGTTAAATTAAAAGGTCAAAATATAAAACCATCCGCAATTGTAAAAATCGGTGATGTTTATTCGGTATCAAAAGGTATTGAGAAAAAAATAATTGAAGTGGTAGAATTTTCTTTTAATAGAACTGATTCGCCAACGGCTTTAACCAAGTATAAAGATTTAACACCGATAGAAGAAACACATGCTTTTAAATCTGCATTTCATGCACCAAATTTAAAGCGGGATAGGGGAACAGGCAGACCAACCAAAAAGGATAGAAGGGAAACTGATGATTTAATTGGTGGTTTATTTGAAGATGATGACGATTAATGCAGTTTTTAGTTTTAGTTTTCAATTCTCGACTTCAATCTTCAGTTCTTAGCTGATGAATTTCTTTAGTTTGCATATTAATAACTCCATATTGTAAATTGAAATGCCTCATTCTGTAACTCATCATAGCTGTTTTTCCCAATCGTTCTATTAGCTTATAATTGGCAATAGCACCCACAGCTGCACCAACAAATGGTAACATTTGGGCAAGCTTTGCCAAGTCAATATAATCGCGATATTGCTGTTGAAAAGTTAACCAGTCAAATTCATTGATATTGGTAGGCAATAAATGAGCAGTATTATCCCAGTTTTCCATCTTTAAAAAAATATTTTTACTTTCTTCTTTGCTCGAAAATGCCAATTGGAATATGTGTAGGATAAATAAACGTTCGCGATAATCCTTAACATCATAGCCATATACAGCAGCAA
This sequence comes from Pedobacter lithocola, assembly GCF_042650845.1. Classification (NCBI taxonomy): domain Bacteria; kingdom Pseudomonadati; phylum Bacteroidota; class Sphingobacteriia; order Sphingobacteriales; family Sphingobacteriaceae; genus Pedobacter; species Pedobacter lithocola. The sequence continues at coordinate 340,095 of NZ_JBHSBW010000013.1, read as the reverse complement.
TATCAAAGAGCATTTTCATTTTAATGCCAAGCAGCAAAGGGAAATCAGCAAGACTCATTAAAAAACCGCCTGCACCAGTAATTCCACCTTCGGCGGCTCCTGTTTTTTTATAGCTATCTATTTTCTGTTTAATTAATGCTTCACGGTGCATTAAGGTTAAATCAGCTACAGGTTTTGATGTAGTAAAAGTTGAACCAAAAAGTACAGCCTTTACCATTTGCTTTATTGCTGCAGTTATTCCATCATGTATTTTATCGGGAATATAACTGTTAATTTTCTTTTGAACCTTATCTGTAACTTTATTAAAAAGAGATGGCTTTTTTAGGGTTTTATACTTCCAGAATTCCAATTCGTTGGTTATCTTTTGATTATAAGTCATGCCGTTTTTTTATAGTTAGATTTTGATACAGAACTTTTGTTTCAAAGCGTTTAAAACTAATATTCAATTCGCATTGGCGATTGTTCCCAAAGTTTAAATGCTTCCATGGCTTCATCTCTCATTAGTTGTACAATTGGGAGCGTTCGCTGTTCCATTGGCTTTTCTAATTCCTCATAAATTAATTTATCATCAAAGCCAATATGTGCTGCATCTGCTTTAGTATTTGCGTAATAAATTGTCTTAATTCTCGACCAATAAATTGCTCCCAAGCACATTGGGCAAGGCTCACAACTGGTATAAATGATACAACCATTCAAATCAAAGGTATTGAGTTCTTCGCAGGCTAATCTTATTGCAGAAATTTCTGCATGTGCAGTTGGGTCGTTGGTTGTGGTTACCTTATTTGCCGATTGAGCAATAATTTTCCCATCTTTTGCAATTACGGCACCAAACGGACCGCCAATATGCTCACTTACATTTTGTATAGATAGCTTAACCGCTATCTGCATAAACTCTTTATGTTGTTCAATGTTTTCCATCCTAAATTTTAAACAAAAAAAATGCCCCGATTGTTCAGGGCATTTCTATTATGTGATTTTGAAGATTCCTATTTTTTAGTGTAATCTGCGTTTAAGCCTTTAATTACTTCAGATGTAACATCTAAACTTTCATCAGCAAATAAAATTGCACTATTACCTTTAGAGTAAGTTAAAACCATCTTATAGCCTTTCTCTTTCGCATATCCTTTTAAATAAGTAGCAACCTTATCGTATAATTTTTCATTTTCTGCAGCTTGCTCATTTTGTAAAGCACCACCTGCATTTTGCTGATACGTTTGTAACTCTTGTTGTTTACGACCCAAACGCTCTTCAGTAGATTTACGAACATCGGCCGCTAATGAGCCTGCAGTTTGTTGATATTGAGCTACTTCTCTTTGAAATGCCTGAGTTTTAGCTTGCATATCTGCTTGTGCACTTTTCGATTTACTTTCAAACTTAACTTTTAAGTCTTTATAGTAGTCGTATTTAGTTAATAACGAATCCGAATTTACAAATACGATTTTTTCATCAGCAGAAACAGCTGCGGTACTATCTGTTTTTTTAGTTTCAGTTGTTTTAGCGTCTTTGTTTTGGCATGCAGAAAAAGCAGTAATTAAAGCTGCAGTAGCAAATAAACCAAAGGTTTTGAAGGTTCTTCTTTCCATTATTATTTAATAAATTTCAGCAAAGATAAAAATGATAATTAAGTATGCAATAAATACTTTTAGGGCATAAACTTTTATATAGTAATTGTTTACAGTTTAAGTTAACGAAGGTTTACACTTATATATTATTTGAAAAGCAGATACTGTAGTTTATTTTAACGGTATTCCCGCTAGCCGCTTTACTTCGCATTTCAGCCGAAGGCTGATGCTACGTGTTCGCTTTTGTCGGGTTTAGGTGGCGCAGCAGCCCATGCTAAAATCCGCAGTTGCAGGGAGCGGAATTAACCTAAAAGCGGAAGATTTTATTATTTAAACCCGATTGAAATGAAAAGCGCCCGATTCTTCATCGGGCCTTGTAATGGAAAGCGGGAGTAACATCTAATTAAAACACAGGTTTTGCTTTCCAAAACATCATTTAAACTGCCATGAAGGCTATTTATGCTTAGTTAGTGTTGGTTCCAAAACTTATCCACATATTAGTTTTATTGCTGAAATTTCCGTATTTTTGATTCTTATTATGTTTAAATAAAATATGAGCGAAGAACAAGATTTAAAGTCAAATTATTCGGCAGATAATATACAGGTTTTAGAAGGTTTGGAAGCGGTGCGTAAGCGCCCTTCGATGTATATAGGTGATACTGGTGTTAAAGGTTTGCACCATTTGGTTTACGAGGTTGTAGATAACTCTATTGATGAGGCTTTGGCTGGTCATGCAGATACAATCGATGTAAGAATTTTAGAAGGAAACTCAATCAGAGTTGAAGATAATGGTCGTGGTATTCCGACTGGAATTAACACTAAAGAGAATAAATCTGCATTAGAAATCGTAATGACGGTTTTACACGCAGGCGGTAAGTTTGATAAAGATACCTATAAGGTTTCGGGTGGTTTACACGGTGTTGGGGTAAGTTGCGTAAACGCATTATCTACACATTTAAAAGCCGAAGTACACCGTGAAGGTAAAATTTGGATGCAGGAATACAACATTGGTAAGCCTTTATATGATGTGAAGGAAACTGGTGTAACCGATAAAAGAGGTACAATTGTAACTTTTAGTCCGGATGCTACAATATTTACACAAACAACTGAATATAAGTACGATACATTGGCTAGTCGCTTACGTGAATTGGCTTTTTTAAATAAGGGAATTAAATTAACTTTAACAGATGAGCGCGAAACTTTGGAAGACGGTAGTTTTCTTTCTGAAGTTTTTCAATCAGAAGGTGGTTTAAAAGAGTTTGTTACATTTTTAGATGGAACCCGTGCGTCTTTCTTGCCAGAACCAATTTATATCGATGGAATTAAAAATGGTGTACCGGTTGAATTGGCTTTTCAATACAACGATAGTTACTCAGAAAACGTTCACTCTTACGTAAACAACATTAATACGCATGAAGGTGGAACGCACATTGCGGGTTTCCGTAGAGGTTTAACACGTACTTTAAAAAGTTATGCTGATAAATCAGGTTTGTTAAAAAACCTGAAGATGGAAATTACCGGTGATGACTTTAGAGAAGGTTTAACCGCTGTTGTTTCTGTAAAGGTGCAAGAGCCGCAATTTGAAGGTCAAACCAAAACCAAATTGGGTAATACCGAGGTAATGGGTGCGGTTGATATTGCTGTTGGTGAGGCATTAGGAGCTTATTTGGAAGAAAATCCAAAAGAAGCAAAAATGATTGTTAACAAAGTTATTTTAGCTGCTACTGCTCGTGCTGCTGCTCGTAAAGCACGCGAAATGGTTCAACGTAAAAGTGTTATGGGTGGTTCGGGTTTACCTGGTAAGCTTGCCGATTGTGCTGATAGCGATCCTGTAAAATGTGAAATTTATTTAGTAGAGGGAGATTCTGCGGGTGGAACAGCTAAGCAAGGTCGTGATAGAAATATTCAAGCGATTTTACCTTTAAAAGGTAAGATTTTGAACGTTGAAAAGGCCATGGAGCACAAGATTTACGAAAACGACGAGATTAAAAATATGTTTACGGCAATTGGTGTAAGCATAGGTACTCCAGAAGATGATAAGGCTTTGAACATGACGAAGTTACGTTACCACAAAATCGTAATCATGACGGATGCTGATATTGATGGTAGTCACATAACAACCTTGATTTTGACATTTTTCTACCGTTACATGCGGGCTTTAATTGAAGCTGGTTATGTTTACATTGCATCTCCACCTCTTTATCAAGTTAAAAAAGGTAAGGAGTTTGAATATTGCTGGAATGACACACAACGCGATGCGGCTGTACAAAGAATTAAAGGTAATGGTAAAGAAGATAGCGTTCACATTCAACGATATAAAGGTTTAGGTGAGATGAATGCGGAACAACTTTGGGATACCACTTTGAATCCTGCTACGCGTACACTTTTACAAGCTACTATAGAAAGTGCTGCAGAATGCGACCATACTTTTTCTATGCTAATGGGCGATGAAGTTGCACCACGTAGAGAATTTATTGAGCGTAATGCTAAATATGCAAAAATCGATGCTTAATTTAAGGTAAAAGCTAAAAGATTAAAGCTGAAAGCGAATAAAAATAAAAACCTCTGTCAAGTTAAAACTTGCAGAGGTTTTTTATTTTAAAATTGATAATTATTAAAGTCAACTATCAAACTTCCAAAATCTACAATCTATCCAGGTAGCAGATTTATGGATTAACTAACCACCTGCAAAAGCAGGTATCTACTAAAAATCAAAGACCTTTATTTATAAAATATAATAAGACCCAACTGGGGCCAATTCCGTTTGAGGCTTATCTTCATATAATTTATTATCATCCAACATTTGGCATAAATCCCTTTCTATTGTTCTGCAAATGGTTGTTGTTGGGGTATCCGTTGGTTTGTTTTCAAAGGGATCTTGTAAATGAACAGCCATTTTTTCTACAAGTAAGAAAAATGCAGCTATTGCAACAACTAATGGCACTTCCATATATCCAAAGTATTCTATTAAACCAAAAGGCAATAAAACAATAAATAAGTGAATAGACATGCTAATGTATTTGCTGTAAGTTACCGGGAAAACCGTGTTTTTAATACGTTCGGAGCCTCCCATGTGGTTACAGAGTGCAGATATTGTTTTATCAATTTCTATCTGTTGGTATTTATTAATCCAACCTTCTTGCAACGCTTTCTTTAAATCCATTCCATGTAATTCTAACAAAGTTGTAGTTACGTTTTTACGGTTTTTAATAAAAGCCATGTCTTCGGCGGTTAGGTATTCTTCTAATCCTTTTCTTGGGCTAAAACCTCTTAAAGCTTGACTTAATGCAAAACACCATGCAATTTGGCGTTTAATAAAGTGTGCTTTAAATTGCTCAATATCGTTTTGATTGTATGGATTATCTACAAAAGATAAAATTTGGCGAGCGATTGACCTGGAATCGTTAACTATTGCTCCCCATAAAATTCTTGCTTCCCACCATCTATCATAAGCTTGATTGGAACGGAAAGCGAGTAAAAGGGATATAATTGTTCCTAATAAAGCTGGTACAGCGACAGGAATTGATATCCGCGTAACATGAAAATTCTGATATAGAATTACAATACCTACTGAATATGCAATTACAAAAAGCAACTCTTTTTTGATTTTTCCGAATATATAGGTGAGCGGAACATTATTTCGTAATAGCATGATATTTGATTTTAGAGGATATATTAATTACGCATTTACTTCTTGCATTTCAGCTTCGTAAATTTTTGTCTCGATGAGATTTTCTGAAGGATGAACGGTCATAACATTTAAGTTAAGCACCTTGCAGCCAGAACGCTCTCCCAAATATTTAGGGTCGATGCTGTATTTATTGATTGGGGTAAATTTGTAATCTTTTAGAAAGGCAATTGCATTTACATCAAAGGCTTCTAAAAAGTTTTTGAAGGCGGCAACAGTGCTACCATAAAAATATTCTATACCAATAGTGTTAATATTGCTTTGATATTTAGTTTTATATTCATTTAAAAGTGCGTAAAACTCATCGCTTACGTTTTCATAATCGCGGCTTCGGCGACTAAGCATAAGCATATCGGTAATAGAATCTGAAAGTTTAAATGCATGAACAAATATCAGATTTAATTTTTCGCCAGCTAGATTTTGAACCAGAGCATCGATTACTTTGGTACTTTCTAAATTGAAGTCGGTAGGAATTAATACTGTTTTCATAGCCATTATGTTGTATAGATAAATTGATTAATTATTTATACAAGTTTAAGCCGATGATATTATAGCGAAATAAGAGCGAGATTAAAATTAGATTAGAATTTTAAAAGGAGGGAAGATGGATGACGGAAGATGGTTGATGGAAAATGGATGATAGAAGATGAGAAGTTTTACACTATAACCTAACAAACTAACCAACCAAAAAACAAACTAACCATCTAAAACACCACTACCCTTTAATAGGCAAAATAATTTTTATTTCTGTACCAATTCCTTCTTTTGATTTTATAGCGATACTTCCTCTATGTAACCGGATGATGTTTAGTGATAACGGTAAACCAACGCCGTATCCTTTAAATTTATTGGTATTCGATGCACGATAGAAAGGTTCAAAAATATGCTGAATGTCTGAGTCTGGTATGCCAATACCTTGATCTGTTACGGCTATAGATAATAAATTGGTTTTACTTTCTAGTGTTATGTTAACAGGTTTATAATCAGAATATTTACATGCGTTACTTACTATATTTGTAATCGCCAGCTTGATTAAGTTTTTATTAATCCTAAGCGTAATCAGGTCTTCGTCATCTGGTAAGGTGCTAAAATCAATCTCAATTTTACTATTAGGATGGACCTGATTTACGGCGTCTTTTATTTCCCATAGTAGTTCATCCATTCTAACCATTTCCCACGGTTGGTTTTTGCCGTTAAAGCCAGATTGCGCCAAACCTAATAAACTGGTTAATATGGTATTTAATCGCTCAGATTCATCTTTAATTTTTAATAAAGCATAGTGTTGCTTTTCCGAATCATCTTTGGCTTTCATAGCCAATTCTACCTCACCGCTAATAATGGTTAGTGGCGTTCTTAATTCATGCGAAGCATTGCTTATAAAATTATTTTGAGTTTCGAAAGCAGTTTCTAAGCGATTAAGCATGTTATTAAAGGTTTGAGCCAGTTGCGACATTTCATCACTTCCTTCTTTAACTTCTAAACGCATGTGTAAATTTTCGGCCTTTATTTTTTTAACGCTTTTTATCACGTTTCTTAATGGCATAAGCATGTAATTCGAAAACTTCCATCCAACTATAAAGGATAAAATGACCGAAAGAAAGAAACCTATGATGAGAATTTTTTGTAAATCCTTTAATTCACGAAAACCAACGGGGTCATTTGCTGAAACAATAACAATGTAGCCTTTTTGCGGATTTTTAAAATATTTTCCAGCATAGAAGTGGTTATCTACCCGGTAACGTGCTGTAAAACCTGCGTTTATTCTATCATAAAAACTTCGTGGTAAAACTCTATCAACTTTTATGTCGGGTTTTCCGGCTTCGATGATGTATTCTCTTTCTGCGGGCAATCGTTCCAAATACTGATTACGCATTTTTGCATAAACATCATTATTATCATCTTCATAAAGTTTGATTTGAGCTGCGATATTTACCCTCGCCTCTAAACGCTTGTAAAAATCTTCGAAAGCGAAATCGTTAGAAAAATACCAAACAAAGCCACTTAATAAAGAAATAATTACTGCAGATAATATGGCAAAGAGTAAGGTGATTTTTTTCGCAATTTCCATTATCTTTCCTTTAAAACGTAGCCTAAACCAACGGCTGTATGGATAAGCTTATGCTCTGAATTTTTATCTATCTTTTTACGAAGATAATTTACGTAAACGTCAACTACATTAGTGCCAAGATTAAAATCAATATCCCAAACACTTTCTAAAATATCAATTCGCGAAAGAATTTTTGATTTATTTTTCGCCATATACTCTAATAACCGATATTCTGTAGCTGTTAATACAATTTCCTTCTCATTGCGTTTAACCGTTTTGGCGCTAACATTAATCTGTAAATCGGCGATGGTTATAATTTGATCGAGCGAAACTATTCCGCCGTATCGCCTTAACAGCGTTCTTATTCTGGCAAAAAGTTCTGCAAATTTAAAGGGTTTAATAAGGTAATCATCTGCTCCGTTATCTAATCCGTTAACAATGTTTTCGGTAGTGCCCAAGGCAGTTAGCATTATAATCGGCGTGTTTGGCTTTTGCTCTTTAATTATCTTGCAAAGTTCAAGCCCATTAATTCCTGGCAACATAATATCTAGCATAATTAAATCAAAGTGATTTTCTAATGCCATCTGTTTGCCAATTAATCCATCAGGTGCTATGCTAACGGTAAAACCTTCGTCCGTTAAACCTCTCGAAACCACCGAAACTACATTTGGTTCATCTTCTACAAGCAGTAAATTCATCTGATGGCAAATAATTTAAAAAATAGGGTAATTCAAAATTTTAATTTAAGAAAACTAAAATTAACTGTTTTTTAACGCAATGCTTACATAATTGTTTGTTTATCAATCAATCCAAACAAAAACGCTTCTTTAATTTATTAAGAAGCTTTGTATTTAAGTTATTGTACAGATTAAATTTCCTTTTCGGATTTTGCTTTCAAACTGGCTAAACCGCTTTCAAAATCTTTTCCAATCATTTTATCCATGCCGCCCATAATAAGGCACATCCATTTGCTAATTAAGTTATTTTCGCCGCTCATTGTCCAGGTAACTTTGTTGCCATTTCCTTCCGGCTTTATGTCAAATTTTGTATCTGCTTGGCTTTCAAAAGGTTCTTTAAACAATAAATCGATATCAACCTGTTTGTTGAGTTCAACTTTTATGATTTTCATTTGTCCTGAACCAGTTTCTTTTCCTACCCAAGCGTATAAATGTTCTGGCTGTTCTGGTGTGCCAGCGAATGATACTTTAGCAGTTGGTTCCATTTTGGCCCAAGGATTCCATTTATAAAATTCATTAAAATCAGCAATATTTTTGTAAATAACGCTATCAGGAGCATTGATTATTGATGACCTGGATACAGAATAGGTTTTCGGCAAGAACATTCCGCCTACAAGGATTATGATAGCCAGTACCACGATAATTCCTAATAAAGTTTTTAAGATTCTCATATTAAATTTGTTTGGTTATTTAAACTTAAACAGAAACCTCTTTATATCAAAATGTTAATTGGTTTGATTTCAATTACATTTACTTATATAATTTAAGATTTAATTTATCATAATTAATTACGGCGTTGTACTTCATTAAAATATCGCCACCAATAATGCCCGAAATTGGTGGGTGTCCAAATTGCTGGTAAGTATCTGTAACCGATTGCAAATCAAAAGCCACAGTTTCGTAATTCTTAATTTTTAGCGAACCTATTTTAACCTCTGGAATGGTAGCTTGAATGGTTGTTGTTGTAGTGAAAAGTGTAGCCGCATTTATCTCGTCCGATACGTGTAAAGTTTCGGAAAGATGCTGCTCTATCAATCATTTATCGAATACACTTCGTGATGCTCCGGTATCTAAGACAACGAAATGCTTTTGCTTAAAAACAACAATTTCCACCAAAAGGTGGAAACCATCGTCTTGTAAGTTTATAAGTTTTAATGGAATATTAATTGATTTCATTCTTTTTTTACCACCTAAAACACCATAGTTTCGAGTGTTATATTACTTCTATTATTTGATATTATGAGGTTTTTCTTAGGTAACTTAGGTGGTTAAATTTATTATTGGTGCTCAAAGTGATTAAATATATTACACCAATTTCATATCTGCCAATACGCTATTCATATTCCTCACCGCATCAGCACTTTTATTAAATGCAGCTTGCTCATCGTCGGTTAATTTAAAATCGATAATTTTTTCCCAGCCGTTACGACCAATAATTACCGGAACACCTAAGCAAATATCTTGCTGACCGTATTCGCCTTCCAATGATACACAGCAGGTAAATAATTTTTTCTCATCACGTATAATTGCTTCAACAAGTGCTGCGCCAGCTGCTCCAGGAGCATACCATGCAGAAGTACCAATTAAACCTGTTAATGTTGCACCACCAACCATAGTATCTGCAGCTACTTTATCAAGCGTAGCTTTATCTAATAAATTGCTAACCGGTAAACTTTGGTATGTAGCCAAACGTGTTAACGGAATCATAGTAGTATCGCCGTGGCCACCAATAACAAAACCTTGCAAATCACTCGGGTTGCAATCTAACGCTTGCGATAAATAGAACTTAAATCGTGAACTGTCTAAAGTTCCACCCATACCTATAATTCGGTTTTTAGGTAAGCCTAAAGATTTTAAGGCTAAATATGTCATCGTATCCATCGGATTACTGATAACGATTATAATGGTTTCGGGCGAGTATTTTAAAATGTTTTCGGCAACACCTTTAACAATACCTGCATTTATTCCGATTAATTCTTCTCTCGTCATCCCCGGCTTACGAGGTAAACCAGATGTAATCACTACCACATCAGAACCTGCAGTTTTGCTGTAATCGTTTGTTACGCCAGTAATTTTAGTATCAAAACCCAAAAGGGTAGCCGTTTGCATCATATCAATTGCTTTACCTTCGGCAAAGCCTTCTTTAATATCTAACAGAACAAGTTCATTTGCTAATTCTTTACGGGCAATATTATCTGCGCATGTTGCGCCAACTGCGCCTGCACCTACAACCGTTACTTTCATATTTTCTTATTTTTGGTTTTGCTGTTCGTTAATTATATCGAAGTTAAAAATAAATATAGGGTTAAAAAACCCTTTTCAAAACTTTATAATTACCGAACTGTTAATATTTGAAATAAAATTATGAAATCGAGAAAAATTACTTTTCTATACGTGTTAACGCTTTTCTTGTCAATTTCAGTTTTAACATCCTTTAAAAATCATTCTAACGTTGCTAATATGGATAACAAGCCTATTGATAAAATTGATTTTAAAAAATTTCAGGGAAAATGGTATTCGCTAACCAGCATTCCTACGGCTTTAGACAAGAAGTGGCGCAAAACAATCGAAAATTATACCTTAAAGGATAATCACTTTGATGTTTTTACAACATACTATAAAATTGGAAATCCGAAAGAGCAGTCTATAAAATCTAAATTATTCTTTTATGCCGATAAGCCTGATGGCGATATGAAAGCGCAATTTTTGTGGCCATTTAAAATCAGCTACCTAGTGCTCGAACTGCCAGAAGATTACAGTTATGTAGTTATCGGACATCAGGATAAGAAGTATTTATTCATCATGAGTAGAAAGCCTGTTATGGAAAAAAACTTAATGACTGCCATAATCGAAAGGTGCAGAAAGAATGGATACGATGTTGATAAACTGGTGAGCCAAGAACACAATTAATACCAACAATTTCAAAATCAATTACAATGGAAAATAAACCTATTTCAAATATCGACTTAAAGGCTTTTGAAGGAAAATGGTATTCTTTATATTCAATACCAACTTTAATGGATAAAAATTGGAGACAAACCACAGAAACATATACTTTAACAGAGGATGACCATTTCGATGTTTTAACTACTTATCGCAAAGAAGGTAAGGACGAAGAAAAATCAATTACATCTAAGCTGTTTTTTGAAGATGAAAAGGCGGATGGAGATATGAAAGCTCAATTTTTATGGCCATTTAAAATTGGTTACTGGATTATTGAACTGGCAGATGATTATAGCTATGTTGTTGTTGGTCATCCTGATAAAGAATATCTTTTTATTATGGCCCGTGAACCAAAAATGGAAGCAGATTTATTGGTGCATATAATAGAAAGATGCAGACTTAAAGGTTACGATGTTAGCGAATTGGTAAGTCAGGAGCATTTTTAATAGTTCTAGATTTTAATGTTTTATTCTTTGTTATCTATAAATTCTATTGCCTGCTGAATATTTTTATCGAGTCGTATATCATCAAAGTTATCTTGCTTGAATATTCGAATGTCGGGTAGAATCTTCTCATAATAATTTCCATTTCTATCACTATCAAACGAGGTTGTTAGCGCCATTGTAATATTAAAGGGCAATTTACAGGCTATATTCCCCGTTGTTGCGCCGTATGTACTTTCTCCAATAAACTTAGTATTTGGTCTGCCTTTAAATGCCAATGCAACAACTTCCCCAGAACTTGCCGTAAACATTCCGGTTATAACACTCACTCTTTTTTTATCTAATAACTCCCCAATGGGATTAACAAAAGATATCATATTTGATTTTTCAATTAATTTTCCTTTATCTAATCTAAGCTTACTTTCTTGTTTTTTATCTCCGTTAAGTGAGCCACCAATTTCATTGTTTCCTAAAAAATCATAAAGCGCAAGTAACATTGGCCAAGAATTACCACCACTATTAAATCTTAAGTCAATAATCCAGCCTTCAATATGGTTTTCAGTTTTCAAAGCAGCTATTTTGTTGTACAATGGCTGCGCTATATTATGGATATTCTTAGCGCTCAAGTCAAATGATAACATAGCTGGAATTAGTATGTAACCATATTTATCATTTATTACTTTTACCTCAAATGCTGGTTTGGTATCATATTTCTTTTTCCACTGCTCACTATAATCCTCTTTTGAAATAGTTTTTCCTGTGGCAGAATATTTATTCTGCTTGTAATATACATTGCAGTGCGTTGCACCTATTTTGTCGAAAAGTTTTTTAATTTCAAGCAAGGAGTTTTGAAAAGTATTGTATTGCTTTAAATCTTGCTCAGTTTGCGATTCAATTAATTTCCAATTGATGTTTTCCTTGTGTATGTATCCGCTTTTTAAGGTTGAGAAAAGCTTATCATAAAATATTTTAATGCTGTCTTGCGCAGTTATTTTTTTTTGTGCACTCAAATCAAGCGATAAAACCAAAACAAAAATTATAGCAAGTAGTCTCTTCATCTGCATTCAAAAATTATTTATAGCTATAGACGAATATTTACGAATAATGGTTGCAAATCTTCTATAATTTCATCGATAATTAAAATGTACTTACTCTAAATATCAATCTTAAACATACAGTATCCATGCCATTATTTTAGAATTTTTGTTGATAAAATCCTGACAACATCAACCTTCTAATTTGCTATTTTTGAAGAACCGTAGATTTTCTACACGGCTAATTCTTTACCGCACAATATGTACTTAATTTTTGATACTGAAACCACTGGTTTGCCCCGTAATTACAATGCGCCAATTACCGATACTGATAATTGGCCACGTTGTATTCAAATTGCATGGCAGCTTCACGATGAGATGGGTAAGTTGGTTGAACATCAAGATTATTTAGTTAAGCCTGAGGGTTTTAACATTCCATATGATGCAGAACGGATTCATGGTATTTCTACTGAATTGGCAGAAGAGCAAGGTATAACCTTAGCCGAAGTATTAGTAAAATTTAATATAGTTTTATCGAAATCAAAGTTTATTGTTGGCCAAAATGTTGGTTTCGATGTAAACATTATGGGTAGCGAATTTTACCGTTTTGGTATAGAAAATCGCCTTGCAAAAATGCCTGTTTTAGATACCTGTACCGAAATCACCGCAAGCTTGCTAAAATTACCCGGTGGGCGTGGTGGTAAATTCAAATTACCAACCTTAACAGAATTACATTCTTACCTTTTTGGAGTGCCATTTAATGAGGCACATAATGCAACTGCGGATGTGGAGGCAACTACACGATGCTTTTTAGAATTGATAAAAAAGGAGGTTTTTACCAAAGAAGAATTACAGGTAGATGTAGCATATTTTCCTCGTTTTAGAGAGGTAAATCCAGCATCAATTCCTAGTTTTGGTATCCCACACGTTAATTTAAAATCAGCTTCTGATACAATTAGAAGGCGTTTGCAGCAATCAGAAGGTGGTGGTGTTTCCAAACAAGAACTTGCAGAAAATAAGCAAGAACTTGCTGCGGCAACATTTGTGCATTTACACAACCATACGCAGTTTTCTGTTTTACAAAGTACCATTAGCATCCCCGATTTGGTTAAGGCTGCGGCAGCTCAAAAAATGCCTGCAGTTGCAATGACAGACCATGCAAATATGATGGGTGCTTTTCATTTTGTATCAAACGTTTTAAATCATAATAAAGCAGCAGAAGCTAAAAATGCAGCTGCTATTGAAGCTGGTGAACGGCCAACTGAGGTAGTAATGACACCAATAATCGGTGTAGAGTTTTTTGTGTGCGATGACCATTTAAACAGAACCACAAAAGACAATGGATATCAAATGGTTTTTTTAGCGAAGAATAAAAAGGGCTACCATAACCTGGCAAAAATGTCCTCCATCGCATACACAAAAGGATTCTATTATGTACCACGGATTGATAGAAATGTTGTAGAGCAGTATAAGGAAGATATAATCGTCTTATCAGGTAACCTTTCGGGAGAGATAGCCAACAAGATTTTAAACATGGGAGAAAACCAGGCAGAAGAAGCATTGCTTTGGTGGAAGGCTCAATTTGGAACTGATTTTTATGTTGAGGTAATGCGCCACAACCAGGAAGATGAAAATAGAGTTAATACTTCTTTAATTTCTTTGGCTAAGAAACATGATGTAAAGCTAGTAGCAACAAATAACACTTATTACATAAACAAAAAAGATGCAAATGCTCATGATATTTTGCTTTGCGTAAAAGATGGCGAAAAACAGGCAACACCTATTGGTCGAGGTCGCGGTTATCGTTATGGTTTGCCAAATCAAGAATATTATTTCAAATCTCCTGAAGAGATGAAAGCGCTTTTTGCCGATTTACCGGAAGCAATTTTAAACATTCAGGAAATTGTTGATAAAATTGAAAGTTACCAGCTTGCTCGAGAAGTTTTGCTGCCAAAATTTGATATTCCTGAAGAATTTTTGGTGTCAGAAGATGAAGCGGATGGAGGCAAACGTGGTGAAAATAAATTCTTACGTTACCTTACATACGAAGGTGCGAAAAAACGTTATGCTACTTTAACGCCCGAAATTACCGATAGATTGGATTTCGAATTGGCTACGATTGAGAAAACCGGTTATCCGGGTTACTTCTTAATTGTGCAAGATTTTATTGCCGAAGCCAGAAGGAGAGATGTGTCGGTTGGTCCTGGTCGTGGTTCTGCGGCAGGTTCGGTAGTTGCTTATTGCTTGTGGATTACCAATATCGACCCACTAAAGTACGACTTACTTTTTGAGCGTTTCTTAAATCCCGATAGGGTTTCCATGCCCGATATTGATATCGATTTTGATGATGAAGGTCGCGGACGTGTAATGGAATATGTAATCAATAAATACGGTTCAAGTCAGGTTGCCCAGATTATTACTTATGGAACGATGGCTGCAAAATCGTCCATTCGCGATACCGCAAGGGTTTTGGATTTGCCTTTATTCGAAGCAGATAAAATTGCCAAGCTTATTCCAAATATGAAGCTGGCTAAAATTTTTAATCTGGATGAAAAAGCTTTAAAAGATGCTTTACGCCCGGATGAATATGAACGGGTTCAAGAGTTGAAAGCGATGGGGCTTGCAAAAGATTTAAGTGGCGAAACCATACAGCAAGCTCAGGTTTTAGAAGGTTCTTTAAGAAATACTGGTATTCATGCCTGTGGTGTAATTATTACACCAAGCGATATTACAAACTTTGTTCCTGTTGCTACAGCTAAGGATTCTGATTTATATGTTACCCAATTTGATAACTCGGTAGTAGAAAGCGCCGGATTATTAAAAATGGATTTTTTGGGTTTGAAAACCCTAACGCTTATTAAAGACACCGTAAAGCTGGTTAAAAAAAGACACGATATTTCTCTCGATCCAGATACTTTTCCAATTGATGACGTTTTGACTTACGAACTCTTTCAGCGAGGCGAAACCATCGGGATTTTTCAATATGAAAGTCCGGGTATGCAGAAATACATGAAGGAGTTGAAGCCAACTGTTTTCGACGATTTAATTGCCATGAACGCGTTGTATCGCCCGGGACCAATGGAGTACATTCCAAGTTTTGTTAAGCGTAAAAATGGCGAAGAAGACATAAAATACGACTTAGATGCTTGTGAAGAATATCTGAAAGAAACCTACGGTATTACAGTTTATCAAGAACAGGTGATGCTTTTGTCGCAAAAGTTAGCCGGTTTTACCAAAGGTGAAGCCGACGTTTTGCGTAAAGCAATGGGTAAAAAACAAAAAGACGTTCTTGATAAAATGAAACCAAAGTTTGTAAAGCAAGCCGCAGAAAAGGGGCATGATGCTACAACTTTAGAAAAAATCTGGAAGGATTGGGAAGCATTCGCTTCTTACGCTTTTAACAAATCTCACTCTACTTGTTACGCCTGGATTGCTTATCAAACAGCCTATTTAAAAGCACATTATCCGGCAGAATATATGGCTGCGGTACTCTCAAATAATATGAGCGATATAAAACAGGTTGCTTTCTTTATGGAAGAATGTCGGCAAATGGGAGTGGTAGTTTTAGGTCCTGATGTTAATGAATCTGATTTAAAGTTTTCTGTAAATGCGAAAGGCGAGGTTCGTTTTGGCATGTCGGCAGTAAAGGGCGTGGGCGAAAAGGCAGTAGAAAGTATTATCGAAGAACGTTTGGAGAATGGTCCTTATGCTACCGTTTACGATTTTGCAAAACGGTCTAACACCAGAATTGTAAATAAAAAAGCTTACGAAAGTTTTGTTTACAGCGGTGCTTTTGATGCATTTGGCGGTCATAGGGCACAGTATTTTTATATTGGTCCGAACGATAAAATGAATGGTATTGAAAAGATTATTAAGTATGCCAACGACTTTCAAAATAATGAAAGCACTTCACAAGGCTCATTATTTGGAGGTTCAAAAGCAGATATGATTTTAGAGCCAACATTACCTGTAGCTCCAGAATGGGCGTTAATGGATAGGCTTAAATATGAAAAGGATGCAATCGGAATTTTCCTTTCTGGTCATCCCTTAGATAATTATAAATTAGAACTCGATAAATTTTGTACGCATGGTGTTAGGCAACTAAGCATCATCAACAAAGTACGGATGGGCGATACAAATGAAGAAGTTTTAGCAGAATTTGAAAAGCTTAAAAACCGTGAATTATGTGTTGGTGGTTTGGTTGTTACTGCATCGCAAAGAATAACAAAAACGGGTAAACCCTTTGGTACTTTTGTTTTTGAAGATTACGAAGATGCATCGGAGATGGCTTTGTTTGGAGAGGATTTTTTAAAGTTTAAATCATTTTTAACGGAAGGATATTTCTTACAGATTAAAGGCAGGGTAGGTGAACGTTTCGGCAAAGCTGGTGATTGGGAATTTAAAATCACTTCGATTAATTTAATGTCTGAATTGAGGGATAAATTAACCAAAAGCATTACCATTCAAGTTCCTATCGAAAGAGTAAATGATGATTTGATGCGTCAGATTGAAGCGATTTTAGCAGACAATAAGGCAAACTCTGATCAACAAAACTGCCAGTTAAATTTCGCCGTTTTTGATAGTGAAAAACAGATAATGTTAGATTTACCTTCAAAAAATTTAAAAATTAATCCGAACAACAAATTCCTAGAACAATTGGTAGGTTTGAATGTTGTGAACTATAAGCTTAATTGAGTTAGAAGGTGGAAGATTTAGGGATTAAGGATAAGGATGGAAGGTTAAAGGTTAATTGAAAACCAATTATTCTTTTTCAACTCGTACCTCAAAGAAATGTCAAATTGGCAATACATTATCGTTGGCATTACAATTGAATACATATATTTGAACATAAAAAAATAATTATGGCATTAGAAATCACAGATGCAAACTTCGAGGAGCTTGTATTAAAATCAGATAAACCCGTATTAGTAGATTTTTGGGCAGAATGGTGTGGCCCTTGTCGCATGGTTGGTCCAGTAGTAGAAGAAATCGCGAAAGAATACGATGGCAAAGCTATCGTTGGTAAAGTTAATGTAGATAACAATCCGCAAATTTCAATGCAGTTTGGTATCCGTAACATTCCAGCTTTATTATACTTTAAAGATGGACAAGTTGTAGATAAACAAGTTGGTGCAGTTCCAAAATCAGTATTAGCTGAAAAACTAAATAAGCAATTAGCTTAATAAGGTAGAAAGTTATAAGGCGGAAGGTTTAAGGTGTCCTTTGTTGTGTGGATTTTATACCCAACGCCTGATACAATAATCTTACTATTACGTGTAACATATTTAAAACCCGAGTTCATTTATCGAAATCGGGTTTTTTATTGCAAAAATATTTGTGTTCTTTTAATTTAAATTAATCATTACCTATGAACTCATTCACTAACAAAACATTACAAATAGCAATAGCGGCATTTTCAATCAGTTTGATGCTTGCTAATTCTGTTTCAGCACAAAATCCTGTAGAAGCCAACCAACCTTCGGCAGATTATAAACCAGCCTTTGAAGGTCAAACCCGGATAGCTGGAGTTAAAACAACTATTCCCTTAAACATTAGTGTTATTAATGAGAAATTGGAAAATCCATGGGCAATTTCTGTTTTACCAAATGGTGGTTTTTTAATCACGCAAAAGAAAGGTACAATGGTTATACTTAATTCCGATGGAACATTAAGCAAAACAATAACTGGTTTACCTAAGGTTGATCCATCAGGTCAGGGTGGCTTGCTTGATGTAACCTTAGACCCAGATTTTTCAAAAAATAGGATGGTTTATTTTGCCTATTCGGAGCCACAAGATAAAGGTGTTTTATTAGCTATTGCTAAAGGAAAACTATCAGCAAATGAAACTGCTTTGGAAAATCAAATGGTTATTTATCGTGCAACACCCTCATATGGAGGTAAATTGCAATATGGTTCAAGAATTGTTTTTGATAAGGACGGCAATTTATTTGTAAGTACAGGAGAAAGATCAGGTGGCGATATCCGCATTCAAGCTCAATATTTAAATTCTTCTCTCGGTAAAATTCTTCATCTAACTAAAGATGGAAAGCCTGTGCCGAACGGACCGTTTGCTGGTAAAGCAGATGCCAGACCGGAAATTTACGCATTAGGTTTACGTAATCCTGATGGTTTAGCCATTAATCCTCAAAGCGGAGATTTATGGGAAGCAGAATTTGGTCCGAAAGGTGGTGATGAGGTTAACCTTATCAAACCAGGAAAAAACTATGGATGGCCAATCATTACCTACGGAACAGAATACAGCGGTAAAGCTGTGGGCGATGCCATTCAGCAAAAAGAGGGCATGGAACAACCCGTTTACTTCTGGAACCCAAGTATTTCTCCTGGTTGTATAGCTTTTTATAACGGCAATGCAATTCCAGAATGGAAAGGCAATCTTTTTGTTGGTGGTTTAGGTGGTTCACATATTATTCGCCTGGTATTAAAAGATAATAAAGTTATCGGTGAAGAAAGATTATTAGAAGGTAAGGGCGAACGTTTCCGCGATATGGTTGAAAAAGATGGCGCACTTTATTCAGTAACCGATAATGGAAAACTTTATAAAATTGCAAAGAAATAAGCTTTGATTGCTATGCCTGAAAAAACCTTTATCTGTCAATTCAACAATCAAAATCCTAAAATCCGATATTCCTTGGAATCCTAGTCAAAACCTTTTACCTTATTTATTATCTTTGCCAGCATTATGGCTCAAAAGAATAACGACGAACAATTTAAAAATGTAATATCACACGCTAAAGAATACGGTTTCGTATTTCAAAGCAGCGAAATATATGATGGCCTAAGTGCCGTTTACGATTATGGCCAGTTGGGTGCCGAATTGAAAAATAACATTAAAGCGTACTGGTGGAAAGCCATGGTACAAATGCATGAAAATATTGTTGGAATTGATTCTGCAATTTTCATGCATCCAAAAGTTTGGAAAGCCAGCGGACATGTGGATGGTTTTAACGACCCGATGATTGATAATAAAGATTCGAAAAAACGTTATCGTGCAGACCAGTTATTAGAAAATAAAATTGATGAGCTTTATGCTGAATTAGCAAATTTCTCGGCAGAAAACAAAGCTAAATTTGAAGAATTTCAACAAGAAATTTTAGGGTTGAGCGATGAAGGACAGGTAAGCTGGGTACCTAGTTTTAAAGATGAAGATGGTATTTTAGAAGTTGCTAAGTATCCTTTTATTGAAGAGGCAAGCTGGAGATTTGTTAAGAAAGGTTTGGCACTTGAGGTAGAAATGAATCTTGCGCTAAAATCTGAGAATTTGGCACAGCTGAAAGATTTAATCGTTGATTACAAAGTAATTTGCCCAATTTCAAAAACGTCTAACTGGACAGATGTTCGCCAGTTTAACCTGATGTTTAGTACGCAGTTTGGTGCAATGGCTGAAGGCAGCGATGAGGTTTATCTTCGTCCGGAAACGGCACAAGGGATTTTTGTAAACTTTTTGAATGTTCAAAAATCGGGAAGAATGAAAATTCCTTTCGGTATTGCCCAAATTGGTAAAGCATTTAGAAATGAGGTAATTGCCCGCCAGTTTATCATGCGTATGCGTGAATTTGAACAAATGGAAATGCAGTTTTTCGTTCGCCCTGGTGAGGATAAAAAATGGTTTGAATACTGGAAAGAAGCTCGCTTGAAATGGCATAAAGCTTTGGGAACTGCCCCTGAAAAATACCGCTACCATGACCATGTTAAACTTGCGCATTATGCTAACGCCGCAACAGATATTGAGTTCGAATTCCCATTCGGATTTAAAGAAGTTGAAGGTATTCACAGCCGCACCGATTTCGATTTAACACAACACCAGGAGTTTTCTGGTAAGAAATTACAGTATTTCGATAACGATTTAAATGAAGATGGCAAGCCATACGGTAACTATGTGCCATACGTTATTGAAACTTCGATTGGGTTAGATCGTATGTTTTTGCTTACAATGATTAATGCATTTGAAGAGCAGGATTTAAGCACAGAAGATAAACAAGATAGCCGAACGTTATTGCGTTTACACCCAGCCTTAGCTCCCTACAAGGTTGCCGTTTTCCCTTTAACTAAAAAGGATGGTTTGCCAGAAAAGGCTCGAGAAATTATGGATACTTTGAAATTTGATTTCAATTGTATTTATGAAGAGAAGGATGCGATCGGTAAACGCTACCGCCGTCAGGATGCAATTGGAACGCCTTTTTGTTTAACAATTGATCACCAAAGTTTAGAGGACAATACTGTTACCATCCGCCATCGCGATAGCATGGAACAGGAACGTGTGGCCATTGCTGATTTAGGTGATATCATTGGTAAAGCCGTTAGCTGGAAAACGCTTTTAGCTTAAAAAATTCGTCGTGCTGAATTACTTCAGCATCTATTGATAATATTATTTAGCCGCAGGTTTATCACTTGTGGCTTTTTTGTGATTTATATCTTTTACCACCCTACGCACTTAAGAACATCTAGGTTTTGACATAAAAAAGGTTTGATTAATATTTTAAAAAAAACTTAACGTTTAGTCATTGCGAGGTACGAAGCATTCTATTAAATTAGAAAGATTGCTTCAGCTCAAAAAACCAGCTTCGCTATGACGACCGTTTTTGTAAAATGCTTACGGCTATTTAAAAATCATTAATAGTCAAACTGAAGTTATTATCCATAATAAAATTTCTTAATTCTTACATTTGTTAAGTTTAAAATCATCAATATGAACATTCCTCAGAAATTCTTTGCTCGTCAGCACGAAATTGCGGCTGATTATTTACGAGCTTTAGACAAACACCTTGACGATATTATTTCTGGTAGAGCAACTGAAATGTTTGAGGTTAGAGATTTTGCTGCATTATTGCACGTCCATCCTACGCATTTCAGCAACACCATAAAATCAGCAACTGGTCATTCTCCATGTTATTTTTTTGAAGAGAGGCTTATGGAAATTTCGAAATCGATGTTGCAAAATGTGAGTAATCCTATTGCAGAAATTGCCAGAACGTTAACGTACGACCCATCCAACTTCACTAAGTTTTTTAAACACTTCTCTGGTCAAACGCCAAAACAATATCGGGAGACTTATTTCAAATCATTAGCAGATAAAAAGGAAATTGTCACCATATAAAACTTAAGTACTCACCATTTTTACTTAAACCATCACCATTTTTACATCGGGTTTCCGCATAACTTTGTTTAACAAATAAAAACAAAAATGGAAACACAAAATAAAATTGTTCTGGTAACCGGTGGCAGCCGTGGATTAGGAAAAAATGCTGCGATTCATTTAGCCAAAAAAGGCCTAAATGTTATACTTACCTATCAATCTAAAAAAGCAGATGCGGATGAAACCGTTAAAGAACTGCAAGAAATTGGTGTTAATGTAGCCGCCTTACAGCTGGATGTTGCAAATTGCAAATCCTTTGATAATTTCTTTAAGGAAGTTAAATCTCTATTAAAATCCGTTTTTAATGCCGATAAATTCGATTATCTGGTAAACAATGCAGGTATTGGCATTCACGCCTCTTTTGCAGAAACTACTGAAGAACAGTTTGATACTTTAGTAAATATTCAGTTTAAAGGCGCATTCTTTTTAACGCAAAAAGCATTGCCTTTAATAAATGATGGCGGTGGAATTATAAATGTATCAAGTGGTTTAGCCCGTTTCGCTTTGCAAGGATACGCAGCATACGCATCAATGAAAGGCGCTATGGAAACATTGACCAAATACCAGGCGAAAGAACTTGGTGCTAGAGGAATAAATGTAAATATTGTGGCACCAGGCGCAATTGAAACCGATTTTGGAGGTGGAGCAGTGCGAGATAATGAAGGCTTAAATAAAATGATAGCTTCTCAAACCGCATTGGGTCGCGTAGGTTTACCAGATGATATTGGTCCGGTTGTCGCATTTCTTTGTACCGAAGAAGCCAGGTGGATTAACGCACAACGCATCGAAGCTTCTGGTGGAATGTTTATCTAGCTTTTTGCCTATATGTGTTGCCACATTTAACTTTTTGAAACGAGAAATTATTTTAAAAGTTAAATGTGGCAATATTATTTTTTTTTCAATTTGTGCCAAAATTTTTGTGTAAAGAAATAAAAAAAAGTAACTGGCGTTATCCATGAAATCTTATAGATGAATCGCCTAATCCTGTGTTTACTATTTCTAATATCTCTGCAAACTAAAGTCTATGCTCAAAGCTGGACAGATAGCGAATTTAGACAGGCCAATACTGCCCGTAACGCCGATTATCTTACCAACGAAGAGAAAAATATTATTCTGTATATGAATTTAATCCGTATAGATGGAGAGAAATTCTATAATACGTTTCTGCAAGATTATATCACGAATTACAATGAAAAAGTTAGGAAATACCGCAATTACAATGATTTAAAGCTTATAAAAACTAACCCATATTACCTTTCGCTGCTTAAACAAATAAAGGTTAAAAACCTTCCACTATTTTATCCAGATGAACAATTAACTTCTCTAAGCCGAGCACATGCAATAGATTTAAACAAAAATAATTTAGATACGCATGAAAGTAGTAATGGCTTAAAATTTAGCCAGCGATTAGCCAAATATTTTCCGAATAAACCAATGAGCGAGAATATCGATTTTGGCTATTCCAATAGTCTGGATATTGTTTGTCATCTGCTGTTAGATTGTGGAGTTCCCTCTCTTGGGCACAGGTTAAACTTACTCGACCAAAAATATAAGTTAAATACAGTTGGGGTAAGTATTCAGCGCCACCCATCTTATACATGGTGTGCCGTTATCGATTTTGTTGCTCAACCCAAGCTTGCACTTAGTCGTATTCCCTAAACTTTCATATTCAAGGATTAGTTTTATTAAAAAAACATTTTATAAATACACTCGTAATTGTTTAGTACAAAAAATTATCTTTGCCGATAAGCTTTACAAATCATAAGCGTAGAGCATATTAATTTCATCCAACCGCATAAAAAAATAGTACGCAAATGCGCAAAGCGATTTTAGCCTTTATTGATTTTTTTTACCCGCCATTTAAAGGATTTATTTCTCAACACAATTTCAGGTATTTAGCAACTGGTGGTAGTACATGGTTGTTAGGAAACGTGGTTTACTACCTTGCTTTCCATTATCTTTTTCACACAGAGGATATTGATTTTAACCTTTTTTCTTTAAAAAGAGAAACTGCTGCTTTAGTTGTAGATTTTTTGGTTGTTATACCTTATAGCTTTTTACTAAACAGGTATGTTATTTTTACACATAGTGAGGTTAAAGCACACATCCAACTGTTGAGATTTTTAAATTTAAATCTTGTTAATATCTTGTTGACGTTTGCGATGCAGAAATTCTTTATCGAAATATTAGGTATCTATCCAACTGTTTCTAAGGTAGTTGTATCTGTACTAATCGCAGGTTTTAGCTATTTATATCAGCACTATTTTACATTTAGCGTAAAAAAGCTTAAAAAATAATTAAAGCACATTACGCAGGTATTCTATTTCTGCTTTGTCAAAAGTGAAGCTGTTAAAACTATATTCATCTCATCCTGTTAATTTATAGAACTGCTTTCTTGTTTAGGTAAAATCAACAACCTAACTTAGCCCGCATCTAACTATTTATAATACCGAATGAGCAATTTTAATGATTTTAATAATGCGCAGGTAGCAAAATTACCAAAGCATTTAAAGCAATTCATCGTTGCCCAAAATTACGAGAAATACACACCCGTAGATCAGGCCGTTTGGCGTTATGTTATGCGCCAAAATTACAGTTACTTAAAAAATGTAGCTTACTATCCTTACATTAAAGGCTTGCAAAGTGCAGGTTTAAGTATAGAATACATCCCCGATTTACAAACCATGAATGATAATTTGGGTAAAATTGGTTGGGGCGCTGTAACCGTAGATGGCTTTATCCCGCCAGCCGCTTTTATGGAATATCAGGCATATCGTGTTTTGGTTATTGCGGCAGATATACGCCAGATTAATCATATTGAATATACTCCAGCTCCTGATATTATTCATGAAAGTGCAGGGCATGCACCCATTATTGCCGATACAGATTATAATAATTACCTAAGTTATTTCGGCTCAATTGGTGCGAAAGCAATGTTTTCGGCGAAGGATTTTGAACTTTATGAAGCCATTAGAAAACTATCTATTTTAAAAGAGGCGGTAAATTCTGATGAAGTTGAAATTGCAAAAGCCGAAAAGGAACTTCGGTACATTAGTGCAAATATGGGTGAACCATCAGAAATGGCTTTGTTGGGTCGCTTACATTGGTGGACAGTAGAATATGGCTTGATAGGAACCTTGGAGAACCCAAAAATATATGGTGCAGGTTTACTTTCATCAATTGGAGAAAGTGCTTCGTGCATGCAAAATAATGTTAAAAAACTGTGGTACAACATGTACACGGTTAATTACCCTTATGATATAACTAAAACACAGCCGCAGCTTTTTGTTACCGAAACTTTTCAAAATCTTATCGATGTATTAGAGCAATTTGCTGATACCATGGCATTTAGACGAGGCGGTACAGAAAGTATTATGAAAGCGATTAGTTGTAAAAATGTTGCAACAGCGGTTTATAGCTCGGGCTTACAAGTGAGCGGAGTTTTTACAGATATAGGTATTGGTGCAAATGATGATGTAACTTTCATTAAAACTACAGGACCATCAGCTTTGGCATTTGAAGGAAAACAACTACAAAGCCATGGCAAAGATTATCATAAAGATGGTTTTTCATCCCCGGTAGGTAAATTAAAAAATGCCGGCAAAGCTCTCGAAAATTATTCAAGTGCTGAATTGAAATCTATCGGTATTTTTATAGACGAAACTGCTGATTTGACATTTGAAAGCGGGATTAATGTTAAAGGTATCGTTAAAGATATTTTAATAGAAAATGATAAGCTGATAGTAATTGCTTTTACAGATTGTACAGTAAAAGAAAGTAAAGGAATTATTTTATTTCAGCCAGATTGGGGTGTGTATGACATGGCTGTTGGTGAAAAAATAATTTCGGTTTTTAATGGCGCTGCCGATAAGGATGCGTATGAAGAAATCCCATTAATAAGTACTGCCAAAACGCATAAAATTTCGTACGATAAGAAAACTCTTGAACTACACAATCTATATAAAACTGTTAGAGCGATAAGAGAAAGTGGTGAGGGAATGGAAAAGCTTAATCAAATTTTTGAGCAACTAAAAACCAACCACAGGCAAGATTGGCTTTGTGCACTGGAAGTTTTAGAACTTGTGTTTCATAAAAAAATCTATCATCAATTGGAAAAAGAGTTATTAATATACTTGGAAATAAAAGCCGGACGAGAGCCCGAACACACCAAATTAATAAATGATGGCTTACATGTTATCAAAAATCCAGTATCACAACTGATAATAGATTAATTAGAAATTAATTTTAATTGATTAAATTTGATTATGATAATAGAAATTCAAACACCTGTTACTAAAAAAAGTACAAGAGGTAATCAAAAAAATATCGGAAAGTGCTAATAAAAAAACTTTACGAAAACATTTTGGTAAACTTCAAATGGGATTGGATGGATTAAATTATCAGAAAGAAATAAGAGATGAGTTTATTTAGTTTTGTTGCTGATACAAACTTTCTTATAAATGTACATGAGGGTTCAGAAAAGACAGGGCCATTTTTAGATGGGCACTGTGATCGTTTCAGTATTTTCAGAAATTGAATTATTAGGTTGGCAATTATTCAATATAAAAGACAAATTGAGCCTATAAGCAATTTTTGCTGATTGTGTAATTATTGAACTTAATTCAGAAATAAAAAACATCGTAATTTCTTTAAGGCAAAACTATAAGATAAAAACGCCTGATGCTATTATTTATGCATCAGCTAAAGTATTAAATGCAAAACTGCTCACTAATAATATTAGTGATTTTGAAAAAATCATTGATACAGTTGAACTCGTTAATCCCTAGATTAATAAGAATTATATAAAATATCCTGTAAATTATCTTCACCTCAATAAGCTGAGGTAAACCCAAAAAACAATGAACATTATAATTACTGGCGCAAGTAGCGGAATAGGCTTTGAAACCGCCTTAGAATTTAGCTTACACAACGATAATAAAATAGTAGCCATTGCCCGGTCTGCTGAAAAGCTTCGCAAATTACTAGAAATAGCTAGAGGTATAAATCCAAAATGCATTCTTTACCCAGTAGAATTTGATATTGTAAATGATGATTATGCTGCATTGGTTCCATTTTTAAAAGAACGATTAGGTACTATCGATATTTTGATAAATAATGCTGGCGCCTTAATAAATAAACCATTTTTAGAAACTACAGAAGAAGACTTAGGTGAAATGCTACAAAGCAATGTGATTTCGCATTTTAGAATGATACAAAATACGATTCCTTTAATGCAAACTGGGAGCCATATAGTAAATATAGGTAGCATGGGTGGTTTCCAAGGAAGTGTTAAATTTCCTGGTTTATCGGCTTATTCGGCTAGTAAGGCGGCACTACACACACTAACTGAATGTTTAGCTTTTGAATTGGCTGAAACAGGAATAAAAGTAAATTGCCTGGCCTTAGGCTCGGCACAAACTGAAATGCTTGAAACTGCTTTTCCAGGATATCAAAGTCCGGTTATGGCTTTTGAAATGGGTAAATACGTAGCAGATTTCGCAAAAACTGGTCAGAAATTTTTTAATGGTAAAATTTTACCAGTAGCAGTTACTACTCCATAGTTGAATAAAAATTTTAAATTGCTATAAATTATTTGTTATTTAGGGTATTGATAATCAATCAAATAATCGGTATTTATGGAAACAAACAACCCCTATCAAACCAATCCAATTCCAGTTGAAGACGGTAAAACAGCAAGTATAGTAAGCTACTTTACAATAATTGGATGGCTAATCGCCTATTTTGCATTACATAAAGACAAAAAAACTTCATTAGGAAGTTTTCACTTAAGGCAATCCCTTTTAATAAATCTGATTTATATTGGGTTAAACATCCTTCAAACAATTATACTATTTGCTACAGCTTCACCAACGTTATACTATTTGTTTTCCATTTTATATGTGATTTTATTTATACTATGGTTAATTGGTTTAATTGGAGCGATTCAAGGGCAGAAAAAACCAATACCATTTTTAGGAGAAAAAGCCGAAACTATGTTTCCAAATATCTAATAATCATTAGCTTTAGCAACACTTAGCCCCAAAAATTTGAACTCTTTTTGGGGTTTTACATTTACACTGTTTTTCCACAATTGATCTGATTTGAAAAAAATTTCTATCTTTGATATCAACATATGAAGAAAATATTAACATCAATTTCGTTTTTCATTTTGTCTGCAACTGCAGGAAAAGCACAAACAACACTACCAGTACAATATCAGGAATTAGTAAAAACATTGGTCACTAATCTTCCTAAAACCTCTGAGAAACCGCTCAAAACTACAAATTCAACAAACTCTACCAACCTTATAGATTTCGCAAAAAGCATGTTAGGCATTCCTTACCGATATGCGACAAGCAATCCAAAAATTGGGTTCGATTGTTCGGGTTTTGTAAGTTACGTTTTTAGTAATTTTGGATTTAAAGTACCACGTTCTTCAAGAGAATTTAGTGCAACTGGAACCGAAACAAGCATTGAAAATGCTAAAGTTGGCGATGTTTTAATTTTTACAGGCAGTAATTCAAAAGTGAGGAGAATCGGTCACGTAGGTATCGTATATTCTATTGATGATTCTGGGATTAAATTTATTCATGCTTCATCTGGCAAAGCTCACAGTGTAACCATAACAGAATTTAACGGCCATTACAAAAACCGTTTTATGAAAATTGTGAGTATCTTATAGTATTACTTTTTATACTTCCACATTCTGGTTTTGCCTTCTGAAATCCACTCAACTGCAGTTTCTAAGCGCTTAATTCTTGTAGCTTCAGTTTTTGCTTCTAATAACCAGTCTACATATTCTTTTTTAACAGAATAAGTAAAATTTTGGAAGATAGCCATTGCTTTTGGATCATCTTGAAGTGCATCTATAAAATATTGTGGAACTACTAATTCCTTCGATGCGGATTTCTGTTTGGTTGGCAATTTAATCCCCGCTTCGTTTAACTCAATGGCTTGTTGTATGTAAGCAATTATGATATCATCTTCAGGTAAATCGGCAAATGATTTAATTTCTCCTAACCAACCCATAGCATCGGAGCTTTTTTGGAATATATGATAGTCATCATTCATTAACGAAGCCTTCCAAAAGCCCATAACACAATGATTTTTAAAGGCTGCAAAATGGCAAACAGGTCCTTTATAGTCAAAGAAAGGCATGCTCCATTTTATTTTTTCTTCAATTCTGGTATCTGCTTGATGTATCAGTTTCCTCAAATGTTCTAAAATGGGGATGGCAAATTCTTTTGAATTAGCAATGTATTGATCGACCGCTACAGTTGTATTCATAATTAAGTTTGTTATACCTAAATTTAAATTAAAACAATCTTTAATGCAAGTTCAATATTTTCGTTAGCTATAAAACTTTTTGCTAATTCGTGCAATTCTCTTTCTCTGTTCGATGCATCACCAATTGTAGCATCTAAAACTTCTTTTACAGCAGGCAAATTGATTATTGCATCAACTTCATCAATGTTTGGCAACTTCTCTACGTTTCCTAACTTACCTAAATCATTTCCTGTTAATACTTTTGATAAACGAACTGATTTTGGTAAACTGTCTATTCCAATACCTAGCGTAGTTAGTGGTTTTGCAACTTTAAATAAATTTTCTGAAGTAACACGGCAATACCAATCTCCTCCTAAACGGGCAACTAAATCTATCTTTTGCTGATCTATTTTTTCATTTTCATCTAAAATTTCCTCATTAATATGAATGAGTTTAATTTCAGCCAGAATTAAATTCCCTGCACCATGATTTTCACCCAAAGGGATAACCTCGTTAACAATGCATTCAAATTGTACCGGTGCTTCGGCCACTCTTGGCGGACTTACAATTTCGGATTTTAACATTGTAAAGCCCGCCTTTTCAAATTCGTTTACACCTTTAGCGTATTCTGTACTGGCTAAACTCATTTGCTGAACCATATCATAATTCACGATATTTATAACACACTCTTTTACCTGAAGAACGTTTTCGAGCGTATGCTTTGTAGTATTATCGCGAACACGCCGAGCTGGCGAAAATATGCAAATGGGCGGCTTAGTACTAAACATGTTAAAAAAGCTGAAAGGGCTTAAATTAACATTGCCTTCACTATCAACTGTAGAAGCGAAGCAAATTGGGCGAGGCGCAATAGCATACTGTAAATAATCTTGCAGCTGAACGGCAGATAAATCGGATGTTTTTAGGGTTAGCATTACTTCTTCTTCAAACCTAAAATCGAGAAATCTGTATTTGCTTTTATAATGGTATTTGTTAGCGCACCTAAGCCTGTAATTTCCATTTCCACAACATCACCAGGTTGTAACCACTGGCTATTATAATTTGGATCATTTAATAAACCAGTTCCATTTAATTCGAGAAAGCAACCTGTTCCAACAGTTCCTGAGCCGATTACATCACCAGGTAAAATATCAACGCCATAAGCACAACGTTCTATAATTTCGGCAAAAGTCCAATCCATATCTGCAGCATTACCTTTTGATACTTCTATTCCATTTACACGACAAGTCATCTTTAAATTATAGGCATTGCCTGTGTGTCCATCTTTTGGTGCTACTTTATATTGTTCAATTTCATCGGGTGTAACCAACCATGGCCCAATAACTGTAGAAAAATCTTTTCCTTTAGCCGGACCAAGATTTAATAACATTTCTTCCATTTGTAATGTTCTGGCACTCATATCATTCATCACCATATACCCGGCAATATATTCATCAGCTTCTGCAGCGGTAACGTTTCTGCCTTTTTTACCAATTACAATCGCGAGTTCAAGTTCAAAATCTAATTTTTCGAAATGATCGGGCATGCACTCAATATCTCCTGTACCCTGGATGGCATTATGATTTGTGAAATAAAATATAGGGTATTCATCAAACTGAGGAATCATCTCTAC
Organism: Pedobacter lithocola; assembly: GCF_042650845.1. NCBI lineage: Bacteria > Pseudomonadati > Bacteroidota > Sphingobacteriia > Sphingobacteriales > Sphingobacteriaceae > Pedobacter > Pedobacter lithocola. Next base: position 309,591 of record NZ_JBHSBW010000013.1, on the reverse strand, counting down.
CTTTCTATTACGGCGAGCGGCCGCAACATGTTGCCTAAAAGCATAACCATCTCTGCAACTGGTAGGATGCGGAACCGGAGCCAGGATTTCATAAAAAATTTCCTCCTTGGCTTCAAAGCTTCCATTCTTTATTTGGGCATCAACCTTTTTAGCTCTTTCCATTAGCACATCACCTCCCTGCAAAAATTCATTCATGTTATCAGGAAGCAACTTATCGCAGCTATTTAAATTATAAATGTGCCCATTTATGTAAACGCCAAGATGCTCACGGTCTTCGGTTTTGTATGATACTAATTTCATCTTTTATAAATTTTATTTTTAGTGGTAAGATGTAGACGAAATAATTTAAATAAAAATTTTAGTTATTTCGGGTTCATATAATTTGGTTAAAATACGCTGTAAAGCTAATCAATAGCATTATATTAAAACTATGAATTATTTTTTTTTAAAAATCTAAAATCATCTTTTAAATAAATTGCTTACTTTAGCATCATCAAATCCATGATTTTAAAAGCATTACATATCAATCTTGTAAACGATGCAATTGCTGCACGTCGTTATAAAATGCTATCGAAATTAATCATGGCTCAATATTCTCTGTAATTTCTATTGATTGAAACGCAATGCCGTTTTAATTGTTCTTTTTTAAAGATTTTCTTCTAACCATAACATAAATAATTATGCCTGTTTATCATAAATTGGGGCAAATTCCTGCAAAGCGACATACGGTTTTTCGTAAACCCGATGGAAATTTATACGCCGAGGAATTGGTTTCAACGGAAGGTTTTTCTAGCCTTTATTCGCTTGTTTATCACTGTCACCCGCCAACAATTGTAAAGCATTTAGGTGAATCGTATAGCGTTGAGCCTAAAATTGCCAGAGAAAAACATTTAAAACACACCAGCCTTATTGGTTTCAAAGTTAAACCAGAAGATGATTATCTGCAAAGCCGTAAGCCAGTTTTGGTGAATAGCGATTTACACATCGTTTTGGCTGCACCAAGAAAATCAATGACAGATTACTTCTACAAAAATAGTCAGGCTGATGAAATGATTTTTGTGCATGAAGGTTCCGGTAAGTTAAAAACAGGTTTTGGAGAAATAAAATTTGCTTATGGCGACTATCTTATCATCCCAAGAGGTACAATTTACCAGTTAGACTTCGATACAGAAGAAAACCGATTGTTTATATTAGAAAGTTTTAGTCCGCTAAGGCCACCAAAAAGATATTTAAATCAGTTTGGGCAGTTAATGGAACATTCTCCGTATTGCGAACGCGATTTAAGATTGCCAGAAAACCTTCAAACGCATGATGAATATGGAGATTTTAAAGTGCTCATTAAAAAACAAGGATTAATTTATCCTTACACGTATGGTACGCATCCCTTTGATTATGTAGGTTGGGATGGTTATCATTATCCTTATGCATTCTCAATACACGATTTTGAACCAATAACTGGTCGCTTGCACCAGCCACCACCAGTACACCAAACATTCGAAGGACATAATTTCGTAGTATGTTCTTTTGTTCCCCGCAAATACGATTACCATCCAGATTCTATTCCTGCACCATACAACCACAGTAATGTTGATAGTGATGAGGTTTTGTATTACGTTGATGGTGATTTTATGAGCAGAAAAAGCGTTGTTAAAGGTCAAATTACACTACATCCTGGAGGTATCCCCCACGGTCCACATCCGGGTACAGTAGAGAAATCTATCGGTAAAGAAAAAACAGATGAACTTGCAGTTATGATCGATCCTTTTAAACCATTAATGCTAACGCAAGATGCTCTGGATATAGAAGATGAAAACTATCATAAAAGTTGGCAGATTAACGTAGAATAGTACCAGGATTAGTAAGATTTTAGGATTTACAGGATTTGGTAAACATCTCAATTTTAAAACATTTAAACTTTACAACAGCAAAAAATGGAAACACTAACATTTGCAGAAAAAATATCGAAGGCACAAGACTTTTTGCCAATTAACGGCACCGATTATATAGAATTTTATGTTGGCAATGCTAAGCAAGCCGCTCATTATTACAAAACAGCCTTCGGCTTTCAAAGCTTAGCTTACGCTGGTCCAGAAACTGGTGTGAGAGATAGAGCATCTTATGTTTTACAGCAAGGAAAAATCAGGTTGATTTTGACAACGGCACTTAAATCAGAACATCCAATTTCTGAGCATGTTAAAAAACATGGCGATGGTGTTAAAGTTTTAGCGCTTTGGGTTGATGATGCATATAGTGCTTTTGAAGAAACCACCAAACGTGGTGCTAAACCTTACCAAGAGCCACAAACTTTAACCGATGAATTCGGTGAAGTTAAATTAAGCGGAATTTACACTTATGGAGAAACCATTCACATGTTTGTAGAGCGGAAAAATTATAGTGGTGCATTCTTGCCCGGATATCGCGTTTGGGAAAGTGATTATCAACCAAGTGATGCGGGTTTGTTGTATGTAGATCATTGTGTAGGAAATGTTGGATGGAACCGTATGAACGAAGCCGTAAAATGGTATGAAGATGTGATGGGTTTCGTAAACATTTTATCTTTTGATGATAAACAAATTAATACCGAATACTCTGCTTTGATGAGTAAGGTAATGAGCAATGGAAATGGATTTTCGAAATTCCCGATTAACGAACCGGCTGAGGGCAAAAAGAAATCGCAAATTGAGGAGTATTTAGAATATTACGAAGGCGAAGGTGTGCAGCACATTGCGGTTGCAACAAAAGATATTGTAAAAACCGTTACAGAATTGAAATCGAGAGGTGTTGAGTTTTTAAGTGCGCCACCAGAAGCTTATTATGATATGATGCCACAGCGTGTTGGAGAGATTGATGAAGAAATTAAAATTTTAGAAGATTTGGGTATTTTGGTTGATTGTGATGAGGAAGGTTACTTACTGCAAATTTTTACTAAACCAATTGAAGACCGACCTACATTGTTCTTCGAAATTATTCAGCGAAAAGGTGCACAAAGCTTTGGCGCAGGAAATTTTAAGGCATTATTCGAATCTTTAGAGCGTGAACAGGAATTGCGAGGTAATTTGTAAAACAGAAGTACTCGATTGTGATAGGAGAAATTTAAGAACTATAAGTTTTACAAAAGATTTCTTCACTAAAACTTCATAATTGAAATGCACCTTTGAAATAACAAAACACAAGAAGCGATTTCCGTTTTGTTAAATTCTAAAAACTCATAATTAGTTTTTTAGTTTTCCGGTTACCCTTATCTGATACCTCATGTATTGCAAAATACATGAGGTTTTTTATTTAAATATCAGTAGGTAAGTTAGATTTAACTTTGCTAATTAATTAACCCAGCTTTTGCCTTTTAATTAAATATGCCTGAAGTATAGGATAGAAGCCTTCATTGATATCGGCATCTATTAAATCTATTTTATATTGAGCACACTTTAAAGCAATTTGCTGACGATAATTATTCACAGCAGCTGTGTAATTTTCTTTAACCTGATTGGTATGCACCTTAATTATTGCTCCTGTTTCCATATCAATAAATTGATGCGGGCGATTGTCGAAATCAAAATCTACTTCTTTTGATTTATCAACCACATTAAAAACTACCACCTCATGCTTATTAAACTTCAAATGTTGCAAAGCATCAAAAAAATCGTCAGTGTTATTGCTTTGTGTATTAAATAAATCGCTAAAAATAATCACCAAAGAACGCTTATGTATAAATTCAGAAACCTGATGTAAGGCTTCGCTGATGTTTGTTTTAGCATTTACTTTGGGTTTTTGCAGCAACTCTTCGAGCTGGGCAAATAAATATTTTTGATGAACTGTTGTTGATTTAGCAGGCGAATTCATTAAAATTTCTTCGTCGAATAAGCTTAAACCGAAAGCATCTCGCTGTTTTTTTAGCAAATACATTAAAGATGCTGAAGCCTGAATAGAAAATGTAAGTTTATTACTTTTAGGCTCTGGAAAATACATTGAAGATGAAACATCAATTACAAATTGGCAGCGCAAGTTGGTTTCTTCTTCAAATCTTTTGCTGTAGAGTTTATCCGTTTTGGCAAATAACTTCCAATCTATATTTTTTACGTTATCTCCGGTATTGTATTGGCGATGCTCGGCAAATTCGACAGAAAAACCATGAAAAGGACTTTTATGCAAGCCCGTTATAAAGCCTTCTACCACCTGCTGTGCTAGTAATTCTAAATTTCCGTAACTGGTTTCGTTTTCAAAATTAATTGCCTGCATACTGTAAAGCTAATAAAACGGCCATCAATTTTAGTGTTAAATCAACAAATAAATTGGAGAATATAGCTTATAAACCTCATTAATAAAAAAACATTTTATAGAGCTATAAAGAATAAAACTGAATTATCTTAGTTTTGCCAGTTAATAAAAAAAATTTAATGAGAAAACAAACACTATTAATTCTATCATCCCTGATTAGTTTTTATAGTTTTAGCCAAACCGTTAACAATGGAAAAGTAAACACAGAAAGCACAAAAATTTTAAACAAAATCGACACCGCTAAAAAAATAGAAGGCTGGACGGTTAGAGGAACTAATATTTTATTACTAAACCAAGCAGCCTTTTCCAACTGGGTAGCCGGCGGTATAAATTCATTAGCGCTAACCGCCCGGGCCGATTATGAATTTAACCTAAAACGCGAAAAAAATTTATGGGAAAACCGTGTTTTAATGGGCTACGGTTTGCGTTCGGAGAAAGGGAGCGCAACAACTAAAGTAGAAGATGTTATTGATTTAACATCGCGTTACGGATACCAAATTAACCAAAGTAACTGGTATGCCGCTGCAGCCTTAAACCTAAAAACTCAATTTAGCAAAGGTTACGATTACAGTAAACCAAGTCAGGGTTACTTGTCTAACTTTCTATCTCCCGGTTATGTAACTGCAGGTTTTGGAGTAGATTATATTCCAAATGATAATTTTCAATTGAGTTTACATCCGCTTACATCAAGATTAACTTTTGTACAAGATGATGCAGTTTTTGACACAGATAATGATGGAATTTTAACAGATGCATTCGGTGTAACACCAGGAAAACATTTTGTTTATCAATTAGGTGCATACATTGGTGGCCGTTATAAAGCTAAATTAATGGAGAATATCTTTTTAGATAATAGATTCGGAGTTTTTAGCAATTATTTAAAAGACCCACAAAATCTGGTTATGGCGTATTCAGGCATTTTAGATTTGAAAGTAAACAGATTCATTTCCACCCAAATTACTGCCGATTTATTTTATGATGATAACCAAATTGGCAAACTGCAATTAAAGGAAACTTTGGGAGTAGGAATAACTTACAAATTTGGGAAGTATTAAATACTTTAATCAAAGATAACAACTAATTAAATCGTCGTTCTTAATTGGTTAAAGAATGGCGATTTAATTAATGCTTAATGAATGGTTAGGTAATCTTGGAAGGTGAAAAATTAGAAGTTTCTTCACTAGAATACCGTCCTACATCATCCATTTTTTTTCTATTTTTGAACCATGAAAATTCATTATTTACTTTTTCTTGGTTTTGTAGCCATCTTAATCTCCTGTAAGCAAGAAGAAAAAGTTCATCACTATATTAAATTTAACAAAACAGAGGAACTTTATCAGTTTTTAAAATGGTCGCCAGAAAATCGTTTTCCACTTATTAGTGCACACCGCGGCGGACCGATGCCCGGCTTCCCCGAAAACTGCATCGAAACATTTGATAATGCAACCACTTATAATCCAATGGTAATTGAATTCGATATTGCATATAGTAAAGATTCGGTTTTGGTAATTATGCATGATGATAAACTTGATAGGACTACGACGGGGACCGGAGCAATTGGTAATTACACTTATGAAGAATTGAAAGCTTTTAACCTTAAAGATAATGATGGAAAAGAAACCAACTTTAAAATTCCAACTTTGGATAGTGTTTTAAGCTGGAGCAAAGGAAAAGTACTTTTAACCATAGATTTAAAAAAGGGTGTTTCTTATGCAAAAGTGATTGAAAAAGTAAAACAATATAAAGTAGAAAGTAATTCCATTATCATTACCTATTCGGCAAATCAAGCAAAAGAAGTTCATCGTTTGGCACCAGATTTAATGATTTCGGCATCTGTACAAAAGAAAGCAGAGTTAAAAAGATTAAATAGTTTGGGTATTCCAAATAATCGAATTGTTGCATTTGTCGGCGTTTCCGCTCCTGAAAAAGATTTTTATGAGTATCTACACAATAAAGGGATTACAACCATTTTAGGCACTATGGGCAACATTGATAATAGTTCGATTGCAAACCCAGCTAAAAATGTGTACTACCATTTGGTAAATAATGGTGCTGATATTTTATCGTCAGATAATATTGGGCAGGCCGCCGAACAGCTAGATAAATTTAGGTATAATAAAAAGATAAGTTCAGCGTACATTAATTAGTTTTACAGACTTAAATATCTCATCACGTCATTGCCATGATGCATCGGGTAGTTAGTTATAAATAAAACAAATGAGTATTTCGGTTAAAAATCTTTCCAAACATTACGATAAACAGAAAGCTGTGGATGCCATTAGTTTCGAGGCTAAACCTGGGCGGATTTTAGGTTTTTTGGGTCCAAACGGAGCCGGAAAATCGACCACCATGCGTATGCTAACAGGTTATTTAGAGCCAACATCTGGCAATGCTGAAATTTCAAATTACAATATTTCAACACAATCTCTCGAGGCAAAAAAGCACATTGGCTATCTTCCGGAAAATACTCCGCTTTACACGGAAATGTATGTAAAAGAGTTCTTAAACTTTGTAGGACAAACTTATCAGTTAAAAAATTTGTCGCACCGTGTTGATGAAGTTATCAAAATGGTAGGCTTAACGCCCGAACAGCATAAAAAAATAGGCATGCTATCGAAAGGTTATCGCCAAAGAGTTGGTTTAGCGCAAGCCATTATTCACAACCCCGAAGTTTTAATTTTGGATGAGCCTACTTCGGGTTTAGATCCAAACCAATTGGTAGATATTCGGGCGTTAATAAAAGCATTGGGTAAAAATAAAACGGTTATTATTTCTACACATATTATGCAAGAAGTAGAGGCTATCTGCGATTATATCATCATCATAAACAAAGGTAAAATTGTAGCAAAAGATACGATTGAAGGGATTAAGTCGGCGAACAATCAAGACTCATTAGAAAATATTTTTAGAAAGCTAACCGTATAAAAACTGCATCAATTCTTTTGCTTTCAAAATCAGTTTATATGCATCAATATTTAGTTATCTTCGGCATTTAGTATTTATGTACGCAGTATTTAAACGCGAATTATATAGTTTTTTAAGTTCAATGGTTGCTTACATTACCATTGGTATTTTCTTGTTGGTTTCAGGTTTACTACTTTGGTTTTTTCCTGATACCTCTCTGCTGGATTATGGATATGCAGAACTTAGCGGTTTCTTTAGCTTAGTTCCTTATTTATTTATGTTTTTAATTCCGGCCATTACAATGCGTTCTTTTGCCGAAGAAAGGCGTGAAGGTACTTACGAACTGTTAATTACCAAGCCATTAACGCTTTGGCAAATCATATCAGCTAAATATTTAGCTTGTTTAGTTTTGGTGCTTTTCGCTTTAATTCCAACTACAATTTATTATTATTCCATTTCAAAATTAGGCTATCCCGAAGGAAATATAGATTCTGGAGCTGTAATTGGATCTTATTTAGGTTTATTCTTGTTGGGTTCTGCATTTACGTCAATTGGGATTTTTGCATCATCTTTAACTAAAAACCAGATTATTGCTTTCGCAATCTCAGCAGCTTTATGTGCATTTGCTTACATCGGATTTGATTATTCAAGTCAGATTTTTGCTATGCAAAATTTCGAAACCACAATTTCTTCATTTGGCATCAATCAACATTATCAATCGATTAGCAGAGGCGTTTTAGATACCCGCGACTTAATCTATTTCGTAAGTTTTGCAACCCTGTTTTTATTATTTACAAAACTAGCAATGGGAGGGAAGCGATAATGAATAAGTGGATTAAAATTTTGCTTTTTGTTTTGGTTTTGCTAATCTTAAATATTGGTGGCAAATACCTTTTCCATCGGTTTGATTTTACTGCAGATAAGCGATTTACCTTAACTGATAAAACAAAAAGTTTGCTAAAAAAAACCGAAAAGCCAATTGTTATTACGGTATTTTTAAATGGCGAATTGCCTGCTGCATTTAAAAGGTTGCAAAATTCTGTTAAAGATATATTAAGCGATTATAAAGCCTACTCAAAGGCTGATATGAGGGTAGTTTTTGTTGATCCTTTGGCGGGATTAACTGCTGCAGATCAAGATACGGTAATTAACAATCTTTATCAGCAAGGAATAGAAGCGACAAATTTAACTGTGAAAACCGAAAGCGGCTTAACGCAGAAATTGGTTTATCCCATGGCCATGATTGAAAGCAATGGGAGGCAGATGCCAGTAAAACTGCTTCAAAATTTAGATGCTGGCGGAAGTTATGAGGATAACATTAATCGTTCCATCGAGAACCTGGAATATACATTCACTTCGAGCATTAAAAAGGTAATTATTGGGAGTAATCCAAGGATTGGTTTTACAGAAGCCAATGGAGAACCTAACGATTTACAACTTTATGATGCCATGCATTCTTTAGCAAATAGCTATGAAGTTGGTCGGGTAGATTTAAATACCATCGATAAAGCTGGTTTAGATAAACTGAAAATATTGGTGGTTGTTAAGCCGCAAACTGCATTTTCAGAAACTGAAAAGTATAAAATAAACTATTTTGTAATGAATGGTGGGCGGGTTTTGTGGAGTATCGACCAAGTTTCAGCAGAATTAGATAGCCTAAGAGGAAGTGGTAAGCAAATGGTTATTAATAAAAACCTCAACCTGGATGATATGCTTTTTATGTATGGAGCCAGAATTAATTATAACATCATTGCAGATAAAAACGCTGCGGAAATCCCGGTGTCTACCGGCAATGCAGGTGAGCAGCCACAAATTAATTTAGTTCCATGGATATATTATCCAATTTTATTGCCAGACACGGCTGCTAGTTTGGTTAAGAATTTAGATGGAATAAAATCAGAATTTCCAAGTACGGTTGATACCATCGGCTCTAAAGGTGTAAAGAAAACATACATTTTAACAACTTCAGGCTTTAATAAAGTTTTTAATGTGCCTAAACTGTTTTCATTACAAATGGTTGCCGAACAACCCGACCCCAAAACAATGCAAAACCCATTAAAAAGTGCAGGTATATTGCTTGAGGGTAATTTCCCTTCAGTATTTGCCGGGCGACCTTTACCTGCAGGAATTAGCACCGCATATTCAACAGAAATTGTAAGTAAAACTAGTAAAATGGTGGTTATTGGCGATGGTGATGTTTTTAAAAATCAGGTGGTGCCTAAAGATAACTCACCGTTGCCATTAGGTTTTGATAGATTTACCCAACGTACATATGGCAACAAGGCATTGTTGTTAAACATTGCAGATTATTTTGCCGATGATGATAATTTAATTTTATTGCGTAATAAAGAGGTTAAAATCAGATTATTAGATAAGGCAAAGGTTAAAATCGAAAAAACAAAATGGCAAATCATAAATATTGTTGTACCCTTGCTATTGTTGATATCCTTTGCGATTTTTCAACATTATTACCGTAAGCACAGGTACGCTAAATAATTTTTATATTTTTGAAGAAGACTAATTGATATTATGAGATTTATTGTATCCACATCAACTTTATTAAAACATTTGCAAACTGTAAATGGTGCCTCAAGCAGCAGTACAGTTTTACCCATATTAGAAAATTTTCTTTTCGAAATAAAGGATGGCAATTTAACCATCTCAGCTACAGATTTACAAACCAGTATGACTACTGCTTTAGCTGTTGAATCGAAAGAGGAAGGCAAAGTTGCTGTTCCATCTAAAATTTTGTTAGATACACTTAAAACATTACCCGACCAGCCAATCGCTTTTAATATTGATGATACTACATTCGCAATAGAAATTAGCGCAGGAGATGGTAAATATAAACTAAGCGGAGAAAATGGTGATGATTTCCCTAAAATTCCGGTAGTTGAAAACGCTTCTTCAGTAAGTTTACCTGCTTCGGTTTTAACAGAGGCCATTACCAAAACAATTTTTGCGGTAAGTAATGATGAACTTCGCCCGGCAATGACAGGCGTATATTGCCAGTTATCGCCTCAGCACATTACTTTTGTAGCAACAGATGCGCACAAGTTAGTTCGCTACCGCCGCATGGATAGCAAAGCTGATAAAGCAACTTCATTCATTTTACCTAAGAAAGCTTTAACACTACTTAAAGCTGCATTACCATCAACCGATATTAACGTATCTGTAGATTATAATGCTACAAGTGCATTCTTTAAATTCGAAAATATAAACTTAGTGTGTCGTTTAATAGACGAGCGCTATCCTGATTATGAGGCAGTTATTCCTCAAAACAATCCGAATAAGTTGGTTATCGATAGAAGTTTGTTTTTAAATACCCTGCGAAGAGTCGTGATTTTTGCGAATAAAACCACACATCAGGTTCGTTTAAAAATAAATGGTAGCGAATTAAATATCTCTTCAGAAGATTTGGATTTTGCAAATGAAGCTCACGAGCGTTTAAGTTGCCAATACGATGGTGAAGATTTAGAAATAGGTTTTAATGCTCGTTTTTTAATCGAAATGCTTAGTAATTTAAGTGGAGATGAAGTTACACTAGAGCTTTCGACACCAAACAGAGCCGGGTTATTGATTCCTCAAACAAATGATGAAAATGAAGATGTTTTAATGTTAGTGATGCCTGTAATGCTAAACAACAGTTATTAATCTACTATTATTTTAGTTTTCATAGTTAAATGGCTTGGTTTTTGACCGAGCCATTTTGTTTATTGCCAAATACAACTACCCTATGAAAATCTTTACAAAACGTGTCTCAAACACCTCTCTTATCTTTTTACTAATCTTTTGTCAAACTTTAATTTCTTGTGGTAAGAATGAGCCCGATGTTATTGTTCAAGGGCAAGCCAAAATTAAGCTTATTAACTCGGTTGAGCCTGAAATAAAGCAAGAAGTTTTTTTGGATAACGAAAAGCTAACAACGGCTCCGTTGGCATTTGCAGAAACAAGCAGCTACATTAAAATTCCCTCGGGCAACAGAAATTTAAGTTATGTTGGGAGCAATAATATAACTACAAATAGCAATTTAAATTTCACTCCATCAATCACATACAGTGCTTTCTTAGTTTCTGATAGAAGTGGCAATAAGCAAATTATTAATTTCGAAGATAATTTAAGCAATGCCGATCTATCAACTGCCAAAGTTAGGTTTATCAATTTAACGCCATCCTTTCTAACCGGTATAAATGTAAGTATACAAGCAGGCTCTCCATTTATAAATGCATTATTATTTAAAGAAGATTCAAATTATTTTAATATTGATGGGGGTGCAGCTTTAAGATGTAACGTTGTAGGGTCGGGTTCGGTTAAAACCATTGCCGCATCAGAATTATTGCCTGGAAAAATATATACCATTTGGTTTAGCGGACTTACAGCGGCAACTCTAGAACCTCACATTATTCTAGATAATTAGTTAAGCAGATATTCGTTTATCATTAACTTACAAAGTTTATCTTTGTCGATAAGTTTATCTACATATATGAAAATTAAACCTTCACAATTTTTTAAAATATTCTTTTTCATAGGATTTATTTGTTTAATGATGTCTTGCGTCAAGAATGATAATTTTGATTTAGATACAAAAGTTCGGTTTTTTAATGTTGTAGATGGCCCAGGTCAGGATTTTTATCTTAACGGCGTTCGAACAGCTACTGGTATAAATTATAGCAGTAATAGTGAATATATAGTAGCATTTGGAAATAAAGAATATAGCATTATTGCAAAGAATACTGGAACCCAAGTAAGTAGCGATACAATAAAAAAAACGTTAGAAGTAGGGAAAAACTATTCAGTTTACTATGTAAGAACATCGGAAATTGATTCGGTTTTAAAAGTTTTTGAAGATGATTTAACGCCGGATACGGCAGTATCTAGATTGTTTTTTATTAATGCTGGCTTTACATTACCCTCAAGAGTTGAAATAAGGAATGAAACTTCTAGCTTTACTACCAGCTTAGGGAATGGCGAAAATAGTGGGTACATCATGATGCCAACTGGAAAAGATTCAAAGTTGTATTTTAATCTCGTAGGCTCAACTGTTGTAGATACACTATCTTATACAAATTTCTACAAAGGGAAAACATATACAATTGTTATCGATGGTGTAAACAAAGGGAATGATAAAGGCAAACTTAGAGAACGTTTGATTGTTAACAATTAAATTAAATCACTTATAAATCTGGAATAGTCTTTTTATCAATTTGATATTCCTACTTTTGCATAAAATTAAAAACATTGGAATTACTACACCAACTTTGGGATTTTATTGCCCACATAGATGTTCATTTAGCAGAAATCATTCGCGATTATCAGACTTGGACTTACCTCATTTTATTCTTAATCATATTTGCTGAAACTGGCTTTGTTGTTACTCCTTTTTTACCGGGTGATTCTTTGCTTTTTGCAGCTGGTGCGCTAATTGCGGGTGGTAACACTGGTTTAAACATTTGGTTAATGCTGCTCATTTTAATTGTTGCTGCTATTGCCGGAAATACGCTAAATTACAAGCTTGGAACAGTTTTGGGTTCTGGTGTTTTTAAAGAAGATAACAAAATATTAAAGCTAAAATACTATCATCAATCTCATGAGTTTTTTGAGAAACATGGTGGTAAAGCAATTATGTTAAGCAGGTTTTTGCCAATTTTTAGAACCATTGCGCCATTCGTAGCAGGTATTGCAAAAATGCCTTTCGGTAAATTTACATATTACAACATAATTGGTGGTGTAGCTTGGATTGTAGCCTTGCTGCTTGGAGGTTATTTATTAGGGCAGATTCCTATTATCAAAAATAACTTTGAATTGGTAATTCTTTTTATCGCTACTGTAACATTCGTGCCAGCAATTTGGGCAGCCGTTAAAAGTAGAATGGAACCTAAAAAGATAGAAGAAATTATAGAAGGCGAAGATTCTAAATAGGATTTTGTTTAGAACACAAAAAAAGCAGTTTTTTTCTACGTCTGTGATGTTGAGCTTTTCGAAACGATTTCAATTGTTTTCTTTAAACGACTTCCTCAAGCTCATGATCACAGCACAATAATGAAAATTTTGAGTCTTTTACAACTCTCTTCCTATTGGTTTGCCAGTTTGATATTTCTTTTCCACATCAATATCTAGTTTCTTTTCAGTTGTATCTGGCTCTATTCTTACTAAGTTTCTAAGTTCTGGTTGGCCAGCATCAACCCAGGCAGAATACCAGAATGAACCAATTTGTAGTATTGAAGAGCGCATTTGCCTTTCAACCATTTTCTCCATTTTAGTATGATAAGCAGTAGCGTAAGCCAGAGAATATTGCTTTAAAACGGTATTATTTCTTTCAGAAAAACTGTATTTCCTATCTGATGGAAAAGAATTTGATAGCTGTGCCTCAAATGTTAACACCGTATCAACTAGGCTATTGGTATGTTTAACAATTTTCCAAGCCTCTTTTAAAGGATTTTCGATATAATTTGCCTTACCAACAATGAAATTGTAATTAGTCGAAAACAATTCTGGCAAACGACTTTCCCAAAATGCATGGATACCAACTTGGTTTGTTAGTTGTCCGTTGTGATTTGATGTGGTGTGCAAAGGGACGTGTGCATCGCCAATGTAATGACCTAAATCTGCAGAATACTTTAAAATTTTAATCGAATCTCTATTTGTAAATGCCCTAACTAAACTATAGTAGGTCCGTTGAATTTGCCATGGCACGATTCCATTTGCATTTAATTGTTTCAGACCGTATTTTGCTAAAGCATCAGTGTATTTTTCGGGGATGCTATCGATAGATTTTTCATAATTTTCTACATCTAAATAGTGTCTCGGTGCTTCTAACGTATCTGCATATCTACGTTTGTCGGGATCAACAGCATGTTCGGTGATGTATTTGATATTCTTTTTGTAGAAACCTATCATGCCCGATGGCAAGGTGAATATTGCCAGGTTATTGATTCTTTGATGAGCAAAAAATCCCCATGAAGTACAAAGAAAAAGTGGGATGATTAACGCAATGTAAATCGTTAATCTTTTCATGATTGAGAACTGTATTATTATTATTATTGATTACTAAACGCCAAATTGATTTAAATGGTGGTCTAGGTGTTTGTAAAACATATTGTTCCATTCTTGTTTGGTTAGCTTTCCAAATGAATGCGAATCCTTGCCATCAAAATGATTTTCGCCTAATTTCTGTGTTTTATTAATGTGGTCGATTAATCGCTGCTTCTCCTTTGCAAATTCTTTTTCATCCTTAATAATAAATTGAGGTGCTGTTTGGCTGCTTTTAGGGTAAGGTTTTTCACTTACAACTTTACCTTTTACTAGGTTTTTTAAAATGAATTTCATAAAATTACCAGGCTTTGGATGAGTATTGTCGTAAACCATCTCGTAGGTGATGTTGCAATGAGCCAACATTTGAGAAACATTCATTTTGCCCCACAATTGATTTATTGTAGGTGTAAGTTTATTAATTCTATCAATAACTTCGTTAGTTACTTCTGTCTGAAAAATATTCTTCATATTTTTTTTAATTTAATTCTAATTCCTCAACATTTTAAATGAAAACCAACCTAACAATGCTATAATTACAGCCATTAAAAGCCAAAGCCAAGTTTTATTTTCGAATAATGGTTTTTCGGTTTTGATAGAATATGCAGGATTTTGTTGTTCTTGGCCAATAGCTATAGAAGTTAAAATGGCAGGAATTTCATTTTCGAATTTCTCAATTTCGTAACTTGGCGATGTTGCTTTTTCATTTCCATAATATAAAGCGTAATTATATGTCGGATTATCGAAACGTACGATGATTTCATAAACATTCCCTTTAAGTTCGGCTCTGCTTAAGCGGAGCGGTTTATTATCGTTATTCTGAATGGTAATTTTTAACCTAGATGTGATGGTGTTTGCGAAATGATATTCGGGTTTTTCCAATGAACTAATTGTGCCTTCAAAAAGATTGGCATAATTGTATTGTATGCCTTTATCGGTTTTGAAACTTTCGGTTGCATACTCAATTTTAATCGAACGATAGAAATCAAAATCACTTTGGGCATTTAATTTCAAATAAGCTACTGGAACAGCATTTTTTAAAGTAACATCAATAACTGTTTCTTTGTTAACCGCATCGTTTTTGACTACAAAAGTTTTATATTTTACATCCTGATAGATTCCTTTTATGGTATCGGTTTTCGAAATTTTTGCTTCCAATAATTCAGGTTGAACAGGGCTTTTCAAGGCAACTCTGAAATACTTATAGTTAGAATTCGGGAAACTCAACTTGGTAAACTGATAATTCGTATCATTATTTTTGATAGAAAGAATACGGTAATCTTTTAAGATTGAAAACCATGTTAGATTATCGTTACTTCCATCGAGTGTTATTTGCCAATCGAAATTATCTTGTTTGAAAGACAAATTAATTTGGTTAATAGTGATAGCTGCGTCAGATTGAAAAGTGTAATAATATCCGTTTGGATTTGAACTCTGATTAATTTGTTTAAATGCAATCGCTTTATTCTCAGTTTTATCACCTCGTTGTTTTAGAAGGTAGGGAACCTCAATGGTATCTTTCCCGTTGATGCCGAAAATTCTTAAATCTTCAAACCCAGCATTCGCATTTTTATACAATTGGTCGGGCAGTTTCATGCTGTGCCAAACAGAATTTACGCCGGTTATATCCCGTTTAAATTTGTAAGTATTAGTTTGTGCTTTTGCGGCAATAATAATTAGTAAAAGCAATAAAAGCAGGTTAATCTTCAACTTTAACATCATCAATAATTAAATGTTTATACTTGTTATAAAGGAATGAAATGATGAGCAAAAGCAAACCTAACGATACAAAAACGATGGTTTTGGCAATTGTACCTAAAGAATAGATATCGTAAAAGAAGAGCTTAATTAAAGTAATGCCAAACAATACCATTGCACCAATACGTAAGTGTTTTTTGTTTTTTGCTAAACCCATACCAATTAAGAATAAAGAATAACTACCCCAAAGGATGCTCAAACCTAATTTATAACTTTCTTGGGTGCCAGATAATTCTAAAACGTTAATCAATTCACTACTAATAACCCACAAAATGGAAATATAAAGTAGATAATCGAACATGGTTTTAAAATCCTTTTTAAGTAATGCGGATTTTTGTAGTTGATAACATTGAACAATCAGGAATGCAAAAAAGACCATTGAGATATATCTGATGCCAATATTGAAAGCACTGATTGTGAAATATCTGCTATCTGGAAATAAGTAATTATCTCTAAGCTCGCTTAAAGTATAAAGTCCGTGGGTTAAGAATAGCACCACAACTAATAAATTGATGGTCAAATTTGCAATTGCAAGCTCGCTATTCTTCAATTTTTTAATATTGAAATAGGTTAATATTGAAGCAAAAAATAGTGTATATATGTAAATCCAGGCAGTTTTAAGTGTTTCGTAATTGTAGTTGAACTCGTAGTTTGGTTCATCAGTACCAATTCTTTGATGCAGCGTAACTCTTGTAGATTGCATCAGGTTATCGAAGTATTTAGAAATCTCTAATCTAAAGGTTACATAAACCGTTAAAAGTAAGATTGATGGAATAGCGTAACTCAAAATCTGCCTCATCCATGGCCACTCAGCAGGTTTTTCGGTTTTGTTTTTGCTCACGCTAAACATCCAGATAAAACATCCGATGAAAATACAAGAGCTTAAAAAACCAACATTTAATATTGGTGTGATAGCTGAATCATTGCGATAGTAATCAAAGTAGCTGGTCCAATCTTGTAGCAGACTAAGAAATGCCAGAAAAATCAATGGAAAAGATAGCTTCTCATAAATCGTAATGTTTTTAATTCGAGCCAAATAAAACAACACAGCGGCCTCAACCGTCCAAAATATGGTTACCCAACCGCCATTAAGTTGCACAGGTATAGCGATAGTGATAAATGTTAATACCATTGCCAAAATCAGGTAGAACAGGTTTTTATCGGCTAGTTCTTTTTTATAGATAATTAAACTTACCACAAAGTGAATAACGGCATTAGCTAGTGTAAACAAGCCTAATAATTCTACGCTATTCTTGTTTTCTCCAAGGATGAAATAACCGATCCCGTAGTAAATGAATGAATTTAAAAATAGAATAACCACATCGCTGAAGCCAAAAATTTCTTTTCGGGTTACCTTATAAGCGAGGTTGGTAATGTAAAATGTGAGGAAGAATATGGTCGAAAATAGTAATGATAATTCAAAGAATTTATTGTCTAAACCCAAGTCCATTCGCCATGAAACAAAAATTACCCAGGTTAAACCAAAGGATGCATAAAACAAAGGTTTCCAGTATTTCTTGAAACTTAAAATTAAAATCCCTATGTTAATAATGGCCATGTAAGAAAATAGCACTCCAACTTTTCCCGAGCCATCACTTAGTAAAAATGGAACTGCATACGCACCAACCAAACTGATATGAGCGATAACCTGTTTATTGTATTTTATCGCTGCTACAACGGTAAACGATGTAAAAACGACCATCAAAATAAATGCTAAGGCCTGGGGAATGAGCGAATAAAAATCGTAGGCTGCATAGGTAATAAAGTACATTATGGCAATTGCACCGCTGACTAAAACCGCAGAAAAATTTCCATATTTCTCTTTTAATTTGATGGCAAAAGCCATTAAACCCGCACCAACTGCATAGCCTAAAACTATCCTAGTCAGCGGACTAATCATATCATGGTCGATAGCGTATTTTGCACCAATGCACACACCAAGAATTAAAATCAGGATTCCGATTTTACTAATTAAATTTTCTCCGATAAATTTTTCGAAATCGGATTTAACCATGTTTTCAGGTTTAAACTTATCTGCAAAATTGCTCTGCGATTGGTTTACTCGTGGTGGAAACGGACTTGGAACAGAATTTGGCGCTGCCGAGTTTTGAGCAACAGCATTAGGAGGCGTATTTCTAGGCGGAGGTGCAATTACTACCGGAGGCACTTTTTGCGCTTCAACAATGTGAGTTGTTCCAGATTGGAGCGCTCTAACTTGCTGTTTTAAAGCTTCAATTTCAGCTTCGAAACCTTGTTGTCTAAGTAATAAATTCTCCAGCTTAATTAAAAGCAGGTTTAACTGTTCGGAATTATCCATTCTATATTGTTGATGCGTAATTTATGTTATTAAATATAGGAATGAATTCTACAAGGTTAAGGAAAATATTTTATTGATGGCAACAATTCAATATCTTTACAAAAATAAATTATGGAGTTATCTTGCCCAATATCAGCAGAAAGAGTAAATGAAAATGTTGTGCGAATTATTGCCTTTATCGTTGCGATAGTAGCGATTTGCAGTGTATCATTTTCTAACTATTGGGCAATTGTGCTATTGTCTTTTGATTTTGCTGCAAGAGCATTTGGCTCAGGAAAATATAGTTTGCTGAAATTTGTAGCCATCAGAATTTCGAACGCTTTATCTTTAAAACCTCAAATGAAAGATTTGGCTCCCAAAAAATTTGCTGCAACTTTGGGCTTTGTATTTTGCTTGTTAATTACAGCAATGTTTCTATTAAGTTTTTACAAATTGGCAATGGTCTTAACGCTAATAATGACAGTTTTCGCTTTACTAGAAAGTCTTTTCGCCATTTGCGTTGGATGTTATGTTTATACCTTTTTACAAATGGTAAAAGGGAATAAAGCTTAAGCGTTCTGATTTTTAATCTATTACCATGTTGAGTTTACCGAAGAACGTTAAAAATAATGTTTCGAAGATTTGTATCGAATCTTCATGAAGCTCAACACGAAAAACAATAATTATTTCTTCAAAGCTGCTCTAACTTTTGGGGCAATCTGAGTTCCAAAAATTTCTATTGATTTCATCATAGCAGCATGCGATGGTCCGCCGACATCCATGTGAGCCGAGAAACGGGTTAGACCAAATGTTTCTTCCATAGTTAAAATTTTATCTACAGATTGATTCGTGTCGCCGATAATTAAGGCACCACCTTTGTCAATTCCGGCATCAAATTGATTGCGTTGGTAAGGCGCCCAACCACGCGAACGACCAATTCTGTTCATTTGTGCTGAATAAAGTGGGTAGTAGTAATCGGCAATTTCCTGATTGCTTTCTCCAAATAGTGAATGCATGTGTACACCAACTTCAAATTTATTCATATCATGACCATAAGCCTGATAAACCTTTTTGTAGTAATCAAAAAGTGGTTTAAATTGAATGGGTTGCCCACCAATAATGGCGAACATAACCGGCAAACCTAATCTTCCTGCTCGTTCTACTGATTCGGGTGTGCCACCAACAGCAACCCAAATTTTTAAATTATCGTTAACGGCTCGTGGTAAAACTTCCTGATTAACCAATTCTGGTCGGAATTTACCTTTCCAATTTAGTTTTGGTTCTTTATTGATTTTTAAAAGTAACGCTAATTTTTCTTCATAAAGTTCATCGTAATCTTGCAAGTTATAACCAAATAATGGAAATGATTCTATAAAACTTCCGCGACCAGCCATTAATTCGGCTCTACCGTTGGAAATTAAATCGATGGTTGCAAAGTTCTGGTAAAGTTTAACTGGGTCTGATGAACTCAAAACAGATACGGCGCTGCTCAGTTTAATGTTTTTGGTAACTGTAGCTGCTGCAGCTAAAATTATTTCAGGACTTGAAACTGCATAATCCGGACGATGGTGTTCGCCGATTCCGTAAAAATCTAGCCCCACTTCGTCCATTAGCTTAATTTCTTCTATAATTTCCTGAAGTCTTTGTTGAGCGGGTTGAATCTCTCCTTTCGCATTGATTTGCAAATCGCCGAACATGCCAATACCTAGTTCCATAATTATTAAAATTTATACATCAAAGGTAAGAGGTTAGCTGGACAGATTTTTTGATGTATGGTAAGAAATGAGTTTGTAATTTGATTCCGGATTGATGGTCAATTACGAAACAAGTTTGTGGTTAATAGCAAATTATAATTTTGCATCATACAGCTTAAGTTTTTTAGGTGTACCTATAGTAAAATAAACCCGATTGCCGTGGATGCCGATTTTTTCTTTCGGCAGAAACAAAAGCTGGGCTATCGGAACCTATTAGCTTTGACGGTGCTTTCCAAATATTTTTATTTAGTTTTCACCATTGAAGAAATATCGGCTCATTTAGGCTTAAAACATTAAACTCTGCCCGTTAACCACGAAAACAAGTTTGTGGTTAATAGCAAATTATAATTTTGCATCATACAGCTTAAGTTTTTTAGGTGTACCTGAGTAAAATAAACCCGATTGTCGTGGATGCCGATTTTTTCTATCGGCAGAAACAAAAGCGGGGCTATTGGAACCTATTAGCTGTGACAGTGCTTTCCAACTATTTTTAATTAATTTTCACCATATAAGAAATATAAGTTCATATAAGCTTAATAGCCTACATATAACTATCATCTCAGCCTCAATCTTAACCTTTTTACTCTATCTTTTTCCCCTTCATCGCTGTCGATATTGCAGCATCCATCACACGCTCGGCAAAAGGGCGAGTGAACTCATTCAACTCATCTGCTTTCTTTAAAATCGTGTCTTTTTCTTGAGTTGTCAAAGTAGTTTTTAAAGCTTCGATATGAATTTTAGTTTCTGCGATTTCTTCGGGAGTTAAGTGTTCAGTATGTTTTTCGATGAAGCGCTCGGCGGTGTAAAGCAATTGTTCGCCTTCGCTTCGAGCCTCAATAAGCATGCGTTGTTCAACATCACTTTTGGCGTTGGCAATGCTGTCAATCAACATTTTCTCTACTGTTTCATCGCTTAAACCATAACTTGGGGTAATTTCGATTTCTTGTTTCACACCAGAACGTAATTCAATGGCCTGAACCGTTAAAATTCCATCGGCGTTAAGCAAGAAATTTATATCTACTTTCGGTAAACCCGCAGGCATGGCCGGAATTCCTTTCAAATCAAACTCAGCAAGTTTTCGGTTCTCTTTAACCAAATCACGTTCGCCTTGATAAACTGAAATTTTCATGTTAACCTGTCCATCAATCGAAGTGGTATATTGGCGGCCAGCTTTTGTCGGAACTTTGCTATTTCTAGCAATAATCACATCCATTAAACCACCCATAGTTTCAATACCAAGCGAAAGTGGCGTAACATCCAGCAGCAAAATATCAGAACGGTTTCCAGCCAAAATATCCGCCTGAATGGCAGCACCAAGTGCCACAACCTCATCAGGATTGATATTATCCTGTGGTGTTTTGCCGAAGAAACTTTCTACCTGTTGCTTAACAAAAGGAGTTCGGGTAGAGCCGCCAACCAAAATTACCTCATCAATATCTGTAGCAGTTAAATCGGCATCTTTCAAGGCGTTTTTGCAAGCTGTAATGGTTTCTTCTACTTTTGCAGCAATCAATTGTTCGAAAGTTTGTCTATCCAGTGTGCACCAAATTTCGCCAACTTTTTCATTGTATAAATTTTGCGTTGATAAGGCTTTTTTGGCTGCCTCGGCTTTTAAGCGCAAGGTTTGCATCAAAATATTATCTTGAGCAACAGTATTGATATCCAGGTTATTTTTCTCCAGCCAGTAGTTTAAAATTGCACGGTCGAAATCATCCCCACCCAAATATGTATTGCCATTGGTTGCCAAAACCTCAAAAATTCCATTCTGAATTTGCAGAATCGATACATCAAAAGTACCGCCGCCCAAATCGTAAACAGCAATGGTTTTTTGTTGTGATGGGTCTAAGCCAATGCCATAAGCCAGGCTTGCAGCGGTTGGTTCGTTCACAATTCGCATCACATCTAAGCCTGCAAGCTTACCTGCATCGCGGGTCGCTTGCCGCTGGCTATCGTTAAAATATGCCGGAACCGTAATTACAGCACGGTTTACAGGTGTTTTCAAAGCGTGTTCGGCTCTCGCTTTTAGCTCTTTTAAAATCTCTGCAGATAGTTCAATGGGCGTGTAAAAGCGGTCGCCCGCCTGAATTTTGACTAGCGCATCGGTATCATCATCAATAATTTTGTAGGAAAAAATAGCTGCATGGTCGGCCACATCTTTGTAAGAGCGACCAAGCAATCTTTTAACCGAAAAAATCGTATTTGCAGGGTCGGTAGTTAAGAATTCTTTCGCCTCGTTGCCAACAATGGCTTCGTTTTGCTTGTTAAAATATACAACCGATGGCACCAATAAACCTTTCCCGACATCGTTTATAACTTGTGGATTTTTATCAGGATTGATGAAAGCAACCAAACTATTGGTTGTTCCTAAATCGATGCCGACTATAATTTCTTCCTTTTGAAACGAACCTGTAGCAAGGTTAATTGATATTTTTGCCATGTGGCGAATTTACGGAGATTGTTTTAATGTTTTAGGTTGAAATGTTTTAATGTTGTAAAGAAAGTTGGATGACCGAAGTAGGAAGATATTATAACTAATTAGAAAAGGAATAAGTCAGATGACCGAAGTCGGAAGATTGTTTTCTTAAATCTTTTCTCATCCTAAAATTTGATAATCCCGGTAAATCTTGCCTTATCCTAAAAACCCTTATATCCTGATTAGAAAATGAGTGGTTCGGTAATTCTTCGGGAGCTGCAGTCCTGCTTTTGGTACAAGCCAAACAGAAAAAGTTTGGGCTTTCCCCGACAATCAGGTTTATTAATGAAGAGGGAGATGCTTTTGGGGATAAACCAGTACTTGAAAGGGATGCTGTTATTGAAAATTGAGGGGAATATTGCCATTAATGATTTGCAAAAACTTTGCGAAGTACGTAAGGGCATAGCATATGATTTTAGGAAAAAGCGTTAAATCGTTTCCACAAATTTCCAATAAACAAGTTAACCAAATAATTTGCAGCCGAGATGGGAAGAGTTTGGGGCAGGCCTCAAATTATTGTCATAACGATTTGGCGAATTTTTACAAAATCAGATGCAAGCCTTGGTTTTTTGTTTCTTTTTATCAAGAAAAAGAAAAAGGTCCGTCTAGCCAAGACAAACTATATCCTCTGACTTTGGTTTAAATACTTCGCACTATCTTTTATTCTTCTCCTCAATCCAAAGCGACATATACTTAGTACTTTGCATGGTATGATGATTTAAAATTTGCCCAAAAAAGTTCTTTTGGCGATGATCTTTTACATCCAGATTTTCAATTCTTGTAATAAAATCATCTATAAAATGTTGAGCAGTATATCGTTGGTTAATGATTTGTATTCCATTATGTTGAGCAAAAAGCCATGCAGTTTTATCCTCATATAAAATTGCAGCTTTGTTAACGAATATCTCCAAATCATCTTCAATAAAACCATTCCAATCTAACAAGCCTTTCATTGCCTCGGCACCAACCGTTGTGGTTACAGATGGAGTTCCCGTTTGCATTGCATCAATAAATTTTCCTTTTACACCAGCCCCAAACTGAATAGGAGCAAGTAAAATCCTATGTTTCGCAATGGTTTGTTGTGCAATTTTAGCCCTACCGCGAATAAAGAATTTTTCATTTTTATTTTCCAATTGCAGAACTTTTTGCGAGGCATAAGAACCATAAATATTCATACTTGCATACGGTAGTTTTTTTCGAAGAGATGGCCAAATTTTAGTTTTTAAAATTTGTACAGTATTCCAATTTGGTTCGTGAAGGAAATTTCCGATGAAGATAAAACCGGCCCGCTCTTCGAAGGGAACCCAGTTATCAACTGCCTCAGACGTGATTTCACTTTCTAGAAATGGTAAATAATATAATAAAGAATTGTTGATATTAAATTTTTCTGTCAAGATTTTCATCTCCACTTCTGAAATGATTAATGATAAATCACATCGTAAGATAGAGGCAATTTCTCGTTTTGCGGCATCAGAGAACAAATTTAAAAGTTCGCTCTTTTTATCACTTTGTTGCCGGGCAACACGTAGAAAATGTAAATCTTCGGTATCTAAAATTCGTAAAGCATTTGGGCATTCCTGCTGAACACGCCAACCGTACTGCTCTTCAATCATAAATCGGTCGAAAAGTACGGTATCCGGATTGCAAACTTTTAAAAATGAATTGAAACTTTCATCATTGAGCTTAATTTCTTCTTCAATCACGTTTCTTTCAGAAAAATCAAAGCTAAATTCACTTTTTGAAGCAGCTGAGGCAAAGATAATGTCATAACCTTTTTGCAAAAACAAATCGACTAATTGTATCATTCGTGTACCCGCCGCCGAAGAGGTAGGCTCAGGCCAAACTAATCCAATAATCAATAACTTTTTTGCGTTCATTATTTAAAATTTCTGCAAAATAAACATAAGCTACGATTTAAATCGCGGGCTGTGCAAGAAATTCTTAATTTTGCAACTCAATACGAATTACCAGATGTTAGGACTAAAACTATTAACCGACCCACGTTGGGCAGATATTGCGGAATCGAATTTAGAGGAGATTTTATCAGACCATGCCTGGTGCGAACAAAAAGCAGCAACAAATGCAATTACTTTAATCACCCAAAACTCCGAACATCAGGATTTGGTTGAAGAATTAACCGCCATCGCAATCGAAGAAATGCAGCACTTTCAAATGGTAATTGATATCATTAAGCAACGTGGTTATACTTTGAGCAGAGAACGGAAAGACGATTATGTTGGTCGACTGGTTAAATTTAGCAAGAAAGATGGTAGCCGTAACCAAGCTTTTATTGATAGGCTTTTGTTTGCTGCAATGATTGAGGCCAGAAGTTGTGAACGCTTTCGCGTGTTATCGTTGAATATTAAAGATGAAGAGTTGGCTAAGTTTTACCACGAATTAATGGTTTCAGAGGCTGGACATTATACCACATTTCTAAACTTTGCCCGTAAATACTCTGTTGATGTTGATGTAGATAAACGCTGGAAAGAATGGTTAGATTTTGAAGGCGAACTCATTCAGAGTTTTGGCAAGCGAGAAGCGATACATGGGTAGTCCGAAGTTGAATGTCCGAAAGTCAGATGTTTTTATGCCTATAAATGCAACTCTTTCTCTTCGGACTTTTGTCTTCTGACCTCCGACTTATGTATATTCCACAGCCAAATCACAATATCCTGATAGCTGTCGATTCCTTTTTTCTGGTTGTTTAATTTTAAGAAACTGTCAAATGCGGCATCCATATAACCAAACATTTCACCGTTGTATTTGCGCCAAAATTCTTTTTCTGTTTTAAAATCTGCTAAAACACCAGCCGACAATTTATCGTGAAGTATCTTGTAATCGTCAGGAGATTTCATTCTAATTTCGAACAAAATGTACCTTAACATCTCATAATTAGCAGAATATTGGTAATTCAAATCAGGACTATTTCTAGCAGTTAAATAACCCAAAAGATTGGCTTCATCTTCATACGAAATACCCAATTGGTGTGCAATTTCATGGCAAGAAACATAGGGTTTAACAAAATCAGGAAGATTCATATTCATGTTTGCCTCGCCTGTTAAGGGTGCATAATAACCCTCAATGCCAACTTTACTGATTATCCATGAATTTAAAACCGCTTTTAAACACGGATTTTTATAAGTGAATAAAGCATTTTTTTGCTCCATCAAATTATAAGCTTTTGTCGAATTAACTTCTAAAGCCTTAATACTGTATATTGTTGTTTCTCGTACTTTTGACTTTAAATCATTGGTCTTTTTAACAAAGTAATCGCCAAGCAAAACCAATTCTTTAACCGTATATTTTTCATTTCCAATACCTAATTCTTCACTTACACTTGGTCGACTGTAATTTAAACCCCAAACCACTTTGAAGATGATGTATAAAACTAAAAAGAAGTTTAAAATTTGTAATGGAATAATTATCCTATGATTTCTATGTAGTGATTTTCTGTTTTTGTAAAATCTGAAGATTTTATACAGTACGAATCCGATTAGGAGCGCATAAACCATATCGCCAATGGTAAAAGGGAAGATGGATGAAATGAATCGTAGAGAAGAAGATATATATGGATAAATACCTGAGGAATAATTTTTTTGAATGACGGAGGGCAATAAACCTAAGATGTAAATCAGAATGGACAGACTGATTAAAATGGTAGATTTGAGCTGTATTGTTTTTGAAAGCGACATTACTAATAATGACCTTTTAAAGATTGAATTTCCAAGATAACAACCACGCCATCATCATAAACTTGATAGATAATGCTATGCTCTTCATTTATCCTGCGAGACCAGGAACCAGATAGTTCGTATTTTAGTGGCTCAGGTTTACCAATTCCTTCAAATGGATTGAGTTGAATAGCGATAATTAGTTGCTCAATTTTTTTCTGAATCGATTTGTTGCCAGATTTTTTCCAATAGTTTAAATGTTCTATGGCTTTAGGAGCATAGATTACTTCCATAAATCCTCGACTGCTATCTTAACACCTTTCCCATTTCTAATGTCTTCTCTAGCTTGAAAAATATCTTTAACAAACTCCGGATTATAAGGACTTTCTTCTGTTTCAAAATCAATTTTTAAGGCTTTAGCAAATGCCTTTAATGCATCAAGTTGTTCCTTATTTTTTGGATGTAATGTTAAAGTTTCCATTTTGATGTTGCTTAATAAACAAATATAACAATTCTATCTCGCAAAAGTTAGTCGTTTGCCAATCTGGTCGGTTGTGAATCTGCCTTTTTGGTAAGCCAAATTTCCCGATACAAAAGTGTGGGTTACACTTGCCTGAAAGGTATCGCCATCAAAAGGGCTCCATCCGCATTTGTAAAAATTGTTAAGCTTGGTTACTTTCCATGAATCTTTTAAATCAACCAAAACTAAATCTGCCCAGTAACCTTCGCGAATGAAACCACGGTTTTCGATATCAAAGCAAATGGCCAAGTTATGGGCCGTTTTTTCAACAATTTTTTCGAGTGAAATTTTGCCTTGTAAATGCATTTCCAGTAAGGCAGGTAAAGCGTGTTGAACCAATGGTCCGCCGGATGGTGCTTGCGCATATGGCTGGTTTTTTTCCTCTAAAGTATGTGGCGCATGGTCGGTAGCGATAACATCAATATTATCATTTAACACCCCAGCCAAAATACCTTTTTGGTCGTCTTCCGTTTTAACGGCCGGATTCCATTTAATGAAATTGCCTTTAGCCGCGTAATCTTTATTGCTGAACCAAAGGTGATGTATGCAAGCCTCAGCTGTAATTCTTTTATCTTTAAGGGGTATTGAATTATCAAATAGAGCAATCTCTTTTGCTGTAGAAATATGTAGAATGTGTAAGCGGGTTTGATAACGTTTTGCCAGCTCAACCGCTAGTGATGATGATTTATAACAAGCCTCTGCACTTCGAATTAATGGATGCATTTCGATAGTTAATTCATCCTTGTATTTTGCTTTGAATTCTGCAAGATTATGGCGAATAGTTGCCTCATCTTCGCAATGCGTTGCAACTAATATTGGCGCTTTACTGAAAATGTTTTCTAAAGTTTTTTCATTATCAACCAACATATTTCCGGTTGATGAACCCATGAAAACCTTAATGCCGCAAATATTCTTAGCATCAGTTTTTAAAACTTCTTCGATATTATCGTTACTGGCACCCATATAAAATGAGTAGTTGGCTAATGATGTTTCTGCAGCAATTTTATATTTATCAGCAAGTAAATCTTGTGTTAAGGTATTCGGAACGGTATTTGGCATTTCCATGAAGGATGTTATTCCACCAGCAACAGCAGCCATACTTTCCGTAAAAATATCAGCTTTATGCGTTAAACCCGGCTCGCGGAAATGCACCTGGTCATCTATCATTCCTGGTAAAAGGTATTGCCCTTCGGCGTTAATTTCAGTAGCATCGGGAGCAGAAAGATTTTGACCAATCTTTGCTATAAATCCATCTTTAATTAATACATCAGCAACAATTTGTTGTCCCTCGTTTACAATTGTAGCGGCTTTTATCAGGTAAGAATTCATGGTTTCAAAGGTAAAAATAGATTTGAGAAGTTAGATATGAGATTTGAGAAATAACAGATTAGTTTTGAGCGGATGAAAGGTGGAAAGGATGTTTATTGTACTGTTTTATGTTAATTAAACCTGACAGGAGCGAGCACGTAGAGGTAACCCTTGCGGTTACCATCGGAGTAAAGCGGATGGCAGGGCTGCCGTAACCCAAGAATTACTGGAATTGCTTTTCGAAAAAAAAGAAACCATATAAGGAACTTAAGAACATTTAAGTTTTTTGTGCCTTAGCTTTGGTCTTTAAGCTTTTAGCCTTTCGGCTTAAAAAACCTATCTTTGTGCGCTATGGCAAAATCGTTTGAAGAATTTAAGTTAAATAGGCAAATTTTAAATGCAGTTGCCGACGCAGGTTACACCGTTGCCACGCCAATACAGGAAAAAGCAATTGCACCAGTGTTATCTGGACAAGATATTTTCGGTATCGCAGAAACTGGTACTGGGAAAACTGCGGCTTTTGTTTTGCCAATTTTAATGCAATTGAAATACGCTCAAGGTGAAAATCCGAGAGCTTTGGTTTTATCGCCAACACGCGAATTGGCTATGCAAATTGCCGAGCAGGTAAAATTATTTTCTACTTACACCGATTTACGCTCGCTTGTAATTTTTGGTGGTATTGGCCCCAAAACCCAGAAAGAACAAATTGCAAAAGGTGTTGATATTTTGATTGCTACGCCAGGAAGATTTCTCGATTTATATTTGGCTGGCGATATTAATACGCAAAGTTTAAAATTTTTGGTATTGGATGAGGCCGATAAAATGATGGATATGGGTTTTATTGGCTCTATTCACAGGATTTTGGAAATTGTGCCGCGTAAACGCCAAAATTTGTTGTTTTCTGCAACAATGAGCGAGTTGGTGCAAAAAATTGCTGGCGATTTCTTAAATAATCCGTTGGTAATTGAGGCATCGGCACAAGCTACACCGGCCGCAAATGTTACTCAAGCCTTGTATTACGTTCCTAATTTTAAAACAAAAATTAACCTTTTGCAGCATTTATTAAAAAATGATGAGACTTTTAGTCGCCTGATTATTTTTTGTAAAACCAAAACCGTTGCCGATAATATTTTTAGCTTTATTGAGCGTAGATATGGTGCAGAAAATGTTCGTGTAATACATGCAAATAAGGGGCAAAACACCCGAATTAACTCGATATATAGCTTTAAAGAAGGTAATATCCGAGTTTTGGTTGCTACAGATGTGGCCAGTAGAGGTATTGATGTGAGTGATGTGAGCCATGTGATAAATTTCGATGTACCTATTATTATTGAAGATTATGTGCACAGAATTGGGCGTACGGGTAGGGCTTTTGCCAAAGGCGATGCTATTACTTTTGCTACCGACGCGGAGAAATATTACATCCGTAAAATTGAAAAACTAATTCGCCAATACATTCCGGTAGCAGAAATTCCGGAGGGCGTTTATATTGATGAAACACCTTACGAAGAACGTCAGCATATTGCCAAAGAAATAGATTTACAGAAACGTAAAGATGACCCAACGTTTTTAGGTGCTTTCCACGAGAAAAAACACGCTGCGGTGATAGATAAAAAGGCTAGAGAGAAGGCGAAAGCAAAGGCTGGAAAAGAAATTAAATCGTTTAAAAAAGGGAAAAAATTCGATAAGAAAAAATAATGAGGTTAAGGATTACGCCTTTAAATATTGTTGGGGCAATAGCGCTCGGTTTGATGGTGGTAAATTTATTTACCAAGAAAGTAAGTGCGCCACGACAAATTGATATGAGTGGTTTTTACCTCATGATTTTAGGCTGTTTAATTGTGGTTACTTTTATTACCGATTTAATTTTTCGTTTTACGCTGAAAGATTTAAAAAGGATTTGGATGGTAGAATCGATTTTTATAGTGCTCACGGCAATTTTGATGGTAATCATTCAAAAGCTAGCGTAATCAACAGGTAAAAAAACTGGAGTAATCATTTCAGTTGTATAATCAATTTAAAAATTAAGCATCTTTGCAATCGTAAAAATAAATCGATAAATTTTAATCAAATTTATTGGTAGCGTCAATTTTGAAAAATGAAAAAAGCAGAAATAAAAATAACAGTTGAGTTAGATGAGGGTAACAATCCTGACAATATTCTTTGGGAAAGTACAGATTCTGGAAATGCAGATAAAGTGCCAGCAAAAGCAATGTTTTTATCGGTTTGGGACCATAACTATAAAAACACTTTAAAAATAGACCTTTGGACAAAAGATATGCCGGTTGATGAAATGAAACGTTTCTTCTACGAAACTTTACAAACCATGGCCGATAGCTTTTTAAAAGCAACAAACGAAACGTTAATTGTTGAAGATTTACGCGATTATTGCGCTCACTTCGCCGATAAAATGGGGATTGTTGAGGGACAATAGTAGTTCATTAGTCATTAGTCATTAGTCTGAAGTCATTAGTCTGAAGTCCGAGGTCCTAGTTCCGAGAAAATGTGGTTAGGTAAGTTAGCTATAAACTATTGTCAATTCAGAAATAATATTAATCAAAATCTGTGTAATCTTGAAATTAGTGTAATCAAATCGCAGGAAAAATCGTAAATCAAAATGTTAGTTTTAAATAAATTCAGAGCCTTTTTGGGTGTTTTACTTTGTATCATCGCAAGCTTTTGCCCAATGTTGAAAGTGCCAATTAAAGGCAATTGGAACCTGTATCAATCTGATTCGCGTTTGTTTATTATAACATATGCAATTATCGCACTTGCTGTACTGTTTTTATTTATAAGAAAGGCTGGGGCATTTAGATTTATCAGCTTTGTAATGGCTATTTGGTATGTTTTAGCAGTTATCGCAGTATATTTCACAGCAAATAATTATACAAAATATGGCTTCGCAAATAAATTAATTGGCAAAGTTGTACATTTCCAATGGGGGTGGATTGTATTTTTGGTTGGTGTTTTATTTATGCTTTTTAGCACAAAGAGAGGCGAAAAAATTACATCAACATCCATCAATTAAAATTGTGAAGTAAGCTTAGTTACTTCATATCCTTTTGCTTTGCAACGAGCAACAATTTCATCATGAGTTTTCTTTGGCATGCTTTTACTTCGACTCATGATGAATAAAAATTTATGGTCTGGGTGGCCAACTACAACATAAGAATAATCCTCAGCCAGTTCGATAATCCAATAATCTACCTTAATTGGCCAAACAAACTGCGCTTGAAGTTCACCATTATTTCCTTCTTCCGATGGAAACATCTTTGAACTTCTGGAGTACACTTTTTCATCTTTAGGTTTTTTATAAGTGGTTAAAACACTGTAATAGCCATCTTTATTTAAGGTATATTTTGTGGTAGTTTCTCTGCTGCCTTTGTCAAAAATCGTAGGTATAGAATATAATGAATACCAGGTTCCAGAATATTTTTTTAAGTCTAACTTGCTAACAGGCAAATTTTTATCTGCCGGAAAAAAGCTTAGAAGAACCAATAGGATGGAGCAAATCGTTTTCATAACATCGATGGGTTTGATGTTATTTACGCATTATGAATTAAATCGGTTTTGAATAACTGGAATTCAATCGAGATTAAGCCTCTCATTCTGAGCTTGTCGAAGACCTTTGTTTAATGGTATTCGATAAGCTCAAAATAGCTTAATGCTGAATAAATAAGAAATGATTCCTTAATCAGCTGTAAAATAATCTTCATCATTTTCTCCCAAAGGAATGTAAATTCTTTCCCATTCATCACCATCTATAATCTCCCAGGTGTGGCCAATGCCTTTGGTATCATTTGCTATTAAAATTATCCCAGGTTGGATGATGAATGTTTTACCACTGGTAACGGTAAATTTCAGTTTTCCTTTTATGGTAATTACAAATTGTCTTCTTGGTGCCGGGTGAGGGATGTTTTCTAGGGTTGAAACATCCGTTTTTGAGAAAAAATAAGTAGCTTTAATGTGTTGTTTTACAGGAATTTTACCAGTTTCGAAATCGCAATCATCATTCTCTTTATTAAATAAATGTATAGCTTTTAAATGGCTAGGTGTATCTTCTTTTTCTAATGATGTATTCATATTAAAATTTTATTTCTGTTTGTCCTGTTTGAGAAACTTCTCTTTCATGTTGCAATAGCCATTGCTTTCGCCATAAACCACCAGCATAACCAACTAATTTACCGCCACTACCAATAACCCGGTGACAAGGAACCACAATGGCAATGTTGTTTTTGCCATTTGCTGCTGCTATCGCTCGAATGGCTAATGGATGATGCGCAGAAAATTTAGCGTAGGATGTGGTTTCGCCATAAGGAATGGATAGTAAATTTAGCCAAACTTCTTGTTGAAATTCTGTTCCCTTTTGTTTTATTGGAAAATCGAAATTTTTCAATTCACCTTTAAAATACGCTGCTAATTGAGCTGCCACCTTTTTGGTTAAAGCACTTTCTTCGATTTCGTCGATTGCTTTTTCGGAAAAAGTAATTTCCGTGACGAAATCATCTTCTGCAAGGATAGTAATTTTTCCAATCGGAGATTCTATAGCTGATGCGTAGTTCATTTAATTATTTTCTTGCCACAGAAATACTTAGTCCACGGAATTTGGGCACTAAATATTTTCATAATCTGTTTTTCACTATCATCCGTGTCAATCCTTTTTTATCTGTGGTTAATAATCTTCGGATATAAAATTTTTTCACCAGTATCTGTATTTATCCTTTCTATCTGTGGTTAAATTTTATACTTAGCGAACAATTACTACTGAACAATATTACAACAATCCAACAATTTTAGTTCACATTATTTATCAATAAAAGTATCTTTGCGGTTATGCAACTGGCCAAAGAGGTTAAATTTTTAATCCACAAGGAAGTACTTTTAGAGTGGCGATCCAAATATACCATCAACGGGATATTGTTGTATGTAGTTTCTACCATTTTTACCTGCTATTTATCTTTTGTAAGTCTCGGCGATAAATTAACCTGGAATGCTTTATTTTGGGTAATTATGCTTTTCGCATCCATAAACGGAGTATCAAAAAGTTTTTTGCAAGAAACTAAGGGTCAGCAGCTTTACAATTATATTTTAGCTAGTCCGGCGGCAATATTAATTTCAAAAACCGTTTATAATATATTATTAATGCTTGTTTTAACCACCATTGCATTAGGTTTTTACACATTAGTTTTTGATTCTTTTACCCCGCCAGATTTGTTGCTATATTATGTCGCGGTAATTATTGGCAGTATCAGTTTTTCAACGGTTTTTACTATGGTTTCGGCCATTGCAAGCAAGGCTGGAAATGGTGGTATGCTCATGGCAATTTTAAGTTTTCCCATTATCATTCCTGTACTGATATTATTAATTAAACTAGCTAAAAATGCAGTTGACGGCTTACCCTGGGAAAATAGTTACGATGAAATTGGGATGTTGCTTTTGGTAAATGTACTTACCGTTGCAACCTCTTTATTGTTATTTCCTTACCTTTGGCGGGATTAAAAAAATGGAATGAATAAATTATAGAATGATAGATTGAGTGAATTTGAACTTCCATAGCTTGATAAATGATTGAATTGTAGAATTAGTTATTGATTGAATGGAAATGCAAACATTCTTTCATTCAAAATTCCTTTATTCGAAATTAAAATATAGAATTGAACGTAAGCATTCACTCATTCAAAAATCACTCAATCAAAATTATATACGTATGAATAAAACTTGGTGGAAAATTTTAGGTTCAGTGCTTGTAATTTATACTGCAATTGCAGGATTATTGCTTGGTGTTCCGCGTTTGCCTATTTTAAATGAATCTATCAGGAATTTGTATTTCCATGTACCCATGTGGTTTGCAATGATTGTATTGTTTTCTATCTCTGTTTTTTACAGCATAAAAACGCTCAGTTCTAAAAGTGAAATTGATGATATGAAAGCAGTAGAAAGTGTAAATGCAGGCATCATTTTCGGGCTTTTAGGTTTGGTAACCGGAGCCATTTGGGCAAAATTTACCTGGGGCGATTTTTGGAGTTTCGACCCTAAACAAAATTTCGCGGCCATATCTGTTTTACTTTATTTCGCTTATTTAATTCTTCGCAACTCCATAGATGAAGAACAAAAAAGAGCTAAAATTTCGGCTATTTATAACATCTTCGCCTTCCCAATGATGGTGGTTTTACTTTTCGTTTTACCACGATTAAAAGATTCTTTGCACCCAGGCAATGGTGGCAATCCAGGTTTTAATAGTTACGATTTAGATAGCCGCATGCGTATGGTATTTTATCCGGCTTGTTTAGGATGGATATTAATCGGTTATTGGGTTTATACCATCCGTTTCAGATTACGTTCACTAGAAAACAAAGCGCAAGCAAATAAGGATTAAAGAACAAAGATTAAGGAACAAAGAGCAAAGATTAAAGAACAAAGAGCAAAGATTAAGGAATAAAGATTGAATTTCGTTATTCTATCTAGGGCATCCAAAAAAACCAAACACCTAACAAACAAAAAAACCAACATGAAAAAAATACTTTTCTCACTAATTTTAACACTTGTAACGGTACAATTATTTGCACAAGACAATGGTGTAGAAATGGCCGATAAAATGCGTACCGATGGCAAAATCTATGTTGTTGTAGCCTG
This sequence comes from Pedobacter lithocola, assembly GCF_042650845.1. Classification (NCBI taxonomy): domain Bacteria; kingdom Pseudomonadati; phylum Bacteroidota; class Sphingobacteriia; order Sphingobacteriales; family Sphingobacteriaceae; genus Pedobacter; species Pedobacter lithocola. The sequence goes on along the minus strand of NZ_JBHSBW010000013.1, from coordinate 274,970 downwards.
TATTGTCATCATTTTGTTCGGTTTGCTGGCATATCTATTTTCTATCGATAAAAGATTAAAAAAAATAGAAAAAGAAAACCCGACTAAAAACTAAGTTTAAACAGTTTAAAGCTGTTTTTCGATACAAAACCGAGTAGTGTTGGCCATACACTAAGTATTTTTTCATTTGGATATATGCAGTTTTTTTAGGCAATTTTGCGGCATACTAAATTCATAAAAAAAAATAATGGCTAATCTAGCAGACGAGAACAAGTTTTTTGCAGATGTATGCAAGAACTTTGACAGTGCGGCTCAATTCACAACTCATCCGGAGGGTTTATTGAACCAGATTAAAGCATGTAATAGTGTGTATCGTTTTCAATTTCCAATTCGCAGAGGAAACGGTTTTGAAGTTATTGATGCATGGCGTGTAGAGCATTCGCATCACATGAGTCCAACCAAAGGCGGTATTCGTTACAGCGAAATGGTTAATGAAGACGAGGTGATGGCACTTGCAGCCCTAATGACATACAAATGTGCTATCGTAAACGTACCATTCGGCGGTGCAAAAGGTGGTATCAAAATCAACACCAAACAATATAGTGTAGCTGAGCTGGAAACGATTACCCGTCGTTACACCACAGAATTAATTAAGAAAAATTTTATCGGTCCTGGCATTGATGTTCCTGCACCAGATTATGGTTCGGGCGAACGCGAAATGAGCTGGATTGCAGACACTTATATGACCATGAATCCTGGTCAGCTGGATGCACTAGGTTGCGTAACTGGTAAGCCGATCGCTTTACACGGTATTCGTGGTAGAAAAGAAGCTACTGGTCGCGGTGTTGCTTATGCTGTACGCGAATGTGTGGATGTTGCCGAAGATATGGCGAAAATCGGTTTAAAAGCTGGTTTAGGCGATAAACGCGTTATTGTTCAGGGTTTAGGTAATGTTGGTTACCACTCGGCTAAATTCTTGGCAGAATTCGGTGCAACCATAGTTGGTTTATGCGAATTTGAGGGTGCAATTTACAATCCAAATGGCTTAAATGTTGATGAGGTTTTTGCTCACCGCAAAAATACAGGTTCAATTTTAGGTTTCCCTGGTGCTACTGATTTTAAAAATTCGATGGAAGGATTAGAGCAAGATTGCGATATCTTGGTTCCTGCTGCTTTAGAAAACCAGTTTACCGAACTTAACATCCGCAACATTAAGGCAAAAATTATTGCTGAAGGTGCAAACGGACCAACAACGCCAGAGGCTGAGGCTATTTTTACAGAAATGGGTGGTATCATTATTCCAGATATGTATTGTAATGCTGGTGGTGTTACCGTTTCATACTTTGAGTGGTTAAAAAACCTTTCTCACGTAGCATTCGGACGTATGGAAAACCGTTATGCGGCCAATTCAAATGCAAATTTAATTGCTACTTTAGAAAATTTAACTGGCAAAACTATCCTTCCAGAGCATCGCTTAATGATTGTTAAAGGTGCATCAGAAATGGAATTGGTAAACTCTGGTTTAGAAGATACCATGATTCATTCTTATCACGAAATTCGTGAAACCTTGAAGAATAAACCTGCAACTCAGACTTTAAGAACAGCTGCTTTTGTTAACTCAATTGATAAAATTGCCGTTTCTTACATGAATTTAGGTGTTTGGCCTTAAGAAGTTTGAAGGAATAAAGGGGAAAGGTTTAGGGCTTTTCCCCTCAATAGATAAATAATAAAATCCTTGTAGATGTAAAGTCTGCAAGGATTTTTTTTTTGGAAATGAACGGTCCGGTTTTAATAGGGGTGGGTTGGCCCCGCTTTTCACTACAAGCCCAATGAAATATTGGGGCTTTTCATTTCAATCGGGTTTAGGTACAAGAGTTTGTTTAGCAGGTTCCCTAAGTCAAAGTAAATGAGTGAAAGTTATTTAGCTAAGTTAATCTGAAGATGTAATGCTTAGTTCCTCTAAATCGAGGCGCCATTCTTCTTTTCTAATAATGTCATCATCAAAATCTTTATTACTTTTTAAATGGTGTAATTCATCACGTTGAACTTTAATTAAATCAACCATAATTTCATGGTAAGCTCTTAAATCCTGCTTATCAATATCACCTTTTTTAAATGCTTGTAGTGTGTCCTTTTTCTCCGCAAGCGAATGTTGAAGTTCGGCTTTTAAATTAACCATTAATTCATTGTGTGTACATTGATATTGATAGTCGGCTTTTAATTTATCTAATGAAAGGTCGATAAGTTTTAGCTTGATTTGATTGGTTTGTTCCTGTTCGCTAAGCTTATGTTTCATTTCGGGTATCTTCAATAATTTTACAACCAATGGTAAGGTTAATCCTTGAAGAACAAGCGTGATAAATATCACAACGAAAGTGATGAAAAGAATAAGGTTTCTTAATGGAAATGGAATCTGGTCAGAAATCATGACAGGAATGGAAAGGGCTGCCGCTAAAGAAACCACGCCCCGCATACCAGCATAAACTATCACCATCGAAGAATGCCACGTCATACCTTGGTAACGAACCCTTGTTTTTTTATTAAACAACATGGTAATTCTTGCAGTCGAAAAAAGCCACAAAAAGCGCACAAGCAGTGCCAATAGAGTTATTCCAATTCCGTAACCAATGGCTTTCGAAATTGGATAATCATCTCCCAAACCATTTACAATATCTGGTAGAGCTAAGCCAATTAAAATAAATACCACGCCATTGAGCATAAAAGTAATAGCCGACCAAACCGAAACTGCTTTTATTCTGGAGTTGGAAGTTAAAATGATATGTGACTGACTGGATAGCAATAATCCACCAGAAACTACGGCCATAACGCCCGATGTTTTAAAATGTTCGGCAACGATATACATAAAATAGGGGGTAAGCAGCGTCAAAACGGTATCAATATTTTCGGTTGTAGGCAACCAGCGATGAATGACATAAAATATCGCCCCGATGGCCAAACCAACTATAATACCGCCTATTGCTACCGTTAAAAAGTCTACCACAGCAACATGCATTACGAAGGTTCCGGTAACAACAGTTGCCAAAGCAAACTTAAATACAATTAAACTGGATGCATCGTTAACTAAACTTTCACCTTCTAAAAGTGCGGTCACCATTTTAGGTATTTTAACACCTTTAAGTACTGCTGCGGCTGCAACAGCATCGGGTGGTGAAATAATTCCGCCCAACAAAAAGCCTAATGCTAAGGTAAAACCAGGAATGAAAGCTACAGAGGCGTAGGCAACCGCAACAGACGTAATAAATACTAAACCGACTGCCATTAAAAAGATTGCACCTTTGTATTCCCAAAAGTTTTTCCATGAGGTAAACCAGGCCGATTCATAAAGTAATGGTGGTAAAAACAGTAAAAAGACAATTTCTGGGTCAATTTTTATATGTGGAATTCCTGGAATGAAACCAATAATTAAACCAGCAATTACTAAAAATATAGGATAAGAAATCTTCAATTTCTGACCAACCATAACCAAAAGCGTTACGCCAAGTAGTAAAATGAGGATTAAAATAAGGTTATCGTGTAGCATTAAATCAATAAGTTTGGTTCATGGTGTTATTTGAACAGTTATAAATTTATAAAAATTAGATGGATTGTTTTTTTAGGAAACTTGCAGGTGAGATTTAAAAATTTTTTAATAATTGATAAAGAGCATTGATATTCTTATTAATCAATTCAAGTTTACCATCAACCATTATTTTATTGTTATTTGTAAATTTTCCGTTGGCGCTTAACTGTTTTAAATTTTCAGTGTAGTTTGTAAAAGCCGGAATGTTAATTTGCTTATTCAATTTAGTAAAATCGACCATTAATGAAACGAAATTATCTGTAGCAATTTTTTTGGTGTTGGTTTTTTCAGGTTTTTTTGTTGCAAAAACAAGTTGTTCATCATTGCCACCAATAAACACTTTAAAGAGCGGAAAAACTGCTTTATTCATTAATCCACTATCTAAATTAATAATGTTTTGCTGGCTTAAATACTTTTTTAGTCCGTTTGCATCGGCATCAATATTTAAAAGAATATTCGGAACATTTCGTTTTTGCATGGTTACTTTTTCAACCTTTTCAAAATCATCGTTATATTCATAAGTAATCACCGAATCAGCTTGTTGAGTAGAGTTTATCCACTCCAAATCTAAACTTCCTTTATAATACTTCAATAAACTATCTCGCTGTAAATTGAAATTCTTGAGCTTTAAAGTTTTATCATTATCCGCTTTAAAATCTGCGTTTATATAAAATTTGATTGCACTGGTTTCATTAAATGACACATGCGTTGGTGTAGCAGTTGGTACAATTCCCTTCGATGAAAACTCATGTATAAAGTTTATTGCGCCATCTTCAAAATCAACTGAACCCGTTAGTTCTTTTGCCGCGTAAGCAATATGATTTGCAGCATTTTTTAGCATATTAAATCTGCTGCCTCCAATTTGTATGAAATCCTTTTGGTTTAAAATATCTTTCAAAATGGGTTCAAGGTTATCCGTTTGCATAGATAATGCTATGGCTGCAAATTGCTTATTAAAAAGGATGTTGAATTTACCAAAGCTGTTCTTGGCTAAATAATAGTCAGAAGTTTTAGTGATGTTAAGTTTTAAAGTTTGCTTAATGAAATTAGAAAATTCTTGAAAATCATCAATTTCAAATCGCGAAAAAACAGTTGTTTGTGGTTGATTTTCTATAGTGTATAAATAAATGCTTGCAGGTATTTTTAATCCAAAATCGAATTTATTTGCTTTATTTTTTTTTAATGTGGTGTCAGTTTTTAAATAATAACCGGCGTTAGAAATCATATTCTTTGCCAGGCTTTTATAAATTTCATCCACACTAATTTTTATTAATGCCGTCGCATTTTTTGGAATAGCTACTTGATTTGCTTTGTATTGCCTGTATTTAAATGTCCCAATAAAGAAAACCAGCAGCAGAATTATGATTAGAACGATTATTTTTAAAAATCTCTTCATGCGTCGTTTTTTGCCACAGATTTTCACAGATGAGCACAGATTTTTGCCTGCTTAAAAATCTTTGTTTATCCTTTTTATCTGTGGTTAATTATTGAATTATTTAGAAGCATTTTCAATCAACGAAAATAAATATTTCAATGCATTCTCATGGCCGTTTGGTATTTCTGCACTAATATCTGCCGATACGAGATTGCCTTTAATTGGATTAGATTTCATATAGACGTTGCCCATCTTACCCAAGGTTTCATTGAATTTTTTCGCAGTTTCCTCGCCACCAATTTCCTCATTAGGTACTTTACCAACTAAATTTTTAGCGTTAAACAAAAAGCTAAAATTATTTTTGCCCAGTAAATTTTTATGCGTTTTACTTATAGATGCTTTATAAGTATTATTGCTAATGCCTTGCATTTCGGTTAATGAGTTTCCGAAAAATACAATGCCGTCTTTTATCATAAAATAAATATCAATCGGACTTTTCTTCTCTTCAATTTTATAAATGTTTTCGTTTATGGTGACATAATTTTTATTTATGCAGTATTTAATCAATTTATTCATCAATCGATTATCTTCAGAAGAAAACATAAATAAGAAATCGGGTAATGTTTCATTTTTCGTTTTAGTTACCTCTTTTCGGTTATAATCATCATCATATTCATAGCTTGTGTAAGTAACTTCTTTTGTATTCAAACCATTTATAACGAATAAGGCATCGCCCTTAATTACCTTGCTTAAAGCCTCTTCATCTAATAAAAGTGAAAATAAATCAGTTCCTAATTCAATTTCTTCGTCCATTCTAGCGCCAAGAAAAGCACCATAAGTTTGTTTCATCAATTTAGGAAATTCTTCCAAATAAGCTTTGGTATCGATAGAATAGCCCATAAAACCAATTGCTTTTTCGCTATCAATGTATTTCAAAAAGTTTTTATTCAACTTTCTGTTCATGATTTTTTTGTACGCATCTGCTTGGTCTTTTGCCAACTCCAATCCCGTAGAAATGCGGAAACTTGTTTTATCCATAAAAAGTTTGGCATTTAAGCTTCCATAACCTTGCATTAAACCAGTTTTGCCATAGGTGCCAAATTCTGGTGCGATAGAATTATAAACCTCTTGTAAACTCGAAACCCAAATTTCTGCAATGGCCTTATCATCTAAGCTTGCTGAGTATGATTTGTTATTTTCTATCGATTCGTAACTAGTGTTAAAGATTTTATCCGCTTGTGCAGTCATCCATACAAAGGCTAGCTGTTTCTTTTTAGCATCTTGTTCGGCTCTTTCTTTTTGATAATCATCGTACATTTCATCACCATTCGCGTTTTGAATAGCTGCAACAGCACTATCCACGTCATTCCCTTCTCCGGTTATAGGCAAATCTCCAATTTCAATTTCTTCTACTACTTTATTTTTTTTTGGTTTTACAGCAGCCTTTTTCTTTGCCGGTTGCTTTTTGCTCCTGTTCTTTGTTGAAGCTTTTTTAGCCGTTGCTTTTTTATATGTTTTAGTTTTTACTACTGGTGGAGCAATCACCTCTTCCATAACAGGTTCGGCAGTGGTAACCATAGTAGAATCTACTGCAACCATTACGCTATCAGCCATAGGTTCATCGTAGTTGTTTTGATATCTAATTTCTTTAATCCCGTATCTTGCAGAATTAGTTGAATCGGCAAAAAACGAGCTTCTTATGCTACCAGTTACAAAATACATCATGTCATTATTCCATTTGATGATGCTTGTACTATCTGGCAAAACCATGGTTCTAATTTCACCATCAGTTTTAAACTTCTTGTCTTTATCGTTAATCAGGCTTTCGAATTTTGCTGCATCCTTTAAAGGAATCAGGAAGCAGTTGTAAGTTATACTGTCGCTTAACTGGTTAAAATAATACATATTTCTTTCCAAGTTAATCCCGAAATCTTCTATGCTGGTAAATTCTTTATCAAGTGATTTAGATGTTTCGGTTAGTAACTTTTTGCCAACAAACGATTCGTTAAAATCTTTTACAAACATTAATTTAAAAACGTTATCGCCTTTTATAGTGGCTACAGTAAACGCGTTCGACGGAATTTTTTTAACTAAATCTTGTGCGTAAGTTAATGTGGTAAGAAATAGGAGAGAGATTGCAATTAAGACGTTTTTCATTTTATTTTGATAGTTGTATTTTATTGGAAACATTAATTTTTCCGTTGATTAAATCTGTTATATTACATTTTAACATCACCGCTTTGCTTGATTTTGAAAGCTTTGAAGATGGGTTGCTTGTGCTTAACACAGGCGATTCGAAACGATAAATACTGGTGTAAGTTGCGCCATTAAAAACTGCCTTATCTTTACTTTTTAGTTTATTAAACTCTGTTTTAGCAGTACCAACAGCCTGATATTTCCTGCTAAACGTTTTGGTTGTTTTATTAAAACTGTAAGATGATGTATTGGTAGCTTTAATTTTTTGCTGGCTTAAAATGTTTTTAGTAATGTTATTGATATTCGAAACATCTTTAAAAATAAAACTTATGGTTGCGATATAATTGTTAAAATCAGTACTGCTTTTAACATTTGTTATTCCTTCTGATTTTTTAAGATAGGCAACAGCTTCAGCCAATTCTTGTTGTATTTTTTGTTTGCTCGGTACTTTATAACCTTGTACACTATCTAAAAGCATTACCGATGCAACCTTTGTTTTGCTCTGGCTTAAATTTATAGTGAGTACAACATCGCCCGTTCCGTTATTGCGCATAGAAATTTCTTCTACAACTTCGAAACACGAACTTAAAACGGGCACTAAGAATGCAAATAATAAAAGCTTGTAGAACTGCTTAAGGTTCATATTAATCCGATTTAATTTTTTACTTGGAGATGTAATGCAAAAAGGATGGATAGTTTGATGCCTCAAACTTAATAATTAAACTCCGATTTTTACAAGTTGTGGAATTTATTGCCGAAAATGTTCAGAACTAATATTAATAGCGTTGTAAATAAAAACTATCTCAATAAAACTATCAGCTAATTGTCAATATAAAGACAAGAAAAATGTAAACCAACGTTCGCTAAGCCTATTTTTCTATCTTTGTTGCCAGCTTTTACAACAACACAGGATATGAAAAAAAGTGCAATAATCGGACTAATCACAATTGCAATTTCAATTGGAATTTTATTCAGCCTAAATGCTAATACCGATACGTACTCAAATTTTAAAGAGGCTACAGCTTCTGAAAAGGAAGAGCATGTAATGGGTTATTGGGATAAATCAAAAGGTACTTATTACGATGCTCTTAAAGATGCCAATCACTTTTCTTTCTTCATGAAGGATGAAAAAGGCGAAATCCGTGAAGTAATTTACAGCGGCACCAAACCTCAGGATTTTGAAAAATCTGAAAAGTTGGTTCTTATCGGTAAAATGAATAACGATAAATTCTATGCGTCGAAAATTTTAATGAAATGCCCATCTAAATACAACGATAATTTAGTTGAAATTAATAAAGATGGCAAGGTTGATGAAGTTGGTGTAAACGGCGAGAAAAAATATAATTAATTTTAATGGATATTCAATTTGTAGGGGAAAACCTGTTACCGGGTAAAATTGGGCAGTTTTTTATTGTGTTGGCGTTTTGTGCATCGTTGCTGTCAACAATTGCATATTTTTATGCTAGTCGCAATGAAAATTTAGAAGATAAATCTTGGAGAAACCTTGGTAGAATTGGATTCTTAGTAAATTTATTCAGCATAATTGGTATTGGTGTAACGTTATTTTACCTGGTATTAGGTCATTATAATGAGTACAGCTACGTTTATTGGCACTCTTCAAAAGAATTGCCAATTTATTATATTATTTCTGCTTTTTGGGAAGGTCAGGAAGGCAGTTTTTGGCTTTGGGCTTTTTGGCAATCGTTTTTAGGTACTTTACTTATATGGAAGGCTAAAACATGGGAACGCCCTGTAATGACAGTTGTAGCTTTCTCGCAAGTGTTTTTAACTTCAATGATTTTAGGTGTTGAGATATTCGGTGAGCGTATCGGAAGTTCTCCTTTCATATTATTAAGAGAATCACTTGATTTAAAATCAATGGCTCCTGTGGTTTTCGCAAATCCTGAAAACTTTAAAAACTACCTTAAATTTATTACTGATGGTAGAGGATTGAATCCATTATTACAAAACTACTGGATGGTAATTCATCCGCCTACATTATTCTTAGGCTTTGCAAGTATGGTGGTTCCATTTGCTTACGGTATTGCTGGCCTATGGCAAAAACGTTATAAAGAATGGATTAAACCTGCTATGCCGTGGACGCTTTTTGCGGTAATGGTTTTAGGTACAGGAATTATTATGGGTTCGTTTTGGGCTTATGAAGCACTTAACTTCGGTGGCTTTTGGGCATGGGATCCGGTAGAAAATGCTTCGTTAATTCCATGGTTAACCTTAATTGGTGCTGTACACGTAATGATAGCATATAAAAACACAGGTCATGCATATTTTACGGCAATTGCACTGGTTTTTTTAAGTTTCTTACTTGTGCTTTATGCATCGTTTTTAACCCGAAGTGGAATTTTAGGCGATACATCAGTACACTCCTTTACCGACATGGGAATGTTTGGTCACCTTATCCTTTACAACGTTGTATTCGCAGTTTTAGCAATTTACCTAATTGTAAAAAGATGGAAGGAATTGCCTATTACAACCAAAGATGAAGAGACTTACTCTCGTGAATTTTGGATGTTTATTGGTGCATTAGTGGTAACCGTTGCATGTATTCAGGTGATATTTTCTACTTCTGTTCCGGTATTTAATAAAGCTTTCGGTACAAAATTTTCTCCACCAATTGATGCTGTAAGGTATTATAACCAATGGCAAGCACCTTTTGCTGTCTTAATTACTTTAATCTCAGGCTTTTCTCAGTATTTAAAATACAAACGAACCGACCCACGCAAGTTTTACAGTAGTTTGGTTTCAGCAATTTTATTTGCCATTGTATTAACTGCTGGTTTAGTGTATGTTGCTGATATATACACCAATACCATGTATATTTTAATGACTTTCAGTTGTATTTTTGCAATCATATCAAATGCAAATATTTTGTATCAGGCATTCGGTGGAAAAGTAAAGTTGGCGGGTTCTGCAATTGCACATATTGGTTTTGCCTTTTTAATTTTAGGTGCTTTAATATCTGCAGCAACAAATAAGCCTTTATCCATCAACGCAAATAATTTTATTCCGGTTAAAGATTTCGAGAAAACCGAAAAGCCGGGAGAAAATATTATGCTGTATAAAAACGAGCCTAAAAAAATGGGCAAGTACACCGTAACTTATGTTAGCGATACGGTAGAAGCACCAAATACGATTTATGCGTTAAATTTTAAAGTTTATGATAAAGAAGGAAAGCTGAAAGAAGATTTCAACCTGCATCCACACGTTCAGGATAATGAAAAAATGGGATTAATTGCTTCTCCAGATACCAAGCACTATTTAACTTACGATGTGTATACACATATAACAAGTGCTGCAATTAAACAAACCGCTCACGATGATCACGAAGGTCATTCTGATGATGAAAATTACAAAGCGCCACGAATTGTTAATGTTTCTACAGGAGATACCATTCATACTTCTAGCGGCATTGTAACCGTAAAAGCATTAAATAATAAGCCAACTGCTAAAGATTTAGCATTAGGAAAAGGCGATTTCGCCGTTGGTTTACCATTAGAAATTAATGCTAGCGGTAAAATTTATAACACCGAACCTATTTTTCTAATTAAAGGAAACAACACATTCGATTTTGCACGTAAAGTTGATGAGCTGGATTTAAAATTCCGCTTTTCAAGAGTTTTACCTGATGAAAAAAAAGTAGAGTTACAAATTTTTGAAAAACCACAACAAGCGAAAGATTGGATAGTGTTTAAAGCGATTGAATTTCCTTACATCAACTTATATTGGGCTGGTACAATTATAATGGTTATAGGTTTCTTGTTATCGATTTTTAGACGACGGAAAGAAGCTAAAACTGCTTAAATCTGATGAGGATTGTTGTATTAGGTTCTGGAAATGTTGCTACACATCTTGCCTTAGCGTTAAACGCCGCTGGCGAAGAAATTGTACAGGTTTTTAGTCTAAACTTAAATCATGCAGAAGCTTTAGCAAAAAAAATCCAAGCTGAAGCCATTAACAATATCTCGAAGATTAATCGACTAGCAGATTTATATATTATATCTGTTAAAGACGATGCCATTAACAGTATTGCTTCAGAATTACGTGGAATTGAAGGTTTGGTAGTTCATACATCTGGTAGCACAGATATTAAAATTCTATCATCAGAGTTGAAAAATGCTGGGGTTTTTTATCCATTGCAAACCTTCTCTAAAAGTAAAGCTCTTGATTTTGGTAATATTCCCATTTGTTTAGAAGCTACAGATGAAAAGCAGTTAGATATATTAAAAAACATTGCTCAAAAGCTAAGTCCTAAAGTTTATTTAATTGATAGCCAGAAAAGAAGGGTATTGCATTTAGCTGCTGTTTTTGCATGCAATTTTACCAATCACATGTATTATATGTCTAAACAAATTTTAGTTAACAATAACTTAGATTTTGATATTATCAAGCCATTAATAACCGAAACAGCGGATAAGATTTTAAATTATTCGCCAGAAAATGTACAAACCGGACCGGCGGTAAGGAATGATGATACAACGATAAATAGGCATTTAAATATGCTGGCAGACCTGCCTGAATTGCAGGAAATTTATACAACCTTAAGCAATAGCATTAAATTATCTCACAAATAGTATAATTGTCGGTTTGCTTATTACTTTTGCATAATAATTATGAGCATTTTTAAACTTAAAATAAATTTTGAAGAAGCAGATCACCAATCAATAGAATTACCTATTGCTGCGGGAGAATCTGTTTTGGATGTTTGTCTGGATAATGGAATTGACCTGCAACACAATTGCGGTGGTGTTTGCGGTTGTAGCACTTGCCATGTTTACGTAACTAAAGGCATGGATAATCTTGAAGAAATTTCGGATAAGGAAGAAGATTTTATAGATAGAGCTGTGCGACCAAGAATTACTTCGCGTTTAGGTTGCCAGTGCGTGGTTATTGATGGCGATATTGAAGTTACCATTCCTGATCAGTCTGATTTTATGGGGCATTAATCAGGTCAGAAATATTTATTCTGAAGTCACAATACCTTTTTAAATTTCTACTTTTAACAAATCAACAACATTACAAACATGAATAACGATAAATTTGATTTACCTATTTACTGGAATGATTACGAAGATATTGCTATGTCTTTATATGAAAAATTTGGTGATGAATTTGGTGAAACTAAAATATACAGAATCCGCTTTACAGATTTATTAGAATGGGTTTTAGAATTGCCAAACTTTAAAGGTACCCGCGAAGAAAGTAGCGAAGGGCATTTAGAGCAAATTCAAACGGCTTGGTGCTACGAGTGGAGAGATAATCAGGATTAAGGTTGAGGTTGAGGCTGAGACTAAGGTTGAGGCCAAGATTTAGGCTAGGATTTGTTGTTATAGATTTACTGAGTAGAGGACATATCTATGTTATGTTTTGATTCAATTTGAATAATAAATTTCATAACCTTCAATTTTTAGATTATAACAGATAACGCGTATTCTATAACTAAAATCTTATAACGCACATGTTTCTCCAGAAGCTAAAAAACATTACAACTTTTATTTTCGATGTTGATGGCGTTTTAACAGACGGTTCGGTTCAGGTAATGGATAATGGTCAATCGTTACGTATATTTAATATTAAAGATGGTTATGCATTGCAATTGGCTGTTAAGCGTGGATACCATGTTTGTATAATTTCGGGAGGCGATGGTATTGCAATGGCCAAACGTTTTCATAATCTAGGCATTAAAGATGTTTTTTTGGCTGCCGGAGATAAAGTAGAAATATTCAATCGATATATTGCAGATAATAAAATTAAGGCATCAGATGTTTTATACATGGGAGATGATATTCCTGATTTAAAAGTTATGAAACTAGTTGGGTTACCGACTTGCCCTGCTGATGCTGTAGAAGAGATAAAAGACATTTCGGAATTTATATCACCTTTTGATGGTGGTAAAGCCGCTGCCCGCGATATTATCGAAAAGGTAATGAAAGTACAAGGTAAGTGGTTTGATGAAAACCCAATTGCTGCCGAATCAGGCAAATAAATCATAATGTTTTCATGAAATACGATTTAATAAAACTTATCTGCAACAGTTAAGTTACATTTTGTAATTAAACTATATGCTGTTTATGGATTCAAATAGTTCAAAAAATTCATCCTAAAAACCAGATAAATAGGCAAACGTCTATTTATCTAAAACAAAACAAAAACATGAAAAAATTAATGATGATTTGTGCGTTGTTATTCTCTGTAATAACTTACGCAAGTGCACAGCAAGGTGGCGGTCGTATGGGCGGTACACCAGAAGAAAGAGCAAAAAGAAGTACTGACCAACTGGTAGAAAAATTAAAGCTTACCGAAGATCAAAAAACAAAAGTGATGGCTATTTATACTGCTCAGAATGCAGAAATGACCAAGGCAAGAGAAGCAGCTGGAGGTGACATGTCTGGCATGAGAGAAAAAATGACTAAAATGAATGCTGAAACCAACACTAAAATCGAAGCTGTTTTAACTGAAGAGCAAAAACCAGCATTTAAAACAATGTTAGAAGAACGAAAAAAAGCGATGGAAGCCCGTATGAATGGCGGCGGTCAATAATTAATTTAACAAATTTTTTTTAATAACAAAAGCGGCTTCATGTCGCTTTTGTTATTTTAGCATAAATTTTTAACCATGCTTCTTAACACACCAATTATACTAGCTTCTAAATCTCCACGCAGGCAAGAACTTCTAAAACTGATGGGCTTGAACTTTAAGGTAGAACTGAAAGATGTAGATGAAAGTTATCCTGAAGGATTAAATCCGGCAGAAATTTCGATTTACATTTCAGAAAAAAAGGCTATGGCATTTAAGGCTGAAAATGAAATTGTTATAACAGCCGATACAATAGTAGCCGTAGATGGAGAAATTTTAGGTAAACCAACTGATAAATTACATGCGCAACAAATGTTAAGTAAGTTATCTGGCTCAATACATGAGGTTTATACGGGTGTTACCCTTGTAAAAGGAAACAAATTTTATTCTTTTTATGATGTTACCGAAGTAATTTGCAGGGTTGTAAATAGCGAAGAAATTGATTTCTACATAGATAATTTTAAGCCGTATGACAAAGCTGGAAGTTATGGCGTACAAGATTGGTGGGGCAATGTTGTAGTCGAAAAAATTAATGGATCTTACACCAATGTAATGGGTTTGCCTACAGAAAAGCTTTATAAAGAATTACAAAAATTTATATAATCTTCATCACTTTGTGGAATTTTCCTAATTGCGGCATCATGGTTTAAAATATAATTATGAAGACTAAGCAATTTGAAGTGACAATCCAGGAACCATGTTTACAAAACTGGGATGAGATGGAAAATTATGAGAAAGATAAATTTTGTGTTTCTTGCAATAAATGTGTTATAGATTTTTCAAATTATAGCAATGCTCAAATTATAAGCACCTTAGCCAATTCACAAACCGAAATTTGTGGAAGATTATCTCAAAATCAACTTAATCAATTAAATTATTATTTGCTGGCTGCTCCTGCAAATAGAAATTGGATGAAATATTTAGTTGTACTTGCAATTGGAACAAGTGTTTTTATGCAAGATGTTAACGCTGCAGTACCTCAAAAGTATCAAAATGAAATTTCACTATCTGAAGTAAAATCCAATTTAGATGATGAGAAACCAGTACTAAATCGTGTTTTTTATGGATATATTTTTTTAAGTGATAAGAAGCCTGCTGCAGGATTAAAACTGCAGATTAAGAACACCGAATATACCGCAATAACCGATAAAAGTGGACGCTATGAGTTTAAACTAGATGATAATTTCAATCGCAAATTAAATTTAGTAGTAATTAAGGAATCAGATTTTGTCACTGAACTTCATTTAAACTTTAATACATCAAAACAACAAAATTATTATCCTGCAAAAATGGAATCAATGATTTTGGGAAAAATAATGTATGTGCCAAAGAAATCTTGATTGTTGCTACAACAAGCTAGCTAGTACACCCATTTTTAAATCATAAGTAGATAGGATTAATTGATTTATTTTCAATCTTCCCATAGTATAATTCGCTAGAAGGGCAGCAATAACACACATGTCAACTCGTAAAGGAATCAATCCGGGCATAGCAGCTCTTTCTGTATGAGTAGAATTTATTAGTTTCAAGGTAATTTCGATATATTCATCAAAGTTGAAATTATAAGTTTTAGCTTCGCTGATATTAACCAGATAGTTGTGTTTTTTTATTATCAATTCGGCAAACGTTTCAAATGCACCTGCTGAACCAATAAGTACGTTTGGTTGGTATTTTTCGCAAACCTCGAACAAATCTAAAAGCTCATTTTGAACCTTAGCAAGTATTAAATTTTTTTCTTCATTGCTTATTGGGTCTGACTTAAAATATTGCTGCATTAATCGAGCTGCACCAATGTTGTAACTTTTCTTCCATATTAATTTTTCGCTATCACAAAGTATAAATTCTACACTTCCACCGCCAATATCCATAATTAAAGAACAGTCTTTAATTGCACCACTAAGTTTTACGCCTTCATAAATTAAGGAAGCTTCTTCATCCCCAGAAATAATCTCAATAGAAATATTAGCCTCATTTTGTGCTGCCAAAACAAACTCTTTTCCGTTTTCGGCACTTCTAACAGCAGATGTGGCAGTTGCTCTAATCGTATCAACCTCGTATTTAGATATTATTTTGGAAAAGTTTTTTAAAGTGTTTATTCCCCTTTCAAATGCTTTAGGAATAATCTGATTATCATTTATTTTACCCTCGCCCAGTTTAACAGGCACATTGGTTTTAAATAAAACTTTTAAATTTTTAGGTGTTGATTCTGCAATAAGCAGGTGGAAGGTGTTTGTTCCTAAGTCGATAACAGCAAAGCGCATATTTATAGTTTTTCACACAAATATCGAGGTATAATTTTAAAAATCCAGGCAAAAAGCCGCCATCTTTTACTCACATATATTACTTCATGCTTGTGTTCTAAGCCATGAATAATTTGCTTGGCAGCTTTTTTAACTGTGGTTACCCAAAATAGGTTATCGCCTTTTGCCATAGCTGTATCTACATAGCCTGGCCTGATATCTAATATATTAATATTTATTTTTAGCTTCCTAGCTTTCATAGCTAAGCCTTCTAGATAGTTGATTTGAAAAGCTTTTGAAGCACTATATGCCGGGGCTTTATCATTGCCTCGTAAACCAGCAACAGAGGTAATTGCAGCAATTTGTCCGAAGCCTTGCTGCTTAAAATAATCAAAAGCAAAGGTTATTACATTTGTAAAAGAGCGTACATTTGTTCTTATCGTATCCTGCTCTATTAAATTATCAAGATTCTCGTTTATTTCTCCGTATCCTGCGCTGTAGATTAATATGTCAAATCCACCAATCCTATCAATTAGTTCGTTTAAATTTTCTAATAATTCGAATTCATCATTAACATCGAAACAAGAACCAAAAATTTTCGGAGGATTTAAACCCTCAATCTCATTCAGCAGAACTTGCCTTTTGCCAGTTATACCAACCATATAGCCCATGGCCGACATTTGAATTGTAAGCGACCTACCCATACCCGAAGTTGCACCTATGATTAAAACCTTTTTCAATTTTAGAGGGATGAGATTGTTATACTAAGTTACAAATAGATTTATGATGATATAAAGGATTGGATAAAACTTAGTAAAGATGCTAAAAATCCAACTATAGTTTATTTAGCTTTTATACCAAAACCATTTTATCATTTCTTTAAAGCTGGCTTTTTTGCCATACATCAAAATACCAACCCTGTAAATTCTGGCGGCAAACCAAACAGTACCTATAAAACCAACTACCAAAATACACATAGATAGGGCTAATTCCCAACCTGGAACACCATAAGGCAAACGTACTACCATTGCAATAGGAGAGGTGAACGGTATCATTGAAAGCCAAAAGGCCACGCTTCCATAAGGATCGTTGGTAACAACACTTAAGGATAGAGCATACCCTAAAAGGAGCGGCATCATTACGGGCATCATAAATTGTTGTGTTTCGGTTTCACTATCAACGGCTGAGCCAATTGAAGCGTAAAGTGCACTATAAAATAAATAGCCTCCTAAAAAGTAGAATATGAAAACAGTAATAATTTTACCAAAATCGAGGTTTTCTATGCTTTTTTTAACGTTACCCAACGGTCCATCATTCATTGCAGCTGCTTGTATTTGCTGGGCAGCCAGATTACCTGTAGAAACTTTTGAACTTGAAGCAACAATTTTTTTAGCATCATCTTTACTTATAAAAACACCAACAGCTAATGCAGATATAGAAAATGTAAGTACAATCCAAAGTAAAAATTGCGTTAAACCAACCATAGCGATACCGATAATCTTACCCATCATTAATTGAAATGGTTTTACCGAAGAAATCATAATTTCAATGATTCTGCTGGTTTTTTCTTCAATAACGCCACGCATAACTTGTACACCATACAGCATGATAAACATAAACATCATTACACCAGCAACAAATGCAATTATGGTACTTGCACCTGCACTGCTATTTTCTTCTTGTCCCGTATCAGCAATTTTTTTTGTGTCGATGGTAACTTTGCTTTTCAGATTATCTAAATCGGCTTGTGAAATTCCTGATTTTTTTAACTTGTAATCTCTAATTAAATCTTCAATAGAATCTGAAATTTTGCCATCTAAGGATAAACCTGCTTGCTTTGTACCAATTAGTTGAATTCCGTTTGGTGTGTCTACATCAAAATCAGGAAGTAATAAAACGTAATCGTATTTGCTTTTACTCAGGTTTTTTTTGAGGCTTTCAAACGATTGATTTACATATTCGAACGTTACGTTTTTATTAGAAGTTAATTTTTCTGTTAATGTTTTATTTTGGTTAACAACTGCAACGGTATCTGTTTTATCGTTAATCCCTTTTATTGAAAAATAAATAATTAACCCATAAAAGCCCGCTATAATCAGAGGTGTCAAAAAAGTCATGATAATAAACGATTTTTTCTTAACCCTTGATAAATATTCTCTTTTTATAATTAGTAAAATTTTATTCATGGCTTACCTTTTAACACGTTCAATAAAAATATCATTCATACTTGGTATCACTTCTTTTAAATGATTTATTCGAACTTGAGGAAGCAAAAACGCTAAAACGTGATTAACGGAAGTATCGCCATTGAGCTTAAATTTGATGCATGTTCCATCTTTTATATCACTGCGTTCGATAATATCAAACAAATCGTTGCTAGCAAAATCTGCTTCTCCAATATATTCAATTTGGTAGGTGTTGTTTCTGTAGCTTGCTTTGATATCATCAACCGCACCATCTAAAATTTTCTTCGATTTATCGATTAAGGCAATGTTATCACAAAGTTCTTCTACACTTTCCATTCTATGAGTAGAGAATATAAAAGTTGTCCCTTTTGCATTTAATTCGAGTATTTCATTCTTTATTAAATCTGCGTTAACTGGGTCGAAACCAGAAAAAGGTTCATCGAGTATTATCAATTCGGGGTTGTGCAAAATTGTTGCAACAAATTGAACTTTTTGCTGCATGCCTTTACTCAAATCTTCAACTTTTTTATTCCACCAGCCGCCCATATCAAATTTCTCGAACCAAAATTTTATTCTGGCTGTTGCTTCGGCGGTACTTAAGCCTTTAAGTTTAGATAGATAGAGAATTTGCTCACCGATTTCCATTTTTTTATACAAACCGCGTTCTTCTGGCAAATAACCAATTTGATTAATGTGATTAGAATTTAATTTTTGTCCGTTAAAGATAACCTCACCACTATCGGGAGCTGTGATTTGAGTTATAATCCTAATTAAAGATGTTTTTCCTGCGCCGTTTGGACCCAAAAGTCCGAAAATTTTACCGCGTTCTACTTCTAAACTTACATCATCGAGCGCACGATGGTTTGCATATTGCTTAACAATATTTTTTACGCTTAGCATAGTTAATTTTGTTTGTTATTAGTCGTTAAAAAGGAGTAAAGGTTACAGTGATAAATTTATAAATTTTATTTATTGGGTTTTTATTTACAGGATAGTTTAATAAATTGATAATAGTTTATTTTCTTTCAGACGACTAAGGCATCAACAACGGATTTGGAAATTTGAATTGCTCTGATGCACTAATCTCTTTTAGACCATTAAGGCATCAACAATGGATTTGGAAATGTGAATTTAGCTTAAAGTCATTAATCTATTTTAGAACATTAAGGCATAAGAATGGTTCGGGCAATTTGAATTGATTTTAAAGACAATTATTTTGACCCTACAATAAAAAAAACAACAAAAAAAACCGATGTTTTGGCATCGGTTTTTTTTATTATATAGATTTTTTTACTCGAAATACTCTTTCATCCTATCGAAAAAGCTTTTTTCATTTTTACCAGGTTGTGGTTTGAAATTGGCAGAATCCCGAAGTTTCTCTAAAATACTACGTTCTTCGCTGCTTAAAGCTTTTGGTGTCCAAACGTTAATGTGAATAATTTCATCACCTCTTTGGTAAGAATTAACTTCTGGTAAACCTTTGCCTTTTAAGCGCAATAATTTTCCACTTTGTGTTCCTGGGTCTATTTTGATTTTTGCCTTACCATCAATAGTCGGTACTTCAATACTTATACCTAAAGCAGCATCTGCAAAGCTTAAGTGTAAATCGTAAACAATATTATTTCCTTCGCGTTTTAAAGTTTCGTGGGCGGTTTCTTCAATTAAAATAATTAAATCTCCCGGAACGCCACCATTGGGGGCTGCATTTCCTTTACCACTCATGCTTAATTGCATGCCTTCACTAACGCCTGCCGGAATGTTTATAGTT
Source organism: Pedobacter lithocola (assembly GCF_042650845.1). Lineage (NCBI taxonomy): Bacteria > Pseudomonadati > Bacteroidota > Sphingobacteriia > Sphingobacteriales > Sphingobacteriaceae > Pedobacter > Pedobacter lithocola. The sequence goes on along the minus strand of NZ_JBHSBW010000013.1, from coordinate 255,055 downwards.
ATGGTTTCTTCGCCACGAACAACGCCATCACCATGACAAACATTACATTTTGCTGTAATTTGTTGCCCGCTACCATTACAAGTAGGACAGGTAGATGCAGTTTGCATTTGCCCCAAAATTGTATTTGTAACCCTACGAACTTGGCCGCTGCCACCACAGGTACCACAAGTACTTACTGATGATTTATCTTTTGCACCTGTTCCATCGCAAGTTTTGCATGCAATTAGTTTATTTACTTTTATTTTCTTTTCGGCACCGTGAGCAATTTCTTCTAAGGTTAATTTAACCTTTATACGAAGATTAGAGCCTTTAGCAACACGACGGCCACCACGTTGCTGACCTCCGCCACCACCGCCGCCGAAAAAGCTTTCGAATGGATTATGGCCACCAAAAATATCTCCAAAGTTGCTGAAGATATCATCCATGTTCATATTTCCACCGCCATAACCTCCAGATGCACTGCTACCAACACCAGCATGACCAAACTGATCGTAACGTTGTTTTTTCTCTGGGTTACTTAGCACTTCGTAAGCTTCGGCAGCTTCTTTAAACATATCTTCTGCAGCCTTATCACCTGGATTTTTATCGGGGTGATATTTAATGGCCATTTTACGATAAGCTTTTTTAATCTCATCTGCCGGGGCGCTTTTGGTTACGCCTAATACATCATAATAGTCTCTTTTACTCATCTCTATGTATAGAATGATTGAATTTTGAATGATTTATTGAATTTTCGTTTTCATCATTCTGGTATTTTTTTATTTACTAATTATTTTAATGTTTGAATTTTGAAGGATTGAATTAGAGAATGTACTAATCATTCAATCAATCATATTTTCACATTCAAAATTAGTTAAGCGCCCACTACAACTTTAGCAAAGCGGATTACATTATCATTTAATGTGTAGCCTTTTTCAACTTCGTCTATCACTTTTCCTTTTAATGCATCGTTTGGTGCAGGAATGTTGGTTATTGCTTCGTGAAAATCAGTATCAAAATCCTTATTGATGCTTTCTACATCCTTAAGACCTTTTTGAGCCAATGTATTTTTTAATTTTGTACTCACCAACAGAATACCTTCTTTAACAGGGGCAACATCTGCAGCTGTATCCATCGCTTTCAAAGCTCTATCGAAATCATCTAACACAGGTAATAAAGAAACAATAACATCCTTACCAGCAGTTTGTAACAACTCTACGCGTTCTTTTTGAGTACGGCGTTTGTAATTGTCAAATTCGGCATACAAGCGTAAATATTTATCGTTAAGTTGTTGAACTTCAGCTTGTAACTTTTCTTCAGCAGTTTGCTCTTCTGCTTGTTCTACAGTTTCAGGAGCTTCAGGATTTTCTAGGTTTTGAGCCTCAGTATTTTCTGCTGAATTTTCAGTGTTGATTATATTTTCTTCTGTATCGTTATTTTTCTTCTTATTGAACATAATTTTAAGCTGAATTTTTTGTGTTAATCGCAACAATTTTGCCATAAACCTAAATCAGCCAAGCTGGCAGAATAACAAGAATATATCTGATCAGTTTGACAGCAGATTTATAATTGTTGAATGTCGATTTACGATTTTGGCAGGAATGGGGAATGATGATTCAATGGTAGAGTAGTTACGATTTTAGATTTACGGAATCGGCATTACATCAATTTATAATCGTAACTCTAAAATCGTAATTTGATTAAGCTATTTGAGCATCTTCAATTACAATTCCACTTTCGCATTTAATAATTCGCGATGGAAAAGTTCTTATGATTTGATAATCGTGTGTAGCCATTAAAACGGCAGTACCATTCTGGCTAATCTGTTTTAAAAGCGTTACAATTTCTTCTGATGTTTCAGGGTCGAGGTTGCCTGTAGGCTCATCAGCAAGAATAATTTCAGGGTCGTTTAATAAAGCCCGGGCAATTACAATACGTTGTTGCTCTCCACCAGAGATTTCGTGAGGCATTTTTTTAATTTTAGAACGTAGACCAACTTTATCCAAAACATCTTTAATGCGCTCATTAATTAGATTTGCATCTTTCCAACCAGTCGCTTTCAAAACAAATTCTAAGTTTTTTTCTATGGTACGGTCGGTTAATAATTGGAAATCTTGAAAAACAACACCCAATTTACGGCGTAGAAACGGAACCTGATTTTCTTTCAAATTCTTTAAATCAAAACCTGCAATGTCTCCATTGCCGTTACCAATGTGCAAATCGCCATATAAAATTTTAAGCAAACTACTTTTACCAGAACCGGTTTGGCCAATTAAAAATACAAATTCGCCTTTTTCTATATGTAAATTTACGTTTGATAATACTAAGTGTTTTTGTTGAAAAACATCAACATTGCTTAAATGAATTACTGCGTTTTCTGCCATGTTATATTTCTAATTTTGCAATTTGTCCGAAGGGCAAATCCTTTACCATTTCCATTATATACTCTTGTTTATCGCCTAAACCTAACTTGATTAGCGATTTATCAGGTCTATCTACCCTAAAGTAAGCCAGCAGGGTAAACTTATCATCTCTAAGCTGAACATAATCAGGAATTTTGGCGATGCCTTTAACTTTAATGATATACATTGTGTCCAAAAATAGCTATTTAAGGTGAAAGCTGAAAGGTAAAAAACGAAAGAGTAGATACAGCTTGGCAGGTGTAAGTTGAAGTTAGGTTGTTATTTAGGTTATTAGCTATTTAAATTGTTTCCAATGGCATCTTAGCTTCGTATCTAAACCCGATTGAAGCGAGATGCTACCGATTTTTCATCGGGAGCAGAAGCGTGAGCGGGGCTGAAAACCTCCAAGCCCATAGAACCCTAAATTTCCAAAAAAACTTTTTAGATTATTAATTTGTGATTTTCAACTCTCAATGTCGTTTAAATGATTATAAGTTGAAAAGAGTTGGTTTTTTTTTTGGAAATAAACATACAATTTTTCATCGGGAATAGCAGTCCTGTCATCTAAGCTTTGTATCTAAACCCGATTGAAGCGAGATGCTACCGATTTTCATCGGGAGCAGAAGCGTAAGCGGGGCTGAAAACCTCCAAGCCCATAGAACCCTAAATTTCCAAAAAAACTTTTTAGATTATTAATTAGTGATTTTCAACTCTCAATGTCGTTTAAATGATTATAAATTGAAAAGAGTTAGTTTTTTTTGGAAATGAACATACAATTTTTCATCGGGAATAGCAGTCCTGTCATTCGCTGTAGCCCTCATTGAAGAAATTCGGGGCTGCCGCTTCTGCCAGGTTTAGAGTAAAAGGATTGTGCAATTAAAGCATCCTTCTAACCAGAGTTCGATTATTAATTTTCCTTCACATTATTAAAGGTGCTTTTTTAGTTAACGTTACCCTAAATTCATTTCAGGATCTTTTTTGCACGAAAGAGGCTGAAATAAATTCAGCAAGACTAGTTTACAAGCAATACGGCGATAAAACAGCAAAATACTAAGTTTAAGAATCGAACTCAGATTTCTAAGAATTAATAATTAAACCAAACCATTCAAAAATTCAACAGTATTTACGTTATCCGCATAATCCCAAAGTTTAGGATGTTGGCTTTGACCAAAACCATACGTTTTTAAATTTAAGGCTGAGTTTGTTATTACGCATTGAATTTGCTCAGATTTATCTATAAGTTTTTTTTCAACTTCATTTAAGCTTGTGTATTCTTCATAAAATAAAACAGCCAAAGGTGATGTCAAACTTTCATCTTCTTTTAATAACAAAAAGCCATTATCAAAATGTTTTGCGGCATTTACTAAATAGATAGATTTGTTGTAATCGTAATTATTGTTGTATTTAAAGTGATTAATAATGGGTTGAAAGCTTTCAATACCTTCATAAAATTTTGCGATATCGTATCCTTGAGGATAATAAATTTTCGATACATTTCTGCAGCCTAAACCAAAGTAATCAAATATATCAGCACCTAAATTCTGGATATCATCAAACGATTCTTTGCCACTTAATACGGCAACACTATTTCTGTTTTTCCTAATAATGTTAGGCACTTTACCAAAATAGTAATCAAAATATCGGGAAGAATTGTTGCTTCCTGTAGCGATTACTGCATCAAAATCTTTTAATCTTTCTACATATTCTATTCTACTTTCGAAACCAGTTTCAATTTTTATTAGTTCTGAAATGATGGCTTTAATTAATTTATCATCTGATGATGAAAGTTTTATAAGTGCAATATTGCCCGTTGCCAGAACAGTTAAAACATCATGTAAGCCAACCATAGGGATATTTCCCGCCAGAATTAACCCGATTTTTTTCGGCGAATTACTAAACATTACAGATTTAAACCATTCATCAATATCATCATCATTAAGCATTTCTGCGAAAGATGAAACTGATTTTCTTACATTTTCTTCCGTGAACCAGGCGTTGCTGTTTTGAGCAGAAATGATAGAATCTTCTAAAATATCAGTAGGGTTGGCAAGAACTTTGCCCAATTGTTTAAAGGCAATAATTACTTTATCTATAGTTAAAACTGACATATTTAGAATTATTATTAAATGATTAAGTGCTATATTTGCAGCGCAAAGGTAAACTAAGCAAAAGAATTAGACGAAAACATGGCGATTAAAATAACAGATGAGTGTATAAATTGCGGGGCTTGCGAACCAGAATGTCCTAACAACGCAATATATGATGCAGGTACAGCTTGGCGTTTTTCTGACGGTACCAATTTAAACGGAATTATAGATTTTGGTAATCAACAAATTGAAGCTGATGCATCGCAGGAAGCAGTTTCTGATGAGGTTTACTACATTGTATCAGATAAATGTACAGAATGTAAGGGGTTTCATGACGAGCCTCAATGTGCTGCAGTTTGCCCTGTAGATTGCTGTGTTGATGATGAAGATATTCGTGAAACGGAAGAAGAATTATTAACTAAAAAAGCCTGGTTACATCAAGAGAATTAAAATGTTAGATTAACATTTTTTATAATATATAAGTCCCGATGCAAATCGGGACTTTATTTTTTATAGCTAATTAACAGCTTTGTAAATTATTGTTTGAAATTTTTCGGCAATTTCCCCATGTGAGAATGGCCACTGCTGAACATAAATTTGAGCAACAATCTTCTTTTTAGGATCTACCCAAAAATTGGATCCAAAAAAACCTCCCCAACTGTATGAACCAACACTTTTACCTAATTTTTTCGCTCCTTTTATAGTCACAATTTCGAATCCCAATCCAAATGCATTATCTCCGAAAGATATGTTTCCTATTTGGTTAATAGTCATTAGTTTAACACTGTTTTCTGAAACAATTCTTTTCCCATTATACTTACCACCATTAAGCAACATTTGTAGAAAAATTCCATAATCTTTTGATGTAGAAACTAAGCCCGCCCCGCCAGCGAAATAGCCGTTTTCATTAATTGGATAATTAATTGTTGCTCCTGGAAAGGTACCATCTTTCCATACTTTTACTTGGTGGGTTTTTTCATCTTCAGTATAAACCGTGGCCAATCTATTCTGTTTACTTTTAGGAAGTGCGAAATACGTATCAACCATATTTAGAGGCACAAAAATCCTCTGCTTAAAAAAATTATCCAAGCTTAAGCCAGAAGTTACTTCAACGAGTCTGCCTAGAACATCCATACTTAAGCTGTAATGCCAGCTTTCTCCAGGCTGATTTGCAAGCGGTAAGGCTCCCAATTTATTAATTTCTGTTTCTAAAAGCTTTTTATGAACAACAAAACCAGCTTCGATACCGGCTTTGGCATAAATGGCATTCATTTCAGGAGAACCTATTTGTGCATAACCAAGTCCTGATGTGTGGGTTAGCAATTCTCGAATTGTAATTTCGTGGTTTGCTGGTTTAGTAGTATAGGTAGAATCAGCAGGATTAAACGTATTTAAAACTTTTGGATTTTTAAAAGCCGGGATGTAATCAGAAACAGGATCATCCAATTTGAATTTGCCTTCATCAAATAAAATCATAACTGCCGTACAGGTAACAGCTTTTGTTTGCGAAGCGATTCTTAAAATATCATCAGTTTTAAAAGATCGGTTTAAATTGTTGCCGAATGCTTTATTATAAACGGTTTTTCCATCAACAGCAATATTTGCGGTAATGCCTTTGATCCATCCTTTGCTTAAATACTCCTTAAATAAAGCATCAAGTTTTGCAAGTTCAACGAGCGAAAATTTTGATTGAGTGCTTTGCGCAATGGCTGAACCCCAAATTAAAAAGGCAATGAGGAGGTTTGAATAGATAATCTTTTTCATGAACGATATTGGTTAATCGATATCGCTTTTGTTCGGAATGATAAGCACAGGGCAAGCCGATTTTCTGGCAACATGTTCTGCAACGCTTCCCATTAAAAAATGATACAAGCCTGTTCTTCCATATGTACCAATTACAATTAAATCAGAACCCCACTCATCAGATTGTTGAATTATACCATGAGCTGCAGTATCAACTACACTTAAATAAGTAGTCTTAATTCCGCCAGAAAATTTGTTTTCCATTTCCTTTAATAGTACGTGACTGTTTTCGTCGCTATTATCATAAGTCTCTAAAAAAACAGGAGCAAGGGTCAAATCAGGATTTACGTTTGCTGGCATGGGCTCAATTATATTAACCAATGCAACTTCTGCATCAAATTTGACTGCAATTTCGTATCCCGCTTTGGCTGCTTTTTCAGAGCATGTGCTGTTATCAACGGCTATAAGTATTTTCTTAAAGTTCATGGTAAGGAGATTTAGTTTTTATCTTCATAAAATTAACAAAATTGCAATCAAAATGTTAGTCGCTGGTAGGAATTTCTTAAGTTTACACCAGAATTCTACCAACAAAAAATGGAAAATCAATACGGTATTTGCAGAGTTGCAGTCGCACCTTTAAGAGCAAGCGCATCGGATAAAGCAGAAATTGTTTCGCAGTTATTATTTGGTGATCATGTTGAAGTGATTCAGAAAGAAGAGCGTTGGTGGTTAATTCAGAATGGTTATGATGGTTACGAAGGTTGGTTGGATTTTAGACAATTAGCGTCAATATCTCAAACTGAATTTGTGCAAATGCATGATTGTAATTTGCTGGCACCGCTAAATTATAATAACGTTTTAAAAGCCGCCGATGGGAGTTTGTATCATTTAAGTAGCGGTAGTAATATTCCTTTTTTTGATAATGGTTTTTGTTTTGCTGGCGAAGAAAAATTTGAATTGGAATTTTTACCTTACGATTGTGCAGAGGCAGATTTTGATAGAGACATTGCCAAAACCAGCACATTTTTCCAGAATATTCCGTACTTGTGGGGCGGTAGAAACTTATTTGGTTTAGATTGCTCTGGCTTTACTCAAAATGTATTTAAACTTTTAGGGATAAAACTGAAAAGAGATGCCGCTCAACAAGCCGAACAAGGAGATTTGGTAGGTTTTTTAGCGGAATGTAAACCGGGTGATGTAGCATTTTTTGATAATGCTGAAGGCAAGATTACACATGTTGGTATTATGCTAAGCAGTAATGAAATCATTCACTCATCGGGCAAAGTAAGGATAGACCCTATTGATGACCAAGGAATTTTTAATAAAGAATTGGGTAAATACACACATAATCTTCGAATAGTAAAGCGTTTTGTAGGATAATTTTTATAGAAGCTAGATTTGCATCTCCCAAACCATCACCTGCCTGTCGTCTCCGGTAGATATTAAATGCCTACCATCATTGCTCCAAATTATTTTGTTTACAGAGTGGGAGTGACCGATTCCAGATTTTTCTATACTTAAAATTTTATATAATTTGAAGTTCTCTGCATCCCAAATTTTAATGCTTTTATCTTGACTGCTTGTAGCAAAATAGGGGAGTGTTGGATGAAATGCAATATCATAAACCGTAAACATGTGTGCTGTGATGGATTGCATTAATTCGTAATTCGGCAAACTCCATATTTTTAATTGTGCATCCCGACTGCCAGAAAGTAAATATTTTCCTGTTGGATGATAAGTTAAAGAAGTTACAGGCAAAGAATGACTTTCTAACGTTTGCTTTAAACTATAATCGTTTAAATTGTAAATTCTAATTAAATGATCTTTAAAACCAAGTGCAATTTCTTTTTCATCTGGAGAAATTGCTATCGTTCTTACGGTATCGTATGCAGCCTGAAAACGGTAAATTTCTGTAAAATCAGTTAAGGACCAAATTGCAACTGTTCCATCTTCGCCAGTTGTAATCAACTCGTTTTTTGATTTCACGGTTTTGATGTCAAAAATTGGCTTCAGATGTGCATTTACCCGAATAACCATTTCTTCTTTGTGTAAATCGTAAACACTAAATGCACCACTGCGTTCTCCAACAAATAAAAGATTATCAAAATGGTGCAAACAATACACAGAACTTTGAACAGGCATTTTAACCTTTACAAAAGCCATATCCGCTAACGACCATTCTACAATACCTTTATCATTTCCTGCGCTGTAAAACTTTTCACTTTTATCAGAATTAGCTAAAGCGTACACAGGGTTTTGGTGACCGGAAAGGGTTTTTAAGTGTGTGAGCATGGTTTAAGGATTGAGATCGAGGTTAAGGTTAAGGCTGAGACTGACGTTAAGGATGAGACTGAGGTTGAGACCAAGATTGAGTCTTATGCAAATTGCCTCGATCTCGACCTTGACCTCAGTCTCAACGTTGACTTCAAACTCAATCTTGACCTCAGCCTTAACCTCAACCTACTTATGTCTTTTCTCTAAATTTTTCGCAATGTCTTGGATGGATAAGCCTTTTTCTTTTAGCAAGAATAGCAGATGAAACACAAGGTCTGATGCCTCTCCAATTAATTCTTCCTCGCTTTCAGCCAATGCAGCAATTACGGTTTCTACGCCTTCTTCGCCAACTTTTTGTGCAATTTTATTTAAACCTTTTTTGCGCATTTTGTTGATGTAAGAACCTTCAACAGGGTTTGCATATCTGTCATCAATGATGTTCTCCAATTCAAAAATGAAGTTTTGATTGAATTCTGTTTTGAAACAGCTACGGCTACCGGTATGGCAAGTCGGTCCAACAGCATCAGTTTTAATTAAAATGGTGTCGTTATCGCAATCAACAAAAATTTCTTTTACATACAAAAAGTTATTACTGGTTTCTCCTTTAGTCCACAGTCTATTTTTAGAGCGAGAAAAAAAGGTCACTTTACCTTCCGATTGCGTTTTTTCCAAAGCTTCGGCATTCATATAACCGAGCATCAAAACTTCTAAAGTTTTATTATCCTGGATGATTACGGGCAGTAAGCCAGCCGTTTTATCCCAATCAAGAGATGATGTATTGATATTCATTTATTTTTATCTTTTCGGTAATTGCGAGGAATGAAGCAATCTTTCCCGCAAAATAGATTGCTTCGTGCCTCGCAATGACGAGTGTATTACTTATATCCTTACAGGAATTTGATTTCTTCTTAACTCCTGTTTCAAATCCGGTATTAGAATTTCACCATAATGAAACACTGATGCTGCTAACGCGGCATCAACATTTGCTTTTTGAAATACTTCTGTAAAATGGTCCACGTTTCCTGCACCACCAGATGCAATAATTGGAATATTTATCATTTGGTTTACTTTGTGAAGCAAACCGCAATCAAAACCAGCTTTAGTCCCATCATGGTCCATAGAGGTTAATAAAATTTCTCCTGCTCCTAAATCTTCCGCTTGTTTAATCCAGTTTTCGGTTTCGAGTTCGGTAATTAATCTTCCACCGTTTAAGTGAACCATATTTCTACCATCAACAAATTTAGTATCAACCGCTAAAACCACAAATTGAACTCCAAAGGCTTTTGCTAGTTCTTCAATCAAATTTGGATTACGAACAGCAGCCGAATTAATGCTGATTTTATCGGCACCAGCATTTAATAAAGCCTCAGCATCAGCAAGTTCTGTAATACCACCGCCAATGGTAAATGGAATATTCAGCTGGCGGGCAACTGATTTTACCATTTCAATCATCGTTTTACGACGCTCGTGTGTAGCAGTGATATCTAAAAACACCAATTCATCTGCGCCTTGTTGCGCATATTGAGCAGCTAACTCTACCGGGTCGCCCGCATCGCGTAAATCAACAAAATTTATACCTTTTACCGTGCGGCCGTCTTTAACATCGAGGCATGGGATTATTCTTTTACTCAGCATTTATTTGGGGTTTCTTCATTGCGAAGCACGATTATCTTACAAAGTCCGCTAGGCGCATCGTCACCCTGAATTTATTTCAGGGTCTTTATGTATTCCAGATGCTGAAATGAATTCAGCATGACGACCGGTTAACAATATTTCAATTATTATCCTAATTATTGGCTTAAATCGAACTTAACATTCTCAAATTCCATTCTTTTATCTCTTCGATGGTAATTCTATCTTCGTAAATTGCTTTCCCTACTACAACACTTCTAATCGGATATTTTGCTAATTCGTAAATATCTTCCATAGAACTTACGCCACCAGATGCAATTAGTTTTATCATTGGAGAGTGTTCAAGTAGTTTTTTGTACAATTCTACAGCAGCTCCACCTAATTTGCCATCTTTACTAATGTCGGTACATAAAAACCGGAAGAATCCTAATGAAAGGCATTTATCAACGTAATCCATTAGTTTAATTGGTGAACTTTCCATCCAACCTGAGTATTTAATTACCTCGTCTAGCACATCAATGGCAATTACAATACGATTTGCGTAGTCTTCTTTTTTGGCAAAAGCATTACTTAAAGATGCCAGAAAATCAGGGTTCGTGATTGCTTGTGTACCAACAATAACACGGTGAATACCAGCATCAAGCAAATTGGTAACTTGCTCTATCGTACGAATTCCACCACCATATTGAACCTTCATTTCGGTTTTTTTAATGATTTCAAACAAAGACTTTTGATTGCTAAAATCGCCTTTTGCACCATTCAAATCAATTATATGGATAAAATCTGTACCATTTGAGCGATATTTTTCAATCATCTCGGCAATAGAAACATCATATTCTGTTTTCTGATTGTAATCGCCCTCACGCAGGCGAACAACTTTTCCATCCAAAATATCAATAGCAGGAATTATGTACATTTCTTAAGTTATAAGTTAAAAGTTGTGGTTTAATTTTTAAAGCTCAACTTAGGTTTGAAAAATTTTTTAGTATCTGTTCGCCAGCTTTGCCCGACTTTTCGGGATGGAACTGAACGGCATAAAAGTTATCTTTTTGCACTGCCGCCGAGAACTTTAATCCGTAATCGGCTGATGCGATATCAAAAGTAGGGTTATATTCAATAAAGTACGAATGCACGAAGTAAAATTGTGTATTATCTTCAACACCCTCAAACAGCGAATTGTTTTTTAGACTAACTGAGTTCCAGCCCATGTGTGGGATTTTGATATTCAGTGACTTATCGAATTTTTTAGTTTTTAAAGGTACAATGCTTAAAAGGTCTGCGTCGCCCTCTTCAGAGTGTTCAGTAATCAATTGCATGCCCACACAGATTCCTAAAACCGGTTTTTGTAAGGCTTTTATTGCGTTAGTTAATCCGGTGTGCCTCAATTTTTCCATCGCTGTACCAGCATGTCCAACACCTGGAATGATAATGTGACTATATTTTTCTAAGTCAGATTCGGTGTTTATCATCCCGTAAACCAAGTTTAAGCGCTCTAAAGCTGCTGTTAACGAGAAAATGTTACCTGCTCCGTAATTTATTATTCCAATCATTTTTCTAAGATTAAAGATTAAAGAACAAAGAATAAAGACAATTAGTCATTGTTCTTTGCTCATTTATCCTTGTTCATTTACAAAAGCCCTTTTGTGCTTGGCAAAACCATTTTCTCCGCATCACGCTTAATCGCCATTTTAATTGCTTTTGCAAAAGCTTTAAAGATAGCCTCTATTTTATGATGCTCATTATCGCCTTCAGCTTTAATGTTTAAATTGCATTTTGCAGCATCGCTAAACGATTTGAAGAAGTGATAAAACATCTCTGTGGGCATATCTCCAACTTTTTCGCGTTTAAATTCTGCATCCCAAACAATCCAGTTTCTACCTCCAAAATCTATTGCAACTTGTGCTAAACAATCATCCATAGGTAAGCAAAATCCATAGCGTTCAATGCCAAGTTTGTTGCCTAAGCCTTTGGCAAATGCCTCGCCAAGAGCAATTCCGGTATCTTCTATGGTGTGGTGTTCATCAATATGTAAGTCACCTTTGGCAATTATTTCTAAATCAACACTTCCATGTCTGGCAATTTGGTCTAGCATGTGGTCGAAAAAGTTTAAACCAGTTTCAATTTTAGCTTTTCCTGTTCCATCTAAATCTAAATTAATGGTAATATCGGTTTCATTAGTTTTACGAACGTGATTTATTTTTCTACTTCCTGCCTTTAGTAAGTTGTAAATATCCTCCCATTTTCTGGTTTCTAAAGCGATAATATCAAGTAAGGTTTCATGTTTGTCTAGTGCTTCTGTTGAGCCTAATGCATCATTCTGGCGAAGGAAAATTGCTTTCGCACCCAAATTCTTTGCTAAAACAACATCATTTAACCTATCCCCGATAACGTATGAATTTTTTAAATCATAATCTCCAGTTAAATATTTAGTTAACAAGCCTGTACCTGGTTTACGGGTAGGAGCGTTGTCTTTGGCGAAGGTTCTGTCGATAACAATTTCGCTAAAGATTACGCCTTCGCCAGCAAAAGTACCTAACATAAAATTATGGATAGGCCAAAAATTTTCCTCAGGATTTGAAGGAGTTCCTAAACCATCCTGATTGGTCACCATTACCAATTCATAGTCCATTTCTGCCGCAATTTTGGAAAGATAATATAACGAGCGTGGATAAAATTTTAGCTTTGCAAAACTATCAACTTGTTCATCATCCGGTTCTATATTTAAAGTTCCGTCGCGGTCTATAAATAATACTTTCTTCATTTATTTAGAAATTTTTCAGAATGGTTAACAACTTATCATTTTCTTCTTTCGTTCCCACAGTTATTCTTAAACAACCTTCGCACAAGGTAACTTTTGAGCGGTCGCGAACAATTACGCCTTCTTCTACTAAAGTATTGTAAATATTTTTTGCATCGGTTACTGCAACTAAAATAAAATTCGCGTCTGAAGGATAAACGTTTGTGACAATATTTAAGTTGCCTAATTCTACAGCAAGTCGCTCTCTTTCCAATACAGATTCTTTAATCCACTCGTTAACTTGAGCAATGTTTTTTAGTGCTTCAAAAGCTAAATCTTGTGTGGCTTGATTGATGTTATAAGGTGGCTTAATTTTATTCAAAACATCAATAACTTTTGTTGATGAAAATGCCATTCCTAAACGCAAAGCAGCAAGACCCCAAGCCTTAGAAAAAGTTTGCAAAACAACCAGGTTTCCGTACTCGGTTAACTCCTGAATAAAGGTCTTTTGTTTCGCATAATTTATGTACGCTTCATCGATAACAACGATGCCTTTAAAGTTGGCTAAAATGGTTTCTATATCTGTTCGATTTATCGAATTTCCTGTTGGATTATTTGGTGAGCAAATGAAAATTATTTTAGTGTTTTTGTCAATCGATTCTGCAATTTTTTCTAGGTCTAATTGAAAGTTTGGAAGAAGATTTACTTTACGAATTTCTACATCATTTATGTTTGCAGAAACTTCATACATACCGTAAGTTGGAGGCAAAATAATTACATTATCTTTTCCAGGATTACAGAAAGCACGATACAATAAATCGATGGCTTCGTCGCTACCATTTCCTAAAAAAGTATTCTCAATTGGTACGCCTTTAATTTTGCTAATTGCATCTTTTAAATCCAGCTGTAAAGGGTCGGGATAACGGTTGTAATTTGCGGGTAGGGGAGAACCATAACTGTTCTCGTTGGCATCTAAAAAAATTGATGCCTGACCTTTAAACTCATCTCTGGCGGTAGAGTATGGTTTGAGGTTTCTTATATTTTCTCTAACTAATTCGTTTATATCCATTTTTCAAGGTGTTTAGATAAAAGAACAAGGAGCAAAGATGAAAGAATAAAGCTTTAACCATCTGCTATTTTTGCTCATTCATCTTTATTCTTTAATGCGTATTCTTCAATCTAATCGTTACTGCATTTTTATGTGCATCTAGTCCTTCTGCTGCAGCAAGTATTTCAACTGTAGAACCAATATTTTTTAATCCGCTATCTGATAAATGCTGAAATGTTATCTTCTTAATAAACGCATCAAGTGAAACACCCGAATATGCTTTAGCAAAGCCACTTGTAGGTAGTGTGTGGTTTGTTCCTGAAGCATAATCACCTACGCTTTCTGGCGTTAAACTCCCTAAGAAAACCGAACCAGCATTGATAATCAATTGGATAAGACTTTCAAACCTTTCAGTTGCCAAAATCAAATGTTCAGGAGCATACTCGTTGGAATATTCCATTGCAGCAGCTAAATCATCAACTAAAATAGCATAAGAATTTTCTATAGCCCTGCGAGCAATTTCCTTTCTTGATAGATTAGCCAATTGAACTTCAATTTCTTTTATAGTTTCAGCTATAATTTTATTTGAGGTAGCAACCAAAATTGCCTGACTATCAATTCCATGTTCTGCTTGTGCAAGTAAGTCTGCAGCTACGAATGACGGATTGGCAGTCTCATCAGCTATCACCAAAATCTCTGAAGGGCCAGCCGGCATATCAATAGCTACCTTATTTTGTACCATCGTTTTTGCAGTAGTAACGTAGCGGTTTCCTGGTCCAAATATTTTGTAAACTTGTGGTACAGTTTCGGTTCCAAATGCCATTGCAGCCACAGCTTGTGCGCCACCTACCAAATAAATTTTCTCTATACCTAAAAGAACAGCGCAATATGCCAAATAACAGTTAGTTCTACCATCACTTTGTGGGGGCGAACAAACCACTATTTCTTTACAACCCGCAATAAGAGCAGGTGTTGCCAACATTAAAAACGTACTTGGTAAAACTGCTGTTCCACCTGGTATGTACAATCCTACCTTCTCAATTGCTCTTGATTCTCTCCAGCATACCACACCAGGCATGGTTTCTACTTTATCTTCTGGCTTATATTGTGATTGATGAAACGTTTTTATGTTATGATAAGCCGTATCAATAGCATTTTTTGCTTCAGCAGGAATGGTAGAAGCGATTGCCTTTAATTCTTCCGCATTTAAAAAAAGTGTTTTTAAATCAACTTTATCAAAGGTTTTTGCGAAATTATAAAGTGCTTTATCTCCCTCTTTTTTTACAGAATTAATGATATCTGTAACGCGTTCTTCAACCAATTTATCGTCTTCAATTTGTCGAGAACAGAGTTCTTCTATTTTTTGTTTAGATAAATCTGTATAGTTATAGACTTTCAATGTTTTATAGTTTTAAATTAACTAATAGTTAATGTCATTTTAAGCGATTTTGAGCTATTTTATGTAATAATTTTCTCAATTGGCATCACCAAAATTCCTTCAGCACCTGCTGCTTTCAAGCTGTTAATTTTATCCCAAAAATCTTCTTCTGCAATAACAGAATGTACAGCAACCCAATTAGGTTCGAAGAGCGGAACTACCGTTGGACTTTTTACGCCAGGTAACAAATCAACAACTTTTTGTAGGTTATCTTTTGATACATTTAGCACTACATACTTATTTGATTTAGCACTTAAAACCGAACGGATTCTTTGCAATAATTCTGCAACTTCGGGGTTGTCAAGTATCGATTTATTTCCAATTAAAACTGCCTCCGATTGCATCACATCTGCGAAAGGTTTTAGGCCATTACTTTTTAAAGTTCCGCCTGTAGAAACGATGTCGAAAATTGCATCACTTAAGCCTAAACCGGGACCAATTTCTACCGAACCGGAGATGGTTCTGATGTCGGATTTTATACCTTTTTCAACCAAGAAATTTTCTAGTATTACAGGGTAAGAAGTGGCGATTGCTTTACCATTTAAATCTTCTAATTTTTGGATATCACTACCCGTTTGGACAGCAATTTTTAGCGTACATTTTCCAAAACCTAAACGTTGTAAATACTCTACTTCGGCTTGGGTTTCTGTGATTACATTTTCGCCAACAATTCCTAAATCGGCTATGCCATCTTGTACGTATTCTGGAATGTCATCATCCCTAAGAAAAAGAATTTCTAATGGAAAATTTTGAACGGTAGATATTAAAGAACTTTTATAGTTTTCGAAAGAAAGACCACAATTTTTTAATATTTCTACGGATTTTTCGTTTAACCTACCCGATTTCTGGATAGCAATTTTTAGTGTTTTCAAAGTATTGAATATAGAATGAACAAGAAATAATTTTTCGGAAAAAAAGTTTTGAAGTACAAAACAAACATATCATATCGCCTATCGGCGATGATGTAAATGTAAGTGATGGTTCAAAGTTAATTTCATATATTTATTTCTGCCAATATCAATGCTTTAGCTGACTAGCGTTGGCAAATATAGCGTTTGGAAACGTAAATCAAAAAATAATGGCACTTAATTTGCCAATAACTGCTAATTAAGAATTACATCTATTTTGCATTAACTGACACGTGTTGAAAAATCTTCGCTTTCTAATCATACCTTTTATCTTTTGTTTATCCGCTTGCGGGTGGTTTAAATCGCCGCCAGAAATAGGTAAAGTGCTGTCAGATCATTTTAAAAACAAGATTTATAAAGATTTTGATACCGTGGCTTATGATAGCGTTTTCGTTAAAACAATGGATAGTCTTACTACAGGTTTTACCAATCCTAAAACACTAAAGGCCTTTTACGAAACGAATAACCATGAGCCGGAATTGGTGACAAAATTCTACACTACTGGGGAATTGGATTCCCTTACCTCATATCTGGAGCGTAGCGAAGTACATGGCTTTAATCCAAAAATTTTTAAAACTGAAAAAATAAAATCTCTTTTAGCAGAGCTTTCTGCAAACAAGTTTAAACGTGTTGAAGAAAGTTATCCGATTATTGCGCAATTAGAGCTGCTTTCTGCCAATGCCTATTTAAATTACAACAATTATCTTAAATATGGGGTGATAAACCCTCGCAATATTTTCTCAAGGTATTACATTAAAGTGCGCAGGCCAGATAGCGCAGGAATGATTCGTTTATTAGGAACTGAAAACATTTTAGATACATTGAAAAATGTTCAACCCAGTTCTACACAATATAAAGCCCTGCAAACTGCATATTTAAATGCAGCTACCGAAAACGAGAAAAGAATTTTGTTGTTAAACATGGAACGTTTTCGCTGGAAAACTCCAGAAACGGGTGAGAACTATGTGCAGGTAAACATTCCTGATTTTAAACTCACCTGGTTTGATAATGCTGACACCGTAATTAGCATGAAAGTTTGTGTGGGTGGCAAGCGAGAAAGTGGCTACGAAGAAAAAATGAAGGCCTTTGCAAAATCTGGTAATTTAGATGATAAGCCTAAAAACCACGAAACGCCATTATTATACAGTAAAATTAACTCTATACAAGCCAATCCGGTATGGAACATTCCGGTTAGTATTGCGCAAAGCGAAATTTACTGGATGGCAAGAAAGGACCGTTATTATCTATCCAATAGTAATATTAATGTGTATTATAAAGGCAAATTAATCAACGAGCCGGATACCATTAACTGGAACAAATATTCTCGCGATAAATTACCATTTAAATTTAAGCAAGGCTCTGGCGGAGGAAATGCATTAGGAAAGTTCAAATTCATTTTCGATAATAGTTCGAGTATTTACCTTCATGATACCAACAATAAGAATGGTTTTAACTTAGCAAACCGAGCCATAAGTCATGGTTGTGTGCGTATAGAAAAACCTTTAGAATTTGCAGAAAAGTTAGTTGGTGATAGTTATACTTATGATAAGTTACGTGCCGAAGTTGATTTACCACCGATAGACAGCACACATGTAAAATGGTACAAGAAACGTATGGCTGCCAAGGCAGATACTACAAAATCTTTCCAATTAAAACCAGCTTGGTTTGGTCCGAAAAAACAAGTGCCATTAATTATAACCTACATTACAGCTTGGTCTCAAAACGATAAAATAGAATATCGCCCTGATGTTTATGGTATGGATGAGAAACTTTGGCTCGCCATGAAAAAATTTAGATAGAATTAAATCAATTGCTATTCTGCCATAATACGCCCTAATTACAGCAGTTAAAAGGTAGCAGAAAATACATCCCGAGTTAAATACATACATTTTAACCCGACAGGTATTGAAAACTTTTGCTGTATTCTTAATCCCGATTATTATAATTGGCGTACTATTAAATTATAAAAAAGAGCCAGAAATAGCCGACCTCTTGCAAAGCCGCTTAAACAATAAAATTTATCGGCAGTTTAATAAACTCACATTCGATTCTGTTTTTACTAGCCAATTAGAAGACTTATCAAAGGCCGATGTAAATATATCAAAGCTTAAAGCTTACTACAACATCAATGGAACTCAACCAACTTTAGTTATTAAATTCTTCGCAGATAACAGCCTTGATTCTTTAGTTAAATATTTGAATAAGAGCACAGAACATGGAATTAATCCTAAGATATTTCATGTAAAAGAAGTATCAGAATTGATAGATAAACTTAAAGTCAATCAGTTCAAAAGTGTTGATGAAACTTATCCCTTACTTGCTCGCTTGGAGATTTTATCTGCGCATGCGTTAACTCGATATACAAGCTACCTAAAATTCGGGTTGGTTAATCCTAAAGATATTTTTCTTCGATATTATATAAAAATTAAGCGTGAGGATAGTTTATTTGTACAAGGTATTTTAAATTCTGAAGTTATAATTGATACTTTAAGGTCCGTTCAAAATATATCTTCGCAGTATAAAGCACTCCAACAAGCCTATTTAAAAACCGAAAGTGATTCGACTAAAAAGATTTTAATGGTAAATATGGAAAGGTTAAGGTGGCAACTTCCATTAAACAGCGACAAATTTATTCAGGTAAACATTCCAGATTTTAGATTGGTTTATTTAGATGGCAACGACACGCTAACAACAATGAAAGTTTGCGTTGGCGGAAGAAGGGATTTAGATTTTGATAAGAAATTAAAAATTTATGAAAAGACGGGCGATATAGAAGATAAGCCTGAAAATCTTGAAACTCCTTTATTGGTCAGTAATATTCAAAAGTTATATACAAACCCGGTGTGGAATATTCCTGAAAGCATTGTACAAACTGAGATTTATACCATGGCTCGAAGAAACTCCAGTTATTTAAAGCGAAAAAACATAGCCGTTTACCATAAGACCAAACAAATTAAAAATCCTGCAAGTATTAGATGGTACAAATACGACCGAAAAAAAATTCCATTTCTATTTGTACAGCAGCCAGGTTCTGATAATTCTTTAGGGCGATTAAAATTCATTTTCCCTAATAGCAATAGCGTTTACCTGCATGATACTAATTTTAAGCAAGGTTTTAAACTAAAAAATAGAGCAATAAGTCATGGGTGTATACGATTAGAGCATCCGCTTAATTTAGCAAAACTTTTAGTTGGCGATACCTTAAAGTATGATGAGATAAGAAAGGAATTAAAGCTTAAGCCATTATATACAAAGGTTGATAAAAGCCTTCCTGCCAAGAATATAGATGATAAAAAAGAATTGTTGCCTGCTTTATTTAAACCAAAAGCCGAAACACCATTAATTATAACTTACATTACCGCATGGGCACAAAACGATAGAATTGAGTATCGCTCAGATGTTTATGGTATGGATGAGAAACTTTGGCTTGCTATGAAGAAATTTAGATAGAAGATGTAGATTTGTGCAATGCAGGAAACTCCAACCTTTAATCATCAGGCTGATATTGTAAATAGTGCTATTAGATTTATCACCTCATGGTTCAAACAATCCAAATCTATAACTGAAGAACTGAGCGATTTCTTTATTCTTCCTGGTGGAAAGGTAATTGCTAAAAATGTTATACTGGCAAGATTGAAAGGTATTTTTGGTAAATCTGATGAATATGTTGGCGGCAGATATGATATCATCGATACTAATTTTGAACTATTAGCTGATGGAAAGGGGATGGGTTTTGTGGAAGGTGTTGCCGGTTATAGGGATATTATTCAAAAACAATCAAAAATAATCAGCGGACCTTTTAGGTTATATTTCGCTTTGCAAAACGGTAGTTGGAAAATCGTAAACATAGAGTTTCCGGGTTTTGCTTATTAGAATGAGTTTATTACAATTGTAATTCGCCGCTTTACATAATTTTTCTATCTTTGGTTTTTAATGAATTTCCTGTATCCAGGCTTTCTTTTCGCACTATTATCGGTTGCCATCCCGATAATTATCCATTTATTCAATTTCCGAAAATTTAAAAAGGTTTACTTCTCTAATGTTCAGCTTTTAAAAGAGGTAGAGCAACAAAACTCTTCAAGGGAAAAATTAAAAAATCTACTTATTCTTTTCGCTCGAATTTTTGCTATAATTTTTTTGGTGCTTGCATTTGCACAACCATATATTCCCTTAAATAACCAAAAAACATCAGCCATAAACAATTCTGTAAGCATTTATATCGATAATTCTTACAGCATGGAGGCGGTTAACAAAGACGGAAATTTACTTGATGAGGCTAAACGCAGAGCAAAGGAATTGGTTAAAGGATTTGGAATTAATGATAGATTTCAATTGTTAACAAACGATTTTGAGGGAAAACATCAGCGATTATTAAACGAAGATGAATTTTTAAAAGCTTTAGATGATGTTAAAATTTCGGCCTCAAACAGGAATTTACAGCAAATTTTAAACCGACAAGCCAATGTACTATCAGGAACTTCAAATCAATACAGTTTTCTGATTAGCGATTTCCAGAAAAATATTGCACCCGTTAAGAAACTCGAAACCAAACCCGATATTCAATATTCATTTCTCAAACTAAATGCTACAACTTTGGCAAATGTGGCTGTAGATAGCGTTTGGGTGCTATCGCCAAACCATCAGCCGGGTGCGAGCGAAAAACTCGTTGTTCAGCTTAAAAATTATTCGGATGAGGAAGCTATTAATATTCCTTTAAAACTAAGCATCAATAATCAGCAAAAGGGTTTAAGTTCAATAACCATCCCTGCCGGGAAAACCAAAAGAGATACTTTAAATTTTTCTGGATTAAAAGCTGGTTGGCAAAAGGGTGTTATCAGCATTAAAGATTTTCCAGTCACTTTCGATGATTCGCTTTCATTCAGCTTTAAAGTTGATGCAAGTTTGCCCGTTTTAAGTATTAATGGAGCTACTTCTGATAATTATATCAAGGCGCTTTTTGCAGCTGATAAATACTATACACTTACCGAAAATACAGAAAGCAACATCAGCTACAGTAATTTTGCAAATTTTGGCCTAATTGTTTTAAATGGATTAAAAAATCCATCTTCCGGTTTAGCACAACAATTAAAAACGTATTTAAAAACTGGTGGTTCGGTAGTGTTATTTCCCGATTTAGATTCGGATATTCAGGTTTACAATTCTTTTTTAAGTGGATTATCGCTTCCACAAATACAAAACTTAAATACCGCTGCAACAAGAGTTGATAAAATAGATTTGCAGCATCCAATTTTTAAAACCGTTTTCGAAGAAATTCCGAGAAATCTCGATTTACCAACGGTGAATCGCTATTTTAATTTTGTAGAGAACAATAACGCTGATAAAGAAAGCATCATGTCTTTGCCTGGGGGTAAATTGTATTTCTCCAAATTCGGCGTTAGCAACGGACAAGTTTATTTATCATCAACGGGTTTAAACGCAGCTGATGGTAATCTAGCTCGACACCCGGTTTTTGTGCCTTTAATGTATCGCCTTACATTAAACAGCGGTGTAGAAAATGCACTTTATTACAACATTGGCAACGATAATACTTTGGCTAGCAAACGCATAAGTCTGGGTAAAAATCAAACACTAAAGCTTACCGCAAATAATTTTGAAACCATTCCGGAGGTAAGGCAAATTGATAGTAAAACGCTTATTTACACTGCCGACCAAATCA
The DNA here is from genome assembly GCF_042650845.1 of Pedobacter lithocola. Taxonomy (NCBI): domain Bacteria; kingdom Pseudomonadati; phylum Bacteroidota; class Sphingobacteriia; order Sphingobacteriales; family Sphingobacteriaceae; genus Pedobacter; species Pedobacter lithocola. Next base: position 233,130 of record NZ_JBHSBW010000013.1, on the reverse strand, counting down.
AAAAACCAGGTTTTTACAATTTGATGTTAGCCGATTCAAGTATTGCAGTCTATAGTTTTAATAACGATAGGGCAGAATCTGACATGCATTATCTAAGCAAAACAGAACTTGATAATCTAGCGGAAAAGGGAAATTTAAAGATTTACGATACCGATAAAGATGCTGTAAAATTAATTGCTGGAGCCAATAAAATCGGACAAACATTATGGAAACTTTGCCTAATTTTGTCGCTGATTTTTATTGCAGCAGAAATTCTACTCATCCGATTTTTTAACAATACTAAAAAAACAATATGAATCTCCTTGTTAAGAACGTAACCATTGCCGACCCGCAAAGTAAATTTAATCATCAACAATGCGATGTTAGGATAGTGGATGGAATTATAAAGAGCATAGGTAAATTAACTGACGAAAAAAATGAAATCATTTTTGATGCAGCAGGAGCTTTTTTAACACCAGGCTTTTTCGATTTAAATTGCGTTGCCGGCGACCCAGGTTACGAAACTAAGGAAGATATTTTTACATTAACCGAAACTGCAAAAGCTGGTGGTTTTACCGGATTGGCGCTTTTACCACAGGCAAATCCTGTGGTGCAATCTAAATCTCAGGTAGAGTATATCATCAATAAAGCTAAAAATAATTTGGTTGATGTTTATCCGGTTGGTGCCATTAGCCAGAATAGAGAGGCGAAAGAACTTGCCGAATTATTTGATATGCAGCAGGCTGGTGCGGTGGCTTTTTCTGACGGCGACCGGGCTTTGCAAGACGATGGTTTTATGAGTCGTGCTTTGCAATACGCAAAAGGATTTGATGCTTTGCTGATGGTTTATCCCGAAAATAAATCCATTGCCGGAAAATCACAAATCAATGAAAGCAAAAATTCTGTGCTTTTAGGGATGAAAGGTTTGCCTGCATTGGCCGAAGAAATGCATATTGCTCGAGATATATTTCTGGCGCAATACAACGAAACTAAAATTCACATTAGTAATATTTCTACAGCTGGTTCAGTTGCTTTAATTAGAAAAGCTAAAAGGGATGGCGTTCAAATCTCCTGCGATGTTACGGCGCACCATTTGGTTTTTACAGAAGATTTATTAGTAGATTTTGATAGCAATTATAAAGTTAAACCACCTTTACGCGGTAAAACGGATGTAAAAGCATTAATCGCTGGACTGAAGGATGGAACAATTGATGCCATAACGTCGCAACATCGTCCCGAAGAAGTTGAATTTAAAAATGTGGAGTTTGAAATTGCACATTACGGCATTATTGCGCTGCAAACAGTACTTCCATTATTGTTAAAAGCAGGTTTAGATGCCAACCTTATTGCAGAAAAGTTAAGCATCAACCCAAGGAAATTACTAAATTTAATTATTCCAGTAATTGAAGAAGGCGCAGAAGCTAACTTTACAGTATTTTCTGCTGATAAAAAATGGTTATACAATGCAAATAGCAACCACTCTAAATCGGCCAATAGCCCCTTGTTAGGTAAAGAACTTAATGGCAAAGTAATGCTGGTTTTTAATAATAATCAATACTTCAAGGATTAAAGAACAAGGATTAGGGAGCAAAGAACTTATCACTTAAAAAGCTAATTATCAAAAATTGGAGATAAATTTGGGTTTAATTTCTTTCATCTTTGCTCATTTATCTTTGATCGTTTAAATTTTAAAATATGGACAATAGAGTAAAAAAAGCGCTTAGCGCATCGATTAATAAATATGCTGAGGTTTCAGCTATCAATGTTGAGGGTTTTGAAACCGAGTTATTTACAGCTTTCGAATTGGATGCTAATTTTTTAGATAAAGTAACTGCTTTTGATGCTGTTTTCAATTCACATCCAAAGTTTGAGGAATTAAGAGAAATTTTCTTCGATTTACTGATGGTTAATTTCTTTAGTAGTGATGTTCAAAAACTGGAGGAAGATTATTTAGAAAGTGAAGAATGGGCAAATATCGAGGAAAAAACTATTGATAGGGGAACAGAATTGTTAAACTTGCTGCTTTATATTAAAGAATGTAAGGATGAGGATTTAGACCCCGAACTTGGCGATTTCTTAAAAGAATTTTTATTGGTTGAGGATGACGAATTTCAAGATGAGTTTGAAATTTACGAAGAATTAATAAGCAACCAGCAATTGGCTGAGGGTAGTGTAGAGGAAATTTGCAAAGCCGCTCCAACCTTAAATATCAGTGAAGAAATGAAAGAATTATTCGTTCCATTTATGGCTTTTTTCTTAGATACGGAAGGAAGTGCCGAAACTACGAAAGAAATAATCCAGTTTAGCCGTAACAAATCGTTTGATTCTGCTACTTATATATTGATAACTACAATAAATAACTAAAACTAAACAAACAAACTATGGACAAAAGTACATTAATTACCAAGCTTTCGCTTAAGTATGGGTTTATACTCGGAGCTGTTTTAATTGTTATTTCGCTAACACTGTATTTCATAGATCCTTTTATGTTATACACGAACTTTGCAATGCCATTCATCATTTTGATAGTGTTTATAGCACTATTGGTTTTTTCTGGTATAAATATTAGAAAGGAAATTGGTGGATACTGGACATTTGGTGAGGCATTTAAATCTTTTTTAATTATAGCGTTGATATTATCGATTACGTCGGTTTTATATAACGTAGTCTTAATGAAATTTATAGATCCTGATTTGCCAGCAAAAGCTGCAGCAGCAATTGAAGATTCACAAAGAGCAATGATGGAGAAATTTGGAATGGCTTCTGAACAGATTGATGAAGCAATGACTAAAGCCGGTAACATGGAAGAAAAATTAGCGCCTACACTTAAAAATTCATTTACAAGTTTTGGAGTTTCAATCGCTATGTATGCTGTGCTTGGATTAATTCTTGCAGCAATTTTAAAGAAAAAGGAACCTGTTACTTTTAATACTTTACCTCAACAAGAAGCTTAGTGTGAGCTTTAAATAGTTTCTAATACTTTACAAATATTTCGAACGTGCAAGTTTTATCATTTAATTTGATGAAATTTGCACGTTTTAATTTAAAAGCAAATGTAATTTAGTATTGATGCTTGAATCTCGATACAAATCTCAAATCTTGATACTTATAAATGGATATATCAGTTGTAGTACCTTTATTTAATGAAGATGAATCTTTGCCAGAATTAACCGCATGGATTACGAAAGTAATGGCAGAGCACAACTTTAGCTATGAAATTGTTTTAGTTGATGACGGCAGTACGGATAGCTCCTGGGCTGTTATTGAAAATTTAAAACTTCAAAATGATGCTATTAAAGGCATAAAATTCAGAAGAAATTACGGTAAGTCTGCAGCATTAAATGTTGGTTTCGAGGCTACTCAGGGCGATGTTATCATTACCATGGATGCCGATCTACAAGATAGTCCTGATGAGATACCTGAATTATACCGCCGAATTAAAGCAGAAAAGCTCGATTTAATCTCCGGCTGGAAAAAGAAGCGTTACGACCCGATTACCAAAACGATACCTACAAAATTATTTAATGCCGCAACCCGTAAAATGAGCGGAATCGAATTAAATGATTTCAATTGTGGCTTAAAAGCTTACAGAAGCGATGTTGTAAAAACGATAGAAGTTTATGGTGAAATGCATCGTTACATCCCAGTAATTGCAAAATGGGCAGGTTTTAGCAAAATTGAAGAGCAGGTTGTAGAGCATAGGGCTCGTAAATATGGCACAACAAAATTTGGTTTTAGTAGGTTTATAAACGGATTTTTAGATTTACTTTCCATATTTTTTGTAGGCAAATTCGGTAAGCGGCCAATGCATTTCTTTGGCTCTTTAGGGGTATTAAGTTTTTTAATCGGAACCTTTATGGCTTTGTGGATGATTGGCGTTAAGCTCTATCACATCGCAGCACACATTCCTTACAAAAGAGAAATTACAGATCAGCCATTGTTTTACATTGCTTTAGTTGCCATTGTGGTCGGTTCGCAAATGTTTCTAACAGGTTTTGTTGCCGAATTGGTTACGCGTAACGCACCAGAAAGAAATCAATATTTAATCGAAAAGAGAGTTTGAGCTAAACGGTTTAGGGCGTAAGGTTTGTACGCTCAAAACCCTACGCCTTTTGCCTTCTACCTTTTACCTTCTAAAAATGTTTTTCTCCATAATAATTCCGCTTTATAATCGTCCACAAGAGATTAATGAGCTTTTATATACTTTAACAAAACAAACGTATTTACAGTTTGAAGTTCTGGTTATAGAAGATGGTTCTGCTGATAATGCTAAATCGATAGTAGAGAGTTATGCAAATAAACTCGACATAAAATACTTCTACAAAGAAAATGAAGGGCAAGGTTTTACTCGAAATTATGGCTTTGAAAGAGCTAAAGGAAATTATTTTGTAATTTTTGATTCTGATTGTTTAATACCTGCAGATTACTTAGAAATCGTTAAAAATTATCTCTACGAACATGATTTAGATGCTTATGGCGGTCCTGATGCTGCACATGAAAGTTTTACACCAGTGCAAAAAGCTATTAGTTATGCAATGACATCACCATTTACAACTGGCGGAATTCGAGGTAATAAAAAACATGTCGGTCAGTTTCATCCACGCAGTTTTAACATGGGTGTTTCCAGAGCTGTTTGGGAAAAAGTTGGTGGTTTTATCTTAACTCGATTAGGAGAAGACATAGAGTACAGCATTCGTATTCACGAAAGTGGATTTAAAATTGGTTTAATTCCAGAAGCAAAGGTTTACCACAAAAGGCGGACAAGCTTTAGCCAATTTTATAAGCAACTTCACTTTTTTGGCAGGGCAAGGATTAACATCTATAAACACTTTCCTAAAGAATTAAAGCTGGTTCATTTCTTTCCTGCTGTATTTACAATTGGTTTCATTGGTACAGTACTTTGCAACATATTTTATCAACCTTTGGGTATTGTTGGTAATTTTATATTGTTATTGTTCTTTTTGTTAATATTTTTTCATTCGTGGGCGGTAAATAAATCTATAAAAGTTGCATTTTTGAGCATTATTTCTTCATTCATCCAACTAACCGCTTATGGTTTAGGTTTTATACAGGATTTATTTAAAAGAGTGGTATTTAAACAACAATGATAAACTATTTAAAAGAAAGCACATTTGCCGTTAACGATGTTATTCAGAAAGCCTGGAACATTACCAAGAAGCATTATTTTTCTATAGCTACGCTATGTTTTTTAATGTTTATTACAGCAAGTGCATCAAGTTTAATGGCTTTTTTTATAAAAGATGTAAGCAAATTTCTAAGCATTGCGATGGTGTTTATTTTTATCATGCTTTACTTCACAATAAATCTTTCGTTATTTAAATATATTTTTCATTTAATGGATGATGAATTGAACGACGTTAAAATTGTTGATACTTTACCAACCAGACAACAAATCATTCGCTTTTTAATTGCTACATTATATTTTATCGGTTGTATATTTGGTGTTTATCTTGTGGTTATTCTGATCGCTTTTCCATTTATATACACAGGTTTAGATGTTACAATTGTTAAAAATGTTGCAATTTCGGTTGGTATCATAGCAATTTTTATCACCTGGCTCAGAATATCTTTCTTCCCATTTTTCATAATTGATAAAAATAGCAAGCCTTTCGAATCGATAAAGTTAAGTTTAGCAACCACCAAAGGAAATTTCACCAAAATATTACTGCTTTTGGTTATTTTGGGCGGAGGTTATTTAATCTATTTGTTACTTAATTATTTGCAATGGCCAATAGTTGCATTTATTGTAAATATTCTGAGTTCTTTTATTATTGTTCCATTATCAAGCGTAGCTTTGACGGTAGCTTATCGTAAAATTTCTGGAGAGTATCAAGGAGATGAGCATCCGGATATTTTACATAATATTGTGTAGCCACCATTTTCTTCGTTGAAGAACTTTAACATCTGAAAAAAATGCTACTATGATTTACGAATCGAATATTAACAATAGAATAGATAGGTCTTTTTAAGGTTTGCGGTTATGGGAATAAAAGCAGCGCTAAGCAAGCCATTTGCAGCATTTATAGTTTGGCAAATAGGTAAATGGAAAAATAATGCAGTAAATGCTCAAAATAAGATTCTTCTTAAATTGGTAGAAGACGCAAAACATACTGCTTTCGGCAAAGACCATCATTTCTCAGATATAAGAAACTATTCAGATTTTAAAAAACATGTTCCTGTTCAGGATTACGAAGGTTTAAAACCATATGTAGATAGAGTTGTTGCTGGCGAGGTTGATGTACTTTGGAAAGGAAAACCACTATATTTCGCAAAAACTTCTGGTACAACATCTGGTGTTAAATACATTCCACTTTCTAAAGAATCTATGCCCGAACATATTAAAGCTGCTCGGAATGCCATTTTAACTTACATTAATGAAACTGGTAAAGCCGATTTTGTAAACGGGAAAATGATTTTTTTACAAGGTAGTCCGGTTTTAAATTCAAAAAATGGAATTAATGTAGGTCGTTTGTCGGGCATTGTAGCACACCATGTACCAAATTACTTGCAAAAAAATCGATTGCCATCTTACAAAACAAACATTATTGATGATTGGGAAGAAAAGGTTGATGCTATAGTCGATGAAACAATTCATGAAAACATGACATTAATTTCTGGTATTCCACCTTGGGTACAAATGTATTTCGATAAGCTTACAGAAAAATCAGGAGGTAAAACAATTAGCGAAGTATTTAAAAACTTCAGTCTATTTATATATGGTGGTGTAAATTTCGAACCTTACCGAGCTAAAATTGAGCAAAGTATTGGCAAAAAAATCGATTCTATAGAAACTTATCCCGCATCAGAAGGATTTATCGCTTACCAAGATTCGCAACAAGATAAAGGACTTTTGCTTTTGGCAAATGCTGGTATTTTTTATGAGTTTATTCCTGCAGATGAGTATCACAATGAAAACCCAACACGATTATCTTTAGCTGAGGTAGATCTAAACATTAATTACGCATTGGTACTAAACACAAATGCAGGCTTGTGGGGCTACAGCATTGGAGATACCATAAAATTCATCTCGAAAAATCCATATAAAATTGTTGTAACTGGTAGAATAAAGCACTTTATTTCCGCTTTCGGAGAACATGTTATTGGAGAAGAAGTAGAGCATGCGCTTTTAACCGTTGCTAATGAAGAAGGGGTAAGTATTACAGAATTTACCGTTGCACCTCAGGTTAATCCGCTTGATGAAAAATTACCTTACCATGAATGGTTTATAGAATTTTCATCACCACCTAAAGATATTGATGCATTTAGTAAGAAAGTAGATTTAGCTCTGCAACAAAAGAATATTTACTATTTTGATTTAATAAAAGGAAGCATTTTACAACCACTTATTATACGTACTTTGCAAAAAGATGCTTTTGTTAATTATATGAAAAGTGAAGGAAAGCTAGGTGGGCAAAATAAAGTGCCAAGATTAAGTAATGATAGAAAATTAGCAGATAGGTTAGGGGATTATATTGTTTAATTGATTTATTGTTTAGATAAATTAAATCTTTAAGGCAGCAAAAACGATAATTACTCGCGGCATATAGACAATTAGGGAGGTATGTGAGAATAAATAATATGCAGACATTCATACACTATTTTTTGCATTTTGGATTTCCATTTTTTATCACTTGTTTATTTTTTAAAAAGGATTGGAAGAAAGTTTATTTAATATTAATTGCTACCATGTTGGTTGATTTAGACCATCTATTTTCAAATCCAATTTTCCAAGCAAATAGGTGTAGTATAGATTTTCACCCTTTGCATACATACTATGCAATGATTGTTTATGTGATACTGCTATTTTTTCGTAAACCGTTCAATATTATTGGGATAGGCCTTTTATTTCACATGCTTACCGATTTTATAGACTGTATGATGATGTTTACTAGTTGTAAACAATGCTTTTCTAACTCACCAGCAATTGAACTTCTTACTAAAGTTTCAAATGCTTTAGGGATTTAAAGGAATAAATTAATGTATATATGATGAATAAATACCTAATATCGGTATGGTAATATAGAAACTGACTGGCTTAATAAATAGTTTAATATTTAAATTATATCGAAATTTAGGTTAGATAAATTTCAATTATCGCCAAGTCAATAAAATAAAATTAAGCAAATGTTCATTGTAACAATTAAACAATGCTCTTAACACGAAAGGAATATAACAATTGAGCAATATATCAGTAAATCAATCTATTAAACACATCACCATATTAGGTTCGACGGGGAGTATTGGTACACAGGCGCTCGAGGTAATTCGCGATAATCCATCAATTTTTAAAGTTTTTGTGTTATCTGCATTAAAAAACGCTGATTTACTTATTAAACAGGCTATAGAATTTAGGCCAGAATATGTAGTTATTTGCGATGAAAAGCAGTACGTCTATGTTAAAGATTCATTATCTTCTATAAACATTAAAGTTCTAGCGGGCGAAGATGCATTAACAGAAGTTGCTGCTTATCCACAAAGTGATGTAGTTTTAACGGCTATAATGGGTTCAGTAGGTTTAAAACCAACAATTGCCGCTATTAAAGCTGGTAAAGATATTGCCCTCGCCAACAAGGAAACGTTGGTGGTGGCTGGCGAACTCGTTACCCAGTTGGCTAAAGAATATCAGGTTAAAATTTTACCTGTAGATTCTGAACATTCGGCTATTTTTCAATGTTTGGTAGGCGAGGAGCAGAACGAAATCGAAAAGATTTACCTTACTGCATCGGGCGGACCATTTCTTGGCAAGGATAAAAATTTCTTGGCAAACGTTAAAAAAGAACAAGCGTTAAAGCATCCAAATTGGGTTATGGGTGCTAAAATTACCATCGATTCGGCATCTCTGATGAATAAGGGTTTAGAGGTTATCGAAGCAAAATGGTTGTTTGATTTAACGGTAGATCAGATTGATGTCATTGTTCATCCGCAATCAATCATTCATTCCATCGTTCAGTTTACTGATGGCTCGATGAAAGCACAAATGGGCGTTCCGGATATGAAACTGCCTATTCAATACGCTTTGAATTATCCCGATAGGCTAAAAAACAATTTTAAACGTTTTAATTTTTTAGAATACCCGAGTTTTAGCTTTCAGAAGGCAGATTTAGAAACTTTCAGAAACTTAGGTTTGGCATTTGATTCATTAAGAAAAGGTGGCAATATGCCATGTATTTTAAATGCGGCAAATGAGATTGTAGTAGAATCATTTTTGAAGGATGAAATTGGTTTCCTGCAAATGAGTGATGTAATTGAACAATGTATGGAGAAAATTCAATTCATAGAAAAACCACAATTGGTCGATTATTTAGAAACTGACAAACATAGCCGTATCTTAGCGGCCGAATTAGTAACAAAAAATAAATTTTAACATCTAACATAAAAATATTAATAATAGCGTATGAATGGTTTGATTATGGCGGGGCAACTGCTGCTTGGATTGTCTTTATTGGTGATATTACACGAATTGGGACATTTTTTAGCGGCAAGGGCATTTGGAATTAAAGTAGAAAAATTTTATTTATTTTTTGATGCATGGGGTTTTAAACTCTTCAGTTTCAAAAAAGGTGATGTAGAATATGGTGTGGGTTGGTTACCATTGGGAGGCTATGTGAAAATTGCGGGTATGATTGACGAAAGCATGGATACTGAACAATTGGCTCAGCCTGCACAACCTTGGGAATTCCGTTCTAAACCAGCCTGGCAGCGTTTAATCGTGATGTTAGGTGGTATTATCGTTAATATAATTGTTGGTATTTTCATTTTTTGGATATTAACTTTCAAATATGGCGAAACCTTTACGCCAAATAGTGCTGTGGTAAACGGTATTCAGGTTGGTAAAGTTGCTTCGGATATCGGTTTAAAAAACGGTGATAAAATTTTAGCAATTAATGGTAATAAGGTTATTCGTTTCGAAGAGCTAAAAAGCTCGAAAGTTTTAATGGGTAATTCTTTACTGACGGTTATCCGTGGAGATAAAACCATTGAAATTAGAGTGCCTGATGACTTTTTAAATAAAGTTGCAGATGGCAAAAGCCTTTTTGCCGAACCTCGTTTAAAAACCATTATTGATAGTGTAATTACTGGATATGGGGTTGAAAAGGCAGGCATTAAAGTCGGTGATAGAATAACAATTGTTGATGGTGTTCCGGTAAATTATCAGGATGAAGTTAAGCCTTTGGCGATGAAGAAAAAGGGACAAAATATTGCGGTAATAGTTGATCGTAATGGACAACCTTTAAAATTTAACGTTAAAGTAGATACGGCGGGTGCAATTGGGTTTTATGGTCATTTCAATGAAATTAAGCGCAAAACCATTAACTATAGTTTCCTTGCTGCTTTGCCAATTGGTGCAAACATGGCTTGGAGCACTTTTATGGATAATGCGAAAGGCATTGGTAAAATGATTACCGGTAAAGTTAGTGCTAGGAACATTAGCAGTCCGATTGGTATTGCAAAGGTTTACGGCAGTACGTTTGATTGGGTTAAATTCTGGACATTAACCGGATTGATTTCAATGGCCTTGGCTTTTATGAACTTATTACCAATACCAGGTTTAGATGGTGGGCATGTGGTGTTTCTTTTAATCGAGATGGTGCAACGCAAGCCTGTAAGCGAAAAAGTATTGGAGAAAGCACAAATAGCTGGCTTCGTTATTTTGATAAGCTTAATGGTGTTTGCCTTTGGCAACGACATTTTAAAAATATTCGGTAAGTAAAAATCAATTTTATAGTATTGCCGCAGATGAAGAAAAAATTTTCTAACATCTGCGGCTTTTTAATTTAGACTAATATGCCTGAGCAAAATATTTTACCCAATTATTTTGAGTTTTACGAAATATCCATTCAGTTTCACCCAGATTTGAATGTGGTTAAAACAAAGTTTTACGCTTTAAGTAAAAAGTTTCATCCCGATTTTTATGCAAATGAAAGTGATGATAGGCAACAAGAGGTTTTAAATCTATCAACACATAATAACAAAGCCTATCAAGTTTTAAGCAATGCAAAAAAACGCTTAAAATATGTTTTGGAGCTGAAAGGGATTGTAGAAACTGATGAAGGTTATCAATTGCCTCAATCGTTTTTAATGGAGATGATGGATGTAAACGAGGCATTGATGGATTTGGAATTTGAACCTGATGCCGAAAAGCTGGCAAAAGTAAAGGAAGATGTTAATGGTATAGAACAGCAATTAGATGATGAACTAAATAAGCTTACTAAGCAGTTTGATGAAAATCCTGATGAATCTGAGAGTTTGCTTGGCTCAATTAAAGACATTTTCTATCGTCAGAAATATATCCACAGAATTAGAGAGCGACTACCAAAGGTTTAGCTTTATGTTTTAGGGTTCGGACTATCTGTAGGTTTACATTGAAAGCTATGCTGGCATAACATAGGCCTTAACAGGCGATCATCATGCCTTAGGACTGGGCTCATCTACGGTTAGAGTTGCTACGTTTTTACGGTATCTCTGGCTTACACTTCAATCCTCTAACAGCCAATTGTCAAATCATTTTTTAGTTTTTGATGAGTCGCTTGATAACGGTACTTTCGAATCAAACAATCAGATACATGAGTTCTCTCTCTATTTTTCGTAAAGTAGCCGTTTTAGAAGGCATCTCCTATTTATTACTTCTTTTTGTAGCCATGCCTCTAAAATATTTTGCTAACATGCCACTGGCTGTAAAATATACTGGATGGGCACACGGCGTTCTATTCGTTTTGTATGCAGCTTTTTTAATTATGGCCTGGATGGAGCAAAGATGGAGCTTTGGTAAAGCCATTTTAATATTTTTAGCCTCGTTATTGCCCTTTATGCCTTTCTTGGTTGATAGGAAACTGAAAGACGAAAGACCACTATAATTTAAAATACAACACATTATAATATACTTAACTTAACTTTTTGATTTAGCTTTTCATTACGTGTAATGTAACCCCATCTAATACACGTTCTTATAAGCTGTATTATGCTCAAATGACTGTAGCGCTGCCTGTTTTGGTTTTGGTATATCAGCTTTTTACTAATTAAAGATGGGTTTTTTAGTTAATGTTAATAAGCAAATCTATATATTTAATTTCTCTAAATCTGGTAGTATATTGTATAGAAAGCTATTAATATACTACCACAAAAATATTAAGGCTTTGAAGAAACACCATGCTTAAATCTATTCCAAATGTACTCGGTTTCAGGTCTGTAAAAAATAAAATCATTTGGAGCGATCTTATCGGCGACAGATCATCCTTCTCTTTAGAAAGCAGAATTTTCCATTCAATTTGTGCATGTTTAATTTTTCTTTCAGCCATTTATTTTCCTTACAATTTATACGCAGGTTTGTATGTAGGCTCTTTATCTGCGTTTTTATTATGTATATTTTTTACCTATCAATTCTATTATTCAAGATTTAAGGCAAAACCGCATAGCACATTTTTATTTGCTGTTATTGGTCTTATAACCTTTGGGATCAATTATTTCTCAAACTCAGGTATAAATGGGTCAACAGATTTAATATGGCCAGCTTATTTGTTATTGTTGTTGGCAATTTCTCCGTATCAACAACATTTAAGGTGGCTTATTATCTACATCATCTATTTTTTATGTCTCCATTTATTAGAGTTTTATTACCCGGATCTGGTACAGAACCCTTTTACTGCAGGGCAGGGGCAATTTATTGATAGGATTACTGCTTTTCCGTTACCGGTTTTAGTCATTTATATTATTATCCGATATATAAGAAAGAGTTATGATAAAGAAAGACAAGTTGCAGAAGAAAAAGCTTTAGCAATAGAAAAAAGTAAAGTGCAAATTTTAGCGCAAAAGGAGCAGCTGGAGCAACTTAACAGTGAAAAGGACAAGTTAATGTCTATCATCTCTCATGATTTAAGGGCACCTTTAATAAATATTCAATCTTATTTAGGGTTGTTAAATAGCAGGAGACTGGATGATAAAAACAGATTAATGTTTGAAACATCGTTACTACAATCTACCAATGGTGCTGTAGAAATGTTATCAAATTTACTGCATTGGTCTAAAACGCAAATGGATGGACTTGATGTTGATTTGCAAGAAATTAATTTGTTAACGGCTTTACAAAGCACCTTTGATATGGGGCAACTATTAGCATCAAAAAAGGAAATTTTGTTTATCCATCAAATCTCACCGGCAATTTATGTAACAACCGATATTGATATTTTACAGCTAGTGTTACGAAATATAATTACCAACGCTGTAAAATTTACACCACAAGGAGGAAAAATACAAGTAAATGCGGAGCTGATTTTAAACGAATGTAAAATTACCGTAAGTGATAATGGAAAAGGAATTGCTCCCGAAAAACAACAAAGGATCTTTTCTATTAATGCAGAATCTACCTATGGTACCAATAATGAAAAAGGTGTTGGTTTAGGGCTTATGTTATGCAAAGAATTTATTGAAAAAGTGGGAGGTAAAATAGAATTTGAAAGTAACTTGGGGCAAGGCTCAAACTTTTTTGTCTGTATCCCTACTTCCAGTAAAGAATAAAGTAATATTGATTTATCCTTTCATACTAAATAGAAAACCGAGCGCTGAAAAAATAGTATCGTTTGAAATACAATCGGTTACAATCTAATTTAAAATAATTTTGTGATTTAGCCTTTCGTTATATACATTTGCAGCCCCGTCTAATACAAATGCCCAGCTGGCGGAATTGGTAGACGCGTCGGTCTCAAACACCGATAGGAAACTGTGCCGGTTCGATTCCGGCGCTGGGTACAAAGCCGTGATCACTACGAATTTTCGTTCTGACACGGCTTTTTTTATTGCCTAATTTGCTGTTTATCAGATAAATAAGTTGCGCTGCTTCGTTCACTTTTCTGGTTCGATGTACCTGTCCGTCAAAACTCCATTTTTCGGTAAAGATCGAACCGATCATATCCCTCTGCCTCCGAATATCTGCGTTTAAATACAATAGATCAAGCTTTTTAAGGTTTTCTATTGCTTTATACACAACTTTATCAATATCAATTGTCGCAGCACTATTCGCAAGGAAATCGTTCAACTTTACTTCCAGTCTGGCAATTTTTTCCTCCGCTTCACTTTTAATTAATTTATAATCAGACCCACTAATATCGTCGGTCAGCAAAAGTTCCCTGGCTTTAGTAATACGGTTGTTGTTTTCCGTGATCTCAGTTATAAACTTCTTACGTTCGTTTCTCAAATATCCTGTTCCACCTTGATACAAATCCAATATTACTTCTGTATACAATTCGGCCATGCCTGGCTTTGGAATAAATTCACGCAGTTTGTCTACAAAAGCCATATTGACCGGCTCTGCCTTATAACGCACACCGCAAGATGGCTGACAATGATAGTAATGATAATAATTATTCCTTCCCTTAGACGCGCTGCCGGTCAGTAAACGGGTACAACGATTACAGTTTAGAAAACCTCTTAACGGCAATTTATCGGGCGTAACAACCAGCACTCCATGAGAACTATTGATGCCAATGTCCCTCACCCTGCCGTCCATTACTTCTTGTGCTTTGTAAAACAATGCTTCTGATATCAGCGGCTCGTGTAAACCTTGTACCATCTGTTCATCTTCATTCTTATAAGCAGCTACTAAAACTTTTCCGCAATATCCCACATTCCTTAAAGCCGTTCTGAAACTGGTTGCACTACATTTCAAGCCCCGGTGAACTGCCATTTTCCAAATTTCCTGGGTAGTGAATACGCCTTCAGCAATCTGCTCAAAAGCCCAACGCATATGGGAAGCTTCCGGTTCATCTATTGCTACGTATTTTGTTCCATTCTCCCTTGTTCTATTAATATATCCAGGTGGCGCAACGCCTAACCAGCGACCTTCTTTTCTCGCCTGGCGCATACCATGCTTGACGTTCAGGGCCCTACGGTCATTTTCAATCTCCGGTGTGGTCAGATAAACAGCCAACATCATCTTGTTTTCCGGCACGTTCATATCAAGTGGCTGTTCAATAGCCTGCGGTTCTACACCTATCTTTCGTAGGGTACTTATCATTTGGTAGGCATCACTGGCATTCCGGCTGAACCTGTCCCATTTGGTAAATAATACGAGATCGGTTTTACCCTTTGATTTCTTCAGCTCGCGAAGCAAATTCTTCCATTCCGGTCGTTCAAATGTTTTCGCTGAATGATCTTCAAAAATGATCTTTCTAACTTTGATAGTATTGATTTCACAGTACTTTAATAGTACGTCTTCCTGTAGCCGCTGGGAGTATCCTTTATCGGCCTGCTCGTCAGTACTTACCCTTATATATAAATCAGCTATCCTCATGATAAATTGTTAATTATAATAAAGCAATCAAAGTTATTTAGCATTTTGTTTAAATCTGATTTCCAGTGCTTTAAGTTCTGTATCTATGGCTAATTTACCGAATTTATACATAAAATCCAAAATTAATTTTGCCTCTTCAAGGCTAACTTTTGTACCATGTTTTTCCAGTATTTCTACTGCTTTAGTGGGTGTTACGTTACGTTTTTGGGAATAGATTATTTCCATGCTTCCTGTTGTTTAGATCACAATATTGCCCACTCTTCAAGTCGGGCGTGGACAACTTGCCTAAAATAAAAGCTGCTTAATTTTTATATTGCAGCTTAAAATAGAAACCAATGGAAGCAATGGAATATGAATATTTAATGAGAAGCGTGTATCAATGTGGCAGAGGTGGTGCGCCTGGTGCGGACGCTGATTATTACAGAAAGATGGAGCATGCCGAAAGAGCCTACAAGTTAGATGTAGAAAACATCAAAAATCGTGTAATGCGCATTAGCACAAAACCTATTGAAGACCTTAAATACGAATACGAAATCGAATGTAATTCTATTTGGCTATACGTGTCAAAGGCCATAAGTAAAGCTACCGAGACTTTTCGTCACAAATTTTCGGACGCTGAAATCTCGGAATTAAGAAGTTTAACAAAAAGGCCAACTAAACTGAATAAAGAAACAATTGATAAAACTATCGACATAGCAAGTGAGGTTTTCATTAAACATGAAATCCAGCCTCAGTAATTGACTGGAAACGTAGATGTATATTGCAGAAATTAGGAATAATATATTTTATATGAAGGCTCAGCAAAAGCACTATATCGATCAGATAGAAGAGTTTAAGGGATTAGTTATACAGTATTATAATAATCCGACATTAGATATCAGAACTAAGATTAGCAAGGGGATTTTGAATATTCAAAAAATCGTACGTAATGCTGGAACCGAAAAACGTGTAACGATCTCTCCTCCGCCAATGGTAGGCGGTTACCAATTGTCTAATGCAAATCCATTTGATTTAATATTTGATGCCCCTTACGGAATGGATATGACAACCGTTATTATTGATATCCTCGACTCAACTGTTGGTGTAATTGAGCATAACAAAGATTTTAATGTTACCAATCCTAAAAAACAAACAGCAAAGAAATTACCTGGTAAATCTAATTCTAAAAAAATATTTTTAGTTCACGGTCATGACAATGAATTGAAGGAGAAAACGGCACGCTTTCTTGAGAAGTTAGGATTGGAACCTATTATTTTGCACGAACAATCAAATCAAGGCAAGACAATAATTGAAAAATTTGAGGCAAATTCTGATGTTGCTTACGCAATAGTGCTATTAAGTCCGGATGATGTAGGCCGCTCAATCAAAGATAATTCTGAAAAGCAAAATTTTAGAGCACGTCAGAATGTTATTTTCGAGTTGGGATATTTCATTGGCAAACTTGGAAGGCAAAGTGTATGCGGTCTTTTAAAGGGAGCCATTGAAACCCCTTCTGACTATGATGGCATATTATATATTCAATATGATGAAGCAGACGGCTGGAAATTACTTTTAGCTAAAGAGATGAAGAATGCAGGATTAAGCGTAAACTTAAATAATGCTATATAGCTCAAATTATTGTGTGGATCAAACTTTATGTTAGGCAACTTGCCTAATCCCTTACACTCACCTTTCCACTTTTGACTATCAATTCAGATAGTCATGAGAAATGCAAAGACAATAACCGACCTTAAAGGTCGCAAATTCAACGGCACATTGCTGCCGAAAATCAAGCGCATCCGCCAGGAGCCCCAGCATAAAATCCGCCAGCTGTTAAGAAGTTTCGTGCCACTGGAAACTATCCGAGCAAACGAAAAACCGGTTAGCCGATCCGCTAATTTCGGCAACGCTTTATAAAGCGAATCCATAACATTTATTCATCACATCACCAAAGTTCAGGACACCTTCCCGAAGGAGCTTTCTTTAGCCCGCGTGGTCTAAGCAAAGATGTACTTTTGCATGCGCAAAAGAATCTTTGCTGGCCTTGAGGCCAGGGGATTTGCTCGGAACTCGCAAATCCTGAACTTTCAAAAAGTGTAGCTTATGACACGAAAGAAAGTGAACGACCCCGAAGATCTGCTCAGCCGGAACCTCATCATCCGGGTTACTGAAAATACTTATAACCAGTTGGAAGAACTACGAAAAGACAGCAAAAATCTTTCCATCGCAGCAGTAGCCAGAAAGATCCTGTCCGGCCAAAAAATCAACCTTTACCACCACGACGTTTCCTTAAATCCTGTCATGGAAGAACTGGCCCTGATCCGAAAGGAACTTAAAGCGATTGGTGTCAATATTAACCAGATCACACGCAGCTTCAACCAGGACAGAACCGGAACAAGCCGGGCCTACCACGTCGCTAAAGCAGCAGAACTTTATAAACAGGTCGATGTAAAGGTCGAACGCTTGCTAAAGATCATATCCAAACTCGCAGAGAAATGGTTACAAAAATGAGCACCGGAAAAAGTATCAGGGGAATGCTGCACTATAACGAGAACAAAGTGACCGCAGGCGAAGCCAGCCTGATCATGGCCAGTGGCTTTGCAGGTGATATAGAAAAGATGGACTTTCAGCAGAAATTGCAACGCTTTAATCACCTGACAGAACTTAAGCCGAACGTAAAAACCAATGCCCTGCACATCTCGCTGAACTTTGATGCCAGTGAAACATTGAGCAACAGCAAATTGCAGGACATTGCTATCGCCTATATGGAAAAGATAGGTTTTGGCGACCAGCCTTTTCTGGTTTACCGCCATGACGATGCGGCGCACCAGCACATCCATATTACCACGACCAACATCACAGCGGCAGGCGAACGCATCGACCTGCATAATATCGGTAAACTGCTATCGGAACCTGCCCGTAAGGCGATTGAACAGGAGTTTAAGCTGGTCAGAGCGGAAAGCAAAAAGTTCAAACAAGAACCTGGCATTAAGCCTGCCGACCTGACCAAGGCACAATATGGACAGTTGCCCACCAAACGGGCGATCAGCAACATAGTGACAGCGGTAACAAGGGATTATAAATATACCAGCCTTGCCGAACTCAATGCTGTGCTCAAAAGCTTTAACGTAATTGCTTTGCGTGGTGCCGAGCATACCGCCATGTTTGAAAAGAAAGGCCTGATGTTTTCGCTGATCGACGTAGGTGGCAAAACACTTGGCGTACCGATCAAGGCCAGTTCCTTTTATAGCAAACCTACGCTACGAAACCTTGAAAAGAAGTTTGAGCGAAATATCGATAAACGTAAGGCTTACAAAGAACCACTAAAAAACACCATCGACCAAATGCTGAATAAATACACGGCGATCAGCAAATCCACATTTTCGGCGGAACTAAAAAAGCAGAACGTTGAAGTAGCTTTTCGTACCAACGAACAGGGACGCACCTATGGCATCACCTATATAGACCACGTTAAGAAAACGGTATTCAATGGCAGCGATCTTGGAAAGGCGTACAGCGCTAAAGCATTGATGGAACAGTTCGCCAGTACAGACAAATTAAAGGTGAAACTGCAACAAACCTCACTGCTCACCAAAAACAGGCCATCGGTGAACCTGCTGGAAAAGGAACAGAAAGACCTGCCGAACCTGTTGCACAGGGAACCCGATAAATTACTGCAATCCCTGCTGGAAAACCCGAACAGGGAGGACGGCAGCCCGCTCATGCCTAGAAAAAAACGAAAGAAACGCAAGGGCATGCGCTTCTGATCATCCATTCACCATTAAATAAATACAACTATGCAGACCGGAGAAGACACCCAGGGACTAAGAAAGATCATCGACTTTACGCGATTGATCAGCCTGTTTATACTTAGTATCCATTTTTACATCAGTTGTTATGCAGCCTTTCAGGCATGGCATTTAACAGCGGAGATCACCACCCGCATTGTGCTCAACATCGGAAAGACAGGGCTGTTCATGGGCATGTTCAAACCCAAACTGGCCGCACTAGTATTCCTGCTCATTTCCCTGATCGGTGCCAAAGGCAAAAAGGAGGAAAAGATCAGAAAGGATGTGATTGCCATTTACCTGGGCGCAGGCTTGTTGTTCTATATTATCAGTAGCTTATGTTTCTATCTGACGGCATCACCCGTCATTATTACTGTTAGCTATATCGGATTGACTGCTATAGGTTATTTGCTAATCCTAACCGGTGGTGTACGGCTTTCCCGCCTGATCAGTCTGGGACTGACAAAAGATATTTTCAATACCGAAAACGAAACCTTCCCGCAAGAAGAAAGGCTATTGGAAAATGAATACTCTATCAACTTACCAGCCCGCTACGCGCTGAAAAAGAAAACTCGCAATTCCTGGATCAATTTTATTAACCCTTTTCGGGGGCTGCTCGTAGTCGGTACACCAGGGGCCGGTAAGTCCTATTTTGTGATCCGCCATGTGATCGACCAGCACCTGAAAAAGGGCTTCAGCATGTTCATCTATGATTTTAAGTTTGATGACCTCACAAAGATCGCCTACAACAAGCTGTTAAAGTATAAGGATAATTTCAAGGTGAAGCCACAATTCTACCTGATTAATTTCGATGACCTGTCGCGCACCCATCGCAGTAATCCGCTTGATCCGCAGAGCATGGAAGACATTACGGATGCGACCGAAGCATCAAGGACGATCCTTTTAGGATTGAACAGGGATTGGATCAAAAAGCAGGGCGAGTTCTTCGTCGAAAGCCCGATCAATTTTTTAACGGCCATTATCTGGTACCTGCGCAGGTACCGTGACGGCAGGTATTGTACTTTACCGCACGTGATCGAACTCATGCAGGCCGATTATGAAGAGCTGTTCCCGTTATTAAAAGAAGAGGAAGAAATTAAGGTACTGATCAATCCTTTTATCTCGGCTTACCAGAACAAGGCCACCGATCAGCTGGAGGGACAGGTCGCCAGTGCCAAGATCAGCCTGGCTCGCTTATCCTCACCGCAATTATATTACGTGCTATCCGGCAACGACTTTACGCTGGACATCAATAATCCGCTATCGCCCAAGGTTGTTTGCATGGGTAACAACCCGCTAAAGCTGCAAACCTATGGGGCGGTACTATCGCTTTACATTTCCAGGGTGATCAAGCTGGCGAACCGGAAAAACCAATTGAAAAGCAGTTTGATCTTTGATGAGTTCCCTACTATATTCTTCAATAATATAGACAGCCTGATAGCAACGGCCCGTTCCAATAAGGTATCTACTACTTTAGGGATACAGGATTACAGCCAGTTAAAGAAAGATTACGGACGCGAGCAGGCCGAGGTCATCATGAATATTGTAGGCAACATCATTAGCGGGCAGGTGACCGGCGACACGGCCAAACAACTTTCCGAACGGATAGGTAAGATCATGCAGGAACGCAACAGTGTCAGCATCAACAGTGCGGACACTTCAGTTAGTAAATCCACGCAACTGGAATACGCGGTGCCCGCATCAAAGATCTCAGGCCTGTCTTCGGGTTCCTTTGTAGGTATGGTAGCGGATAATCCGGATAAAAAAATCGACCTTAAAATATTCCATAGTGAGATACAAAACGATCATGCCGCCATCAAAGCTGAGGAAGATCAATACCAACCCATTCCAGCTATTGCAAACGTTAGTGCTTTGGATGTAGAAGAGAATTATAAGATGATCAAAGCAGACATCGCCGACCTGATTGAACTGGAGATTGGGGTTTTAAAGGCAAAGAAAGAAGCGTTGGATGCGGCGCAGACGAAGTTGGCTCCAAAGTCAAGGGAACAAGCCTGCGAAGGCATAAAGATAAAAGATACAAAGCAGAGAATCAAAAGATCTAAGAAAAGTAATATAACCCTCGCAAAACAACCTATAATCAAGCTAGGATTAGAAGGTGAAAATGATAAACCGATGTCTATGTAAAGAGTATCTTCCTCGTTTCATCTAAGTTCCATTAAGGGAGGTTGTACTGTTTAGATAGTTTAAAGGGATTTAAGAAAGGCTGTTGGTGACATCTTAAATTGCCTTAAAAAAGTTCTACTGAAATGGTTGGGAGAATTGAATCCCGTGATGTTTGACACTTCTGAAATTCGATAGTCGCCAGTGGCCAGCAGTTCCGCCGCTTTTTTCAAGCGGGCTACTGTAATAAGTTCTACTAAGCTAACCTCCGTAATAGAGCGAATTTTCCGGTACAATGTTGGTTTACTGATGAATAACGCGTCTGCCAAGTGTTCAGATTGCAGATCTGATTTTTCCATATTATCAATTATAACCTGATTTAGTCTTTCCATGAACACTTCATCTTCCCGGTTATTTGCGATCGATTTAAAGTGGATGAGCGGTGAACGGGAAAAGTAAGCCTTGATCATGCTTCTGTTCGTTAGCAAACTGGCAATCTGCGCTTTTAGATGTCTAGGCGAAAATGGCTTTTCTACATAAGCGTCGGCACCGATCTCCAATCCTTCGATCTTTGACAATAAGGTGTTTTTGGCCGTTAGCAACAGTAGTGGAATATGATTCCACTGTGTACTTGCTTTTAAGCGTTTGCATAATTCAAAACCATCTATTACCGGCATCATTACGTCGCTAATGATCAGACTAACGGGATTTCTTTTTAGTATAAAGTCAACTTTGCTAGGGTCTTGCGTTTTAATAATATCATAGTCCTTCGTCAGGGAGTCTTCTATGAACTCCAAGATCTCGGCATTATCATCTATAAGGAGTATTAGAGGTTTCATAACACTTTAGTCAGATTCGAAAGTTTAAATTCTACATCCTGATGGATGGGTAAAGTGAGTAGAAACACGTTTGTTTTGCCGTTGTAAGCCGCAAGTACCAAGGAACCACCGTGAAGTTCCGCCAGGGACCTTGCCAGAGACAGCCCGATCCCAGATCCGGGTTTATGTGCAGAGTCAGGTATCCGGTAGAAACTCTCAAATACCTTGTCTCTCAAAGTATCGGGTATTAGAAAGCCGTCATTACAAATGCTGATCGTAAACGTATTGGGTCCAATTATCACAGCACACAGTTCAACAATTACCATTTTCTCTGCATATTTGATCGCGTTACTAATTAAGTTGTCCATAATCTTGGTAAAAGCTTCCAAGTCAATAAAAGCGGACAAGCGTGGCTCATGAACTTGTGTCTTAAATTCCAGCTCCTTTTCCCTGGACATTACTTGATAGGTTCCCGTTATTTTTTTTACAAATTTGGAAATATCCATCTGCACGTAACTCAAGTTCAATCCGTTGGTTTCTGTGGCCCTGAAATGGAGGAGCTGATTTGTAAGCGCCAGCAGACGGTCGGTATTCCGTTCTATACTTTTTAGGTTCTTTTGTACAGTTTTGTTATCACCAACATCATCCATTACGTTTTCAAGCGGTCCCTTGATTAGCGTGAGCGGTGTTCTAATTTCATGCGCTACATTGGTAAAAAATTCGATCTTAGCATGGTAGACCTCCTTTTCTTTAGCCAGTTCAAGTTGTTCAAGCTTCTTTCTACTTTTTGACTTAATTCTATGGTGATAACTTGTAAAACCCCAATAAATCAATGCTGCCGCCAACAATGCGTATAATATCCAAGCCCAACCACTAAGCCAGTAGGGCTGATGTATGTTGATTACAAGGACTTTTTCGGCCCCCTTTTTTCCAGTGGCGTCTACTGATCTAACCCGAAACGTGTAAGTGCCGGGAGATAGTTCTGTATAGTAAACGCGCCGGTTACTGTTCAGATAATTCCAGTTGTGATCTACACCCTCTAATTTGTACGCATATCGTAAAACCTGTGGCGATATGAAGCTTAACGCGGCGAATCCAAGGTTAAATGTGGATTGATCATGCCGCAGTTCAATTGAATCTGTGCTAGTGATGGTTTTTTTTAAAATAGTTTTATCAATCTCAAGTTCATGGTTATCAATTTGAAAACTGGTTAGGTATATTGGCGGAACTACTGTCCCCGTGCTTATCTCCTCTGGTTTGAAGCTAATTAGCCCCGCAACTGTCCCGAAATAAAGCGTATTCCCATCGCTGAAGGCTGAATTATAATTAAATTGATCCGTCAGGAGGCCTTGTGCCCTGGTAAACAAGGACATTTGCTTACTAAACAGGTTCAAGCGCACCAGCCCCTTGGAAGTAGTAATCCAGAGATTTTTTTGCTTGTCTTCTAGTGTTTCCAACACCAAATTACTTGGTAAACCATCATCCGTCGTAAGGCGGGTGAATGTTTTCGCGTTATTGCTCATGTGGGTAAGTCCGCCGTTTTCAGTGGCAAACCAATAATCCCGGTTACTATCTTGGTAAACACCGCAAACCATATCGCTACTTAGGCTGTTCGGGAGTTTTGGATTGTGTCTGTAATTAGTATATGTTTTTAACCTTGGGTTATAGCTAAATACACCTTCTCCTATAGTTCCGATCCAAAGTATTTCATTGTCATCCTCAATTATGGTGCTGACATACAGGTAAGATGGCAAGCCTCCAACAAGCTTAAAAGTATCTTTATCCTGTTCATAAATGTAAACCCCGTTGTTTGTACCTACAAATATTTGACCTTTTCTGGTTTTGAAAATAGAGATGATAAAATCTGATTTCAAACCGCTGCGTCGGTCTTTTGCCTTGTAATGTCGTAAAGCTTTTCCGGTATTGATGTCGAGCACATCGAGGCCGCGTTCAAAGGTTCCGACCCATAGTTCTTTGCCCATACATAGCAAACCGTGAATATTATTTGAACTAATGCCACTGTCGCCGGCACCAGCTCTGAACGAAGTGACTGCGCCCGTCGCTGCGCTTATCCTGTTCAACCCGGCGTCTTCTGTTCCAACCCATAGGTTACCGTTAGCGTCTTTGCGTATTTCTCGTACAGCATTTCCGCTGATGCGATTCACAGAAGAATTGGCAAAATATTTTTTAAAAATAGATCGTTGAGGATGATAATAATTAACGCCGCCAAAATAGGTGGCCAACCAAATCCCGCCTTCACTATCTTTTTGAAGAGCGTAAATGGCGTTGTCAGATAGCGCGTACGGATCTGTATAATTCTGCCGAACGTTAGTTATGGTTTTAAGCTTTAAATCGTAGATATACAAGCCTGATTCAGTAGCGACCCATATTTCGTTATCGGTATATCTTGCTATGTCACGCACAAATACAGGTTCACTGGAAGGGGCAGGATATATTACAGGAATTGTAACTTTTGAGTGCACGTCGAATGCTAGCAAACCGGTTGTTGCCCCAATAAAAAGAACGTTATCTGAGCGATAGATTTTAATGACACGACTAACTTCATTCTCTAATGACTTGATTCCTTGGTTCTGGGGTAAAAAAAGGTTTTTAGATGAATTATAGCTGTAAACGGATCCATAGTCTGTGCAGGCCCATATTTCATTACCATGACAGGTGAAAGATGCAACTGGCGAATGCTCATCTTTCAGATACCGTATCATGCTTTTGTTTCCGCCGTCATAACGGTACAGCTTTGAACTGGTCAATACCCATAACCGGCCAGCAGTATCAGTTTCAATGTGTTCAATCTCAGTTTCCGGGACAGCCTTTACCGCAGTAAATGTTTCGGTTCTCTCATCAAACTTGAAAACACCTTTTCTGGTACCGATCCACAGTGCTCCATTTTCGGCATTTATGATCTGTAAAATAAAGCCACGTATAGGTTCCGGAAACCTTTTATCTCGAAAATTTTTAAACGTATAGCCATCAAATCTGCTTAAACCTTCCTTGCTGCCAAACCACATAAAACCTCTGCGGTCTTGCAATAGTGAAAAAACAGTATTGTTGCCTAATCCGTCCTCCACGCGGTAGTGCTTGAAGTAATACGGCTGTGCAGCACTGCTGTAACTGACGAACAGGAATAGCAGCAGATGTATGATTTTTAATTTAACGGACATATCGGTATATCAAATTTACACATACATATTTTAATAGAGAACTTGGAAAGTCAGAACGGTCAATATGATACGATTTGAATAGCATTTGATACCGTCAGTTAAGTCATTGAACGATAAGTGCCTTTAATTTGTAAGACTGCAATAGGTTCGGTCAGTTAACTGATCATTAAGACTATTGTGCATTCTAAACCTGCTAACCAAATAAACCAATTATGAAAAAAAAATTACAATTTTTTTGGGCGGAATGGATTCCCAAATATAGGGTGGCTTTTGTATGGCTGGCTATCCTGATTTCGACCTGTAAGCCAGCGGAAGCCCACTTATCGTCATCCTTTTACTGGCAACAGGAGCAACTGCGTATTACCGGTAAGGTGACTGATCAGGCAGGAGTAACATTAACTGGCGTAAGTATCAAAGTAAAAGGTCAAAATACAGGTGCAGTGACCGATGACAAAGGCAATTATGCAATCATTGTCAACAATGTGTCTGCCGTATTTATATTTAGCTATTTAGGTTTCACAACACAGGAAGTTGCGATCGGGGACAGACGGATCGTCAACGTCCAAATGATCGCCGTGCCTAATTCACTCAATGAGGTTGCAGTAATAGGCTATGGAACACAAAAGCGCGAACGTGTGACCAGTGCTGTTGCCACGGTTAAAGCTGAAAATTTCGCAAAGGGTGCAGTAACGGACGCCGGTCAACTGCTCCGTGGTAAGGTAGCTGGTTTAAGCGTCGTTACGCCTGACGGAAATCCCACCGGTGTCTCGCAGATTAACCTGCGTGGTATCACTACGATCGTTTCGGGCCGAGAGCCGCTTGTTTTGATCGACAACGTTCCAGGGACTTTGACAACCGTTGCCCCTGAAGACATTGAATCGATCGATGTTCTAAAAGATGGTTCTGCCGCAGCTATCTACGGAACGCGCGGAACAAACGGCGTAATCTTGATCACGACCAAAAAGGTCAACGGAGAAACGCCACCGACGCTGGAGATTAACAGTTACTTTACTACGCAACGGATCACGCGCAAACTGGATTTTATGTCTCCAAGTCAGTACCGTGAACTAGTATCAATGAAAAAGATCGGTGCCTTTGATTATGGCGCAAGTACGGATTGGTTAAAAGAAGTTACACAAACCCCATTTTCACAGGTTTACAATGCAAGTCTGAAAGGCGGGACTAATAAGACCAACTATATTGCAAACTTTAATTACCGCAGGCAGGAAGGTTTGATTCGAAAATCCAACAATAACATCATGTATCCGAGGTTGGAGGTTAACCACCAGATGTTCGATGGAAAGTTAAAGTTTAACGTTAACCTAAACGGGTACCAGCAGGAATATTTCTCAGGGGCAGACGGGAGCGCATTTAGAACAGACGTATATCGTAACGCGCTCACCTACAATCCAACTGACCCAATTCGTGACGCGCAGGGGAACTGGACGGAACATACAGATAAAACAGACTATGCCAATCCTGTTTCCCTACTGGAAGAAACCGACGGGCTTATTCAAAACAGTAACTTCCGTACGCTCGGCACAATCACATACAGCCCAATTAATGATCTAAAAGTTATGCTTTTAGGTTCGCGCGATCTTTTTAACAGCACCAGAGGCTATTACGAATCCAAGCAACATTTGTCTACTCGCCGTGATCGTCGCAATGGTTATGCTTCAAGGGGTACTACGCGGTCCGTTGAAGACCTTGCCGAACTGACGGCCACTTATAGCAAGGCGATTGATGATCACGACTTTACTGCCCTTGGAGGTTACAGTTGGCGACAGACAAATTATCAGGACTATTATATGCAGAATTGGGATTTTCCGGCAGATGATTTTACTTATAACAATATGGGTGCCGGACTGGCCCTGAAACGTGGGGAAGCGCAGCAGAACTCATACCAGCGTGAAAACAAACTAGTAGGTTACTTTTTTCGCCTAAACTATAGTTTTAAAAACAGGTATCTGCTTATGGCCAGTGTCAGACGGGAAGGATCATCTAAGTTTGGTACTAATTACAAATACGGTAGCTTTCCGGCAGTCTCACTAGGTTGGAACCTCATCCGTGAATCATTTTTGAGTGATAGCAAAGTCGTTAGCGCACTAAAAATCAGGGGCGGTTATGGTATTACCGGCACCGAACCTTCGGAGCCGTACATGTCGTTGGATCGATTGAACTTCAATACCCAGATTTTGGTTAACGGCCAATGGATACAGGCTATAAATCCATCTACCAATGCCAATCCTAATTTACGCTGGGAAAGAAAACAGGAGACAAATCTGGGCGTTGATTTTGGGTTCCTGAATAACCGTATTACCGGTGCGATCGACCTCTATAAGCGGACAACAAAAGACCTCCTGTTAGATTATACGGTGCCGACTCCACCGTACCTGTATAATACAATTCGCGCAAATGCAGCCTCTATGGAGAACAAGGGCATCGAGGTACAGTTGAATTTCCGTGCGATAGAGCGCACTAATTTTAGCTGGAATACGACTATCAACTATTCGACAAATAGAAATAAACTCGTATCGCTATCAGATGAAAACTTTCAATTGGCCAGCGGATACTTCGATGCCGGAGACACCGGAGAGCCTATTCAACAACGCATAAGCAGGGTGCAGATCGGGCAGCCAATTGGTAACTTCTGGGGTTTTAAGTCTCTGGATATTGATCAGAACGGTTACTGGATCATTGAAGGTAAGGATGGAAAACCAAAACCGATCGCACAGCAACAGGCAGATGACAAACAAGTGATCGGCAACGGCCTGCCTAAGCATTTCCTAAACTGGAACCACTCGTTCGCTTATAAAAATTTCGACTTAAACATTATTATGCGCGGGGCTTTTGGATTTCAGATATTAAACACTTCCAGGATGTTCTACGAAGCACCTGTTATGCTCACGCGCGGCAATGTGCTATCAACAGCCTACGATAATGTCTATGGCAAACGGCCTCTGGCAGATAACCAGTCGTTGAACTATGTCAGCTATTACATCGAAAATGGTGATTATTGGAAAATCGATAATATCACTTTTGGCTATAACTTAAAGTTAAAGAATACGCCTGTTAAATCGATGCGATTGTATCTGTCTGGTTCCAATATTGCAACCATTACTAAGTATAAAGGTATCGACCCGGAGGTTAGCATGGCGGGCCTTACGCCCGGGTTAGATAACAGAAACCGTTATCCGGCGACATCTACCTACACAATTGGTGCTATGTTGAATTTTTAAATAAAATCTCATGAAAAAGATCATAAAAACAATAACTCTGACTGCACTTGTCGGTCTAACCTTTTCCTGTAATAATAACCTCGACGAAGAGGTATTTTCGGATGTTACCCAAAAGACCTATGAATACAAAAACGCTTATCAGGCGATTGGTATCGTATACGCCAATATGCGTGGTTTGTTTGGCCATACAAACTATTACATGATCCAGGAGACCACTTCGGATGAACTGGTGATGCCCGCAAACGCTTCGGGCTGGGATGACGGTGGCATCTTCAAACGTATGCACCTGCATACCTGGAACTCCGAAAACCCCCAGCTGGCAAACATGTGGGATGCGCTGTACCGGGGCGTGACCAACGCGAACCGGGTAATTGAACAACTGGAAAAGGGGGTCGTTCCGGTGCCAACAGGTGTTACGAGGGAGCAACTGGTAGCCGAGATGAAAGTCGCCAGGGCGTTTAATTACTGGCTGATTTGCGACAACTTTGGTAACGCGCCGCTGGTTACCTCTACATCTACCGTACTTCCTTCCAAAACGAGCAGGGCAGATATCTGCAATTTTATCATCAATGACCTAACGACGGCAATACCCTTGCTCAGTGAGGAAAATAATAAACTCTATTACGGCCGCTTTAATAAATGGGGTGCAAAGGCGCTACTGGCAAATGTTTATTTAAATAGTGCAGTATACACCGGTCAGGCGAAGTGGGCTGAATGCGAAAAAGAATGTGACGATATCATCGCCTCCGGTAAGTATAAGCTGGACACAGATTACCGAAAGGCCTTCACAACGGTAAACGAAAACTCTCCGGAGATTATTTTTGCGGTCCCCTTTGACGAGAACGTAGCGGGCGGATTTTTCCCGGAAATGTTCTCTTGGCATGGCGCACTAAAAGACAAAGTACTCCTGCAAGCCTCACCTTGGGGAGCGGGTTCAGCTAAGGGCGTTCCACAATTTATCGACACTTACGATCCAGATGATCAACGTTTAGCCAATACATGGTTGATGGGACCCCAATTTGCTGCTAACGGAACTACCGTACTTGTCGGTTCTTATGATCAGGATAAAAAACCACTTATATTTACTAAAGCTTTACCTGATGGCTTGTTTACTGGTGAAGCAGAGGGTTACCGTATGAATAAATTCGATGTGAGAACAGGAAGTCGCTATGATTTAGGAAATGACTTTCCGTATTTTCGATATGCCCAGGTGCTGCTTATGAAAGCAGAATGCCAATTGAGAAGTGGTAACGCATCCGGAGCGGCGCTGTTGGTTACTCAAGTGCGCACTCGCAGCTTTAGCAACGCCTCTAAAGCAACGGTGACTGGTGCTGAACTGTCACAAAACACAAAATACCAATACGGCTTTGTAGAGAATTATGTGGTAACCAACCCAGGTAACACCCAACCGGTTCAATTTGGTCGTTTCCATGACGAATTAGGCTGGGAGTTTGCCTGGGAAGGCCATCGTCGCCGTGATAACATCAGGTTTGGCGTGTTCACCAGCAAAAGTTGGTTGTCGCACAAACCAACAGGTGATGATAGGTCAACATTCATGATACCGCAATCTGTGATCAACTCAAATCCAAAATTAAGTAACTAAATACATATATATCTATGAGGTTTCAGATCCTTTTACTATCCGCATTTCTTTTAAGTACTATAACAGTAGCTGCCCAAACCAATGCACCAGCTACCAACCCCTACCAAGAGCTACCACTTGGAACGATCAAACCGCATGGCTGGCTTCGCGAGATGCTCGTTCGTCAAAAAACTGGCTCTACTGGCAACTTAGAGCAGTTGTACCCCGCCGTTATGGGTAAGAGGAATGGTTGGCTGGGTGGCGATGGTGATCAGTGGGAACGCGGCCCATACTGGCTAGATGGTTTATTGCCATTAGCGTATATACTTAATGATAAAGAGCTCATAGCAAAGGTAAAACCTTGGATTGAGTGGTCAATTGCTAGCCAGCGTGCTGACGGATATTTCGGGCCTTCTAAAGATTATGAGCCCGAAAATGGTCTACAGCGTGATAACGCGCAGGACTGGTGGCCAAAAATGGTCATGCTTAAAGTGCTGAAACAATATTATTCAGCAACTGGCGATAAGCGGATTATCAAGTTGATGACGAACTACTTTCGGTATCAGCTGAAGGAGCTGCCAAACAAACCGCTTGACAATTGGACATTCTGGGCTCGTTACAGAGGAGGTGATAATCTTATGTTAGTGTATTGGTTACATGGCATTACAAAAGACGGCTTTCTGCTTGAACTGGGTGACCTCATCCATAAACAGACATTTGATTATACAAAGGCATTTGCCAACTCGCCGATGCTGTCTACTAAAGCTAGTTTACATTGTGTTAACCTTGCTCAGGGATTTAAAGAGCCGATCATTTATTACCAGCACCATCGTGAACAAAAATATCTGGATGCAACTCAAAAAGGATTAGATGACCTTATCAAGTTCAACGGGATGGCTCATGGATTATATGGCGGAGATGAAGCACTTCATGGCAATAACCCCACACAGGGATCAGAGTTGTGCTCTGCGGTAGAGATGATGTTTTCATTAGAAAGTATGTTGGAAATTACCGGAAATATCCGGTTCGCTGATCAACTGGAAAAAATCACCTTTAATGCCCTACCCGCCCAGGCGTCCGATGATTTCGTTACGCATCAATATTTTCAGCAGGCAAACCAGGTGCTCGCCACCCGTAAGACAAGAAACTTCGAGGTAAATCATCATGGTACTGACCTGTGTTATGGCGTACTTACGGGCTTCCCTTGCTGTACATCTAACATGCATCAGGGATGGCCCAAATTTGTGCAAAACTTGTTCTATGCCACGGCTGACAAAGGTATTGCCGCGCTTGTTTATTCTCCTGCTGAAGTGAGTTTGAATGTTTCTGGCAATGTTCCGGTAACTGTTGTAGAAGAAACTGAGTACCCTTTCAATGAAACCGTTCGGTTTAAAATGCAGATCGGCAGCAAATCCGGAGTTGAATTTCCGTTTCATTTAAGGATACCAACATGGTGCAAAAAGGCTACTATAAAGATCAATGGGGAGGCATTTAGTGAAGAAGTTGGTAACAAGGTCGTTAAAGTAGCCAGGCGATGGAAAAATGGAGATGTTTTGGAGCTGGTCTTACCAATGCATATCTATAAGAATAATTGGTACGAAAACTCGGTATCGATCGAGCGCGGCCCGCTGGTGTACGGGCTTAAGATTGGGGAAGACAAACAACTCGTGAAAAACGAGAAGGATCCGCAGGAATATGGCCCTGACTATTATGAGATCAAGCCAACTACGCCATGGAATTATGGGCTCACCAATGTGAGAAACGATAAGCTGGCAGAGAACTTTAAAGTTGAAAAGAGCAACGGACAACTGGCGGAATATCCGTGGAACCAGGAAAACGCACCTATCAAGATAACGACTAAGGCTAGACGGATACCGTCGTGGCAAGTTTATAATGAAATGGCCGGACCAGTACCGTTCAGTACTATCTTTCAATTCGAAACCGAAAAGAACATGGAAGAAATAACTTTGATACCTTATGGCTGTACACAATTGAGAATTTCACAATTCCCGGTAATCAGGTAATTGTTTAACTAATTCAACGTATTTTACCTAATGGTCTTTGAAATTTGTATAGTGTAAGCTCTTTGTTCAACAGCTACAGGTGGACACCAAGTTTGTTGTGTGGCTTTAATTAAGAACACCTTTGTGATAATATAACATGAGGCAGGCACCTTTATAATATGGTTGCCTGCCTTTATTTGAAAGTTATGACCATACTCTAAAAAAGTTTCTATTGAATAAACTGTTGACTACTAATTAGACTTTGCAAAAGCGCATTTATAGCCGACTTAATTAATGAATTAATTACGCTCAATTGAGAGCGGTAAAGATATATAACAAATAAATATGATAACCAGGTATATAGTGCGCTTAGCCGCATGTTCAATGTTGACCTTTGCTATGGGTAACGCAGCAGTTGCACAACAAAAAAAATCAACCTTGTATAGCTTTAATAAAGCGCCACTAAAACAGGATGTATACGTTCAACTGCCGCTGGGAAGCATTAAGGCAAAAGGCTGGTTGCTGAAGCAACTTGAACTGCAAAAAGATGGTTTTACAGGAAATGCAGAAGAGCTCTATCCAGGAAAGAATGATCTTGGAAAAGACGCAGACTGGTTGGGTGGTAGTGGGAACAGCTGGGAAAAAGCACCATATTACTTAAAAGGGCTCGTTGCCTTGGCCTACACCTTAGATAATGATACATTGAAAGCGAAGGCTCAAAAATGGATGAATTACACGTTGGATCATCAACAGGAAAGTGGTCTGTTCGGACCGGTAAAAATGAAAGACTGGTGGCCAAGAATGCCTTTTATGTATGCGCTACAAAGCTATTATGAAGCGACAAACGATGCAAGAGTTATCCCGTTTTTGTCAAAGTATCTGAAATATGAACTTGCCAATCTCGATCAGGATCCATTAAAGGAATGGGGCAAATCCAGGGCAGGTGACAACATAGAAATTGCTTTGTGGGTATATAATAAAACTGGAGAAAAGTTTTTACTTCAGCTCGCGGAAAAACTAAAAAACCAATCTTACCCATGGGCGGATATTTTTAATAGAAATCAGTTCGATTATTTCGGCAATGATTACCAGCCAAAGCATATGGTCAATGTAGCCCAGGCCTTGAAATTTCCCGCTATATACTCGCAGATCAATCAATCAGCTTATTATACTGATGCTTTAGAAAACGGGATAAGCCACCTTTTGGAACATAACGGCCAGCCACATGGCCTTGCATCAGGCACCGAAAGATTGTCAGGGAAAAGCTCTGTACAAGGTGTTGAAACCTGTACCGTTGTAGAATGGATGCAAAGTCTGGAGACTGCATCAAGAATACTTCACGATGTCCAAATAGGCGATCAACTTGAAAAAGTAGCATTTAACGCCCTACCTGCCCAATATAGTAAGGACTTAAAACAACACACCTACTATACGCTACCTAATCAGGTAATCAGTGTGCGGGGTCCGCATGGGTTTAACCAGGATTATGGAAACGGTATAGTTCCCGGCCCATACTCGGGCTTTCCTTGTTGCAGATACAACATGCATATGGGATGGCCTTATTTTGTTAAAAACAGCTGGGCAGCTACACCTGATGGCGGTCTGTCCGTTATTACTTACGGACCAATGACCGTAACAGCAAGAGTGGCTCAAGACGCGCAGGTAACAATTGATGAGGAGACCGGTTATCCGTTCGAGGAGCAGATAAAGATGAATGTTAAATTGAATAGACCCACATACTTTCCGTTAAGATTTAGAATTCCGTCATGGTGTATTAAGCCTGTAGTTAAAATCAACGGGCAACTAGTCTCTGGGGTGAAACGCGGTGAGCAGTTACTAATAAAAAGAAAATGGAGCAACAGGGACCAAATCGTGCTTGAGTTTCCTATGCACCTTAAAACCGAGCAACAAGTTAATAACGGCATAAGTATTGAAAGGGGACCGTTAGTATTCGCATTGAAGATCGACGAAGAGAAAAAAAATATAAAAGAATTCTCAGTAAAAGGTTTCTATGAAACTGAGATCACTCCAAACTCCCCCTGGAATTATGGCTTATTGACGGAAAGTGGCGACATTAATAAAAACGTCACATTAGTAAGATCCTCAATACCAGAAAACCCTTTTGTTCAAGAACAAGCACCCTTAAAGCTTAAAATGAAGGCAAAGTTGATCCCTTCATGGACGCTGGATTATAAAGGCACTGCGGCATTTGATGTTCCTTTTAGCCCAGTACTTTCGAATGAAAAAACGGAGGAGGTTACCTTAGTTCCTTTTGGGGCAACGAACTTGCGCGTTAGTATATTTCCAACAATCGGAATGCCGAAATATACAGATATGAACTATCTGGAAAACTTTGATCACAATACTTCAAAAGGACTGGTGGTATACGGAGGTGCATGGTATTATAAAGATAATGCCATCCATTCTGCTCCTAATGAAGATGGCCGTTCAGGCCCTGGTATAAAAGCAATTGCAACAGCCACTAAATTTGCTGATTTTATATACAGTGCTAACATATCGATAAGTACAGCAGGCGATGCCGGTTTATTATTCAGAGTAACTGAGCCGGCAATAGGATCAGAAGCATACAAGGGCTACTATGTTGGCCTGAATGCTAAGGCAGGCACACTAACGTTTGGAAAGTCAAGTAATAACCAATGGAAAGCAATCTCTTCCTCCAATTATCCGTTAGAAATGAACAAAATTTATAACGTTTCAATTAAAGCTGTCGGCGACAGCTTTAAAGTGTACGTTAATAACAGTAACAAGCCGGTTATCACCGCTACCGACAATGAATTTAAAGTTGGTAGCGTAGGTTTAAGGGCTTATAACGCCTTAGTAACGGTAGATGATCTTAACGTACGGGCTTTCACAAAGTAAAATAAATCCCGGTATCAACCTTAAATAGGTTCATATAACAAATTGGTTAAACAATGTCTCTAAGGCAGTAAATTAATAATCGAATTAATAATTACCAATGAAAAACCGCTTCCGCTAGCACACTGTCGCAATAGTACGATTTTTTGTTGCTGATCTGTTACTAAAATCCCATTACTTACTGACTATCAAGGCCTCAGTACTTTCTATTCCGAATGCTTGTCTTAGGCGTAGAAGCTAAAAAGATCGAGTGTAGTTTAGTGAATAGTTTACAAACGGTTTAAATATCGATTCGGCCGTAAAAGTGTATCAGCAGTCCCAACATTTGTATAAATTATTGTGTTCATGGTTATGGACTTTTGTCATGTAACTTTTTAACAAAGAAATCATGTCAAAGAAAATCTTAATAACCGGGGCCTCAAGAGGTTTTGGAAAATTGTGGGCACAAGGCCTTTTAAATAATGGTCACCAGGTAGCTGTAACTGCCAGAAATGTAAACGACCTTGATGATCTGGTTCATCAATATGGGGATTCGGTTTTTCCCTTACAGCTAGATGTAAACGACCGGGACGCTTGTTTCTTAGCCATCAACAAAGTTCATGAGCATTTTGGAGCAATAGATGTATTGGTAAATAACGCAGGTTATGGTCTGTTCGGTGCCATTGAAGAAACCACAGAAGCACAGGCCCACATGCAAATGGAGACGAACTTTTTTGGGCTGCTTTGGCTAACCCAGGCCGTCCTGCCAGTAATGAGGGCTCAAAAAAGCGGTCACATCGTGCAGGTTTCAAGCATATTAGGCTTAGTTACTTTGCCGGTGCTCGGGCTATATAATGCCTCTAAATTTGCTGTAGAAGGCTTAAGTGAAACCTTGGCAAGCGAAGTGAAAGATTTTGGAATTAATGTTACCATGATCGAGCCAAACGGATTTTCCACCGATTGGTCAGGCGCCTCCTCTGTTCAGACCGACGCTTCGGAAACCTATGAGCCCCTCAAAAAAGCCTTTAATGAAAGTCTAACCCCTGATATCTGGGGCAAGCCGGAAGCAACAGTTAAAGCAGTGGTCAATATGATCGAAAGCGAAAGCCCACCATTGCGCTTATTGCTGGGGAAAATGGCTCACCCATTTATCACCAGTGTTTATGAGCAACGCGTGAAGAGTTGGAACGATTTTAAAGAAATTTCCGATGCAGCACACGGAGCGTAAATCGCAGATAATATCAATCGATAAGCATTAAATTAAACTAACTTTAGGATATGAAACACTATAAAAGCCTAAGTGGATTATACCGTGAAAACGGTTTCCCTCCGCCAGAGCATCCTTTGATCAGCTTATATCAATGTAAGCGTACATGCCTGCTCGGCAACAGGGAATTCACCGGTGACTTCTATATGATCGGTTTCAAAAAACTAAAATCAGGTATTATTAAGTATGGACGCACTCGCTATGATCACGAGTGCGGCTCCATGCTTTTTATAAGGCCACGACAGGTGATTGAGATGAGCGAATTAGAACTCGAGGAAGCCGGTTTTTTGATATTCTTTCACGAAGACTTTCTTGCTGGTCACCCGTTGTATGAAGAAATAAAGAACTATCATTTTTTCGAGTATGAAACAAACGAAGCCCTGCACCTTTCTCCGAAAGAAGA
The DNA here is from genome assembly GCF_042650845.1 of Pedobacter lithocola. Lineage (NCBI taxonomy): Bacteria > Pseudomonadati > Bacteroidota > Sphingobacteriia > Sphingobacteriales > Sphingobacteriaceae > Pedobacter > Pedobacter lithocola. Next base: position 196,612 of record NZ_JBHSBW010000013.1, on the reverse strand, counting down.
ACAGATGGTCTGGGAGTTGTACCGCATCCTGGAAAATGAATATCATAATAATCCTGACGAGTTTAGCCGCGAACTGATGTTAGCGAATGTTGATTCCATGCTTAAATATGCAAAGCGCTTTTATAAACGACAGTTCGTTAATCGAGAAGCACTTGCGGGAAAAATGGTTACCCGTTTTCGGGATGAACTCAATTTGTATTTTTCCAATGGTTCTCTTCAAACCAAGGGGCTGCCCTCTGTTCATAATATAGCCGAAATGCTCAATATTTCTCCCAGGTATCTCAGTGATCTTTTAAAGCAGGAATGCGGTAAAACAGCTTTGGAACTGATACATATTCAGTTAATTCTGGAAGCTAAAAACAGGCTTAAAAGATCGGAACGCCAGTCTGTCGCAGAAATTGCTTACAGCCTGGGTTTCGAAAATTTGCCCTATTTTTCAAGGCTTTTTAAAAGAGAGGCCGGATTAAGCCCGGTTCAGTTCCGAAAGCTACTTCTCAACTAGGTATTGAGGATCTTACTGGAATACCCTGATTACCAGCCCACCTTCTCCATCAAAGAATAGTCTTCTTCATAAGATAAAAATCATATAATGTCAGAAAGAGTTAAAAAGATCAATTATAAAAGACTGAGAAATCGGTCAGTTTTCCTTAATGTCTTATACAGGATTCTACTGTATGGAACGCTCGGTGTCTTCTCAGCCTTTATGCTTCCGTATCTTTTCTTTCACTTTAAAGAGCAAAGCACACTATCTGCCAATTTGGAACGCGAGTATAACCGATACGCTGAAAATAGCCGTATTAAAAAGGTTGACCCGTACAGTAATAAACCTCTGTTATCAACTAACTTTATAACGATCTCTAACAGTCTGACAAGCAGCATCAATAGCAAGGCTACGATGATCACGACAAGCTTGAGCGTCCTGCTGGTTGTTATTACTATACTGTTTAATATTAAGAGCGCACGTAAAAATGGGTTTAAAAGTACTTTTTTCGAATTTCTAAAAATCCATCGCAATAATGTTGATCAAATTCAAACCAAAGGAAAAACGGGACATGACGCCTTTATTGCGATGTACGAGGAGCTTATGGAAGTTATTCCTCTGGTACAAAGTGCGAATTTAGCAATAGGCCCTAAACAGGTATATGAGATCGCTTATCTCTCCTTTTTCTGGGGAGTTGGCCCGTCATCATCTGCGATATTAAAGGATTATTTGGCAAGTCGATATAATTTTACCGAAGAAGCATTAGATTATTTTATTACATACCTGCAAAACTGTAAAGTTGAGCGCGATGAACAGATCGGAAAACAGAAAAATGGTAATCTGAGTGAAAAAAATGTTGTTTGCCTGTTGGATGGTCATCAGTCCGACCTTGGACACTATTTCAGGCACCTTTATCAAACAGTTACCTTTATTCATACTCAGCCATACATGCCATATTTTGAAAAGTATGAATATGGTAAAACCTTACGTGCGCAGTTCTCTAATCACGAATTGGCTATTTTTACGTACAATGCGAATTCGCCGCTGGGCAAAAACTGGGAACCAATGAGTGGCAGCAAAACGAGGAAATTAATAAGCTATTATGAGTTGATTAAAAATGTACCACCCAGCCTGGTCCGACATTTAAACGTTCGGCAAACCTTTCCTTCTATCACTTTTGAGGTCGATGAGCACTAATGATAAAATTAGCGTTAATAATTCGCGTCTTTCTTATACATGGGCATAAGATCGATGCTCAAAGAAGCTGGGTAACTCAATAAACCTCTTATTCATTCGTCCGTCTTCAGTGCATTTCGCAAGCGCCCCTATAGCTAAGATTGGCACTAAAAATTCTTATCCCCTGGATTGTTTTTTACAATTATTGGATTGTTTCGCGCAATGATCTTTATAAAGATTTTAGATAATCTTGTGTAAGAAATACACATAGCAGAAGTACGTGTGACTAAAGCAACGGCAATGCTTACGGTGTTGTAGGCCAGGCTACGAATTAAATAATCGAACTTAATATCAAACAAAAAAAGGGACGTATGAAAACAAAAAATATAATAAATATTGCTGCGGTTTTCGTGGTGCTTTTTCTGACTAATTTGAAATCCGAAGCTCAAAAAGTTGTGTTGGGTTTTTCCTCACCCGAAAGCGTAGTTTCGAACGGGAAAAGATTTTTTGTATCGAATATAGGCCCGGGTAATAATAAGGTCGGCAAAGATGGCGACGGTTTTATTTCCGAAATTTCATCAGCGGGAAAAATGAGAATAAGCCATTTTTTACCTGACACCGGTAAATTAAATTCACCGCATGGAATGGCAATAATTGGAACCACGCTGTACGTAGCCGATATAGACAGGGTGGTAGGTTATGACATTAACACCCGGGTAAAAGTGTTTGAGGTAAATATGGGTGAGTCTGCAGGTCTGTTAAATGATATCGCAAGCATTAATCGCGACCTAATTGTTGTTTCCGACACATTTAAAGATATTGTTTACGCCATAAATATCCGGACGAGAGCAATAACAGGCATAGGAAATGTTCCGGGTCCCAATGGTCTGGTTTATGATGAGACTAAGAACTTGCTATATGTTTGTACGGTAGGTCATCACAGTAATGGCGAGGGCCAAATGTATGTCAAATCTGGTTTTGGCGCTGATTCTCCTTGGGAAACAGTAGCGGGTGGACCTAAATCTGGCGTATTTGACGGGATAGAAATTTTAAATGCCGATCATTTATTATTGTCAGACTGGATAACTTATCCTTCGTTGAAAGGTCGGCTCGTTATTTATGATAAACAGCAAAATAAATATCAAAGTCTTCCTATGGGTACTGAACCGGCAGATATGTTTATTGATCGTCATACTAACCTCATTTACCTACCGCAAACCGCTAAGGATCGCTTGATTATTCTAAAAGAAAAACAATTAAATCGCCGAAAAATAGCATTATTAAAATAGCCGTCTCTCGGGTTTATTTAATCAGTTCCGAGCTTGGAACAGCTGGTTATGCGACTTTTGTAGGTTTTGTAAATAAGTGAAGCTTAAAATGGATACGAGCCTAAGTTGCGAGCGGCAGTATTACAATATGGGATGCTGTTCTATAGGAATCTTCCTGTAGACTCTGGGACTTAGTATCTCATTCTTTTTGAAGAAATTTATGAAATGAGGAGCCTCTTCAAAGCCGAGACACCAGGCGATCTCCGAAATGTTCCAGTCCGTATGTTTTAATAAGCCCCTCGCTTCCTGGACTATTCTTTCAGCAATGAGCTGTGAGGTGGTTTTTCCGGTAATTTTCTTTAAAGACTTATTGAGGTGATTTACATGTAAACCAAGCTGGTTAGCAAATTCCAGAGGAAATCGCAGTTTCATTCTTTGTAAAGGCGATTCGATAGGGAACTGCCGCTCTAGTAATTCAATAAACATAGATGCCGCCCGCATGCTAGCGTTTGATTCATTATATTGTTTACCTGTTGATGGCTGCATTTTTAGTGCGCAAAAAATCAGTTCCAGTACCCGGTTGCGCAAAACGTCATATTTATAGGTAAAATCAGACTCGATTTCTTCAAACATCTTTGAAAAAATGTCATTGATCTCATCTGCCTGTTCTGGAGAAAGCTCAAAGAGTGGCGTATTCCCTAATTTAAATACAGGATAGTCCTTAATATGAACTGATGCGTTGAAAAAATCATCGTAAAAAACACAAAAAACACCTGACTGCTCATTACCCACATGCTCCCAGGAATAAGGAACATATGGATTAGAAAAAAGCAAGCCGGTTTTTTTTATTTCCAAAGACTGATCCGCATAAAACAGCTTTGTATTTCCATTAATCAAACTGATCTTATAATATCCTTTTCGATTATAGATATTACAGTTAACTGTTTTTCCGCCGCTATCTTTTAATGAAAATATATTGAACTGCCCAATATCCTTTCGCAAAGTCTCCGGCATCCAGGTAAGCTTATCAATAAGATAACTGCCGCGGTTTTGATTCTTGTTCATGTTCTTTTAGATTAGGTATTTCTGCAGATCCCCTGGTTTTATCATCCGCAGATCGTAACGGCCCTTGATTGCTATAATGCAGTAGTCCAAATTTAATAGATAAAAAAATGATAAGCTGACCATTTATTACAACACTAGTTTATTCGTAATTTAGATGCTTGTTCGGCTGGCTGATTTTTACCCTCTCCATAAGATCATTGAGAATGTAAGTGTCTAAATAAGCGGTTACTCTGATAATACGATCATTTTTTAGAGTCATATACCATACGTAAGAATTTTTATAGGGCTTGCCGTCTAATGCTATCGAATTACCTTCCCATTGAGCCACTACAAGATTTCCCTCCGCCAGGATACTGACGAGCTTCGGGGACAATCGTCTGGAAAGTTTTGCAGAAATCGGGTATACCACTTTATCCATAAGTTGCTTTTTTGAAACATACGTACCGGATATGACCCCCGGCCCACTACCGGAAACGGTCCAGATTGCCTGATCATCTAACAAATCAAAAACTGAACCTGTGCCTAATTGCCATTTTTTAAATTGATTCAGGATTAACTTCTTATTTCGATCAGTTTCTGTTATTTCACTTTTACATGAATACGTAGTAATTAAACTAATTACTGCTAAAGCGATTACCGCATATTTATCAAAGCTGTGTTGGTTTTTAAATACTTTCATTGACCCTGCTTATTTGGTTGTTATTGATTTAAAATCTGATATAGAAATTTAATCAAAAGTATCAGTTCCAAACGCTTAAAAGTTGTAAAATTCAATCAATTTATTGCTATAAAGGTGCAAAAGTACGTGTAAGTCTGTCCTACGATTTGTGATTGTAACCGTCATTCGCAAGCATTGGTATGGTTTGATAGAGCAGACAAGCTTATTTTATTGACTTGCTGATTCGGTTAGAAGGCTTATAACTAGAATACCATAGTTAGAGGTGACTCAATGCAAGTTTGACCCCGAAGCAATTTTTATTTACGGAATAATTGATTTGAGCAATTATTGAATTGATTGTCGCAACTTTCCATGTAGGAACGGCCAATATCTTTACAAAAAAATGATTGATGAAAAATAAAATGAAAGCATGGCGATTGCATGATTTCGGAATGAACAATTTTAGCATGGATATTATTTCCGTTCCTGTTCCGAATTTTAATGAGGTGTTAATTAAAGTATCTGCCGTTTCTCTCAACTATCGGGACAAAGCGATATTAGAGGGAAACTATAGCGCTGACATATTAAAGAACGGACCTTTAACGCTGGTTTCTGACGCAGTGGGTGTAATTGTAGCCATAGGGAGTGGTGTAAGAAGATTTAAAGAAGGCGACCGGGTATTAACGCATCTCCATTCAAATTGGTTAGACGATCCGAGGAAGCCAGATGAGGCAGACTTTATGTTTGGCGGCCCGCTGCAGGGTGCCCTTGCTGAATTCATGGTAGCCAATGAAAACGGTTTGGTAATGTCGCCGGCGTATCTAACTGATGAAGAGGCTTGTACTTTGCCTATAGCCGCATTAACCGCCTGGTATGCGCTTAATAGCATCGGACAGTTAAAAAGGGGCAATACTGTCCTAATTCAGGGAACCGGCGGCGTTGCGCTTTTCGCGGTTCAAATAGCCAAAGCAATGGGAGTAGAAGCAACTGTTATAACCAGCCAGAATACTAAAGGTGAAAAAACACTTCAATTGGGGGCTAAGCACTATATAAATTACACATCTGAACCCAATTGGGATGAGAAAGTTTTGGCATTGACTCATAATGAAGGTGTCGACGAAGTGTTAGAGGTGGCAGGCGGTGATTTAAATAAATCCATCATGGCAACCAAAACATCAGGCCTGATCACATTAATTGGATTCCTTGAACATCCCGAAATTAGTTTCAATATGTTTCCGGTTATAATTAAACAGATAAACCTGCAGGGTATTTCTACAGGTCATCGAAAAGCATTTGAGGAAATGATTGACTTTTTTAACGTCCACAGGATTAATCCGGTTATTGATAGCGTTCATACCTTCGAGAATTCACCTAATGCTTTCCGGCGACTAGAAGAGGGTGCTTTTGGCAAGATCGTGATTAAAGTGAACCCTCTAAAACAATGAAGTTAAAGTTGAAGCAATATCTGAAATGTGAATGGCTTAGAGCTTTAGATTTAATTTTAACAAATAAAAGAAAAAATGGATAATACTTCAATACTGGTGTTAGGAGCTGGTGAACTTGGCATGACAGTGTTACGCAATTTGGCGCAGCATCCATCGCGTTCTTCTGTAGAAACAATTACGGTACTGCTAAAGCCATCAACAATCGAATCAAAGGACCGTGCCAAGATACGGGATATCGCCGAACTTAGGTTGCTTGGCGTGGAGATTATTCCCGGTGATCTGTCTGCTTCAGTTGCCGAACTCTCCGGTATTTTCAATCGCTTTCATACAGTTATATCCTGCACTGGATTTGTAACAGGTCGGGGGCTTCAGATTAAGTTGGTTGAGGCAATACTAAATGCCAGGGTCAAGCGCTATTTTCCCTGGCAGTTTGGCGTTGATTACGACGTTATTGGAAGAGGTAGCGCTCAGGATCTTTTTGACGAGCAACTGGACGTTCGCGATCGTTTACGGTCACAACACAAAACTGAATGGGTGATCATCTCGACCGGAATGTTCACAAGCTTTCTGTTTGAACCATCTTTTGGAGTGGTTGACTTAGCAAACAGCACCGTGCACGCACTTGGAAGTTGGAAAAATGCTGTAACAGTGACTACACCCGAGGACATTGGGAGATTGACAGCAGAGATTTGTTATTATCAGCCCCGAATAATGAATAGTGTCGTTTACACTGGTGGCGATACGATTACTTACGGTCAACTGGCTGATATTATAGCTACAATTTCAGATAATAAAGTACATAGAGTAGAATGGAGCTTACGGAAACTTAAAGCTGATCTTGTTCAGGATCCTGACGATGTAATTAAGAAATACAGGGTCGTTTTTGCTGAAGGAAATGGAGTTTCATGGGATATAGAAAAAACTTTTAACGCGCAACAAGAATTAGAAACATCAGATGTGATACACTGGGCAAACAATCACTTAATTACAAAATCTACTTTAGTTAAGTGAGCTGAAGCTAATGCTTGATAAAACGCTTTAATCTTATAAAAAGTTTGAAAGTAACCAATAAAGGAATTCTACCAACTAATTTATAACGATTGGCGACAATTCATATGAAAAGAGCAGTAAAAAAAGACAAGGTCTTGGTGATTAATATACTGGCAAAGGCTTTTGACGATAATCAAAGTGTAAATTACATTGTCCGTCAAGATGACAACCGAGAAAAGCGCATCCGCGCTCTAATGGATTACTCATTTGAGGTGTGCAATCGCTTTGGCGAAATATGGTTAGGGGACGATCGAAAATCCTGCGCGTTGATCTTGTATCCGCATCAAAAGAAAATAACACTGGTAACCGTTTGGCTTGATATCAAGCTTGTTTGTCAAGCCCTTGGCTTAAGTGGTATTTTGAAAGCACTTGACCGCGAGTCAAAAATACAAGAGAAACAACCAAAAGAAAAGATGCTGTATATCTGGTTCATTGCAGTTGATCCACTTTGCCATAAACAGGGAATTGGAAGTCTTCTTTTACAGCACCTTAATGCTAGAGCTCAAAGCATCGGACTGTCGGTTTATCTTGAAACTTCTACCCCAAGAAATCTACCATGGTACGAGCGTTACGGATTTCAAATTTATGACAGCCTTAAGTTAGATTATACCCTTTATTTTCTAAAGCGATCTACCAGTTAAACATAAAATAGCTATGCTGGTATTTGGGACGGAGATGCACGTGGTGACGTTTGTTTTTGCAGTGTTGGAAATATTTATGTTCAGCTATCAGCTCATATTCTATTTATCCAGGCCGCAAGACACTCAAAGAATGTGGTATTTAATACTGCTTTTTCTACTTATCCTATATAATATTACCGGCGGGCTTTTTCCTGACAACGGGTTAAGCATTTCTATCGTCACGCAGAACATAATTGCCTATGGGACAGGATTTATAATGGCTTCCTACTTTCCTTATTACTTTTACAGAGGATTTGATCTCAAAACACTACGTTTTCATGCCATATATGGGGTGCCGCTATTCCTTTTACTGCCTTACCTTGTTTTCTTTGTTATCGGGTACTCTTTAAATAAAAATTTAAATGCTGCCATTGAATATGGCAGCATAATTCCCTTCTTTTATGCCCTTATATTGCTGTGGGCTATAATCAAGGCGATTAGAATTCAATATAAAGAGCACAGGCAACGCAATAATTTCTTAGAGGAAGTGGGCGTTTATTTCGCAGTTACCCCATGGGCATCCATGCCTATATTATCCTACTTTCATGCCTCTCAACTCGTTGAGGTACTATTTACGAATACCGGTTTTATAATTATCACCATCATATTTATCTCTACATCTATTAAAGCTGCAAGAAAAGAGTATGCTGAGTTGTTAGAACTGAAGATGGCAGATAAACAGTCTTCACCCTATTTTACCGAGAATTGCTCCCGGTTTGGTTTAACCAAGAGAGAGATTGAAATCGTTCAAAATATCCGTCAGGGCCATAAAAATAAGGCTATTGCCGAAGGTCTCCATATCTCGGAAGGAACTGTAAAAAAGCATATTGAAAATCTGTTTCATAAAACAGGCACCAACGGACGGATGGAACTTATAAACAAATTAGTTTCGAAAAATAACGGATAAAAGTGGCTTATAATTCTTAAAATAAGCCGAAAGACGTATAAAGTTTTCTTAAAATATGTCTAAATCCGTATTGCAGGTTAATTAGCATCCTCCCAACTTTGTGTAAATATTACTTATCTAAATCTGTTCAATATGATAGGATTTTACGCATCCCATGCTAAAGTGAAAGTTGTTGCCAGTGAACAGGCTGAGCAAGGGTTATTTAACCTATATGTTTATGTTATCAAAACCGATTGAAAAGCTGCTCATTCAGCTTACCGATGGCCTGGCTCATACAGCTGGGCAAAAATTAACACCCTCCGGCCGTCTTGCTGCCGCTCTTCAACTCATCCGAAGGCTATTGCTTCTACTACGCGAGCAAGTAATGTCAGAACCGTTTAAAAGTAAGCAGGAAGAGATCCATTTTTTCAAAATGGTAAAACCAATATTTATTGCTGCAAAAATATTCGAGTTGGAGAGATATAATTTAGAACAGAGCAAACCTGCTGGAAGTTGGGGGAAACTGCTGTCCTACTATGAACGAGAATTAGAGATAATCCAAATGTTTTTTTTGCATTATGCTTACTTATACCAATATTTCCGCGCGGGTGCGGTCGAAATGGACGAGCTGTATTTCTTGCGTGGTGCTGAAGTGCCATCAGTCCTTGTATCTGAGTTTGAAGAGCATGATATCGGATTTTCAACCTGCGGAGATCATCTGTTCGCCCGATTCAAAGCTTACGAAAATCTGCAAGACCACATCATAGAGCAAATTCGCTTGGGTTCTTCTGCAGACAAGGGCACACAACATAGTGCCTATGTATCGAAAAAACTCACATGGACAGGTGAAAGCATTAACCTGGTTGAACTTGGTTATGGGTTGTATGACAGCGGACAGCTTAACCACGGTAAGGCCGGAATAAACGACATTTTTACCTGGCTTGCCGAGCACTTGAACGTATCGATTGGAATTCCGGCACGAAGGTTCGTTGAGATCAAAAGAAGAAAGCGTCTGAGCCGTACCCGTTTTTTGGACAATATGCGTGATTCGATCAATAAGAAGATCGACGATGACGAACGTTATGAGCCTGAAAAATTAAAATCGAAGCGTGAAAGGCAGAGCTGATGGCTTTTAAAGGGAATTGATTATCAATGATTTGAATATAATTTTTGGCTACTTGTCCAATGCGGATTTGCATGCTACCAACCTTTGCTTTTGTAATTCCTGCCGCAATGGGGCGGCAGGACAAAAGCAAATATCATGTTAGAACAATTCACCTGGCAACAGTTTTTGGTTGCCGCATTCGTACTCTCGCTGGTCTGGTACCTGGCCATTTTTCTGCTTTACTACCGGCAGAAGGCAAGCGGATTTTTTTTGCAAAAGCCGAAGGAAAAACCACCGGAAAAGCTCCATAAGGAATGGGAAGCAGAACTGGAAGATGAACCCGAACCGAAGGAAGAAGAACCCGGCACCCTGATGGGAAGATCGGTGGAGCCCGAAGGTGTAAGCATGGTAGCGATGGATGGTGTCCATTTCGCAGAAAGGTCGCCGGATGCTCACAAAGACGATCAGTTAGGGCTTGTGCCGGATGTGCTGGAAGAACTGAAAGTCGCTTTTCGTGATCTGGAAAATAAGGATGGCGGTAAAACTCACTTTTTTCCACTAATTCAGCGGATCAAGGAAAAGTATCCTAAGATAGCCGCAAGCGACAACCTGGAGGATCTCAACCGCTATATCCGAGACAATGCGCCCTTCCTGCTGACCGATGAGGAACTCGAAGACCTCTGGGACTAAGCATGCTTTCCTTTCAAATCAATTCAATCCGCCATTTTAAACAGTAATTCCCATGAAAAATCAATTCAATAGCCCAAAAAAGCAAACCTTCGCCAAATTCCTGTTACTGTCCTTCACCCTTTGCGTGTACAATATGCTTTGCAGCCTGTCCCTATTCGCCCAGGACGGTAATGCCGGGATAACCGAGGCAACCAACAAGGTCAAAGGATATTTTGATACCGGAACCGACCTGATGTATGCCATCGGTGCAGTTGTCGGCATCATCGGGGCCATCAAGGTCTTCAACAAATGGAATGCTGGTGAGCCGGACACCAACAAGGTAGCCGCTGCCTGGTTCGGTTCCTGTATTTTTTTAGTAGTAGTCGCTACCGTCCTCAAATCATTCTTCGGCATTTAACCTATAGCCCTGCCTTTGGCACCGAGCTAAAGGCAGGGCTTTAAAAATCAATTACCATGTCAAGCGTATATCAGATCAACAAAGGCATCAACAAACCCATAGAATTCAAGGGATTGCGGGCGCAGTATATTGCTTACCTCGCAGTAGGATTGGTATTGCTGCTGATCAGCTTTGCTATCCTATACATCTGTGGATTAAGCCTGTTCATTATCCTGCCGGTAATCTTCGGACTAGGTGGCGGCCTTTTTTACACCGTATTCCGGCTTAGCCATAAATATGGTGAGCATGGGCTGATGAAGTACTTTGCCAAAAGACAGCTGCCACGCTACCTCAAATTCAGTTCAAGGAAAGCATTCACCTCTTTAAGAAAGGCAAAACCATGACCGCAATAGAGAAAATTATGCCGATCAGCACGGTGGAACATAATGCCATCGTATCGGCGCAGGGCGACATCACCATTGCCTATGAGGCCAGCCTGCCGGAGATCTTTACACTATCCGACCGGGACTATGAGGCCTACCACCAGATACTGATCAAAGCCATTAAACTTTTGCCCGTTAACAGCATTTTTCACAAGCAGGACTGGTTTACCGAGACTAAGTATAGGGCAAACTTTGAGACCGATGACAACAGCTTTTTGTCCCGTTCCAGCGAACGCTTCTTCAATGAACGCCCCTACCTGGATCATCGCTGTTACATCTTCCTGACCAAAAAGCCAAAAGACCGTAAACTTTCCAGTTCAGTATATTCCAATATCCTGCGCAAGTCCATTGTGCCACAACAGACCGTTAACAAGGTTTTGTTCAATGACTTCCTGGACAGTGCGGGCCAGTTCGAGCGGGTGCTCAAAGACAGCGGCTTTGTCGCGCTGCGCAGGCTAACTGATGAAGAACTAGCCGGAACCGGCAACCGCCCCGGTATCATTGAAAAGTATTGTTTCCTGCAAAAGGAAAATGAAAAGACGATCCGCGACGTACACGTTAAAGATGAGTTGCGTATCGGCGAAGCGCATTGCAAGCTGTTTACTTTATCAGATGCCGAAGACCTGCCTGCCTTATGCGGCAGCCGGATCAATTACGATAGGTACAGTACCGACCGCACCAAGTTCAGTATCGGCTTCGCCTCACCATTGGGCCAGCTGTTGCCCTGCAACCACATCTACAACCAATACATCTTCATCGAAGACGCACCTAAAACGCTGAAACGGCTGGAAGCCAAAAAGCTTCGCCTGCAATCTCTGTCGGCTTATTCCCGTGAAAATGCCATTTCTCGTGTGGCGACTAACGATTTTTTGAATGAAGCTATCGGTCAGCAGCGGTTACCGGTCAAAGCGCATTTCAACGTCTTGGCCTGGTCGGAAGACGAAGCGGAAATCAAAGACCTGAAAAATAAGGTCAGTTCGGCACTTGCCCAAATGGATGCTACGCCCAAAGAGGAAACCGACGGTGCGCCGCAGATCTGGTGGTCAGGTCTGCCCGGAAACCAAGCTGATTTTCCAATGAACGATACTTTCGATACCTTTTTGGAGCAGGCTACATGCTTTCTAAACCTGGAGACTAATTACCGGAGTAGTATCAGCCCTTTTGGTATCCGCTTCGGCGATAGGCTTTCGGGCAGGCCCGTACATACCGACATCTCGGACGAGCCGATCAAATTGGGTTACACCACCAATCGCAATAAGTTCATCATCGGCCCCAGCGGCAGCGGTAAATCCTTTTTTACCAATCACATGGTGCGCAGCTATTACGAGCAGGGAACGCATGTGGTGCTGGTGGATGTTGGCCATAGCTACAAAGGTTTATGCGATTTGGTAGGTGGTTACTATTTCACCTATTCAGAAAAAGACCCGATCAAGTTCAACCCGTTCTACTTGACCGATGGTGATGTGCTGGACACCGAGAAAAAGGAAAGTATCAAAACCTTATTGCTTGCCCTCTGGAAAAAGGATGATGAGCCCTTTACCCGTTCGGAGTATGTGGCTTTATCCAATGCGCTGACCGGTTATTATGCCTACTTGGATCAGCATTCCGAAATCTTCCCCTGCTTTAATACCTTCTATGATTATCTAGTAGAGGTCTATCTGAAAGTACTGGAAGATGGTAAGGTCAAAGAAAAAGACTTCGACATTGCCAATTTTTTGTACGTTCTGAACCCTTATTACAAGGGCGGCGAGTATGATTATTTGCTAAATGCTACTGAAAACCTTGAGCTATTGAACGAGCGCTTTATTGTCTTCGAGCTGGATGCCGTAAAGGATCACCCGATACTATTTCCGGTAGTGACGATCATCATTATGGAGGTATTTATTTCTAAGATGCGCAAGCTTAAAGGCATCCGTAAGATGATATTACTCGAAGAAGCCTGGAAGGCCATTGCCAAAGAAGGCATGGCAGAGTACCTGAAATATCTCTTTAAAACGGTTCGAAAATTCTTTGGTGAGGCCATCGTTGTTACCCAGGAGATCGAGGACATCATTTCTTCTCCTATCGTTAAGCAGGCCATTGTCAATAACTCCGACTGCAAAATTCTTTTAGACCAAAGCAAGTACCAGAACAAGTTCGATGCAATACAGGAACTGCTGGGATTAACCGACAAAGAGAAAGCACAGGTACTTTCGATGAACAAGGCCAACGACCCTAAGCGCAAGTACAAAGAGGTATTCATTTCCCTGGGCGGACAATATAGCAAGGTCTACCGGACAGAGGTAAGTCTGGAAGAATACCTCGCCTACACCACCGAGGAAAGCGAAAAGATGAAAGTGCAGGAGTATGCCGAGAAATATGGCAGCATACAAAAAGGCATTGCAGTACTGGCCAGTGAGCTGCGTAACCAGAATTCTTAACCAATAAATCTATAAAAAATGAAAACACTTTTTTTTCTATGTGCGGTCGCGGTACTATTTGCTACCGCCTGCACCACTGACAAAACCAGAAGTTTTATCCCCGGCACCTATGTGAACAGCGCAGGCGGCGAATACAGCGTAGCCGATGATACGCTGGTCATCGAACCTTCAGGTAGCAACAATTTCTCCATACTTCGCAAAACCGGTTTCAATGTCGTAACCGACGGCAAAAAAGGTAAACGCCAGTATGAGACCGAACGATGGAACGCCATCTACGATGATGGTACCAAAACCCTGACCGAGACCCGAAAGGGTAAGCTCATCACCTTCTATCCGGAAACAGGCACGCTGAAAGTCGGCAAGCGGGAATACAAAAAGATCAATTAATCAATTATGAACACATTATTAAAATTAATAAGTCTCCCCTTCCGGGGGAGATTTAGAGGGGGCTTTATGAAGAAGTATATGGTTGCCCTGCCTTTAAGCGCCATGACGCTGTTTGTTGCTTTGCCTTCCGAGGCGAATGCACAGATCGCTATCGTGGAGGTAATCAAGGCAGGCATAAAAAAAGTCATCAAAGCGGTTGACCTAAAGGTACAACGCCTACAGAACGAAACCATCTGGCTGCAAAATGCGCAAAAGGTGTTGGAAAACCAGTTGTCCAAACTTAAACTGACCGAGATCGCCGACTGGACGGAAAAGCAGAAGGAACTTTACAGCCAGTATTACAATGAGCTATGGCAGATCAAATCGGCCATAGTCTATTACAAGCGGATCAAAGACCTGACCGAAAAGCAGGTGGCCATTGTGGACGAATACAAATGGGCCTGGGGGCTGTTCGGTAAAGACAAGCACTTTACGCCCGAAGAGCTCACCTATATGGAAACGGTATATTCCGGCATATTGGATGCCAGTATCAAAAACCTTGACCACATCCTTTTGGTGGTGAACAGTTTTAAAACGCAGATGAGCGATGCCAAAAGACTGGAAATCATCAATGCCGCCGCTGACCAGATGGACATCAATTACAGCGACCTGAAAAAGTTCAACTCGCAGAACATTTCTTTAAGCATCCAGCGGGCAAAGTCCCTGGATGAAGTGGCTACCTTGAAAGAAATCTATGGAATCAATGAATAAGGTAAAAGTAGAAAAGCGAAGGGTAAAAGGCTTGTTAAGTATACTTGGTATTTGCTGTCTGCTTTGCGCCTTTAGCTTTCAGCCTGTCCAGGCGCAGACCTTCGCCGAATGGTTTAGCCAGAAGAAGAAGCAAAAGGAATACCTGTTAAAGCAGATCGCAGGCTTGCAGGTCTATATCGGATTTGCTAAAAAGGGCTACGACATCGCAACCAGCGGCATCCATACCATTCGTGATATTAAGAATGGTGAGTTCGGTTTGCACAGTGCTTTTTTCGGTTCGCTCAAAGCAGTAAGCCCGTTTATCAGGAACAACAGCAAGGTAGCGGACATTATTGAAATGCAACTGGCCATTCGCAAGAATTTTAACGGCGTCAAAAGCAATGACCAGCTTTCGGATGGTGACCGGGAATATATCGGTTCGGTCAGGGAAAAGGTACTGGATGAATGCCTTTCCGACCTGGAGGAACTGCTTTTGGTTATTACTTCCGGCAAGGTGGAAATGACAGACAATGAGCGCATCGAACGCCTGGATCAGGTCTATACCGGGATGAAGGACAAGGCGGCATTTACCCAAAGTTTCACTAATGAGGTCAGCCTATTTGTCGGGCAAAAAGAAAGTGAACAACGATCAATTAATCAAAACAGGAGGCTTTATGAAATCAATTAGAATACTGTTGCCGGTACTTTTATTATTAGCAACTGCAAGCTTTTCAAGGGCACAATCCACCGAGGTACAGCAACTATTGCTGAACGTAGAAAAGCTCAGCCAGTTCAAGAACATCCTTTCCGACATGAAGAAAGGGTATCAGATCGTCAGCACCGGCTACAATGCGGTGAGGAACATTTCCCAGGGCAATTTTAGTCTGCACGAGGTCTTTATTGACGGCCTAATGTTGGTTAGCCCCGAGGTAAGAAAGTACCACAAGGTAGCGGGCATCATTACCTATCAAAAAGATATTGTTTCGGAGTACAAAACGGCATTTGGCCGCTTCAAATCATCTGGAACTTTTAGCGAACAGGAGATCAATTATCTCAGCAAGGTCTATGGGCAATTGTTCGATCAGAGCGTAAACAACCTGGATGCGCTGATGAACGTGGTCACTTCCTCCAAGCTCCGCATGAGCGATGATGAACGCTTGCAGGCCATTGACAAGATCTTTGCCGATACCCAGGACAAGCTTTCTTTCCTGCGGGATTTTAACAAGCAGGCCAGCCTGCTTAACCTTCAAAGGCAAAAGGAAAAGAATGATATACAAACCCTTCAAAAAATCTACCAGCCATGAAACTAAATCATAAAATCAAAAAGCTTTTCAATAGCTCCACCTTCAGGGGGCTGGGGGGCATGCTGCTTTTGCTCTTACTACCCAGCTTATCCCACGCTCAGGGCATAGCGCACGAAATCGGCAGTATGCAGGGCGAACTGGACAAGGTATATGGCCAGATGCTCCCGCTATGCTCGAAGCTGATAGGCGTCGCCCGTGGCATAGCCGGGTTTGGCGCACTCTGGTATATCGCTTCACGAGTATGGCGGCAGATAGCAGCGGCAGAACCCATCGACTTTTACGCATTATTACGCCCATTTGCCTTGGGGCTGGCCATTATTGCCTTTCCGGCGGTCATCGCCCTGATGAACGGTGTATTACAGCCGACCGTTTCAGCGACCAGTGCTATGGTGGCTGACAGCAATAAGGCGATAGCGGCATTGCTCAAACAAAAGGAAGAAGCGGTGAAGAAGTCCAAACAATGGCAGATGTATGTCGGCGAGGACGGTAGCGGAGACCGTGAAAAATGGTATAAGTACACCCATCCAAAAGATCCGGGCGGCGAAGAGGAAGGTTTCTTTGATGGTATCGGCAATGACATGAAGTTCTGGGCTGAAAAGCAGAGCTATAACTTTCGCAACTCTATCAAGCAGTGGCTTAGCCAGGTGCTGGAAGTCCTTTATGCATCGGCTGCGCTGTGTATCAATACCATTCGTACTTTCTTTTTAATTGTCCTTGCCATTCTCGGCCCATTGGTATTTGGCTTTGCCGTGTTCGACGGTTTTCAGCATACGCTCACCGTGTGGCTTGCCCGGTATGTCAACATCTTTTTGTGGCTGCCCATTGCCAATATCTTCGGGAGCATCCTTGGGAAAATACAGGAGAACATGCTCAAACTAGACCTTTCGCAGATCGGTCAGCAGGGCGATACCTTCTTCAGTTCCACTGACACGGCGTATCTCATATTCCTGGTCATTGGCATCGTCGGTTATTTCTCAGTGCCGAACGTGGCCAACTACGTGGTACATGCCGGAGGGGGCAATACCATTCTGCAACGGGTGAATACCATTGTGAGTAACACAAGCTCTACTGCAAGCGGTGCTGCGATGGCTGGGGGCGGTATGGCGGCAGATGCTTTGGGCGATGCCTACCGGAATATCAAACAGGGTTTTTCAGGTTCAGGGAACAGCGATTACTTTCCTGACAAATCCGGCGGCTCACAGCACCAAAGGGATAAACTATCCGGTAACTAACATTCATCATTAATTCCCAAATATATGTTCAGTCAATTTAAAAACATAGACACCGCCTTTAAGCACATCAAGACGTTCAGCATCTTTCTGATCCTGGCCAATGTGCTGACCATCGGCTTTTGCATCTACAAAAGCTATGATATGGTGAACCAGGCGCAGAACCGCGTACATATCCTCTACAACGGAAAAGTGCTGGAAGCGATCGCATCGGACAGGAAAAGCAACCTGCCGGTTGAGCTGCGCGACCACATCAAGACCTTTCACCAGTTGTTCTTTAACCTGGCGCCGGATGACAAGGCCATACAGGCGAATATTTCCAAGGCGCTTTATCTCGCTGATGAATCGGCCAAAAAGCAGTACGATAACCTGAAGGAAAGCGGTTATTACAACAACCTCATTTCGGCCAATATTTCCCAGGATATTGAGGTAGATAGCATCAAACTGGATGTTAATACCTATCCCTATGCTTTTACGTGCTACGCTACCCAAAAACTGGTACGTTCCAGCAGTACGGTCAAACGCAGGCTAGTTTCGCAGGGAACGATCAGGGACATTAAAACCCAGACGGACAACAACCCGCACGGCTTTCTGATCCAGGGCTGGGAGATATTGGAAAACCGCGACGAAGACCCTAAAGCACTAAAGCCATGAGACTATTCCGAAAAAGACAAACAGCGGTGAACCCGAAACAGGAGGAACTGGCCGCAGGCATTGCCCGAAAGATCATCGGCTTACAGACAAAGGCAGCGGATCACCTGAACGGCAAGGCAGCTAACCTGTCAGCAAAGTCAAGGCTGTTTTTGCTGATCCTGTTCTGCGTATTGTTTGCGGCGATCAACCTCTACCTGCTTATTCACTCGATTTAATCATCAATAAAAAATTATAAAATGAAAACACAAGAAGAAAGAACCAGAAAGATGCTGCTGGTATTACCGCTATTGGTACTGCCTTTCCTGTCGCTTGGCTTTTATGCCTTGGGCGGCGGTAAAGGTAATAGTTCCACAGGCCAGCTCACAAGCAAACCGGGAATCAACACAACCCTTCCCGATGCGGCCTTTAAAAAGGAAGACCCGCAAAGCAAGTTAAGCCTGTACGAACTGGCTGGCCGGGAGCAAAAACCCGATAGCCTGCCCACTTCGGTTACAAAACAGGGCTTTGGTTCAGCAAATGTGCCTGATCCGAACGAGCAGCGCATCAATGAAAAGCTGGCGCAGATCAATACCGAAGTTAACCGGCCTGTTCCACCTGTCGATTATGGCACAAAGTATTCACAGCCTGGAAATAACAGCAATATGACTGGCGATGTTGATCGCCTGGAAAAGTTGATGCGTACTATGCAGGAAGACAAGGCGGAAGACCCGGAAATGAAGCAGCTCAGTGAGATGATGGATAAAATTATAGCCATACAAAATCCGGAAAGCGTAGCTGCAAAAACGGTAAAACCTGCCGGTGCCGAAGGCGATACCAAGTTCAAGGCGATACCCGCACAGATCGTAGACAAACAGAAAGCGGTACAGGGTGCAACTATAAAATTGCGATTGCAGGACACCGTTACCCTGTATGGTTACCTGATCCCCAAAGGGCATGAGATCTTTGGCACCTGCCGCATTACCAACCAGCGCCTGTTACTCGACATTAAGAATATCCGTTTGGGCACATCCATCATTCCGGTTGACCTGTCGGTCTATTCGCTGGACGGCATGCCGGGATTGTATGCGCCGGAAGCGGAACTGGCCGACGCAGCTGGTAGCGGAGCAGATGATGCGGTGCGCAGCATCG
Organism: Pedobacter lithocola; assembly: GCF_042650845.1. Classification (NCBI taxonomy): domain Bacteria; kingdom Pseudomonadati; phylum Bacteroidota; class Sphingobacteriia; order Sphingobacteriales; family Sphingobacteriaceae; genus Pedobacter; species Pedobacter lithocola. Next base: position 177,438 of record NZ_JBHSBW010000013.1, on the reverse strand, counting down.
GTATGTACGGGGTGGATAATTCCATCGCTACGCAGGTAGCTGGTGCCGGTATAGATGCCGCCAAATCCCTGTTCAGCAAAAAGATCAAAAAGATCAAGGTCAAACTAGAATCAGGCCAGCCGGTATTGCTGCGTAACAACCAGCAGAAAATCAGGTAAAAGTATAGTACATGGCACAGTTAAACGATCCGGCAATGGCAGGTGAACTGCGTGAACATTTGCAAGAGCAGTCGAACAAAGGATATGAATGGGTAGTGTATGACACCGATAACCCGATCAATGCCAGATATGATCTGACCTGCTTTTTAGATGAGCACGAAGCCATAAATCATGCAAGGGAATACCAGCAGATATTTAACTGGCACGAGGCCGTGCCGATCAGCAGCCTGGTGTACGACTTGAAACGATTGGAAAGAAACCAATTACAGCCACCAACGGATTTGGCGATAAACAATCCAGATTTAACACTAAAAACAATTAAAGCGATGAACTTAAACAATTTGGACAACCTGAAAGAAGAGCTCAAGGAGCTTGGCTTTCCAAAAAAACTGGCGGAGGAAATGGAAAAGAACATGCAGAAGAATGTTCCAGAGTTCCAGCTCCGTCACCCAATGCCTGCAGATAAGGGGCAGGTAGATTTGCAGCTGCACTTCAAGCAGTCCGGCCAGTCCGACTATTATTACTTCAATAAATATTCGGTGACCCTGAACAATGCCAAACCATTGGAAGCGGAACAAAAGTACCTTGTCATCTCGCCGGGTGAACAGAACAAGCCGGTATTCCGCAAGTTCGACAGCCCGCACGAGGCGATCAGCTATTTTAAAGAGCAGAAAGGTGATAGTGAACTGGCCGTAGGTAAAGACGTTGGTCATAAGACCACTTTAGCTACGATGGAAAAGGACAAGGTGAACTTTGTTGCCAAAGATTTTCAAAAGACCTTTTACAGTCCTGCGGTAACGCAGAACGTCTACGTGGAAAAAGGCAAGGGTTTCTCTGCCGAGCAATCGGCCAACCTGATCCAGGGCCGTTCAGTCTACCGAGACGACCTGCTCAACCTGGGCGGTCAGCAATACAAGGCATGGATCAAGCTGGACTTCGACCAGACCAAAGACCGTTTCGATAACTTCAAGATCAAGCAGTTCCATGATCCATCTTACGGATTCGATTTGAAAGCGGTACTGGACAAGTACAATATCAAAGAATTGGCTGATCCTAAGCAACGTGAAAAGCTGGAGGAATCGCTGAAGAACGGTAATCGCCCTTTGATCACCACGGTAAAAGATGGGCAGGAAGTGAAGCTGCGCATTGAGGCGGTTCCCCGTTATGGCCAAGTGAATATGTTCCAAGAGAACGGCAAGCCGGAGAAAAGGGAACAGTTCCAGGTAGCCGTTAAAAATGATCCGCTTTTGGAGAAAGGCAAGGATACGCAAAAAGACCTTTCGCAAAGCCGCGGGGTTAAAGTCTAATTCATTCGATATTCTAAGAACGCTAATTCATCAATAATTAAATAAATAAAAACAACGTTATGGAAAATTTCAAAAAGTTAAAAGAGCTGATCGAAACAGCTGAACAGGATGCAGTTAAATTTTATGAAAAAGGCAACAAGGCGGCTGGAACCAGGCTGCGCAACGCATTACAACAGAGCAAGACACTAGCCCAGGAACTTAGAGCCGAAGTGACTGCTAAGAAAAATTCAGGGAAATAACTCGAAAGGTGTTTACATTTTAGAAAATGCCCGGCTGGTTGACAGTTGGGCATTTTTGATTTGATTACGAAGAAGTCCCAACGGCACATATTTCAGAACATTTCACAAGTGATTTGCTATTATTGATCAATACAATATTATAATTTTATATAAAGCAGGTTTATGTCAGCCTTAGGGATACATGCTCTATAAATGGCTTACAATTTGAAAACTTTTATAATATGGAAAATTTATTTAGAGCTCATATAGAAAAAGTAATTGCGCTTACCGATGACGAGTTTAAGGATGTGTTGTTGCATTTTTCATTAATGAATTTCAAGAGGCGTGATTTTCTTATCAGGGAAGGCGGAAGAGTTCCATATGCCTTTTGGGTTGTGTCTGGACTTTTAAAGCTTGACTATGCGGATGCCTCAGGAAAGCAACATGTCGTAGCCTTTGCTATGGAAGACTGGTGGGAAGGGGATTATTATGCGTTCTTCAACCAAAGTCCTGCAAGTATGTCCTTGCAGGCCCTTGAAAATACCCAGGTGCTATGCATGACCCTTCAGGGTTATAACAACCTGTGCAGGAACCTTCCTAAAATGACCTACTTCTTTCTTCAGAAAGCCAACAGGGGGCATATCAGTTCCCAGCAGCGAATACTGGAATTAATCAGCACTAATGCCAAAGAACGCTACGATAAGCTCCTGCAACGATATCCAATACTTTTCCAGCGAGTACCCCACACCCTGATTGCTTCTTATCTGGGTGTAACCCGAGAGACACTGAGCAGGCTTTCGACACCATAGCGCGCCTAAGATAATTGTGAGATTTGTCACGAAAAGTAAGCAGAGGTTTTGATGAACTTTGATGTATAAATTAGACATCAGATCATGAAAAAGTTTGGTAAAATTTTAGTGTTCACATTATTAACTTTTGCGTCAGCTATGGCGCAAAATAAAAAGGAAAAACAAATGGAAAAAAGAGAATTCAGTCCTTGGCAATGGCAGGACCAGCTCAGATATGTACAGGCTGTTGAAGTAAAAGATGTACAGGGTACACTATATGTATCAGGTCAGGCAGCGGTGCATGCCGATGGCAAGTCGAGCAATGCCGATATGCGCACCCAGCTTGGACTGGCCATACAGAACCTCGAAAAGGTAATTAATGAGGCAGGTTATGACCCCAAAAATATAGTTCGGCTCACAGTTTACTCAACTTCCTCTGATGAGTTTATCAAGAACTGTTTTGACTTATTCAAGGCCTTCGTGGCGAAGCACGGAATGAAACAGACGGTCACTCTTCTGCAAGTAGTTGCCTTGAACGAAACACTAAAGGTGGAACTGGAAGCCACTGTAGTGAAATAATCACTCGATTCGATTCAGCGAAAGACCATGTAAACGCATGGTCTTTTTTTATGGTTTGATCCCAGGATCGTTGCAAAATTTGGGACTTTTTACAGTAAAAACATCCTGTTAGTGGTTATTGAGCTACATCGTTATAAATATCTTTAGAAACCGCAATTCATAAGTAGTGGACTAATGCAAGCAAAAAGATCGTTGCGATTACAATAATAGAAATCCCTTCGGTTTGATCAGTTTACCCTGGAACGTGTAGGCCATATCGCCAAAATTAACAACCGCTTTCTTACCAGATGAAAAAACCGTTTCCTGGACTTTATGGTCTGCAGTTACAAACCGGTGTGATACCAATTCATCATAACCTATTTTTTGTAACCACGGACAAATATTTTTATAGCTCTCTATAAACGTATTTTTGTATGCATCCCAGACATTTCTGTCGATACTCCAAAGTGGCGCATTACCGTAAAGGATATTGAATAGATCTTTTTTCCACCATATTTCAGGATTATGGTGATTACCATCTTCCCATCTCCACGAACTTACCACGGCATCATGATATACCAGATCATATAAAGGCACTCTCGTATACTCATTGATTGAGTATCGTAGATACTTATCAGGAGCTACCCTTGTTCCCAACATTTGCGTTGGCCTGGAGTTATTTTTCCAGTCGCCATAGTAGTAAATAGTTCCCTTTTTTTGTATGTCAGAGCCAAACCAGGTTCTTTGCAAAGTCATCATCCCATGGTTGTAAACAGCACCAGACCCCAAATAATCCGCTCCCCATTCTCCGCCCATAAACTGGCCATATTTATCAGCTAATAACTTATGACTTTTAATTACTTCTTCTGCAAATTGTTGGCGGGTAAGCGGATTTTTTTTCGAGTAATCCTCAAACAAGCCGTTTGCCTGATACACATCCAAAAAATAGGATTCATGTTTAAATTCTTTTAGTTCACGTTCTATACGCTTCACCATTTCAGGGCGTATGGCAATGGGGTTACTGGTATGGCCAAATTGATTCGACACTGTCTTACCGTCCTTATTTCTAATTGCAAGCTCATTAAATTTACCGGGGTAGCTAGTTAAGGCAAAGCGCAAAGGTCCTTTTTCATCTGTTTCACGAAATACTGTGTCTCTCAGTTTTAAATCTGTGAATAGCTCATAAGTACCTGTGGCATAGCTTAACTCTTTTAATTGCGTATCATACCCCGTTTTCGGGTATGGAGTATGATTGGGATTCCAAAGTATAAGAGCCTTATCAATTCCACTTTGTTTTAATTCTGCTGCAAAACTTGTTTCGCGGGCGTTGTCCCAAACATATATATGTACCCCGCCGATCATTTTGGCAATAGCAGGTGTTTTTTTTTCATTTTGCTTTAAGGTAATAACGTTGTTTTTTTTCCAGATGTGATCCCTGTATTTTTTGCATTGGGCAACATAACCACCCTTATCAAAAAAATGATACGTAACTTTTCTATCGTATGCAAACTGATCTTTAGAAGATAACCAAACAGGCGAAAATGTAACCAGGCCGTTCTCACGTTTGGTTCTTAATGCCGCATCAAAGGGAGTTTCTAAAATTGCCATATACCCGCTTTCAAATTGAGTATCTGTCATGCCCATCCATGCCATAGAGGTACCTCCGCCACAGAAAAATGTACGGCCGTTGCCAAGTGGATATTCTGTATCGTCTGCCGGTAGCAGAAAACCGCCGCCATCGGTATAAAGTAAATAATGATCTTTATTAGGGGTTTCAAAAGCGGCTGGAAAACTAAGTTCGTTCATGGGCATTTTTGTGTCGGCTGATAAGCTGATCTCTAATGCCGAAAGTGACGTTAGCGTAAAAATTGCCGTAAAAGTGTTTTTACCAGTAAAATCGACCTGTAAGGTGTTGCCTCTTTGGGATGTGTTTTGTACAGTGAAAATTTCACTGGCTATGGTCTGTTGCCAAGCTTTTTGGATGCGCTTGTCTGTAACAGTCAAAATATTTGTTTGATCGTTAAATTTTACTTCCAAGCTGGAGCTTGCGATGATCCAGGTTTTTGAATAGGCTGTAAACGAAACAACGTAAAGTAAAATAAAAATAGCAGTAATTTTTTTCATTGATCGGTTGAGATTTATTGCTTTTGCGGTCTTTAGAGTCCTTTATGGTTGATAGTGGAGTAAAGATAATGATCGGATCTATATAAGCAGCTGATGGGACCCAGATAATAGGATTTATATAAAAAGAATCTACAATCGCATTTAATAAATGAGCCGCGTAGTCGATTCCATAGGCTCGCTGAACAAGGACGCTTTACAGCAACTTTTCGATGTATATACCATCGTCTTTCCCTTTAGTATAAATATCCTTAAAAGCGACCAGTTCGGCGGTAAGTGTTGAAGTAGCTCTGTTTATTCGCACAGGGGACAACGTCTCTAAAAGTAAGCTCAGTATATTTCCTCCCGGGACTATGTTCCGCTTTCAGCATGGATTTGATATTATTGGTCACGTGGTTTTTAAGACCAAAGAACGTTTTTGAGTAACACCCGTACCAATAAGGTTGTCAAAAAAGGTAAAGATACCAGTTTGTTCCTCCTGTTCCTTTTCCTATGCGCCAGCAGTTCCAGCCGCCTCATTCCGTTCCTGCATTCGGCAGCTTCACTGCATCTGGCATAAGTGGCTCCGTTCCTCCGCCACCCACGCTGCCTGCCACTTCATAAGTTTTCATAAGTGTCCTGCAAACCCTGGTCAATAATTCCACCCATCTTTTTGGTAGCAAATTTCTCAACAATCCCTTTGACGTCAAGACCAAGCCCTACGGGTTTGCTCAAAAAAAATCTCCACCCACTCCGCTGCGCTACGGGGTAGTATTTTTTTTGGCAAAGTCTTGCCTTACAAAGGGATTGGTTTAGGTGAGGGTGCTTATCAAAAAGACAGGAGGCCCCTGCCGACTGACATATTAAAAAAAAAGATAGCACCATGAAAACACAAACAGCACACGGCAGAAGCCCACCCACCGCAGGGAGTAAAACAATGCACAGACAAACGCCCACAGGGCAAAATCAAATCAGTAACACTAAAAATTTAAAATAAAAATCATGAAAACTACAGTAATCGAATCAGGAACGACAGCTAAAAAAGTAAACAGTTCAGCGGTAAACGTTAAGGCAGAAAACAATGGTGCGCCTAAAACCAACGGCTTGCCCCTAAGCAAAGAGTTTGACGATAAGCCAAAAGGAGAATCCGAAACTAAGAAAGCGGAAACCCCTGCTGAACAGCTAAGGCCACAGGAATTGCCAAAGGCTGAACAAGTAAAGCCCGAAGCACCGAAAGCAGAACAGCCAAAAGCAGAGCCGATTAAACAAGAGGTGAAACAGGAAGAACCGCAAAAAATAGTGCTGAACTTAGAAAGCACCCTAAAATTGGTGGAAGAACTGCACCGCAGGAAAATTCAGCGTGACAGGTTGTTAGATACCATTGATACATTGGAAGCCTTTGAAGTGGCGCAAATTGATGATGCGGACGAAACGGAAGCAAACCACTTTCAGGGTTGCGTTCTGACCATCGAAGACGACAACCGCAGGAAGTTTACTACTAAAAACCCTGTTATCATTCAGGCAGTAGCACAGTTTGTAGACAGCATGTGCGTAAACCGTTTGGCAGAGATCGAAGCAGGTATTACCATTCCTGCATAAATGTTAAATACCCCTGCTATATCGCAGGGGTATTTATTCCATTTATCTAATCAGCAACAACATGGAAGCAGCATTTATAGACCACCTTGACCAAATCTATTGGCAGGGTTACGGGGAAGAATTCAAAGCAGAGAACCCCGATGCCTTTTACAGACAGTTCGCAGAGTTTAAAAGCCAATATCATTTAGCATGAAATACGAGACCCTTTTTATTATGGTTCGTGTGGCAGTCCATGCCGACCATACTAGTATTGCAGAGATCGTAAACGAAGTAGAAACACAATCAAAACTAAGTTTAACCGATACCGCAAACGTCAATATACTGGAAACAGAGATTTTTTTATCAAGAGTACGCAACATTAAAAATATCATTCATGGCAAACGTTAAAGAAAAATTTTGAAAGTCATTGGCAAGGAAATTGACAGCAACGCAACAAGCGCAGAAGCGATTTTACAGGCGGATTTAAATTTTGAGGTATCAAAACACCCGAATTTGCACACTCTGCCAAGCGGTAACAATATCATTTCTGATAATTCATTTTTTACCTACCGAACCGATACGGAAGCCATTTTGGGCGATAAGATCGGCAGGGATTATGAAGTGGTACAGAATATAGATGCTTTTTCATTCTTTGATAATATTGTAGGTGGCAGAGGTGGCATACAATATGAAACCGCAGGCGCATTAGGATATGGAAAAACGATATTTATAACAGCTAAACTGCCCGAGCAAATACGGGTTGGCAGGGATGATATGATTGACCAGTATTTGTTTTTGACCTCTACTCATGACGGTTTAGGGAGCATTACTATTGCTTTTACACCTGTGCGTATTTGGTGCGCTAACACATTAAACGCTGCATTAAATAATTGCAGTAACCAAATCAAGATACGCCATACCGCAAGCGCAGCCGAAAAACTGAAAGGGGCGCATAAAATGTTAGGCATATCCGACCAGTTAAGCACCGAACTGGAAGCCATATTTAATAGGTGGTCAAGGGTACGCATTTCCGACCCCGAAGTGAAAAAGCTTATTCAACTGGCAATGGTGCCGAACAAGGAAACTTACGAAAAGCTTAAAACTGGTAGGGAAGACGAACTATCAAGCCATTACAACAACATGGTTAGCAGTGTTTTTGATTATGCCATGACCGCAGACAGCCAGCAGGAGGCATCCACCAAAGGAACTTTGTTTGGCGCATACAACAGCGTAACGGGTTATTTTCAGAACGTGCGTAATTTCAGGGATGATGAAAGCAAGTTTAAATCTATAATGTACGGAACTGGCTTTGAGCGTTCACAAGTCGCTTTTGATCTTTGTACGGATTTTGCGAAGCATGGCAATACACTAAATTTGAACTAAAAAACGTCCTGTAACAGCTTAAATGCCCTTTCTATCGCTAATTAACTAGGTGAATGAAGGGGCATTTTTGCGCGCGGCCCCTTGCGGGGCTAAAGGGGCTATGTAAGGTATTGAGAGGTTTGATTAAATTTGATATTAATTATCCACCAAATACCAATAGCTTAATGGTATTGTAATAGTGCTATATTTTGTCTTAATTTGTATATAAATATGCGAATTAGGCTATTGTTATGGTTAAAAACGATATCAACAGAATACGGGTTGTGTTAGCAGAAAAAGGAATCACAAACAAATGGCTGGCGCAGAACCTTAAAAAAAACCCGACTACAGTTTCTAGATGGTGTAGCAACGACATGCAACCCTCTTTAGAAACCTTAATAAAAATAGCTGAGAAGTTGGCTGTAGATGTAAAGGACTTAATTAATTCCACTATTAAAAAGTGATAAAAACTGATAAAAGTATTTTACAAAGTCTTGACTCTATAAGTAGTGGGGTTCTAAATGGCGAAAATTATAGCAGAGAGGATTTTGCCAGAAGCATATTAAATTATCCTGCAATGATGGTGCCGTCTGTTCAGGAACCGATCATACAGAGTTTATCAAAAACTATTAAAGGCGAAATTGCACTATTAGATCCATTTATGGGTGCATCAAATACCCTTGTAACTGGTATGAAGTATGGGCTAAGCGTTTATGGCCAAGATATAAATCCTCTATCTCTTTTGTTAAGCAAGGTAAAGACTAGTCATTTCTTATTTGAGGAACTTGACGAAGCAAATAAAAGAATACTAGATTTGATTCGAGCTGATAACTCTAGCAAGGTTGAAGTGAATTTCGCGAATATTGACAAATGGTTTAAGAAAGACGTACAAATTGAAATATCTAAAATTTATCGCGCGATATTAACTGAGTCCAGTTTAAAAATCAGAAGATTTTTCTGGGTTACGCTAGCTGAAGTTATTCGGATGAACAGCAATGACCGAACGTCAACTTTCAAATTACATATGCGTCCGATTGACGAGATTAATAACAGAAATACTTCTGTTGTTAAAAACTTTGAATCAACATCAAAAAGAAGCATTAAAAGCATTACTGATTTCTCTTCGGTTCTTAATGATAGCGGTTTTATAAAAGATGGGAAGTATTCAAAAAATGTTGATGTTGTGTGGGCTAATACTAAAAAAGAAATCAAAACAAATAGATTATTCAATTTATTGGTGACCTCACCTCCCTATGGAGATAATCAAACAACGGTGACATATGGTCAATTTTCATATTTGTTACTTCAATGGATACCGTTAGAGGATATTGATAAGAACATTGGTTTTGATTATTTACGCTCAACACAAGCTATTGACACGGAAAGCCTAGGCGGAAACAAAAATATAGAGGATACTCAAACGGATGATGTTCTTTTCGGTAAATCAGAAACCCTTAAAAAATTCGTCACGCAATTTGATGGTTCACAAAGAAAAAATGCCGGTAAAGTAACCAAGTTTATTAATGATTTGGACTTAAGCATAGATAACATGCTGGTGAAATTACAAAAGGACTCCTATATGGTCTGGACAATTGGCAATAGAAATGTCAATAAGAAAGTAGTTAAAAATGACACTATTCTAAATGAGCTTATGCAGTCAAAAGGTGTTAATCTTTTTACCGATTTGGAACGCGACATACTTAGTAAGCGAATGCCAGGAAGAAATAATTTTTCTGACACCATGAGTAAAGAGAGAATACTGATTTTTAAGAAACCTTACTAATGAGCGAAACGAAGTATCATTTCGATATCACACCCCATATTGTAAAGCAACTTGGAGAGCAGCTTGTTTCCGATGAGATTACTGCGTTGTTAGAATTGATTAAAAACTCGTACGATGCCGATGCTTCCTTTGTATCAATTGAGATAAATACTACTAGTGAATACCTTCAAGAAAAGCTTTTCTATCCAGAACATAAAGGCTTCATTGTAATAGAAGACGATGGATTTGGAATGAGTGAGGAAACGATTATGAAGTCGTGGCTAATCATCTCTTATTCTCAAAAACGTCAGTTAAAGGAGGCAAAAAAAACTACACCTAAGGGAAGAACTCCGCTCGGGGACAAAGGACTCGGCAGGTTAAGTACCCAAAGATTGGCTGACATATGTGAGATTTTTACAAATGAAGACGGTAATCAAGGAACTCACATTGCATTTAATTGGAAGGATTTTGAGACGGAAGAGTCATTAAGTCAAGTACGCATACAGGCTGAGGAATTCAAACCTACAAGGAAGAAAGGCACGGCTTTGATACTTGCTAACCTTAATCATGCTGAAGTCTGGGAAGGACAGAACCTGGAAAAATTTAAAGGACAAGTTTCACAGATTATATCGCCGTACAAAGAGAACAGGCCATTTGAAGTATTTATCAAAATAAATGGAATAGCCGTTGATTTAGATAAATCAAACGAGGATTTAAGAGATTTAGCGATTTCACGTTTTGAGTTTGAGTTTGATGGCTCTATAATTTCATTAAGAGGAAAAACTAAACTATCAAAGTTCATTGGTAATAGCAGGGACGATTTCAACGCCTATTTAGAAATTGACAACGGGAAAAAGTTTTTTTCTTTTTTAAAGGATAAGTATTCGGACATAGAATTCGCTTATGATGGGTTTTTCGTAAGCTTTCAAAGAAAGTTCGATTTTCATAAAGATATTGGCGGTATTGAAGTTTATGAAGGTGAAAAGGCTAGTCCTGGGCCATTCAAAGGCCAAATAGATGAGTTTACTTATGATAATTGGCTGTCTAACGATGACAACTTAAAGGACGTTTTCGGAAAAATGTCAAATTACCGAGATTTTGCACAAAGTCAAGCTGGTATTAAGCTTTTCAGGAATGGTTTTGCCGTAAAGCCATTTGGCATAGATGGCGATGACTGGCTTCGATTACGCGACTCTCAAACAACGGGTAGTTCTTATTATACATTAAGGCCTGCAAACGTTATTGGGTATTTTGCGATTGATGAAGGCTTCAATGAAAAGCTAAAAGACAAAACTGACAGAGAAGGGTTAGTATCGAATCCATATTCCAGGAATTTTTTCACCATATCATTTTTTATTAAAGACGAGGTAAATCGGTACCAAGAAGGAATACGACGAGCTTATAACGATTTTATCAAAACCTATAAGGTTGAAAAAAGTGGGATAAAAACCGTAAGGCAGGCATTCGATCAACTTAAAGACACAAAAACTAAAACGGAAGAAGTAAAAGAGAATTTCAGTGAGGCTGTAACTGTTGTCGGCAAAGCAATTAATGATTCTAATAAAATAGTAAAAGCCGTTAAGACTAATCCCTTATTTTCAACTGATCTTGAAAAGGAAACCGTCAATAAAGTTGAAGAAATACTCAATGAACTAGCCACTATTCAAAGTACTCTTGTTAAGCTTGAGAAAATTATTGCTAGGGGTGAGAAATTAAATGAAGTTATAGATATTCTTGAACCCAAAATTCAAGTTTTAGAAGAACAACTAGCTAATTTTTCAGAATTAGCTAGTTTAGGATTAACAGCTGAATCGGTAAGCCATGAATTTGCTTCAATTGCTGATAGGTTAGCGGAGAAAGCGGTCTTCTATTCAAACAAGCTACAAAGTAAAAAGCTAAATGACAGCGATATTTATGTACTAATGGAATACATAAACACAACGGTCAATGGGTTAAAGATCCAATTAAAACATTTAGACCCTGCATTAAAGTATAATAAAGAGAAAAAGGCCACATTCAATCTCTCCACATTTTTCAAAGACGAAACTGAGTACTATAAAAATCGCTTTTCGAAGCAGGGAATAGGTTTTCAAGTAGATGTAATTGATGACTTCATAGTAACTATTAATAAAGGGAAATTAACCCAAGTTGTAGATAATCTAATTAACAACTCAGAATATTGGTTACTTGAAAGAAAAAAAATCGAAGCGCAATTTGAACCTACGATTTTTGTAAAAATAGAAGCCCCTTGGATTTATATTTATGATAACGGATTTGGTATTGCTCCAGCCGTTCAAAATGAAATATTTGAACCGTTCGTGACCACTAAGCCTAAAGGCGATGGTAGAGGTTTGGGACTATTTATTATAAACCAATTGCTAGATTCATCTGGATGTTCAATTACCCTAGAACCGACGGAAAATGAACATAAAAGAAAGTATATTTTTGCTATCAACCTTTCCAATATTATTATAACTGAATGAAGACAGGCAATAAAGAAGAAGCGCCGGTTGCAATGGTAGTTGATCCCACCGCCAAAAATGAAGCTCAGGCGAAAACCGCTATTTTGAATTTCTTAACTCAGCTGAAGGTTCAAAAAATAATTTACGTGGATGATCGATGCTCAATCAACGAATTGAAAGAAGCTTATATTGGTAAGCTGAAAGCTCATTATGATAATAAACCTCAAGAGTTAGATTTTATTGATTGGGAGTTAGCAAAGCCCGTGTTTGAAAGGGGAATTAACAAAGCTTGGGACGACAAAGATGATGAACAAAGAAGAGAATTGTTTTTAAGAATTTTAACATTTGAGAATAATAGTGAAGAGTTGGAAAACTCAGTAGCACCTTTGAAACTGAAAGACATTTTAAAAGATAAAATAGATTTACTTTCTCCGACTGAATGGGTTGCCAGTAAAAATAATATAACGGCCGCTCTAACTGCCGATGCTAAAGTCTTGTTTCTGTTTGATATTGAATTCGGTAATGTACCTTTACCTGATAATAGGGACGGAAGAGACTTAGCTGTGGAATTACTTCAGGATACAGCAATCAGTAACTTTTTATACTGTGGGATATTCTCACATTTATTTAATATTTCCGAAGAATATGACAAACGAGGTGAATATTGTAGAAGCCACGGCTTAGACAAAGAAAGATTTTATACAATATCTAAAAAAAGATTTCAGAATAGTTCATATCTGCCTGGACTAGCTGAAGGCATCCGAAATACACTTTTAATAAATGAAGTAGAATTGCTAAAAAAGGAAGCTTCTAAGGTTTTAAGAAGTTCCTTTGCGAAATCTATTAATGAAATTAATTTATTAACTCCAGACTCATTTAACCATATCATTCAAAGAAGTTCCAAAGAAGAAGGCGTATGGGAAATGAATACATTAATCCGGATATCTAATATTATCACTTCTCATAAAGCATTAACTAGTCTTATACCTGCTCAACGACGAAGGAGAATCAATCAAAGCCTTGAAAAAATCAGACAGGTGGAGAAGATTAAAACTGGTGGTGAAACTCCGGTTGACAAGACCCAGGTAGTTAGTCTACGTACAAAGGAATTGTATATTGAAAGTAACATACTTAACCAACTTCACTATCCGCTATCAAACGGTGATATTTTTAAGATTCAAGACAAGGAATACCTTCTGCTTGTTCAACCATGTAATGTAGCACTTAGAAGCAATGGGATTAGAGACAGAAAATACAATCTTGGCTTTTTAATTGAATTGGAGACTATAAAGCGAGATGTTTACTACCAATACAAAAAGGGTCAGTTAGCTACGCTTGATGTTATTGAGGACGTATTATTGCCGGCCGAGTCAATTAAGATCGCACGCTTTTCGACTTTCCAGTCCATTAGTCTGTCGCCTCTGGACTTAGCTGTTTTCAACAATGATGGGGTATCAAGAATAAATCTGAGTGAGGCAGAGAATCAATCGATGATAATACAAGAATCCTGGAAAAAACGGTATAAATTTTTGCACAAAGAGTTTTTAGAGTTTAGTGAAGGAATAAAGACGTATAAGAAGATTCGAATTGCTAAGAAAGACGTATTAAAGAATGCTGTTTTTCAAGGGCCACTTTTTTCTGGTTATAAAATTAATAATGAAAATGCGTTATCTAGATCGGGAAAACTTATAGAATTTAGCATAATAAGATTATCCCACTATAGGTCACCATATTCTGATGATTTGCTGCAAAAATTCATGCAATATTTATCTAGAAATGCATTTGACCATGACTTTTCAAACTAGTGAGCGGTTCAATGTAAAACGGCTTTGTTATTAAAAATCGGCTTTAATCATCAAATAAAGTGGCTAAACGTTTCAAATCTTCCAAAAAATGGTTCGTGGGCTGAAATGTTTCGAGTACTTACCGGAATCGAACCCTTCGATTCCGGTTTTTTTATTCCATCGTTTGCCTTAGATGTTTACGGAATAGTTTTCAGAGTACTTTTGCTACACTAAAATTTGATTTAAGTTTTCCGCTGTAGCCTTGGCAATTTTGCCGGCTTATATGCATGATGACAATGCATTATTAATGGATCGGAATGCTTTTCAAAGAACATTCTTCATTACCAAAAACTCATTATCAAAATCTTATTATGTGATTAGGTGCTCTTTCTGATTTTGACAATTTAAATTATCATTAAACGAAGGTATAGAGAGACATCTGTTTGAAGTGGATTTTTTTCGCATCTATCAGTTAAAGGACTGCCTGAATTCCAAAGGTGAAAGTTTGGTTTTTGTTTTGAATAATTTGCTGAAGGACTGTAAATGTTCAAACCCCAATTGGTAGGCGATCTCACTAACAGATAAATCAGTTGCTGATAACTTTTCTTTTGCTTTTGCAATCAGTTTTTCGTGAATGTACTGCTGTGTGTTTTGTCCGGTGAGCGTTTTAAGCAGGCTGCTCAGATATTTAGGCGATAAATTTAATGCTCCAGCAATGAATCCAACTGATGGCAACCCTTTATTGATTAAATCAGTACTGTTAAAATAATCGTTCACCAATGTTTCCAAACGATCAAGGATCTGGTGGTTATGTTTTTCACGCGTGATAAACTGGCGGTGGTAGAATCGGTCAGCATAGCTGAGCAAACTTTCGATTTGGGAGATGATAATTTGTTTGCTGAACTTATCTATGTTGGACCGGTATTCGTGCTGAATGTTCAAGATGATACTGTTTACAATAGCTTCTTCTTTATCAGAAAGGAATAGTGCTTCATTTACCGAATAATCCCAAAAATCGTATTTCTTTATCGTTCCGGCTAAAGGGGTATTCCATAAAAAGTCAGGATGAATATTGAGTACCCATCCTGAATTTTCTATTTTCTCCTCAATTTTGGCCGGTGTAACACTGAAAACCTGATTGGGGGCCATAAAAGACATTATGCCTTCATCAAAATCAAACTGATGTTGCCCATATTTCATCTTGGCGCCCGAAACCTTTTTCATAGCGATAACATAAAAATCTAAAAGTAAAGCTGTCGGTTCATCACTAGTCAACTGCTTAACGCTTGCAACATCAATTACGCTAATTAGTGGATGTTCAGGTTTTTGGAGTTCCCTAAACTGATGAAATTCGCTGATCGTTTTGATGTGTTTCATGCCTCTTTAGTTATTTTGATATTTCTAGCACTAATTTACCACGGACGTGACCGGTTATACTTTCCTCGTGTGCTTGTGCAACGTGTTCCAAAGGATAAATTTTACTGATGGTAACTTTCACTTTGCCCTCGTCAATCATCTTCGCAATTTTAGATAAATTCTCGTGTTTTTGACTTGCAACCATTTCGCCTCTTGCATTTTTTCGGGCAAGCGCTTCATTAACAGCATCATCAAACGGAAAATCAACATTTACGCTAACAAATATACCTGCTTCTTTTAATACACTTATGCATTTTAACCGCTCATTATTGTCACGAAGAGGCGAAGCGTTGAACACAACATCAATATCCCGTAGAGATTCTTCAAAGTTTTGAGTTTTGTAATTAAGTACTTCGTCAGCGCCGATTTGCTTCAAAAATTCAATGTTATTTGCCGAAGTCGTTCCAATTACATACGCACCTTTCGCTTTTGCAAACTGAACAGCAAAGCTACCGATTCCACCCGATGCACCGTGAATAAGAATACGTTGCCCTGCCTGCAGCTGTCCAAGTTCAAAAAGCCCTTCCCAAGCAACAAGTGCCGCTAAGGGTACACCCGCAGCTTCGTTAAAAGAGATGCTTTTCGGTTTCACGGCGAACTGACTTGCTTTCGCAGCACAATATTCGGCATAACTGCCATCACCCGGAAAGTTTGGGCAACCATACACCTCGTCACCTTTTTTGAAGTTTGTTACATCGCTGCCTACTTCTTCTACTATGCCTGCTGCGTCACACCCCAAAGTCAATGGTAACTTCAGCAGAGATTTGAAATTGTCATTTGTGCCACTACGAATTACACAATCAACAAAATTTACACCACTTGCAAATACTTTTACTAATATCTCATCTGAGGCCGGGACCTGGCGTCCTACTTCTATTAATTTCAGAACTTCCGTCCCACCAAATTCATCAATTCTTATCGCTTTCATAACTATATTTTCTTGATGTAAAACTAGAGGTTAATTATACAAAGGGTTTAGCCGAAATACGCTTTGGTTTAGCCAAAATGGCTGTAAAGTTTAGCGCTAATACTTAGCCATAATTGAGGGCGTTCCAGGAAAATATCCTAATGGCGAAGCTAATTTTACCATTAACAACATTAATGGAAAATTGGAGATGACGGGTGATTCTCCTGATCATTGCATTATGTTAGCAATCATAGGTTTTTCCGGCTTTCAAGTCCCAACATCGAGGTGGTTTTCTCTAGTTCGTGGAGGAAGAACATATGATGCACTAGAACTTATAGAAAATGGAAATGTCATAATTAAGGCTTTAAGGAGTAAATAAGTAGTTTTCGTTTCTTATTACTCGTTCTATGATTCAATTTTAAATAGTAAGATTGTTGAACAAGCCATTATCAAATAATAATCCTTTTACTAAAACAATAAGTTAACCACAAAAATACCTCTAAAGAATTTCTATAATTTATTATTGAAGTATATAGATATCAAATCAGCTTGTTAGCTTTTTTTCCATATTATCCAATCTTACCCCTTCTATTTTTGGTTCTCCAAATTTTCCTTCTATTTCTTCAAATGCAGTAGAATTCCCGGTGTGGATATATCCTTTATCTGCATACCAGTCAATGAGTTCCGTACGGCTGCTGATTACACTTATTGCTATCGTATTACAACCTGATTGTTTTGCGAAGACTTCTGCCTCTTTTAATAAAGCTTTTCCAATGCCTTTTCCTTGTAATAATGGAGATACCGCAAACATACCTAAATAGAGAACTGGATGTTTTACTTCAAGGCAGACTGTACCTAATATTTGCCCATCTTCATCCGTATATTTTAAAATATTGATAGCGGTGTTATTAAAATTTTCCATCAAGGAAGACTCATCTATCCGGATTCCATCTAAAATATCTGCTTCGGTTGTCCATCCCTTTTTAGATTCGGGTCCGCGGTAAGCAGAATTTATTAGCTTATTTAGTTTTACTACATCTTCTATTGTGGCTGTGGTTATTGACATTGGTATTCGAATTTTTTCAAATATAAGACAGAGCGGAGAATAGAATGATATTTACCTAAAATATCAACGCTTATCTTAAACAAAAATTTACATTCGTTTATTCATACAAAGGATGTTGAGTCTATGGCCATCAGAATAAGACATGATCAGAAATAACCCTTCGTCAACTGTTATTCTACTTTTTGCTAGGTAAATGACTTAAAGGAATAAAAGACCATGTATTATCTTTTGTGCAATTCGAAACCTTTTTTTTACAACAACAGTCTTGTTAAGATATGCAGATTGCGATCTTTTGTTAGTTTAAGTTGAACTTATGGCTTTAAAAAAAAGATGAATAGAATTTACCTTACAATTTCTCAATCAAATAGTTATTCACCGCTAGTTGTTCATTGTTCCATTAAAATCGAAGCTGGATTGTTAAACTAATATCATTCGGTCACCAATCCCTAATCGAGCAATGTCCAGGTTTTTCTGGCCTGCACCTGCTGGACAACCTGTTGCTCGGCAACGACAATATTTTCTTTGCGCTGACCTATATATTCTAAACTGCTTAACTTATTCCATAATGCTACCAAAACATTCATGAATTCATTCACTGTTTTCATGGATTCATTGATCCTTTTATGATCGTAAACTTCCTCTATGGTTCGCGAAAGCAATTCTTCGAAATTTCCAGGCGTTACATCTTTCCACTCATAAAAGTATTTCAGTAACTCCTCTCTTTCATGAGGAGCGATGAGTTTGATGGCCGTGAAAAAATGGTGTGCAAGACTGGAGAAGTATCCGACAAGCACTATCGGCGATTCTCGGTAGGCCACATTTTTATAATCATAAAATATAGTGGCAATATAATTAGTGATTTTTTCAGATATAAGTCTGATATTCTTACCCAACTGGCTAACATTGTCCTTACCGCTAGTTTTATCAATTATCTTAAAACTGGCAAGTTGCAGATCGTTGAGAAGCGTACTGAATTTTTCATAGAATGCAATCAAAATGGCATGGCTGGTAATTGCCGTACTTGGTGGTATATAATCCCGGTTAATCATCATCGATTGGCCGTCATAATAAACCTGCCCAATGGTGATAAAATAACTTTCTGGTAGCTTGGTGGAAATCTCACTCTCCTGGATAACAGAGATACTATAACTTTTACTCAATTCAGGATAACGTAATGGAGTTTCTTCAGGATCGGGTATCCCACTTGGGAATGGTTTAAATGGATTTACTTCCAGTATAATGTGATAATTTTTTGGTTCTGCCTGACCAAAATAATGATTGTGTACCAGCGCATCTCCAAGTTCTCTTTTGGTAATATCTATGTGGACACCTTCTGGCGTTATCGCGTTGCAGTAGTTGATGCGTATTTCAATTTGATTGGTCGCTTTCTCAATGATTTCAATATCATGAGATGATGGATACCCTGCAAATGGAGGTAACAAACCATAATTACTGTTGTTTATTTGAATAGATACAGCATCTCTTACAACATCCTGCATATAAAGGTCGCTAGTAAGGAATTGGCTACTAGAAAGCTTCATCCCATTGATCCAATTGATTGGCTTGTATTTTAATGGCTTTATCATAAGATTTTATTTTATAATACAATTGCGCTTTCACCTATTTCATTAGGACGGTTTACATTTTCAGAAACCCGTTTGGCATAAATGGTCATCTTTTCGGTAATTTGGTTTTGTTTAATATCCAAATCAGGGTCTATAAATAAATTACGCTTGAAAAAAGATGTCTTAACAAAAAAAATCCAACTGTGGTTTTCGTGATCGGAAATCTTAAACTCAACTGGACTTTTTGCAAATTTTAAGTTATAATCATCAATAAATTTATGAAACCACGTGCCGAAATTCATGTTTTCAGGCGCTTTAACTTTAACTTTTAGTGGCTCAGGATCAGTGCTTTTTTTGTATAATTCAAGCTCCAAAACCAATAAATTATCAAAGTCAACGTGGTCCATATTGATTTCAAGAGGAGTAGTTGGATATCTCCATATTTTATAAATTTCCTGAGGAATGCTGAGTAAAGAAACATAGGCCCACCAAAATATCAGCGGAATAAAAAATGTAAAAATGGAACCTCCTGCCCACCAACCAAACTCAACATTTCCTAACCAATGGTAAAGAAGTTGAAAAAGATAAATGCCAAGAATACTTGCAATAAAAGTAGCGAAAATGATGAAGCCTTTACGCTCAAGTAACTCGGTAGGATAATGTTTTGTGAGCAGGTAAACGTACAAACTGCCCAGCATGATATAGATAATCTGACATATAATGTATCCCCATGGCATAAAATGGAAATCAAGAAATCCCAACAAACCTGGTAGTGCAAGAATAATTCCAGATATTAGAACACTTATGATTAGTTTTTTGTTACTTAGGAATTGATTCTTCCGGTTTAAAATTGCCAGAATTGCTGTTGATACTACAGCTATCAATGGAAAAAGGAGGTATCTAATAAAAAATGATTGGACGTCCATTTAAAAAGAAAATATTAATGCAGAGTGTTTATTTTGGATTATAATAACTGAGTGAATTAAGTTGTAAAGTACGTGTTTATTTTATAACAAACATACAAGAGTAATGTTTAAATGAAAAAAAAATCTTTAATCTCAAATGAGTTATTTACCGATTATAAAGCGGTTGTAATTGGTGCGGATCTTGTTGAACGTGGTGAGGTAGATATTGAAAATATTGAGTTAATGCCTATTGGGGGAGATAAGCGTGCGTTTTCGAAAGATTTGAACGAGGGCTATTACTATTATTCAAACAACCGTTCCGTCTCAAGATATCGCCTCGAAGTTAATAGAGAAAGCCTGTATGATATGCTTCCAGAGGGGCTATTTCATAGTCCTCCCAAAGGTAGCAGTTCTCTGGATGAGGAGGGAATGATACAGGATATTATTGACAGAAGAGCAGAAGAAAAAGATGCAAGGTTGTTTTTTAGCCCTTTTGATCTGGAACTGAATCATATCAGACTCATTTCTGAAATCTATGAAAATCGACTTGATAAACGAACTACCTATAATGAACTCAATCAGATTTTTCAACTTGGCTGGCATGAATTTAATCTGTTAAACAAGGAACAAAGCATCATTTGGATGCATTTGTTACCTGAAATTAATCAAAAGCGGAACGACCTGGTATTTATTTCAAATGTATTAAGCGCTTTATTTAATCTTCCCTTCCTCCTCCAAGATGTAACTCATCAGGTTAAACCTGTTACAATTGAGAAAGAGCATCTTTTTATTCTCGGCCAAGGCTCATTGGGCATCGACAGTATTATAGGGCAAAATTTTATTCCTGAAAATGACAGGTTATTGGTAGAAATTGGTCCGGCTAGTGCACATGAAGTAATCTCGCTAATGCCTGGTAAGCATCAGCGTAAAATTTTGGATATGGCATTGGATTATCTTATTCCCGTTGATACTGAAATTGAGATTTCCTTTGTACACAGTTCAGCAAATCAGCCATCAATACTTAGTGAAGAAAGTCCGGACGTTTACCTAGGCTACACCGTTTATCTATAAATAGTTTCCTTTATCCTCATTTTAAAGGTAAGATTCATGGTGCTTCTTTGCGCTAGCTTTGCAACTGTAATTTCAATTAAATCATCCCAATCCTGAGCGCTAAATGCCAGGTTAGTACTTGGAGTAATAACTATTTCAGTTGTTTTTATAAAACCTATGTTGGGTCTGTTTCCCATTGCAATACCTTTTTCTATAGAAATAGCTGATATCTTATCGCCAAGTTCGTATTTACAAAAATTAATGATATCTGCCTTTGTAACTATCTTATCGGCGGTTGTCAATCCATATTTGTAAGCCTGAACCCGCCCTGATGAATTCAATCTGGAACGCCCACCCTTTGTCTGACTCAGCAATATTAAACTCTCAGGTAAAAAGCGACTATCCGAATGAACTGATAAACCTGTACCTGAGGAAATACCATTAGCATTTTCGGCCTGGGTTATCCATAAATCTAAAAACATTATTGCCGCATCTTTAATCGGTTTAACCACCAAATAGCTTGGAAGTTCTTTACTCGACTGCATTGATGCTTTACTTTTTTGTTCAATTAATGCTATTGTTCTTTCAAGCGTTTTTAATGTAGTATCCAGAAAATCTGGTCCATAGGCTGAAAAAGCGGCTTTTTCATCTCTCAATAGTTCGAAAAGATAATCAATCATTTCCTTTGCATTTCTCGTATCAAAGCGCTCCGTTCCACCTATTCTTATCGAAAATGAACCATCCTCTTTATGATTTTCATTTGTGTAAGGAACTTCAGTGTAAACCTTGCCTTGATTATCTCCGAGTTTTTCAACAGCTAACATCTGCTCTTCATCCTCAGTTTTGATTGGCAAAATATTAGTCATGGTTTTAAGCCGATGTTTTATCTGATACAATTTCTTATTTACTACAGGAAATGCATTGATGTAAATAAAAAGTTCCTGTATCATTTCAGGAGAAATGGAGGCGGGAAAAACTATCTTCATCCAAATAATGCCTTTTTCCAATCTATTTTGGCTCTCGATATTAAACAATTGCTCAAACACCTTCGGAAACTTCTCTTGGGTGGTTCCAATTAGATTTTGAGAGTCATCGAGTGTTAAAAACCGATTACTGTAAAACTGTTGCACATCAGCCTTTATAACATGCATTAGCTTTTTATGATGGAAGGGGGCATGAGTATTTTGAACAGTATGCTCATTCAGGAAGCGGTCAGGGTGCACCGATACAGGCTGATCATTGAGAGAAAACTTACATAGTAATATAAGTTCATACGTATTTGAAGGAACCGAAAAATTCTTCCAATCAAAAAACAGATTGATTCCTCCTAAATCTTCGCTTGATTGAAAACCTTCAAAACCAATATAGGCGGTGTGAGGTTCAAAGGACGATCCAGGATTTGTCCGAAAAATTGTTTTCTTATCATTTAACGTAATTTGATAGAGCGAATTCCCGGATGCCATATATTTAAGTTGTCCGCTATGGAGCGCTACCTTACTGATAGGACTAAAGAAAATCTCCATACTTTTTTGATTTTCCTCAGATCTAGTTCGATTTTTTTTTAAGAAAAATTGGGTTTGTGAGCCAATTTCATCAAATTTTTCGAGCGTACGTGCATGCATTATAGCATGGGCTGGTAGTGAGGCCGTGAGGTGATCTGGCGCAAGTATTCTGCTTATTTTATCAAATATTCGATTTTCAAGATTTTTTAGCTCGTTAGATATGTTGAATAATTCATTGCTTAACGCTTCCAATATGAGTTTCACAAGGGGATCGAAATCACTACTATGTTTAATGTTCCAGAAATCCTGAGCATTTTTTAAGATTCTGTTTTTGATTTCCTCTTTTGAGGAATAAAATACTGGCTTCATATTGGCTTTTTAGATTCTTATATCAGGTGGTTAAGGGACTTAGGAAAAGACTCGAATTAAAATAATATTTTTCACCGGTTGCTTTTATTAATGCTCGTATGGTGATTTCAACCTTCTTTTTTATTTCTGTGATTTTTCTGAGCGGGAATATATTTTCCACTTCCGTGATTTTTACCTCAACATCTATTTCTTCTATTCTATGTTCGTGACTGGAAATAGAGCGGAGAAGTGATTTTCTAAATCTCTCTTCCCAAAGATTTTCACTAACAATAAGTTCAAAATCTAGATCCCAGATTTCACAGCCAAATTCTGGATTTTGTCTGTTTTCGCCATACCTGGTAAAAATTATCAGCTGAATATGGTCAGAAATAGATTTTCCGGCATCGACATGACCTAGATCTGCACCTTTTAAAACTGCGCCTAAGGTAAGTGGCTTCCTATAAAATTGATCAGACATAATCTGCTTCCAGCGTTAATTTTTGTAAGGATAAATAAAATTATGATATTCATCAAACAAACCAAAGGTCAAATTGTTATAGACTTTGGTTAATTTGAATGGAAAATTTGATGAACCGTGAAGCCGCTCCTTTAGATTAGCCGTAAATTGTATTAACGCAACAATTGATTAGGCCAATGAAACCAATTAATGCTTTCGAGATAAAAAAATCCTACCGATTTTTTATTCTCAATTTTCTGCTTCTTACCATCTGCGCAATACTGTGCATTTATCTTTTTTTTGCGGCTTCTGATAGAGAATATGCTCTACTCGAACAAAAGGTACAAGAAAGCGAAAAACTAACCTCGCTAAGAAAGGAAATCAATTTAAAATTCGATCTCATCTTAATGCGTTTCAAAGAACTTTCCCAGTTCAGAACCTATAACGCAGACGAATTAAGCAAGCAGGCTATACTTCTTGGAGATATTACTGATGCGAATGCTAAACTTAAAGAACTTATTTCCAGGAAAACCAAGGATAGCCCTAGTTTTGAATTATATGAACGTCTTAATAACGATGTAGGGGCAATGGCGTTACAACAAGACTCACTTTCAGAATCACGTTTTCGAATCGAAAGTTATAGAGAGCAATTGAATGATTGTGCAAGAATGAATAAGGCCGCCGCCAATAGAATTCGTTACGGAAGATTTAGAAAATAACATGATAAAATTAAGTATAAAAGAACGCAGAATTCAGTTTCAGTTTTTTCTTGCATTATTTATAATTACTACAGGGTTATTGAGTTTTGGAATTTTTTATAGCTCAAAGTCTCGATACCCGATATCAAAGCAAGAACTTGAACTCAAAATTTCAGAAAATCAGCTATTTGAGGATATGGTTGTTGAAACCCGACCAACAATTGATACCGCATTTAAACAAATTATTCGGTTCAATCCGAACGTTCAGGCGGTGTTTTTAAAGAATGATATACAAATTGCCCTAAATTCAATAAAATCATCTTACGAACGTAAAGCCTCTGATTATCGGTATAAAACGTTTATTCAAACATCACAATTATACAACATCCTTTTTTTTGATAGACAGGAATTGCGGGGTAACCTAAGAGATTTGGAGGATGTTAAGCGTTCATTAGACGACTGTATAATATCCCGACGCCAACTTCAGCAAACCCTTCAAGCCAGATAAATAATCACAAAACCAAGTAAACAACGCTACAAAATGTCTACATCAAATACCAAACAAGTAAGCTCAAATTCTCAAGCTTACGTAATCTTATATATTTTACTAGCCGTTTTATTATTAACCGGCCTCATTTTTTTATTCAAAAGCTCCTTGTTTGAAAAACGCAGTGTGGATGCCCGAATACTAAAAGGAGAAATTTCATTAAATGAAAACCTGGTATATACAGATAATACACCAGATGCCAAAAAATGGCTTTGGGAATTTGGAAATGGTGCGAAATCAACCACACAAACCGGATCCTATCATTATGAAAAACCAGGTTCTTATATCGTTCGCCTAACCGTTGATGGGGAGTTAAAAGAACAGTTTCCGCTTAATGTAATAGATACTGTTAGGGTGCTGGTAGATAGTATGCTCACCATAAGCGGACCGACTTCAGGCCTAGTTAATGAAGAAGTACGTTTAGAAGGAGAAGGTCAGGGACGAGAATTTCAATGGTCTTTTGGTGAAACCGGACGTGTAGATGTAAAAGGTAAAACAGCATTATACACTTATCGTTCTCCAGGTCGTTTTGTGGTGAGATTGAGAACAGATAAGAGCAGAAGACCGGTATATCATACCATCATTATCACAGATCCTAATGCAGAGATTATAGATGATATGGTAGCTCCGGGAGATGGGGAACAGAAAGCGATTGATGATATTCGTGCCCGTTTGCAAGCAATTGCGAATGGTGCAGATTTTAACTCTAATTACTACTACCTGATTCGTAAATACATGTGTGGTAATGAAAAGGTGAGTGTTAATGTAGAGATGAATGGAAAACGCAAACAAACTGACTTTTATTCTTATTGCATGGGATTAACGTTTGGAGGAGAGATTGCCGTAGATGAAGCTCAACTAACCATTAAGCCTAATTCAACTTGTGCCAGTTTGGTTAACATTAAACAACACTCGGCTACCGCTCAGCCAATTCCAAACGAAATACAGCCAAATTCTATGCCTACACCAACTAATAAATAACCATCTATAGCTACCCAAACAATGAAAAAGCATCTCATATTCTCTTTACTATTTATTTTTACATTCCTTCTTACGCAGGCGCAATCACCCCTTTCGTTTAGTAGAAAGGTTATCTATATGCCAGAGGCGTTTGAACGTCCTTCAGAATCAATCAGTGTAAGGGATAATTCATCAAAGAGCAGTCTTCCATGGATTGTATTTTCTGACAGAGCTGACAATAACACCACTACGGTTCCGGGTGGAAGCTTGATGATGAAAAAATTAAAGTTTATGGAACCTTTCTTCGTTTCAAAAGAGGAGAATGGATACTTGAAATTGATTAAATACAAGGCAGGGATGGTACGTGGAAGAAAGATAAATGATAAAAAATCTGCAATAAGCTATGGCTGGATTCCCAAATCAAGACTTTTGCTTTGGCAGCGCTCGTACTCAAACCAAAAGAGTGGTTTTCCAGAAAAAGCGCTTACTATGATAAACGGCAAAAGCCCATTGCAGGAACCAAAATACTATTTTGATTCAACCGATTCGGTTTACGTTTATAGCACTCCTGAACTTAAGGATAAAAAATCTAAAGTGCGTTTACATGAAATCATTTACGTTTACAAAAAATCTGAGGACGGCAAAACCTATCTAATTGGTTCTGAAGATCAATTGGTAGTTGATACAGCCGCTAAAAGTATATACGGTTGGGTTTCAGCACAAACTGTTCATGGTTGGGGTGAGCGTTTATATATTTCTGCCAAGAAACCTGGTAATTACGATGTTGACGATTCTACAGCTAACGCAATAAATAAAGGTCTTGCCGTTAGCACTGGATTTGAGGTAGATCCACTTTTACCTGCAAAAAATATCATACTAAGAAGTGTGCCTGTATTAACGGCAGAAGACGGTAATTCTAAGGTGGGTTTAGCAAATAATGTTTTTAATAAAAAAGATAATAAAATTCTAACCATCAATGGGTCTTACCTTTCTTACGAAGATTATGTTTCACTCCGTAAAAACAAAAATAAAATTAATGTCGTTTTTGTAGTCGATGGTGGAAGCCCTATGGCCAAATATTATGCTGGCATCACGAATACCATACAATCATTCGAAAACGTATTTAATGATTTTGGTGGAGGTAGAACCATTTCTTATGGTGGGGTTGTATATCAAGGGGCAACTGGATGTACTGTATCAGGTGTATCTAGTAGTCCGCTAAAAGATGATTTTAGGCAGTTAATGCAGTTCCTTACCCTTCAAAATTCCAAAGTAAGTCAATGCGATGGAAAGCCTAATGATCAACCCGTTTTCCAGGGAATTCAGGCAGGCTTAGATTTGTTTAAGGAAAAAAAGAATGAAACCAACCTGATTATTCTGATAGGCAGCACAGGTAATTCAGATGGAGCGAATAATTTAACGATACGGGAATTAGCACGCCAGACGGGCAAAAATGATGCAAGAATACTAGCACTTCAAGTGTATAGTGATTTTGAGCAGTCGTTTAATAACTTCGTTATTCAGTCTCGTAAGCTGGTGTCAGAATCTGCGATACAATCTGCAGAATTTAGAAAAGGAACAATGGTTAAAGGCGAAGGACTTAAAGACTTTCAGCCTTATAACACCTCTCTTCAGGATTCCATTTCTTATTATTTGGATTATCCAAAAAACAGTCTTATTCAGGGTGGGGTAGTATTCCCAACAAAAGGTTCTGTAAATACAAATTCAAGTATGAGCTCTGCCATGCGCCGATTTCTTCGTGAAACCAATATGGATATACAAAATCAAATCAGCTCCCTTGATAGTGCATTCCGCCTTACCGGAATTTCAAGAAAAAACTTAAATCCAGTTGTTGAAGGGATGCTAACCCCACCAGTTGAGGAAAACGTTGCAGATCGTATGCCACATAATGCCTTTAAATATTATGCAGAGGCAAATTTTTCTCCCGAAGTGGTTAAATCCAATTCAGATAAACTTCAGTACGTTGTAGTTTTAAATACAATGGAGTACAGGCAGGTTATAGAAATTTTTTCAGGGATGTTAGGAGAGAACCTTCAGCAAGATCAATCAAGTTTTAGAAGTAAACTGGTAAAAAATTATGTTTCAATGCCTCGTTCACTTTTGGGTATTAAGCTTTCTAAAAGTGAGATTAAATCTATGACCTTGGCAGATTATTTAAAATTGGTTACAGGTTTGCCTTTAAGTAATGAGCTGCTTACAAAATATACCGTAGCTAACATGCGCAGTAATTCGCTTATGCCATTAGAAGATTTTGAGTCTTATATTAGGTTGTTGTCGTCAGCTGTTCAGAATATCAAACGTGCAGCGCAAATTGATCAGCAGTTCATTTCTAACGGAAATCCTTATTATTACATTACTGAAGGTAATTTCCAAAACATCCAGCAAGCTAAAACAAAATAATTATGGCAATTACGAATTTAAGTGAATCTGCCAAAACAGCCCTTCACATTGCACAATCACTAGCTAAAGAATATGGTAACACTTCTTTTTCAGCAGCACATCTTTTAAAGGCTTTAATGCATAATGATGTTAGCTTAAGAGGTTTTTTAACTTCTATTGGTAAAGACTTCGAATATTTGGGAGACTGGGCTGAAGTTAGAATTGATGATTTACCGAAAGGTTCCGTATCAGCTGATGCCTCAAAGGGAAGTTCAGAAATACCAAACGTAATTGAAGAAGCGGATAATGTTCGGATAAAACTTGGCTTAGATCTGATTACGCCTATTTGTTTATTAACAGCATTAGCAAAACCAGGCATTGGTTTTCCTGCTGACCAACTCAAATCTTTTCCCATCAAAGAAAAAGAAGTACTTGACCTATATATCAATAATGATGAAATAGGTAAAGCTGTTGGCGTTCAATCGCAAGAAACTAATACATCTGCACCGCCAACCAAAGCGCTACATAAATTTTGCATAGACCGTTTGGAACTAGTTCGAAGCGGAAAAACAGACGAAATTATCGGACGAGACAAGGAAATGCGGATGATGATGGAAATTCTTTGTCGCAGAACCAAACCAAATGTTATTTTAACAGGAGATGCTGGTGTTGGTAAAACAGCACTAATAGATGGGTTTGCGAGAGATTTGGTTGACCAAAAAGTACCCGAAAATCTTAAAGCTGTACAATTGTTCGAACTAGATTTAGGTTCATTAATTGCCGGGGCATCCTATAAAGGGGAAGTTGAAGATAGGCTAAAGAATATAATTGCTGAAATTAAGAGATTTGATAAGGCGATTCTTTTTATTGATGAAATTCATACGCTACTTGATAGTAAAGGTCCAGTTGGATCCGGTATAGGAAATCTATTAAAGCCAGAACTTGCTCGCGGAGAAATCACGGTGATTGGAGCTACAACAGTTGATGAGTACCGTAAGATAATCGAGCCCGAACAGGCTTTTAGTAGAAGGTTTGAAGTGCTGCATATTGATGAACCAAATGAACAAAGCACCATCAAAATGTTGCAGCAACTTTCGGGTAAATACGAAGCGCATCATCAATTAAATGTTGAAGGTGATGCATTGGTAGATTGTGTTAGGCTAGCCAAGCGATACTTGAAAGACAGGCGTCTTCCTGATGCTGCTTTTGATTTACTGGATAGAACGATGGCTGCAATGAAGATGATGAATGATACTTCCGACCAGCTTATTGTGGATTTGGAAGAAAGTTTAAATCAATTGCGTACAGAAAATGTGGATAAGCCGGATCTGCTTTCCGAATACAAATGGCAACTTTCTTTGCTTAATAGTAAGGTAAGTCCGATTTTGTTAGGAAGACTCAATGATGATGCTCAGACAGATCACTTTGAAACAATTGAGGAATATGATAACTATATATCGCGTTGCTTGGTTGAGTTAAAAGAATTTACTGTCGAAAAATCTGAGTCAGTAAGCAAAGAGGATATTGCCTCAGTGGTTTCCTATAAAACCGGTATTCCGATGGGCAAACTTCAGGCAGGAGAGAAGGAAAAGCTTTTAAATATGGAGCAATACCTTAGTAAGCGTGTTGTTGGACAAGATTATGCCTTAAAGGCGGTATCTGATGCTATTCTCGAATCTCGCAGTGGATTAAATAAAAAAGGGCAACCTATCGGCTCTTTTTTTCTACTTGGTCCAACAGGCACTGGAAAAACCGAATTGGCCAAATCAATTGCTGAATTTCTCTTTAATGATGAGAAAGCGATGATTAGATTTGACATGTCAGAATTTAAAGAAGAACATAGCGCAGCTTTATTGTACGGCGCCCCACCGGGATATGTAGGATACGAGGAAGGTGGTTTGCTGGTAAATAAAATCCGTAGACAGCCTTATTCTGTATTGCTATTTGATGAAGTAGAAAAAGCCCATCCATCTGTTTTCGATACATTCCTTCAAATCCTTGATGAAGGTCATATGCATGATAGGCTAGGAAAGGAAGGTGATTTCAGTAATTCACTTATTTTGTTCACATCAAATATTGGCAGCGAATGGATTGCGCAGCAGTTTAGTCAAAATATCTTGCCTACTTCTAACCAATTGATGGAGGTAATGGCAGAAAACTTCAGACCTGAATTTTTAGCTAGAATTACAGAAATCGTTCCATTTGCTCCGATTGATGAGACCAATGTAGTTCGCATCTTTGATATTCAATTGCGTAGTTTAATCGAATCGTTGAAAAAAATGGGCATAGCTTTTGATATCACAGATGAAGCTAAAAAAGTAATAGCGCTTGATGGCTTCACCCCTAAATATGGTGCTCGTCAGCTTTCTGCGGTAATTAGGAATCTTTTAAGAAGGCCGATCTCTAAATACATTATCTCGGGAAAGTTGAAGAAAGGTTCCAAAATAATGGTTACCATCGGAAGTGGAGAAGAAAAGCTCCATTGGGAAATAGTAGAAAATAATACGATCAGCGAACAAAACCACCTTTAATCTGTTAGTTATTAATACTTTGTATATTAAACCAATCTAAAATCAACATACTATGTTCAACTATGAAATAGGGGGGAATGAAAGAAAAATAGATACCTCTGAAGCTTTTGCAGATATTGCTTACAATAAAACGTTGTTTGTACAACAATTGACTAATAATGAGCCTATAAAGCCGGAAAAGGTAGAAGGGCTCAAAACCGTAGATGAAGTTTTTGAGCACTACAAGCCCAATGTTCAGGTTTCATTTGAAAAAGAAGACGGATCAACAGTTTCAGAAACACTTCAGTTTCGTAGTATGGGAGACTTTGGTGTGAAAAATGTGATCAATCAGAGTAACTATTTGACGGGTGTTAATATTGAAAAAGAGATGTCGCTTAACGTAATTAAACAACTCAAATCTAACAAGACACTAAAAACAACGTTAGATGATCAGGATACCAAAGCTGCATTCATTGGTGCTTTGAGAAACTTTATTGATGAGTTGGAATCTAGTAAATAACTTAAACCAATCTAAAACATGGCAACTCCTCAACAAAATCAGGTAAATCAACATGATTCTGAGTCTGGTTTCAAAAATGAATCTCAGCAAACCCAAAAAATATCTCTTCAAGATAATTTAGACAAACTTGCTCGTGTGGGTGGTTTTGATTTGCTTGAAGCAACAGTAGATGGTCTTCAAAATTTAAATCCGGATAGAAAAGCCAGGAAACAGATATTTCTGACTGATGATGAGAAAAAAAAGGAGCGGGAAGAGCTTAAAAAGAAGATTCAACTCTGGATTGATGTATTGGAATCTTCCGAATCGGTAGCCGATATGGTAGAGCAAAGCACGCAAAAGCTTAATGCAGCAGAAGAAAATCTAGGAAAAAACATCGCTACGGTTCTCGAAGAAACACGTGCGCTAGAACAAGCTTACCGTTCAGTTCATTTATTCTATAAAAACACTGAGGCGGACAAACTTAAAAATGTAGTGTTACTAAACGCATCGATGGATCAAATTAAAGATTTGGATAATCCACGTTTTATCGATTATGTGGACGATGAGTTAAAGCAGAATTATGACAGGCTTGATTTAAGACAAAATTATTCCATTATGGTGGTTCCGGGTTATATGGGGTCAAATAAAGTGGTAGAGCGCTGGGGTAAAATTGCCTATAACAACAAGGCTATGCTCGTTACCGATTTTGCTGATTTAGATCAGCCTGATGACGTGATCGATTTATTTACTGCCGCAAATCTAACTGGAGCGGATGCTTTTCGCTCAAATGTGATTATGACATGTAATTGGTTGGTTGGAAGAGGTAAAGTCGCTGAAGTTGGTGAAGAAGATGACCTGACTGTACCAGGATCCGCTGCCCTTGCCGGTAAAATGTATTATACTTTAATGTCGCAAGTAACAGCAGGTAAAAAACATGGTGCTATCAACGAGGTAGACGGGGTAAAATTCGATTTGAAAAAAAGTGAAATTTCTCATTTAGAAAGAGTTGGTTTGGTGCCAATGGTAAATGAATACGGAAAAGTGATGGCTTTTTCTGCGAAAACATTATTTAACGGTGATAATATCGGTTTACAAACCTATTCCGTTGTACGTGTTTTTGATTACATTACTAAAGTTTTGTTTGACTTTTTGAATAGAAGGGCTTTTGAAAACTGGACATCTAAAACTGAACAGGATTTAAGAGCACAGATTGTTAAATTTCTTGATGGCATTCAGGGTGCAGACAGGTTAATTGAACGTTTCAAAATTATGCGTTTTGAGAGAGATGAGCAACAAAAGGATCGTATTCATTTGGACATTCACATCACTCCATATTTTCCTGCGAAAAGCTTTGTTGTTAAGTTGGATGGTCAAAAGGGAGAAGACGAGAGCACCACATGGGCTTCAGAGTATGCTCAGCAGTAATAGATTAAATTGTAACAAAAAAACCAGCCTTTATGGCTGGTTTTTTTGTTTATGGTAGTTTAACAAAAACTTTATAATTTTGTAACTTAACTCGCGCCTCCGTAGATAAAAAAATAACAATGAAGCAAGTAGTTATCCTCAATGGGGATATAGAAAAGACAATATCGACAGAATTTTTGCTACAGGCATATAAAAGAGGAGCGGAGTCTTCAGGTGCAATGGTTAAAGTGATAACCATTACCGATTTAATATTTAATTCTAATAAACTCTTTAGCAATAGGCAAATTGCAGAATTGGAACCTGATCTGGAAAAAGCACTTCAAGTCATTCAAAAGAGTAATCACATTGTTTTATTTTGTCCGGTTTATGTAGATTACATTCCGGCGAAGATTAAAGGTTTTTTTGATCGACTATTTATACCAGACCAATTATTTAAGGAGAACAAACTTAATTTCGACAATAACTTTCAAGGGAAATCAGGAAGGATAATATCTATTCTCGATGAATCCACCTTCAAAGAATGGAAGTTAAATAAGAGAACCACCTACTTGTCCATTAAAAAAAGCATTTTTGAAAAACGGCGGATTAACCCAGTGCTTACCAATACCATAGGTGAGCTACATTCCTTCGATAATCATTATAGCCATAAGTGGGCTGCTAAGCTGGAAAAGTTTGGTGTACAATTGATCTAATTTTTCTGGCATTTTTGAGATTCATAAGATATCTCTGCTTACCCTTTTTACATCGATCAGGATTGTCCGATTATGCTACAAAGTGTAGTATATCTCTACATACAGGTGTCGTTATTTGATTACAACTCCAGGTTGTGAGTTATTTTATTTATTTTTTTATTTACGAATCCCCGTAGAGGGTTAGCTAATCAATAGTTTAAATTTTAGGTGTCAACTTTGTTACTAGGCCTCAGTGCTTTGGCTTGATATTTGGTCGAATTATATTGTAGCGAGATGCTACAAGAACCAATTTTTAACCTTTAAATTTTAAAACTATGGCTTTCAAAGCTAGATTAAATTTTTCAGGCAAGGAGTACGATGTGCTCCATTGTGCCTATTCGCTAAACCGCGACGTAGATGCCAAAGGCAGACCCTCATCAGGGGTTTATGGTGGAACTATTGATGTTGAGATTGAATCAACAGAAGATACATCCATTATCGAGGCCATGGTGAATAACCAGTACAAACCTATTGCGGGAAGTCTTCTTATTAAGAAAACTGAAGAAGATTCAAAGATGAAAGAACTTGATTTTGAGGATGGTTACATCGTCAAGTATTATGAGGGAATTAATATCGTTGGTGATCATCCAATGACACTAAAATTCCAAATTTCAGCTCGAAAGCTTAAAATCGGAAATGCTGAGCAAGTAAACGACTGGCCAAAGGCTTAGTCTTTATGAAAATTTCTATGTGAGGTGTTTAGCCTGTATAGAATTTGTAAATCAATTCATCTTAAAACATTTAAATTTATTACACAATGGCATTTAAATCCCGTTTAACTTTAGGCTCAAAAGAGTTTGATGTCCTTCAGTGCAGTTTTTCCCTAAACCGTGATGTTGACGCAAAAGGTCGTCCGTCTTCTGGTGTTTATGGTGGTACAATTAATATCGAAATCGAATCTACTGAAGATACTTCGGTGATAGAATCAATGGTGAATAACCAATATAAACCTCAATCTGGTAGCATCATATTCAAAAAAGGCGAAGAAGACGCTAAAATGAAAGAGCTTACTTTCGAAGATGGATACATCATTCAATATAATGAAGGTATAGCTGTAAATGATAATACCCCAATGACATTGAGTTTTGTGGTTTCAGCACGTTCCCTAAAACTAGGAAATGCGGTTCATGAAAATGATTGGCCAAAGAGCTAATTTATATTTAACGGTCGGAATGCTTTCCGGCCGTTTTTTAACACCTAGTAATATTATTCTAACGTTGCTCAACCATGCTTTTTCTAAAGGATGATAGTACATTCCAAAGGTTTTGGGTATTGCTTATGTAACGTTTGGCATTGCTTCTCCTTCAGCCTTTTTAATAATGAAAAAAAAGAAATCAGTTGCAAAAATCATCAAGCCATCGCAGCCAACAGATTTAGAATACATTAAATTATTTAACGACTGCGTTATTGATAAGGACTATCTTGGAGCGATTGATAAAACAATTGATGACCAGATTAATCCAAATAAAAGCAAATACACTGATATTTCAGACTTGGTTGCAGGCAGAAATCCTTCTACCACAGCAAATAGTTTTTATGGTTTTGCTCCGGGGTTTGCATTAAACACCCGCCCACTTACCACGAATTTTTCTAATGATCCCTTTTCGTTTCCGATTAATAAAAGTCCGTTTCAGTTTAAAAATCCATTCGAAACATCTATAAATGATTTTATAGTTGCAGGAAATCAAATACCATGGTATTTTATTGCATGTGCACATTATTTGGAATGTAGTTTTAGTTTCAAAAAGCATTTACATAACGGAGATCCTCTAACCAATTATACTGTAAAAGTACCGGCGAACCGGCCTAAAGTTGGGCATCCACCGCCATTTACCTTTGAGGAAAGTGCCGTTGATGCATTGAAATTGATGAAGTTTAATGAGATTTCAAATTGGAATCTACCCACGGTATTAAGAAAACTTGAGGCTTATAACGGCTTCGGTTATTTTAAGTATCATCAAATTAACTCGCCTTACCTTTGGAGCTATTCAAATCAATACTCAAAAGGAAAATATGTATCAGACGGTAAATTTGATTCTAAAGCGGTTTCTAAGCAAATGGGTGCTGCTGTAATTCTGAAAAGGATGGAAGAACGTACTTTAATTTCAATTCCAAGACACTAAATAATGAAGAAGTTGAATAAAATTTCAGGAGTTCTATTTCTCTTTATTATCTGCTTGTCTTGTCGTGGCAACGCTTCAGAGGAATACCATGCACCGGATTCATCTCAGAAATCAGTTCCTATTGAACAAGCATCTAATACAAATGATGAAAAAGCTTTTCGTCAAATGTTGCAACAATTAAAAATACAGCTTAAAAATAAAAACCTGGATGCATCTTCGGCCTTTTTAAATTTTCCTTTTTTTACGGCTAAGGCTTCAGAAGAAAATAGTAGCGGAGAAGCTGCTGTGGATCCCATCGCT
This sequence comes from Pedobacter lithocola, assembly GCF_042650845.1. NCBI lineage: Bacteria > Pseudomonadati > Bacteroidota > Sphingobacteriia > Sphingobacteriales > Sphingobacteriaceae > Pedobacter > Pedobacter lithocola. The sequence continues at coordinate 141,952 of NZ_JBHSBW010000013.1, read as the reverse complement.
CAATCTGAATTCAATCAATATAAAAGTGATGTTTTCAATACTGATATTCTGCGTTTAATGCCTAAGCAAACCGAAGAACAATTATCAGAAATTGATGAAAAGACAGATGACCCTTATTACCGCAAATTGGCAAAGCTAACCGACAAAGGAAGTCATCTATATGAAGTTTATTTCCAGTACCCGGAAAAAGGAACAAATGCAGAAAGCTTTTTTGGCTTTGTATTTGGAAAAATTAAAGGCAAATATAAGGCAATAGCAATGTACAGCAAATGGCCAATCAAATAACGTTGTTATGGAAAAGAAATTAATTACAGAAATAAATATTGAAGGTAAAAGTATTTTACATTTTTCTTCTTTTAGTTTACAACAGGCTTTTAATGATCACCATTATTTTGAATTGAGGTTTAATCACGATCAAATGGGAGCTCCTGGATTAATCACACTTGATGACAGCCGCGATTTTGTAGGCAAAACGCTTACTGCATCATTCGGACATTCGCCGGATCGATTACAAAACTTTACCGGTTTGGTAACTAGGGTAGAACTGGCTCAAAGTCATGGTTACCATGGAGTGTTGATCGTAAGTGGTTATAGCCCAACTATTTTGATAGATCGCGGCCCTGACTTAGGTTCCTATTTAGATAAAAGCCTAAACGATATTGTAAAATTGGCGACCAGGGATACACCAGCTAATGATCTGAAAATCGTGACTAACGCTGCCCGAACCGCCCCTATCGATTATTTGATTCAATACCGTGAAAGCGATTTTGATTTCCTTAACCGCTTGTCTGGAGAATATCACGAATGGTTTTTTTTCGACGGTGAGCAGCTCAACTTTGGTAAACCAGAAGAGCAAAAGCAAGTAGGGTTGTTTTATGGCAGAGATGTTCACAACCTTCAATATTCAATGGGTGTGGCGCCGATTAAGAATAAACGCTTTGCTTACAATCCCAAACAAGATGAAATGTTGCTAAGTGAAAGTACTGGAAAAACTGCCGATAGCAATCCTGATTTGGCACACGCGGTTAAAGCCTCCAACTCCATCTATAGCAAAATATTTAATCAGCCATCCATGATACGTGTTGATAACAATAGCGATATTAAAACCCACGTAGAAAATGAAGAAAAAGCCAACATCAGCGAGTTATTAAAAATAAATGCCAGCGGCGATAATGCAGAACTGGCTATTGGTAGCATTGCAGAAGTAACAATGAGCCTGAGGAAAGAACTGGGCTTTTCTACCGAAAACCTGGGCAAGTTTTTGATTACTAATATTTACCATAATATTGATGGAACAGGTAAATACCATAACACATTTGAAGGCCTGATGGCCACAACAGAACGTTTACTGGTTAAGAATTATGAGAAGCCTTATCCGGATATGCAATTGGCTGATGTGATAGACAATGCCGATCCACAGGGACAGGGTAGAATTAAAGTGAAGTTTAAGTGGGAATGCCAAAATAATGATGTTACGGAATGGTTAAGGGTAATTACGCCAGATGCTGGAAATAGTGACAAAGTAAATAAAAACAGGGGTTTTGTTTTTATTCCAGAAATCGGAGACCAGGTTGCTGTAACTTTTGAAGAAGGTAATGTAGCACGTCCAATTGTTTTAGGATCAGTTTTTCATGGTAAAAATGGAAGCGGCGGCAGTGCGAGCAATAACCATAAAAGCTTAACCTCTAAAAGTGGGCATACCGTTCAACTTCAAGATGATGGCGGAATTACCATTAAAGATAAAACTGGCGGTAATCACATCATTGTGGATGGAGAAAACAAAATTACTGTAACTTCAACGCAAACTGTAGTTTTAACCAATGGCTCATCTTCAATCACTTTGGAAAAAGATCAAATTACCATTCATGCCGACAAAATTGAGATAGCACAGAAAGGTGGGGCAAAATCAAGCAAAATTGATATCAATGGTACGGCCACCAATGTTAACACTAAAGATATGAAAATCACATCCGACACAAATGTGATTACAGGATCAAGTAATACTATTACAGGTACTAACCATGTTACTGGCGGAAATACAAAGATTGATGGTGGTGATGTTTTTATAAACTAGTCTTATGATAAACGATAAAAAAATCTTGATCAGGAAACCGTTTAATGAACAATATACCATTACAATAACTTCCGAGCTTAATGGGGTAGATGTATTTGTTAGTTCAGTAGTGCAATTGCGTTATGACTTTACGGTTATAAGCGTAAATGAAATCAATATTGAAGTAAGACTTGTTCAATTGGATAATATATTGTTGGAGGCCAACAACCCTATGGTACGAGAGGTCGCTCAGGTTAGCCAGATTTTTGGACGCATGTACAATGAGCTTCATTTACTACTTGATCACGCGGGCAATGTAATTAGTGTTTTAAACAATAACCTTATTTTATCAAAATGGAAGCAAACAAAAACAGAAATGGAAAAGCATGTATTATCAAATGAAGATTTGAAACATGCTATTATGTTAAATGATAATATTTTCAATAGTCCTGAAAAAATCCTGATCGCTGCACAGGCAAATGAGTTTTTGAGGATATATTTTGGGCAAGCCTTTGATAGAGATGTTCCTTCTAAAGCCAGCTTAAAAGGGACTAATATTTTTAATACAATCGAAATGCAATGGACTACGGATTTAACCTGCTCTGTAGAATTACCGGCAACTGATTCTATCGGTTCAATTACATTGAACACACTTACAAAACCATCAGAAAGATTAGCAGAAAAGTTTAATAAAGAAGCTTATAACCAATTTGCAGATAAACTGGATATTAATTCTTTAACAGTAGATCTTTATCAAAAAGAAACCAGAGTTATAGACTATCCGACAGGCAAAATACAAGAAGCAGAAGTAGAAAAAATAGAAATAGCAGATATAAAAAGATTGTATAACAAACTTCATTATAAACTATCAAGCGATACAGGGATTGTAATAAGGCAAGGCGGTCAGGAGAAATCAGCTCGCCTGGTTACAGATAGCAAGCAAAACGCAGAAAGTAATACTAGGTTTAAATTTTTTTAGGAGAAATGAAGCTTCAGCATTATAAAGATTTTGAAAATGAAAGTACCATACGCTCTAGTCAATCTACATGGAGAGTTGGTTCTTACACAGTGAATTTTATAACAACCAAGGAGCATGCTCATATTTCTAATCAAAGCAGTAAGTCAATCGTAATTCAATTTCTCGGAAAAAAACCAATCGTAGTAGGAGGGAAATTTAGCATTTTAACTTTTGGCATTAAAATAATTAAGTACCGAGAAAGATTAAAGCTGGGGTGGATTAAGCGAAAACAGGTTTTAGAAAAAGTTTAGAAATGGGAAACAAAATCATAACCGAAAAAGACTTTTGGATGTGCAGTTGTGGTGCAGTTCCTGCTCAATTTCAATCTACACAAAAAACTGTCAAGAAAAAATCGGGAGAGAAATTCATTACCACAAGAGATACGGCTACAAGCAGTTGGATAGATTTTGGCTGTACCCGCATGATGCTGATTATGGCAATAATTGCCGCAGCCGTTGTAGTTATTGCTGCAATGACCGTAGCAACAGGCGGCGCTGCCCTTATTGCTCTTGGCGCAATTGCCGGATTAGCTGGTGCAGCCTGGGGTGCGGTTTTAGGCACTCTTTTATGTGGCCAATTAGCAGCAAAAGCACGGAAATGGGTTGGTAGTAAAAATAACTATATTGTACAAGGTGTTGAAACCATAACTGGCGATCATACCATGACATGTCCGGTAGGCGGAAAAGTTACCTATGCTCCACAAATAAAAAATTGGAGTCAGGCTATTGCTTTAGGAGCTGGAAATTATATCGGCCATTTAATGGAAGGTATGATGGCCGGTGCAGCCATAGGCATGGGCGGTGCTTTAATTAGTGGAGGTGCCGGTGCATTTGTAAGTGGCGGAATAAGGGGTGTTGGCCAGGCCGCGTTTCAATTTGCAAAGAGCGCACCGATGAATGTTATTCGCAATATCGGAGCCACATTCGGCTATGCAGGTGCCGGGGCGAGTACTTCTACAGTAGTTACCACTGCAGCGACGGCTGTTGGATTACGTGGAGTTACCGCTACGCAAGCAGGATTACAACATTATGGCTCTACAGGCGAATCAGGCTGGGGTGCTGCAGGCAGAGGTGTATTTGCCATGGAAGAAGGCATGTACCAGTCGGGTGGAAACATATTAAGCGGAAATGCTGGTTGGCAAGATGTAACTGGATTAGCCTTGTTACTTTCTCCTGTTCACAGAGCGCCTGATGAACTTAATGGCAGAAATGGAAAGCCGGTAAAAGATGGGGAAGCATCCAGAGATGGAGAAACTGCACAGGATGGCGAACAGAAAAAAACTGAAGATGAAAATGTAAGAGATGCTACTAATACTCCGGAAGAAACAGCTAAAAAAGATGGTGAAGGCGAAGCTTATGAGGCAAGAATTGGCGAAAGAAGAATAAGTGACGATTTATACGATGAACTAAGAGATCAAACACCCACACAAGAAATAAGAGATATGGTAAATGAAGGTGTTCAACTACCAATGCCAGATCCAGTACTGCCTGGCTTAGAAATTACAAAAAGGCTGCACGCCGATCATATTGTACCAATGGATAGGGTTACAAGAATGGAGGGTTTTGATTCATTAACTCCAGAACAACAATTAGATGTTTTGAACAATCCTGACAATTTTGTTGGATTGAGTCCATCTGCAAATACATCAAAAGGACCGAAAACATTCTCAGAATGGACTAGACACAAAGCAAGGGGAATTGATGTAGAACCTAATTTTAGAAATGAAATGATTAGTAGAGAACGAATATTAGAAGGTCAGCTCCAAAAACAAATTGATGATTTTAATGCTTTAAATAATGGCGGATAAACTATCTTTAACTTATATAAAAAAATATGAGCAAAATTGAATACCTAAAGAAATATAACTCAAAAGTTGAAATAATAGCTTTTGAAACATTAAACGAAAACCAATTAAAAAACCTGCCCGAATATTGGAAAAATGCTTTATCTCAAGATTCAACTTCGAAAACGATAGATAGCATCTTAACCCAATGGAAAAAATTTCCGTACCAATTTCAATCAACTATCGGTTATTTACAAGCTAATTTATTAGAGATTGAATTACTTGCCGATGGGGATCAACTAGCTTTGCTTTACACAATCAAAAATGTAAAGGGTAACGAAGCTTATTACATCGGTTACAATCCCAACACAAAGCCTTTAATAGATTATTTTGAAAAGTTGCCAGAAAGCTTTAAAGATATTTATAATCAGCTTCATAATGGCTGGGTTTATTATGCTTCAAAATCAAATGGACTTTTACCTATTGAAGATACAATTGTATTGGCTGATGAAGATTGGGGCATTTTAGAAGAAATAGATGTTGATGAATTGCCCTTTAATTTACAAAATTGCATCGGTTTGTTCGATAATGGCAAAGGTGATTATGCATCTATAGATCTAGAGTCGGAAAATAAAAAATTTGGCTTCATTTGGTGGCATACCAAAGCACCAAAACTCGGTATAGAAATTTGGCCGGTTATTGATGAGTGGACCAAAATAGGTATGGAAAGGTAATTTATCGAAAGTTTTTGAGTTGAAACAGTAGAAAAAAATTATTTTTGGTTGGGTACTGTTACTAGTCGGTTATCGGTGAAAATACCTGCTACATGCCTGATATAATTAATTTTATCGACAATGGCTGATATATATAAAATTGCTGAAAAACTAAACTTAGATAACAGGATAATAAAATTGATGAAAAAAGAAATTTTATTACCTAACTATATCGATGATCTTAATCCTGTAACTGACTACTGGTATCCACACCCTCCCTGTTTGATTCCTCTTTTCCTAGGTCATGGGGCTTCCTACAAAGGCATCATCAATCATTTTTTTTGCGATCGAAAATTAACTTTTGTAGAATATTTTCTAGAACATGGCTACATATCTGAAATAGCAAGAAATGCTGAACAGTTTATTACTCTTATTGTATTAAGAATGATAATTACTAAGGATGGCTTAACTGAAGAGATTATTGACTTTTGCAAAAAGGTAGGACTCGAAAAATATGAGGAAATTGATCAGTTCACATTAGACTTTGGAGATGAACCACAAGAATTTAAGCATTTGGTGTATTTTAAAGACAATAGACCGTTTAAATATGTTAAAGAACTTGAAGGATATAATGGTGATTTTCCTTCATCAATTTACATATTGAATAGAAGTATATATCTGCAAAATGCATCTCAGTTAGAAATAGCCCCAACTGAACAACTGAGTAAAATAGAAGATTTATCTCCTTGGTTAAAAGAAAATGAAAACAAGAAGAATTTATTTGATACTTACTTAAGTAATAACAAATTAAAAGAGGCTTGGCTTACACTTAATAGTAAAGGTTGGTTGTTAAAAGATGTTGCAAATGGCTTACAACAGCTTAAACAGAAGACTAACGATGAACGTTTTTCTATCGTTGCCGATTATTGGTTAGATGGATGGAATAAATCTACTTTCTTAGATGGTGAATATTGATAAAAACAGCTATGGAAACAATTAATAATCTAGTAGAAGAAATTGCGCAAACCGTATTTGATAACGTACCCGTTGATAATTGGAATAAAGTTATCGTTCAAACATCCATCTTATCTACTTATGTGGAGCTAACGGCAACCTATTATATAAATGATGTTAAGGAAAAATCATTTGATCCCAATTATGAGAATGCGCCGGAAGAAAAAACAGTAGATTATCTTTTCATAAAACTAAGGGAAGCCATGTACAAATTAGCTCCGAATAAAGGAGCATGGTATAACGTTGAAATGGTTATTAATGAAGACGGAGATTTCGAAATCAACTATGACTACGACAACAAACCCAACTTTGAAATGGAACCAGATAAAGAAGAATATGTAATAGACAATCAGGAATTTCCCCGAGATGAAGCGTCTACCCCAAGTTGGTTAACCCCATTCATACAGGTATAAATATTTATGTTTACAAAATTTATAGAGACTTACGGAAATTTAGAAAATAAGCAAGAAATCCCTTCTAATGATTTGGCACAAGTTAAAAGTACGTTAACTCCAGAACTATATGAGTTGCTTGAGCAAGGGGAAGGAAGCTATATGAATGGTTTTTTATGGGTTGTTAATCCGGTTGAGTATGCTACTTTAGTAAATGAAATTTATTTGCCTTTAACATCGCCTTCAGTTTGTTTCGCCAGAGATGCTTTTGGTTCTTTGTACCTGTGGGAAGATGACAGTATAATTTATGTTGATATAAATTTTACTAAACAAGAGGTTGTAGGAACAAAAGCTAATGTTTTTTTTGATCTAAAAATGACCGATAGTGGCTTCTTAGATAAAAAAACACCTTATAAAAACTATTTAAAAGCTCGAGAAAAACTGGGCGAACTTTCAAAAGAGGAATGTTATGGATACACGCCCTTAATTGGTATGGGTGGAGCAGAAAAAACAGAGAATTTGAAAAAAGTTAAGATTAAAGAATATATTTCAATAGTGGCGCAAGCATTAGGACAAATCCAATAGCAAAAATTTAGCAGTTAAATAATTTTTCAGTCCGTACTTCATCATAGGTGGAATTAAGGTTAGTATATGAGCAAAATTGAATACCTAAAGAAATATAACTCAAAAGTTGAAATAATATAATGCCCTAATAATCAATCTTATTGAAACTTATATATGATGATATTCAAGATAATAATTATTCTAGGTATGTTTCTTTGGGTAATAATAGATTTTTACTTATTCTTCACTGATAACAAAAATTCCAGTGCTCAATTGATATATGGCAGGGTCATGTTTGTGAAAAAAAATACAGGGTATCATAATTGTGAACTCAGTATGAAAGTTAAATGTTCAGACAATAATATTATCCAAACAACTTCTTTTTTTAAACCAAATGTGAGGTGGTGGATGCAATTTATACCAAACGTAGGAGATAATGTTTACTTCTACACAGTTGAAAAACTTTCGACGAGTATCAATAACAATAATGATATGATTGCTTTTGGAATAGCCAGTCATAAGCCAAAAATCGGAAAACTTCGTTGGGACTTATTCGCCTACCGTTCTTCCACGAGAACAATCATAATTTTTGCCATTCTATTTGTATGTTTATTTATTGTATTGAAGTTCACAACATTTGCAATTTTTATTCCTAAAGAATTTTATTTATTTGTAATCGTAAGATTAACCATCGAGATTCTAAGCCTATAAAATCTATGGAAATAAAAAGAAACATATATATGAGCCCGTTATTAACTTATAGATTTCCAATACTTACAGCAGTAACCTGGATTTTTTTCTCAGTTTTAATGACCATCAAACTTGCTGATTTAAAAATCATTTCTTTCAAAAAAACTGGAGTTCAAATCAATAAAAAAGGCAGTGGTACCTATGGTAAATTTAGTTTTAAACTTACGGTATCTACAAATAAACACGAAGTTTTTACCCGCTCCTATAAAACGCTAGCGCTATCAAATTGCTTTATTGATTTAGAAAAACTTCAGAAGGCAAATGCGATTTGGATGGTAGTCTCCGAAAATAAATCTAAGTCAAATGAGTTTCAACTTTACAGCATTGCAGATCATAAGCCAGGGCGGTTACGAATATTTTTTGAGATGATATCCTATCTGATTAACAACTACCTTCTTATCATTTGCGTACCATTAATACTCACCCTTTTGATCTGTACTCAAGAATTTGGCAGAGATTACCAATACATCAATCAGCAACATCACACAATAATTTCTGTTTCTTATTTCTTTAATGCACTTTTTATTGCTCTCATCGCTATCTATTAATATTAATTATTTTTTCAAAGAACATCTACCATATTCCAAAAGCATTTTGTATTGCAATTCATCATTAATCCTATAAATTATATGGTTTTGCACACAAAGAGGTTTTATCTGACTTGCTTACTGCTTGAATTATTTAGAGTTATTTTGAATCAGTTTGTCAATTTCTTCATTAAATGATTCAACAAAGTCCGTGTAATATTTTCCGGTTGCTGGTCCGCTATAACCGGTATGGATTTGTGCTACCTCTCCTTTTTTATTAATAATTATCATGGTAGGGAAGGAGATAAAATTCTGGAGTCCTGGAAGCGATTCGGCAACCTGTGTTTTGTCTGGTGTACCAGCAATAACCTGGTCATACTTGATATTGAACTTTTCCCGAAATCTTGTAAGTGCCTTTCTAACATAGGCCGAATCAAGCTGCCTTTCATAATGTATGCCAATCACTTCAATGCCACGGTCGCGATTTTTTTCATACCAGGGTGCAATAAAAGAAGCCTCATCAACACAGTTTGGGCACCAGGTACCACTAATGGTTAATATCACCACTTTGTTTTTGTATTTCTCATCAGTTAACGAAATCTTTTTTCCATTAACATCTGGAAGTGAAAACGATAATGTCTGGTATCCATCTTTTAAAAAGGTAAGTTTTGTTGCATCAGGTAGTGCAGCATTTTTATTTTTATTGCCGTCAAAATTTGTATCTCCTCTGGCACTTATTATTGCTCCAGATAGGGATCCATCATCTGCAAATGAACCTTTATAATAGGAGGGATAAGAACCAATAAAGCTCGATAGGTAAAAATTTCGACCATCTACAGTACCTTCCAAATACCTGGAGTCGCCAGTTATACGTAAAAATGTTCCGGTTAATTTATTGCCTGTTTGCTTAAATAGTCCAACCGCTTTTTCATCCTTTCCATCTTTGGATTTAAAGGTGATGTCATATTTTCCAGAGAAATCTGCAGCAGGAGTTTTGCCACTTTCTTTAAACCTGTAATTATCTTTTCTATTTGCTGTTAGAGATATTGGTTTGCCAGTTTTATCTTGTTTTCTAAGGACTCCAACTAGTGAATCATTTTGAATTTTAAAAGCAAGTTCATTATCAAATTGGTCAAGCTTAATCAAAAGTGAATCATCTTTTTGAATCACCCAGCCACCATCAAAATGTTCTTCCGCATTAATAAATGATAGAAATGGTTTATCGTCTTTTTGTTTTACCTCAAAATTGAAGGGAACTTCCGTACCAGGTTTAATTAAAAATACGCTTCGCCAATTTCCAATAGCAGAAAATTTGCTTGTAGCATTTATTGTGGAGTTTGGACCATTAGATTTTGAGTTGGCTTCTTGCGCAATGGCTTGAAGTTTAAAAAGTGATGCAAAAATTAGTAAGGATATAGAAATAATTTTCATGGGTGTATTCTTGGGAATGTCAAAGGTAGTTATCATTTCATCCTTAAAAAAATAAATTCAATAAAATCTATAGAATTAATAGACTATTGAATTTAAATATTATCTTTGCGCCAGTTGTTTTGAAATACTTATCAAGAAAGGTGGAGGGAATGGCCCTGCGAAACCTTAGCAACCAGTCTGTAAAAGATATGGTGCTAATTCCATCCCAAATTATTTCGGGTAGTTAAGTCAGTTGAATGCGAAATTATTAAAATAATATATGAGAGCACTCCTGATTTACAGGTGTGCTTTTTTTGTTTAGTACAATCCAATTTTATAGAATATTTAACTTTTAAAAATAAATAATATGAAAAAATCTAACGAGCCAAATTCTATCTATTGCTGTAAATCAGACATCCATTAATAAATTCATTTAATATGGATAAATCCATCACAAGCATCAATTGATGCTATGAATTTTTAAAAACTAGTCTTCAATTTTAAATGTAAAATGCGCCAAAAAATGCGTTGTGGGATTGTTTTGCCCAAATTTTTACAAATTTTTTAACTAATTATTTTTTATTTCTATGTACAAAATTTTTAAGCGACTCATTATTTTAATTTTGCTTTTGCTCCCCGCAATTGTTGATGCTCAAAGCGTTTCCATTACGGGTACGGTGAAAAGTTCAACAGGAGAAACCCTACCGGGTGTTTCTGTATTATTAGAGGGTACAAAACAAGCTGTAACCACTAATAATGCAGGTAGTTTTAACATCACTGTTGCGGGTAAAGGCATTTTGATCTTCTCCTATATCGGATTCTCATCTAAAGAGGTTGAGGTATCGGAAAGCAATAAAATTGTAGAGGTTGTTTTAACCGAACAAAATAATGCCTTAAACGAAGTTGTGGTTACAGCGCTTGGCATTTCGCGACAAAAGAAATCTCTAGGTTACGCCGTTCAGGAATTAAAAGGAGAGAATTTAACTGAAGCCAGAGAAACCAATCTGGTAAATGCGCTTGCTGGTAAAGTTGCTGGTGTTCGAGTTACCAATAGTCAGGGTGATATGGGTTCATCAAGGGTGGTTATCCGTGGCGAAACCTCAATTTCTGGTAATAACCAACCGCTTTTTGTTGTCGATGGTATTCCGGTAGATAACTCCCAACTTAATTCTGCAGGTGCAAGAGATTATGCAAATACAATTTCTGATATCAATGCTAACGATATTGAATCGATAAGTGTTCTTAAAGGACCAAATGCTGCGGCTTTGTATGGTTCCAGGGCAGCCGCCGGGGTAATTATTATCAAAACCAAATCTGGTAAAAGCCAAAAAGGCCTCGGCGTATCTTTCAACTCCAATGCGGTAATAGAAGGATTATTAACGCTTCCGAAATATCAGGATGTTTTCGGTCAAGGCTCTGAAGGAAAGTTTAGTTATGTGGATGGAAAGGGCGCAGGTATAAACGATGGCGTAGATGAAAGCTGGGGTCCAAGGATGGATGGACGGCTGATTCCGCAGTTTTTTTCTAAAGGCGTTGCTGTACCTTTTGTAGCTAATCCAGATAATGTTCGCGATTTTTTCCAAACAGGTTACTCCCTTTCTAATGGCGTTGCGATAGAAAACGCAGGTGAAAAGTTTGATTACAGGCTATCTTATAATAACTTAAAACAGGTTGGTGTGGTACCAAATTCTGGGCAGGACAAAAATTCATTTGCCTTAAACACAACTTTAAGGGTTACTCCTAAATTAACGCTTACGGCAAATGCAAATTATAGCAAGCTTGGTTCGGATAATCTGCCCGGTACAGGCGGATCGAGGTCAACTAGTACGATGCTACAATTCACCTGGTTCGGTAGACAAGTTGACATCAATCAGCTCAAAAATTATCTTGATGAAAATGGCAACACTTTTAATTGGAACAATAGTTATTACAGTAATCCGTATTGGGTAGCTTATGAAAATACCGTTTCGCAAAATAGGAACAGGCTTATTGGAAGCATCGGCTTAAATTATAAAATTATTGATGGACTGAACTTCAATTTTCGTTCGGGAACAGATTATTATAACGACCGCCGTAAAATAAAAGTTGCATATGGAACTAACGGCACCCCATTCGGATCCTATACCGAAAGTGCATTTACCGTAAACGAAAATAATACCGATGCAACGCTAAGTTACACCAAACAATTAAACGGTGATTTTAGTCTGGAAGCGTTATTAGGAAGCAATATTCGTTCGAGGTATATAGAGCAAAATGACCAGAGTGCCCCAAGGTTGGCCGTGGCGAAGTTGTACACATTGAACAATTCAAGAGATCCACTTACATCATCCAATAGTTACAGTAAATTAAAATCTTACAGCGGATATGCGTCTGCTCAAATAGGATATAAAAACTATCTGTTTGTAAATGTTACGGCCCGTAACGACTGGTCTTCAACGTTGCCAGCACAGAATAGATCATATTTTTACCCTTCGTTTAACGGTAGTATTGTGCTTACTGAAGCTTTTGATATCAAAAGTGAAGTTTTAGATTATGCAAAAATCCGCGGTGGTTGGTCTAAAGTTGGTAAAGATGCCGACCCTTATCGGTTAATCAATACTTATTCCTTTAGCGCACCATTTGGCAGCAATCCTCAACTTACTGCATCTACAACAGATTTAAATGCTGATTTAAAGCCCGAAACAACAACTTCCTCCGAATTGGGAGCAGAAGGGGTTTTGTTCAATAAACGCCTTCGGTTTGATCTGAGTGTTTACAATACCAATAGTTACGATCAGATTTTAAGTGTTGATGTAAGCCAAAGCACGGGTTTCCGTTCTAAATTGCTTAATGCTGGTAAAATTAACAATAAAGGGATAGAAATTCAATTGGGTTTAACGCCAATTAAGAAGCAATTTACCTGGGATATTGATGTAAACTATGCGGCTAATAGAAGTAAAGTTATAGAGTTGGATAAAGCAGGTTTACTGCAAAACTATGTAGTGGCTACCAATTCTGCGCAGGTTATCGCAGCAGTTGGGCAACCTTACGGAACCCTTTTCGGAAATGCATTTTTAAGGGATAACAGTGGCAATATTGTGGTTAATGCCACTGGTGCTCCCCAAACTGACCCTACCAAACGGGTGTTGGGCAAATATACGCCTGATTGGATTGGAGGGATATCAAACACATTTAGCTACAAAGGGGTAAGCCTGGGTGTTTTAATTGATGCGAGCTTCGGTGGCTCCATTTACAATGGCACCTATTCAACAGGAACATATACAGGCGTTTTGGCGTCAACCTTACCAGGAAGAGCAGCAGAATTTGGTGGCATATCTTATTATTATCCAGGAAATTTAAAAGCCAATGGTGCGGTAAGGCTTCCTACTGGAACTGCCGCCCCGCAAGGTTTAACAGTTTATGATGATGGGATAATATTTGATGGTGTTACAGCAGATGGAAAACGAAATGATAAAATACTCTCAGCACAAACCTATTACAAATCTTTTCGCACCATTGATGAGGCTAATATTTTTGATGCCTCTTACGTAAAATTACGCGAGGTAAAGCTGAGCTATAATTTGCCTTCCACTTGGGTTCGTCAATTAAAACTTCAAGGCGTTTCTGTTGCATTGGTCGGAAGAAACCTAGCCATACTACACCGCAACGTAGAAGATATAGATCCTGAAGTGGCTTTTAATACAGGCAACGGACAAGGACTGGAAAGCCTTTCAAATCCTACAACCCGAACTTTTGGCATTAACCTGAACATTAAATTTTAATCACACATGAAAAATAATTTTATTTATATACTGATTTTATTTGCCGTTTTGTCTGGTTCTTGCAGTAAAGAGCTTGATGAGGTAAACATCAACCCGAACGCAACTGAAAATGCTCAGCCCGATTATTTGCTAACAGCTGCAATAAAGAATACGACAGATGCCTACTGGGGTACTACCAACAACATGAACTCCAGTTTGTTATTTGCCCAACAATGGGCTAAAATTCAATACACCGAAGAAGATAGATTTATTTACTCCAACAGTAGTTTTACCTCACTTTGGTCTACCTTGTATTCACAAAGTATTAACGGGTTTAATAAAATTATAGAGATTGGTAACAGCACTTCAAATTCTAATTACAGAGGAGTTGCGCTAACTTTGCGATCTTGGTCATTCCTGCTGCTTACAGACGCTTATGGAGATATTCCATATACCCAGGCCGGCAAACTAAATGAATTTATTACCCCGAAATACGATAAACAAAGAGATGTATATTTTGGTCTGCTGGACGATTTAAAGGCTGCGAAAATTGCGCTGGATCCTGCAGGGAAGAGTATTGCAGGCGATATCATCTACAATGGGAATATTAACAGATGGAAAAAATTTGCTAATGCCTTACGATTAAGGATTGCCTTAAGGATTGCTGATAAGGAGCCAGCAAAAGCTAAACAGGTTTTAGATGAAATCAAAGCTGATGGTGATGCCTATTTCAGCGATAATACAGATATAGCGCAACTGATATATCAGATATCACCTCAACAAAATCCGGTAAGCGCACAGTTTGATACCCGTGATGATTACCGGATTAGCAAAACGATTGTAGACAAATTGTTTACGCTCAATGATCCACGCTTGCCAATTTTTGCAAGTAAAACCCAAACCACCACACCAGAAGAATATGTAGGTGTACCTAACGGATTAACCAATTCGGAAGCCAGCAACCTGGGTTTTGCAAAAACATCCAAACCTGGCGTTTACTTTCTTGCTCCACAATCGCCGGCTGTGATTTACAGTTATGCCGAACTATTGTTTAATAGGGCAGAGGCGGCTGCCCGGGGATTGACTACTGAAGATGCCTCGCTTTTGTATAGGCAAGCGATAACGGCTTCTTTAAAACAATACGGCATTTCAGATGCGCTGGTAACTAATTATCTTTCCCAGTCAGCGGTTCAGTATGATGCAACAAATTATAAAAAATCAATTGGTGAGCAAAAATGGATTAGCCTTTTTGGTCAGGGTTTAGAAGCATGGACAGAACAACGAAGATTGGATTATCCTAAGTTAACGGTTTCTGTAAACACAGTATTAAATGGTCAGATTCCGGTCCGATTTATATATCCAGGCACTGAACAATCTTTAAATGCACAAAGTTATAGAGATGCGGTTTCTAATCAAGGCGCTGATTTACTTACAACAAAATTGTGGTTTGATGCTTTTTAGGTAGTTATTTGCTAAAAAAATGTTATAAATAAAACATTTTTACCAATCTACCTTTCAATTCTACGGCTATCCTAATAGTTACAATCCACTGAAGGGCAATAATTCAATACAGTAAAGTTTGGACTTGAAGTAATGTTTTAATACTTTTAGAGTTATCTTAACCAAATTTAATGTACCCTATTTCATCCTTTCACTCTTATCGTGTAAAATTTGCTGGAATTAAATGTACACTAATTTTGTTGATGATAGTTTGTTACGTGCAAATCTCCCATGCGCAGCAAGCTGTGCAAATTGAGAATGATTCCCCGCATCAAATGCTATCGTTCGGTCAGATAGATGTTTTGGAAGATCCTAAAGCTACCCTGAATTTTGGCCAAATAATAAGCGAAAAGTTTCAGCATAAATTCCGTTCAAATACCCTTAGAATTCCTAAAAATGATAATCCAGGTTCAGCCTATTGGTATCGATTTAAAATCAAGCATAATCAGGAGAGCTCAAAACAATGGATACTGGAGTTTTTTGATCAGTCAATAAGCGAGCTGACATTATTTGCACCTGATGGATCTGGCAAATACAAGGCAAATTTTTATGGAACCAATTATAATTTCTCGAAAAGAGGATACGACCACAAAAACTTTATATATGATTTAAATAACCACACTGATCAAACCCTCACATATTATCTCCGGATCAAATCACCGCATTCAGTAAGCACGATTATTGTTTTGCGGGATCTAAGGTGGTTTGTCAGCTACGCGCTGGGAGAATATCTGTTGTTTGGGCTTTTTTATGGGATGATAGCGGTATTTTGCCTATATAACCTTCTAATGTACTTTGCTGTAAAGGGAAAACAGTATTTGTTTTATGTGCTGTATAACTTAAGTATCGGTATGTATGAAATGTGTAATGATGGTATAGCTTTTCAATATCTGTGGCCAACAAATCCTCCAATTAATGTGTATGGATTTGGCATTTCCCTTTTTTTAAGCAGCATTTTCGGATTATTGTTTACCAGTAATTTTTTATATCTGAAGTCAAAATCACCGTTTTTCTATAAGTTGGTGATACTTACTATTGTTATAAGAAGTATTTTCTTTATCGCCTGTCTGATTTATACCCCATTATTTAATTTTAAAATCATCGAATTTATTCCGCTGCTGGTTGCATTCAGCGCCGGAATTTCCGTACTCTCATCTGGCTATAAGCCCGCCAGCTTTTTAGTAATTGGTTATGGATTTCTGGTTGCAGGTTTTGTGCTCAAAATCTTGTTGCTTTTAAAGTGGATTCCTTATGGTACCCTTACCTATTATAGTCTAAGTATCTGCTTTGTTATTGAAATGATATTGGTTTCCTTCGCAATAGGTAATGCGATACGTACACTTCGAAAGAAAAAAAGCAGAGTGCAAAAAAGGATTATTGAACAGCTTAGAATAAATGATGACTTACACCAAAACCTAAATGAGCAATTGCAGGTGCTTGTCGATGAACGTACACAGGAAATTCAGCAGAAGACTTTAACCATCGAAAAACAAAATGCAGAGATCTCTGTGATGAACAGCCTGCTGAAAAACGATATTTCTGAACTTCATATTAATATAGAGAAAGTTACCCGTGCAAGAGTTATGCAAAAGGGTTTGGATTTTGAAGAATTCAGCAGGATATATCCAGATAAGGATAGTTGTTTTAGATACCTTTCCGAACTGAAATGGAGTCGTGGATATGCCTGCAGAAGGTGTCAGAATACGCAACACTCTGCAGGTCAAACCGCATTCAGCAGAAGATGTACCAAGTGTGGTTATGATGAATCGGCAATTGCCAACACCATCCTGCAAAATTCAAAGATTCCCATAAATAAGGCACTATATATGTTTATCCTAATTTATACCTCTAAGGGTACCATCTCTTCCTATAAATTATCCGAAATTCTAAACATTCGTCAAAGCACTTGCTGGACCTATAATTCGAAAATGCAAAAGCTTTTGCTTGACAAAAAAGCTTTGCTTAAAAAAAATTCAGATGGGGATTGGGGAAAGCTGCTTTTGGATCCAGCAATTGTGTAATTATCATGATTGACATTTCAAGTGCCATAATTTCTCATTTATAATATAGATTAGTTGATTATTAGAATTCAAGAAAATCCTTTTTATACCGAGGTTTATGGTTGATATTAAAGTGCAGCATCTCCGGTTTATTGAATATAAGCTAAGTTTTTGTTAGCCTTATTGCTATTAACGTTTTCATTCACATAGAAATACAATATTCGATTGTACATTTTTCTCTTGCATTTTGCCCTCTTTCTCGTACTATTTCTAAATTCTAGTTGATAGTTGAGCAAATCAACTCAACCAGCTATGGTTGTTTTTCTGCATTATGGATATAACATAAGCGCTCCAAAAACGGCATAGAACTGATAGGCTGAAAAAAAATACCAAATAATAAATGTTGCTCAGCCGTATTAATCAAAATTAAGCATAGTTGAAATGGAACGGGTAGAGTGCTTTTTTCAGGAGATACCATTGTTGCCATACCGTATTATAAAGTTATATAACTATCTATTTTATAGATAGTTATGATTTATTTTTGTTTGGAAAATGGAATATTTAGAATAGGTTTGTATTATCCAATTATTCTAAACCAAATATAAGATGAGAAAAACCATTACCCTACTAATTGCATTGGTTTGCTTTGTATTTACGCTATGTTTTGGACAGAGCATATCTATAAAAGGAACTGTAAAAGACAAATCCGGGGCAGGCATGCCAGGCATTTCGGTGAAAGTGAAAAATGCTCAAATTGCAGTATCTACAGGAGCTGACGGAAGTTTTTTAATAGCTGTTCCACCTAATGCAACGCTTGTTTTTTCTGCTGTAGGATTTACCACGCAAGAGATTTCAGTTGGTCAGAGAACAAGCATTTCTGTTACATTGGCTGAAGAATCCAGAAGCTTAACTGATGTTGTCGTGATAGGCTATGGTACCACAACAAAACGCGACGCTACCGGCGCCATTTCCAGCGTTAAAGCAACCCAGCTTGAAAATGAAAATCCACAAAGTATAGCCGATGTATTGAAAGGTAATATTCCGGGCCTGTCTGTTGGATTGAGTTCAAGTGCCAAGGGTGGCGGAGACTTATTGGTAAGGGGGAAGTCGACTTTAAGTGCAGGAACCTCACCACTTATTGTTTTGGATGGTGTAATTTACAATGGGCAGCTTGCTGATATTAATCCAAATGATATTGATGGAATAGACGTTTTAAAAGACGCAAGTTCTCTTGCGGTTTACGGTGCTAAAGCTGCAACAGGAGTTATTGCAATAACGACCAAAAAGGGTAGAGGTGAATCTCCAACCATTACTTTTAATACCAATGTTGGTCTTGCCCAGGTTGCTAAAAACATGCGACCTTACCAGGACGAAGCATTTTTGGCATGGAGAGGTGATGTGTTGCGTAGCGGCGCCACAACCCCAGATTATTTGTACACCGATCCTAGAAATCTTCCTGAAGGCGTTAACATCACTCAGTGGTTGAATGGGCAAACCGGTGATCCTGTTGATTTATGGCTTAACAGACTTGGCCTGGTTGCAAATGAGAAGGCAAATTATCTGGCCGGAAAAACAGTTAACTGGTATGATGATATCTTTAGAACCGGTTTCCGTCAGGATTATACCCTTTCTTTAAGCGGTAAGAAGCAGGAAGTTACCTACTATATGTCTTTAAACTACCAGAAAAACCAAAATGTTATAGAAGGTGGCGATTATACAGCAATCAGGGGAAGGATAAATCTTGAAGGCGAAGCAGCGAAATGGTTAACCTTGGGTATGAATGTCCAATTTGCCGATAGAGATGAGGCCAGAACAGGGGATGGATCAACCGAAGCAGACTGGACGCAGATATTAAACTTGTCACCTTACGGAGATAAATACCTTCCAAACGGACAATTGAGGCGTATTCCAACAGATGATAGCGGTTTAAATGCCAGAAACCCTTTTTTGAGTATGACATACAACGAACGCATGAATAAGCAGAATACAATTTTTGCAAGCGTTTATGGCCGTGTAAAATTACCTTTCGGAATTACCTATCAATTGAATTTTAGTCCAGGTCTGGATTTCTACAGAACGTTCGATTATCGATCTTCCAGAAATCCGGATGTAGTAACTCCAGGAGGATCTGCAACACGTGCCAACGAAACACGCTACAACTGGCAAGTGGATAATTTACTTAAATGGAACAAAACCTTCGCCAACATTCATAACGTGGATGTAACGCTATTGGCAAATGCTGAAAAATACCAAACCTGGTGGACACAAGCTTCAAATGAAGGCTTCGTTCCAAGTGATGTACTAAGTTATCATAACCTTTCTAGCGGAATCAAACCCGTAACAAATAGTGAAGATAAAGTATACACAGGAGATGCATTGATGGCAAGAATAAATTATAGTTTGTTGAGCCGCTACATATTAACTCTTTCGGTTCGTAGAGATGGTTATTCTGTTTTTGGAGTCAACTTCAAACGGGCTACATTCCCGGCAGCGGCATTAGCATGGGTATTTACAGATGAAGCCTTTATGAAAAATCAGAAATGGTTAGGCTACGGTAAACTTCGTTTGTCATATGGTATTAATGGTAACCGTGATTTACGTAACCCTGATAATGGAACTGTTGACCCTTACGCTGCACTTGCTCAACTAACGAGTGGTAAATACCAAACCGTAAACGGTAGCGGTGCTGCCTCAGATGTGAACACGGTTCAGATTGGAGCGAAAATGGCCAATTCAGACTTAAAGTGGGAAGAAACCACAGCGATGAATGCCGGTTTAGATTTTTCAATTTTTAACGATCGCATTAGCGGCTCCATTGATGCCTATAACAAGAAAACAAGTGATTTATTGGTTAGACAGACACTGCCGAATGTGAGTGGCTATTCTAATGTTTATTCAAACCTTGCCCGTATCAATAATCGTGGAGGAGAGCTAAACCTGAATAGTAAAAATCTTGTTGATGGTCCTGTTAAATGGAATACCAATTTCAATTTTTCCTTCAACAGAAATAAAATTGTTGCCCTTGCCTTGCCAACAGACGATCCTGGTAATGGATGGTTTATAGGTAAAGATATCGACATCATATGGGATTATAACATTCAGGGTGTGTGGCAGCAAAGTGAATTGGCCGAAGCGGCAAAATTTACAAAGGCAGCCATTAAACCCGGCGATTTTAAACTGGAAGATGTTGATGGAGATTATGCCTATTCTGATAATGATAAAAAGTTTTTAGGTTACCGTACACCACGCTATTTCTTCGCGATGCGAAATGAATTCAATATTTTCAAAAATTTTGATTTTTCATTTCAATTGCTTGCCAACTGGGGGCAGCTTAAACAATATAATTCGGCAAAAAACCAACCTGGTAGCGTAGGCTTTGCCCGCTCATCATCGTATGTTTTGCCATATTGGACGCCTGCAAACCCAATAAACGATTACGCCAGACTAAATTCTGGTTCGAGCGGTACAAGCTACAATGTGTATTGGGATAATTCTTTCATACGCTTAAACACCGTAGCCGTATCGTATTCGGTACCATCAAATTTGCTTACCAAGCTTCGTGTAAAAAGCGCTAAAATTTATGCCAATGTAAATAATGCAGGCTACTATGCACCAACATGGACATTTTGGGATCCGCAAAATAATGGCCCTACGCCGAGATACTACACTTTAGGTCTTAATGTTAATTTATAACTTAAATTAAAATGAAAAAAATAAATCAAAATATATCCATCCTATTTGCTTTTGCTGCCTTGCTTGGCTTTGCAGGATGTAAAAAAGCATATCTGGATTCAGAACAACTCTCCGCTTATGCACCGGAAAATTTAAACAACCTTACTGCTATGAAAGCGGCACTTAATGGTCTTGGGTTGGCCACGCGAAGAGAGTTTTTTGGCGATTCTGCCCCACTACTAACGGAATCTATTTTTTCAGATGTTGCTGTCGATGGAACAACTGATAAAAATACGCCTGCTCAGGATTTAATCTCCAGGATTACTCCGGATGCGAATCTTAATAGTGATGACTTCAACAAAATCGGCTGGTACTGGGATAATGAATTTGTCGCAGTACGGCAAGCCAATACCATCATTTCAAACATTGATAAACCCACATATGCGTCTGAAGCTGAAAAAAATCTGATTCTAGGTTCAGCATATTTCTACCGGGCATATTATTATTACAGGCTTGTTCATCAGTTTGGTGATGTACCATTGCTTTTAAACGATTTGGAATTTCCAAAAGCAAATTTTTATTCAACGAAAAGAGAAGTGATCCTGGGTAAAATGAAAACAGATCTTGAATTTGCACAAACCTGGGTTACCGATGGAGGGAATAAGGGCGATGTAACCAAAGGTGCTGTTAGCCATTTGCTCACTAAAGTAAACCTGGCACTTGGTAAGTTTGATGATGCAATTGCTTCAGCTTCTAATGTAATTTCAGGTGGAAAATACGGTATGATGACCACCCGCTTTGGAAGCACCGCTTCTGATTTAACAAAAAATGTGATTTGGGATTTGCACCGAATGGATAATAAATCGCTTACTACAAATAGAGAAGCATTGTTTTTAGTGATTGATAGAGAAGCTTTTGCCGGTTTTACAGCCCTGGGTTCTCAACTGATGAGAAACACTGTTCCTGCATGGCATTTTGCAAACGTAAAAACTCCAACAGGAGCAACTGCAATTGTTGATTTGGTTACTGCAGAAATTCCACTGACCAGAATGTATGGTAGAGGAATTGGCCGCTACCGGGGAACGCCTTACAGCACAAAATACATCTGGACGGATAATACCGATTACCGACATGCAAAAGGCATGTGGATGGATATGACAGATTTAGTGTACAATAACCCTGCATTGAAAACCTCAACAAATGCTGCGGATAGAGCCTTATATGGTCAGCCTTTGCAAATGTATTCGGATGCAAACATCAAACAACGTTTTACAAATGGTGCACTTGATACCATTCGTCATTGGTTTGGTTGGCCACATTATAAAGTTTTCATCAATTCGACCAACGCTTTAGCAAATGACCCATACTGGACACCACCACGCGGAACAAATACCGATTGGTACGTATTCCGTTTGGCAGAAACCTATCTACTTAGGGCAGAAGCTTACTATTGGAAGGGTGAACTTGGATTGGCTATGGCAGACTTGAACGTAGTGAGAAGCCGGGCCAATGCAACGCTGTTAACCAATGCCTCACAAATAACAATAGGAACTATTTTAGATGAACGTGCCCGTGAATTGTATTGGGAAGAGCCTCGTAAAACAGAACTTACCCGCATCGCATACATTTTTGCACAAACAGGTAAGCCTGCCTATAATGGTAAGAGTTATAGCATGGCTACTTTTTCTGATAATAATTTTATGTACGACAGGATTATAGAAAAAAATGATTTTTATAAAAACCAGGTGCCAACATTACAAGGTGTAAACTACAAAATTGCACCTTATCACGTATTATGGCCTGTTCCGGCAAGTGCGCAAAGGTTTAACACAGAAGGGAGAATCAATCAGAATAAGGGCTATGCAGGCTACGATCAGAATGTTGCTGCATTGGATAAATTACCTTAATATACGATAAAACCATGCTAAGTTGTACATGGTTTTGGTTAGATTGGGCAGTCCCTTAAGCAAGGACTGCTTTTTCCAGACCTCGATGAAATCAAATATTTAAAGTGCCGGTATAATTTAATAGGAAAAGTCAAACTTGGGGTTTTGGGCAGCAAGCGACCCAGCCTGGCAATGTTAAGTTTGAAAAAGATTAAATAAATAAATTAAAGGATACGAATTAAAATATGTTGAAGCACAAATCTCTATTGTGGGTATGGATAGTCATTGTTTCTGGATATAATTGTGCTGCACAGCGCACCGGAAGGGCTACTGTAAGTTTAAATGATCAGTGGGAATTTCAAAAACCCGATGCTCAAATAAAAAAAGTTACCCTGCCGCATACTTGGAACGATAAAGATGTTCTTGACGATGTTCCTGGATATTACCGTGGTATTGGTATTTATAAGAGAAAGTTAAAACTAGACCATTCGGTAAAAGACAGAGCTGTTTTTCTGGTTTTTAATGGCGTTGCGCAAGAATCTGAAGTATTCATCAATGATAAATCTGCCGGGAGACACATTGGAAGTTACACTAAATTTATCGTTCCGATTTCCGCATTTTTGAATTATAAAGAGGATGTAATAGAAGTAAGGGTGAATAACCGCTTTAACGAAGATATTCCTCCACTGACTGCCGATTTTACTTTCTTTGGAGGAATCTATCGAAATGTAAGTTTGCTTATTACCAGTCCCATTCATTTTTCTCAAAAAGAACATGGAAGCTCAGGGATTTTCATAACCACACCGTCAGTTTCTGGTGAATCAGCGAGCGTCAATATTAACAGTTTTGTAGAAAACAACGGTTCATCAGGCAAAAAGGTGCAGGTAATCAGCAGCATTTTTAATGATAGCGGCGAACAGATAACTTCCGTATCATCGACGGTAACACTGGCAAAGGGAGAAAAAAAATCTATTGTTCAGGATATAAAGTCTATTAAAAATCCTTCTCTTTGGTCCCCAAAAAATCCTTACTTGTATCGGGTTGTAACCAAGATTGTTGATGTTAAAACAAGTGTAGTAATAGATCAGGTTTCCAATCCATTGGGATTTCGCTGGTTTAAATTTGATGCTAACGAAGGTTTCTTCCTCAACGGGAAATCACTAAAGTTAATGGGCGCCAGTCGCCACCAGGATTATGAAAATTTAGGAAATGCTACGCCTGATGCACTTCAGATAAAGGATGTGGAGTTGTTAAAGACCATGGGCGGAAACTTTTTGAGGGTGGCACATTACCCGCAGGATCCGCTGATTTTAGAGGCTTGCGACCGACTAGGCATTTTGGCATCGGTAGAGATTCCGGTGGTTAACACCATAACCGAATCAGAAGCGTTCACCAAAAATTGCATGAACATGCAAACAGAAATGATAAGCCAGAATTTTAACCACCCAAGTGTAATCATTTGGGCTTATATGAACGAAATTCTTCTGCGACCAAAGTTTGCAGATGACAAGCCTCGACAGCAAATCTATTTCAACCATGTGAGGGAGCTTGCCCAAAAGCTGGATAGTTTGACACGGAAATTAGACCCATCTCGTTATACCTTACTGGTAAATCATGGTGCATGGGATATTTATAATAAAGTTGGTTTAACTAAAATTCCAATGATTGTTGGCTGGAATTTATATTCAGGCTGGTACTCCGGCGCACCTGAAGATTTTACTAAATTTTTAGACAAACACCATAAAGAACTTCCAAATACGCCTTTTATGGTTACCGAATACGGCGCAGATGCTGATCCCCGGATTAGAACAAATCAGCCAGTTCGCTTTGATAAAAGCGTTGAATATTCAATGAAATTTCATCAGGTTTATTTAAACGCCATGTTAAGCCGGCCATTTGTAGCCGACGGTATGGCCTGGAATCTGGCTGATTTTAATTCGGAGACCCGCGAAGAAACCATGCCGCACATCAATAATAAGGGCTTACTCACTATTGGTCGTCAGCCTAAAGACACCTACTTTTTATACCAGGCATATTTATCGGATAAACCCTTCTTAAAAATTACATCGGCCCAATGGAAAGACCGTAGCGCATTAGCTGATTCGGGGAAAATGGTGAGTACACAAAATATCCAGGTGGCAACCAATTTAAAATCTGCTGAATTATTTTTAGAAGGTAAAAGCTTCGGTATAAAAGAAGCGGTTGACCACCTTATAGAGTGGAAAGTTCCTTTTGCAGATGGCAGAAACCAAATAAAGGTTGTTTCTGGTAATCAGAATGACCAGGCCGATATCAATTTTCAATTGCAGCCATTCCATTTTAACGATAGAATAGCTTTTAAGGATATAAATATCCTTTTAGGTGCTAAACGATTTTATATTGATAACCAGGAACATGAATTCTGGATGCCAAATCAGCCTTACAGGGGAGGTTCTTGGGGATATATCGGTGGAGAGCCTTTTAAAGGTACCAATAATAGAATTAGTTACGGAAGTGATAAAAATATATTGGGAACCGAAAACGACCCAGTTTACCAAACCCAACAAGTTGGAATTAAGCAATTTAAATTCGATGTTCCGGATGGGGAATACGATTTATCGCTACATTTTGCAGAATTAGTTGGCGGAGAACTGAAAGAAGCTTTAGCTTATAATTTGGATAATAACCATAAAAAAGAAGTGGAAGAAAAAAGAGTTTTCAGTGTTTCAATCAATACCGTCCCATTTATGCAGAAAGTAAACTTAGCGCAGGAGTTTGGCTATGCCACCGCCATTAAAAAGAAAACAAGGGTTACTGTTCAGGGTGGAAAAGGCATTGTAATTGATTTTTTGGCAATTGAAGGAAAAGCCGTTTTAAATGCAATTCAATTAAGAAAAGTTTATTAATCGATTAGTTACAAAATAGAATAGATACGATTTTATTTAGCATTTATGGAGAAGATAGCCCGGCATTTTATCATACTGATTGTTTTGTTTTCATGTACATCAGCAATTGCCCAAAAATCAGTTCGCCTAACTCAAAACTGGGAATTCCTTAAACAAGATTTAGGAGGTATCTGGGAAGCTGTGCGTCCTGTAGGATTGGGTAATCCGGAATCCGTTCCATTATGGGAAAATGTAGATTTACCACATTGCGTTAATGCTACAGATGCGGTAGATCCTGATGTGAATTATTATCAGGGACCCGCCTGGTACCGCACCAAGCTCAAAATCGAAAATCCTTATCAAAATGGTAGAACCATATTGCATTTCGAAGGTGCTGGTCAAAAAACAGAAGTTTATGTATATACTACAAAAGTTGCAACTCATGTAGGTGGTTACGATGAATGGACGGTTGACATAACGGATGCGGTTGCCGCATTTCAAAAAGAGGAAGTTTACCAAAAGCAGTTTAAAGGGCAAGTTCCCGTTTCAATCCGTACGGATAATTCAAGGGATTTGGAAATGATTCCCTCGAATTTATCTGATTTTAATGTTTATGGAGGGATTTACCGCTATTTAAATTTGATTTATGTACCACCATTATCAGTAGATAAAATGTTTGCTAAAGCGGAAGTGGATGCGCAGGGAAAATTTGGTAAATTAAATGTGAGCGGAAGATTTTACAATCCTACAGGACTAAAAAATGCTACTATTCATCTTAAGTTAATCGACCCAAAAGGAAAGGTTGTTGCTCAGCAAGAAAAAAAGCTTAGTAATTTAAATGGCGATACGGAGTTATGGAGCTTGCAAATCAATAAACCGCAATTATGGTCGACCGATAAACCCTTGCAGTATCGCCTGCAATATGATCTCGTTTCATCCACAGGCAGTTATAAGAGTGAAGATAAAATAGGTTTTAGAAACATCAATTTTGTAGAGAAAGGTCCTTTCAATCTAAATGGAAATCGTTTGCTCTTGCGTGGCACCCATCGGCACGAAGACCATGCAGGTTTTGCAGCAGCAATGAGCGAGGAAATGATTCGCACGGAGATGCAGATGATGAAGGATATGGGCGTGAATTTCATCCGTTTGGGGCATTATCAGCAATCGAGAATTGTGTTAAACCTTTGCGATAGTTTGGGCATTTTGGTTTGGGAAGAAATCCCCTGGTGTCGGGGTGGTTTAGGTGGCGAAACTTATAAACAACAAGCCAGAAACATGCTTACAAACATGATTGAGCAACATTATAACCATCCTTCCATTATTATCTGGGGTTTGGGAAATGAAAACGACTGGCCGGGAGACTTTGCTGAATTTGATAAAGAAAAAATCAGAACTTTTATGAAAGAACTTAATGTACGCTCTCATAAATTAGATTCATCCAGGTATACTGCAATCCGGAGATGCGATTTTTGTGCCGATATCGTTGATGTATATTCTCCATCCATCTGGGCGGGTTGGTATCGTGGTGCCTATACCGATTACAAGAAGGTTTCTGAAGATGAATTTTCAAAGGTTAAACGCTTTTTGCACGTAGAATGGGGAGGCGATAGCCATGCCATGCGCCATTCAGAAAATCCTGATAAAGCCCTAAGTAAAATTAAAACCGGTGAAAGCGCTGATGAGCGGGCAGGTGATGCTTCATTATTTGGGGGTGCCGCAAGAATATCCAAAGATGGCGATTGGAGTGAATCCTACATTACCAATTTGATTGATTGGCACCTTAAAGAACAGGAAAACATGCCTTGGCTAAGTGGTTCGGCATACTGGCCATTTAAAGATTTTTCTACCCCTGTTCGTCCTGATAATCCGGTGCCTTACATGAACCAGAAGGGGGTTGTAGAAAGAGATTTCATTAAAAAAGAGGCTTATTATGTTTTTCAATCGTATTGGACAGAAAAGCCAATGGTTCATATTTATGGGCATAGCTGGCCAGTACGCTGGGGTGATGCAGGAGAGGAAAAAATGGTAAAAGTTTATGCTAACTGTACGGAAGCAGAAATATTTCTTAACGGAAAAAGCTTTGGGATAAAGAAAAGAAACAGCCAGGATTTTCCTGCTGCGGGTTTACGTTGGAACCTTCCGTTTCTTAAAGGAGAAAATACTGTTAAAGTAATAGCTAAAACGGGTAAGGTTATAGTAACCGATGAAATAAGATTTAACTATCAAACAGAGAAATGGACTAAACCCACTAAAATGACCTTGACTAAAATAAATGAGGAAGCAGATGTTGCAACTTTGGAGGTTAAACTTTTTGATGAAGCTGGCATACAGTGCCTGGATGCAATAAACTGGATGAATTTTGGATTAACGGGTGATGGGAAATTAATTGATGATTTAGGAACATCGTCTGGTTCGAGGAAAGTGCAGGCTTACAATGGCAGAGCAATTATCAAAGTAAAATTAAATAAAGGCAAAAATGTAGCTTCTGTGAAATCTGATGGCATCCCAACTGTTTTCATAACCTTGTAGATCATGAAAAAGATATCAATAATTTTAATCTCAACTTTTTTTTATCTAGCATTAAGTTCATTTTCTAATACCGTTATAGATTTGGAAAATGTACCTGCAGATTTCAAAAAGAAAGCTAGCGTTTTACTTACAAAGCAAATTTTAAACCAGGCAAAGTGGGCGTTGGAGCAAGAGCCAATTACCATTACGGCATCATCTTCGCCTAGAAGTGCTGGCGGCAAACGTGATTTTTTTTCAGAAGCAGATTACTTCTGGCCCGATCCGAAAAATCCGGATGGACCTTACATCAACAGAGATGGATTAACAAACCCGGATAATTTTGTTGCGCATAGGAAGGCTATGATTCGTTTCAGTAAAATCATCGGTGCATTGGCGTCGGCCTATAAAATAACAGGCAATGAAAGTTATGTTAAACATGCCCTAAAACATTTTCACGCCTGGTTTATCAATTCTGAAACCTTAATGAATCCGAACCTACTTTTCGCTCAAGCGGTAAAAGGCAAATTTACCGGACGTAATTATGGTATTATTGATACCATTCATTTAATGGAAGTTGCGCAAGGAGCCTTGGTGATGGAGCATGCAAAGGCATTTGATAAGTCTATCTCCAGTGGAATTAAAAAATGGTTTGCCAGTTACACGCTGTGGCTGAACACTTCAAAACCAGGCATACAGGAAAAAACAGTTAAAAATAATCATGCCACATGTTGGGCGATGCAAGTGGCATCCTTCGCTAAATTATGTAAGGATGAGGCTATGCTGGATTCTTTGCGCATTAGCTATAAAACAATCTTATTGCCCAATCAAATGGGTACAGATGGAAGTTTTCCATTGGAAACAGTCAGAACGAAACCCTATGGATATTCCATCTTTAACCTTGATGCGATGGTGATGCTTTGCCAGATTTTATCTACGCCTAAAGATAATTTATGGAAATTTGAAACTGCAGATGGAAAATCAATCCGCAAAGGTTTGGATTATCTTTATCCTTATATTTCAGATAAAAATAAATGGCCTTTAAAAGCCGATGTAATGTATTGGGAAAACTGGCCTGTTGCACAGCCCTTTTTAGTTTTTGGAGCAGTTCAGTTCAATCAGCATGAATGGTATTCTACCTGGGAAAAACTAGACCATGCACCTCAAGTAGAAGAAGTCATTAGGAATTTACCCATTCGCAACCCTTTAATATGGTTATAAAAATGAATTTAAAAATTAAGATAACGTTATGTTGTATCGTATTAGCTGGCTCAGCAAATGCTCAAAAAGTTAACGTTAAAGAAGCTTTTGCTGCAGCAGCAAAACAAACTGATGTTTTGGTTAAAAATGTTGATTCAGCCCGTTTGCTAAAACCCAATCTGGTATCTCCAAGAACTGTTGAAAAAGGACAGTTTAAAATGGTGGTTTCAAGAGATTGGACAAGTGGATTTTTTCCGGCAGAACTCTGGTATTTTTATGAATACACAAAAGATAAAAAGTGGTTTAATCTTGCCAAGAAATATACTGCAGATATCAAGAAAGAACAATACAATCGCGGTACTCATGATTTGGGTTTTATGATTTACTGCCCGTTTGGAAATGGCTATCGCTTAACAAAAGATACTGCCTACAAATCAGTTATCATTCAGGCGGCTAAATCGCTTTCTACCAGATTTAACAAAACTGCAGGTGTGCTAAAATCATGGGATCATAATGGTGATAAATGGAAATATCCGGTAATTATTGATAATATGATGAACCTTGAATTGCTGTTTGAAGCGACGAAAATGACGGGTGATTCATCCTTTTATAAAATTGCAGTGTCTCATGCAGATAATACCATCAAGAATCATTTTCGTCCCGATTTCAGTTCTTATCACGTAATTGATTATGATACACTCCAGGCTGGGAATATTCTTCAAAAGATAACTGCTCAGGGTTACGCAAATGAATCGGCTTGGGCCCGAGGGCAAGCATGGGCTCTATATGGGTATACACTTTGTTTTAGAGAAACAAAAAACAATAAATATCTAGCTCAGGCAGATGGAATTGCAGGTTTCATATTAAATAATAAAATTACACCGGCAGACGGTATTCCGTATTGGGATTACAACGACCCTGGTATTCCAAATGCTCCTAGAGATGCTTCCGCTGCAGCAATTACCGCTTCTGCACTTTATGAACTCGCAAAATACAGTGTAAATGGAAAAAAATATAAAGCTGCCGCTGATAAAATTTTATACAGCCTCAGCACAAAATATACCAGTACAATTGGTAATAATTTTGGCTTTATTCTCGAGCATAGTACCGGGCATCTTCCGGCAAAATCAGAAATTGATGTACCGATAAATTATGCTGATTATTATTATCTGGAAGCACTTTTGAGGAGTAAGTAATATGATGAAATTATTGGTTTTCGCCCTATTGTGCTTACTATTTTTGTTTGCAATGCGGCAAGAAATGATACCCTAATACATACATTATCAAGAAATACATTAAGCATATAAACATTTAACGTATAATGAAAAAATATATAAGTCTCCTATTGCTTTTTGCGACGACATTTGCTGCAATGGCACAAAACAAAAAAGGTGCTGCAGTAGCTGGTAAATCTCCTCAGGGATATGTGCTTGGAAATAAAAAAGTTGTAGTTTACACCACAGCTGACAAATCTGACTATCGCATTAGCAAAACTGAAACATTAAGTTTTGTAGAGAATAGACAGCCCTTTGAAACGGAACCAACAATTTTCGTAGATCCGAACATCAGATATCAAACTTTGGTAGGTATTGGCGGAGCATTGACTGATGCCTCTGCAGAAACCTTTGCCAAACTTTCCAGGCAAAACCAACAAGAATTGCTTACTGCATATTACGATAAAGATAAAGGTATAGGTTACACCTTGGCCCGTACAAATATTGCGAGCTGTGATTTCTCCAGCGGAAGCTATACTTATGTGCAGGATAATGACAAAGATTTAAAAACCTTTAGCGTGGCTCACGACAAGGAGTTTAAAATTCCCTTGATTAAAATGGCAACTGCGGCTGCCGGAGGTAAGTTATCGCTATATGTAAGTCCTTGGACACCACCAGCCTGGATGAAAGACAATAACAGCCTGATTCAAGGAGGACATCTGTTACCCCAGTACAGACAGAGTTGGGCAAATCATTATGTAAAATTTATTAAAACTTACGAATCGATGGGCATCCCGGTTTGGGGTCTATCTGTTCAAAACGAGCCGATGGCTAAACAGAGATGGGAATCCTGCGTGTATACTGCAGAAGAAGAGCGTGATTTTATAAAAAATTTCTTAGGTCCTACACTGCAAAAATCAGGTCTGTCTTCCAAGAAATTAATTGCCTGGGATCATAACCGCGATCAGATTTTTCAAAGAGCAACTACCATTTTAAATGATAAAGATGCTGCAAAATACGTTTGGGGCATTGGCTTCCACTGGTATGAAACCTGGACCGGAAGTGACATGCAGTTTGGAAATGTTCGGCAGACACATGAAGCCTTTCCGGATAAAGCGCTAATTTTTACCGAGGGATGTAAAGAGAAGTATGATGTAAAAAAGTTAGATGATTGGTCTTTAGGAGAGCGCTATGGCTATTCGATGATAAATGACTTTAATGCCGGAACTGCAGCGTGGACGGATTGGAATATTCTTTTAGATGAAAACGGTGGGCCAAACCATGTAGGGAATTTTTGTTTTGCCCCGGTTCATGCCGATACCAAGAAGGATAAGCTAATCTACACCAATGCCTACTATTACATGGGGCATTTTTCAAATTCATTCGTCCGGGAGCTAGAAGAATAGCCACAGCATCCAGTCGTGACTTATTGCAAACAACCTCTTTTTTGAATACAGATGGAAAACTCGTTGTGGTTGTGATGAATCAATCAGATGAAAAAATTAAGTATAGCCTTTGGATAAAAGGTCAGGCAGCGACAACCACCAGCTTACCGCACTCGATTGCAACATTAGTTGTTGAATAAGGCTGATTTAGGGCTTGATTGAGATTTTAAATGGTCTTTGTATCTATTCTGAATTCGTAGATTTTCAATTTTAGCAGAAGCCGATTTTGCTTCGGGTATTACTAAGCGTTGGTATAAAAAAAGTCAGTGATAGAAAAAATAAAACCAGCTTTATGTTTATATATGGTCAAGTGCTATCATTTTATATATAAATGTTTTGCCAGCATGGTGATATGGAATCTCCATCAGGGAAAAATCAATAGAGCGGTATATGGCATGACTAATTTTATTTTTTTCCTATTCTATACGCTACTATTTCTCATCGGAGCGCAATTGGACTGGAAATTTAATGGATATGTTCTGGCCATAGTAAGCTTAATCGGTTTAGTGATGTTGTATAAAGTTAACCTGAAATATTTTCTGAACCTTGATCAAAAAGCGGTATCGTTCAGTTCTAAAAGGTTAGAGATATGCTTTAGGATTCTAGGATGTATCCTGTTTTTCGGCTCTCTCATCGCCATGGGTTTTGCAGGAAAGAATTTTTCCAGGAAATCAAGATTGAATAGACTAAAGGCAAAAATGGAACAAGTCCGCATATGAATCAGGAAGCTCAGTGAATGCAGGTTTCATTGTTTCACAACTTCCGGAATGCTACAGATTTTTACATTCATGGTCTGTGAAGGTGATTTTTAGGATGAGCTGATAATGAATTGAATTTAACGAGAAAGACCGTTTTCTACGGATTTTACACCCGGAAAGAGCCGCCGAATCTATTGTCCGGATGTGGTGCTCTACTTCGAAAGCAAAAGAGGTTACTGTTTAGCTCTATTTCAAAATGTATAGTAGGGTAGGTATTAAACTTATAATTAGAAAGGTTAATATATGCAAAATAGCAATAAAAAATTAGAGCAAACGTGGCGTTGGTATGGTCCTTCTGACCCAGTAAGTTTGCAGGATGTTAAGCAGGCAGGCGCAACTGGAATCGTGACAGCACTGCATCACATTGCCCATGGTGAGGTGTGGCCATTAAAGGATATTCTGGAGAGAAAAGCCATCATTGAGGCTGCTGGTTTAACCTGGTCTGTGGTGGAAAGTGTCCCCGTTCACGAATCAATCAAAACGCGTAGAGCAGATGTAGAATATTACCTGGAAAACTACCGAATTTCGCTCGCCAACCTCGCTCAATGTGGAATTAAGATTGTTTGCTACAACTTCATGCCGGTCTTGGATTGGACACGTACTCAACTGAATTTTGAAATGACAGATGGGTCAAAGGCTTTGTATTTTAACTGGATAGATCTGGCAATCTTTGACCTATATGTGTTAAAAAGAGAAAATGCTGAAACCGATTATGTTCCTTCGATTATGCAAAGGGCAAAGGAAAAACATTCTACTCTGACCATAAAGGACTTAGAAGATTTAAGCTTGAATGTTTTAATGGGGATTCCTGACGAAAAAGAAATAGAACTGGAAACCCTGCGCTCGAGTATAAATGAATATGCAGCCATCGGAACCCATGGATTAAAGGACAATCTGAAATACTTTCTTTCCTCAATCGCTGAGGTATGCATGAACGAGGGAATAAAGATGTCAATACATCCCGATGATCCACCATATCCGATTTTAGGATTGCCGCGGATTGCAAGTACGCTGGAAGATTTTAAATACATCATCAGCGAGGTCAATGCTTCCTTCAACGGAATATGTTTTTGTAGCGGATCTTTAGGTGCTAGCCTTAAAAACGATGTTTTGGAGATTTTTAATGCGGTTAAGGAACGGATATACTTTGCCCACCTGCGAAATGTAGCCAAAGATGAAGATGGCAGTTTTTATGAGGCCGATCATCTGGATGGTGATGTGAACATGTATGACCTCATGAAAGCCCTTACAATTGAGAACGCAAAGCGTGATACACCCATACCATTCCGGCCTGATCATGGACATCAAATGCTTGATGACTTATTTAAGCAAACCAATCCCGGTTATTCCGCTATCGGCCGCTTGAGGGGTTTGGCCGAATTGCGTGGTTTAGAAATTGGTATAACCGGGCATTATTAATATTCTAAGGATTTTTTATATGGAAGTTAAAAAGTTAACAAAAGCTATAGACTCAGAACCTTTATTTTGCAGCGAAAAGTGTTGCGCAATGATTATTTTTTTCTTCCTACTCTCTACGCTATGTTTTGCCCAGAAGGCAAAAAAGAGTTTTAATGTTATCGCCTTTTTTAGCGCAAAGAATGATCTGGCGCATATTTCTTTTGTCAAAGAAGCAAACGCAAAGTTTGCAGAACTGGCGAAATTATATGCTTTCACATATGATACAACGACAAATTGGAACAACATGAATAAAGCCTATCTTTCTCATTACCAGCTGGTGGTATTCTTGGATACCCGCCCAGAATTAGCTGAACAGAGAATTGCTTTTCAGCAATATATGGAATCGGGGGGAGCATGGATGGGTTTTCATTTTGCTGCCTTTGCATTGAAAGACTCTGCTTATGACATGAATTGGGATTGGTATCATAATCAATTTCTCGGTTCTGGGGAATATATGAGCAACACCTGGAGACCGACCTCAGCGATATTAAGGGTGGTAAAAAATAAACATCCGGTGGTGCGAAGTTTGCCTGAAACCTTTTCTTCGCAACCAAATGAGTGGTACCGTTGGAAAAATGATCTAACTAAAAATAAAGATATTGATATTCTGCTTGCTATTGATAGCTCCAGTTTTCCTTTAGGAACAGGACCTAAAGAAAATGAAATATGGCATGAGGGATATTACCCGGTGGTTTGGACAAATAAAAATTACAGGATGCTCTATTTTAATATGGGACACAATGATATAGACTATGAACATAAAATTGATGGTACAAATAAAACCATATCTGCTACATTTGCCAATGCTACTCAAAATCAATTGATTATAAATGGCTTATTGTGGTTATCCCGTCATTAGATAGGTTAAATTTAGGAGTGTTGAATTGAAAATGCCTTATTGCTTTATAGATACATTTGGGGTAGCTTATAGTTCCTAAAAAGTTATTATCTAAAACATTTAAAATCGAATTTACACTAATTTCGATACAGCTAAATGAATCTAACAGCTTTAATATTAGTTATCTATTGATAGCGAAAGATCGCTATAAGCGAGCCCATATTTCATTTCACTTGTCTTGCAATTCAAGAATTATCTTTTATATCTAGGTGTGAGAATAAAATTTCTATCCTAATTGCACTTAGCAACAAATCTATGGATTACTAATTAAAAGCATTGCTGAATTTGATATCAGGCAATTTGGGATCTACATGCCTTTAGTAAATAATTTATATGTATTCATCCATACGGACTACATTAAACTTATGTCCGTCTGGATCTGCAAAAACGCAGACATAAAACCCATTTTCATCAACCTTAGGCCTCATCTGTAGTGTGCCGCCAGCAGGTTCTGCCAGCTCTGCCCATTGGTCGACTTCTGCCTTACTTTCTGCTGCAAGTGAAAAGATCACTTCATTACCATCCTCGTTTGAGCTGACGTGGCCATTCATGCTGGCGGCAAGGCGATCGGCATTAAAGAAATTGATGATGAACTGATTATCGCCAAACTTGAAACTAACTAGATTTGCGAGCTCATCGTAGCCATTGATTTTAAATCCTAGTTGCTCATAAAAAGACTTTGTTCTTTTGATATCTTGAACAGCTAGATTTCCCCATATCATTGATGTTTCCATAATTTGTACTATTTAAAAGTATTTAATTATCAATTACATAATTCGAACAATTTTCTCATTTGAAAAGCTAACCTTCGACAATATAAGAAAGATAGATAAAGTAAACTGCACTAATTTTATGTTATATACTTAGATGTCAATGCCCTTAATTAATAGAGTTAATCGAAGTAATGGACTTATTGATTGCCCAAAGAAATTTTTCAAATCGTAGCGGTTTAAGTAAAAAGTTGTCTGCCTGAATTTTAAAAGCCTGCATGGCATGTTCTGGATGTCCGGTAATTATAATCATGAAGCGAACGTAATCACGAAGTGCCATGCCAACATCTATGCCAGAAACGGCCATGTTTATGTCCAAAAAAAGAAAGTCCAGTTTTGGAAGCTGTTTAATTTCTTTAACTCCTGTTCTTGGATCCAAGTAACTAGAAACCAGTTGTAACTTGGGAACCATTGCAATGTATTCGGACATCAACCGGATAGTGCTGAATTCATCGTCGATGATAGCGCAACTATATTGTTTCTGTGATTTATTCATTTCTAATTTAACGATGATCGAGGAATTAATGTTTTTTATCACAACATTCAGGAATGCTTTTTGAATCTTATCTTCATGTTACTCTTTGCCATCTCATTTGAGAAGACTATAAAGCATTTGGAATATTGCTTATAAGAATGTTTCTCGATTCGCCAATAAACACATCGAAGCGGGTAGGAACCCGTTGTCGTCAATTGATATACGATT
Organism: Pedobacter lithocola; assembly: GCF_042650845.1. Lineage (NCBI taxonomy): Bacteria > Pseudomonadati > Bacteroidota > Sphingobacteriia > Sphingobacteriales > Sphingobacteriaceae > Pedobacter > Pedobacter lithocola. The sequence continues at coordinate 105,115 of NZ_JBHSBW010000013.1, read as the reverse complement.
TTAGCGACAATATCGCTGAACCTTTACACAAATATGTTGTTAGTAGAGTTATGGAAAAACTTAGCCTCTCTGTAAATACTTTACTTCTTTTCGTATTTTCCTTTGCCGGACTTTATTTTGCAGCCCCATTTTTAATTCCTTTGACTTTAGCAGCTGTGCTTTCGATGGTTTTTATTAGGCTTTGCAACTTTTTTGAGCGCAAGGGAGTATCCCGGACGTATGCCTCTTTGATTTGTATATTGCTATTCATAGTTGCCATGGGACTAATTGTTATGCTTTTGTCCATACAGCTCGGAAGTTTGGCTGATAATTTGGATGGCATGGAGAAGCGGATTGTCGGAATGCTAGAGTCGCTAAAGTCGTGGATCAATGAGACTATAGGAATTAAAAAGGCCCAGCAGCAAAAGGCTATCGAGGAAGGTACAAAAGGTAAATCAGGTGGAATGATTCTTTCTTTCGCCGCGGGTTTAATGGGAATACTGATAAACACAATACTTGTATTGGTATATATGTTCCTTTTTCTTTCTATGCGTGGCCATATTAAAAAATTCGTGTTGAAGTTGGTTCCTAAAAAAGAAAACGCAGATACCAGTGAAGTGATACATCAGACGGGCAGGGTCTCGCAAAAATATTTGAGCGGACTTGCCGCAATGATAGGCGTATTGTGGGTGATGTATGGAATAGGTTTCAGCATCGTAGGGGTGGAAAGCGCAATCTTTTTTGCGGTACTTTGCGGCCTTCTGGAGATTGTGCCCTTTATTGGCAATTTGACAGGTACGGGATTAACTGTGCTTGCAGTTATGGCCCAGGGTGGAGATGGTAAGATGGTGATGGGGGTTTTGATAACTTATTTCTTTGTGCAATTTATTCAGAGCTATATCCTGGAACCTATTATCGTTGGCGAACAGGTGAACATCAATCCACTATTTACCATCATGGCAATCGTGCTGGGTGAGCTGGTATGGGGTGTAGCAGGAATGATATTAGCAGTACCACTTCTAGGCATGGCAAAGATCATTTGTGATAGCTACCCCCAATTGCAGCCTTACGGATTTTTGATCGGGCCAGAAAATTCAAAAAAGCCTAAAACCACAATTGTCGATTATTTTAAAAGGATGTTTACCATAGGTTAATTTTATTGCTGGTTGGACTTTGGTTGTTTACACCAATTAACAAATGTATGCCTTTTTAAAACAAAATTCTGATTGGTCTATACATGGTTCTATGAATAGTAATTGGCGTTCCGTATTTCAGAAAGTGATACCCAAGGAAATGCATTCTCCTCCCAAATAAATATCATTAACTTACTAAAAGTTAGTGTGAGTATAATTATGTATTTATCAAATGCAATGACTAATTCAGACATATTTAAGGCTATTCTCATTCTTTTGGATGGAGGACAGTTTATAAAAGTTAGAAATAAGATAAGCATACATTAGACAATTAGCCATGCATTTTCGTGATTTAATACTGGGTGATTAGTGAATCAGGAGGAAAGAGTGTGTTTGGGTGGAAGTTGTGGTTTATCCATAGAATCCTACACCTTACCAACCCTTATTTTTGATCGTATTCCACCATCCATTCAATACCAAACTTATCTCTTAACATCCCAAAATAGCTTCCCCATGGACTCTCTCCAATAGGCATTTCAATACTTCCATCTTTAGAAAGTCCGCTAAATAGTCTGTCGGCTTCTTCCCGGTTTTCTGTGCTAATGGCTATTTTAGACCTGTTCTCATTTTCACTGACCTTACCCATAACTTCAGGCACGTCGTTGGCCATCAAGATATTCCCGCCAATGGGAAGAGAAATGTGCATTATCTTATCTAATTCATGTTCCGCTACCTGGAATTCTGGACAAGACATATCTTTAAATCGGATAATTGAGGCAAATTCACCTCCAAATACTGATTTGTAAAAATTGAATGCTTCTTCCGCATTGCCGTTAAAATTGATGTAAGGGTTTATAAGTGCCATAATTTATCTATTTAATTGTTTTGTTGTATTTAATAGGCGTTAGAAGTTTTTGTATCGTTAATCTTATGGTAATAAATGTAGGAGATAACTAAAATCATCAGTACTATCAATGGAAAGTAGGTCTGCATGCCTATGCCATCAACAACTCCGTGGCTAATGGAGGCAAAGATGAAATCAAATCCAAATCCTGCGTAAGCCCATTCTTTAACTCTTCTTGGAATTTTTGGGATAATCAGGGCGATAACACCCAGAGCTTTGAAAACTACCAGCGCATTCCCAAAGTATTCGGGGTAGCCCAGATGCCTGATTCCCCCTTTTGCCAATTCAGTCTGTGAGGTTAGTACAGGCATGACGCCTTCCAATAGAGCGATGATGATGGTCGCTATCCAGAATATTAGTTTATCTTTTTTCATAGTTATCTTATTAAATTTCTATTCCTACCCATCCCGCAATCGTTTCTGATATCGGTAGAGTTGAAAGGATAGGTTATCATAGCCTTTGTCCAGTTTATCTTCCTTCATAATAAACTATATGTGCTGGTATTTTAATCCATTTTTTATTTTCACATTGCCTGCCTTAATTACTTTTACTATGAGCAATGGATTGCGATATATCTTTAATTGCTTTGAGTATAGGTTTTAAAATTATCTAGTATGTTTTGCCATCCTCGCTTTTGCATTTCGATGGGATTTTCATTTTCAGCATCAAAGGTGATGACAACCTCGATCTGGTCACCTAACACATTAAACTGGACTCTGGCATTTCTTCCGCCGAATTCATATTTGAAACCTTTGCTGATAGCAACTTGGGAATAGATGGCTTCGAAATCAAAACCTGTCGAACCATCTTTAGCTTCCATCCTTGCCATATATGTGCCGCCCACCCGCAGGTCGTTTTGCGCACGTGGGCAGTGCCAGCTTGGATCTGCAAAATTCCAGTTAGTGATGTGGATAGGGTTTGTGTAATATTCCCACACTTTTTTTATCCCCCCGCTTACATTTGTTTTTACTGTGATTGTTGAATGATTCATATCGTATTGTTAAATAGTATTGATATCCAAAGTTGGGATGAATTTTCCTTCCAGATGATGTTCGATAATGACAACAAAAGGTCGTTTTACGACAAAATATTTTTAACTTCACAAGATGATGAATGTAAGTATTTTTGTTCCTGAGCATGCCGTCATGCAAGCTATCGCAGACCCACAGTATTTGTTCTCAACTGTAAATAATATACTTTCCACCAATGGACTAGAACCTTTATTTAATATTAATCTTGTTGGGCTTAATAAAGTAATCAACGTGAATGGCGGGTTATTTTCCGTAAATACCACCTACCTGTTAAAGGATATCAGCAAAACAGATTTAATCATTATTCCGGCATTGTTTGGTGATATGAAAAATGCAATAGCTGCAAATAAAGCAGCCTTACCCTGGATAAAAGAACAATACGATAACGGAGCGGAGGTTGCATCTCTATGTGTAGGGGCATTTCTTTTAGCATCCACTGGCTTATTAAGTGGTAAAAAATGCTCAACACACTGGGGTTTCCAGAATGAGTTTCGCGAGATGTTTCCTGATGTTGAGCTGACCGAGGGAAGTATTATCACCGAGGAAAACCGAATATATTCGAGCGGAGGGGCTAACTCGTACTGGAACCTGCTATTGCATTTGGTAGAGAAATATACCAACAGAGAAACCGCGATTTTGGCTTCCAAATATTTTGCCATTGATATAGATAGGCAAAGTCAGTCTGCATTCTCAATGTTTCAGGGGCAGAAAAATCACAATGATGAAACGATTAAAAAGGCGCAAAAGTTTATTGAGGATAATATCGAAGAAAAAATAACCATTGAGGTACTATCTACCTTGTCTTCGATGGGAAGACGAAGTTTTGAGCGGCGTTTTAAATTCGCCACAAACAATTCAGTTCTGCAATATATCAATAGAATGAAAATTGAACTTGCAAAACGGAGCTTCGAAACCAGTCGAAAAAATATTAATGAAGTCATGTATGATGTCGGTTACACCGATATTAAAGCATTCAGATCTATGTTCAAGAAGATAACAGGTCTTACTCCCATAAATTACCGTAATAAATACAACAAAATGATTGTTTCCAATTAGTATATTGAAGTTAGATTTTTGATTTGTTCAAATGATCGCTTTAATTTTAAGCCAATAACAAAGTAAGATAATGCGTTTTGGTTTATCTCAATCTGATGACTTATTTTCATAAGGCAAATAAAATGAACAACGAAAATTTTTAAGGCTCCCTGCAACTAAACAAAAATTTCGGATAGCGCTTAGCACTAAAAATATATAAAGTTTACCGCTGCCATTTAAACAGAATTAAATATCAAATTGTGGTGAAGTGATTCCTAGTGCTAATGATATAGGTCAATGTCCGTCTTGAAAATGTGATGAAAGGTTTAGCACGCTTAAATCAAAACGGGTTAGATAGAGTTTTATTAAGTGTGGTTATTAATACAACCCGAAGTGATAAAAACTGATGTATCGATGGTTTAATAACTTATTTAATAATACATGATTTATGATAGTCTTAGCTAACTTGTAAGATCCATTTGCTGGCCTCAGCTGCATCCGAAAAAAACCTTATCTCTGCATTTTTATGCTCATTTTCTACGCTTTTTATTGCCGAAAGTTGGCTAAAAATGCTTTCCGAAAATATCCAGGCAAAGTATAAAAGTCCTGCCTTCTCCATTTTTGGTAACCAGACTTCTGCAGCCCAATCAGATGCCTCGGACCAGGTTCCAAGCACTTTACGGTTATCGTTAAAAACCTTTGAACAATTGTTTCGGCTTAGATAATCAATCATTAATTTTCCGCCATGTTGAACCGAATACATATCCTGATGACCATACCAATCTACATACATTGTTCGCTCCGTATTATTGCAAGAAATTTCAAGGTAGTTATCCTTATAATAATCACCTCTGGACTCAACTTGTACTACATGGAAAGGCTGAAGAGGGATTTTAAAGAAAAACGTTGATCCCTTGCCTAGTTCACTTTCTATCCAGAAACTTCCGCCGTGGCGCTTAATAATGTCAGCAGAAATGTATAGCCCCAGACCAAGACCTTCAAATTTTGTCGCGGCGTTGTCAGCCCTATAATACCGCTCAAAAAGCTTATTTAATGCTTCGCGTTTAATTCCAATGCCAAAATCCTGGACAGATACCACCAGATTACTCATCTCCGTTTTTGCATTGACCTCTATCTCGGTTGCTTTGGGAGAATATTTTACAGCATTAGAGATGAAATTCTGGATAACCTGCTCAATTCTGAACTTATCACCAGATATATAAAGGTCTGATGCTGATCTTAAGATAATGTTGTGACTAGGATAGATGTATTGTAATCCTGATACAATGTTCTGCAAACTTTCAGAGAAATCGAATTTTTCATAACTAAAACTCATCTTCCCAGCGTTTATTTTACTAACATCCATCAAATCACCTACAAGTTTTTCAAGCCTGCCTAATTGCTCAAGGCTTCTGTTTAAATAGGATAATGAAGATGGGTCCTTAATCACTCTTGATAAAAGTTGATTGTATCCCTTAATGGTTGTCAGAGGCGTTTTCAGTTCGTGGCTTGCGACGGATATAAATTCCTCTTTAATAAATTCATTTTGTTTTTGTTCACTAATATTTGTATTGATTCCAACCCAGAAAGCTTTTCCTTCCTGATCTACACTACACGTAGCCCTGGCGAGGTGCCAGTAGTAGTGGCCGTCGGCAAATAACAGCCGAAATTCATTAACATACTCTTTTCCGGAATTGATAGAAGAGTGCCAAATATCTAAACTATCTTCTAAATCTTGTGGATGAACAAATGATGCCCACCCTTTTTCAATTATTTCATGCTTTTTTAAACCAAAATCAATACTAACCTTCGCATTAATATCTACAATCCGCCCATCCTGATTTGCTACCCAAACTTGCTGAGGGATCGCATCAATTGTAATCTGCGAAGAGTTTTGATTCATACTAATCTATTTTATTCGAGCAGTGAAAAATGTTTTGAAATTATTTATGACACAAATGTAGTGTTTGATTTTTAAACATGCTTTAATTATAATCACTGTTCACTTTCTTCCCTTGTTAATCTATACTTCAATATTCTTAAGGTTGCTTACTAACCAATCATTAAGATCACGTTTAAGAGGCATCCGGATAGCTTAGTTCAAAGATTTATTTATTAAATTGACTTCGAGCTTTACATTATATTGTATAGTTTCTATAAGATAACAACTGATTTCGGGTATATAACTCCGTATTGGTCTTTCTATATTCACCAGACCAAATATCGTATCTTTTAATATTGTTTTATGGAACTTTATTCAAAGAAGGATTCCGGTCAAGCCGTTTCTATGGTTTCTTTGCTCGTGAAGGATATTTCCTTCCCCGGGGTAGCTATTGAAGTTATGCTTCAAACCTTTAGAAATCATAAAGAATCGTTTTTAGACCAACAAATCTTGATGCCCAGAAGCCGCATCATCAACTACCCATTCAGGTAAGTAGGATTTTTAATTAATTTGCGGATATTATTTGTACCATCGACGCCCTGGGGTTTTATACCAACCTAAATCTTGCATCTAACAGTATTTTTTAATGATTGGTCATTAGCAGACGAAAAAAAACTAACTTCACATTATCTACAAAATGAAAAACTTTTATGATAAAATCATATCCAATGTTTGCGGTGTTTCTTTGTTTCGTATTTGCATCTTGTTCCAAAAAAGATGGCGAAACAATCCCTATTGTTAATGAACCATCTAAAAATCTGGATTTAGTAGTAGTTGGGAAAAAGGGGGTAGATTTTAATACCGAAAACACGAATGGAACTTGGTATAACAATGTTTATAACCTGAAAAGCCATTGGTTCTACACCTGGGGGATAAATTTACCTTTCCAACAAAAACCCCTTAATACAGAATATGTGCCCATGTTTTGGGGAAAGGGATCGGTAACGGATGCCAGCATCATGTATGTAAAGGACTTAAAAACACAGGGTAGGGCAAAATATATTCTTGGCTTTAATGAACCTGATTTGACGGACCAGGCAAATATGAGTGTGCAAGAGGCACTTTTGCTATGGCCGAAACTGGAATCCATTGGCTTGCCATTAGGCAGTCCTGCTACTTCCTGGCCCACCAGGCAGTGGCTTTATGATTTTATGGATCAGGCTATTGCCCAGAACCGCCGAGTAGATTTCATAGCGGTGCATATGTATGTTGGTACCGATGATGTTCATTTTATCCAAGTACTGCAAGACTTATACAATAAATATCGTAAGCCTATCTGGATAACTGAGTTTGCGACATCGGCAAATGATGCCAAATCTATGGCAGAGAACCCCTATACCCCGGAGATGGTCCAGAATTTCATGCAGCGACTTTTGCCAAAATTGGAAGCCCTAAGTTTTGTACATCGCTACAGCTGGTTTTCAGGCTCGCCAACAAGTAGCCGACTTTGGTCTTCATCTCTGGTCAATGCTAATGGCACCATGACCTCTTTAGGAAAATGGTATGCAGATTATCAGCCTAATCAGCGGATTGCAAAACCTTAATGAATACTGACTTTTCAATTGATTTTACTCATTTTTACAACCAAATTTTTTCAAGTGAATTAGGTCAAAAGAATTGATTTAGATTTCCATGGCCAAAGTATTGGCTTAAGGCCATTATTTCAATCCTGCGTTCTTTATACTGGATAGTTCGGTTCTGAAACAGGTAAAATTATAGTGATACTAGATGAATTGAAGTCTAAAAATTTATATTTGAATTAACCAGATATAGCTCCAAGATTCTATAATTTCAGTCCCTTATTGCGCTAAAGACTTTATCAATGAAAATTAATTTCAAAAAGCCTGCCTGTTGCAGGTTATGGCTATTTATTACGCTTTTGTTTTTAGTTACTTGGGTTCAGGCTGAAACGCGTTTGGATACCTTAAAATCGCAGTTAAACAGTGTGTTGGCTAGAAAGCCATTTTATGATGGGTTAAAGCAAAAAGAGATATTAAGTCTTATTGAAAAATTTAGACATCAGGAGCTAACCCTAGCTGGTCATTATCGTCTGTACATGGGGCTTTTCGAATCCTATAAGTCTTTCAATAATGATTCGGCATATGTGTATTGTAAAAAAGCAAAGCAATGCGCAGAGTTACTGAAGGATAAAAACAAAGTCAATTATGCCAAAGTAAACTTAAGCTTTGTCTTGATATCATCCGGAATGTTTAAAGAAGGACTTGACACTTTGAAAACAGTTGGTGTAAATTTTCTGGACCAAAAACAACGCTTTGAATATTATTACCTTGCAGCGAGAGCAAATTTTGATCTAACCGACTATAATAAAATTGACTATTACGGGCAACTCTACACCCAACAGGGCTTAAATTATTGCGATTCCATCATAAATAATTACCCAGATAATTCTTCGCAATACCTATCCGGACTTGGCCTTAAGTTACTAAGAAGCAAAAAATATGCTGCCGCGATACCTGCATATCAAAAATTGCTGCAAATGAAAAGCAATTACCGCGACAGTGCCATCAATTACAGCTGTCTCAGCTATTTATATTACAGTATAAATCAACCTGAAAAAGGTTTGGAATACCTATATCAGTCGGCTATAATTGATAATGTTCATTCCATTAAAGAATCCCTGGCACTGTTGAATCTAGCTAAACAAATTTACTTACTGGGCTGGATTAAAGAGGCCTTTAGCTATATACATTATGCCATTGAAGATAATAATTTTTATGGGGCAAAACAACGCAAGGTCGAAATTAGTAATATCTTGCCCATTATCGAGCGGAGCAAAATTGATGATATTGAAAAACAGAAGCGTTCGTTGATAATATATGCTTCCATAATTACGCTTTTGATTATCCTTACAATATATTTTGCTACTACTTATTTCCGCCAACTTAATAAATTACGCAAAGCGGATAAACTCATTATCGAGCAAAACCTGGATTTGAATCAGGCGAATAGCCAGTTGCTGAAGATTAATAAGACGTTGGATGTAGCAAATCAAAGTCTGACCAATATCAATCATAAACTTGATGAGGCAAACTTGATTAAAGAAGAATATATTGGTTATTTTTTTAATGTTAATGCTACATATATCGAAAAAATGGATAAGCTTAAGCGTTCACTTGAGAAAATAATTCACGCTCAGCAATACAGTGAAATCCAGGTTATTCTCAACAGGCTAAACACCAATTCCGAAAGGGAGCACTTTTACAGGAGTTTTGATGAGGTCTTTCTAAAACTTTTCCCTGACTTCATCGCTCAGTTTAATGCTCTTTTTGATTCAGAACATCAAAGTCAACCTGTTCCCGGCCAGTTGCTTAATAACGAAATAAGAATCTTTGCGCTTATCCGTCTAGGTATTGATGAGAATGAGACGATTGCGAAAATATTGAACTACTCTGTTAATACCATTTACACTTATAAAACTAAAGTTAAAAATCGATCTTTAATTCCAAATGATGAGTTTAAAGAAAGAATTCTATCCATCAGGGCCATAAAAATGGAGCTAATAAATGATGTAGTTTGATTAACATTATAGTTAATCTCTGGCATACTATTTTTTTGCTCCTCTAAGCTAGTATCGTTTGCATCCCTCACTAAATTCCTGCTACATCTCACATCAAACCACACTATAAAATGGTTTTGATAGCTATCAATCAACTTCCCTTATTAATATTTGTTTAAGCTAATTTATGTTTCAATGATTTGATTATCAAATACTTAACATATTTAAAGTTAGATTATTTTTAATATTTCATATTTCTTCTATTGCATTTCATTATCAACTGCTATTACTTTGATTTGTGTTCTCTTACCAAAGTTTACATCTAACCAAATAATAACCAGTTAACTATTATGAGAAAAAACTACTTATTTAAGTATGGATTAATTTTGCTTTTTCTGTTCATCGGCCTTACAGGCTATGCGCAGCAAAATGTATTTACCGGCAAAGTCGTAGATGAGCAGAACCAGGCATTGCCCGGGGCATCTGTTCAAATCAAAGGTACTCAGCAAACATCACTAACAAATGATAAAGGGTTATTTACCTTTAACTTAAATCAAAATTCGTTAACGATTCAGATAAGGTTTATAGGTTATGATCCGGCCGAGCGTACCATTTCTCCTTCCAGAGATGTGGTTATTCAGCTTCAGCCTGATGCAAAATCACTCTCTGAAGTGGTAGTTGTCGGCTACGGCACAACCAAAAAATCAGACCTTACCGGTGCGGTAGCCAGTATTGGTGCAAAAGATTTCAATCAAGGTGCGATTACCAGCCCGCTTCAGCAAATTGCTGGAAAAGCAGCAGGGGTAACCATTACGCAAACCGGCAGCGAACCTGGTAGCGCACCCAATATTAGAATTAGAGGAATAACTTCTATTCAGGGTAATAATAATCCATTAGTGGTTATTGATGGTGTGCAGGGCGATGTTGGGTTGTTGAATCAGATTCCTCCAACAGAGATACAAAGTATTGAGGTGCTTAAAGATGCTTCGGCAACGGCAATATATGGCTCCAGAGGTGCATCGGGTGTTTTGATTGTAACGATGAAGAAAAGCCGCTCTGGCACATCAATTGAATATAACGCTAATTCTTCCATTGATGTAGTCACTCGCCAACTTAAAATGCTGACTGCGGAAGAGTGGTCTACCCAAGCTGCAGCCAGAGGGATTCCTGCCAGTTCAAATTTTGGTGCAGATACCGACTGGTTCGGTTTGCTAACCAGAAACGGAACGACACAGAATCATACACTAACACTTGGAGGTGCCCACGATGGCTTCTCTTATCGCGCTTCGCTAGGCATGATTCTGCAAAGGGGTATTGTTATCCGTTCGGATAATCAGCGTTACATCGGCAGGATTGAAGCAACTCAGAAGGCTTTAGATAATAAACTATCCATTACGATGACCCTGAATGGAACCAATTCAGAAAATAATGGTAGCCCAGGTTCTATTGGTAGAGCAGCCTTTACTTCCAACCTGATTTCTAATGCTTACATTTCCAGACCAACCGACCCGGTTTACAGACCAGATGGCAGTTATTTTACTGATCCGAATCTATTCCAGCCGCTAAACGTTTTAGCTGCTGCCAATACCATTATCAGCGAATCAGAAACAAACCGTTTACTAGGTTCAGTTAGGATTAACTATAAAATTTTCGATGGGCTTTCTGCTGAAGCCTTTGGAAGCTGGCAAAAGACTAACGGTACCTCTGGTAACTATACGCCTGCAGTTTCTACAGTAGCAGCCGCGATAGACCAAAAAGGATATGCAAGTGTAAGCAACGGAAATTCAGATTATAAGCTGATGGATTTTCAGTTAAATTACTCTAAAGACTTCGGTAAGCACCATTTTGATGCCGCTGCGGTTTATGAGTGGCAAGCACAAATGGATTCGGGAAGCGGAAGTGCAGCCCGAGGCTTTGTGAATGACCTTGCTACGTACAACAATTTGGGGCTGGGTGATTTTTCAAAAGTTCAGGCTGGAGATTACTCTTCTTACCGGAACCAGCGTCGCACCGTATCGGTTTTAGGTCGCTTCAATTATGCTTTCCTTGACCGGTATTTGCTGACTGCAAATTTTAGGAGAGATGGTGCTACAGTATTTGGAGCAAACCATAAATGGGGAAATTTCCCATCTGCCTCAGTTGCCTGGAAAATTGATCAGGAGCCGTTTATGAAAAACCAGACCATATTCACCACTCTAAAACTTAGGGCAGGTTTTGGAATTACTGGTAATCAGCAGCCATTAAATGTTTTGCAGTCGCTGCAAATTGTACAAGGTTCAGGTACGGTTTATTTTGCAGGTAATGTGCAAACCAATTTTAGAACTACCCAGAATTCTAATGCCGACCTGGAATGGGAACAGAAAAAATCTACAAACATAGGATTGGATTTTGCTTTATTAAAAGGTAGGCTAAGTGGTAGTTTTGATGTGTATAAAAACGTAACCGATAAATTATTATACGCCTACACCGTACCTCAACCACCTTTTCCTACTGGTTCAATTCAGGCCAATGTCGGTAGCATTCAAGGTAGGGGCATCGAAATGGCATTAGGTTATGATTTGATAAGCAATACTTCCACTAGGCTAACCCTGGGCGGAAACCTAACTTTAATGGATTCAAAAGTAAATAACCTGAGCGGTTCTTTAAATGGGGTTCCGCTGATAACCAACAATGTGGGATATGGCGGGCAGAATGCATATCTTGTTGTTGAACAACCCATAGGCGCTTTCTATGTGCTGCAACATCTTGGGGTAGGTGCAAATGGTGCTGAAACCATCGTTGATCAAGATAAAAATGGCAGAATCGATGCCGGAGCTACGAGTCCCGACAGGATTTTTGCCGGGCAGGCACAACCCAAATATACCTTTGCCTTTACGCCGAGTTTTAGTTACAAAAATTTTGATGCTTCCCTTTTAATTCGCGGCTCGGGTGGTAATAAACTTTACAATAGCTTAAGATCCAACCTAAGCTTTTTAGAAAATTTAGGTAAATCAAATTTGCTCGCCAGCGCAATTGAGGATAATATGTTCACATCTGCCTTTCCTTTAGCATCAGATTACTGGCTGGAGGATGGAAAGTTCATCCGTTTTGAAAACCTCAATTTAGGTTACAGGATTCCCACAAGCAAGTCAAAACACATTAGCGCCGTTCGCTTTTCACTAACAGGACAAAATTTATGGCTCATTACAAAATATTCCGGAATCGATCCTGAAGAAACTGGAGGAGACAATGGAATTTATCCAAGGGTTCGCAATTTCGCATTAGGGTTAAACATCATTTTAAAATAACAACATGAAAAAAATTATATTTTACACGCTTGCTGCCGTACTGTTGGCATCAGGCTGTACAAAAGTCGACGAAAATATTTACGATAAGTATACTGCAGATGAATTCTATGCCGATCCTAAAGGTCCAGATATCGCATTAGCAAGCGTTTATGCCCGAATGCCTCAATTCGGTGGAGGAGATAATGGCTATTATGACACCAACAATATGTCTACCGATGAACAGGTCGTCCCACACCGTGTTAGTGGTGACTGGGGCCCTGAGAATGCATACCTTTATACCAGGGCATGGACGCCAACCTTAGGTCAGATTAATACGACCTGGAATGCTTGCTATAATTCGATTTACCTCGCGAATCTGGCAGTAGACCAATTGGTAAAGGCAAATGCGCCGGCAGCAAAGATTTCAGAAGTAAAGATTCTCCGGGCATGGTTTTATTATTTGCTTATTGATGATTTTGGTGACGTACCTTTTTATACCGACAATAACATCACCACTGCGCAACTTAAAACTCAAACCCGCTCTCAGATATTCAATTGGATTGTAACTGAGATTACTTCAAACGCGGATCAGCTGCCAGAGACTAAAGGGGGAATTTTTTATGGCCGTTTTAATAAATGGGCGGCTTATACCTTTTTAGCGAAAATGTATCTGAACGCTGGTGTTTATACCGGAACACCTAAATGGGCAGAATGCCTGTCGGCTTGTGAAAAAGTAGCCAGCGGTGGATACACGCTTCATCCTGGCACAGCAAATGCCTCAAGTCCCTTAGGCAATCGCTATTTTGAACTGTTCGGAGACGTATGCCCTGATGATGAAACCATTCTTGCAATCTGGTTGAAACGTAATGTTATTGGAAATAATGTACTTGCTTTAAGAAGTGTTAATGGCCCAAATGGCCTTGCAATGTTTGGGTTTTCAGGTTGGAATGGAACCATCGTACCGGAGGAAACCTATAATAAATATGCAGCCGAAGATATCAGAAGAAAACAATTTTTAATCGGACCTCAACCTGGAGGAGTAACTTATACACCAAAGGTTAGTTCATTGATTAATCCTGGTGCTGGTATAACTGAAGGGGTTAGGGGAGTTAAATTTTACCCCGTAGCACCAAACGATGGAAGCGGAAGTTCCAATGATTTTCCGATATACCGCTATGCTGATGTTTTGCTCATGATGGCAGAATGCCATTTGCGTTTAGGAAATGCAGCAGCCGCCAAGCCTTTTATTGACCGGGTAAGGCTGAGGGCGGGACTATCGGTACTTCCAGGCAATCCTTCCTTAGAACAAATATATGATGAACGGGGATTCGAATTGAATTGGGAAGGACATAGAAGGCAAGATATGATTCGATTTGGTACCTTCACCCTCGCTCACGGATTTGTTCCAGCAGTTGATTCCCATTGGCAGCTTTTTCCTATACCTACTGCTGCGATGAACGCAAATCCTAATTTAAAACAAAACCCGGGTTATTAATTTCTTTTGCGGTACGGTAGAAGCTTGTACGGCTGTAATTGTTAATTTTATTTATTTTTTATATATGAAGTTCCCTTATTTATTTTCACTTAGCGTATTAACATTGCTCATTATTTTAAAGTCAGATGAGGCAAATGCACAACAAAATTTTACCTATCCAGCTCAATATGGCAAGCCATTTAAAGGTGTGCCGGACAGAAGGGATGTAACCCTCTATCAGGTAAATACCCGGTCTTTTAGCGCATCAGGTAATTTTGCAGGGGTAACAGCGAGATTGGATTCCATAAAATCATTGGGTGTGAACGTAATTTATTTGATGCCCATCTATCCTGTTGGTAAGCTTAAAGGTGCTAATTCTCCCTATGCCACGCAGGATTATGATGCTGTAGGCAAAGAATTTGGTACCCTGGAAGATTTACGGAAATTAGTAGATGGTGCACATAAACGAAATCTTTCTGTTATGCTCGACATCGTGGCCAACCACACTTCTTGGGATCACCACTGGATGAACAAACCTGATTATTATCTTAAGGATAGTTTAGGTCAGATAAAATATCCTGAAACCTGGAAAGATGTTGCTCAATTGGATTTTAAAAACCAGGAGCTTCGCCAATCTTTGATACGCTCAATGAAATCCTGGGTATATAAAGCCAATATAGATGGTTTTCGCTGCGATTACGCCGATGGTCCACCGTTGGATTTCTGGAAGCAAGTGAACGATAGCCTTAAAACCATTAAAACACACAAACTGTTGATGCTTGCCGAGGGTGCCAGTTCTAAATATTTTAGTGCAGGCTTTGATTACAGTTTTGGTTTCAACTATTTCGGTAACCTGAAGGCCATTTACAATAGAAATAAATCCGTTAAATCCATAGATGATTTAAATGTGCGTGACTTCAACGGAGCCGCAGAAGGCCAGGCTGTGGTTAGGTATCTAACCAACCATGATGTAAATGGTTCGGATGGAACGCCACTGGATTTATTTGGTGGACAAAGGGGATCAATGGCTGCTTTTATAGTCATCGCTTACATGAAAGGAATTCCAATGGTTTACAACGGGCAGGAAATTGCTACACCTTTCCGCCTGACTTTTCCCTTTACTGGTCGGAAAATAGATTGGTCTTTAGCTGCTCAAAATCAGAATGTCACTGCCGAATACAAAAAGGTGATTGCTTTTCGTAATAAAAGCCAGGCCATCCGCCGAGGGAGCCTGAAGAGTTTTAGTAGTGATGATGTTTGCGTGTTCACAAAAACAGGAGCAAAGGAACAGGTTTTGGTTTTCTCAAATCTGCGCAATAAGACCCTTAAGTATACCATACCATCTGAACTCAGAGGCCTAAAATGGAAAGATGCCTTTTCCAAAACCGTTTATAATTTACCAGAATCGATCGAGCTTAAACCTTACGAGTATTTGGTTCTGAACAATTAATTTAACATTTATCTTGAAAGTCATGTTTATAAAAAAACAATTTTTAACGTTGTTGCTTTGCTTTATAGCCTTTAGCCAGGCTTTTGCAGCTATAACAATGAATCGGGTTGAGCCGCAAAACTGGTGGACGGGTATGAAAAATACTCAGTTTCAAATCTTACTTTATGGGCCAAATATTAGTGCTGCTACAATAAGCCTGAATTACCCTGGAGTTAAAATTAAAGAGGTTGCGAAGGTTGAAAATCCAAACTATATATTTCTATATCTGGAAGTATCTAAAGCAGCCAAGGCGGGAAGCCTTCCTATTACTTTTAAATCTGGAGCTGAGAAGTTTATCTATCAATATCCGTTATTAAGCCGGACTGAGAAATCTGGCGCAAAGGGATTTGATGCATCAGATGTGCTTTATCTTATTACCCCTGACCGTTTTGTAAACGGAAACCCGGCAAATGATAATTTGGATAGCGTATCGGTAAACCGCGGTAGTCCAAATGCCAGGCATGGTGGCGATTATGCCGGAGTGCTTCAAAAGCTGGATTATATGAGAGATTTAGGGATAAGTACCGTTTGGTTAAATCCCATACAAGAAAATAGAATGCGTGGTGGCTCTTATCATGGTTATGCAATCACAGATTTTTATCAATCTGATCCAAGATTTGGGAGTAATCTGGAGTTTAAGGAATTGACCGAAGCAACTCATAATAAGGGAATGAAAATGGTGATGGACATGGTACTAAACCATTGTGGGAGCAGCCATTGGTGGATGAAAGACTTACCATCCAAGGACTGGATAAACAACGATGGGGTGTTTCTTCAAACCAATCATGCGACAGTTTCTGTGATGGATATACATGCTGCTCCAACTGAGCGAAATACATTTTTGAATGGTTGGTTTACCAGAGGTATGCCAGATCTGAACCAACGCAACCCACACCTGGCAACATATTTAATACAGAATAGTATCTGGTGGATTGAATATGCGAGGATTGATGGCATTCGCCAGGATACGTATTCTTATATGGATTTTGATTTCCTATCCCGTTGGAATAAAGAAGTTTATCAAGAGTATCCTGATTTCAATATCGTAGGAGAAACCTGGTATAATAAAAAAACATCACCTGCGTGGTGGCAGCAAAATTCTGCTTTGAATACAAACAATTCCAGATTAAAAACACCTATGGATTTCTCTCTGACATTCGCCACGCAAAAAGCTTTTGATGGGGGAAGTGATAATGGATATTTAAATGAATTGTTTGAAGACGTTGCTCAGGATTTCGTTTATGCTGATGCCTATAATGTGCTCACCTTCTTAGATAATCATGACTTGGGAAGATTCTCAAGAAAAGAGGATACAGATTTAAAACGCTACAAACAGGGATTGGCTTATTTGCTGACCATGCGTGGAATTCCTCAATTGTATTATGGCACCGAGGTGCTCATGACGGGCACGAAGGAAGAAGGTGATGGTCGATTAAGGGTAGACTTTCCCGGCGGGTGGCCAGGAGATAAAAAAGATGAGTTTATTAAAAGCGGACGTTCTGTTTTGCAAAATGATGCCTGGGATTATTTGCATCAATTATTGCAATGGCGTAAGAATAGTCTGGCCATCACAAAAGGTACTTTAATTCATTATGCTCCAAAAAATGGTACATATGTATACGGAAGGATTCACAAAGAACAGACTGTTATGGTCGTTTTAAACAGTGCGACTAAAGATCAGGATATTACCCTCGAACGCTACAGCGATCTGACTGGAAAATTCACCAAAGGTAAAGATGTATTATCTGGCAAGACTTTTCAACTTAAAGATAAAATTTCCATACCAGCTAAGGGTAATTATATCTTGGAACTGGAGTAATAATTGTTGGGTTGCGCTCAAGATGTTAATGTAGGGATGGGTGGTGTTTGCAAAATTACGTTGCACTCTCCTGTGGAGTTAAGGCTGAATGATCAAACTGCAATTGCACCTATTCAGGGCGGTGATATGCATACCGATACCACTAAAATTATTAATCTTTTTTTAATGGATACCCAAAAGCAAAACTTTGTCTGAGCGGTCACTTATGTTAAATGCAAGACAAAGTAGTTTGCAATAGCATACTTACCTCTGCAATGGCGCAGTTTCTGGTTTCTAGTGAAAAGGGGCGAGAAGAAAGACACCTTTAGGATATGACTTTAATGATCTATATTCGGATAATAGCATTGAGGAGAGTTATCGTACTTATAAATCCTAAAACTAAACTCAGGGAAAATAGAAAGCTCCAGATATCCATGAGGGGCTTTCTATAATAACTAACCTAACTTTAAATACTAACCAAATATTTATACCGCAAAGTACTTCGACGCGGTTGATAAAATGTTAATCTGGGATAAATATGCTGTAATCAACCGTAAAACCTCAAATTAGCTGAAACTGTGCTTCTCGTGTTGATTGCTTGTTCTGAGTGTCAGGAGCTTACTAATGCTAATTCATTTGTATGATCTCTCAAAATAAGCAATACTATCATCGAAGATTCCCTGATAAACATTTCCGCATGAATTAAAGCCATTTGCCTTCAGGAATCTTTGGCTGCTGGGTGTAGCGGTGGTAGAAAAGAGAATTCCTTTATATAAATGAATTTTTTCAAATAGCATTCTTTTTAGATTGGAGCTAATTCCCTTTTCTCGGAATTCTTCCCTTGTAAAGGAATAGCCGATTTCGAGAAAATTATTATGGATGTTTCTAATAATTCCTGCTTTTTCGTGAATGGCCTGAATGTAGGCTTTAGTTGGCTTTTTAATGGCTGATATCCCAATCAGCTTTTTATTGTGATAACAAAAACCAAGGTATTTAGCGCTAAGGATTTTTTCGTGCAGGTTGGTCAGCGAAACCTTATTTCCTTTTTTTAGCAATATATAGAACTGATGAAGCTCGGCGATGGAACAATTTGCAGGTTTTTTAATCTCAAAAATACAATGATTAACAAAACTTGCTTCGATTTGACGATTTCTGTAAGAAATAGCGGGGGCATTAGATGTGTTGTAGTTCATTGGTCTTATCATTAAAGCCTCTTGTTTATAATCCCTTTATCCAGTAGCTTAGATGAGTGTTCATGATATTGAATACTCATCGCTAAATGGTAATGAAAATTTGGGCCAAACCTAACATCTAATATCTTAATTGAATATTGCCTGGAGATTACCAAATTGTTTTTTCTCTGTTAGGCTCATATCTCCAAAAGGTAGCAGCGAAAAAGTTTAATGTACGCGATAGAATATCGTATTTGATGCAGCAGTTTAAATTTGATTAACCTTATTAAAGTAATTTGTCACTCAACGAATCCAAAAAACAACCTTACCTAATCATTGAAATGTGTTATTATCCATGTTTTTTATATTGGCTAACTATGCTTGGATGTCTAATAATAAGCCAAGTTAAATGCAGCTATGATTAGCCGCTGCTATAGGAAATTAGCCATCAATTCGGATAATAATCTGTGTTCAGTTAATCAAGAGATTTATCTCTGTCTTTAATATCACCTTATAAATTCTTCCATTTTAAAAATTAGCATGTTTTTGCAGACTTTTCTTACTTCTCCTGTTTTACCAGTACAGAGGTATTGCTAAAAGTTAATTTACACTCCAAGCGACCCCTATCTGTTTTGCACAGGGATTCACCTCGCCTGATAAATCGTGAAGTGCTTTAACGCTTGTGTCTGGTATACAAGGATTTAATAGAGGCTTATCTAAGAATGGCAATTCTGTTGCGTGTCAACACGACTTACTTATATTAATCTTCGAATGTACCTTTAATTTAAATTTCTGCATATATTCATAGGATGAATATGATTCCATCATTTTTTCCACCTCATCCGGCACTTCAGCATACGGTTAGCCATATCATGGTCGCAGAGGTAAAAAATGAAATCGAATCATTTAGTTTCAGCCCTTTCCCACCAACCCCTCAGCATGCCATTCATTTTTATCCCAGAGACCCGGTTGTATCACGAGATCATGTTGGTCTTCTTCACAAACTCCCATCCAGTGTTATCATCGGTCCACAGGTAAGCCAAGTAAATATTGCAATGGGCATGGAGCACCTTATCGTGTCTGTAGCCTTTATGCCTGGCGGTATGCATAGGTTGCTTGGTATGCCAATGTATGAATTGTATGACCAAGCTTTTGATGCAACCCTGGTATTGGGCTCAGCAATTGCGGAAGTAAATGAGCAGCTTCAAGAAGTTCAGACCCCTCTAGAAATGAAAACAATTGTAGAAAATTTTCTTTTAAAAAAACTCAGTTACGCTCCAGTCTTGCCATGGGAGCATGCGATGCGGGAACAGTTGCAGCGCAGACTATCAATAGAAAACGCGGCTTCGGTTGCCTGCCTTAGCATCAGGCAATTTGAGAGAAGATCGAAAGAGATCATGGGCTATTCTCCCAAAATGTTCTCCAGGCTCGTTCGTTTCTCACAGGCCTATCGATTGAAAGAACAAAATCCCGGTTTGAGTTGGACGAGTATCGCATATTCCAGCGGTTATTATGATCAAATGCATATGATACGTGATTTCAAGGCCTTTACAGATGGGTTACCCCGAGATCTCACCAAACAAATTCTCTTAGCGCCTGCTTTGTTGCAGGAACATTTGCGAATCTAATTTGTCGCATTCGTACTATTTTTGTCTATCTATAGCTTCCTATTTTTGGATAAAAAAAATCATGAAAAAGATCTTTATAATATTAGCATTGGTCTTACCTACGCTATTTGCAGCCGGCCAGCGTAAAAGCGGGGAAGTTAAGGCAATTGAAAAACAAGTTGACGCAATGGTCAACAGTTGGAACAGGCATGACCATAGCGATATGAAAAACTATTGTACTCAAGATTTCAGTTGGGTAAACATTGTAGGTATGTGGTGGAAAAATTTAAAAGAGGTACAATATTCTACACAATTTTACCATACCAATATGTTTAAGCATACCACCATGACAAACAAAGGTGTTTCGGTAAAAATAATTTCCCCAACAACGGCAGTTGTCCATTTCAAGAGTTTTGTCAGTGCATTCAAAACGCCTAACGGGGAAGAAATACCTGGAAGTGATGATATTGCCCTGCTGGTATATGTAAAGCAAAATGGTAAATGGCTACTCACTGCAGGGGAAAATGTGGTGATTGACCCTTTAGCGCAAAAAAATGACCCGGTGTTACATATGAAAAAGTGAAGTGATGAATTATCTTATTTTTTGAATTTATAAGTGAAATGGATAGACAGGTGTTTTAAATTATCTCAATTTAAGATTTTATTATCTCCAAATCATCTTTTCTATTCTTTCAGCGGTGTTAAACTTTACAATTTTGTGTCCAAGCTTGGATAAATCCAAAACATGCTTATATTAGTAGTGTATAATACTACAGCCATATCAGCCAATCTTTTGGTCACTTTATGAAACAGTACTTTCGTCTTAGCGATAAAGCTCAAACTTATTATATCCTTTTTCAGGAAATTGCCGGACTAAATAAGACCATAGAAGGTTGCCGCCATCTTAGTTTTAAAAATGGAAAAATTTATGGTCATAAATTCATATCATTCCTTGCAGATGTTAAAAAAAAGCAAGTTGATGAGTTATACCTGCAGTTATTATCTGAGCTTGCTGTTGTATCGCAATGGAAACTGGAAAATGTAAAAGTATTAGATTATCTCTTGACAAACGTACAGCTTACAGAAGACTGACTTGTTGGGTTAATATTTCAAATTTATAACTATGAAAGCAATCTGGAACAACCAAATTATAGCAGAAAGTGATGATACGATAGTGATTGAAAACAATCATTATTTTCCTGCATCGTCGATAAAAAGAGAATTTTTTCAGGCTTCGAGCAAGCATACTACTTGTCCTTGGAAGGGAGAAGCATCATATTATACTTTGGAAGTTGATGGTGAAAAAAACCAAGATGCTGCCTGGTTTTATCCAAATCCTAAAGAAGCGGCAAAAGAGATTAAAGATTACGTTGCTTTTTGGAGAGGTGTTAAAGTGGAATAATTGAATATTCTGGTAGTATTGAACAAAATACCCCTTAACATTTTTGTTAAGGGGTATTTTCATTTAATGATTATAAAGACTTTAACCAATCTACAACCTGTTCGCGGGTTTTACCGGTTTTTTGTTGCAACTTTCCATAAAGCTCATCTTCTTTTCCGTCTTCGTACTTTAAATCATCGTCTGTTAATTCACCATAAGCCTGTTTAACTTTTCCTTTAAGTTCGTTCCAGGCACCTTTTAATTCTAATTTATCCATTGTTTTCGTTTTTAACTGTTTAATTAATTCTGTTGATTTTTATTTGAATTCGATGATCCCGATTATCATTCGTATTAGGTTTTTTATTTATTGAGGAACTTCTTTCGAAGCATAAATGCTATCCACAACGTAATTGCTATATCCTCTCCATGGCAGACTATGTTTATATTCCTCGTAATGTAGCTCGAAAAACTTTCCACTATTACCCATCATTTTTTTGGCAATTTCTTCCTCTGATACAGAAAATTCAAACTCGTTATTTTGAAGAGTTCCTGTCTGTTTAGAGCGAATTCCACTTTGGATTAGTTTTCCCTCATTGGTTTTAAAAATATAACCTTTCTTTACGATGTAGTTTAATTCACCAGCTTTTACACCTTCTCCAAAAATGAAAAAGTAGTTATAGTAAACCAAACCAATAAGCAGCAGAATACCAGTTATTGAAGCGATGGTTCCGTATTTTTTTCCTGTTGTCATCTTTTTTGTTTTAAGTTGCAGAGGGTGTTAAATCCTTTCTGTTGGTCTGGTTTCAACTAAAGTTAAGCGTTTTTTTGAGGCTATAAGCGCTCCAAAACTTGCGCTAACCGCACCTAAAATCATTCCAATAAAAGAGAAAATAGCAAACTTAGAAAGTGCTGAAGCCATTTCGTCACCAACTTCTCTTGCTTTTTGCTCGGCCTTTACTTTTACTTCTTTTACTTTTTCTTTAGCGGTTTTTAAGGTGCTTACCCAGTTTTCTACAAT
Organism: Pedobacter lithocola; assembly: GCF_042650845.1. NCBI lineage: Bacteria > Pseudomonadati > Bacteroidota > Sphingobacteriia > Sphingobacteriales > Sphingobacteriaceae > Pedobacter > Pedobacter lithocola. The sequence continues at coordinate 82,369 of NZ_JBHSBW010000013.1, read as the reverse complement.
CTGCTTTGACTCTGCTTCGCTTTTGCCTGTTCTGTTTTTAACGATATTTACCAATGCTTGCTGATCTACGGCATTGAAGGTCGAATCATTTTCAGAAAACAATTTCGAAAACAAGGCATCAATTTTTTGTTGTGCTTCTTGAGGATTTTCTAAAACAGCCTTTCCTGTTGATTCGCTTTGGTTTGTTGCTTTATCAATTTTCTTATCCAAGGCACGTGGTTGCAATTCTTTTTTCTCTGTCTGCTTTAATAATAATTCTGCCTCCTGTTTCATTTTTCCAAAAGTGTTTTTATCAATTCCCAATTGGTCTTTAATAAGATCACCTGCTTCTGGAGCAGCAGCTTTAATTCCATCACCAGCTATAGAGAATCCTTTAGTAATTACTGTACCTACGCCGCCTACAACCTTTCCAACTGATGAAGTGATTAGATACATGTTTAAGAAAGTAAGCAAACACCAGGTAAGCATGCCATGTAAAATCAAATCTATTTTTTGGATATGGTTTGAAAACCATCCGGCCACCCAGCCTCCGGTAAATACCGAAATAAGCATGGTTACAATCCACCATATTAATGCTCCGGCACCAAGTCCGCTAAATGGTTTCGCCTCATCGAGCGGGTTTATGCTGCTAAAACCGATTCCAAGTCCTAAAAAACTAAGAAGAAGTTGTACGGCTATAGCAATAAATACACCTGATATTATTGCGCTCCAGGATATTCGGCTGATAAATCCAATAGTGGATTTATCACTTACTGTATGAATTTTGTGTTCCATGTTATTATAGTGATTGTATGATATTGGGCTAATAATTCGCCTGTTAAAAGAGAAGCTGCTTAATACTTTAATAGCAGAAGGCAGCTTCTTTGGAGTATTTAGTTGTTAACGTCTCTTGTAACCTTATTAGCAGTTCGTTGTCCGGGTAAATAGATTTGAAAACCGAATGAAAGGTTAAGGTTGTTTTGTGTAGTTGAGCTTCCAAAGCCAACTAAACCATTGTACTTCAATAAGGTTTCTAAGCCAATATTTGGTGTAATGAAATATGCAAAACCAGGTCCTACGCTTAAATTAAGTCCGTTGGTGTTGCCACCACCTTTGCTCACATTAACGCCACCAATACCAACTGTTGCTTCTGCGAAGCAACGGCCATGATTAAGAACTTCTACATCTTTGCCAGAGTAATAACGACCTAATGCACCTACACCGTAACTTGTTGTAGTATTAGAATTTTTGGCTGTTTCCAATCCAAAGTTTACATAACCACCAAGTGCTACATTATCCTGAATAAACCATGCGGCTTTTGGTGAAATATCTACACTAAATATTTTTGGGTCATCTAAACCGAGGTTAATGTTGGTTAAGTTTCCGCCTACTAATACGTTACCTTTTTGAATTTGCGCATTTGCGGCTAATATTGTTGTTGCTGATACTATTATTGTTGCTAAAAATTTTCTCATGATTGAAAAGGGATATGGATTAAATTAATATAAAGTAAATTCTACGCGGCGATTTTCTTGGCGTCCTGCCGCAGTTTTGTTTGTTGAAATCGGTTGATCAGGTCCGTATCCGGTCGCTTCAATTCTTGATGAATTAACACCTTGTGAGATTAAATAAGCTTTTACAGATTCGGCTCTATCTTTTGATAAACGCAAGTTTAATTCTCTTCCACCAGTGTTATCTGTATGGCCAGCTAATTTTAAACTGAAGTTTTTCTCGATTAGTAATGCGGCTACTCTATTTAACGTGGTATATGATTTAGAACGGATGGTTGATTTGCCTAAATCAAATTCTAGGTTTGAAATTGCATCTTTAACGATTTTACGATCTGCTTCAGTTACAACAGTTGTTTCTTTAATAACGGTTTGAGTTACTGTTAACGGGCATCCAGAACCATCTACGATTGTTCCTGCAGCGGTACCAGCACACTTGTCAAATTTGTTTGCTACACCATCATTATCATCATCAGCTAAATCTTTAGCATATTGTTCTCTGTCTCTTGCGGCATTTTGCTCAGCAGTTGATAAAGCACGTCTTAATTCAGCACTTTCCTCAGCACTTTGTTTACGTAAATCGGCAATAGCGCTGTAGTTTTGTAATTGAGAATTCTCCTTGTTTCCTAAAGCAAATTCCAATCCTGCGTGTGCATAAGAAAACCTGCTTTCGTTATAGGCATTTTTAACAGTTGGAGATGATTTTATGAAGTTGATATCGTAACCTAAATCAATATTGATTCCTTTGGAAACGCCAAACTTAAATCCAACTCCGGTTGGGATAAACCATCCTTTTCTTTCTGTAAATGAATTAACATTTCCAACTTGCGAATCCGACGACATATAACCTGCACCTGCTTTAACATAGGGAATCAAAACGGCGTTTTCTGTATTGAGGCTAAAGTTTGCAATGTTTAAAACTGCAGTTAATGAACCCGACCAGTTAATGCTGTTGGTTTGTAAAATTGTACTGTTGCTGTTCAATGTCTTAATTTCACCACGTAAGAAATCAGCTTGTAAGCCTAATGCTGGCAAAATTTGTTTTTTAATGAAGGCACCGTAACCAATACTTTTAAATTCATCGGCTTTTACACTTCCTCTGCCTAAAAAAGTATTCTGACTTAATATGCCTCCATGTGCACCTATGCTCCATGTTCTTAATGATTGTTTGCCAAACCTATCTGTAGTAGTAGGTGTTTCTTGCGCAAACATTTGAGTTGATAAGCCTAATAAAGCCATCAACATTGTTGATTTTGTAAATTTGATGTTCATCTTTTCGGTTTTTTGTTTTTTTAGGTTTGCTGCTGGAAGATTTGATAACGTATGAAGTAAATAAATCTTTAATCGATTGAATTAATACTGCAAAGTGTATTTAAGCGTACCAATTTTAGCGTTTGCTATAATGGTTTTCTTAAAATCGTTTTGGAACGAATTTCTGCAATGCTGATGTATAGATATATTTTTCATAGTCATGTTCAAATCTTTTGAAGGCTTGTTGGCCCGCAGTTATAAACACTTCAAAGAAAGATATTTGAAATTTTCTACGAAAACTCGTTCGTCAGAAGACATATCCTGTCCGATAGAAGGTTAAATTTAAACGACGAGAATAAAATGGAATTTGAACTAAAGCCAGGATTTAAAATGCGCTTTAAACGGCGCTCGGTATTGATTGGTTACAGGAATAATTGCTTTTCCTATTTTTACTGTATAATTCTGGATGGCATCTATTTTATCTAACGCCACAATAAAAGACCGATGAATCCGCATAAATCGATCATCTGGCAATATACTTTCCATTGCTTTCATTGTTGATAGCGCTATTATCATCTTTCCACCTTTGGTGTAAACATTAATATAGTCTTTCTGGCTCTCGCCATAAAGAATTTCACTGAAAGGTACTCGAATTAACTCATGCTCTACTTTAAGGAAAATAAATTCTTCTCCTTCACTTTTCTGACTTGTTGGTAGCGAATGGTTCTTAGCTTTAAATGCAGCTTTAAAAAAATCTTCGTAAGTAAAAGGCTTTAAAAGGTAATCTATAGCATCTACTTTATATCCTTCAGAAGCATGATCGCCTGAGCCGCTGATGAAGATTACCCTCGGCATGTCTTTTCCATATTGGTCGTAGAGTGTTTTAGCGAAACTCATCCCATCAATTCTAGGAAGATTAATATCAAGTATGATTAAATCAATACCCGAGGTACCCAAAATGTCGATGGCTTCTGCCGGACTGCTATGTACAGATACTAGATTAAGAAAAGAAGTTTCGCGAACAAATTCACTAACATAATTACTTACCTCCAAATCATCATCGATGATAATACAGTTGAGTTTACTCTTCATACAACTGATGGGTAAATATAATATTAATCAAATTAAACATTTGTTGTTAACCTCTTTGTTTGTAACCTCAAAGGTAACTTTATCTTACAGATTTGGAAAGATGAACGTCCTAATATTTCAAATCAATCATCAAACAGGTGATGTTTTGATAATTTAGCTTCATTATTTTAGAATCAATTGGTTAATTTATTACTGATAGGGTATTGAAAAACGGACTATACAGCCTTGTCCTTCTTCACTTTCAAGCTCAATGTTACCGCCTTGCAGTTTAACCAGCTTACGGCAAAGATATAATCCTAGTCCTGTACCCGGCTTTTGTCCACCAGCTTGGTAATAAGGAGAAAACAATTTGGCTTGCTTATTTTTCGGTATTCCTGAACCTGTATCTTTTACGGTTACTACGAGCAAATGATTAGGTCCTTTATCATCCAGAATGGCCGACAAATTAACATAGCCGCTATCGGTATATTTTATAGCATTGCTTAATAGATTTATCAGTATTTGTTTAAGGCGTAAACTATCTCCATTTACCTGTTGTTCCGTCTTTCCGTCGAATTCAAGTTTTAAATTAATGCCTTTTTTTTCAGCCATAAAACGCATGGCTTCTACAGAATCATTAATTGCTTCATAAGGCGAAAAAGGTTCGATTTTTAATTCCGCTGGAGCTTGTTCTAATTTGCTAACATCAAGTACGTTGTTTACCGTTTCGAGCAGAAGAGCAGAAGATAAATTGATTGATTTAACTGGTTTTTCTTGTTCGGGTATTAATTGAGTTCTTTTGAGCATGTAAACAGCTCCATTAATTGCCATTAATTTATTGCGAATTTCATGGCTCATAATTGCAAGTATTTCCGATTTCTGTCCGGCCAATCTTACAGCCCTCGAATTTTCCATTATGTATTGCCTTTCTGATGTGGAAGCCTTGCGAATGTATATGATGAGTATTATGATGAATAATAAAATAAGTGCAGAAGATACACCAGTAAAAGTGTTTAAATCGAGCGAAGCTGACCGATATTCTTCCAGTATTTCTTCGCGACTTTTTTCGAAAGCAATTCGCTCAATATTCTGTAGCTGCAATAAAACTTGCCTCAACTCCGTAAGCAGATTTAAATTTGCTAAAATCATTTCTTGATTGGATTGAGTAAGTAGGCCATATTGCTCACCTAAGTCTTTTAATAAATCTTGGTTTTGCTTAGCATCTGCTTTCTCCTGAATTTTATTTTTTTCAATGGTTAATACCTTTACATCCGAAGTGTTTTGAACTGCATCTTTTAGCCGTTTGATTAAACCTCTGTTAGTTGGTTCTTGATAAGTTGAAACAGAGGTATCCGTTTGCAATTTTACCTGTCCAAATTCTTTTGCCGATGAGTTATCTTTTATTGAGCTTAATGTTGTTTTCTCAAGCAATAAAGTAAATCTCTTTTGAAGATCGAATAACTGCTGTGAAACCGCTAGTTTTTGTTGCAGGGCAAGTGCTATTTGCTGCTTGCTTTTTGGTATGTGACTATTGCCATCGGATTTGTAACGTTCTAGAATAGTTTCCATTTTCGCTAAAATGGATTTAAGATTTTTCTTGTATGCATCTAAATCAGTTATATTGCCATTCGCACTAGCCTGTTGAAAACTATTTTCAGTAACGTTTAAATCAACAAGTAACCTGCTTATGTTTTGTTGTTGCCAAGGCTGCCTAAGCTCACTACTTAATCGATCCAATTTAGTAGAAATTGTATAGCGTAGTATGAACGACCCAGCGGTTAGTATGAAGGTTAAAATGAGGAAAATAATAAACAGTTTTCTGATAATTCCAGTAAAACTTTCGGATTGACGCTTATTAATCATCAGGGATTATTGCTTATAGGGTTGAAAGTAAAAAATGCTTGGCTAATTATTGGTATAATTAAAATTAGATTTAAACCAAAAACGTAGATGTAATAACATCCATTCTATGCCATATTTAAAATTCATCAGTATTTGAATCTATCTTAAAAGGAAAAAAGTTTTTTTTTGTTTTAAGAGTGAAACATTTTTTTTGATATCTATTGGAGGCGACTAGCACAAAATCTTCTAAAAGCTAAATCGAGCAGCGCATAAATTTTTAATCTAACCATTTACAATACTTTTTGTTGTGGATAGAATATTATGCTTCTACAAATAGATTATCAAAATGTCTTTCTAAAAGATTTAGACTTTTCACTCGCCACAGAAATCGGGATCAGAACAATAATTATGTTCATTCTGGTTTTAATATTTCTTCGTTCTACCGGAAAGAAAGGTGTTCGCCAACTTAGTATTTTTGAAGTTGCAATAATTATAGCTCTTGGTTCTGCTGCTGGCGACCCTATGTTTAACAGTGAATTTGCGATTGTCCCTTCGTTGATTGTTTTTATTTTCATTTTGGGTACCTATCGTTTGATAACGTATTTAGCTTCTAAAAGCCAAACCATAGAAAACCTGTTAGAAGGAGAACCGATTTATATCATTGAGGATGGTATTTTTACTTTAAAAAAGGAGGGTGATGCCAATTTTGCGAAAGACGAGTTCTTTGCAGAAATGCGGGCTCAAAATATTGAACATGTAGGACAGGTACGCACAGCATTACTTGAATCAAATGGTCAGGTAAGTTTTCTTTTTTACCCAATTGATGAGCATCAACCCGGTTTGCCAATTTATCCCAAAGCATTTTCAAAACGTTCGGAAGATATTACAATAGCGGGAGAATATGCCTGTACGCATTGCGCAAAGGTTGAACATTTATCCGTTTCATCTACGTGCAAAAGATGCGGAAAAAAGGAATGGGTATTGGCTATAAATAGCAAAAGAGAAAATTAAAATGTTGTGCATATTTTTTATAGGCAATGTTTAGCGCAAATAAATTATTTGCAGAACATATTTAAACAATCGTATTGTAAGCGATAAACATCAATGAGCCAATATATTTTTTTAATGTTGATTGCAGGTTTAGGAAGCATTGGTATGGCTTTTATGCCAGCATTGGCAAAAAAAATAAAAATTTCCTATTCATTAATTTACGTCGCTATTGGCGCATTAATTTTTTCATTATGGCCTAATTTTCTTCCAGCACCACTTCCACAGAAGGATAATTTTCTAGTGATTCATTTAACAGAGTTAATTGTAATTATTTCTTTAATGGGAACAGGAATTAAAATCGACCGCAGTTTTTCTTTTAAAAGCTGGAATACTCCGCTAAGGTTAATTTTTGTTGCAATGATTTTATGTATCGCTGGATGTGTGTTTATGGGCGTTTTTATGCTGGAAATTGCCTTACCATCTGCCATATTGCTTGGTGCTGTTTTGGCACCAACAGACCCAGTACTTGCAGCCGATGTTCAGGTTGGTCCACCAAATGAATCTGGTAAATCTGAAACTAAATTTGCGCTAACCTCCGAAGCTGGTCTTAATGATGGGATGGCTTTTCCTTTTACCTGGCTGGCTATTCTTGCTGTAACCAAAGGACTTAATACTGATACCTTAACATACTGGTTTGGTTATTACCTTTTATACAAAGTTGCCGCAGGCATTTTACTTGGTTGGCTTTGCGGAAAATTAGTAGGTTATCTGGTGTTTTCTATATCCGAAAAATTTAGATTATTAAAAGCTTCGGATGGATTTTTAGCCATTTCGGTTACCTTATTGGCATATTCGGTTACAGAAGCACTACATGGTTATGGTTTTATTGCAGTTTTTGTGAGTGGATTAACGTTAAGACATTTTGAAAAAAGGCACGAATATCATCAGCAGCTACATTCTTTTACAGATCAAATGGAAAGAATGCTTTTGGCGGTTCTTTTAATATTTTTTGGAGGTTCGCTTGTATCAGGAATTTTAAAGCCACTAAATTTAGAGATGATTGTTGTATCACTCGTATTTTTAATGCTGGTAAGACCAATCGTTTCATATGCTTCATTAACTAAAGCCAAAATTCATTGGAAGGAAAGGCTGGCCATTAGTTTTTTTGGTATCAGGGGAATGGGCTCTATTTATTACTTGTCTTTCGCTTTGCAAGAGGCAACTTTTGAAAATGTAGATACGCTATGGGCAATTGTTGCCTTTACTATTTTAGTTTCCATAATTATACATGGTTTTACCGCTACATCTGTTATGAGTTATTTAAGGGTAACGGTTGAAAAACCTGTTGCATCGCATAACCAATAATCACTTTAAAGCATAACAGGCAATTGTTTTAAGTAGCAAGGCTGCCAGATATTTCATATCATGTAAATTGGGTAATTTTTATAGTTATTCGACAGCTAATCCTTTTGATAAAAATGCAAGTTATTTATAAGTTTAGGCTCACGTCTTTCGGCATTATTATATTTCATTAAATTAGCTTAATAAAATAAGTTTAAGAGGATGAAAAATTCGACCATACAAACTCTACATCCAAATCCTGAAAAATCGAATAAGAAAATTGATGTGGATAAATATGAAACCATTAAAAGTGCCCTGCTTGAAATTTTAGCTGATAAGCAATACACTCATACCGAACTGATGGAGGCTCTGTATCAAAAAGTTAAAGATAATTTTGAAGGTGGTGTTCAATGGTATGGAGAAACCGTTAAACTAGATTTAGAGGCTAGAAAATTGATTGAAAGAACTCGTAGCAAACCTGAAAAATATCGATTGGTATAAGGGCGAGATTGTTTCATTATTTTCTGTAAACCGAAATATTATTCGAGGTAAGTTATTTGCTTTCCCAGTCCCTTATAGAATATTTATATCTGTTAGTTCAGGCATCAAAAGATTTTTCAAACTTTCTATCTATTCTTATGGTTTTAACAATAGTTCAACTTATAGAATATGAAAAACCATTTGAATTCCTTAAAATTAAGCGTTAGCATTTTATTACTTGTTATTTTATCTGCTACAACAGTAAAAGCACATACCAATCTAATAAAATCAACAACTGTTCAAGATAGTTCAGGTTCATCAGTGTTTTTACAACAGGTTACCATCCTGACGAATCAGGCGCTTTTAACATCTAAAATTGCTGCGGATAAGGCAAGTAATAGCCAGTTGAAAAGTTTAGGACAACAAATGGTGGATAAAAACATTCAAATGATGGATGAACTCCGCAAACTTGGTAAAACTAAAAGTGTTAACGCTATTAATGCAAGTCCGCAAAGTGGGATAAGACCAGACGGACGTGTAGATTCTGCACCGATAAATCTACAAGATACTGCAAGACTTAATAATGCAACTGGGGAAGCTGTAGGTTCATCTAAGAATTATAATTCAACAGTAAATGATGTTGATGTAGCCAAAGAAATTGTTAACCTAAAGGGTTTAAATGGTGCAGGCTTCGATAAGGCATATCAAACAAGTGCTATAAATAACCAAACAAAATTAATGGCAGCATTACAAAGCGGAACAACATCAACCGATAATGAAATAAAGAAATTCGCTAGAAAGGCTTTATCAGTTACTAAATCAAATTTAAACAAGTTAGAAAAAATGAGTTTCTAATGGTTACATTATCTGAATTTAGCTTTTAGAAATTGTATATATTTCCATCAATGCATTTCTACCTTTAAGCAAGTGTTCGCCTTTAGATGTTAGTTCATATCTGTTAGACGCATTAAGTTCGTTAACAAGATTTTTTGATATTAAAATATCTACATTAAGTTGGTTGCAAAGGGCTTGTATTCTTGCCGAAACGTTGAGAACATCACCAGAAAAAATAATCTCTTTTTTTAACGAGCCAATTTCTCCAGCGGTAACTTTTCCAACGTGTAGGCCAGCTTTAAATTCGGGTACAACTCCAAAAGTACTGTTATATTTTTGTGCTTGTTTTCCCATTAAAGCTTTCATTTCGAAAAAACATTCGATGCAATTGTTATTCTTTATTCCATCCTTAAGTTTCCAGCATATAATCATCTCATCGCCAGCATATTGATAAATTATTCCGCCATAATCAATAACAGCATTCGAAAGGTCGAAGAAGTATTCCTTAAGCATTTCAAAGTATTTAAAATGGCCAAGATTTTGCGCTATTGTAGTTGATGATTTCATATCTAAAAACATGAAAATCCGCTCTTCTTCTATAGGATGATGGTATTTCCCCAGAAAAAAGTTGCTTAAAGTTCCAGGTCCAATACTATCATTAAATTCAGCATAGAATTGTGTAATTATGATTATTGAAGCCACGTAAAGCAAAATACCAACTAAAGAATAGTTGGTAAAAAATGTCCAAACCGGAATAAATAAATTTACTGTGGCATCATTACTTTGAATTAATGCAGCATTGATAAGTAAGGCTATGGCGAGAAAAATCATCACAATGGCCAGGTAAATGATTGATTTAAGTACTATCTTTTTTGCAAAGCTTTTTCTAATAAACCATTTATTAAAAAAACGAATTTCCAATACCCCTGTAATAAAACCCATTATCAGGCCTGAAATGGATAGCGTTAAAATATTCCTTAAAAAATTATATTCGATACCTGTTGATGGATAATGGTCCATATTTCCGAGAATTCCAACCTCTAAGGCTGCATAAATAAGGCTAAAAATAAACCACAGTACCCCAAAAGGAATAACTCTATTAATATTTCTTCTGGTTTTAGGTGAAAGCATAAATTATTAAGGTTCCATCAATAATAGTGTTTATAAAAGAAATACCAATACGAAGTGTAAGGTAAATTCTCCCAAATATAAAAATATGAATTTCATAACATCATCATAATAATTACCAGCCATTTATAGTAATTTTATTGTATTGAAGGAGGTAAGATTTGGTTAATCTGTTTATAAATACACAATCTATCAACTCGTCTTTCAAAATATAAATCCTGTGATTATATTTGTTTAAATTACTTAATTACAAATCGATGAACGCCCTAATAATCGATAATTATCTTATTGCCAGTGCAACTTTTGCTATGGCCAAGCAAAGCCCTAAACTTAGGTTTGCCGATAGATTAATTTTGCCTTTCAATCTTAGTTATACCTTAACGGATGATTTTTAGATCGCTCTATTTTACTAAAGCGCTAAAAATAAAGCATTTATGCTTGGTTAATATTAACCTATAATTTCATTTACTAGTTAAAACCTTAAACCCCTATAAAATGAGTACGCTAAAATTAAAAGACGGAACAGAAATTTTTTACAAAGATTTAGGATCTGGTCAGCCAATTATGTTCCACCATGGATGGCCATTATCAGCTGATGATTGGGATGCACAAATGATATTTTTCCTGCAGAGAGGTTACCGCGTTATTGCGCATGATAGAAGGGGACATGGAAGGTCAAGTCAAACAACATCAGGGCATGAAATGGAAACATATGCAGCCGACGTAGCCGAACTAACTGAATTTTTAGATCTTAAAGATGCGATACACATCGGTCATTCTACTGGCGGCGGTGAAGTTATCCGTTATGTAAATAAATATGGTAAAGATAGGGTATCAAAAGCCGTATTGATAAGTGCCGTACCACCAGTAATGGTACAAAGTGAAACAAATCCTGATGGTGTGCCGATTTCAGTTTTCGATAATATCAGAGACCAGACACTTAATAACAGGCAACAATTTTATATCGATTTGACAGTTCCATTTTACGGATACAACAGAGAAGCGGCTGAAATAAAAGAAGGAATACAAAGGAATTGGTGGAGGCAAGGTATGATGGGTAGCAATGTAGCGCACTATGAATGTATCAAAGCATTTTCGGAAACCGATTTTACGGAAGATTTAAAAGCAGTTGATGTACCGGTATTAGTGTTGCATGGCGAGGATGATCAAATTGTTCCTTATCAAAATGCAGGTGTAAAATCGGCCAAGCTCTTAAAAAATGGTAAGCTAATTACCTATCCTGGATTTCCACATGGAATGCCAACTACAGAAGCTGCTACAATTAACCGAGATATTCTAACATTCATTGAATCATAATCGGTAGCCAATAACATCTTATCTTGAAGAAATAATAATAGACTTGTCGATGAGCATAATGGGTATAAAATTTTAAAATATTTTATACCCATTAAGTTAAGATTATTAATTTCAATAGCTGTAAACCTTATTTTATGAACCGATTAAAATTATACGGTAAGCCAGACTCTCCAGAAATTTATCCAATAAGGGATTTTTTAGCTAGGAGTGTTATAGATTTCGATTGGTTTGATATTACAAATGAAGGTTCGGATTTGGATCAGTCTATCATTTCTAATAATCCACAGCTTGCTCCTGTAGTAAAATTTCCTGATGGTAAAGTTATCATAAACCCAAGTTTGGAACAAATAGCCAGTAATTTAGGGTGGATAGCAGAACCTAAATATCAGGAATATGACCTTTCCATATATGGAGCTGGGCCAGCAGGTTTAAGTGCAGCTGTTTATGCGGCATCAGAAGGCTTGAAAACAGTTTTGATAGAGCGAGATGCAATCGGTGGTCAAGCAGGATCTAGCTCATTAATTGAGAATTATTTAGGTTTTCCTCAAGGCATATCAGGTTCGAATCTTGCAGAGCAGGCCAGGCAGCAAGCATTAAAATTTGGTGTTGAAATTTTGCTTTTAAGAGAAGGTGTAAAGGGAACTTTTTATGATAATAAAATCCATGTTGACTTTGCGACGGGAGAGAAGCTAGTGGCTAAAACAAATATCTGTGCCACGGGTGTAGAGTACAACAAGCTAAATCTCCCTAATGAAGAAAAATTTTTTCACAAAGGAATTTATTATGGCGCTGGTGCAAGTGAAGCATATTTTTGCAAGGATAAAGATTTATTTATTGTAGGTGGAGGCAATTCAGCCGGGCAGGCGGCTTCATACTTTTCTGGTTTTGCAAAACGTGTCTTTATGGTAATCCGAAAAGGTAGTCTCGAAGAAACATTGTCAGAATATTTGATAACCAGAATTGCAAGTATCAAAAATATATTTGTTTTGTATCATTCGGAGGTAACAGATTTGGATGGGGATGATTATTTACAACGGATAAAAATTGTAAATAGTAAGCTTGGTACAGAAGAATGGCATGAAACCTCTAAATTATTTATTTGCATCGGTGGAAAACCCAACACAGAATGGGCAGCTGAAACCGCCATTTTAAGGGATAGAAATGGTTATATATTTACCGGAAATGATCTGGTTGGCCTTAATCAATTCAATACATGTTGGGAACTAGATAGGCTCCCATATCACTTAGAAACCAGTGTGCCTGGTTCGTTTGCAGCAGGTGATGTAAGATTTAATTCAGTAAAAAGAGTAGCATCTGCCGTTGGCGAAGGGGCAATGGCTGTAACACAAGTTCATCAATATCTATCAAAATTATAACTATGGAAAATTTAGAAATATGCAGCCATCTTTTGGCTATAAAAGATTTGAAAATTGCAAAAGAATTGGTGTGTGAAGAATGCGTTAAACAAGGAACAGACTGGGTACATTTACGCACTTGCCAATCTTGCGGTATAACTTTGTGTTGTGATTCATCGCCCGAACAGCACATGTCTCATCATTGCAAAGCGCAGAATCATGCTGTGGTAATTTCTTCCGAACCGGGAGAAAGATGGCTTTATTGTTATTTAGATGATGAAATGGTTGAGTATTAGCTGTTGATTGTATTACTGTTTAACTTCGGCTATTTATTATTATGTTAAAATTTTGCGCATCATGATATCAGTTTGTATATCATTGCCCATTTTAAAAACATGTTTGTCAAATGCTATGAATCCGTTTTTTTCATAGAATTTAATTGCTTTTGGATTTTCTTCCCACACACCTAACCAAATTGATTTTAAATGCTTTTGTTGAGCTACTTCTAAAGCTTTATCATACAGCAATTGACCAATCTTTTTTCCATGATAATTCGCTTTGACATATATGCGTTCAATTTCTAAAGCACATGTATCTTGAAGTTCCGTTTGAGCATCTCCAGTATTAATTTTTAAATAACCAATTGGAACTTCACTATCCCAAACGATAAAAAACATCGATTCTTTATTCGAAAGTTCCTTTTTTATTTTCTCCTCACTAAAACTTTCTGATAGATACTTTTTCATATCAGCTTCGGTGTTACTCGATGCAAATGTTTCAAAAAAAGTTTCCTTACCAATTAATTGTACAATTTTATAATCGTTATTAGAGGCAAGGGTGATGTTATGAGTTTCCATATGTTATTGCAAATATTCTAATTTAAAATTTGAAAGAGCAAAATCAATATATTAATATTTCCTCGATTTGTTTTTATACGTGTGAAGTTTTATTAATAAAGCAGTTATGAGTTTATTACTTAATCAAAATTTAAAACTTTTGTCTAATTAATTAGTTGTATTAGAATCTAATTTGTCAGGATGAAAAAGTTAAAATGGATTGAATTTTCGATAGCCATGATTGCTTTATTGCTTCTTATTTTTCTGTTGTTTAACATTTTAAGCTTTAAAGAAGAGCCAAGGCAACGCTCACTAAATGGTTATCCGATGTAAGTAAATTTTACGGTTAAGTTTAATTCATCTTTACTATTGAACGTTTTTAAAATATACGGAATTGGTAACCATTTATCTCAAAAACGATCGCTCTAAAAACCCTATGGTTTATTTTTATATAATGGATTGAAAACTTTGCGTAGTTTTTCATTGTTGTAAATCCAAGACAAAACCAAATGAGAAAAATACATATTTTAACGTGCTTCCTGCTTTTATCAAATTTATCGCTCCTAGCGCAAGAAAAGAAAGGCATGTCATATACTCTTTTTCATCCTGTTCCAAAAGTATCCCTTAGAGAAATGGAAACTGACAGACCAGATATTACCGAATCTCCAATAACTATAGATGCTGGTCATTTTCAATATGAAAGTGATCTTTTTAGATTAGAAAGACAGCATAGTGATGAATCTTTGACCAATACTTTTCTTTTTAACCAATCAAACCTAAAACTAGGACTTACCAATTCCACAGCTTTACAGCTTGTGGTTCAAAGTTATAATTATCAAAAGGAAAAGTCTGTAGAAGATGGTTCTACAGAACATTCTCACGGATTTGGAGATATTACCTTGCGTATTAAACAAAATTTGCTTGGAAATGATAAAGGAAATTTTGCAATAGCAGTTTTGCCTTACATAAAATTTCCAACATCGAAAGTGGAAAAAGAGAACCGATATGAAGGTGGGCTTATTATACCGATGGCTTTAAAACTGCCCAATGAATGGAAACTTGGAATGCAGATGGAAATAGACAGATTACAAAATATGGATGATTCTGGACTACATACAGAACTCCTTCAATCACTTTCTATTGGTCATGACCTTGTTAAGCACCTTACCGGCATTGCGGAAACCTATTATAATTATGACTTGGCACATCACCATTGGAATAATTTTTTAAATGCAGCTTTGCAGTTAGAACTTGCGAAGAATGTTAAAGTTGATGGGGGCCTAAATTATGGAATTCAACACGATGCTATGAAAAGCTATTTTGTAGGTTTGTCATTTAGGCTATAGATAAGGGTATTACCAAAGCATCGATGGCGTAAGAAAATAATATAGAGTAGAGAAATCTATTATAGAAATATATGGATTAAATATCCAACAACTAAAAACTATCAGTATAATATCAAATTAATAAAAACGAATTTATTGAAGATTGATCCCAGTATTCCTTAGGATCAATCTACATTATTATTTTTTTGCTACAACCAATTTATTGGTTTTAAGGCCTTTTTCTTTAGCGTACTTCTGTAATTCAGCCGCACTTTGTGCAACTCTATCGCTCGATAGAATATCAGCACCATTCTCAATCAGCTTAGCGTATGAGCCTTCACCTTGCGCAATTGCTCGCTTATCTAAGTTACCCATTGTGCCTAAAATGCACCAAATGCCTTTGCTATGCAAATAATCGTAAACTTCTTTATTTGGCTCTGAAGTACCCACAAAGGCAACAATTCTGTTGTTCGGAATTCCCATTTGGTTTAATCGTTCTAAATCAGCCACTGTTCTAATTGAAGCAGAAATCATTAAATCGGGTGCTAACTTATAAACTTCACTGGCTTGTGTTGCACTGTAGGTAATGATGATGCTATAAGATTCTGCCTTATTTCGCCTAACGGCTTCTATCATTTTTTTATAAGGAACACCTCTTTTTACATCCAATGTAAAAATCACTTTATCTTTTCCCCATACTAAAACTTCATCCAATGTAGGGATGTGAAAAGTAGTAAGAGTGCCTTCATTATCTTTTAGTAAAACTTGCTTTAACTCTTCAAGACTTTTTTCTTTAACCAAACCTGTTCCGTTAGAAGTTCTCTCCAATCGGTCGTCATGCATCATCACAGGCATAGAATCTTTTGTTAATGATGCATCGCATTCGATGATAGAAGGATGTAATTTTACGCTATTGGCAAAAGTTTCTATTGCATTCTCGGGAAATCCAGGTACTGGTCCACCGCGATGGCAACTTACAAGCGGATACCTAGAAGGGGTCCACAACATAAATTCCTGCAATTCTTTAACATTTTTAAGCTTTAAAGCATATTGTTGACTATAGCCTGTAGTGCAGATTAGTAATGTAAATGCGATTAATAACAGTTTTCTCATTTTAGTTGTTTTTTAAAATCGATTGAAGAACTTCAAACTTTCCATCTATTTGCTCTTGATACGTTAAACCAAGAATATTTGCGATTAGCGGGTAAATGTTAACATTTTCAAACGATGGGATTTCAAGATTGTTTTTAAATGCAGGTCCCCAGGCCATAAAGGTAGCATGCATATCTTTAACTACTGTTGGGTCAAATCCATGATATCCGGCACCAGGCTTTCTGCTCGAAAAAACTTTTGGCCAGGTAGGGATAAGTAATATATCTCCAATTCTATTCATTTTATCGTCACTTGCGCTGTAATGAAGATGTTCTGGCATTTCACTTTTCAGATAGGCTGTATAATCCTTTTCTTCCCGTTTTAGCTGTTCGTACAATGGTTTAACATCTGCTTTATTTTTAGCATGAATGTCCATCATCGTTCCAGATGAGGCAATGATATACTTTGCGGTATCTATCATTTTTGGCGTAGGTAAAGGGTTTTCTCTGTCAACTGGTGTCATACCATGATCAGAAACAAAAATGTAGTTGACTGGCAGTTTGGTTGATTGAACTGCTTTTGTTAATTCAAAAATGATGCTATCAACTTCTTTTACTGCATGGTCGGCTTGTTCAGAGTTTGGTCCGAAACTATGACCGGCATGATCTGGCTCAGAAAGATAAAAAGTAATTAAGTGAGGCCTTTTATCTTCAGGCATCATTAGCCATTCTTTTACCTTTGCAATACGCTGAGCAACCGGAATTTTCTCATTGTAATCATAATAAAAACTCGGACGAAGCCCTTTTATTTCTGCCTCAGAACCAACCCAGAACATGCTGGCTGCATTCATTTGCTGCTGCTCTGCAAGTACCCATAACGGCGTTCCTCCGTACCATTTTCCATCTCTAACTTTGTTTTTAGCACCCATTGAATACCTTTCATTTGTTTTTTCATCCAGAAAACTGTTATTTACTAAGCCGTGGTGTGAAGGATATAAACCAGTTACCAAGCTATAGTGATTAGGAAAGGTAACTGAAGGGAACGATGGAATCATGGAATTTGCTCTTACGCCGTTTTTACTTAAATCCAATAAATTATTGGCTTGGTATTTCTTTGCATAATCCCAACGAAAGCCATCAGCAGAAATAAGTATTACATATGGTTTGTTCTGTTGGGCCAGAGCGTTTTTTCTATCAGAAGTGTGTTGTGCCGTATCGGATTGTGCATTAGCAGTTAATCCGGATACA
Source organism: Pedobacter lithocola (assembly GCF_042650845.1). Lineage (NCBI taxonomy): Bacteria > Pseudomonadati > Bacteroidota > Sphingobacteriia > Sphingobacteriales > Sphingobacteriaceae > Pedobacter > Pedobacter lithocola. The sequence continues at coordinate 64,773 of NZ_JBHSBW010000013.1, read as the reverse complement.
ACCATCCATAGGAAAATAAAAACTGCAATAGGTGATTTAAAATTTATCATTATTAATTTACTTATTTATAGATATCGTTTATAACTACTGCCAATCTCAACCCTGCTTGTGCAAGTCTTTTCTTCATTATCTCCGAATGTTTAGGGTAATAATCATAATCAAATTCGGGGTTCTGAGCAGCTTCAGCATATAATTGGGCAGTAATTTGGTAAGATTCAAAAGCCCATTTAGATAGTTCATCTTTTTGCCAATTCCTGCTTTCTTTTTTATTAATGGTATCGCAATCTGCAGCAAGCTCATTGTAAGTCATACCAGCATAATCGATTAGTCCGCTGTCCCAAAGTCCGTGAAGGTTTCCTTCTTTACGCATGAGTTTAATTTTAATTCCATTACCGCCAGAATCTTCAGAATGTCCGGTGTGCATTGGTTGATGGATATCGCCAACCAAGTGAACCAGAAATTTAAGGGCAAATACCTTATCCTGTTTAGGTTTTGCTGGATCCTTTAAATCTGCAATACAATTAATTATTGCTTTATAGATGTTTGGTTTATCCATAGTTTTCACTTGCATGGTAAAATCTTCGTAGCTCAATCCTTCGGGAAGATTTACATAATGCCATGGTGCGGTATAGGCAAATTGTTTGTAAGATCTGATTTCATCGGGATAGGTACTAACCATTGCCAGGTTTTCACTTCCTAAAAGATCTTTAACAGCCGCACTTGCTCTTTTGCTTAAATGATTTTGGGCAATTTTGCCAATAGCACGGTGACCAACTACGCCCCACGACATAAATAGAATGGCAAATGAGAGGCAAAGAACCGGAATAATAATTTTTTTTAACATTGTTGAAATATTAAAGCAGGGGAGCCATTACCTCCCCTGCAGTAGTTTAATTGAATATATAACGGAAACCAAATTGCATAGTGTAAGTAGAAGCAAAGCCTACAACATCACGAGTGGTGTTAACAATTGGGAAGTTTCTATCTGTTTGAATGCGGAAAGTTGGTTTGGTTGTTCCACCTGGTGTAAGCGCTGCTACATTGACTGGTACCAAAACGGAAGTTGTTCCAAAATTGCGTTGAACACCCCAATCACGGTTTAATAGGTTACCGAAATTGGTTACATCTAAATTAAATTGAATGGTGTTACGTTTTTTGCCAATGTTGGTAAAAATATCCTGCTGGAATCTGAAATCAAACTGTCCGTTAAAAGGTGTTATTACAGCGTTTCGCTCTGCATATTGCCCTTTTCTGCCTCTAAGATATTTATCCTGATCGATATACCTGAAAAACAAATCGCTCTGTTGTTTTGGAGTGAACGTTGTAGCGTCTGTACCTGTACCTACAGTAAGCGCTACAAAGGTTATTTCGCTAGGATCTTTAGGTACATAAATTAAATCGCCGGTCACACCATCACGGTTTATGTCTGTAGAGTACGTATATGAGCTTCTTCCATTTGATCCATCGTAAACCAAAGTGAATTGTGTACCCAAATGTTTAAAAAACTCTTTGCGGTAGTACACCGAAGCAATAATTCTATCTGGAGATACAAAACCCGAATAACCAAGGGTTGGGTTGTTCGCCCCATCTACAGAACTGGTAGCTTGCCATGATGATAAGGTTTGATCGCCTCCGCCTTCATAAAGACTTTTTGCTGCACTTTTTACATATGAAATCGTTGCACCGAAACCATTTGTGAAGCGTTTGCTTAATGTTCCACTTAATGAATAGTAATATCCTTTATCGGAGTTGCCTAAAATGATTACGTTAAAAGCATCTGGCTGCCTAACTGAAGAACCTCCAGGTATCACTGTTCCATTTTTTACTGCCTGCCCGTTTAATATTGGGTTAATAAATTTATCTGTAGCTGCATTTGGGTAAATTAATCTGTTATCAGGATAACCTGCAACATTAAGTGGTGTTGGATCAACCAGGTTTGCATTTCTGAATAACAAAGTGCGCAAATCTTTATTATAAATACCTTCAACTGTACCCACAATTCCAAAAGGAAGTTTAAAATCAGCAGCCAAACTGGTTTTAAATGCAGCTGGCATTTTAAGGTTTTTATCCATAACCGTTACAGGGTTTGGAAGTACGGTTCCAGCGGTTGGAACAACTGCAGGGCGGTATGCGCCAATATTGGGATTGAAAGGTCCAGGAGTGTTATTTTGTCCTGAATAGGTTTCGGTAATCTGAAGCATTCCTGCATCGCCAGCTTGCGCAACAATCCAAACATTTGGAATTCTGCCGACAAAAATCCCTGCGCCACCCCTTAATTGGATGGAACGATCACCTTTTACATCCCAATTAAAACCAAATCGTGGAGAAATTGATACACGAGATTTAGGTAAATTACCAGTGTTTAAACGCTCTCCATCTTTAAATGTCAAGGCTGAAACTAAAGGATGTTCTATAAGTACTTTAGGATATGTACCTAATTCTAAACGAATACCTCCGGTTAACCTCAATCGTTCTGTTACAGAGATTTCATCTTGTGCATATCCCGAAAACTGCCAGAATTTATACGTTGGGAAAGCCTGTTCATAGTTTGGTGAGAGAGAATAAGTTTGTGCAAATTCAATTGGTTTTGCGCTATTTTTAAAATCATCCCAAGAATTGAATGTGTAGTAACTGGTTCCAAATCGCTGAAAACCGTTTTTGATAATGCTGTAATCTCCCTGAATACCAGCTGTTATGTTGTGTTTACCGGCAGACCAGCTCATATAATCGTTTAACGAATAAACCTGAACATCTCTTAAATTTCCATAAGTAAATGGTTCATATCCAAAGGTTGTAAAAGGAGTGGGAGGTGAATTTCCATCCGCTTTAAGGATATCAACCAATGGGAATACATCGCTATCTGAACTTCTTGGATCGTTCTGATTGGTGTATGATAATCGTAATGTATTGGCAAAGCGATTAAACAATTTGCTATTTAACTCGGCAGTGATTGAATATAAATTGCTTTCCTGATAATAGTTTGAGTTTTTAAAAGCAAGAGCAGTATTTCCGGTACGGGAGCCACCACCAGGAAAAGCACCAAGCGGACTTCGTGACGTACTTACAAATGAAGGGCTTTTTGTTTTAACGTAACTTCCGCGAATGTTAAAACGATTATTATCATTGATGTTCCAATCTAAACGACCAAGCAAATTCGTACGCTGAAATTCTGAACCATAGCCTTGATAAATTCCAGGGTCATATCCATAAGTGGTTTTTAAGTAATTGCTAATTTCATCGAGCTCAGAAACCGTAGGGCGTACCACATTTGGTATTCCTGAATTATATGGAGCTTCGGGTGTTGCCGCAACTCTGGTTTGCCCTGGGCTTACGCGGTCTTCACGCTCTGCGTTCAAAAAGAAAAATAGTTTATTTTTAATGATTGGACCACCGATTCTTGCACCATAAGTTTTATAAGTTTGATTGGTTGGGTCTGCTAATTCAGGATAATTGCTAACCTTTTTACCAATTTGATTTTGGTTTCTGAAATAAGTATAAACCGAACCAGAAAAATCATTCGTACCTGAACGTGTTACTGCATTTATTGAAGCGCCAATAAAACCAGTTTGTTTAACATCGTATGGAGTAAGGTTTACCGAAATTTCTTCAAGTGCATCAATAGATACCGGATTACCATTTCCTGGAAGGTTATTTCCTATACCGAAGTTGTTATTAAAATCTGCTCCATCTATAGTTACATTATTTTGGCGTGAATTACCACCACCAATAGCTGAGCCATTTGCCTGAGGAGTTAAACGAATAAGGTCGAATAGGCTTCTGTTTAGGGTTGGAAGCGCATTAATTTCGTTTTTGTTCAAGTTGGTTGAAGTTCCGGTACGGTTGGCATTAAGCACAGAGTTTTTACCTAGTCCTTTAATGTTTACCTCACTCAAATCCTTTCCGGCACCGCCCATGCTTAAGTTTAGGATATAAGTATCCCCAAGAGGAATGTTTAAATTTTCAATGGTTTTCGCATCCATACCTACATAGCTTACCACAACTTTATAAGGACCACCTGGCCTCATATTGTTGATAGTGAACCGCCCGTCTTCGTTTGTGGTATTTACGTAAGACGTACCAGAAGGGATGTGTGTTGCCCGAACTGTAACGCCCGGAAGTGTGTTTTGTTGGTCTTTAATCGTCCCCGATAAAGTCCCCGTTGTGACCTGTGCTTTTATAGCACTGAGAGAAAAAATAAATAATAGACAAGTAATAATTAGTTTCATATCTGATTTTTTTATGAATATTAACCACTATAGTTAATAGGGTGGCAAAGTTCATCCTGCATATTAAAGCCTATGTTAGGGCTATGTTAACATAAATTTTTAAAACCGTATTAACCTTGTTACGAGCTTGGCTTATTGTAAAATGAACATCTAGTTAATAAAAATTTAATGTTACTAAATCGTAACAGAAGGATTGATGCATGTTAAATGAAATGATAATTAGGAGCTGTATCATGGCAACCACTTTTAGTATGCAAACACATTGATTATTAATGTATAGCTACCGAATATTTAGACATTACTTTCCGTTTTAAATCGAATGGATTGGTTTACTTTTTTTTAACATGCAGAAAAATGAGGGCTTATAAACTGAGGCGCATATTTTACATAGTTTTGCCCAACTAATCAATCGGGGCAGGTCCGAGAAATATTTATGGGCATTAAGGGAATCAACAAAAAATCACATCAAAATCTTATTGAAGCATTAGATAGGCTGAAAGAAATACAACGCGATAGTGGACCTCCATCAGATGCCCAGCAAATAACCTTTTTCAAGGAAGAATTAAATCAATTGTTAGCCATGTACGAAACAATTTTGGAGGAAGTTATAGGGCAGGTTGCAGCTTATGACCGCCTGGCGATGCAAATTAAACTACAGTTTGTAAATCGAAAGCTTCGGACACTAAAAAACATTATTCCAAAGGGAACTGAATCTTTTTCGAAACTTAAAGAATGTATTTCATTAATCAATGCCTATTAATTAGGTTAAAAAGCTACGAGCAAAAAATGGAATTTACTCATTGTAGTTTGCTTCGGAATTCTGCAGGCAATAAGCCTAACAGTTTCTTGGTGTAGCTTATAAAAAAAGACCTGCTGCTAAAATGCATTTCATCAGCTATTTCAGAGATGTTGATGTCTGTTTTGCAACAACAAAACTATCCGTTTCTTAATATGCCGCTGTATCCATTCAGAAGCGGTTGTTTCTGAATGAATTTTACTCAGGTAGTTAAGACATTTTAGCGTAATGTTTAGTTGGTTGCTGTAAAACTGTACTTCCCTGTATGATAATGATTTAGACAACTTCAACCGTTCTTTAGCATCTCTAAAAGTAAATCAATAATATTTATATTTTAAAGGTTTATTTACCATAATATTTAACATTTGCATATCTATTGTAAACATTTGCACACCTGTGTACATTAATTTACTCATAACTTAGCAAGTACAAAACCAAATATTAATGTAGCTATGGATATTAGTTTCCATTTAAAACACCAAAATTATTTCCATTTTAATAAATACTGCAGAATCTTTTCTTGCTTGTTCATTTATTATTCTTCGCCGCATATTTTTCTAATTTAAATAAAAGCGCCAAAAATATTTTGTCGTTCAATTAAATGGTTTGAATCAACAGCATTTACAATTAAAGAACAAATTATGATTAAAAAAATAACACTGATTTATATTTTGCTTAATTGCATAGTTGCATTATCATTTGGGCAGAATAAGTCCTACATATTAAAATCACCGAGTGGGAAAAATGAAATATTGGTTCAAACAGGAGAACAAATTAAATGGTCGGTAAAAAACGGAACTGATGTGGTATTATCTCCATCTGCAATATCCTTAATGTTAAGTGGCGGAGAAATTTTAGGCAAAAATACCACTGTTATAAATACCAAACAAACATCGATAAATACCGATTTTGCTACACCTATTTATAAAAGAAGCTTGGTTAATGATAATTATAATCAACTTTCCATAGTTTTTAAAGGCAATTATAGTTTAACTTTTAGGGCTTATAATGATGGAATTGCATACCGCTTCTCCACAAATAAAAAGGGCATCATTAAGATCCAAAATGAGGAGGTAAACATTAATTTACCTGATGATAAATCATTACTTATTCCATATGTTAGAGATTTAAGAGGAAAGGAACAATTTATTTCTTCTTTCGAAGCTTTATATAGTGAAACGTCCGTGGGAGGCATGCTTAAAGATTCTTTGGCTTTTTTACCTTTTATGTATAACATTAGTGCAACTAAAAAGGCTGTTGTTTTAGAAGCCGATTTAGAAGATTACCCTGGTATGTTTATCGGTAAAAATCCATCTGAAGCTAATTCTTTAAAAGGTTTATTCGCACCTTATCCAATAGCAGAAAAGGCAGGCGGTTTTAATAATATAAATTATATGGTTTCTAAAAGGGCAGATTACATTGCACAAACTAATGGAACCAGAAATTTTCCATGGCGGGCAATAGTTATAAGCGAGAATGATAAAGAACTGCTTGATAATGATATGGTTCAGAAATTGGCTTCACCATCACGAATTACAGATGTGAGTTGGATAAAACCGGGTAAGGTGGCTTGGGATTGGTGGAACGACTGGAACCTTAGCGGTGTTGATTTTAAGGCTGGTATTAATACACAAACTTATAAATATTACATAGATTTTGCCGCAGCAAATAAACTGGAATATGTTATTTTAGACGAAGGCTGGAGCGATGAAACGAATATGATGAAGGTATCTGACAAGATTAATTTACCCGAGATTATCTCTTACAGCAAGCAAAAAAATGTAGGCATTATTTTATGGGCAAGTTGGTTTGCAATATCTAAAGTAATGGATAATGCTTTTGAACAATATGCCAAAATGGGTGTAAAAGGCTTTAAAATAGATTTTTTAGATCGTGATGATCAGAAAATGGTTTTATCTGTGTATCAAATAGCTAAAAACGCTGCAACTCATAAACTTTTAATAGATTTCCATGGAATGTATAAACCAACTGGTTTACAACGAACGTATCCAAATGTTTTAAATTTTGAAGGTGTTAAAGGTTTAGAAAATGTAAAATGGACACCAAATGATGATGTTCCAAAGTATGATGTTACTATCCCGTTTATTAGGATGATGGCTGGTCCGATGGATTATACACCAGGCGCCATGCGTAATTCTACAAAAGCTGAATTTCATCCAAACCATTCAAAACCTATGAGTCAGGGTACACGTTGCCATCAGTTAGCATCGTTTATTGTTTTTGAGGCACCGCTACAAATGTTAGCTGATAGTCCGACAGCTTATATGAAAGAACAAGAAAGTACAGATTTTATCGCAACCATACCAACTGTGTTTAACCAGTCTATTGCTTTAAATGCTGAAGTAGGTGCCTATGCGGTTATCGCCCGACAGTTTAAGAATGAATGGTTTGTCGGCGCATTAAATAATTGGAATAAACGCGAAATAACTTTAGATTTTTCTTTCTTAGGAAAAGGAAATTTTCAGGCAATAGTGTTTAGAGATGGCTTAAATGCAGATAAAGATGCAACCGATTACAAAAGGGAAATCATAAAAATAAATTCGAACACAAAACTTAAGGTAAACTTGTATAGCGGAGGTGGCTGGGCCGCAAAAATATATCCACTTAATTAAATTAATCAAACTATAAGTTGTCTTTAGATATAAATTATAGCTCCGTAGAAGTTCTAAATTTATATGCTCTTTTAACATTTTTATAAAATCGCTTAAGCTCATTGTGCAAATTTGTTCCATAAAAATTGGCTTGTAATGGCGAACTCTATAATTTAAAATTTTTAAAAATCCTCCCATTTAGCGCCTATACTTTGATACCTGTGCAGGTAAGTAAATGCTATCATGTTTCTTTGAAGTTGCCATAACTTTCAGCCACATTTTAACCGATAGTTTACTGTTGCCGAATGCAAATTATGGCTTATATCAGTATTGGTTTTGCTTATCCTAATTATAATTTTCCAAGTTAAGTGTGTAAATACTTTAAAGTGATTTGAAAATTGTAGCTCCCCTATATTTATTACTTCCTTTCATGATATTCTATTAAATAATCATATCAATTTATTAACAGAATTTATCCTTTTTTATCTGTAATTATAGTTAAGTAGCTTATTATCAATTATTTGACATGTAGTTAACATTTGTACTATAATGATTATCAATCCTACAGTAAACAAGCTCAAAGCTATGCTACTTTTAAATTCAATTTTGTAGGCCACTGCAAAATGTAAATAACCAAATGTATTTCCTGCTTTTACCATGGCAATCAAATCGCCTTTGAGAAGTAGTTGTCAACAAAATAAATAACTAACCAAATTAACCAAACATCATGAACAATTTTACTACAGTAATCAAACTGTTTCTTTCTCATCAATTGCAGCTTTTTTATCCCAAGGAAACCCAGTCTGCTATTTGATCTCTTTAACTAATTAATTTTTTAAATAACATGAGAAAGAAAATTACAATTAAGCTAATAGGGATTTTTACGTGCTTTTTCAGCGTGGCACTCACCAAAGTCGCCGCACAGGAAAAGCCCCTAAATAGTATCAATAAAAAGGATAGCGTTATTGCCTTCGGCGATTCTTTATCTTCTAAAACAAGGATCTATCTTCCTTTTAGCATCCCATTATTTGCAAACTTATCTACTGTTTCAACTCAAACGGTAGATAATTTAGCTTTATTAAAGCATCCTGTTAATAGTGTTACTAATGCTCTAACTGGTAGAATAGCAGGATTAAATACTCAGCAAAACTCTGGGCAACCAGGTTTTGATGCCGTTAGCTTATCATTAAGGGGTAGAACGCCACTAATTTTAATTGATGGAATACCTCGACTGATTTCAACCATCACTTTAGAGGAAATAGAATCGGTAACGATCTTAAAAGATGCCATGTCTACCGCATTATTGGGTGTTAGAGGAGCAAATGGTGCACTATCTATAACTACTAAACAAGGCTATAATGGTAAGGAACGCATATCATTTACGATACAATCGGCATCTCAAAGGCCGCTGAAAATGCCACAAGCGTTAAACGCATTTGATTATGCTACACTAAGAAATGAAGCAATTCGTAACGAGCTGTCTGTAAATCCATTTTATAATACAGCCTTACTTTACACTACAGCCGACCTTCAGGCATTTAAAGATGGCTCAGATCCATTCGGACGTCCGGATGTAGATTATCGTAATGAGGTTTTAAAGAGCAGTGCGCCTTTAAACCGATACTCGCTTAATATGAGTGGTGGAAATAGTACGGTCACCTATTTTGCTGGTGTAGAGCACCTTAAGCAAGATGGACTTTTTAAAAGCACAGATGTTTATGATACCAATAACTATCTGGCAAGTTATTTACTTCGTTCAAATATTAACATTCAAATCAATCCAAAACTATCTGGTGGTATTCATTTATTTGGTAGAATAGGCAATACGAATGAACCAGGAGCCACTACAGGTGCCATTTACAGTTCGCTACTAACCACACCAAGCAACTCCTATCCAATATTTAATCCCAACGGAAGCCTTGCTGGTACAACAAGATTTACAAATAATATTTATGGAATGGCTGTTCAGTCGGGTTATCGCCAGACTTTTAGACGTGATATCATCTCTGACTTTTATGTAAAAAGAACGCTTGATGATATTACCCCGGGCTTATACATAAAAGGTATGGTGTCATTTGCTTCTTACTTAATTGAAGAAACGAATAGAAGCAAACCCGTTGTTGCATTTCAAAGAAACGTTTCTGCTTCAGGTGTAGAAACGTACTCAAATGCATTAACACAACCATCGCCTCAAACAAATGTTTCTATTATAAGTACCACCAGCGGGCAACCAAACGTAGGGCAGGGACGACAAACCTATCTTGAATTTTCTGCAGGCTACAACCGCACTTTTAAAGATCTTCATAATGTTAATGCGGCTTTAGTAGCTAATTATGATAATAACGTTTACGGTTCTAATATTCCTTACAGTATAAAAGGCCTTTCTGGGAATGCATCGTACGTGTACAATGAAAAATATATAGGTGAATTGGCGGCATCTTACAGTGGGTCTAATTATTACCCGGGTAAGAGCCACTATAAAATGGGATTTTTTCCTGTTGCAGGATTAGGATGGATAATTTCGAAGGAAGATTTTTTAAAAGATAATAAAGCATTAAATTTTTTAAAGTTATCTGCTAATTACGGTAAAGTTGGTAATGATAATCCAGGTTATTTCTCTTATATACAACGCATATTTGGTGGTGCTGTAGCCTATTTTGGAACTGGGGCTGGAACAGTAACTACTTTAAATGAAAGTACGTTGGCTAATGCAGACATAACTTATGAATATGCAAATAAGTTAAATATAAATCTTCAAGGCAAGTTTTTCAATAATCAATTAGGCTTTTCCTTAGATTATTATAACAATAAGTTTAAAGATTTATTAACGCAAAGAGGAAGGAATACTTCGCTTCTAGGTAATTTTTATCCAAATGAAAATATTGGAAGAAATAAATATAATGGAGTTGAATTTCAACTGTCATGGCAACAGCAAAAGGCAAGCAATTTTAACTACTACGCAGCACTAAATGTTGGTTTTCAACAATCTGTTGTTGAGTTTTTTGATGAAGTTGAACAACCTTTTCCCTGGATGCAAAGAACCGGTCAGCGGGTGGGTCAGTCTTTTGGCTATGTCGCTGATGGACTTTACCAATCTCAGGCAGATATTGCAAACTCATCTCAAAACGGTATAGCAACATTTATAGGTTACGCCCCACAGCCTGGAGATATTAAATACAAAGATTTAAATGGCGATGGCATTCTAAATCAATTCGACCAAACCGTGATAGGCAGTACAAGCCCGTTAGCTATTTTTGGTGCCAATTTTGGGTTTAGCTATAAATTCTTCGATTTTAGTGCCTTAGTTCAAGGTGTTGCTAATTACACCATTAATTTAAGCAGCAACAATTATTTTGAGTTTCAAAATGGTGGACTTGGAAATGCATTCTCTCAACATCTCGATCGGTTTACACCAGCAACTGCAGCAACCGCAAGCTATCCTCGTTTAAGTGTCGGATTTAACCAAAACAACCATACTTTCTCCAGTTATTGGCTCAGGCGGGCAGATTACATCAGGCTTAAAAATGTTGAAGTTGGTATAACCATTCCTTCACGTCTGGTAAGTATTCTAAAAATAAGCTCAATTAGGGTTTTTGCAAACGGTACAAATTTATTTACGGCAACAAAACTAAAAGGGAACCTAGATCCTGAAGTTCCTGTTGATGCGTATCCATTGCAAAAGCTTTACAATCTGGGCGTTAACGTTAAATTCTAATCACAAAAATCATGAAAAAATCTTTTTCAATATATTTATTTTTGGTCTGCTTGGTGGCTTTTCAATCTTGTAAAAAATTCGAAAATGAGCCAAAGGATTTGGATACATATGATATCATTTTTGACCCCGCAGATTTAAATGCAGTTAGGGCACAAGAGTTTCTTAATAATATTTACACATTTTTGCCAACTGGCTTTGCCCGTGTTGGAGGAGATTTTTTAGATGCAGCAACTGATGATGCGGTTTCAATTGTTCCTACAGCATCCATTACTTATTACACCAATGGAATTGTAAGTGTTGTTAATAATCCCGACCAATATTTCAGCAATGCTTATTTTGGAATAAGACAGGCTAATATCTTTCTTGCAAACAGTGCAAAAATACCTGTGCCTGCCGGTAATCCAATCCGTACAAAACGTTTTAATGCCGAAGCCAGATTCATAAGGGCATTCTTATATTTTCAACTTTTACAGCGTTACGGTGGTGTTCCATTAATTTCAGATAATGTATTTACCTTAAATGATAACCTTCAACTTAAAAGAAATACATTTGAGGAATGCGTAAATTACATCGCAAGCGAATGTGATGCGATAAAACCAAATTTATATCCAGATAACGATTCTAATGCAAATAACTTTGGCCGAATTGTTCAGGGTGCTGCCGTTGCATTAAAATGTAGGCTTTACCTTTATGCGGCTAGTCCGCTTTTTAATGGAGGAGGAATAGAGGCAGATGCAGAACTTAAAAAACTTACAGGATATTTAACTATAGACATTACTCGCTGGCAGAAAGTTGTAGATGCTGTAGCAGAGTTTAAAGCATTAGGAAATTATTACTCTTTACAAACAGGAGCTGCAGCATCTGGTTACAGAAATATTTTCATCAATAAAAAAAATTCGGAAGTAATTTTTGCAAAGCAAAGTGTAAATAATTTTGATATTGAGAATAACAATGCACCTGTTGGATACGTGGGATTTGCAGCCATTGCAGGTGGAGGCAGAACCAATCCAACACAAAATTTTGTTGATGCGTTTACAACCATAAATGGTAAACCAATAAGCCAAGATTTAAAATCTACAACAAATCCTAATGGATATGACCCGGCTAGTCCTTATGCAAATCGCGACCCTCGATTTTATGTAACCGTTTTCTTTTCCAATGCCAATACGCCATCAGCTGCTAGTTATAACTGGCTTAATAGAGCGGTTGAAACATTTGAAGGCGGAAGAGACAAACCGAATAATAACCTAGTAACACAAACCCGAACCGGCTATTACCTTAGAAAGTTTATGGGAAACTTCGTAACGGGTACCACCTATTCTCAACAGAGCCACAATTTTATTTATTTCAGGTATGCCGAAATTCTGCTTAATAATGCCGAGGCATTAAATGAATTAGGCGGAAGAACTGAAGATGCCGTAAAAGAAATTATTGAAATACGGAGACGGGCAGGTATAAATGCTGGTACTGATGCTCGATATGGAATCCCACCAGGCATATCTCAAGCGGCTATGAGAGATATTATTAGAAACGAAAGGAGAATTGAACTTTCTTTCGAGGAACATCGATTCTTTGATGTTCGCCGTTGGAAAAATGCAAACACAGAGTTGAATAAAACGCTTACCGGTATGAAAATTACGAGAGAAGCAAATGGTTCGTACACGCATGAAATCGTTCCTGTGGTAAGCATTACTTTTCAGGATAAACTCTATCATAATCCATTTCCTTATGATGAGACCGTTAAAAATTCAGCATTGAGACAAAACTTTGGTTGGTAATTAAGAATGTAAAAGATACGTAAAATGAAAAAATTTAAATTTTTTAGCATAGTATTTTTACTGCTGCTAATTACAAACTATGCAAATGCACAAAGCAAAACCATAAGTGGTGTGGTGCGTGATGTTCAGGGACCATTGCCAGGTGCAATTGTTGAGGAAAAAGGAACCGAAAATCGAACGTCAACAAACGGTAACGGAGAGTATAAATTAACATTGAGAGGCAACGGAAATACCTTAATCATTAGATTGATAGGGTACGTTAATCGAGAAATTTCTATTAGCGGCAACAATTCAGCACAAATTGTTTTGCAGCAAGCCTCACAAGATTTATCAGAAGTGGTAGTAACTGGCTACACAACACAAAAAAAGATAACGCTCACCGGAGCTCAAAGTGCTGTTTCGGGGAATGATATCCGTCAAAATCCATCCGGTAGTCTACAGAACACTTTAGCGGGTAGGGTAACTGGATTTATATCGCAACAAAGAGTTGGGCAACCAGGTAGCGATGGAGCCGCATTTTTGGTAAGGGGTGAATCATCTTTAAACAACAACGCTGTAAATGGAGTTGCCAGTACCACAAATAATCCTCTAATTATTGTTGATAATATCGAATATTCTTATGAGCAATTCTCGAGGCTCGAAGCTAATGAAGTAGAGTCAATCACCATATTAAAAGACGCGTCGCAAACAGCAGTATATGGAATTAAAGGAGGGAATGGAGTTGTAATTGTTACTACCAGGCGAGGAAAGATTGGAAAGCCAAGGATTTCTGTTCGCACTGATTTTGCGCTTTCAGAACCAACAATTTTACCCGATTACCTTGATTCATACAATACAGCACTTTTAAGAAACCAGGCAGAAATTAATGATAACTCTTATGCCCCAAACCCATCATTTAGACCAACCTGGAGCGCAGCTGATTTAGAAGCTTTTCGCACAGGTTCTGACCCAATAGGTCATCCGAATGTGAATTGGAAGGAAATGCTTTTTAAAAAATATGCTCCTCAGTTAAAAACCAATTTCGATATAAGTGGTGGTACAACAAAAGCAAGGTATTTTGTATCTCTAAGCTATCTTAATCAAGGTGGTAACACGAAAGATTATTATGAGGATTCGGGTGATAACATCAATAGTGGGTTCTACAATAAAAGATTTAACTATCGCTCCAACCTTGATATTAGTGTAACAAAAAACCTAACATTACAATTAGATGCTTTCGGGAATATTGGAGAAATCAATAGACCAAATATTTTTTATCCAAGCACAAATGGAAATAAAGATGATATTTTTGCCGATTTCGGTAGCTATCTAGCATTATCTCCAATGGCATACCCAATTAAAAATCCGGATGGAAGTTGGGGATACAGTCAGTTTCAAGCAAATAGTGCAAATTATTTAACACCTAATATCATAGAAAGACTAACCTACGGTGGGTTTAGACGGAACAACGAAAATAATATGGTGTTATCTACCACAGCAACTGAAAAACTTGATTTTATAACCAAGGGATTAAGTGTTCAGGGTAGAGTAGCCTACACCAATAATTACACAGTTGCAAGGAGTTTAACCAGAACGAATTTACCATCGTATATTTTCAGACCGTCAGTTTTCGCTGCAGATGGCTCAATTACTAGTGCTGAACGTTACGACCCAGCTTTTGCAAACGTTTATACCATTGGTAGGTTAGGCAATGCATATGGTACAAATGGTTCGGCTGGAAGCACACAACGAAGACTTGCCGCACAAGCTTTAATAACGTATAGCAGGCAGTTTGCCGAAAATCATCACATCGATTTTTTGGGTGTTTATAGTTTATCGAGCAATAATGTGCGTAGTGATGATTTGACTTATAATTTTGTACCAGCAAGTGTAATTAGCCGTGTTGCTAAAATAGGTTACGATTATAAAAATAAATACATCGTAAACGTAACAGGTACATTAAGTGGTTCAAATAGATTTACAGGTAAAAAGAAGAACGGATTTTTCCCTGCCGCATCTGCCGCATATAACATTGCAGAAGAAGACTTTTTTAAGAAAAGAATTTCTTTTGTTAACCTGTTAAAATTCAGGGCATCATGGGGTATTGTTGGTAACGACCAATTGGCTCCCGGACGACAATATGCTTATCAGCAAAGTTATGCTACCTCTACAACGAATTCTTACCGAACGAGTAATAACGGCACAATTTATTCCTTCGGAGAATCAAATGGAACTTTATCTGCAAATACAGGCTACGCAGAAGGTGCCTTAGCAAACACAGATGTAACTTGGGATAAGGAAAGACAATTTGATATAGGTTTAGATTTTGCGTTTTTCAATAACAAACTTACCGGTTTAGTAGATTATTTTAAATACAGAAGATACGACCAGCTGATAGCGATAAATTTAATCTCCGATATTCAGGGTGTCTTACTGCCTCCGCAGAATATTGGAGAATCTACCCGACAAGGTTTGGAATTTGAATTAAACTATCGTTCTACAATCGGTAACGAGTTTGCGTATAATTTTAGAGGTACATTTTCTAATGTTAAAAATGCAGTGGTATTTAATGGCTTTGCTGATCCGCAATACCCATGGCAGTCTGCTGTAGGTAAACCAATTGGAGCTGAAGGTCTTTATCAATATTTAGGCTTTTTTAAAGATATGAACGATGTGAATAATAGTCCAACATCAACTTTTATTCAAAGGCCTGGAGATTTAAAATATGCCGACCTCAATGGAGATAATGTAATTGATGATAAAGATAGGGTAGTTGCAGACTACAGCAATACCCCTCAAAATACTTTCGGGTTTCAGTTTGGTTTTAATTATAAGGGGGTTGGTTTAAGCATACTATTTCAAGGTGCCACTAAATTTTACTTACGTGGTACGGAAGAGGCTATTCGTCCGTTTTCTGCTAATCTTCAAGCTGTTCATCAACAGGCATGGACACCAGCACTCGGTGATAATGCCAAGTTTCCGGTATTAACCACACTGAGATCGATAAGCGATCCAGGAATTAATTCAACTTATTGGGCTATTCCTGGCGATTACTTGCGTCTTCGCACAGCTGAATTATCTTATGATATTCCAACAAGTATTGTGAAAAAACTTGGTCTTCAAGGCATTAGGTTTTTTGCGAGCGGAAATAATCTAATTACCTGGTCTAAAGCATTCAATTTATATGCTATTGATCCGGAGGCAACACCGGGCAATGATCGTCAGGCATATCCACCGTCACGCATCTACAACATAGGTTTGAACGTTAACTTATAACTTACAAAAATGAAAAAGATTACCGTTATTTTATTGATTTGTATAGCAGCAATGGCCTGTAAAAAATCAACTTTTTTGGATAATAAATCGAATAATGCCCTTAATGAGGAAACAGTTTTTACAGATAGTGTTAATGCTATTAGCTTTCTAACCCGGGTTTATATGGAGATAGGATATTCTTATGATAAAGATAGGTACGAAGCTGGTAGCACGGAACAAGCGACTGATGATTCAGAATATGTAAACCTCAATCCTGCTAGAAGACCACTAATATTATATGGTTCTACTTATACTGCCGATAATACGACAGTATTTAATGAAACCTGGGTGCTACCTTATCAAAATATTAGAAGGTTAAATCTGTTTTTATCGAAAATGCCGGTTATGCCATTTAAAGAAGTAACCAAAAAAAGATTAATTGCTGAAGCCAAAATGTTAAGAGCATGGTATTATTATAATTTATTAATCACTTTTGGTGGTGTACCAATTGTTGGAGAAACATTATTTCCTGGAGATGAAATTATAACAGTTCCTAGAAGTACTTTTAGTAATTGTGTTGATTATGTTGTAAAAGAATTAGATGCTGCTGCGGCAGATTTACCAATTGACCAAATAGGCAACGATTACGGACGAGTTACCAAGGGTGCAGCTTTAGCTGTAAAAGCTAAAATGTTACTCTTTGCAGCAAGCCCACTATTTAATGGAAATACCTGGCCTGGTGTACCTGGTGGTACTAAAACACCAGAGCGTATCGCGATTGCAGGTTATCCTAATTTTGATGTTATGCGCTGGCAAAAAGCGTTAGATGCCGCTGAGGCTGTTATAGCGCTTGGTTATACCTTAAATGTAGAAAATGCAAATCCAAACCCTGGTTATGGTTTTTACAATATGTTTTTACAGCGTAGAAATAAAGAACATATCTTTTTTGTAAATCAACCGCCCAACCGAGATTTTGAAACTTTTTATCTGCCACAAACAAGAAGTGGAAACCGGTCTGGCAATCCCACTCAGAATATTGTTGATGTTTTTCCAATGATTGACGGAAAATCCATAACAGAGTCGCCACTTTATAATCCGCAAGATCCATATAAAAATCGTGATCCAAGATTTGGTTATTCTATTATATTCAATCAGGCATTATGGTTTAGTACCGGCACCAATACCAAAATTGCAGTGAATACCTATGTAGGCGCACCAACGGATGGATTTTATCAAGATGCAGGAACCTCCGGTAGTTCGGGCTATTTTTGCCGAAAAACACTTGATGAAGGATTGACAGGTAACAGTGGTACTACAAATCGAAATTGGATATTAATTCGTTATGCAGAAATTCTATTAATTAAAGCCGAAGCACTAAACGAAATTGGAAGAACAGCAGATGCTTATGGTCCGATTCGGGAGCTTAGAAGCAGAGCAGGAATAAATGCTGGAGCAGATGCTAATTATGGTATGAAAGCAGCAATGACACAAACAGAAATGAGGAGTTTTGTGCAGAATGAACGACGCATAGAACTATATAATGAAGATAAGCGCTGGGATGACGTTCGAAGATGGAAACTTGCAGAAACATTTTTTAATGGTTACAATAAATTAATGAGTCCAACCAGAGTAACAATATCTCCGCAATTTCCAACAGGTTATAAGTATGATGTTGTAAATTCTTTACGATTGCATGTGTTTAAAGAGAGGAATTATTTATTACCAATGCAAATAGGGGAAATGTTAAAAAATACGGCCTTAATCCAAACTCCTGGCTGGTAAGTTTTATCATTAACGCATCTCCTTTTTTAAAGTCTGCTGATTATTATCAGCAGACTTTGTGGCTAAAAACGATTATAAAAAAGCACGAAGTTTTAAATAAAGGCTGTACATGTTAGATGAATAAAAATTTATCTCTAAATTATACCTTCCAAATCATCAGAGCATCGCCAAATAGTTATTCCTATGTTTCGAAATTTATTTACTGCAATATTTTTGTCCCTGTTTATTGTTACGAAGATATGGGCGCAAGCCGATCACTACCAGTTTTCGCAGTTAACAATTTTGAACGGTCTTTCCAACAATCAGGTTTTAAGTATTTATCAGGATAAAAAGGGATTCATGTGGTTTGGAACGTTTTCTGGACTGAACCGATATGATGGGCATAAATTTCGAGTTTTTAAACATGATTTTCACGATCCCAATTCTTTAAGCGATGATTTTGTATCGGCTATTTTTGCCGGGCCGAATGACAAAATGTGGATTCAAACCAAACAAAATTATAATATCTATGACCCTTATACCGAGCGGTTTGAAAGAACGCCAAAGGCTTATCTTGCATCAATTGGTTTGCCTGATGCCGAAATAAAATCTATTAAAAGCGATGGTAAAGGCAATTTTTGGTTTGTCTACGCCAACTTAGGCATTTATAAGTACAATGAAATAAGTAAGCAATCAAAGCATTTTTATAATAGTAAAGGCTTAGGCAGTATTTATTCGAGTGATGTTACTTCGCTCTCTTTAAACGAAAAAGGGCAGGCCTGGATTGTTTATAATGATGGCACAGTCGATTTATTTGAGCCAAAATTAAATAAGGTAGTTTACCGGTCTTCCATTCTTCGTAATGCAAACCATGGTAAATCAATATCCTATTCTGTTTTTGCCGATAAAGATAATGATTTATGGTTTTTTACAACGTCCACCTCTTTAGGGGTATATTATTTTAATCCCGAAAAAAACATACTTAAACACTTTGATAAAGATGGAACACAAGGTAAATTCAGATCTAATATAGTTTACAATGTTATACAAGATAATAAGGGTCTGATTTGGATAGGAACGGATCACGGTGGAATTACCATAGTTGATAAGAAAGATTTTAAAGTAACGTATTTATTAAATCAGGATTACAACCAAAAATCTATAGCTCAGAATGCTATTCCATCACTTTTTAAAGATCAAATGGGAGTTATCTGGGCTGGAACTTTTAAAAAAGGAATTAGCTATTACCATGAAAATATTATAAAGTTTCCTCAATATAAGCATAACGTACTCGATAAAAATAGCCTACCATTTGATGATGTTAACCGTTTTGCCGAAGATGAATTGGGAAATCTGTGGATTGGTACAAATGGAGGCGGTTTATTATATTTTGACAGGAAACAAAATACTTACACCAAGTACAAACATGATCCTCAAAATCCGAATAGTATTTCTAGTGATATTGTGGTTAGCCTTTTGGTCGGTCATGATGGGAAATTATGGATTGGAACATATTGGGGTGGTTTAGATTGCTTTGATGGCAAAAAATTCGAGCATTTTAAGCATGATGAAACTAAACCTGGAAGCATATCCGACGACCGCGTTTGGAAGATATTCGAAGATTCGTCTAAACAATTATGGGTAGGAACTTTAGCTGGTGGTTTAAATCTTTTTGATAGGTCTACCAAAACGTTTCGGCACTATGGTCCTGAAAAGAAGAATTCGATTACATTCGGTTATGTTCCAGCCCTGTTCGAAGATTCTAATAAAAATCTATGGGTAGGAGGTTGGGGTATCGATGTATTAAATCTTATAACTGGAAAATTCAAACACTTTACACGTAATCTAAAAAATCCTTACAGCCTCGTTCAAAATAACGTAAGCTCAATCATAGAAGATAGTAGAAAGCTTATCTGGATTGGCACTCGCGAAGGTCTTTCTGTTTATGACCCTTCTACAGCAAAGTTTAATAATTTCAGGAAAGAGAATGGACTTCCGGATAATACAATTTTGGGTATTTTAGAAGATGATGATAATAACGTTTGGCTAAGTACTGCCAATGGTATCAGTATGGTTAAAGTAAGCAGAAAGGAAGGTAAATATCTGCTACGTTTTCAGTATTTTGATGTTTCTGACGGCCTTCAAGGCAAGGAATTTAACGAAAATGCTGCTTATAAAACTAAATCAGGCGAACTTATTTTTGGAGGTGCCAACGGTTTCAACATTTTTAAACCATCAAAAATTCAGATAACTAAAAATAAAATAAACCTTGTGTTTACCGATTTTCAGGTTTTTAATAAAAGCGTTAAGCCAAAAGAATCGGTAGAAGGGCATTTACTTCTACAAAAATCAATAACCGAGACTGACAATATTGAATTGAAACACAATGAAAATGCTTTCGGGATTGAATTTGCAGCCCTAAATTTTTTCAACTCTAAAAAGCTTACCTATCACTATATGATGAGGGGTTTCGACAAAAAGTGGATCGATGCTGAGAACGATATACGTAAAGCCAGCTACACAAATTTGAACCCTGGAAATTACGAATTTTTGGTAAGGGTAATTGACCCCGACGTACCAGGTTCTTTCGAAGACAGGTCTTTGAAAATTCAAATATTGCCCCCGTTTTGGAAAACGAACTTAGCTTATTTGTTATATTTTTTAATACTCTCTGGTTTGCTGCTCTATATCCGTTACAGAGGTATTCAGAAACTTAAGAAAGAATTTGCAATAGAGCAAGAACGTGCTGAAAATAAACATATTCTGGCTGCAGAAAGGCAAGATGCAGAACGCATTCATGAACTTGATTTAATGAAGATAAAGTTTTTAACTAACGTAAGCCACGAGTTTAGAACGCCGATATCATTAATTATGGCTCCGGCAGATAAAATGCTGCAAAATGCTGAATCGCCAGATCAAAAGCATCAAATACAAATTATTAAACGCAATGCATATAGATTGTTAAGTCTTGTAAATCAGCTGCTTGATTTCAGAAAACTAGAAGTCCAGGAACTTAAATTTCATGGAACCCCTGGAGATATTGTACAGTTTATAGCAGAAATTGTACAGTCTTTTAGTGATGTAGCAGAGGCAAAGCAGATAGGTTTCGATTTCGATAGTGAGGTTGAACAATATCATACCGAATTCGACCATGATAAGATTGAAAGAATTATTTTCAACCTGCTTTCAAACGCATTTAAATTTACTCAAGCGGGCGGGCACGTTACCGTTTTATTAAGTCTAAAATCCAATACTCCAAATACGGAGTGCTCTATATTAGAAATAAAAATTATTGATACTGGTATTGGGATTCCAGAAGAAAAATTAAACAAAATTTTCGAAAGATTTTATCAAAATGATGTGCCAAGTTCTATTCTTAACCAGGGTAGTGGCATAGGATTGTCAATCGTTAAAGAGTTCGTAAATATACATTCAGGAGAAATTTCTGTAGAAAGTGAAGTGAACCAAGGTAGTTGCTTTACAATTAATTTACAATTGAAGAGGAGTAAACATATTCTGAATGTAAACAACAAAACTGCAGCCGAAAACAGTTTGCCCGTTGCCAAAAAGAAAATTGATTTAAGGAAACCTAAAATTCTATTGGTAGAGGATAATGAAGATTTCAGGTTTTATTTAAAAGATAGTTTAAAGGATATTTTTAGCATCCAAGATGCAGCCAATGGCAAAGATGGATGGCAAAAAGCGCTTGCATTACATCCTGATCTAATTGTAAGTGATATTAACATGCCTGAAATGAGTGGAACAGAACTTTGTCGCAAAATTAAAAACGATGTACGAACTGCTCATATTCCTTTTATATTACTTACTGCGCTTTCAGAAGAAACTGAACAGGTTAAAGGGTTGGAATTGGGTGCCAACGATTATCTCACAAAACCTTTTAATTTCGAGATACTGATTTCGAAAATCAAAAATTTACTAATTCTGCAAGAAAACTTTAAAAAAACCTACACCAAGCACTTGCAGGTAAACCTTCCCGAAATTGAAAGGCAGTCACACGATGAGAAGTTTATTGCCAATGTTTTAAAATATGTCGAAAATAATATTGTTAACCCAAATTTATCGGTAGAAGAATTAAGTAAGCAAATGAACATGAGCAGGGTTTCGCTTTATAAAAAGATTTTATTGCTTACAGGTAAATCTCCTGTAGAGTTTATCAGATCTTATCGATTGCAAAAGGCTGCGCAATTATTTGAAAAAAGTCAGCTAAATGTAGTAGAGGTTTCGTATGAGGTAGGATTTAATACCCCAAACTACTTTTCGAAATCTTTTAAAACCGAATTTAAAATGCTACCATCAGAATATATTGCGCTACTAAGAAAAAAGGATTTAAACTAGATTTTAAAGTTGCGTTAAATGTAAATATTATGATATAATTTATTGTAAGTAGTTTGTTATTAGTTGCTTATGTTATGGTTAACATTTATATCATTTATATTAACATTCCTGCGCCTGCCGATATTGCTACATCTATAATTTTATCATCCAGAGTGATTTTAATATCCGATACAGAGATATACAGCACAGACAATGTAACAATACATTAGTTCCAATGCTGGTGCCTTAAAAATTTTGGATATCAAAACCATTTCAGTATAATCACTAGCCAAATGATATCGAAACTTAAATGCCTTTTCACGTTACTATTTCTTTTATCAACACTTAACTTAATTGCGCAAATTACTGAAGTTAAATATTTATCGGGGAAAGATAATGTTAATACAGTTGATTGGGATTTTCGTTGTACTTCAGGACGAAATAGTGGAAGATGGACGAAGATTGCTGTTCCCTGTAATTGGGAATTGCAGGGATTCGGTAATTACACCTATGGATCGGAAAAAGAGGATAAAGATGAAGCAGGACTTTACAAATACACATTTAAAGTTCCATCAAACTGGAAAAATAAATCTGTTTATCTGGTTTTTGATGGCGCTATGACCGATACTGAAGTTAAAATAAACGGCAAGCTTGCAGGTCCTATTCATCAAGGTGCATTCTATCAATTTAAATATAACATTAAAGCTTTGCTAAATAATGACGGAAATAATATTCTTGAGGTTAAGGTTAATAAAGTTTCTTCAAATCAAACGGTTAACGAAGCTGAGCGTTCAGCAGACTTCTGGGTTTTTGGCGGTATTTTTCGTCCTGTTTTTCTTGAGGCATTTCCTAACCAACATATAGAAAGAATTGCAATTGATGCAAAAGCTGATGGTTCTTTAAAAGTTAATGCCAACGTTGCAAATCTTCAATCGATAACAACCATTACCGCTCAGGTTAAAACTTTAAATGGAAAACCATTTGGAAAACCTTTTTCTGTAAATCTAACCCCAAGAACTACTGTAGCCCAGCTTAACACTAAATTAATTAATCCGGAGTTATGGTCTTCCGAATTTCCTAATCGATATAAAATAGATATTACGATTAAAAATGGAACCACAAAACTGCATACTGTAACCGAAACTATTGGATTTCGAACGGTAGAGCTTAGGCAACATGATGGTTTTTATGTTAATGGACAAAAGATAAAATTTAAAGGTGTAAATCATGGTAGTTTCTGGCCAACTTCTGGCAGAACAACTAGTCGAAAGATTTCTATTTTAGATGCGGAGTTAATTAAAGAAATGAATATGAATGCGGTTAGAATGTCGCATTACCCACCCGATAAACATTTTTTAGAAGTTTGTGAT
Organism: Pedobacter lithocola; assembly: GCF_042650845.1. Taxonomy (NCBI): domain Bacteria; kingdom Pseudomonadati; phylum Bacteroidota; class Sphingobacteriia; order Sphingobacteriales; family Sphingobacteriaceae; genus Pedobacter; species Pedobacter lithocola. Next base: position 40,946 of record NZ_JBHSBW010000013.1, on the reverse strand, counting down.
TCAATCGGTCTTTATGTAATTGATGAGCTTACCGGCTGGCAATATCCGCCTTATGATACCCAGGTTGGACAAAAACTTGTTAAAGAAATGATTGTCCGCGATGTCAATCATCCTAGCATAATTATGTGGGCGAATGGCAATGAAGGTGGTTTTAATTTTGATTTGTTGCCAGATTATCCAAAGCATGATATTCAGAATCGCCCGGTTATTCAACCATGGATGAATATTAATGGAATGAATACCAAACATTATATTCCGTGGAACTATGGCAACCGAACATTTTTTCAAGGGAACGATGTGTTTTTTCCAACTGAATTTTTGCATGGTCTTTACGATGGTGGACATGGAGCAGGGCTTGATGATTTTTGGAATTTGATGCAATCTAACCCTTTATCTGCAGGTGGTTTTTTGTGGGATTTTTGCGACCAAGGTGTGATGCGAACCGATATGGGTGGCAGGTTAGATACAAAGGGCAATGCTGCCTCTGATGGTATTTTGGGGCCATATCGTGAGAAAGAAGCAAGCTTTTATACGATTAAAGAAATCTGGTCGCCAGTTTATTTTCCTCAAAAATTTATCTCTAAATTATTTGATGGAAAATTTGATATCGAAAACCGATACAACTTTACCAATTTAAATAAATGTAGTTTTAGCTGGAAACTAAAAAAAATAACTGGTTTCGATAAGTCAGATGGGAATGAATTAACAGGTAAAATAACATCACCAGATATCAAACCCCAATCATCAGGAATTTTAAATTTAGCATTGCCGGCACAATGGGCAAAATACGATGTGTTATACATTACTGCCCGAGATTTATATGGCAAAGAACTTTATACATGGTCTTGGCCAATAACATCTCCACAGCAATTTGCAGATAGAATGATTGACAATGGCAAAGATGAGGTAAATGTTACTGAAGATAATGAATCGTTAAAGCTATCCTGTTCGGGAGTTGAAGTAAAATTAAGCAAGGAAACAGGATTAATTGCTGGTATCAGAAATAAAAAAGGTGAAATATCTTTTTCAAATGGACCCGTTCTAATTAATGGCGAAGCAAATTTTAAATCTTTTAAACACTTCCGTGATTCATTAGGACGCTATGTTGTAGTTGCAACCTATGAAGGCAAACAAAATTTTAAAGCTACCTGGACCATGATGCCATCGGGTTGGTTGGGCTTAAAATATCAATATCGTGCTAACATTGGTCAAGAAATTTTAGGTATCAGTTTTAATTATCCAGAGGAGAAAGTTAGCGGTATGCAACTTATTGGAAATGGGCCATACCGGGTATATAAGAACAGATTAAAAGGGGGCACCTTAAACCTATGGGATAAGAAATATAATAATGCTGTTACCGGTGAAACATGGGATTATCCTGAATTTAAAGGCTACTACAGTAACTTTTATGGTGTCCGCATATCAACAGCCGAAGGGAATTTTGTAGTACTTTCTCCTTCTGATAACTTATTTCTGCACATGTTAAATCCGGCAATACCAAAAAGTTTGGGCAAGGCAAATTCCTTTGCTGCATATCCTACAAATGGGATATCTTTTTTGCATGGAATACCGGCTATCGGCACTAAAAGTCAGAAGAAAGAAGATTTAGGTCCTCAAAGTCAACCCAATTTAACCTTTGCAAACGGTGGTTTAGATACACAGTCTGCTGTTTTATATTTCGATTTTCGATAAATGTTGAAATTATATCAATACGAATTTGAGTTGGTTGCAACTAAACATTTAGAAACCCATTATAAAGTAATCATAATCTAAACCTCGACTTTGATAAAATCAAATAAACAAGAATTATATGAGCATAAGAAACCTAATTTATACATTAACAAGCCTCTTGTTAATAATCCTATTTACACCCTTTCAAGGAATGTCTAGGCAAAAACTGCTTTCTAATAAGGAGGCATCAAAAGAAGCAAATGCACTTTATGCATATATAAATGATATGTACGGAAAAAAGATTTTATCAGGACAAATGAGTTCTAGCTGGGGTGTTGATGAAATTAATTACATAAAAACTGTTACTGGTAAAATGCCTGCAATAAACGGTTACGATTTTATTACCGCAAAGGATAATCAAAATGAAGTAAATCAGGCTATTCAATGGTGGAAAACCGGAGGTATTCCAACTATAATGTGGCACATGGGCGCTCCTGGAAAAGGTGAAGGTTATGAAAGCAGCAAAAAAGCTATTGATATAGAAAATTGTTTTATAAAAGGTACACCAGAGTACGATGTTTTTTGGGCTGAGCTTAAAGAAAAAGGTGAGTTACTGCTCCAACTAAAAAATGCAAATGTTCCTGTTCTTTGGCGACCTTTCCATGAGCTCAATGGGAATTGGTTCTGGTGGGGCAAACAAGGTCCGGAAAAATTTAAAAAATTGTGGGTTACCATGTACGATTATTATACCAAAACTTTAAAACTTGATAATTTGATATGGGTATTGTGTTATACCGGCAATCCTGATGCAGCGTGGTATCCGGGAGATAAATATGTTGATATTGTTGGAGCAGATACTTATGACAAAGATATGGGCTCACATAAGACCATGTTTGATGATGTTGATAAAATTGTAAACAATCGTTTTCCAATAGCTTTCCATGAATGCGGAACACCACCCGACCCTGATAAATGTTTAGATACGAATGCAATGTGGTCTTGGTGGATGGTTTGGCATACCAGCCACTTAACAAAACTCGATAAAGACTATCTAATTAAACTCTACAATCACAACCTCATAATTACAAAAGATGAGGTTCCAGATATTTTAGCGCTTTATGAAAGTAGAAAAACGAAATAGATTTATCACTGATTTTAAAATGGAAAGGTGTTGGTATGACTTATGAAGCCTTTGGAAACAATGATGATTCAAGTGCAGAGCTAATTTATCAACTCGTAAGATCAGGTGCTAAGGTTAAAATTCAAAAACGTAATACATTTAAAATATTGAAAGTGGTACAATCGTTTAAAAATGGAATACCTGCTAACCTCAAACAATACCAACATGAAAGGCATTCATCGCAGCAATTAATCACTTATGGTCAAACTTTTTGCTTTGGTATTGCAAATCCGGGCGCCATTTGGATTGATAAATCAGAAATGATTAAATTACAATTGCAGAATAGTTGCTCTTCGGTAAGTTTATTTCTTTTTATTGAAAATATACACGCAAACACCGCTTCAGCGTATCAAAAGATGGATGTTAATAGGATGGATAATGGATATCTAATATCTGGACCAATATGTTGCGATGGGTCACAACAACATCTAATAAGAAATATCAGTGATTTAACAGTGAATTTACTTTTGTAAAATCTAATAATTTATTAAAGTAATGATGCTGATAATGAAGAAATATCAAAATCAATTATTCTTCTTTCAATAATTTGCTAAAAAATGGATAAAGTTGCTCTGCTAGGATAAGGTGATCGGCTACGTCAGGATGCCCGCTACAGCCATGTGGTTGCATTTCTGGAAAGGAAAAAACAGCCACTTTCTTGTCTTTCAGGTATGCAGAATCGATATTTGTCTTTATGGCGAGAAGCGATTTTTCTAAAATTTTCTTTTGCTCACCATGTATCATTGGGCTACTAAGAAGTGCGATTTGGGCTTTCGGATACTTAGATTTAATGAGTTTTATAAATTTTACATATTCGCTAATAAAAACATCGGCTTCAAAAGGTTTTCTTTCGGTTTTGCCATCACCGTTGCTCATATCATTTGTGCCTAAAGCGATACTAACAATTTTTGGTTCATATTGCCTAAAATCCCACTTATCTGTAGTCGTTGAACGAAAATCCTGACGCTCATAAACTTCTGGCATAGAGGGTCCATTCGTATTCCAAGTTCTGTAAACACCTATTCCGCTAACGCTACTTAAAACGTAATTTGCACTTAGCTTTCTCGCAACTCTCGGTCCATAAGCCATGTATGCATTATGCTGGTCGTGGTATGTACCTGTGCCGCAAAGGAAATCCGAGGCATCTGATGCTGCACCACAGGTTATGCTATTGCCAATAAATTCAATTAATGGTGCTTTAGGAACTTTAGTGGGTACAATTTTATTCGCTACAATACTTTCAATAATAATTGGTCCGGTATGGGCTTCGGTGGCTTTATAAATCCACACGGTGTGTTCACCTTTACCATTTGCGGCTATTAATATGGGCTTTTGATTATTTCCATCAATACGAATCCGTTTTTGATATTTTCCATCCATTTCGTATTGCAAATAATTGTGTTCGTTTCTGTTTTTTAAAGTGGCCAGAATTTTAAAGCTTTCTCCTCTAAATTTAAAGCCAAAATGTACCGCCGAACTTATAAGCTCTAATTTTTTCTCTTTATTTAAGATGCTTCTTCCGAAAGGTTTTAGCATTGAAGCAGAGAGGGTATCTGTTGTTTGATTTTTTTTGCTGGCACATAATTTACCAGCAAAGGATAATGAAATAAGTATAAAGAAAAGGATTTTAGATTTCATTTGGCTATTGTTATCATGCAATAATATGCAAAATCAGATGGGTAAATTAATATAGATAAGAAACTATTACCATAAGCTTAAAAAGTATGTTTCATTATGCTCATCTATTCTTACTTGTAGAAATTCAAGTTGAAAGATTTGATTTAGAACCTTAAACAACAAATAAAGTAGCTTCATTCGGCATTTTTTATTATCAATTTTTTTCGAAGCTTCTAATATCAATATACAAATAACAAGGTAATAGATTTAATCTACAACTAACGGCTATGGTGATTTTTATATTAAAATTTGGCAAAAAAGTATAAGTTTCAATTTATAGGATATTGCGGTAAGTACGTTGATAATGATAGTTTTAATAATGTAAAGGTGATGTGACAGTTCTTTTTGGATCAACTTAAGGTAAAATAATATTATAAATATCCTTCAAATCGACGTTAAATTTGAGTTAGTAAATAAATAACTAAATATAAACATTATGAGTAAAAAATTACGAACAGCTATTCTGTTTGTAGTATTCCTGGCATCGCTATTTCCGGCTATGGCACAGAATACAACAAATAGGCAAATTACAGGAACTGTTTCAGATGAAAAGGGTACTACCTTACCCGGCGCAAGTGTGCTTATCAAAAATTCTCAAACAGCTGTTTCCACAAATTCAGATGGTAAATACGTTATTAATGTTCCGGCAGGCTCGGCAACAACATTGGTATTTTCATTTATCGGTTTATCTAAACAAGAAGTTTTAGTTGGCGATAGGAGCGTGATAAACGTTGTACTAAAATCTGCCGCAACCGATTTATCTGATGTAGTAGTAATTGGTTATGGTAATCAGAAAAGAGGCGATGTAAACGGTGCTATTTCTTCTGTAAAAGCATCTGATATTGCAAATGTGCCGCAGGTAAGTATCGACCAAATGTTGCAAGGAAAGGCTTCAGGACTTACCATTACACAAAACTCTGGTGCACCTGGAAGTTCTACATCGGTGCGTGTTAGGGGTGTAACATCGTTAAGTCTTTCTAACGAACCATTATATGTAATAGATGGTGTACCCATTTCTGGAGATGCTACCAATCAAGCTACCAGCGGTAGAACAGTTGGTTTATCGGCTAATAATGGCGAATCTGCAGTAAGTCCGCTTTCATTAATTAACCCAAGCGATATAGAATCTATTGATGTATTAAAAGATGCATCTGCAACAGCTATTTATGGTAGTCGTGCATCAAATGGAGTAATTATCATCACTACTAAACGAGGTAAAAATGGTTCAGCAAGAGTTACTTACGATGGATATGGAGCCGTTTCGCAGCAAGGAAAATTTCTTGATGTAATGAATCTTAAGCAATATGCTGTACTAGAAAATGCTTTAGCCGATGTTACAGGTGTGCAAAGAAGAGCGGAATTTGCCGACCCAACATTATTGGGTGAAGGTACAAATTGGCAGGATGAGGTTTTTAGAAATGCGGTAATGCAAAATCATCAATTGGGAATTTCGGGTGGTAAAGATGGCTTGGATTACTATATTTCTGGTGGTTATTTAAAACAAGACGGTACCATTTTAGGCAGCGATTACAAACGATATACTTTTCGAACAAATACCAACAGTCAGATTAAGCCTTGGTTAAAAGTTGGCTTGTCGCTATCTGGAAGTCGCTCAAACGAAAATCAGGGTTTATCAAATAACACAGGTATAGTTTATAATGCACTATTAAGTGCGCCAGACCAAGCTGTTAGAAATCCTGATGGATCATTTGCTGGTCCGATTCCGAATTCAAATCAGCAAGGCGGGCAGATTAATCCTGTTGCACAATCTTTAGAAATTACAAATGTTTTAAACAGAAGTAATTTAAATGGTGCGCTTTATGGAGAGATAAAATTTTCGAAGGATTTGACTTTAAGATCTGAAGTGAATGGCGATTTCAATTATTCTGCAGCGAGAGTGTTTGTACCTACCTATCAGTACGGAATTTATGGCAATGCAACGGCCAGATTACAAGAATATAACTCAAACACAACATTTTGGGGATGGAAAGAATATTTAACTTATGCCCACACTTTTAACGAAAAACATAATTTAACTGCATTGTTAGGTTATGAGGTGAATGAATCTAGCTGGGGTGGAACAGATGCTTCTGTTCAAAACTTTTTAAGTAATGATTTGCAAACCCTTGGATTAGGAGATTTAAAAACTGCTGTAATTGGTGAATACAAAGATAGCCAGTCTTTAGAATCGTTTTTTGCGAGGGGAATTTATACCTACAACAATAAATATAGTATAACAGCAACCATCCGTTCAGATAAGTCATCAAAATTTGTTGAAGGCAAACAAACCGGTTATTTTCCAGCCTTTGCAGTTTCATGGCGTTTATCTGATGAATCTTTTATGAAAGGAATAAAAGACGTTGCTGACAATATAAAAGTAAGAGTAGGTTATGGAGAAGTAGGTAATCAGAATCTTCCAAACTATCAGTATGGTTCGGCTTTAACACCAGTTGTTACTGGCTTAGGTACAGGCTTTGCAGTTGATAAAGTGGCCAATCCAAATTTAACATGGGAAAGTGCTGTACAAACCAATGCGGGTATCGATTTTAGTCTTTTTAAAGGAAGAATCGACGCTTCATTTGATTATTTTAATAAAACATCAAAAGATTTTCTTTTCCAAAAACCACTTCCTGCTTATTTGGTAGGGCAAGCGGCAGCATATTCTAGTACAGGCGTAATTAGTCCGCCATATATTAACGGTGGTAAAGTAAGTAACAAAGGTTTTGATTTTACCTTAAACAGCAAAAACTTAACTGGTAATTTTAAATGGAATACAACAGTAATTTTCTCTAAATATAAAAATGAGGTACTATCTCTTGCCGATGGAGTTCCGTTTATCGATGGAAAAATTAATGTAAGTTTCCTTCAAATGACGGTTACCAGAACCCAGGTTGGTGGCTCAATTGGCGAATTTTATGGTTATAAGGTAAAAGACATTTTCCGTACAGATGCACAGTTAAGAACTGCTCCGGTTCAATTCGGGCGTCCAGTTATCAATAACAGTGCAGGTACATGGTTGGGTGATATTCAGTTTGAAGATATCAATGGCGATGGAAAGATCGATGAATTGGATCAAACATCTTTAGGAAATCCAAACCCTAAATTTACCTATGGCATCACCAACAATTTCTCTTATAAATCTTTCGATTTATCTATCTTTTTAAACGGTTCTTATGGTGCCAAAATTCTTAATGCGTTGAATTATCAACTAAAAGGATTATCAGGATTGTACCAAAATCAATTGGCTTCTGCTATCGATTTTTGGACACCAACCAATACAGGTTCTAATATTCCGGCACCTCGTGGTGGAGATAATCCGAACCTTAAAAATTCTGATAGGTTTATCGAATCAGGATCATTTCTACGTGTTCAAAATGTAAACTTAGCTTATAGTTTATCATCAGATTTTATCCGAAAAATAAAATTAAACAGATTAAAAGTTTTTGCAAGCGTACAAAACCTATACGTATTTACTAAATATAAAGGTCTTGATCCGGAGGTTGGAAACCAAAACTACAATGTGTTTTTAACAAATGTAGATAGCGGAAGATACCCAACACCACGAACTTACACTTTTGGTATTAACGCAGAATTTTAATAATAAATAGAAATATGAAAACATATATAAAATATTCATTTGCAATTGCTGTACTCGTAATGACTACAGTAACCAGTTGTAAAAAGGAATTTTTCGATCGTCCACCTCAAAGTGCAATTACGCTTGATAATTTCTATCAAACTGCAGATCAGGTAAAATCAAGTACCAATGTACTTTACAGTGCCCCTTGGTTTGGGTGGGTAGCAAAAGGTGGATGGGCCATTACAGAAATGGCTAGCGGAAACGGTCGCTCATATTCATCTGATGTTGCAAATTTTGGAAACTTCTCTGTAACTGATGGAAACACCGAACTTGCAAATGCTTACAATTCTTTATGGATTGTTGTGGCACAATCCAACGCTATAATAAATAACTTACCTACAAAAGTTCCTGCAACGGTAGATGCTAAAGTTGTTAATAATGCTTTAGGAGAAGCCCGTTTATTTAGAGCGTTAGCCTACTTCCATTTGGTTAGGTTATTTGGCAATGTGCCTATAATCGAAAATACTTTAGATTATGTAGAAAACTTTCAGGTTAATACCAATCCTGTAACTGATGTTTATAAGTTCATCATTAATGATTTAAAATTTGCTGAAGCAAACCTAACGCCTCAAATTAGAAGCGGAAACTCCGTAGCGCAGGGTCGTGTTTCCAGTGGTTCTGCTACGGCTTTGCTTTCTAAAGTTTACTTAACCATGCAAGATTACAATAATGCCCGAATTTGTGCGCAAAAAGTAATTAGCAGCGGTGAGTTTAAGCTTTATGGTAGTGATATTCAGGGTAAAGAATTTAAGGATTTATTTTTAACAGCAAATAATAACAACGAAGAATCTGTAATTGCACTTCAGTGGGCTGGTTCTGGTGGTTACGGAAGAGGTAACCCATTGCAAGCATCTTGGGCAGCAAGTACCGTAATTACCGGAACCGGCGATGGTTATGGTGTTTTGGGTGTAACTTTCGATGCCTTATATAGTTTTCAACAAGATGATAAACGCTTTAAGCCAACCATAATGGTTGTTGGATCTAACTATCCTGAACTAAACCAAGCAACTGGTGGATATACGCAATTGGCAAATCAAGGACAAGGTACAAGCACATTTGTTAAAAAATATGTTGTTGGTACACCTGCTGATAATGGAGGAGTTGGTTCAGCTCAATCATCAGCAAATAATGTGTATATGATGCGTTATTCGGAAGTTTATTTAATTCTCGCTGAAGCAATAATGGCTGGCGCTAAAAATAGTACCGATGCACAAGCATTAGCAGCAATTAATAAAATCAGGAATCGTGCTGGTTTGGGTAACCTAACAGAAATTAAACGTGGCTATTTTACGGCGAACAATACTCCGGGCAAACCAACTAATGCGCCAGCTCAATTGTATCGCGATGATATTTTAGAAGAACGCCGCAGAGAATTTATGTTCGAATTTGATTACTGGTTTGATTTATGCCGTTTAGATGGATTTAATGTTACTAACCATCCAAATGCAATTACGATTATCAATCAACAAGATAGAGGCTCGGGTGATAATAGTGTTCCATCAAACAGTTATGGAAACGGATATTCTACCATGACAAATGGTAAATTCTTATTCCCTTTCCCTGCTACAGAAGTTGCATCAAATCCTAAATTATTACAACCACCAGTACCTTATGTTTTTAAATAAAATGTACATGAAAAAGATAAACAAACAATCGAAATTTGCGCTGCTTTTATTGTTTATGGCAGTAGCAATGGGTTATTCTTCATGCAAGAAAACCGATGAGGGCGCTGGCGGTGCGCCAAAAATTACCAAGGTAAGGCTTATCAGTAAATCAGATACGATTAGAAATGTTGTACATAGAGTTACTTTAGATTCTAATTCGATTTATGATGAAACCAGACAAGTGAAATTCGATTCTACCGTTGTGGCTGGAAGATTAAATAATCAATATGCCATTGTTGGAGAAAACCTTTTAACAACACTTTCAGTTTCATTTAACGGGGTACAGGTTAATTATAACCCCGCACTATTAACCGATAACAGTATTATTATTTCAATACCTGCAACAATACCCTATGGCGCAACTCAAAGTAATAAATTAGTGGTTACCACAAAATTTGGCTCGGCGAGTTTCGATTTTCCAATTTTGCAACCACCTCCAATAATTACTTCTTTTAGTCCGGTTGCTGCGGGTTCGGGTGAAATTGTAACTTTGGTTGGAACCATATTTGAAGGCGTTACAAAAGTTACTTTCGATTCTATCCCGGCACAAATTGTTGGTACACCAACCAGCACACAAATACAAGTAAGAGTACCAGCCGGTGTTGTACAATCGCGAATTTTGGTGACTACTCCAGGCGGTACAACCCGTTCCACAGGCTCTTTTGGCTTTAAAGCTTTGCTTTACGATGATGTTTTTGCAACAGGCTGGGGTTCTTATTTAGGTTATAACAGTACAATAAACTTGGTAAATACTGTTAATGTGAAACGTGGTACTAATGCCATTGCAACCACTTTTACTGATGGATATGGTGCATTGCAAATAGGTTACAATGGTTCAACTATTGATGTTGCTCGGTCAGGATTGACGGCAATAAAATTTTCTATCTATGGTGGCGCTGGCATTGTTGCCGGAAGCAGAGTTCAATTGGTGATTAATGGTAATTACGGTAGCCCGGTTGCAATCACGTTAACGCCAGGTGTTTATACCGATTACACCATTCAGTTGAAAGATTTGGGTAACCCGACAGTGATAACAGAATTTGTGTTGCAAAGCTTAGGTAATGCAGTACCAAGTACAATTTATGTTGATGATTTAGGATTTATATAGCTAAACAATCGTCATCTATTAATAAACTACTATAATCACATTATCTACAAGAGATTGCCTTGTGCTTTGTAATTAAAATTTCGAATAAGTTTTACAAAGCACGAAGCAATCTTTAAAGGTTACGTTTTCAACACATTAAGAAATGAATAAATGTATTTGTTTTTCTGTAATTATCTGGCTTTGTAGTTTACATCAAGTTTACGCACAAAAAAATTTAATTGGTAATGGTGGCTTCGAGAATGATTTAAACAGCTGGGAATCAGGTAATGCTAAGCTTACTACAGTTGTACGAAAATCTGGCGGAGCAAGTTTAGCGCTTGTTTCTTATGTAAAAGGAAAATGGGAAGGGATTGACCAAAAAGTTAAACTTCCTAAAAATACCAAGGCAATTTCTATATCTGGCTTTTATAAAATTGATGCGGTAGAGCAAGGCGCAAACGCTTGGAATACAGCAGTAATTATTTTAGAATTTACAAACGGAGATAAAAAAATAGGTGAAGGAATTCCTTTAGTTGAAAAAGTCGGCACTGAAGATTGGACTAATTTTATCAAAAAATTAAAAGTGCCAGATGAATCAAATGGTTTTAGATTAATGATTGCTCTAAGTGAAACATCAGGAACTTTCTTTGTTGATGATTTGATGGCAAAAGTAATATCTATTGAAGATTTTGATAAGTAATCTTTAGAAAAAAATTATATATGAATTTAAAAAAAATATGCTTCGTAATAACCATCTGCTCTCTTATATTCAGCTCGTGTAAAAAAAATGAAGCTGAAATGGTGGAAACTCAAATTCCCACTACGGTTCCAATCATACCGGTTACCTCATCAACCAACCTAGCCACAATTAAGGCTGGCTTGGTGGATAAGAATGCAACCGATGAAACCGCCGCATTATTTTATAATATGAAGCAAATTGCCAAAAGCAATGTGCTTTTTGGGCATCAAGATGATACCAAAAGAGGTGTTATCAATGCAACAACACAATGGGCAAACGAACAACAGTTTACCGGAATTGCTACAACACAAAGTGATGTTAAAACCATTACTGGCTCTTACCCTGCGGTTTACGGGCATGATTTTATTCACATGACTAATTTTTCTACCGGAAACTGGTTTGATTATGAAAAATCTATAGCACGCACTTTGACCATCGAAGCATATAATCGTGGCGGAATAAATACTTATGCTTGGCACTATGCAAATCCGGTTTCAAAAGGAAATTTCTATTGGTCAGATTCACCTGTAATCGCAGTAAATCAGGTTTTACCAGGTGGCACAGCAAACGCAACTTTCAAAGCTTCGTTAAAAATTGTTGCTGATTACGCTAAAACACTTATTGGTGCGGATGGAAAGTTGGTGCCGATAATTTTTCGTCCGTTTCATGAAATGGATGGAAGTTGGTTTTGGTGGGGAAGCGGACATTGTACCCCTGCAGAATATATTGCAATGTATCAATACACCGTTAAATATCTTCGAGATGATTTAGGCGTTAGGAATTTTTTATTTGCATGGTCGCCTGATAGAAATTTTAATTCTCAAGCTCAATACTTAACTTATTATCCTGGAGACGAATATGTGGATTTAGTTGGAACCGATAATTATGAAGATATGAAAGCTAATGTTTCGCCAAATGTAGCTGCATCAAAGTTCAAAATTGTATCTGATTATGCAAAGGCACACAATAAATTGGCGGCACTTACCGAAACAGGATTACAAAATTTAAGTAAAAGCGATTGGTTTACACAGCAATTATTAAAATCATTAAAAAACCAAAATCTCGAATTTTCTTATGCACTGCTTTGGGCAAATACAAAAGATGCTTATTGGACACCTTTTCCTGGTCATCCGGCAGCCAGCGATTTTATGAATTTTAAAAATGATGGCTTCGTGCTTTTTGCCGATAAAATGCCTTCAGTATATCAAATTAAATAGTCCTATGAAAAAAATCTCATTTTTAATTGTCTTTTTATTCTCTTTTAATATCGGCTTTGCTCAAAATATAAATTGGGTTAAACGCAATGGGGCATTAAAAGTTGTTAACGGAAAAATCCTTAACAGCAGAAATATACCACCTCAACTTCGGGGTATAAGCTTGTCATGGAGTGTTTGGCAAGGAAAAAAATATTATAATGAAGATGTTGTGAATTGGTTACAGTCTGATTTTAATATTAATCTATTACGTGTTTCTATGGCCGTTCAACCAGATGGTGGTTATTTACAAAACCCTGCTGAACAACAAGAACTTGTAGATATAACAGTTAATACGGCCATTAAAAAAGGCTTGTATGTGCTAATTGATTGGCACGATCATAATGCACATCAACATTTGGCTCAATCAAAAGAATTCTTTAGTAAAATGGCTAAAAGATATGCTGGTAAGCCAAATGTTATTTATGAAATATTTAATGAGCCTGAAAGAATAGATTGGCAAACAGTTAAAGATTACGCCATCCAAGTTATTCAAGAAATTAGAAAATACGACACAAAAAACATAATTGTGGTAGGCAGCCCACATTGGGATCAAGATGTTGATGTGGCTGCGAAAGACCCTATTAAGGGTTTTAACAATATTGCTTATTCTTTCCATTTTTATGCATCAGAACCAAGTCATCAAGAAGCTTTAATGCAGCGAGCCGATGTAGCAATTGCTTCCAAATTACCGCTATTTGTAACCGAATGGGGCGTAGGAGAGGCTACTGGTGATGGTAAGTTTATTGTTGAAAAAGTTGATAAATGGTTTGCCTGGATGGAACGAAATAAACTAAGTTCTGCAAATTGGAATTTAACCGATAAGAATGAAACAACGGCGCTTTTAAAGCCTGGAGCTTCGGTAGATGGGAAATGGAGTGTTGATATGCTTACACCGGCAGGTATTTATATTCGAAATCAACTTAAAAAATTAAATAAATAACAACCGATTTTATGAAGCTTAGATTTTTTCTATTGATTACAATGCTTGTGAGTTCCGCAGCTTTCGGACAAGGAAACAATTATGTTCAAAACTATAAAAAATACGATGGTTTAGCATTAACGCCGCCAATGGGATGGAACAGCTGGAACAAATTTGCTTGTAATGTAGATGAAAAATTAATTAGAGAAACTGCAGATGCGATGTTGAGTTCGGGTATGAAACAAGCAGGTTATACTTATATAAATATTGATGATTGCTGGCATGGAGAACGCGATAGCCTAGGTTTTATTCATCCAGATTTAAAAAGATTTCCTTCTGGAATGAAAGCCCTGGCCGATTATATTCACAGTAAAGGCTTAAAATTGGGTTTATATTCTGATGCTGGTTCGCAAACCTGTGGCGGTCGCCCAGGAAGCAGAGGTTTCGAATTTCAAGATGCTTTAACGTATGCAAGTTGGGGAGTTGACTATTTAAAGTATGACTGGTGTAACACAGAAGGATTAAAAGCCGAAGGCGCTTATAAAACAATTACAGCGGCTTTGCGCAAAGCAGGCAGACCAATGATTTTAAGTATTTGCGAATGGGGTACCGATAAACCTTGGGTTTGGGGTCCGGCAGTTGGCCATTTGTGGCGTACTAGCGGGGATATTTTTAACTGTTTCGACTGCGTGGAAGATCATGGAACATGGAAATCGTGGGGTGTGATGCAAATTTTAGATAAGCAAGATGGTTTGCGAGAATATGCTGGTCCAGGACATTGGAACGACCCTGATATGCTGGAAATAGGAAATGGAAAACTTACAGCCGGAGAGGATAGAGCCCATTTTTCTATGTGGGCAATGTTAGCAGCACCATTAATTGCTGGCAATGATTTGCGAAATATGAATCAAGAAACCAAGGAAGTATTAACCAATAAAAAAATCATCTCCATCAATCAAGATTCTTTGGGTATTCAAGGTTTCAGGTATTCAAAAGTAAATGGTTTTGAAGTTTGGTTTAAGCCTTTAAGTAATGGCAAATGGGCAGTTTCATTTCTAAACCGCTCATCAGAAGTGAAGAAACTAGACTTCGACTGGAAAAAAGAAAAAGTGAAAGATGATATTTTTAATAAACAGCTTAATACAAATACTGTGTTATATAAAATTGGAAATGCTTGGACCGGAAAATCTATGGGAACAACTAAAAATAGTTTAAAAACTGATGTTCCACCGCATGATGTTTTGACATTGATTTTGGAAGAGTCTTAAGCCTCAACCCTGTTAATGTTGGTAGGTTTTGTAAAGTCACTTCATCCCTCTACTAGAGGAGAGGGAAATTAAGGATTGTGCTTTTAACCAAAATGCTAATATAGTGTTACTAGGTAGGCTTTCTACCGGCAACAAATCCTTCTCTTGCGGGAAAGGGAGCAAAGACTTTGCATCTACTACAACCGCTAATACGGTGAGGTAAAAGAGCTACCACTAAATAAAAATCCTAGTGCCAGAGAAATTCTCCCTAAATTCTTTAGGTGTGCAATGCTTCTTTTTCTTAAATAACCTGTTGAAATTTGAAATGTTATTAAAACCACATTTATAAGAAATTTCAGAAACTGAATGAGTGGTTTCAATTAGCATTCGTGTTGCGTGGCCTAAACGAATTTCATTTAAGCTATCTATAAATGTATTTCCTGTACGTTTTTTAATAAAGCGACTAAAAGAAACCTCTGTCATACTTACCAGTTTTGATAAATCTTTCAGGGTTATTGGTTTGTTAAAATTGGCGTTCATAAATTCGAAAGCCTTATCAATTCTTCTACTATTATAATTTAAAACCTGGTCGTTGTTAAAGGTTGCATCCGATAAAACCCGCATGCTTTTCGATGAAGATAAATCATGTAAAATACTCATTAATTCTAACACAGAATCAAACCCTTGTAATTGATTAATATCTAATATGCGTTTGTAAACCATTTCAATAGTTTCTTTTGGAAACAAAATCCCTCTTACAGAACGTTCAAACATTTTGCGGATAAAACTGAGCTGATTTCTTCTCAACATTTTATCATCAAATAAATCTTTATGCCATTGAATCGTAACCTCTGTAATTTCTTCACTTGTACAATTGTGGGTTGTCCAAACGTGAGATAAATTTGGCCCAACTAGCACCAACTCCATGTCTGCAATTTCCTCAACATTATCGCCCACAATTCTTTTTGCTCCAGGTGCATTTAAAATTAAATTCAATTCATATTCTTCATGAAAATGAAGTGGAAAATCAAAATCTTTTTTTACCCTCGAGAAAATAGTAAAACAATCGTTTTGTGTAAGTGGAGTTATCTCCTTAATGATGTTATTCATAATTAATGCGTTCAAAAAAAATATCTTTAAGATAAAAGAACATTGATGCAAGATAATTAAAATATATATGTTTAAGAATAGCTTAGCTCTCTAATTGTATCGTTAAATATGTTAATAATATACTAATTGGTTAAAATAGTATTATTCTTAATCTAAATGATGAAGTATTTTAGATGCTAATTAAACTTGCCAAATACCTAGCCAGATAAAGTTAAAATGATAAAAAAAATATTCTCTTTTTGCATGTTCTTGTGCTTGCCTTTCGTTGCTGTTTTTGGCCAGTTAATTGATACAAAAGCGACACTACAAACCAGAAATTTATTTAAAAATTTGCATAAATTATCGGGCAAGGAAGTATTATTTGGGCATCAAGATGCGCTTGCTTATGGCGTAGGTTGGAAATACCAAAATGGCCGGAGCGATATCAAAGATTTAACCGAAGAATATCCTGCGGTTTTTGGTTGGGATGTATCGGGTTTAGAAACCAGCAAAAATCAAAATATTGATGATGTTCCGTTTGCCAAAATGCAGCAATACATAAGAAAGGCATACGATTTAGGGACAATAAATACCTTAAGCTGGCACATGGATAATCCGGTAAACGGCAAAACTTCTTGGGATACAAGCTCAGTTGCTGTTAAATCCATTTTACCAAACGGCGCTAAACATGTATTGTACACAGGCTGGTTAGATAAATTTTCTGTATTTGTAAAAACATTAAAGGGAACTGATGGCAAGGCTATTCCTATATTATTCAGGCCATTTCACGAAAATGGTGGAGGTTGGTTTTGGTGGGGTACAAAATCGTGCACACCGCAAGAATATATTTCGTTATGGCAATTCACAGTTAAATATTTGAGAGATAAGAAGCAGTTACACAATTTGGTCTATGTTTTCAATCCATGCGATTTTAATTCAGAAAAGGAATATTTAGAACGTTATCCGGGTAATGAATTTGTTGACGTTTTAAGTTTTGATAGTTACCAATACGGCGGAATAGAAAAAGGTGAGTCGTTCAAATTGGATTTAATTAAAAAGTTAACCATCCAAAATAAAATAGCTACAAAACGCAAAAAATTAAGTGCAATTGCTGAAACCGGCTTTGTAGAAATTCCTGATCCGAACTGGTGGACGAATGTTTTTGCAAAGATAATTGAAGCAAATAAACCATCATATGTTTTGTTTTGGCGGAATGCAGGCTATCGGGAAAAGGAAAAAGATAATCATTATTATGCGCCATATCCTGGGCAAACCTCATCAGCAGACTTTTTAAAATTGATAAGAAGTAAGAAAGTTCTGCTTCAAAAAGGGATAAAAAAATACTCCATATACAATTAATACTGATGAAAAAAATTATACCACTTTGGCTTATTTTCTTTTCTGCTACGCTGAATATTTGCTTCGCACAAAATGCCGCTTTACAAAATTTTACTATTGATGCCAAAGCAACTACAGAAACAAAAGCTTTATTTTATAACCTAAGAAATGTATCAGGCAAAGGTGTTTTATTTGGTCAGCAGGATGCTTTAATGTATGGTATTGGCTGGAAAGGTGAATTTGATAAAAGCGATGTTAAAAGTGTAACTGGCTCACATCCTGCACTTTTCGGATGGGATTTAGAGTCTATTGCGAAAAATGATAGTCAAGAAAATCAAATTCGAAATGCCGAAAAGCTTAAAAGTTATTGTTTACAAGCCTATAAAATGGGTGGAATAAATACACTTAGCTGGCATGTTCAAAACTTTGTTACAGGTAAAAATTATTATGATACAACCAATTGTGTTTCAGCTATTTTACCTGGTGGCGGAAAGCATAAGGAGTTTACCGTAGCGTTGGATAAAGTTGCTTCATTCATTAAATCATTAAAAAGTGATAAGGGTGTAGCTGTTCCCGTTATTTTTCGTCCATTTCATGAAAATACAGGCAACTGGTTTTGGTGGGGAAAACCTTTTTGTACCGCACAAGAATATAAAACACTTTGGCAATTTACTGTTCAATACCTTCGAGATAAAAAGGGTTTACATAACATTCTGTATGCCTATTCTCCTGATAGGATTTCAGGTAATTTTGAAAATTATATGGACCGCTATCCTGGAGATAATTATGTTGATGTCTTGGGATTTGATAATTATTATGAATTAAAAGATATTAATGATGAAAAGTCGATTGCACTTGCAGTAAAATCAATTGGGCAGATTTGCAATTATGCAATATCCAAAAATAAAATTGCAGCATTAACAGAAACCGGACAAGAGAAAATTGTGCAGCCAAATTGGTTTACAACGGTTTTTAAGAAAATAATTGGTGATGTTGCTGCATCAAAAATATCCTATATCATGGTTTGGAGAAATGCAAACACAGGTCATTTTTATGCGCCTTATCCTGGGCACCAAAGCGAGCAAGATTTTAAAGATTTTTACAATAATACCCGCACACTTTTTCTTAAGGATGTTGGAAGAGAGATGTATAAAACACAAAACGATAAACAGAACAATTAAAGAGAAATCACCCTATAATGAAGTTACAATTAATAGACGTTTTAATCATCATACTGTATCTGGCTACAATGATTTTCATTGGGTTTTGGTATAGAAAAAAAGCTAAACAAAATAAAGAAAGCTATATGATGGGCGGTAAATCACTCCCATGGTATAAACTCGGTTTAAGTGATGCATCAGACATGTTCGACATTAGCGGAACCATGTGGATGGTGGCTTTATGTTTTGTTTATGGCTTAAAAAGCATTTGGATTCCATGGCTTTGGCCGGTTTTCAATCAGGTTTTTATGATGATGTTCTTGAGCAAATGGTTGCGTAGAAGTAACGCAAATACTGGTGCAGAATGGTTACAAACACGTTTTGGAAGCATTGGTAAAGGGGTTAAAGGTTCACACATTGTAGTTATTGCATTTGCACTTATAAGTTGCTTTGGGTTTTTGGCTTATGGATTTATCGGATTGGGCAAATTCATGGAAATTTTTATTCCCTGGGAATATGTAAAAGCTTACGTTCCGTTCGAAGTTTCTGCCAAATATGTGCCCCATTTTTACGGCATTGTATTTACGCTTTTTGCTATGTTTTACTCTATTTTGGGAGGTATGCATAGTATTGTTTTAGGTGATATGATTAAGTATGCTTTTATGACGATTGGTTGTGTAGCAATTGCCGTTATCGCAATGAACCATCTTCAGGGGCAAACTTTGAATGTGCCAAAGGGTTGGGACGACCCGTTTTTTAGCTGGAAGCTTGATTTGGATTGGAGCAAAATTGCTGTCGAGGCAAACAAAAAAATCGCCGATGATGGCTTTAGCTTATTTGGAATTTTCTTCGGAATGATGTTGCTAAAAGGTGTTTTTGCATCATTGGCTGGTCCGGCACCAAATTACGATATGCAAAAAGTTTTAAGCACAAGAAGCCCTAAAGAAGCTAGTAAAATGACAGGCTTTGTTAGCATCATTTTATTGCCAATCCGTTATTCTATGGTTATTGGTTTAACAGTGTTGGCACTTTTGTACTACAACCAAATTTATTTAAAAGGGCCCGATGGTGTAACCGATTTTGAAAGGATTTTACCAGCTACCATCAACAATTTCTTACCTGTGGGTATTTTAGGTATTGTACTTACAGGTTTATTAGGTGCATTTATGGGTACTTTTAGTGGAACCCTAAACGCTGCACAAGCTTATATTGTGAATGATATTTATCTAAAATACATCAATCCAGAAGCGAGCACTAAGAAGGTTATCAACATGAATTATATTGTTGGTATAGTGGTTGTTGCCATAGGCGTAGTCCTTGGTTTTTTTGCTAATAACGTTAATGATATTCTTCAATGGATAGTTGGTGGTTTGTATGGAGGTTATGTTGCAGCCAACTGTTTAAAATGGTATTGGTGGCGCTTTAATGCCAATGGGTTTTTCTGTGGTATGGCAGTTGGTATTGCAGCAGCTTTGGCAATGCCATACCTAACAACTGGTTTGCCGCTTTATTGGTGGCCGCTATTATTTGTACTCTCATTAATAGGTTGTATTGTGGGTACTTATGCGGCTCCACCAACTGAAGAAGCTGTACTTAAATCATTCTATAAAACCGTAAGGCCATGGGGTTTTTGGAAACCTGTACATGTTTTAGTAGTGGCCGATGATCCAACTTTTCAGCCGAATAAAAGATTTAAACTTGATATGTTTAATGTTGTACTGGGTATAATTGCACAGTTATGCTTAACCATTTTGCCAATGTACCTCATTTTAAGCATGCACACCCCACTTTTTATTACGATTGCTGTACTGGCTGTAATCGTGTTCATTTTGAAAAAAACCTGGTGGAATAAATTAGAAGATTAAAAAAGATATAGAATTTTTTTATGATAGATTTTGAAAAAAGAAAGCAGCAATTAGAAGAAAACTTTAAACACTTAATTGCTCTTAAAAATAATAAAGCCGAAATGGGCAATGGTGTTTTCGATAGATATGAAAACCCAATTTTAACGGCCGCACACGCACCGTTAAACTGGAAATATGATTTTAATCCACAAACAAATCCATATTTATTAGAGCGTATTGGTATTAATGCAGCCTTTAATGCTGGTGCAATAAAATTTAATAACAAATATATTTTAGTGGTAAGGGTAGAAGGAGCCGACCGAAAATCGTTCTTCGGTGTTGCCGAAAGCGATAACGGAATTGATAATTTTGCTTTCTGGGATGAACCGGTAACGCTACCCGAAACAAATGAGCCAGATACCAATGTTTATGATATGCGAATTATGTTGCATGAAGATGGTTGGATGTATGGCTTATTTTGCACCGAAAGAAAAGATCCCAATGCTCCTGCACACGACCAATCTATGGCGGTTGCACAATGTGGAATAGTGCGTACAAAAGATTTAAAAACCTGGGAGCGTTTGGCTGATCTTAAAACGCCATCACCACAGCAGAGGAATGTAGTACTTCACCCAGAATTTGTAGATGGAAAGTATGCTTTTTATACGCGTCCGCAGGATGGTTTTATAGAAAGCGGTACCGGTGGTGGAATTGGTTTTGGTTTAAGCGATTCGATAGAAAATGCTGTTATTGATAAAGAATTAATTGTAGATAATAAAAATTACCATACCGTTTACGAAGCTAAAAATGGCATGGGTCCAGAACCAATTAAAACAGAACATGGTTGGTTATTTTTGGCTCACGGCGTTAGAAATACCGCTGCCGGTTTACGCTATGTACTTTATATGTTTATGACGGATTTGAACGATTTAACCAAGGTAATTTATAAACCCGCCGGATACTTTTTAGCGCCAGAAGGAGAAGAAAGAATCGGAGATGTATCAAATGTGGTATTTAGCAATGGGTGGATTTTAGATGATGATGGCAAAGTTTTTATCTATTATGCATCGTCTGATACAAGAATGCATGTGGCAACAAGTACCTTGCCTGTACTGCTTGATTATGTAATGAATACACCAGCAGATGAATTGCGTTCTGCAGCTACAGTAAGCAGAATTTTAGATAACATAGAAAAAAATAAGGTAAGTCAGTAATTGAGAGATAGGTGTGAGTTTAGAATTAGAAAAATATCAGGAAGAATTAAGCGAAGAGCTAGAGAATATTTTAGACTATTGGAAGCACTTTTCAGTTGATGAAATTAATGGTGGATTTGTAGGGAAAATTGACAACTACAATAACATTAATTTTGGTGCCGTAAAAGGTAGTGTACTCAATGCAAGAATCCTTTGGTCGTTTTCTGCAGCTCATAATTTAAAAGCCAATCCCGAATATTTGGAAATTGCTCATCGGGCTTTTAATTACATAACCAATTTCTTTATTGATAAAGTTTATGGTGGCGTTTATTGGCTAATTGATGCTAAAGGAAAGCCTGTTGATACCAAAAAACAAGTTTATGCCAACGCATTTACCATTTATGCATTTAGTGAATATTATATAGCCAGCCAGAATGAAAATGCTAAAACAATGGCAATTAGACTGTACAATGATTTAATCAATCATAGTTTTGATGATAAAAATGGTGGGTATTTTGAAGCTTTTAGTAGAGAATGGAAATCGTTAGATGATTTACGTTTGAGTGCTAAGGATGCTAATGAAAAGAAAACAATGAACACCCATTTGCATGTTCTAGAGGCCTTTACAACACTTTACCACATTTGGCCGAACGAAGATTTAAAGCAAAAAATCATCGGTTTAATTAATGATTTTTTAACCCACATTATACATCCTAAAACAGGAAACCTAATCTTGTTTTTTGATGAAAATTGGCAAGCTAAATCTGATATAATTTCTTACGGACATGACATTGAAGCATCGTGGTTGCTTCTGGAGGCTGCAGAGGCAGTCGGGGATGAGGCACTAATTTCGTCAGTAAAATCTATTTCTGTAAAAATAGCCAAAGTTTCTATCAATGGTTTGGATGTTGATGGAAGTTTGTGGTATGAATATGACCCTGCTGAAAACCATATCATTAAAGAGAAACATTGGTGGGTCCAGGCAGAGGCCATGGTTGGTTTTTTTAATGCCTGGCAAATTACAGATGATGAAAAGTTTTTAAATATCAGTCTGCAAAACTGGCTATTTGTGAAGAACAAAATTATAGATTACGAAAAAGGCGAGTGGTTTTGGGGAATTACAGAGCAAGGAGAAATCATGTTAAAAGAAGATAAAGTTGGGGTTTGGAAATGCCCATACCATAATAGCCGGGCTTGTATAGAAATTATTAAAAGAATAGGGCATTAAGCATCTTGGATTATGGTATAGTGATTTTAAACATTAAGAAATTAAGAAAATAGTAATTAGACCATTTCTTTACGCTAGTCATTTCCAATTTTATTCGGAATTCTAATGCATAATAAATTTATTCCGTAGCTAGCTTTTAGGTTAACAGCACAATTCTTCTTTTTCCCTCTCTTTAAGGATAAGGAAAGCACAACATTAGCCAAACCAAATACTTTAATAGGTTGAGGTAAAAACAAATCGCTACCCTAATATTGCGATTTATTTCTTTCCATATGAAATTCCCTGCCAATCATCTGTTCTAAAAGGAAACAATGGTAATCCTTTCGAATTAATGATATTGGCTTCGGCAGGATTATCTTCCCATGCATAGCGAACAGCTATTGGTTTTTGAACATCTTCGCTACTAACATTTATTGTGTTTTTACTGGCGATTTCAGCATTTGCCCAATACCAAACTCTATTTGCTCCGCAAATTTGAAAGTTACCCGGTACACCCGATTTCGATTTGAGTCCATCGTAAACATTTTTAAATTTAAGCTGTATTAACTTGTCATTTATCTTGAAACCTTCGTAGGCTGAACTCAAAGAATCAACATCTAAATTGTAAACCTGTTTTTCGGCTAACAGTGCCAATCTTCTGCCAACCTCTTGTTTATTTTTAGGGTGAATGTTTGCTGCATCGCCAACATCAATAGCGGTAACCATTCCAGTATTTTTAACCTTTTGAGTTAAGTCTTGAGCTTCTCTAACTTCAGCTAAATAAGAATCAGTAGGATTATCATTCTTTTTGTGGTAATTGGCCAACTGTACAAATAAAACCGGTAAATCTTGGTCTTCAAATTTAGTCCTCCAG
This sequence comes from Pedobacter lithocola, assembly GCF_042650845.1. Taxonomy (NCBI): domain Bacteria; kingdom Pseudomonadati; phylum Bacteroidota; class Sphingobacteriia; order Sphingobacteriales; family Sphingobacteriaceae; genus Pedobacter; species Pedobacter lithocola. The sequence continues at coordinate 17,161 of NZ_JBHSBW010000013.1, read as the reverse complement.
TCTGAAATCATCCTTGGAAAAAGCTCACGGTATTGATATCCTCTATCCCAATTGCTTTCGCCTTGATACCACAACACACCTTTAATACTTAAATTAACTATCGGACTAATCATATTGTTATACATTAGTGTTGGTAATGTATTCGGATTGATTTGCTTTTCAGGTCGGTTATATGTTGTTAATTTGTAGCCAATTTTGTACTTCCATTCGCCAGCCAGGGTAGTAGTTATTTCATTTGTGTTGATATAGAATTGGTCTGCTTTTTTAGAGAAGCCACCATCCCCACCGTAATTTTCAATACGAACAGTGATAATATTTTTACCGATTTTTAAAAGCTTTTTTGGGATGTTATAGCTTCGAACTTTACCCCAAGCATCGTCGGTTTTTCCTATCAAAACTCCGTTGAAAAATGTTTTATCTGCATTTAAAATTACGCCTAAATTAAGTATGGCATTATTTTTTAAATCTTGTGCATTCAGCTCAATTTCTTTTTTAAACCAAACAATACCATCCATTTCCGATAAATCTGGTTTTCCTGTAAATTCCCAACCATTAGGCATGCTAATGTTGTTCCAGTCTGAGCTGTTTGCATCTGCCCAAATATAACTTCCGCTCTTAAAACCTTCATCCTGTAAATTAAAGTTTTTTAACCATTGATTATTTAGCAAACGCTGTTTTAGGTTGTATGCAGCAGTGTCAAATTTTGCAACCTCCTGAGCTTTTTTTCCGAAGGTTTCTTCATCTATTAATCCCTCCTTACTAATCCAACTTTCAATAACAGTACCACCCCAGCTTGCATTTATTAAACCGATAGGGACTTTTAAATCCTGGTTAATTCTTCTGCCAAAAAAGTAGCCAACGGCAGAAAAGTATTTTGCATTATTACTCGTACATAAATTCCAGCTTCCTTTAGTATTCTCTTGTTCGCTTAGCGAAATTTGCTTATCAACGTTGTACAGTCTAATTTCGGGAAAGTTAGCATCCATCACTTCTCTATCTGCGTTTAAAACATCCTGAAGGTTAAATTCCATGTTTGATTGACCTGAACAAAGCCAAACATCACCAATTAAAATATTTGAAAGGATAATTTTATTTTCGCCATTTAGTACCATTTGATAAGGACCGCCAGCTTTCATTTTGGGCATAGTGATTTTCCATTTTCCTAAGCTGGCAGTTGTTGCTTTAAATTCTTTACCAGCAAATAGAACAACAATTTTTTCGCCTGGTGTGCCATATCCCCAAATTTTTATAGGCTTTTCTCTTTGGAGCACCATATTGTTTCCAACAAGGCTAGGAAGCTTGATTGTAGCGAAACCAGAAAGGCTTAAGCAGCTTAAGCATAAAAATAAAATGATTTTAATCATTAGGAAAAATACAGAAATGGCCGTGGAAGAAGTATGCAAATTTTATCTAAAAGTGATGATAAAACGCATTGATATCTAGATAGGAAAGCTTGTAGATTTATGCAAAATGAACCTTCTTAACATCTTAATGCCAATAATTCCTGATATAAATACAGCGCCAAATGCATAATCATCTATATCACAATTAAACGCACTATATGCGCCAAATCGGCCAGGACTTGTCACTTGCGTGATAGGATTTCTAATGGAACAGGCAGTCCCTGTATTTCCAGAAGGTAAACAAAATTTAGAAACATCACCATTAAATGGAAGGAAGGAGTTATAATCGTTACTCAAGAGTATCTGGCTTTGGAACAGCACACCATCACTAATTCTCCTGCACCCAGTTTGCCCAAATGCATTAATGGAAATTACAATAAGCAAGAATGTAATTAGTTTGGTCATGCATTAGATACGAAAACTGGTAATTAACAAGTTTTCGTAAATGGCGAATGAACAGAAATGAACAAGCAGGTTTTAGTTGTTCATTATTTTGATTGTAAGAAATCTTACTACCTCAATATAAGCTATGAGATAGTAAGATTTAGAAAATAGCTATTAACGCTATATCAATTATTTTTAAAGAACATATTATGGTTGGCCACCGCCGCCCATGGCTCCATAAATTTGTCCTGTTGAATAACTTGCGCTGTTATCTGCAAGTTGAACATAAATTGAAGCCAATTCTGCCGGCTGTCCGGGTCTTCCCATTGGAGTTGCTTTACCAAACTGCATTAATTTTTCATTTGTAGCGCCACCAGCAACTTGCAATGGCGTCCATATCGGTCCAGGTGCAACACCATTCACGCGTACGCCTTTTGGTGTTAAAAATTTTGCTAACGACCGTACTGTACTTGTGTTTGCTGCTTTGGTTTGTGCATAATCGAACAATTCTGGAGATGGGTCTGTCGCTTGTTCTGATGTCGTAACAATAATACTCGAGCCTGGCTGTAAATGAGGAATTGCTGCTTTTAACAACCAGAAAGGTCCATAGATATTGGTTTTCATTGTTGCGTCAAAATCCTCGCTGCTGATATCTAAAATTGATGGTTTTGTTTGTTGGCGAGCTGCATTACTCACTACAATATCCAATCCGCCCATTCGTTTCACGCTATCTTCTACCAAGCGTTTGCAAAAACTTTCTTCACGCAAATCACCTGGAATGGCATAGCCTTTTCTACCAGCTTTAGTTATTAAGTCGATAACTTCTTTAGCATCTTCTTCCTCGGCAGGTAGATAATTAATTACAACATCTGCACCTTCTCGGGCAAAGGCAATAGCTGCTGCACGTCCCATTCCCGAATCACCTCCAGTAATTAGTGCTTTTCTTCCGGTTAATCTTCCAGAGCCTTTATAACTTTTTTCACCATTATCTGGCTGTGGATCCATTTTACTAGATAAGCCAGGAAATGGTTGTTGTTGAGGTTTAAATGGTGGTCTTGGGTATTTTGTAGTTGGATTTTCCATTCCTGCAAATCCATTACCAGGTTCTACACTGCCTTCTGCACCAAAGGCAGGCGAAACTGCCAGCCCTGCGATGCCTACGCCTAAACCAGTTACTGCTTCACGTCTTGTCATAAATTCATTTTTCATAGGTTAAATGTTTTTCACTTAAACGACATAATATCAGCAGGAAAGGTTTTGAAAAATGGTTAGGATAACACTCTTATAAGGTGTGAAGTATTCAAACGCATGTGAGTTCAGTAGGGAAAAGTAAAACTATTACAGAAATAGTATGTATGAATCTTTTAGGAGAGATTTAATGTGCTTTAATGCAATGGTAATTTGATTTTCAACAGTTCTTTTCGATACATTTAATTTATCTGCAATTTCGGCTATACTAAGTTCATCTTTTCGGCTAAGTAAATAAATCTCACGACATCTTTTCGGCAACTCATCTAAAGAGCGCAAAACCTTCTGGTCTAATTCTTCAACAAGCATTTTCTCATGCCCATCATTATTGGTCGATATATGTGTGTTATTATCATCTTGGTCGTAATGTTCTATATAACTTAACGCTACCGTTTTTTTCTGTTTAAATCTTCTGATGCTATGATAACTTGCTGCGGCAATTATGTAACTTATAAAAGAATTAATGATTAGCTTATCCCTTTTATTCCAAATATTTAGAAATACATCATGCGTAATTTCCATGGCTGATTCTTCATCTTTCACATACCTAAAAGATACGCCGTAAACTTTCAACCAATGTCGCTCGAAAAGCTCGTTAAAGGCTTTTTCATTATCACAAACTACACTTTGTAATAATTCTAAATCAGAAAGTTTATTGCTCGGCATGATTATATTTGATACTAAATCTATGATTAAATAACCAAATAAAAAATAGCTCAAAGGCAATTGTAACATTCTAGTTAAAAAAATTAATTATTTTATGTGTGTGCCAATAGCTTTTTTGTCTCTATATCTGTAACAACCTCTATAAACCAAATATTAATAAATCTGTAATGACTGAGAACCAGTATTTAGCGCTCTGCGAAGCATACCTTCGAGGAAATTGCACACAAGAGGAAGAAAATTTACTTATCGCTTATCAGGAAGAAAATGGAATGCTTGATGATGACTATTCCGTTCATAATAATCAGCGTGTAAAGGAAATCATCAGATTGAGGATTCAGCAAAGCATCAATACACAGAAAAAATCATCTATTAAATTACGATTATTCAATTGGAAAGTTGCAGCATCAATAGCAGCATTGTTTGTTGTGGCAACTTACTTTTTAGTTCGTAATGCTCCTGAAACTGCAATCATGGCACCAAATATGGTTGTTAAATCGAAAAACATCAAAACCATCGAAATTGTACCGGGTAGTACCAAAGCAACTTTAACATTAGCCGATGGTAAAAGTATCGACTTAACCAGTTCAAAAAATGGAGTTATCAGTACACAAAATAATTCAAACATTACTAAATCAGGTAATGGTCTTGTGGTATCTGGAAGTAATAAAAATACGAATACAGCAGCTGGCACATTAAACAAAATAACCATTCCAAGAGGTGGAAAATATGATATAATTCTACCAGATGGAACTCATGTCTGGCTAAATTCATCATCATCGCTAAGCTTTCCAAGCACATTTGATGGTAATGAACGTAAAGTTTTTTTAACAGGCGAAGCCTATTTCGAAGTAGCTAAAAATAAGGAAAAGCCATTTAAAGTAGATGTTGCCGGCAAACAGGTGATAGAAGTTTTAGGAACACACTTTAATGTAACAGCCTTTGAAAACGATAAATTTATTGAAACAACATTATTAGAGGGTTCGGTAAAAATAAATTACAATAAATCAAACATCAAGATTATTCCCGGTCAAATGGCAATTAACAATTTGAAAGATAATCTAAAAATTGTGCCTGCAGATGTTGATGAAGTGATGGCTTGGACAAATGAAATGTTTATTTTCAAGAATGAGAACATCAACTCCATAATGAAGAAGGTTTCTCGCTGGTATGATGTTGATGTAGATTTTAAAGGAGATGTTTCGGCAATCAATTTTGAAGGAAATTATGCTCGCTCGAAAAGTCTCAAAAGTTTGCTTAAGAATTTTGAATTAACGGATAAAGTCCACTTTAAAATTGAAGGAAGGAGGATTACCGTTATCGCGAAATAACTACCTAAACCATAGTTCCAAAAACCGGAAGTGTTCTCAGCACTCCCGGAATTGATTGGCTTAGCCAATACGGATCACATCAATCATTCAAACAATTAAATTTAATCCTAACCAAATGTATAAAATTTTTACTCCACTTCAGCGTGGGGATAGCCCTTGCTATAAGCAAAAGATCCTAAGAGTTATGAAACTCACCACTATAATAATACTCGCTGCTTTTATGCAGGTAAGCGCTGGCAGTTTTGCCCAGCTGGTAAGTATAAATGTTAAGGCAGCGCCTGTAAGAGAGGTACTTAACCAATTAACAAAGCAAACCAGCTATAACTTTATTTGCGATGCGGAAGTAATTAACAGCGTAACACCTATTACTTTAAAACTGAAAAATGCACCTCTACAAACGGTTCTTGAAGCATGTTTTTCAAAACAAAAAGTAGAGATGTTTTTTGGAGATAACTCCACGATTATCGTCAAAAAAAATGACCAGATTATTAAACCTGTATTAGATGTAATTACCGTTAGTGGTAAAGTTACGGACAATAAAGGTGGACCAATTCCTGGTGTAAGTGTTTTAATTAAAGGAACAAAAACCGGAGTAGTTACAGATAATAATGGACTTTATACTATAAAAGTACCAGAAGGAAATGCTATTCTAGTATTCTCATTTATTGGGATGATTAGTCAGGAAGTTCCGGTAGCCAACAGAACGAGCATTAACGTAATCCTTTCAGAAACATTGCAATCACTTACTGATGTGGTGGTTGTAGGTTATGGTACGCAATCTCGCTCTACTGTAACCTCATCAATAACAAAAGTTGAAGGTAAGAATATTGGCAATCAGCCGGTTAGTACCCCAGGAGAGGCATTGGCCGGTCTTGCGGCAGGCGTGCAAGTTCAGTCAGATCAGGGTGGAAAACCTGGTGCTGCGCCAACGATAGGGGTTAGAGGAGTTAGTTCACTTAGTTCTTCAAACGATCCTTTGTACGTTGTTGATGGCTATCCTTTACAAACTGGAGCCAACTTTAGCCTTATCAATCCAAGTGATATCGAATCTATTGAAGTTTTAAAAGATGCTGCTTCTGCGGCAATATATGGTTCGAGAGCAGCTAACGGTGTTGTTTTGGTAACCACAAAAAGAGGCAAATCGGGAAAAACTGTATTTTCTGTTTCTGCATATTCTGGCATTCAGCAAGTAAATAAATACATCGATGTTTTATCGAAAGACCAATATGTACAACAAGTTAAAGCACTTAGCCGAATTAAAAATCTTCAATACCCTGCTATTTTAGATGGCGATATATCTAACTTACCTGATGTAGATTGGCAAAAGGAAATTTTTAGAACGGCCCCAATAAGAAGCTTTGAATTTAATGCTTCTGGTGGCAGTGAAAAAGTTCGTTTTAGTGCTTCGGCAGGTATTTTTAAACAAAAGGGGGTTTTAATTGGCACGGAATATAGCCGCTATACAACCCGTTTAAATCTCGATGCAGATGTAGTAAAAAACCTAAAATTTGGTTTCTCCGTTTCTCCATCTTATTCAGAGCAATACAGGCAGCCATCATCGGGACAAGCTAGTGGGGCAGGTGCAAATCCGAATGATTACGTTATTGGTGTACCAGGCTTACTTGCCGATTTGAATTTGCCAAGTCCGTTAAATCAGGCATTAACATTTCAGCCAATCGTTCCGGTATATCGGGCTAATGGCGATTTTGCTCAGCCTTACGATAGAGATTTGAACTACAATTTATCGCCAACAGCGGTGTTTTCTGCCTCTAACTTTTACAATCCGGTTGGCATTTTAAGTCAATCAATTAATCGTTCAAGAGCATTTAGAACCTTGAGTAATGCATTTTTAGAATATGCACCAATTGAAGGTTTAAAGATAAAAAGTTATATCGGCGCTACATTAGAGAATGAAATTGTACATGGTTATGTTCCTGGTACAATGGCTTACAGCTCAGCACCAACAGCATCAGGCGCAAATCCGCAACTTGCCGGTATTTTTGCATCAGATAATGTTCGCAATAGTTTTGATTGGGTTTGGGAAAATACTGCAACTTATGATAAACAAATCGGAAAGCATCATTTCAATTTGTTAGGGTTGTTTTCAGCTCAGAAATACGAATCTCAAATCAATTATACTGCAGGTTTACCCGGTACTTTTATCACAACATCAGTTCAAAGTCCGTTGGCTTCGCCAAATACAGTAGGAACCGAACTTTTTGATGCGAATACCTTTGTTTCGTACGCAGGCAGATTGACTTACGATTATAATAAGAAATATTTATTTACTGCAGCAGTTCGTCAGGATGGTTCATCACGATTTGGAACAAACAACAAATTTGCTGTATTTCCATCTTTTTCTGTAGGATGGAGATTGGCTGAAGAACCATTTCTTAAAGAAACACTTTTATCAATCGGGATTAACGAATTTAAGTTACGTGGTGGTTATGGCAGAACTGGTAATGCCAATATAGGTAGTTTCACTTATGTAAATTCCATAGCATTAAACAGAAACTATTCTTTTGGTGGTGGCAGAGTATTTGGTACACAGCAAATTGGGTTTGCAAATCCCGATTTAGCCTGGGAAAAAAATGACCAAACCAGTATTGGTACTGACATTGGATTATTACAGAATAAAATCGTATTGACGTTCGATTATTTTATCCGCAACTCGAATGGAATGCTCTTAAACAAGGCCTTACCGCTCGATGTTGGTTACACAACATCATATCAGGCTAATCTTGGTAAGCTGCAAAACAAAGGTTTCGAATTTACGGCGAATACAAACTTTAAACTTGGCGAAGTTACCTGGAGTGCCAATGCCAACTTCTCTACGTATAAAACTAAAGTACTTGATTTAGGCGGACCAGCCGCATTACCTGCCGTTAGGGCAATAAACGGTTGGAACAATGTGTATCAGGTTAAAGTAGGCGAACCTTTAGGTATTATGTATGGATATGAAATTGTTGGTGTATTTAGAAATGCGAATGATTTAGCAAACAATCCAAAAGTAACATCAGGAAACAACATTGGCGATTCGATGATAAAAGACCAGAATGGTGATGGAAAAATTGATGTAAATGATGTTACAAATTTAGGACATGGTTTACCAGATTTTACCTACGGATTAACAAACAGTTTCCAATACAAAAACTTCGATTTGAGTGTTTTAGTTCAGGGTGTTCAGGGTGTTAATATTATAAATGGAAACAACAGGCAAACCATAACTGGTAACAATAATCAAAATTCGTTAAGTAAATATTTTAACAACTATTTCGATCCGGCTTTCCCGACAAGAGATGTTTTATATCCTAGTCCGATTTCAACTGGAGCACTTCCGGGACCAGCTTTATCAAGTTTGGCGGTAGAAAACGGTTCATATCTTCGGGTAAGAAACATCACTTTGGGATATCGATTTAGTGATAATTTGTTGCAAAAAATATCAATTAAATCGGCAAGGTTATATGTAACTGCTCAAAATCCATTCCTTATCACTAAATATTCTGGCTATAATCCCGAGGCAAATATAATGGGTGGCGATCCTACAACTCCTGGTGTAGATCAGGGAACCTATCCAACGGCACGTACAATTATATTAGGTATCAATTTTGGATTTTAATTGCTTTAACACTAAATGATCATGAAAATAAATAAATTAATCATCTGCAGTATATGCCTACTTACTTTTAGTTTGGTTATAAGTTCCTGCAAAAAATCTTTTGTAGAATTAACGCCAAAGGGAATTGTTCCGGTAAATACTTTTTACAATACAGAAATAGATATAAGATCTGCTTTGACAGGTGCTTACAGTAGTTTACGGCCAATTTATAATGAGCAATATGGTTTTGGAGAACTACCATCAGATAATGCACAAACGTATGGTGAAAGTGAAGTTTTATACGGCGAACAAGATAAATTAACCTGGACAGCTAACTCTACAAATTTACAGGGAGCCTGGGCTAGGTTTTATGCTACCATTGCGTATGCAAACATTGTTTTAGAACATGTAGCTACGCCACCAATGACGGATGCAAACCGTAATAGTTATATCGGGCAAGCTAAATTTCTAAGGGCTTTAATGTATTTTAATTTGGTAAGAATGTTTGGAGGTGTGCCATTAGTACTTAATGAGATTACGTCAGAAAGCCAGGCATACAGTTATAATCGGGTAGCTGCTGCTGCAGTTTATGCACAAATAGAAAAAGACTTAACAGAAGCTGCTGCAGTATTGCCGGCAAGTTATACCAGCGCAGATGTTGGCAGGGCAACAAGTATTGCAGCCAACGCACTGTTAGGTAAAGTATATATGTTTCAAAGTAAGTTTACGCAGGCTGAAGCAATTCTTGCCTCTGTTGCAGCCACTTCTGGTACATTGTTGCCTTACGATCAGATTTTTGGACAGGGGAAAGACAATAATAGAGATATAATTTTTGCAGTTCAGTACATTGGTGGAGGTTTTGGAGAAGGAAATACTTTTGCGAGAAGCTTTGTACCGCAACCATCAGGTACTACGATAACAGCAGTTACTGGAAATAGCAATAATAGCGGAACATCTGACCTTTATAACACATTCGAACCTGGCGATAATCGTCTAAATACTGCAATAGGTGTGTATGCTTCTGGTACGCTTATTTATTATTACGCTAAAAAGTTTGTTTATCAAAGTGTTGGTGCAAATAGCGAGGGCGATAACGACTGGCCGATTTTGCGCTACAGCGATATCATTTTATTATATGCTGAAGCCTTAAACGAAAATAATAAAACCACGCAAGCCTTAACGCAGTTAAATCTTATTCGTACAAGATCTAATCTTGCGCCGAAAGTTGGTCTTTCTCAATCAGATGCGAGAACAACTATTAGACATGAAAGGAGAGTAGAGCTTTGCTTTGAAGGCGAAAGATGGTTTGATTTAATTAGATGGGGAATTATGGTTGATGTAATGCAAGCTCACAAAGCTAATTTTGTACCTGCAAATGGTTTAATTGGTAATGTGGTGCCTACCTTGGCTTTGTATCCAATTCCAACACGCGAAATTCAATTAAACAGAAACCTAACTCAAAATCCAGGTTATTAAAATTACAGTTTTCCGAAACCGATAAAGGTTTCGGAAAACTGATTTAATGAAAAACCCATTAGTTAAAACTGTTTCGGTATTCTATTGGGGTTAACTTCGTTTTGCTTTTGAATAACTTGCTAAACGATTGCGGATATTCGAAACCCAACTGATAGGCAATTTCACTAGCGGTTAAATCTGTTCCTATTAAAATTTCTTTCGCTTTTTCTATAAGTTTATCATGTATGTGTTGCTGGGTATTTTGTCCGGTTACACTTCTTAACATATCGCTTAAATAAGCTGATGAAACATTTAATTCACTTGCCAGTTGTTCAACACTTGGTATGATGTAATCAGATTTACCATTAAAATATTCTGCTAAAATACTTTCAAATTTGGTTAGCAAATCGTTTTTTGCCATTTTCCTTGTAATAAATTGCCTGTTGTAAAAACGATTGCAATAACTTAAAAGAAGTTCGAGATTGGATACAATAACATCCTGACTGAAATTATCTAATCTGGAATCTACCTCATTTTGAATGTTTCCTACAATGGTTTCTATTGTGCTTTCTTCATCGGTTGAAAGGTGTAAAGCTTCGTTTACGGAATATGAAAAATAGCCATAATTTTTTATTCCCATCCCTAAAGGATACTGAACAATTAAATCGGGATGAAACATTAATGACCAACCATCTGTGTTTCTATCTTCATCTTTATCAATACTTAGAATTTGGTTTGGCGCTATGAAAGACATGGTTCCATCATCAAAATCATAATGGTTTTTTCCATATTTTAATTTCCCTTTAAAGCCGCGTTTAATCGAAATGTTGTACAATCCAAAGATCATTTTCTGGTCATTACCTTGGTTAATGCTTGCAATTTTAGCATGATCTACAATGGTGATTAACGGATTTAGCGGACTTGGTAAACCCATAAATGAATGCAATTCTTTTATCGAATCTATTTTTTTGATGTTAGGAGATGTATTTTTCATTATCAAAACTAAAGCCGCATTAAATTATGCTTTTGGGATTTATAAATTTAAGCATTTAAAAAATCAATGCCCGAACTTCTATCAGATGTCATAGCCTCTAACACATTTGCAGGATATTCAACTGGCAGTTTGCTCACATCATTTAATAAATTTAATTCTTCTGTTGAAAATTTCACATCAACAGCCTTTAAATTATCTTTAAGCTGATGCAGTTTGGTAGCTCCAATGATTGCACTGCTTACCACAGGTTGGTGCAGCAACCACGCTAATGCTAGTTGAGCAATAGAAACCTGCTTTTGCTCGGCCATTGGTGTAAGAACATCGAGTACATCATAAGCTCTTTCTTCATGAAAAGGAGGAAAGGGAAATTTGTTTAGCCTGCCAGCCTCTTTATTTCCATCGCGTTTGTACTTTCCTGTAAGCAAGCCACCACTTAAAGGGCTCCAAATCATCATTCCAACTTTTTGATCTAATAATAGAGGAACAATTTCACGCTCAACATCTCTAACATCAAGTGAATAATTTGCCTGAAGCGAAGCAAATCTATCCAAATTATTATACTGTGAATAGGCTAAACCTTTCATTAATTGCCATGCAGCCATATTACTTGCACCGAAATACCTTATTTTACCGCTACTAACCAAATCATCTAAAGTTCTAATCGTTTCTTCAATAGGTGTAAGCGGATCTACCGTGTGGATTTGGTATAGGTCAATGTAATCTGTACCTAATCTTGTTAAACTTGCTTCCACCTGTTGTATGATGTGTTTTTTAGAAAGTCCTCTATCGTTCTCACTTTTACCCATAGAACCTCTAACTTTTGTGGCTAGTACTAAATCATCTCTATTAATCGAAAGGTTTTTAATGGCAGTGCCAATCATAATTTCCGATTGCCCTTCCGAATAAATGTTTGCCGTGTCAATAAAATTAACACCTGCTTCGGTTACCGTTTTAATTTGTTCATCTACTTCTTTTTGATCTAAATTACCCATGTAGCCAAAAAAACCTTTTCCGCCGTAATTCATTGTACCCAGACAAAGTGTTGAAACTTTTAATCCTGTATTTCCTAAAATTTTATAATTCATTTTTTCTATTTATTAACGAATACAAATATCCATGCTTAAGCTTTGGTGCTTGTATTTAAAACGCAGGAATGTGTGTTCAAAACGAGTGGTTTTAAACAAGTTGATGATTATGCAAAGAGATTTTAAATTTTAGTAAACCATTTACATGAGTTAGATTCTTAAACGTAATATTTTCTATTTTATCTCCAAATTGCTTGTACGACACATCATACTGAATTAATTTTAGCATCTTTCCTGTAAAAAAGACGCTGAAATAAATTCAGGGTAACATAAAAAAAAGGCCGCTTATTAATAATATGAAGGAAATTAATAATAGAACTCAGTCTAATTAGTTTTTGTTACTTCCGCTTCTGTTTGTTATCATCAGGTTAATATTAACTTCACACCAAAGTAGTTCTTTTGCTGCAAAAACACTTAACTGAACACTGCGAAAAATGCTGAATACGCTAAGCCCATTAAATAATAATATTACCACATTGCATAAAATGAAAATCTCTTACATAAAAATTTTAACTGTAATGCTATCGTTCCCTGCATTAACATGGGCACAAACAAATGGCAGCACTCGTGGGCACAGTCATAACGATTACCATCAAAACATACCATTACTGCAGGCTTATTATGCAAAAATGGGTTCAGTAGAAGCAGATGTGTTTATGAAAGATAATGAACTTTATGTGGCTCATGAACCATCAGAAATTAAACCAGGACGCACATTAACTCAGCTTTATCTATCGCCATTGGCAAAATTATTTAAAGAGAATGGCAACCAGGCATTTAAAAATTCTGAGCAAACACTTCAATTGGTTATCGATATAAAGCAAGACCATGTAAATGTTTTAAATAAGCTTATTACTGAATTAAAAGCTTTTGATGATGTGTTTAATACAAGCAAAAATAATAAGGCGATTAAAATTGTAATAAGTGGAGATATGCCTGTTCCTGCAAAATTTGTGGATTGGCCAGATTATATTCTTTTTGATGGCCGCCCGGGTATAAAATATTCTGCCGAAGAGCTAAAACATGTTGCAATGATTAGTCAGGATATTAAAAAATATACGGTTTGGAATGGCAAAGGAGTACCAACACCAACAGATTATGCCAAACTTAAGCAAGTTGTTGATGACGCACATCAACTTAAAAAGCCATTTCGGTTTTGGGCTACAGTTGATAGTCCGAATACATGGATTGTTCTTGGCCGTTTAGGTGTAGATTGGATAAATACCGATCATCCAATACAACTGGCTGATTTTTATGCACATCAGGAGAAATTGACATTTACGAATCCTACTCCATACCCGGTTTACACGCCCAGTTATAAATCTGATGGGGCAAATAAAAAAGTTAAAAATATAATTTTATTAATTGGCGATGGGATGGGACTTGCCCAAATTCATGCTGGTTTAATTGCAAACCACGGAGATTTAAATATCGCCAGAATAAAAAATATTGGCTTTTCTCAAACCGCTGCGGCTAATTCTGATAATACAGATTCGGCAGCAGGTGCTACAGCAATGGCTACAGGCGAAAAAACAAACAATCGGTATATTGGTATGGGAACCGATAATAAAAACAGAACAAACCTGGTTGATACACTGTTCGGCTTTGGTATAAAAAGCGGAATTATAAGCGTTGGCGATGTTACTGATGCAACTCCGGCTGCTTTTTATGCGCACCAAACCGAACGCACCATGAGTAATGAAATCGCTGCCGATTTATTAAAATCGAAAGTGGAAATTTTAGTGGGTTCAAATCAAAAAGCATTTTTAAATAATAAAAATACAGGTTTAGTCAGCGCTTTAACACAATCGGGATTTACCTTGAACAAGAGTTTTCCTGAATTTGAGAAACAAGCATCTGGCAAGCAATTGGTTTTGCTACCAAACGAAGATACCCGGTCGGTACTTAAAGGTCGTGGAGATGTTTTAAAGCAGGCGCTACTAAAAACTGTACAGCTGCTCAAAAATAATAAAAAGGGCTATTTTATTATGGCTGAAGGTGCTCAAATAGATCATGGAGGACATGCAAATGATTTGCCTTTTGCAGTTACAGAAATGCATGATTTTGATAAAACTATTGAGGCTGCCTTACAAATTGCTGATAAGGACGGGGAGACACTTGTTATTGTTACAGCAGACCATGAAACTGGAGGATTATCTCTTCTTGATGCGGATAATAAAAATGGAAAAATTACCGGAAATTTTAGTACAGATGATCATACCAACATCATGGTTCCTGTTTTTGCTTATGGTCCGCATGCCGATGATTTTAGAGGAGTGTATCCCAACAACCAAATTTTTAATAAGATAATGAAGGTGCTTACTTCAAAATAATTTACGGAGTAAAAGATTGTAGGAGTAGAGTTAGGATGGAAATAATTTATCCTGCTAAAACACCGGACACCTAATGCCTCGGTAATTTTCTGATTTCCGTTTGAAAAAGGTTAATGAAATTTCGAAGGTATTGGTATTTGTTCCTGCTCTATTTAGTGCCGGGTTGATATCGTAACTTAAGCCCAAGGTAAAATTGTTAAACGTAATTCCTCCGTAAGGAACAATGGCGTCTTTATAACGGATGTTTCCTCCTAATATCACTTCAGCTGTATTACCCGATGGAACTGACAGATAGACACCTGCCATACGTTCTTGCGCATTACCTTGTCTTGCATACATAATGTGCGGAATAACCACCATATTATTTTTCAATTTAATACTTACACCGGCATTTACCAGATAACGAATTGGCAGATAATATTTCCCTTGCGAGTTCACAAATGGATCTACAGGCCGGGTTAAATGATTCATCGAAAAAGCAGCAAATAAATTGGCTTTTTTAAGCGGATTTGTATCGAAAAAAGCAACACCAGCACCAGCATCTAAAACGGTTGAAGCGTTGCTATTAAAATTATCGGCCGTAGGAATAACCGGATTAAAACCAATTCCCGATTCATATTGGTCGCCAAGTTGAAATTTGCTACTATCAAATCTTCGATTTAAAAAACCGGCATTAATTCCAAAAATGAAATTATAATCTTCATTGTAACCAAATTTTATCCCAGTGTAGGCTAGTGATAAATTACCATTAATGTAACCGTAGCCGCCACTTGTAGCCGTTTGGTTTAATATATTTACGCCAATATTTATGTTTCGGTTAGTGGTTAGCTCGGCCGATAAACCAGAAGTATTAAAGGTGTTAACATTGCCAAAACTCTGACTTCTATGAATCAGTGTTGCCTTGTAATCCATCTGAGATGCGCCTGCAAGTGCGGGATTCATCCAAAGAGCATAAGCATAGTATTGTGAAAAATGAGGATCTACCTGGGCATAAGCTTTAAAAGCCACCAGAAAAAAAACTAAAAAACACACTTTCCTCATACTACCTCAACAAATTAATCGCACCATGTTTTGTAAGTTCTTCTCCATCGTCAAATCGAACCACACATTTATATAAATACACACCAACAGGTTGAGGTAAACCTCTGTAGTTTCCATCCCATGATGCATCTTTTTCTTTCGATCTATAAATTAATTCTCCCCATTGCGTATATACCATAAATTCTACAGCATCTATTCCATTACCGTAAACTTTTACAAAGTCGTTTTTGCCATCAGCGTTTGGTGTGAAGGTATTTGGAATGAATAAATCTCTTTTCTTATTATAATTTAAAGCCAAACTGGCTGAGGTTATACAACCATTTTCCGACATCACATTTACAATAACATTTACATTTGATTTTAAATTCAAACTTTGTGTTGTAGCATCTTGCTTTTGAAATAAATTTTGAGGCGACCAGCTAACCACTTTATATTTTAAGTTTGATGAAGTCTGTAAAACGATACTTCCACCAGCTTGGCTAAGTTCATCATTTGCTGATAGGGAAATTTTAAAATCAACTTCATTAACCTGAACGATGTTTGAAATCGTACCTCCACAACCCGTTGTATTGATAGCTTTTGCCGAATAAACGCCACCTGATGTAGCTACATAAGTTTGGTTTACAGCACCCGGAATTAAAACACCATCTTTAAACCATTGGTTGCCAGTAGTTGATGATGAACTCAAAGTTACTTTGCCACCTCTGCAAATTACTTGCTCACCAATAGGGGAAATTGATGGCGGAGGCAATAAGTTTTTAAATACCAGAGAAATTGGTTCAGATATTAAGCTTTCGCAACCAGCTGGGGTTTTAGTTTTTACGGTGTAGCTACCATCAAGAAAGGTTTGAAAAATCTGATCAATTGCTCCTGGGATTATGTTCCCGTTTCTGTACCATTGATTTCCACTGGTTGCAGATGATTTAAGAGTTGCTTTTTCGCCTTGACAAAGTTCGATAGCGGTAGTTGCAGTAATTATAGGCTTTGTTGGAATGCCTTCGTTAACGACTACAATAGGATCTGAAAGTAGAGAGGAACAACCATTTACATTCTTTGTTTCCACTCGATATTCACCGCTAAGCGTAATGGTTATGCTTTTGCCCGTTGCACCAATAACAGGCTGATTATCTTTATACCATTGATATTGATAAGCAGTTGAAGATGTTAAAATTACCGATCCGCCTGAACAAAATTGAAGGTTTCCGCTGCTGGTGATTAAAGGTTTAGAACCTAAAGGACTAATTGAAACTAAAATCTCAGCTTTTGGACCTTCGCATCCTGTAGAAAATTTCTGCGCAACATAGTATTTCTGAGTACCAACTGTGGCAGTTGAAGGAATTGGAGCAGAAGGAAGAATTTGACCAGTTTCGTTGTACCAAACTAAGACTGCATTAGTTTCTTTAGTTGCTGTTAATGCAGGAATTCCTGTTTGGTTTTGGCAATATGCTAAAGTAGCAGAAACAGTTGGAGCTGCAGGAAGCGGATTAATGGTTACCACTATTTCCGCTTTTGGACCTTCGCATCCTGTAGAAAACTTCTGCGCAACATAATATTTCAATGTCCCAGCAACAGCAGTTGAAGGTGTTGGTGCAGATTGCAAAACCTGTCCAGTTTCGTTGTACCAAA